>CAWGUS010000013.1:0-92808 GCA_963825755.1 uncultured Actinomycetota bacterium | reverse complement strand
GCGCTCGGGAGTGCGCGACGACGTACGCATCGTGACCGCGGAGCTGAACCCCAAGCTGGCCACCGCCGCGGCCGAGATCTTCGAGGACGACGCGTCGGTCGACGTGCTGGCCGCCGACTGGTCGACGCTGACCGACCAGGGTCCGTTCTCGCTGCTCTTCCTCGACTCCGGCGAGCCCGACAGCGTGCGGGTCGACGCCGTGGCCGACCTGGTCGAGCCGGGAGGCCTCGTCGTGCTCGACGACTTCACGCCGTGCGAGGTCTGGCCCCCGATCCATCGTGGCCGGGTCGACACCCTGCGCGAGGAGTGGCTGACCGACGAGCGCTTCACCGCCGTCGAGGTGATGATCGCCTCCGACGCCTCGGCGGTCATCGCCACACGTCGCTGAGCTCGGTTCGGGCCGAGTCTCGATACGGGCCTGGCGGCCCTACTCGACCAACGAATCCTCCTCGGTGGTCTCGGTGGTCTCGGTGGTCTCGGTGGTCTCGGTGGTCTCGGTGGTCTCGGTGGTCTCGGTGGTCGAGTGCCGAGCGAGGAACGAGCGAGGTGTATCGAGACCCGCCGGGCAGCGAGGGATCAGCTGGCGATCGGCCGGTCGACGTCGGGGTCGAGCACCGGCTCGACGGCGTACGCCGGACCCAGGTCGACCGTGAACCACGGGAGCATCGTGTGGACGAGCGGACCGATGGCCAGCGCGTAGACGACGGTGCCCAGACCGACGGCTCCGCCGAGCAACCAGCCGACAGCGAGCACGATCACCTCGAGCGAGGTGCGGACCAGCCGGACCGAGAGCCCGGTACGCCGCACCAGGCCGGTCATCAGCCCGTCGCGTGGTCCGGGACCCAGCTGCGAGCCGATGTAGAGCGCCCCGGCCAGCCCGTTGAGGACCACGCCGCCGAGCAGCATCGCCAGCCGCGCGGCCAGGGCGTCGGGCGGCGTGATCATCGCCAGCGCCGCGTCGGTGGCCACCCCGATGACGACCGCGTTGGCGACGGTGCCGAGTCCGGGCATCTGGCGCAGCGGGATCCAGAGCAGCAGCACCCCGAAGCCGACGACGATCACGATGGTGCCGAAGCTCCAGCCGGTCTGCTCCGCCAGCCCGGCGTGCAGGACGTCCCACGGGTCGAGGCCGAGCGTGGCCTCGATCATCATGCCCATGGAGGCGCCGTACAGGAGCAGGCCGATGGTCAGCTGCACCAACCGGCGCGGGAGCCGCGGGGCGCGGAGCTGCTCGAGGGGGGTCAGGTGGGCGAGGGGCGTGACGGGTCACCGTCACAGTCTGAGCGCGATTGGCCTTGGAATGAATAGCCAATCGTGAGAGAGTGGCCTGCATGCCGGCCTCGATCAGTGCCCAGCGCGTCGCCACTCTCGTGGGCGACTTCGACCGCTCTCCCGCCTACGCCGGCCTCGCCGAGGCGCTCCGGCTCCTCATCGGCGACGGACGCATCGGACTCGGCACCCAGCTGCCGAGCGAGCGCGAGCTGACCGCCACGCTGTCGGTCTCCCGCACCACCGTGACCCGGGCGTACGCCGCGCTGCGCGAGATCGGATACGCCGAGGCCCGGGTCGGCGCCGGCACGTTCACGCGCGTCCCGAGCGGTCGCACCCGTGCCCTCGACACCGCCCTGATGCCTCGGCCCGGCGACGCCGACGCGATCGACCTCAGCTGTGCGGCCACCTCCGCCCCGGCGGGGGTCGGCACGGCGTACGCCGCCGCGGCGGCCGAGCTGCCGGCGTACCTCTCGGGACCGGGCTACTTCGTGGCCGGGGTGCCCGAGCTCCAGCAGGCGATCGCCGCGACGTACGACGAGCGCGGGCTGCCGACCGACCCCGACCAGATCCTCGTGACACCCGGCGCGCTCGCGGCCGCGTCGATCGTGGCGCAGGCGTTCACGGGGCCGGGCGACCGGGCGCTGGTGGAGTCACCGTGCTACCCGAACGCGGTCGCGGCGATCCGGCACAGTGGCGCCCGCGTCGTCCCGTCGCCGGTCGACCCCGACGGCTGGGACCTCGACGCGACGGGCGCGGTGCTGCGGCAGTCGGCGCCGCGGCTGGCCTACCTGATCCCCGACTTCCAGAACCCCACCGGCCACCTGATGACCGACGACCAGCGGGCCACCCTGGCCCGGCACCTCGCCGGCACGCGCACCACGGCCGTGGTCGACGAGGCGCACCAGGCGCTGGCGCTGGAGGGGCAGGAGATGCCGCTCCCGTTCGCCGCACCACTCGCCCGGCGCGATCACCATCGGCAGCGCCAGCAAGACCTACTGGGGCGGCCTGCGGCTGGGCTGGCTGCGCGCCCCGCACGAGCACGTGGAGCGGCTCATCACCGCCCGCCTCGGCCTCGACCTGGGCTCGCCCGTCCTCGAGCAGCTGGTGCTCAGCCGACTGCTGGCCGACCGCGCGACGATCGTCACCGACCACGTGGTGACCCTGCGTGCCCAGCGCGACGCCCTCGTCGACGCCGTACGCCGCGAGCTGCCGTCGTGGTCGTTCATCGTGCCGAGCGGCGGCCTGGCCCTGTGGTGCCACCTGCCGCGAGCTGTCGGCACCGACCTCGCCGTCGAGGCGGAGCGACACGGTGTGATCGTCGCGCCCGGCCCGGTGTTCGCCGCCGAGGGCGGCCTCGACCGGTTCGTCCGGATCCCCTGGACCCGTCCCGTCGACGAGCTCGAGGAGGCCGCCCGGCGACTGGCGGTCGCGTGGGACGTCGTCCTCTCCGACGCCGGCAGCGAGCCGGGCTCGCGCCGGGGCCGGGTGATGGTGGCGTGATCGTGACTCGTCGAGTTGGGCCCGGCAGAGGGTTGAGTTGGGCCTGACGCGGGCGTCGTACGCCGGCAGGGCGCGACTCGATGCCCCGCCAGGCCCAGCTCAACGGGTCAGGACAGGTTGACGGCGCGGACGGACTGCGCGTCGATGGCGCTCTCGATGTCGGCGAGGGTGTCGGCGGGGATCGCCGAGTCGACCGACAGGGCGACCAGGGCAGAGCCGCCCTTGGCGTCGCGGGCGACCTGCATGCCCGCGATGTTGACGCCGGCGTCGCCGAGGATGCGGCCGACGGTGCCGACCATGCCCGGACGGTCCTCGTAGTTGAAGAACGCGAGGTGGTCGGTGGGCTCGATGTCGACGTCGAACCCGTTGACCTCGACCAGCCGCTCCTTCTGGCCGAGGCCGATCAGGGTGCCGCTCACCGACACCTGCGAACCGTCGGCGAGGGTGCCGCGGATGGTGATCAGGTTGCGGTGGTCGGGGCTCTCCGGCGTCGGCGACCAGCCGTGACCGCCGTGCCGCGCTCGGCGGCGAGCAGCGGCGCGTTGACGTAGGAGACCTGGTCCTCGACGACGTCGGTGAAGACGCCCTTGAGCGCGGCCAGCTCGAGCACCTTGACGTCGAACTCGGTGATCTCGCCGCGCACCTCGACGTCGACCTGCTGGGCGACCTCGCCGGCCAGCGCGGTGAAGACCCGGCCGAGCTTCTCGGTGAGCGGGATGCCGGGACGGACGTCCTCGGCGATGACGCCACCCTGCACGTTGACGGCGTCGGGGACGAGCTCACCCGACAGCGCGAGCACGACGGAGCGGGCGACGGCGATGCCGGCCTTCTCCTGCGCCTCGTCGGTGGACGCGCCGAGGTGGGGCGTGGCGACGACGTTCTCGAGCTCGAAGAGCGGGCTGTCGGTGCACGGCTCCTTCGCGAACACGTCGAGGCCGGCGGCGGCGATGCTCGGCCGGTCTTGAGGGCGTCGTACAGCGCCGCCTCGTCGACGATGCCACCGCGGGCGGCGTTGACGAGCACCAGCTGCTGCTTGGCCCTGGCGAGCTCGTCGGCGCCGATGAGGCCGACGGTCTCGGGAGTCTTCGGCAGGTGGACGCTCATGAAGTCGGCCTCGGCCAGCAGGGTGTCGAGGTCGACGAGGCGGACACCCATCTGCGCGGCCCGGCCGGCCTGCACGTAGGGGTCGTACGCGATGACCTTCATCCCGAAGGCGCTGAGCCGCTGGGCGACGAGTACGCCGATGCGGCCGAGGCCGACGATGCCGACGGTCTTCTCGTAGAGCTCGATGCCGGTGTACTTCGACCGCTTCCACTCGCCGTTCTTCAACGCGGCGTGGGCCGGGCTGACGTGGCGGGCCGCGGCGAGCATCAGCGCGACGGCGAGCTCGGCGGCGGAGACGATGTTGGAGGTCGGCGCGTTGACGACCATGACCCCGCTCTGGGTGGCCGCCTTCACGTCGACGTTGTCGAGGCCCACACCGGCGCGGGCGACGATCTTCAGCCGCTTCGCGGCGGCCAGCGCCTCCGCGTCGACCTTGGTGGCGGAGCGCACCAGGATCGCGTCGACGTCGGCGATGGCGGGCAGCAGCTCGGCGCGGTCGGCGCCGTTGCAGTGCCGGATCTCGAAGTCGGGGCCGAGCGCGTCCACGGTGGCGGGGCTGAGCTCTTCGGCGATGAGTACGACGGGCTTGTCAGTCACAGCGGTCCTCAAGACAGATCACGGATGGTCGAGGTGCACGACGCTGTGCGGGCAACACCTTACCCGGCGCCGTCCGCGCACCGGAGCCGGTCTCAACGACCGGCGGCCTCCTGGCGCGCGACCGTGCCGCGGCGGGCGGCGTACGTCACGACGAAGCCGATCATCAGAGCGAAGAGCACGCCGAGGTTGGCGAACGCCCAGGCGCCGTCCTTGCCGCCGAGACCGAGCTGCAGGAGGTAGCCCTGCCAGTTGTTCCACGACGCGTCGTCGGGGAACGTGTTGATGACGTAGCCCCAGCCGACGATCGAGGCGCCGACCATGGTGCCGATCGAGACCCAGTCGAACGCGCCGTACCTGCCGCTGGAGTCGAACAGGTCGGCGTCGTCGTAGTCGCGCTTGCGCAGCGCGATGTCGGCGATCATCACGCCGGCCCAGGCCGCGAGCGGGACGCCGAGCGTGATCAGGAAGCTCTGGAACGGTGCGATGAAGCTGTCGGCGAAGAAGACGACGTAGATCGTGCCGATCGTCAGGAGTACGCCGTCGACGAAGGCCGCCTGCGGCCGGGCCAGGCGCACGCCGAGCGACAGGAGCGTGAGGCCGCGACGAGTAGATGCCGAGCACCGCGCCGCTGACCAGCGCGAGGATCGCCGCGAGCAGGAACGGCACGAGGACCCAGGTGGGCAACAGCGTGGCGAGGGTGCCGATCGGGTCGGCGGCCACGCCGTCGAGCACCGCAGGGGACGAGCCGGCCAGCGCCAGCCCGAAGACCACCAGGATCACGGGTGCGAGCGCACCGCCGAAGGTGTTCCAGCCGACGATGGCCGCGTTGGACGCCTCGCGCGACTGGTAGCGCGACCAGTCGGCGGCGATGTTGATCCAGCCGAGCCCGAAGCCGGTCATCACCATCACCAGCGCGCCGACGACGGCCTGGTTGGAGCCCGACGGGATCGCCTGCACGGCGGTCCAGTCGATGTCGTCGAGGGTCATCGCCATGTAGAGGACCGAGACGACCCCGGTGATCCAGGTCAGCCACGACTGCATCCGCATGATGACGTGGTAGCCCGCGACGCTGGCGCTGACGATGAGGGCCGCGACGACGGCCGTCGCCACGACCTTGGTGCCGGTGCCGCCGCCCCAGCCGAGCCGGTCGAAGATCGTGGACGTGGCGAGCACGGCCAGGATCGCCAGGAACGTCTCCCAGCCGATCGAGACGAGCCACGAGACGACGCCCGGGACCTTCTGGCCGGTGACGCCGAACGCCGCCCGGCTGAGGATCATCGTCGGCGCGGAGCCGCGCTTGCCGGCGATCGCGATGATGCCGCAGAGCGTGAACGAGATGACGATGCCGACCACGCTGACGAGCACGCCCTGCCAGAACGAGATGCCGAAGTAGAGGACGAACGCCGCGTAGCTGAGCCCGAAGACACTGACAGTTGGCCGCGAACCAGGGCCAGAACAGGTCGTTCGGGCGCGCGGTGCGGGCGGCCTCGTCGATGATCTCGATGCCGGTCGTCTCGACTCCGAGTCGACGGGTCTCGTCCAGCGTGTGCTCGCTCATGGGCTCATCGTCGCGCACGCGGTCACCGGGCCGGTAGTGACCTCCCCGATCGGCCGTCAGGCGAACAGCGACTGGCCGACGTACTCACCGGAACGCACGCCCGGGGGTACGGCGAAGATCGCGGACGACGTGAACTTGAGGTACTCCATCAGCGCGTCCTGCCGCGCCATCGCCAGCTGCATCGGGATGAACTGGGTGCGCGGGTCGCGCACGTAGGCGATGAAGAAGAGTCCGGCGTCGAGGCCGCCGAGGGCGTCGCTCCCGTCGACGAAGTTGTAGCCGCGGCGCAGCATCCGGGCGCCGTCGTTGGCGTCGGGGTGCACGATCCGCACGTGCGCGTCGAGCGGGATGATCGGCAGGTCGTTGCTCCCGCCCATCTCGAAGTCGGGCTCGCTGAACTCCTTGCCGCCCGACAGCGGCGCACCCTCGCCCTTGCTGCGCCCGACGAACATCTCCTGGTCGCCGAGCGGCTGGCGGTCCCAGGTCTCGATGCGCATGTTGATGCGCCGCGCGACGAGGTAGGAGCCGCCTGCCAGCCAGGCCTGCCCGTCGGAGTCGCTGACCCACACGTGCTCGTCGAGGGCGGCGTCCTCCTCGGCCTTGACGTTGGCGGTGCCGTCCTTGAAGCCGAACAGGTTGCGCGGCGTCGACTGCGACGTCGAGGTGGTCGACGTGCGGCCGAAGCCGAGCTGCGACCACCGCACGCTCACCGTGCCGAAGCCGATGCGCGCCAGGTTGCGGATCGCGTGTACGGCGACCTGCGGGTCGTCGGCGCAGGCCTGGACGCACAGGTCGCCACCGGACCGGCCGGCGTCGATCACGTCGGCCGGGAAGTGCGGCAGCGCCTCGAGCGCCTCCGGCCTGCGGTCGGCGAGGCCGAACCGGTCCTCGCCATCGTCGTCGACGAACAGCGACGGCCCGAAGCCGAACGTGATCGTCAGCCCGCTGGCCGGCAGGCCGATCGCCTCGCCGGTGTCATCGGGCGGCAGGTTGGTCGGGCCCTCGACGGGCCCGATCTCGCCGGCCGGCTCACCCCGCGTCATCCGCTCTGCCGCCGCGGTCCAGGCCTTCAGCAGCTCGACGATGTCGTCGCGCCCGGCCGTGGCGATCACGTCGAACGCCGCGAAGTGCAGCCTGTCCTGCGCTGGGGTCGTGATGCCCGACTGGTGATCGCCCCGGAACTCGTACGACGTGGCGCGTGGGGCCGCACCGGCCGGCTCGCTCTCACTCAGCCGACCGGCCGCGAACGCCGCACCCGCGGTGGCGACCCCGGCGACGGCCACGCCGCCACCGAGGAGTCGCCGCCGGGAGACCTGCGGGATGGGCTCGGTCATGGAGTGACTCTCTCAGGCCAGCACGGCTGCGGTCAGTCGCGAGAGCGGCTCGGACAGGGCGTTGACCGCGTCCGAGAGCGCCTTGATCTCGTCCTGGGTCAGCTCGTCGTAGAACTTGAAGCCCGCACCCACGCGCTGGGCGTCGAGCAGCACCTGCAGCTCGTCGAAGCGGGTCTGCAGCTGGTCGGCGAGGTCGGCGTCCTTCTGCTCCAGGATCGGCTTCACGCCCTCGAAGCCCACCTTGGCCCCGTCGACGTTGGCCTGGAAGTCGTAGAGGTCGGTGCGTGACCAGTACTCCTCCTCGCCCGTCACCTTGCCGCTGGCGACCTCCTCGAGCAGGCCGCGCGAGCCGTTGGCGATCTCGTCGACGGTGTAGGTCAGCTCCTGGATGCGGCCGTCGAGCGTCTCGGTGTTGGCCAGCAGGTCGTCGGCGTACGTCGTGCGCTCCTTGGGCGACAGCCCCTGGTAGCCCGGCTCGGCGCGGGCGGGCCACAGGTCCTTCTCGATCAGGTGCCAGCCGGTCCACTTCTCGCCGGGTGCGAGGTCGGCCTCGCGGGCGTCCATCTTCGGGTCGAGGTCGCCGAAAGACTCGGCGACCGTCTCGATGCGCTCCCAGTGGGTGCGGGCGTCGGCGTACAGCGTGCGGGCGGCATCGTCGTCGCCGGACGTGTAGAGGTCGACGAACTCGCCGGTCTTCACGAGCAGCTGGGCGGACTGGTCCTCGACGTACGCCGAGTAGTTGGCCTGCGCCTGGTCGATGAGCTCCTGGTCGTCGGCGGTGACCTCGACCTCGTCGTCGGACTCGGTGACGACGAAGTCGGCGCGGATGCCCTCGCCCTTCATGCCGGGCTTGCACGCGGTGATGTAGCTGCCGGCGGGCACCCGGGTGGTCAGCGGCTTGGTGCTGTCGGGGCCGACGTTCTCGACCTCGGCGATGATCTGGAGGCCGTCCTCGGCGAGCAGGTAGAACTCCGTGACGTCGCTGCCGGAGTTGGCGACGTTGAAGGTGAGTGTGCCGGCCGGCGCCTCGGTGCCGGACAGGTCGCAGGCGTCGGCGGACGAGTCCACCGCGAGGGTGCGGGCGTCGGCGCCGTCGCCGCCACCGGACGGCTGCTTGGTGCTCTCGGTGCCGCACGCGGCGAGGATCGGGAGGGCGACGATCAGCGTCGCGACGAGGGTGCGCTTCACGGGAGTCCTTCTGGTGTCGGTCGGGTCAGGAGGTGGGGACGGGCTCGGCGCTCGGCTCCGGTGCCGACGAGCGTCGGTGGATGACCCAGAGGAACAGGGCCATCACGGGCACGACGTACAGCACCCAGACGAGCGCCTCGAGGAGGGTCGGGCTGGGGGTGAAGTTGAAGAGTCCGGCGAGCAGGGAGCCGTACCACGAGCTGGCGTTGAGGACGCCGGAGATGTCGAAGAGCGTGCGGCCGATGCCGGGCAGGATGCCGGCCTCCTGCAGGTCGTGCACGCCGTACGACAGCACGCCGGCCGCCACCAGGATCAGCAGCGCGCCGGTCCAGGTGAAGAACCGGCTCAGGTTGATGGTGATGGCGCCGCGGTAGATGAACCAGCCGAGCACAGCGGCGACGAGGATGCCGCCGATCGCCGCGACGAGCGGGCCGGAGGTCGTCTCGAACCCCTCGGGCATGTCCCGGCCGGTGGCGTTGCGCGTGTTGGTCCAGAGGATGCCGGCCGTCTCCATGCCCTCCCGGCCGACGGCCAGGAACGCGATGACCACGAGCGATAGCGGGCTGTCGGCGGCGTCGTCGATGCGGCCGCGCAGGTTGCGGGCGATGCTCTTGGCCGCACCCGCCATCCAGAAGACCATCCAGGTCACGAACGCCGCCGCGAGCAGCGACATCGTGCCGCCGAGCAGCTCCTGCGACGTGAAGTCGAGCTGGCGCGACTGGAACCCGAGCAACAGCGTGAACGCCACGCTGAGGCCGATCGCGGCGGCGACGCCGAGCCAGATCCACTTCAGCAGGTGCCGGCGCTCGGACTTCACGAGGTAGGCGACCAGGATGCTGATGACCAGGGACGCCTCGAGGCCCTCACGCAGGCCGATCAGGAAGTTCGCGAACACGAGCGACGATGCTACGCCCGCGCCTTAGGTTTGCCTAACCTTGGCCCGCGGTCTCGGGTCAGATGGCACAACCGTCGGGGCCGCACGCCTCCGCTTCGCCGCCGGCGAGCACGCTGAGCTGCGGATGGGCGTCGGCCCAGGCGCGCTCGAGTGCCTGGCCGAAGACCTCGGCCGGCTGGGCTCCGGAGATGCCGTACTTCTGGTCGATGACGAAGAAGGGCACGCCCGTAGCGCCGTACGCCGCGGCCTGGCGGATGTCCGCCTCGACCTCGTCGGCGTGTCGTCGCCCGCGAGGACGGCGGCCACCGAGTCGGCATCGAGGCCGACGACGGCGGCGATGTCGGTGAGGACCGCGTGGTCGGCGACGTTGCGCGCGTCGACGAAGTAGGCCTGCAGCAGGGCCTCCTTCAGCCCCCGCGTCGCTCGCCCGCAGCATGCAGCAGCCGGTGGGCGTCGATGGTGCCGACCCGCTGCGCCTGGCCGAGCCGGAAGAGCAGGCCCTCCTCGGCCGCCACGGCCTCGACCCTGTCGATCATCTGCTGCCCGCCGGCCGGCTCCCCCGCCGTACTTGCTGCCGAGGTGCTCGGCCACGGTCTGCTGCGGGTCGTCGGCGCGGACGGGTCCAGCTGGAAGGAACGCCAGACCAGCTCCACGTCGTCGCGGTGCTCGAAGTCGGCGAGCGCGGTCTCGAGGCGGCGCTTGCCGATGTAGCACCACGGGCAGACGACGTCGGACCAGATCTCGATGCGCATGACCGGCCCAACGCCGCCGCCGCCCGTTTGCTTCCCGCTCTTCGCTGGTTGAGGAAGGCGCCCTGGCGCCTGTCTCGAAACCTGCAGAGCGATGGACCTCTGGTTTCGAGACGGTCGCTGCGCAACCTCCTCAACCAACGATGGTCAGCGGGCGGAGGTGCCCTCGACGTAGTCGGAGTCGTGGCTCTTGACCCAGGCCATCAGCTTGCGGAGCTCGCGGCCGGTGCTCCTCGATCGGGTGGGCCTCGGACTCCTCGCGGAACTCCTTGAACTCCGGCCCGCCGGCGTCCTGGTCGTCGATGAAGCGCTGGGCGAAGGAGCCGTTCTTGATGTCCTCGAGGACGGCCACCATGTTCTGCTTCACCTCGGGCGTGATGACGCGCGGGCCGGAGACGTAGTCGCCGTACTCCGCGGTGTCGGAGACCGACCAGCGCTGCTTGGCGATGCCGCCCTCGTACATCAGGTCGACGATCAGCTTCAGCTCGTGGAGGCACTCGAAGTAGGCGACCTCCGGCTGGTAGCCGGCCTCGGTGAGGACCTCGAAGCCGTACTGCACCAGCTGGCTCGGCGCCGCCGCAGAGCACGGCCTGCTCGCCGAACAGGTCGGTCTCGGTCTCCTCGGTGAACGTCGTCTTGATGCCCCCGGCACGCAGACCGCCGATGCCCTTGGCGTACGACAGGGCGAGGGGCCACGCGTTGCCCGAGGCATCGGCCTCGACGGCCACGAGCACGGGAACGCCGCGGCCGTCGACGTACTCGCGACGCACGAGGTGACCCGGGCCCTTCGGCGCGACCATGAAGACGTCGACGCCCTCGGGCGGGGTGATGTAGCCGAAGCGGATGTTGAAGCCGTGGCCGAAGACCAGCGTGTCGCCCGCGGTGATGTTGGGCTCGACGTCGTTCTTGTAGAGCTTCGCGCTGCTTGTGGTCGGGCGCGAGGATGACGATGACGTCGGCCTCCTCGACCGCCTCGGCCGGGGTGAGGACGCGCAGGCCCTCGGCCTCGGCCTTGGCGCGGCTCTTCGAGCCCTCGGGCAGGCCGATGCGCACGTCGACGCCGGAGTCGCGCAGGCGACAGCGAGTGGGCGTGGCCCTGGCTGCCGTAGCCGAGCACCGCCACGTTCTTGCCCTGGATCAGGGACAGGTCGGCGTCGTCGTCGTAGAACATCTCAGCCACGGTGCGGCTCTCCTTCGTTCGGTGCTTCGGTGGTCGGTGTGTGGTGCAGGTCCGGGTCGAGCTCGGCCCGCGCCGGGCGGGACCGGGACCGGGCGCAGGGTACGTTCGGTGATCGAGCGCCCGCCGCGGCCGATGGCGACCATGCCGGACTGCACGAGCTCGCGGATGCCGAACGGCTGGAGTACGGCGAGGCATGCGGCCAGCTTGTCGGTGTTGCCGGTGACCTCGATGGTGACGGCGTCGAGCGTCGACGTCGACGACCTTGGCCTCGAACAGCTGGACGGCGTCGAGCACCTGCCCACGGGTGTCGGCGTTCGCCTTCACCTTGACCAGCAGGAGCTCGCGGTTGACCGACGTGGTGCCGTCGAGCTCGACGATCTTGATGACCTCGATCAGCTTGTTGAGCTGCTTGGTCACCTGCTCGAGCGGGGAGTCGTCGACCGTCGACCACGATGGTCATCCGCGAGACCTCGGGGTCCTCGGTCGGGCCGACCGCGAGGCTGTCGATGTTGTAGCCGCGACGGCTGAACAGGCCGGCGATGCGGGCGAGCACGCCAGGCTTGTTCTCCACCAGGACGGAGAGCGTGTGCTTGGTCATCGGGTGACCTCCCGGGTCTGGATACGGGTCTCGATACGGGTCTCGATACGCTCGCTGGCGCTCGCTACTCGACCTCCGAAATCGCCGGCGCTCGCTACTCGACCTCCGAAATCGCCGGCGCTCGCTACTCGACCTCCGAGCGGCGGGGTCACAGCGCGTCCTCCTCGAACTCCGGCGCGAGGTCGCGGGCGTACAGGATCGCGTCGTTGCTGGTGCCGGCGGCCACCATCGGCCACACCATCGCGTCGCGGTGGACCCGGAAGTCGACGACGACCGGCTGGTCGTCGATCGCCATCGCCTTCTCGATGGTGGCGTCGACGTCGGCGGGGTTGTCGCACGCCAGGCCGACGCAGCCGTAGGCGTCGGCGAGCTTCACGAAGTCGGGGATCCGCTTGCGAGTGCAGGTCGGTGTTGGTGTAGCGCTCGTTGTAGAACAGCGTCTGCCACTGGCGCACCATGCCGAGCGACTCGTTGTTGATGACCGCCACCTTGATCGGGATGCCCTCGATGGCGCAGGTGGCGAGCTCCTGGTTGGTCATCTGGAAGCAGCCGTCGCCGTCGATCGACCACACCGTGGCGTCGGGACGGCCGACCTTGGCGCCCATGGCGGCCGGCACCGAGAAGCCCATCGTGCCGAGGCCGCCGGAGTTGATCCAGGTGCGGGGGTTCTCGTAGCCGACGAAGTGCGCCGCCCACATCTGGTGCTGGCCGACGCCCGAGCAGTAGATCGGCGTCGGGGCCGGCGATCGCGCCGAGCCGCTCGATCACGTACTGCGGGGAGAGGCTGCCGTCGTCGGGGTGGTCGTAGCCGAGGGGGTAGGTCTTCTTGATGCCGGCGACGAAGTCGACCCACTGCTCGTAGTCGCCGGTGTGCCCGGCCTCCTCCTCGGCGCGGAGCGCCACGACGAGGTCGCCGATCACCTCGCGGCAGTCGCCGACGATCGGCACGTCGGCGTGCCGGTTCTTGCCGATCTCGGCCGGGTCGATGTCGGCGTGGATGACCTTCGCGTGCGGGGCGAACGAGTCGAGGTTGCCGGTGACGCGGTCGTCGAACCGCGCGCCCAGGCTGATGATCAGGTCGCTGCGCTGCAGCCCGGCGACCGCGGCGACGGTGCCGTGCATGCCGGGCATGCCGAGGTGCTGCGGGTGGCTGTCGGGGAAGGCGCCGCGGGCCATCAGCGTGGTGACCACGGGGATGCCGGTGAGCTCGGCCAGCTCGCGCAGCTCCTTCGACGCCGCCGGCGCGGATCACGCCGCCGCCGACGTACAGCACCGGCCGCTGGGACTCGAGGATCAGCCGCGTCGCCTCGCGGATCTGCTTGCTGTGCGGGCGGGTCACCGGCCGGTAGCCGGGCAGCGACAGCTCGGTCGGCCAGTTGAACGTCGTCATGGCCTGCAGCGCCGACTTCGCGACGTCGACGAGCACCGGGCCGGGCCGGCCGGTCGAGGCGATGTGGAACGCCTCGGCGATCGTGCGCGGGATCTCGGCCGGGTCGGTGACCAGGAAGTTGTGCTTGGTGATCGGCATCGTGATGCCGCGGATGTCTGCCTCCTGGAAGGCGTCGGTGCCGATGAAGCTGGCACCGACCTGGCCGGTGATCGCCACCAACGGCACGGAGTCCATGTGCGCGTCGGCGAGCGGGGTGACGAGGTTGGTGGCGCCCGGGCCGGAGGTCGCCATGCAGACACCCACGCGGCCGGTCGCCACGGCGTACCCCTGGGCGGCATGACCCGCGCCCTGCTCGTGGCGGACCAGGATGTGCCGGATCTGCGTGGAGTCCATCAACGGGTCGTACGCCGGCAGGATGGCCCCGCCGGGAATGCCGAAGATCGTCTCCGTGCCTGCGTTCTCCAGCGACCGGATCAGGCTCTGTGCGCCGGTGAGCTGCTCACCGGCCGCGCCCTGCTCGCTCATCTCGTCGGTTCCCTCGTCGTCGTTGCTGAATCATGGTTCGGCCAACAAAAAACCCCTCGGCCCGGCGGGCGGCGAGGGGTGACGCGTGTGCTGGAGGCGGCCAGGGCCTCAGCTCACGCGTCGCGTGCGTACAAGAATCTCGGTGCGCATGCGCCTACGGTCCTCGTCGTCGCGTTCCGGCGTCAAGCCAGTCTGCCACCCGTCTCGAATCGTGAAACGCCGGTCCCAAGATGTGGCCGCATCGGGGGTGTCCATCTCACACCCGGCGGCTGCTTGTCATACCCAGAATCGTCCTTACGCGGCCAAGGTCGAGCGGCTAGCCTGCCGGCTCGGCGGAAGCGCTCCGCCCTGACGAGACTTCCGGGGGATCGGTTGTCATGACCTCGACCAACGCCGGCCGACGCCTGCCGGTCGAGCTTGCGCTCTACCGCACCAGCAGCGCCCGCCACCGCCTGCCGGCCGTGCTCGGGCGGGCCCGCCTGGTCATGCTGGGCATCGGCGTGATGGTGGGCGGAGGCATCTACAGCCTCGCCGGGCAGGAGGCCGCGTCGACCGCCGGGCCGGCCGTGATCGTGTCGTTCGCGATCGGTTCCCTGGTCTGCGTGCTCGCCGGCCTCTGCTACGCCGAGCTCAGCTCCACGCTCCCGGTCTCCGGCAGCGTCTACACGTTCAGCTACGTCGCCTTCGGCGAGGTCTGGGCGTGGGTGGTCGGGTGGGCACTGGTCCTGGAGCTCGTGATGGCCGCCGCCGTCGTCTCGCGGGTCTTCACCCAGTACGCCGTCAGCACGCTCGACTCGGCCGGGCTCGCGCTGCCGTCGACGATCGCCGACCTCGGTGGCTTCACCGGCTGGAACGTGCTCGCCCCCCTCACCCTGGTCCTGCTCATGCTCATGATCGCGTCGGGCACGCGCCTCACCGGGCGTCTGGTGTCGTGGCTCGTGGTCGTGAAGACCGCGATCATCCTGGTCCTGGTCGTGGCCGGGCTGCGGGCGATGGACGTCGCGAACTTCTCGCAGTTCGTGCCCGAGTCGGTGCCGACCGACTCCTCCAGCCTGCTGTCCGCGCTCACCGGCTTCGGCGAGACGAGCTTCGGCTGGGCCGGCGTCCTGGTGGCCGTCGGACCCGTCGTCTTCGCCTACGTCGGCTTCGACCTCATCAGCACCTCGGCCGAGGAGGCGCACGACCCACGCCGGACGCTTCCGTTCGGCATCCTCACGAGCCTGGCCATCGTGACGGTCCTGTACCTCGCCATGGCGGTGGTGCTGGTCGGTCTGCGCCCCTACGAGGAGCTGGGCTCCGAAGCACCCATGGTCGACGCGCTGGAGGCGGCCGGCACCGGCGGCTGGGTCACGGTCACGGTCGGCATCGGTGCCGTGCTCGGCAGCCTCACGGTGCTGATGGTGGTGATGACCGCCCTGAGCCGGGTGCTGTTCTCGATGGGCCGCGACGGACTGCTGCCGCACCGACTCGGTGAGGTCTCGAGCCGCTGGAACTCCCCCGCCCGGGCCGTCGTCCTCGGCGGGCTCGCGGCGGCGGCGCTGTCGACGTACACGGAGGTGCTGGCACTGGCCGACACGCTCGTGCTTGCTGCGCTGTTCACGTTCTTCTTCTGCGCGGTCGGGGTGGTCGTGCTCCGGGTGCGCCAACCCGAGCTCGAGCGCGGGTTCCGCATCGCGGGCGGCCCCGTCGTTCCCGTGCTGGCGGCCGCCGCCGTGGCGTGGTTCAGCCTCACCCTGGAGGGCGAGATCTGGGCGTACTTCGGCGGCTGGCTGCTCATCGGTGCCGTCGTGTACGTCGTGTGGGGACGCCGCCACAGCCGGCTCGCGCACGACGTGACCCTGCCGAGCCAGGAGCGGCCGGCCACCGCGCCGACGGTCGTGGCCGCCGGGCGACACCGGCGCTGACCCCGGGCTGCGTCAGCCGCGCGCCTCGGGCGTGCAGATGCACGACCGATTGCCGTCGGCGTCCTCGACGACCCAGAAGGACGGGGCCTCGGCGTCGCTGACCAGCCGGCCTCCCGCGTCGAGCACCTCCTGCAGGCGCTTCTGGCCCTGGCCGCGCGGCACCCACACGTCGAGGTGGAACCGCTGCTCCACCTCGCCCTCGGCCCGCTCGTGGTCGGGGTCGATGCCCTGGAACCAGATCGTCGGCACCTGACCGCGCGGGTCGACGACCTCGTCCTGCTTCGCGTCGCCCCCGATCAGCGCTGCCCAGAACGCGCCGAGCCGGCCACCGTCGGCGGCATCGAGACCGAGCTCGACCAGGGCCAGACCGTCGGGCTCGGCCTCCACGCCCGCCTCGGCGGCGTAGGAGCTGATCAGCCGCGCGAGCTCGATGTCGCGCGAGGTGATGCCTCCGACGTCGTGGCTGGCGAGGGTGACGGAGACGGTCGGGAAGGTCAGCGTGATGTCGGGATGGTGGCCGGCATCCTCCGCGGCGGCACCGATGCGGTCGACGAGCGCCAGGCCGGTGGCGAAGTCACCGGTGAGGAAGCGGGCGGCGATCACCCCCGGAAGCTCCCGCCAGTCGTCGAGGTCGGAGGCGTGGATCTCGTCGTGAGTCAGCTTCTGCTTGGGGTCGGCGGTCATGGCAGCACTTCCTGTCCGATGTCTCCGGGGTTGTAGGCGACCTCCCAGCGGAAGCCGTCGGGGTCGGCGAAGTATCCGGTGTAGCCGCCCCACGCGCGTTGCTCGCCCGCGTGCACCGGGTCGGCGCCGGCCACGCGGGCCGCCTCGAGCACCTGGTCGACGTCGTCGGTGGTGGCGCAGTTGTGGGACAACGTGATCGGCGCGACGCCGCCGCCGCGGTTGATCGGCTGGCCGACCTCCGCCTGGAAGGCCGTCTCGTCCCACAGCGAGAGCACGACCTTGTCGGCGACCTTGAACATCAGCACGTCGCCGGGCACGTCGAGGGCCGACTCCCAGCCCAGGCCGTCGATGTAGAACCTGCGGCACGCCGCCAGGTCGCGCACAGCCAGGGTGATGAAGCTGACGCGTTGGTCCATGCGCGTCACCCTGCCACGCCGCACCGACAGCCGCCACGGGCCGGGCCGGGTGCCAGACTGCTGCCATGTCCCTGGCCAACGCGGTCCGCGCCGCCACCGGCGGCGTTCCTCGCCTGTACGCCGCGGCGCGGGGCACCGGTGCCGGCCACCGCGACTCCGTAGGCATGGTGGCCGCGTCAGCCGCCGCCCTGGTCATCGCCGCCCGACGGCACCCGAAGGAGTGGCGCCAGCAGAACGCCGTACGCCACTTCTCGTGGCAGGCGCTCCTGACCGCGCGCTACGGCCGCGACGCCGCGCAGGCCCTGGGCCAGGCCCACGAGGCCCGCTCGTCCGACGCCGCCGACACGACGGTCGACCGGGCCAACAACGTCGCCGGTCAGGAGTACGCCGCGGCGCACGAGGGCGAACTTCGTGGCGGGAGCACGTGGGCGACCCTCACCCGTCTCGCCGAGGTCGCCGAGGCGGAATGGGCCGCCGGCCGGCTCAGTGGTGAGCGTCCGCCCGGCGCGTGAGCTCGGACAGCGCCTGGCGCTGACGTCCGTCGGCGTCGAAGTTGGCGTCGTCGAGCCAGGCGTCGAACGCCGCCCGCAGCGCCGGCCACTCGTCGTCGGTGATCGAGAACCAGTCGGTGTCGCGGTTGCGGCCCTTGTAGACCAGCGCGTTGCGGAAGCGCCCCTCATAGGCGAAGCCCAGGCGCACGGCGGCCCGGCGCGAGGGTGCGTTGAGGTGGTCGCACTTCCACTCGTAGCGGCGGTAGCCCAGGTCGTCGAACACGTGCCGGGCGAAGAGCGCCATCGACTCGGTGGCCGCGCGGGTCTGCTGGAGCGGGCGGCCCAGGATGATCCGACCGATCTCTACGGAGCCGTTGTCGGCGTCGATGCGCAGCAAGGACGCCATGCCGACGGGCCCGGCGTCGGTGAGGATCGTGAACGTCACCCAGCCGGGCCGGGTGACGAGACCGTCGATCCGCTCCCCCATCTCGTCGACGGAGTCGGGCGGCTCCTCGGCGATGTAGGTCCACACCGCGGCGTCGTCGGGCCCGCACAGGGCGGCGTACAGACCGTCGCGGTGGGCCTGCGAGAGCGGTTCGATGCGCACGTGCCTGCCGGTGAGGATGACCGGCACGACCGGCTGGCGCGGCGACCAGTCGACGGCGTCGCCGACCTGCTGGCCGTGGGCGTTGGTGCGGCTCACCGCAGTTCCTGGGTGATCGTGCGGGTGCTGCCCGCCACGGTGACGTGGGCGAGGGCCCCGTTGACGAGCGGGAGGTACGGCGGCACGTGCCCGCACTCGACGTCGAACACGATCGGCAGGTCGAGCATGCCGAGCGCGTCGACGACCGCGTCGCGCTGGCTGAACTCACCCGAGGCCGGGGCTCTCGTGCGGCCGACCAGGATCGCGTCGGCGTCGTCGAACCAGCCCGCGAGCCGCAGCCCGTGCAGCTTGCGGCAGATCTCCAGGGCCGGGTCGCCGGCGGACTCGACATAGACGACCAGGCCCTCGTCGGCGTGCTCGCGCCCGAACCTCGCGACATCGCCGTACGGCGTTCCGGTGAGGTTGCTGATGGTCTCGATGCAGCCGCCGACGAGCCGGCCGGTGACGTCGAGGCCGCCCCCGCCGTGCACCTCCCAGGTGCCGCGCTCGTCGAGGAGGTAGGTCTCGTCGCCTGGGTCGGTCTCCCAGTCGCCGTAGCCGTGGCGCCGGAAGACGCCGGCGGCGCGCTGGGTGACCGGCTCGGTTGCCGCAGCGAGCTCGGTCCAGTGCACGAGTCCGTCGGCCGCGGCGTACGGCGTGTCCATCAGGTTGGTGCCGTGCATCGTGGCCCAGCCGAGCCGCAGGGTCAGCGGCAGCGCCCAGGTGGTGCTGTCGGAGTGGGCCAGCACCCACGTCGGCTCGACGTTGCGCAGTGCGTCGTAGTCGATCCGGTCGACGAGGTCGATCGCGGTCTCTCCTCCCCACGGCGGCACGACGGCCTTGATCGTGTGGTCGAGCAGCATCCGGTTGAGCTCCGCGGCGCGCTGCTCGACCGGGGCGCTGACGTGGCTGGGCTGGCCCATGCACTCGCCCACCTCCACCTCGTAGCCGCGCTCGCGCAGCCAGCCGACCGCGAAGTCGAGCCGCGGCACGAGCGAGTCGGGCACCCCGCTCGACGGGCTGGTGACGCCGATGCGGTCGCCCGGACGGAGCGGTGGCGGGAAGCGGATCATGACGTCATCCTCGCACCGGCGGTCGGCGTACGGCTCGGCGTTTTCGCCGGACGGTACACCTCGGGTCTTCGTCTATACACCTCGGGTCTCGATACACCTCGGGTCTCGATACACCTCGCTCGTCCCTCGCGAGGCACTCGACCACCGAGGACCACGGCGAGGCACTCGACCACCGAGGACCACGGCGAGGCACTCGACCACCGAGGACCACGGCGAGGCACTCGACCACCGGGCCTTGTTCGTTGGTCGAGTAGGGCGATGCGAAGCGAGCCCGTATCGAGACCCCCTGTCAGCCCGCGGGTCAGGACAGCCGGGCGCGCACCAGGGCCAGGCCCTCGTGCACCTCGTCGAACGACGTCGACAGCGGCGAGAGGCCGATGCGCATGCCGTCGGGCTCGCGGTAGTCGGGGATCACGTCGAGCTTCCAGAGCGCCTGGACCACCTCTCGCGAGCGCGGGTGCCCGATCGTGACGTGGCCGCCGCGCCGGTCGGCGTCGCGCGGGGAGGCGACGGTGGCGCCGAGCGGGACGAGCCAGGCGTCGGAGAGCTCGAGGGCGTACGACGTCAGCGCGACCGACTTGGCGCGGACCGCTTCGATGCCGACCTCCTCGAGCAGGTCGACCATGTCCTGGAGGGCGAGCATGCCGACGATCGCGGGCGTGCCCGAGATGAAGCCGCGGATGCCGGCAGCGGGCTCGTAGCGCGGACCCATCAGGAACGGCTCGCGGGCGCCCATCCACCCCTGGATCGGCTGGGTCAGCACGCCGTGCAGCCGCGAGGCGACGTAGCCGAACGCGGGCGCGCCGGGGCCGCCGTTGAGGTACTTGTAGGTGCAGCCCACCGCCAGGTCGGCGTCCCAGCCGTCGAGGTCGACCGGCACCGCCCCGGCCGAGTGGCAGAGGTCCCACAGCACCAGTGCGCCGGCGTCGTGGGCGATGCGGGTGAGCGCCGGTCCGTCGGCCAGGAACGCCGACTTGTAGGCGACGTGGCAGAGCACGACCAGGGCGGTCGACTCGCCGACCACGGCCGACAGCAGCTCGGGCGTGACGCCACTGTCGGGATCGGGCTCGATCCAGCGCAGCGTGAGGCCGCGCTCGGCGGCGATGCCCTCGGCGAGGTAGCGGTCGGTCGGGAAGTTGTCGGTGTCGATGACGATCTCTGTGCGCGCCGGGTCGGTGCGCTGCTGGTGGTCGACCGCGGCCCGCATCAGCTTGTAGAGCCACACGGTGGTCGAGTCGCCGATCGCGGTCTGACCGTCGGCGGCGCCCAGGAGGACCCGGCCGAGCCGGTCGCCGAGCGACGTCGGCAGGTCCATCCAGCTCTCGTCCCAGCCCCGGATCAGCCGGCCGCCCCACTCGTCGGTGATGAACCTGCTGATCCGCCGTGCACTCGCGGCCAGTGGCCGGCCGAGCGAGTTGCCGTCGAAGTAGACGATCGGGCTGCCGGCGCCGACGAACCGGGCGCGGTGGGCCGCCAGCTCGTCGGCGGCGTCGAGCTCCGCGGGGTCGGCGATCGTCTTCATTGGAAGCTCACGAAGGACACGCCCGGCTTGATCCTGCGCACTGCCTTCGCCTTCATCCGGGGCACGTCCTCGTCGTAGAACAGCTTGAAGCCCATCGAGAACTTCCTCGGCTTCGCCAGCGCGCCGTACGTCGCGAGCTTCTGAGCCGGCGAGCCGAACCCGTCGACGTGCAGCACCTCGGCGAGGTCGCTGCGCTTCTGGACCGAGCTGACGCCGCCGATCATCGCGGACTGGAACTGGTGCACCATGAACACCTTCTCGGGCAGGTCGTTGCTCTTCGTCAGGGTGTTGAGCCACGCGGAGACCTGGTTGATCTCGGCGGCGCCGACCTGGCCGATGGTCTGGCCGGGCACCTCGTCGGCCGCCATCCGCCACTCGGGGTCGAGCGCCAGTCCCACCCACGGGTCCTTCAACGCCCACTCCCACCGCTTCGCGACGGTCAGGAAGTCGGACCGACCGGGTTGGATGTCGAGCACCAGCAGCGCGTTGTTGCGGTGGGCGGCGTCGATGTAGCGCTGCGCGAGGCTGTGCTGGATGTCGTGGCTGTAGTCGCCGTCGGTGCCCGGCGAAGGGTCTGCCACGGTGACGATCAGCTCGTAGACCGGCTGGATGCGCTCGCCCTTCTTCTTGAAGGGCTTGGCCGCGCTCGTCAACCGTGCGTGCATCGTGTCGGGGTCGGACTCGCCGAGCACGCCGAGGCTGCCGGTGTTGGCGGTGCCGTAGTAGGCCACCAGGAAGCGGTGGTGGCCGAACACCTGGCGCCCGCCACCGGGCAGCTTCGGCGCCTGCTGCCGCGCGGCCGTCCCGGCGTACGACGGGGCCCCTGCGTCGGCCGACGCGCTCGGCGTCGTCACGGCCGGGCCGGCGGTGAGTGACAGTGCGGTCAGTGCTGCGAGTGCTGCCGTGCGGGTCCCCCGGATCATGGGCGCACTCTAGTCCGCTCGACCGTCCTCCCAGCGCCGAATCCGAGCTCAGCCGCAGACGGCTCCGTGCGCCGCGCTCTGCACGACCTTGGCGTACTTGCCGAGCACCCCGCGGGTGTACTTCGGCGGGTTCGGGGCCCAGCCCTCCTTGCGTGCCTCGAGATCCTCGATCCGTACGTCCAAGGACCGGCCGGACACGTCGAGCGTGATCGGGTCGCCGTCCCGGACGAACGCGATCGGGCCGCCGTCGGCGGCCTCGGGGGCGATGTGCCCGACGCACAGGCCGGTGGTGCCGCCGGAGAAGCGGCCGTCGGTGATCAGCAGGACGTCCTTGCCGAGCCCGGCGCCCTTGATGGCGCCGGTGATGGCGAGCATCTCGCGCATGCCGGGGCCACCCTTGGGTCCCTCGTAGCGGATGACGACGACGTCGCCCGCGACGATCCGGCCCTCGGTCAGCGCGTCGAGCGCGGCCCGCTCGCCGTCGAAGACCCGGGCGGTGCCGGTGAACGTCGACTCGTCGAAGCCGGCGCTCTTCACGACCGCGCCCTCGGGTGCCAGCGAGCCCTTGAGGATGGTGAGCCCGCCGGTCTTGTGGATCGGGTGGTCGAGGTGCCGCAGGACGTCGCCGTCGAGCCCGGGCGGGGCGATGTCGGCGAGGTTCTCGGCGAGCGTCCTCCCGGTCACGGTCAGGCAGTCGCCGTGCATGAGGCCGGCCTCGAGCAGCGCCTTCATGACGACCGGGATGCCGCCGACCTTGTCGACGTCGTTCATGACGTACTTGCCGAAGGGCTTGAGGTCGCCGAGGTGCGGGACCTGGTCACCGATGCGGTTGAAGTCGTCGAGGGTGAGGTCGACCTCGGCCTCGCGGGCGATGGCCAGCAGGTGGAGTACGGCGTTGGTGGAGCCGCCGAGCGCCATCACGACGGTGATCGCGTTCTCGAACGCCTCCTTGGTCATGATCTGGCGGGCGGTGATGCCGCGGCGCAGCATCTCGACGACCGCCTCGCCCGACCGGTGCGCGAAGCCGTCACGGCGCCGGTCGACGGCCGGCGGCGCGGCCGAGCCGGGCAGGCTCATGCCGAGGGCCTCCCCGACGGCGGCCATCGTGTTGGCGGTGTACATGCCGCCGCAGGCACCCTCGCCCGGACAGATCGCCCGCTCGATGCGGTCGACCTCCTCGCGGGTGATCTTGCCGGCCAGGCAGGCACCGACGGCCTCGAAGGCGTCGATGATCGTCACGTCGTTGCCGTCGACCTGGCCGGGCATGATCGAGCCGGCGTAGAGGAAGACGCTGGCGAGGTCGAGGCGCGCGGCCGCCATCATCATGCCGGGCAGCGACTTGTCGCAGCCGGCCAGCAGCACCGAGCCGTCGAGCCGCTCGGCCATCATCACGGTCTCGACCGAGTCGGCGATGACCTCACGCGAGACCAGGGAGAAGTGCATGCCCTCGTGGCCCATCGAGATGCCGTCGGAGACGGAGATGGTGCCGAACTCGAGCGGGTAGCCGCCCGCAGCGTGCACGCCGTTCTTGACGGCCTTGGCCAGCCGGTCCAGCGAGAGGTTGCAGGGGGTGATCTCGTTCCACGACGACGCCACGCCGATCTGGGACTTGCCCCAGTCGTCGTCACCCATGCCTACCGCTCGCAGCATCCCCCGAGCCGCGGCCTTCTCGAGGCCGTCGGTGACGTCGCGTGAACGGGGCTTGATGTCGGGTGCGTTCGTCATGTGATTCAGGCTAGCCGTCCCGCGGATCGGCACGGTCGTCGTCTCGCCGGACCCCGTTGGTTGAGGAAGTTGCGCCAGCAACCGTCTCGAAACCACCGGCAACCATGGGCTTGGTTTCGAGACAGGACCTCGTCCTTCCTCCACCAGCGGACAGGGCTCAGACGCGCAGCCAGGTGAGCACGGCCCGGACCCGGCGGTGGTCGTCGGTGTCGAGGGGCAGGTCCAGCTTCGTGAAGATGCCGTTGATGTGCTTGGCGACGGCCTTCTCGGTGACGAACAGCTCGGCCGCGATGGCGATGTTCGACCGGCCCTCGGCCATCAGCGCGAGCACCTCGCGCTCGCGGGCGCTGAGCCGGTCGACGGGCTCCTGCTGGCGCCGCGACATGATCGTGGCGACGACCTCGGGGTCGAGCACGGTGCCTCCGGCGATGACGCGCCGGAGCCCCTCGACGAACTCGGCGACGTCGGAGACCCGGTTCTTGAGCAGGTAGCCGATCGCGCCCTCGCCACTGGCCAGCAGCTCGCGGGCGTACAGGTGCTCGACGTACTGCGAGAGCACCATCACCGGGAAGCCGGGTCGTGCGGCGCGGACCGCGATGGCCGCGCGCAGGCCCTCGTCGGTCTGCGTCGGCGGCAGGCGTACGTCGACCACGGCGGCCTCGGCGTCCGGGTCCTCGAGCGCGGTGGCCAGCGCGTCGGCGTCGGCGACGGCCGCGATGACGGTGAACCCGTGGGTCTCGAGGAGCGTGGTCAGTCCGGCACGGAGGAGGGCGTGGTCTTCGGCGAGGACAAGCCGCACGGGACCTCCAGGGTGACGAGGGTCGGCCCGCCGACCGGGCTCGAGACCATCATCGTCCCGTCAAAGGCTCCGAGGCGGCGCATCACCCCCCGCATGCCCGTTCCCGTGTCGGGATCCGCCCCGCCGGAGCCGTCGTCGCCGACCTCCGCGCGCAGCACGCCGTCGACGTGCACCAGCCGGATCCAGGCGTTCTGCGCTCCTGAGTGCTTGCCGATGTTGGCCAGGGACTCCTGGACCGCGAAGTAGACGGCGGACTCGACCGACGCCGGCGGCCGTCCGGGCAGGGATGCCTCGATGTCCACCGGCACCGCCATGTCGAGGGCCAGGGCCTGGACGGCGCCGACGAGCCCGCGGTCGGCGAGCACCGGCGGGTGGATGCCGCGGACGACCGAGCGCAGCTCTCCCAGTGCGGCGTCGCTCGTCTGCCGGGCGTCGTTCACCAGCTTGCGGGCCGCGTCGGGGTCGGCGGCGAAGATCGCGTCGGCCATTCCGAGGCTCAGCGACAGCGCGACCAGCCGCGCCTGGGCGCCGTCGTGGAGGTCGCGCTCGAGCCGGCGCAGCTCGGCGGCCGAGTCGTCGACGACGTCGGCGCGCGTCTCGGTCAGCACCTCCACGCGGCGCTCGAGGCGCTCGGTCGTGCCCGGCGACAGGAACGCCCGGTCGAGCGAGGAGCGCAGCCGCATGAGCGGCTCGGCGGCGAAGTACCAGACCCACCAGGTCACCACCCCGAGCAGCAGGACGACGGTGACCAGCGAGACGGCGAAGCCGACCGTCATCGCCATCAGCATCCAGCCGAGGTCGCGCCAGGTCATCGGGTCGGTCGCCACGACGCGCAGCCTGTTCAGGGGCGAGTAACCCGCCAGCGATGCGTACGGCGTCGGCACGGGCCCGGCCAGCACTCGCGACGCCATCCTCCGGTGCGCGTTCGCGAGGGCTCGCGTCGCCGGGATCGCGACGGCGAGCAGGAGCCCGCCCACCCACACCACCATCAAGACGCCGCCGACGACCCACATCACGAACAGCAGGACCAGCGGCACCAAGGAGACCACCTGGAGGGCGGCGTACCCCGTGAGCCGGAGTCGGCCGGGCGGAGTGTCGGTGTCGGGCATGGCTGCATCATTCCCGACCGCGACGGCCGGCGCGGTGGTGCTGGCACCACCTCTGGTTCGGGTGCTGGCGCCCCTGATCCTCCGCCCGTACGTCGCGAGGCTGAGGTCGTCCCACAGACCACGACAGGAGCAGCTGATGTCCGCCGCAAACCCGTTGACCGCAGTGTCCATGCGCGCCGCCCGCTGGAGCGCGACCCACCCCTGGCGAGCCATCCTCGGCTGGCTCGCCCTCGTCGTCGTGGCGGTCGGTCTCGCCGCCGCGATCCCGACCCAGGAGACGACCGACGCCGACTACCGGATGGGCGAGTCCGGCCGGGCCGACCAGCTCGTCCACGAGGCCGGGCTCGACGGCCTGCCGTCAGAGAACGTGCTGATCACCGGGCAGGACGGCGACGCCCCGGACCGCGCCGTGGCCGAGGAGGCGGCCGCGGCCGTGACCCGCGCCGTCCGACCGCTCGAGGGGGTGGTCGAGGTGGTCGAACCGCAGTGGAGCCCCGACAGCACGGCGCTGCTGATCGCGGTCCAGCTCGCGAAGGACCACGAGGACGCCGCCCCGATCGTGGCCGCGGTCGACGGCGTCCAGGAGCAGTTCGCGGGGCTGGAGCTCAGCCAGACCGGTGAGCTGACCCTCGACTCCGCCATCGACGACCAGGTCGCCGACGACCTCTCCGCCGCGGAGCGGATCAGCCTGCCGATCACGCTGGTCCTGATGCTGCTTGCCTTCGGTGCCCTCATCGCCGCGGGCATCCCGGTGCTGCTCGCCGCGACCAGCGTCGCCGCGACCATCGGCATCAGCGCACCCGTGTCGTACCTCGTGCACGCCGACGCCACCGTGACCAGCATGATCGTGCTGATCGGCATGGCCGTCGGCGTCGACTACTCGCTCTTCTACCTCAAGCGCGAGCGTGAGGAGCGCGAGCGCGGACGCACCACGCTGGACGCCGTCGAGATCGCCGCCCAGACGTCCGGCCACTCGATCCTCGTCTCGGGAGCGGCCGTCATCGCCTCCATGGCCGGCCTCTTCCTGATGCAGGACACCACGTTCAACAGCCTCGCCGTCGGCTCGATCCTGGTCGTGACGATCGCGGTGCTCGGGTCGATCACCGTGCTGCCGGCCCTGCTCGCGAAGCTCGGCCGCTGGGTCGACCGCCCGCGCGTGCCCCTGCTCTGGCGCCTGAACCGGAAGATCGGTCGCGGCGGCATCAGCAGCCGCCTGCTCGGGCCGGTGCTGCGCCACCCGGTCGCGTCGGTG
This sequence comes from uncultured Actinomycetota bacterium, assembly GCA_963825755.1. GTDB lineage: Bacteria > Actinomycetota > Actinomycetes > Propionibacteriales > Nocardioidaceae > Nocardioides. The sequence continues at coordinate 66,377 of CAWGUS010000013.1, read as the reverse complement.
CTCGTCGGCGGCCTGGTCGTGGCCGCGCTGGCCGCACCCGCCCTCGGCATGAAGACGCACTCGTCCAACCTGGAGACGCTGCCCGACTCCATCCCGCAGGTGCAGACGATGGTCGACATCACCGAGCGGTTCCCCTCGGAGGGACCGGTCGCCGAGGTGGTCGTGCACGCGTCGGCCGACGACCGCGACGCGGTGGCCACGGGTCTGGGCGTCCTCGTCGAGGACGCGGCCGCGACCGGGCTCTTCACCGACAGCCCGCCGCCTGTGGAGGTGTCGGAGGACGGCCGGACGTCGATCCTGCGGCTGGAGATGCCGTTCGAGGAGTCCGACGACCGTGTCGACGAGGCCCTCCGCCAGCTCCGCGGCGACCTGACGTCGTCCGCGCTGGGTGTGTCGGCCGAGGTCGTGGTCGGCGGCGACGCCGCCGAGTCACTCGACTTCGTCGACCGCCAGCAGGACCGGCTGCCGCTGGTGATCGGGTTCGTGCTCGTGCTGACCTTCCTGATGATGGCGTTCGCGTTCCGCAGCGTGCCCATCGCGCTGGTGTCGACGGTGCTGAACCTGGGCTCGGTCGGGGTGGCGTTCGGGCTGATCACGCTGGTGTTCCAGCACGGCTGGGGCGAGTCCCTGCTCGACTTCAGCAGCCCCGGGTTCGTGATCGAGTGGATCCCGCTGTTCGTGCTGGTGGTGCTGGTCGGGTTGTCGATGGACTACCACGTGTTCGTCGTGAGCCGGATCCGTGAGTACGTCGAGGCCGGGCTGCCCACCAGGGTCGCCGTGCGGCGCGGGGTCTCCGAGACCGCCGGCGTGATCACCAGCGCGGCGTCGGTCATGGTGTCGGTGTTCGCGATCTTCGCGACGCTGAGCATGCTCGAGATGAAGATGATGGGCGTCGGCCTGTCGGCGGCGATCCTGCTCGACGCGACCCTGATCCGGCTGGTGATCCTGCCCGCTGCGCTCGTGCTGCTGGGCGACCGGGCGTGGTGGTGGCCGACCTCCCGGCGCCGGCCGGTGCGTGAGGTGGCGCCTCAAGCGATGCCCGCAAGGGACGAGTCGCTGGTCTGACGCAGTTCGCCATCCCCTGGGGGCCGGACGGCCTTCAGGGGATGGCGATGTCGTCGTCGCGCCAGGCCGGCGCCAGCACCAGCGAGTGGTCGCCCCAACGACGCACCAGCGCCCGGTGCAGCTCCCGTGCGTACGACGTCAGCTCGGGCGCCACGTCGAGCTGGCCGGCCAGCCACAGCCGGTGCAGCACCTTCGGCCAGGTGCTCGGCGCATCTGCGTCGCCGCCCTGGAAGGTGTCCTCCTCGAGCGCCGGCGGGATCCGCCAGGACGCGGACATCAGGCACCAGCCGACCGTCGCCACGTCGAGGTCGTGCAGGAAGTCGTCGCTGGCGACGTACGGGATGCGCGGCGCGAGGCGCTCGCGATAGCGGGCGAGTGCGCCCGCCTCGACTGCGCCGGGCAGCCGCCACGCGCACCAGCAGGACGGCCAGGGCACGCGCAGGTAGGCGACGTCCCAGGCGAGGTGCCGGATCTCGGCGTACTCGAAGTCGTAGAGCACCGCGCGATCCCCGACCAGCGCGTTGTTGTCGGGGCAGCAGTCCGCCGCGGTGAGCACCACCTCCTGGCGACGGAACCGGTCGGGCAGGGCCAGCAGCGCGCCGACGAACTCGTCGGGCACGGGCAGGTCCACGGCGTCGGCCAGCTCGCGGAAGCTCGCGACGGACTGCTCGAGCGCGCCCGGGACGGCATGGGTCGGCTGTGCGGGGGTCATCTCGGCGAGGTGGTGCGCGAAGGTGCCCAGGACGGTCTCGTCGGTGGCCCCGTGCAGGTCGGCGATCGCATCGGTCCACGCCTCGACCGCCCGATCGGCCGCCACGGGGTCGCGGCCCAGCACGGCGTCCGCGACGTTGGGGTGGTCGCCGAGGTCGGCCATCACCACGAGCATCGGATCGGCCGCGGACCCGGCGACCGCGGGCACGACATCGACACCCGAGAGGGCCCGCAGGCCAGCGGTCTCTCGGGCCCATGCGTTCGTCTCGGCCACGTCGTAGCCCTTGACGACGTACGACGCGTCGCCCGCGCGCACGCGCAGGACCCGGCTGCGTCCGTGGCGGATCTCGCTGACGTCGTCGAAGCCCGCGAGGCCCACCGCCGACGCGGCCGCCTCGACCAGACGGTCGCTCACGCCTCTGCGGTGGCCTTCAGGCGGGCCAGGCCCTTCTCGAAGTCCTTGCCGATCGCCTTGTCGAAGAACAGCTTGCCCATCAGCGACATCACCATGCTGCGCTGGCCGGTCATCGTCCAGGTGACGTCGGTGCCGGAGCCCGTGGGCACAAGGTCGAACGTCGTGATGTTGCTGGCCTTGAAGGGCTTGAGGAACTCCAGGTCGACGGCCACCCGCGTCGGGGTCGACTCGATGATCTCCATGGTCCCCTCGCCCGCCTTGTTGTTGCCCTTCCAGTGGTAGTGCGAGCCGACTCCCTTCTCGGGGCCCGTGAAGGTGCGCTGCAGGTCGGGGTCGAGGCCCTCCCAGGGCGACCAGGACTGCCACGCGTGGAAGTCGTCGAGCTTGGCGTGCACTACCTCCGGCGGGGCCGCGACGGTGGTGGACCTGCTCATCTGGAATGCGCTCATGGGGGGATCCTGTCAGTCGAGGACGGCGGCGCGCACCACCATCACGTCCGGGAGGTCGGCGTTGATCTGCTGCCACGAGCCGCCTTCGTCGGCCGAGGCCCAGACACCTCCGTTGCGGCCGCCGAGGTAGAGCCCGACCTCCTCGTGGTCGTCGGCACACATGGCATCGCGCATCACGGCCGCGTAGTAGTCGTCGGGCAGCGAGCCCTCGCCGAGCGCCTCCCAGCTCTTGCCGGCGTCGGTGGTGCGGTAGACGCGCGCCTTGCCGTCGACCGGCCAGCGGGCGCCGGCGTCGGTGATCGGGAAGGAGTACGCCGTGTCGGGCTGGTGCGGGTGGACGACCATGGCGAAGCCGAACTCGGTCGGCAGCCCGGGCGCGATGTCGTCCCAGGAGTCGCCGCCGTTGTCGGAGTGGTAGACGCCGCCGTGGTTCTGGAGGAACAGCTTGTCGGGTTCGGACGGGTGCCGGGCGACCTTGTGCACGCACTGGCCGAACTCCGGGAAGTTGCGCTCCCCCGGCATGAACTCGGCCTTCACCCCCTTGTTGGCCGGCTCCCAGGTCTCGCCGCCGTCGCTGGTGCGGTAGACGCCGCCGGTCGAGATGGCCGCGATGACCGAGTCGCCGTCGGTCGGGTGCGGCAGGATCGTGTGGAACGCCTGGCCGCCGTAGCCCTCGTTCCACTCCTTGCGGTGCGGGTGGTCCCAGAGGCCGCGCACGAGCTCGAACCGCTCGCCGCCGTCGGTGGACTTGAAGATCGCGCCGGGCTCGGTGCCGGCCCACACCACGCCGTCGTCGGCGCCCGGCACGAGCTGCCAGACACGGGCCAGCGTGGCGCCGGTGTCCTCGGGGAAGCGGATCGCGCCGTTCGGCGTCTCCTCCCACTTCTCGCCGAGGTCGTCGGAGCGCCAGACCTGCGGTCCGAGCCAGCTCGACGACGCGCCTGCCAGCAGCCGCGGCTTGTCGCCCCGCTGATCGACCATGACGGAGTAGACCTCCTCCATCGGGAAGTGCGGACCGGTCCACGACCAGTCCATGCGGGTCTCGTCGGACGTGCCGACCCAGAGTCCCTTGCGCGTGCCCACCATCAACAATGTCGTGCTCATCAGTCACTCTCCAGACGTGAGATCGACCCCTCTGTTCCTAATAGGAACAGTAGTCTGGCTGGGTGGTGCGTCAAGACCTTCCGGTGACGTCGTACGCCCTCCTCGGGCTGCTCACGTTCGGGGACGAGCTGACCGGCTTCGAGCTCAAGCAGCGCGCCGACATGACGCTGCGCTTCTACTGGGTGTCCCCCGCGACGAGCCAGGTCTACAGCGAGCTGCGGCGGCTCACCGACGCGGGCCTCGTGCGCGCCAAGGGCGAGGGGCGCGGCACGACGTACCGCATCACCGCCCGCGGCCGTCGCGACCTGGCGACGTGGATGCGCGAGACGCCGGCGGGGTTCCCGGTGCTGAAGCACCCGGTCGCGCTGCGGCTGCTGCTCGGTCACGTCGTCGACACCGAGGACACGCTGGCGATGCTGCGGGCGCACGTCGAGGCGCTCGGCGAGGAGCTGTCCGCGCTGCGGGAGGTGCGGGAGTCGCTGCGCGGTGCCGACCATGATGGGGAGGTGTTCCGTCATCCCGCGCTCGTCGCCGACTGGGGCCTCGACTACCTCGAGGCCGAGCGCGAGATCGTCGCCCGGCTCGTCCGCCGCGTCGAGGCCGGCGAGTGACCCCAGCCGATGAGTAGGGCGATCTGGCTGGTCATCACGGGCATCGTGTCGGTGCAGCTGGGTGCGGCGTTCGCGAAGGACCTGTTCGGCACCATCTCGCCAACCGCGCTCGTCTGGCTGCGGCTCGCGACCAGTGCCCTGATCCTCGTGGTCATCGCTCGCCCGCGGCTGCGTGGCCGGACCGTGCGCGACTGGCAGGTCGCGGTCGGCTTCGCGCTGTCGCTGGGATTGATGAACGTGGCGATCTACCAGTCGTTCGCGCGCATCCCGCTCGGCATCGCGGTGACCCTGGAGTTCATCGGCCCGCTGTCCCTCGCGGTCGCCGGCTCGCGCCGGCTGCGGGATCTCTCGTGGGTCGGGCTGGCCGGCGTCGGCGTGGTGCTGCTGGGTGCCGAGAGGGCAGACCTCGACCTGGTCGGCGTGCTGTTCGCGCTACTCGCGGGCGCCGCGTGGGCGGCGTACATCCTGCTCAGCGCGAGCACCGGCCGCCGCTGGCCGGGCCTCGACGGGCTGGCCGTGGCCTCCGTGATCGCGGCGGTGGTGCTGATGCCGATCGCGATCGTGTCCGGGGGTACGACGCTGCTCGAGCCGCGAGTGCTGCTCATCGGCGCCGCCATCGGAGTGCTGAGCTCGGTCATCCCCTACAGCTGCGAGATGGTCGCGCTGCGCACCCTGCGCCCGTCGGTCTTCGGGATCCTGATGAGCCTCGAGCCGGCCGCCGCCGCGCTGGCGGCAGCGGCCGTGCTCGGTGAGCTGCTCGCGGTGACCCAGTGGCTCGCGATCGCGTGCGTGGTGGCCGCGAGCATCGGCGCGACCCGCACCGGGGTCCCCGTCCACCGCGAGCCCGCCCCCGACTGACCCCCTCCGAACGTTGAGTTGCGCCTGGATGCCCGTTGAGTTGCGCCTCAGTTCCCGTTGAGTCGCGCTTCCTGGCCACTGACGCCGGAACGGACGCGCAACTCAACGGTGCGGGAGGCGCAACTCAACGAACCAGGGTCAGTGGCCGGTCTCCGCCTCGATGGTGTCGGCGACGATCTGCTCGTCGTTGCGGGGTGCCCGGGCAGCGAGGGCGGCGGGCAGCGGGTTGTCGGCGACCTTGCGCATCCCTCGGACCCCGTTGTCGACCACGAACGTCGCCCGCGTGAACGCGGCCGCCTGGCCGGAGTGCACCTCGGGGATGCACCGGAAGTCGGCGGTGAGCGTCGCCGGCGTGATCGTCGTGTTCACGTAGCCGCGGAGGTTGGTCCAGAACGTCAGGTTCGGGTTCTGGGCCGCCCACGGGTGGGTGCTCGTCGGCTGGTCGTAGCCGTCGCCGCCCGACGTGATCGACGAGCACACGAACTCCTCGCCCAGCACGGGTGAGGACGGGTCGGTCCAGTCGGTCAGGACGTTGGATCCCCAGTGCGCGTGCACGTCGCCGGTCAGCACGATCGGGTTGAGCACGCCTCCGTCGACCCAGGACTGCACGACCCGGTCGCGCGAGGCCGGGTAGCCGTCCCACGAGTCCATCGACACGGTGTTGTCGGGGGTGATCGTGCTGTCGCGGCGGCCGAAGAAGACCTGCTGGCCGATCACGTCCCAGGTCTGGGTCGACGCTGCGAAGCCCTCGGCGAGCCACTGCTCCTGCGTCGCGCCGGGCAGCGAGCGCTCGGGGGCGGCGGCGTCGGGGCAGTCGTCGTACCCGTCGCCGCAGGCCTGGTCGTCGCGGTACTGCCGGGTGTCGAGCATGTGGAAGTTGGCCAGCCGGCCCCACTGCAGCCGCCGGTAGACCTGGATGTCCGGGCCGTTGGGCAGCGACGCACGACGCAGCGGCATGTTCTCGTAGTACGCCCGGAACGCCGCGGCGCGCCGATCCATGAACCCCGGGATCGACTGGGTGTTCTCGGGGATCTCGTCGGCCCAGTTGTTGTCGACCTCGTGGTCGTCGAAGACGATCATCCATGGCGCGACCGCGTGCGCGGCCTGGAGGTCGGGGTCGGTCTTGTACTGCGCCAGCCGCTGCCGGTAGCCCGCGAGCGAGACCGTCTCGGGCCCCGCGTGGTCGCGCACGTTGCCGCCGGGGGCGACGTACGCGCCCTTGATGTACTCGTACTGGTAGTCGCCCAGGTGCAACACCAGGTCGGGCTCGTCCTCGGCCAGTCGGCGGTACGCCGTGAAGAGGCCGTGCTCGTACTGCGAGCACGACGCGAACGCCATGGACAGGGCGGTCGGCATGCTGCGCGGCGCCGGAGCCGTCCGCGTGCGACCGACGGCCGAGCGGTGCTTCCCGATCGCGAAGCGGAAGAAGTACTCCCGGCCCGGTCGCAGGCCCGACACCTCGACGTGCACGGAGTGGCCGACGTCGGGCCCGGTGCGGGCGTAGCCGGCCCGGACGATCCTCCGGAACCGCTCGTCGCTGGCCACCTGCCAGCCGACGTCCCTTCCGTACGGCGGCATCCCGCCCATCCCGTCCTCGGCGAGCGGGTCCGGCGCCAGCCGGGTCCAGATGACGAAGCCGTCGGGCAGCGGATCGCCGCTCGCGACGCCGAGGGTGAAGGGGTCGGCCTTCGGGATCCGTGCCGCCGCCGAGGGCCGCTGGTCGAGGAGGGTGCCTGCGCCGACGAGGGCGACGCCGCTGGTCATGATGCCGGTCTTGATGATGCTTCTCCGAGAAGTGTCCATGGGTCATCGTCAGCAGGCTCGGGCGACGCGCGGCCGACCGTGCGGTGACCGGCAGGTGACCACCGTGCGGCCGGGTGGCCGGCGTCGTGAGCCGCAGGTTTCGAGACGGTTGCAGAGCAACCTCCTCAACCAGCGGCTGTCTTCGCTGGTTGAGGAAGGCGCTGGCGCCTGTCTCGGAATCAGGGCGCGACTGGATAGCGTCAGCACCATGCAGCCGCGCTACGAACCCGGGACCACCGTCAGCCGCCGAGAGGTCCTGCACGGTCAGCTGTGGATGGAGCACCCGGTGAGCGTGGTCGCCGACGACGGGGAGGTGCTCGCCGTGCTCCTCGAGCCGGGGTCGCGCTTCGCCTTCGCGGAGCACCCGTTCGGACCGCACCCGTGGGGCGCCCACGAGCAGTGGGGAGCCTCGGTCGTGCTGCAGCTCCACCGGACCGGCGACCGCTACGGCGTCTGGAAGTTCTTCGAGACCGACGGCACCTTCCGCCACTGGTACGTCAACTTCGAGGCGCCGATCGTGCGCCACGACGACGGCTTCGACACCGACGACCACGGCCTCGACCTGATCGTGCATCCCGACGGGCGCCGGGAGTGGAAGGACGTCGAGCACCTGAACACCCAGATGACCGAGGGTCGCATCTCGCTGGCGACGGTCGGCGACGTGCTGGCCGCCGCCGAGGACGTCGTCGACCTGCTCGACGCCGACGACCGCTGGTGGTCGCCATGGGACGACTGGACGCCAGCCTGACGGATTCGTCGCGACCGCTCGGGCACAATCGACGCATGTCTGCTCCCGTGACCGACGGCTCCCTGACGACCGACGCCTCCCTCGGGTTCGAGGATGTGAGGGCCGACGACGGCACCCGTCTGCGGGCCTGGACCAACGACCCCGAGGGTGTGATCGACGGCCCGACGGTGCTGCTGTGCAACGGGCTCGGCACCAACCCGTGGGCCTGGCCGGCGCTGCTCGACCCGGGCTGCGGTGTCCGCGTGGTGTCGTGGAACCACCGCGGCACCGGCGGTTCGGACCGGCCGGCCGACCCGGCGCACGTCGGCATCGAGGACTTCGTGCACGACGCGCTGTCGGTGCTCGACCACTTCGGGCTCGACCGGGTGGTCGTCGTGGGTTGGTCCATGGGCGTCAACACGGCGTTCGAGCTGGCGCTGCGCAACCCCGAGCGGGTGGCCGGCATCTTCGCCGTCGCCGGCGTGCCGGGCGACACCTTCGCCACCATGCTCGGCCCGCTGCGACTGCCCGGCCGGCTGGCCCACCACGTCGCGGTCGGGATCGCGCGAGCCCTCCGACCCGCGGGGTGGGCGCTGACGCCGATCACGTCCCGGCTGCCGATCGGACCGACCGCCGTGCGCCTGATCTCGCACACCGGTTTCATGCTGCCGGTGGCCGACGTCGAGGTGACGGTGCAGGCGGTGCGCGAGTTCCTCACCACCCCGGTCGGGTGGTACCTCCACCTCGCACTCCGCACCTCCGAGCACGCCCGCGTCTCGCTCTCGAAGATCGACGTGCCCGCGTTCTTCGTGGCCGGGCGCTGGGACGTCCTGGCCGGTGCCCGCGACATGGCCGGCGCGGCAGAGCGCCTGAAGGAGTCGACGTACGTCGTGCTCAACGGCAGCCACTTCCTCTCGCTGGAGCAACCGGACGTCGTGCACGGGCTGCTGCTGGAGTTCCTCGAGCGGGTGGGCTGATGCGTCGTCGCGGTGCTGCCGTCCTGGCGTCACTCGTGGGTACGGCGCTGCTCGCGACCGCCTGCAGCGGCGAGCCCAACGCCGGCGACCCGACCGTCACCGCCGAGCCGGAGACCGAGGAGCCGTCGAGCCCGCCGCCGTCGTCGCCCTCCTCGTCGGCCGAGCCTTCGTCGGGTCCCCCGAAGGTCACGGCCACCATCGCCGAAGGGCTCGCGGTGCCGTGGGGCATCGGCTTCCTGCCCGACGGCAGCGCCCTGGTGACCGAACGCGACACCGAGCGCGTGCTGCTCGTGCCCGGCGACGGCACGGCGAAGGAGGTCGGCACCATCGACTCGGCCGCCCCGGAGGGCGAGGGCGGGTTGATGGGCGTCGCGGTCTCGCCCGACTTCGCCACCGACCAGACCGTCTTCTTCTACCTGACCACCGCCGAGGACAACCGCATCGTGCGGGCGACGTACGACGGCACCGCGATCTCCGACGTCGAGCCCATCTTCACCGGCATCCCGAAGGGGTTCATCCACGACGGCGGCCGGCTGGCGTTCGGGCCCGACGGCTTCCTCTACGCGTCGACCGGCGAGACCGGCGACGGCGACCTCGCCCAGGACCGCGACTCGCTGGGCGGCAAGATCCTGCGGCTCACCCCGGCCGGGGACCCCGCGCCCGGCAACCCCGGCGGCTCGCCGCTCTGGAGCCTCGGCCACCGCAACGTGCAGGGGCTGGCGTTCGACGACGACGACCGGCTGTGGGCGAGCGAGTTCGGCGACTCGACCTGGGACGAGCTGAACCTGATCGAGAAGGACGCCAACTACGGCTGGCCCGAGATCGAGGGGCGCGCGGAGTCCGGCGGCACCGGCTTCGTCGACCCGCAGGTGGTGTGGCGCACCAGCGAGGCCTCCCCCTCCGGGCTGGCGTTCCTCGACGGATCGCTGTGGCTCGGCGCGCTGCGCGGCACCCGACTGTGGCGGGTGCCGGTCGACGGTGACCGCGCCGGGTCGCCGAAGGACTTCTTCGTCGGCGACTACGGCCGGCTGCGCACCGTCGTCGCGGCTCCCGACGGGACGCTGTGGGTGACGACGTCGAACCGGGACGGCCGGGGTAGCCCCGCTGATGAGGACGACCGGATCCTGCAGGTGACGCCGTGACCCCCGTGCTTCATCAAGGTATGCAGGTGAGTGCCGGCTTCCCATGGTCTGTACGCCGTGGGAAGTGAGTACTCAGCAACAAACCATGATGAAGCAGGGGCTGCCGGGGCCAGCACGCCCTCAGCGCTGCTCCACGACCACCCGCCGCGACGCCCGCCGCAGCGTCGCCAGGATGGCCGGACCGAGCAGCACGATCATCAGCGTGGTGGTGATCGCGCGGCCGGTGTCCCAGGTGCCGGTGGACGTCAGCAGCGTGTAGACACCGAACCGCTCCAGGTTCTCCAGCAGCGGCGCGCCGGCCACGAACGACAGCCCGCCCTCGTGCCCGGGCACGACGATGCCGAGGGTGAAGGGCCAGCTGGACAGGTTCATCAGCAGCCCGAAGGCGTACGCCGACACCACGCCGTACACGGCGAGCAGCGCGATCTCGGCGCGACCGGTGAAGCGGCGGGGCAGCAGGCCCGCACCCATCCCGATCCACGCCGACACCAGCATCTGGAACGGCAGCCACGGTCCCACGCCGGCGGTCATCAGGGCGCTCGCGAACAGCGACGTGCACCCCAGTGCGAACCCGAATCCCGGCCCGAACACCCGTCCGGCGAGGATCAGCAGGAAGAACACCAGCTCGATGCCGGCCGTGCCCGCGCCCAGTCCGCGCAGGATCGCGTTGACGGCACTCAGCACCCCGAGGATCGCCAGCACCCGGGCATCCATGCCGCCCTCGGAGAACTCCGCGAGCACCACCACGATCACCAGCGGCAGCAGCGCCAGGAAGATGAACGGCGGGTCCACGCGGCCCTGCTCGGGCACCCGCACCAGCAGCGGCCAGGCCAGCATCATCAGGCCGGCCACGGACGCGACGGAGAGTACGACGACCGACCGGGCCCGCAGCGGCACGGCCCGGACAGGGGCCAAGGTCTCAGCCATGAGACGCGTCCAGTGCCGGGGCGACCTCGTCGACGCGCAGCCAGGGCGCGCCGAGGATCTTGGTGACCTGCGGGGCGAACGCCGGCGACTGCGCGAGCACGGTGCGCACCGGTCCGGCCGACACGACCTCGCCCGACGCCATCACGATCACCTCGTCGGCGACCCGCGCGGCGAACTCCACGTCGTGCGTCGAGACCAGCACCGCATGCGCAGCGTCGGCGAGGTGGCGCAGGATCGCGGCGAGGGTCTCCTTGGCCGGGTAGTCGAGGCCGCGCGTCGGCTCGTCGAGCAGCAGCACCCGCGGTCGGGCGGTGAGCACGATCGCCAGCACCAGCGCCAGCCGCTGCCCCTCGGAGAGGTCGCGCGGGTGCGCGGACCGGTCGATGCCCGGCACCAGCCGGTCGAGCAGGTCGCTGCACTCCCCCGGCGAGCCGGCGGCATCGGCGGCGGCGCACTCCTCACCCACCGTCTCGAGGTAGAGCAGGTCGGCCGCATTCTGCGGCACCAGCCCGACCTGTGCTCGACGCGCGGCCGAGTCGAGCCCCGCGGGGTCCTGACCGCCGACGTCGACAGTGCCCGAGCTGCGACGCCCCGAGCCCTGGAGTGCCCACAGCAGCGACGACTTGCCGGCCCCGTTGCGCCCCATCAGTGCGGTGACGCCGCCAGCGTGCAGGTCCAGGTCGACGCCCGCGACGGCGCGGGTGCGGCCGTGCATCACGGTCACACCGCGGGCGGTGAGCAGCACGTCGCTCCCCACCCTCCCGTCGTACGGCGTCGCGTCGGCGAGCCGGGACGTGAGTGTGGCAGCCTGCCTGCGGGCATCGCGCACGCTGAGCGGGAGCGGGTCCCAGCCGGCGAGGCGGCCGAGCTCGACGATCGGCGGCACCACGGGAGACGCGGCCAGCACGGCTGACGGAGTGTCGACGACGAGCCGGCCGTCGCCGGTGAGCAGGGCCATCCGGTCGGCGAAGGGCACCACCCGCTCGAGCCGGTGCTCGGCGAGCAGCACGGTGAGGCCGAGGTCGTGCACGAGCCGGGTCAGCGTGGCCAGCACGTCCTCCGCCGCGGTCGGGTCGAGGGCGGACGTGGGCTCGTCGAGCACCAGCAGCCGCGGGTGCGTGGTCAGCACCGACCCGATCGCCACCCGCTGCTGCTGCCCACCGGACAGCGTGCGGAGGTCGCGCTCGCGCAGGTCGGCGAGCCCGAGCAGGTCGAGCGTCTCCTCGACCCGCCGGCGCATGGTGTCGCCCGGTAGGCCGAGCTGCTCCATCCCGTAGGCGAGCTCCTCCTCGACCGTGTCGGTGACAAACCCGGCGAGCGGGTCCTGCCCCACGAAGCCGATGACGTGGGCACGCTCACGCGGCGCCTGGTGCAGGATGCTCCGCCCGTCCAGGAGCACATCTCCCGACAGCCTCCCGCCGCTGAACCGCGGCACCAGCCCGGTCAGCACGCCGAGCAGGGTGGACTTGCCGACCCCCGTGCGGCCGGAGACGAGCACCAGCTCGCCGGGCTCGAGGGTGAGGTCGAGGTGGTCGAGCACCGCCGGCGATACACCGTCGGCGGAGTAGGAGAAGGAGATGTCGCGCAGCTTGATCATCCGACCACCCGCGGTGGCGGAGCGACCACGCCGGCCAGGGCGCCCACGAGGACGCCGACCAGGGCGAGCACGCTGACGACCGGCCAGTCGACGACGCCCGGATGAGCGACCAGGGGCTCGTCACGGGCGAGTGTCCAGCCGGCGTACCCGGTGAGCAGGCCGGTGAGTGCGACGAGCACTTCGGGCATCAGCCACCGGTCCGGTCGGTAGCGGGTGCGCTCGACCCGGCGGCCGGCAGACTCGAGGCCCACCAGGGCGGCGATGGATCCACCGACGATCATCGGCACCGCCAGCACGCGCGGCGCGGTGCGGTCGAGCACGGCGTACACCCCGACGCAGATGCCGCACAGGGCGACGAGCAGGAGGGCCCCGGTGGTCCAGCGCTGGCCACGGGAGAGGCCGGGCGCGCGGCCGTAGCCGCGCAGGTCCATCCCGGCGGCCAGGGCGAGCGATCGCTCGAGCGCGTCCTCGAGCACCGGCACCAGGAACCGACGCAGCCGTCCGACGCGGCCGGTGCTGCCGCCCCGCAGGGCCTGCGCCGCGCGCACCCGACGCGCGCTGTCGGCCAGCTGCGGGAAGATCGTCACCGCGACGACCAGCGACGTGCCGATCTCGTAGAGCGCGGGCGGCACCGACTTGAGCAGCCGCTTCGGGTTGGCCAGTGCGTTGGCCGCGCCGACGCACACCACGATCGCGGCCAGCCGCAGGCCGTCGTACAGTCCGGCGAGCAGCCCCTCGCGCGTCAGCGGCCCGAAGAGCTGGAGCCCCACCTCGGCAGCGGGATCGCCGGCAGGTCGACCAGCACGTGACCACCCTCCACGCCGCCGAAGACGATGCGGAAGAGCACGCGGATCACCACGATCGCCACGCCGAGCCAGAGGTACAGGCGGAACGACCGCGACCACGGGTGGTCGCCGCGGCGCAGGGCGACGACGAACGCCGCGACCGCGACGAGCAGGAGCAGGATCAGCGGGTTCGTGGTGAACGAGGCCGCGGCGGCCAATCCGATCGCCCACAGCCACCACGCCAACGGGTGGAGGTCGCGAGCGATGCGCGGGGTCACGGCCGGCTCATCGCGGCGACCCGCGACGGCGTACGACGACCGCGCCGGCGCCGCCGACGAGCAGGACCGCCAGCACCGCGAGCACCAGCCAGGTGGGCACCACGGACGCTGCCGGCGAGTCCTCGTCGTGGGCGGCCGGGACGGGTGAGGGCGACCCCGTGGGAGTCGGGGCGGCCGAGGACGGTGCGGCGGACGACGGTGTTGCCGTCGGGGACGGCTTCTTGGACGGCTTCTTCGCCGGCTTCCTGCTCGGAGTGGCCGACGGCGCGGGAGTGGGGGTGGGACTGGCGGAGGGAGTCGGCGTGGCAGCCGACGTCGGGGAGGGCTTCTTGGTCGGCTTCTTCGTAGGCGTGGGCGTCGGCTTCGGTGACGACCGCACCGTCGCGGGCACCCCGGGGACCCGCCGCGCGACAGACTGCTGCCAGGCCAGGCCGACGTAGCCACCTGCAGGCACCCGCAAGCCACCCGCGGCGATGCTGGAGTAGACCCAGTCACCACTCTTGCCGTCGGACCAGAAGAGGCCCCAGTAGGCGTCGGCGGGCGGGGTGTTGACGCACGGGTCCTCGGCGGGGACGCCGTCGATGCGGCAGATGAAGCCCGGGAACCGCTGGACGTAGTCCAGCGCGTAGCCGGCGGACGCGAGCATCGCGGCGGCGTCCTTGCCGGATCCGCCGGTGTCACACACGGTCTGTACGCCGCCACCGAGCGCGCCGAAGTCGACCACGACGCTCACGCCCGACGACGTCGGGCAGGTGGCCGCGCTCGCGGGGGCGGCGGGGGTGCTGACGCCCGTCGCCGCGGTCAGGACGACCGCGGCGACGAGGCGTGCAACGAGGCGTTGCGTCACGGTGTGCGTCAGTTGCGGACGGTGACGAACGTCTTGGTGACGGAGTCGGCCGTCTTGACCTTCACCTTGCGCTTGGTGTTGCCACCCGGCATCTGCAGCTTGGCCGCGACCTTGCCGCCGCTGGCCTTGCCGACGAGCCGCTTGAAGTCGCCCTTGACCGTCAGGCAGGCGCGCTCACCGGGAGCCAGGCCGAAGGTCTTGAAGCGCACCTTCGTGCGGGGCGCGGCGCGCAGGGTGTTGCCCACGACCTTCGCCTTGTCGGGCGAGGCGGGCGCCCACTGGAGCACCGGCAGGGCCTGGGCGGTCGCCCGGCGCCACTGGTCGGTGGTCTCCTTGGTGATGCCGGCCGTGCGGGCCGCGGCGACCGCGGTGTCGTCGTACGCGATGGCGCCGGTGCTCCTCGAGAGGGCGCTGCGGCAGCGGTTCTTGTCGACGGGCTGACGCTTGCGCACCCACACCGCGGCCTTCGCCGCGGCCTCGGTGTTGTCGATCGAGCCCAGCGCCCAGCCGGCCAGGCCGGTCGAGTTGGTGTTGGGCTTGCCGGTCGCGCCGATGCTGCCGAACGAACCGCTGGTGGCCTGCTTGCCCGCCAGCCACGTCCCGGCCTTGGCGAGGGCGGCGGAGACCTCGGGCGAGGTGTTGCCCGACGCGGCCAGGTTGACGATCACCAGCGAGGTCGCGTCCAGGTCGGCCGCGCTGTCGGCCGCACCGTCGACGCAGCCCTGTGAGGTGTTGGTCTTGTCCTTGGTGAAGTTCAGGCGGAAGTAGCCGCCCGCGCACTGCTGCTGGAGGAGGAACTTCAGGGCGTCGGCGGCGCGTGCGGACTTGGCCGTCAGTAGCTCACGGGCTGCGAACGACTGGCCGACCACGTTGGCGAAGTCGCCGTCCTTCGACTTGTCCTCGATGCGGCCGGTGATCGGAGCTGCGGTGGCCACACGCTCCTCGAGACGGGTGACCAGGTTGACCCCGCCGTAGTTGGTCGGGTTGGTGCCCGCGGCCCGAGCCAGCGCAGCGGCCTTGGCGGTCGCGCCGGCGTAGGTGCTGCCGACGTCGCCGAAGGCCTCTCCGGAGATGTAGGAGTTGATCTTCGCGGCGACGGCGCCGTTGATGGCGCGCACCGTCGACGCGTTGGTGCCGGTCTCGTCGAGGCCGAGCGCCACGTCGATGCTCAGCCCGTAGTCGGGGCCGAACTCGCCGACGGCCAGGCCGCTGGTGAGCTGGTTCTTGATCCAGTTGGACGCCAGGGTGGCGGCAGAGGTGTCGACCTTCGCCGGGGCGGCCGCGGGTGCGGCCTGGGCGGAGGTGCTTGCCAGGGTGGTGGACGTGAGTGCCGCCGAGGCCACGAGGACTCCGGCGGTGCGCAGGATGCGCGCCATGACTGTTCCTTCCCGCTGCTCGCGGGCGGCCCCGATCGAGATCTGGGGCGAACCCGCCGTTGTTCCACGACAGCGATGTTCGGGACGCTCACGACGGTGGTCCGGCTCGCCCGGACCAATCGGTCCGGGCCTACGGTTGCGGGTCAGCGCCGGGTTCGGACCGGCTTCCCGTCGTGGGCGAATATTGATGTTGTCTGACGCGGCACACTACCGCTCGTCCGCCCCACACCGGGCCCCGGCCCGGTAGGTGTCGTCAGGTCAGCTTCTCGAGGATCAGCTCGCGCACCCGCCCGGCGTCGGCCTGGCCGCGCATCTCCTTCATCACCGCGCCGATGAGGGCGCCCGCGGCGGCCACCTTGCCGTCGCGGATCTTGTCGGCGACGTCGGGGTTGGCGGCGATCGCGTTGTCGACGGCCGCGCCGAGCGCACCGTCGTCGGACACGATGGCCAGCCCTCGGGCGGCCACGATCTCCTCGGGCGTCCCCTCGCCGGCGTACAGGCCCTCGAACACCTGCCGCGCCAGCTTGTCGTTGATCGAACCGGCGTCGACGAGCTTCTGCACTCCGGCCACGTCGGCCGGCGTGACGCCGAGATCGGCGAGGTCGACACCGGTGTCGTTGGCGCGCCGGGCGAGCTCGGAGAGCCACCACTTGCGGGCCGTCTGCGGGCTGGCCCCGGCCGCGATGGTCTCCTCGACGAGCAGGAGCGCCCCGGCGCCGACGGTGTCGCGCATCTCGAGGTCGGAGAAGCCCCACTCACCCTGGAGGCGGGTACGACGCTGCTGCGGCGGCTCCGGCAGCGTGCCGCGGAGCTCGTCGACCCACTCGCGGCTCGGCGCGACCGGCACGAGGTCGGGCTCGGGGAAGTAGCGGTAGTCCTCGGCGTCGGACTTCTCGCGGCCGCTGGTGGTGACGCCGGTGTCCTCGTGCCAGTGCCGGGTCTCCTGGAGGATCGACCCGCCCCCGTCGAGGATCGCGGCGTGCCGCTGCATCTCGTAGCGCACCGCCCGCTCGACACTGCGCAGCGAGTTGACGTTCTTGGTCTCGGTGCGGATGCCGAGGCCGCCGGAGTCCTTCGGTGCGAGCGACAGGTTGACGTCGGCGCGGATCGAGCCCTGGTCCATGCGCGCGTCGGAGACGCCGAGCGCCACGATCAGGTCGCGCAGCTGGGAGACGTAGGCCCGAGCCACGGCCGGCGCCTTCTCGCGCGAGCCCATGATCGGCTTCGTGACGATCTCGATGAGTGGTATGCCGGCACGGTTGTAGTCGACCAACGAGTGGTCGGCACCGTGGATGCGACCGGTGGAGCCGCCGACGTGCAGCGACTTGCCGGTGTCCTCCTCCATGTGGGCGCGCTCGATCTCGACCCGCACGGTCTCGCCGTCAATCGTCGACGTCCATCCAGCCCTCGAAGGCGATCGGCTCGTCGTACTGGGAGGTCTGGAAGTTCTTCGGCATGTCCGGGTAGAAGTAGTTCTTCCGGGCGAAACGGCACCACTCGGCGATCTCGCAGTTGAGGGCGAGGCCGATGCGCATGGCCGACTCGACCGCGACCCGGTTGACCACGGGCATCGCGCCGGGCAGGCCGAGGCAGGTCGGGCAGACCTGGGTGTTGGGCTCGGCGCCGAACTCCGTCGGGCAGCCGCAGAACATCTTCGAGTTGGTGTTCAGCTCGACGTGGACCTCGAGGCCCATCGCCGGGTCGAACTTCTCGAGGGACTCCTCGAACGTCAGCAGTGCGTCACTCATCGGCTCTCTCCGGTTCCTGAGGAGGTGAGGGACGAGCCGTCTCGGAGGGCGAGCGCCGGGGCCTGGTCGAGCAGCGGGCCGCCCCACTGCTTCTCGAGCAGCGCCTCGACGGCGGCGCCGACGCGGTAGACCCGGTCGTCGGCCAGCGCCGGGGCGAGAATCTGCAGGCCGGACGGCAGGTCGTCCTCGGCGGCGAGGCCGTTGGGCACCGAGATGCCGGGCACGCCGGAGAGGTTGGCGGGGATGGTGGCGAGGTCGTTGAGGTACATCGCCAGCGGATCGTCGATCTTCTCCCCCAGCTTGAACGCCGTGGTCGGCGCGGTCGGCGAGACGAGCACGTCGGCCTTCTCGAAGGCGGCGTCGAAGTCGCGCGAGATGAGCGTGCGCACCTTCTGGGCCTGGCCGTAGTAGGCGTCGTAGTAGCCACTGGACAAGGCGTAGGTGCCGAGGATGATGCGGCGCTTCACCTCGTCACCGAAGCCGGCGTCGCGGGTGGCCCGCATGACCTCCTCGGCCGACGGGTCGCCGTCGGGCACGACTCGCAGGCCGTAGCGCATCGCGTCGAACTTCGCGAGGTTGCTCGACGCCTCCGCCGGCAGGATCAGGTAGTACGTCGCGAGCGCGTGCACGAAGTGCGGGCACGACACCTCCACGACCTCGGCGCCGGCGGCGACCATCACGTCGACCGACTCCTGGAAGCGCGCGAGCACGCCGTCCTGGTAGCCCTCGCCGCCGAGCTCCTTCACCACGCCGATGCGTACGCCGGTCAGGTCGCCGCTGGCGCCCTGCCTGGCCGCCTCGACGAGGGCCGGCAACGGCCGGTCGATGCTGGTGGAGTCCCGTGGGTCGTGGCCGCCGATGATCTCGTGCAGCAGCGCGGCGTCCATCACCGTCCGGGTGACGGGGCCGGCCTGGTCGAGCGAGTTGGCCAGTGCCACGAGGCCGTAGCGAGAGACCCCGCCGTAGGTCGGCTTCACGCCGACGGTGCCGGTCACCGCCCCGGGCTGGCGGATCGAGCCGCCGGTGTCGGTGCCGATGGCCAGCGGCGCCTCGAAGGCGGCCACGGCCGCGGCGGACCCGCCGCCCGAGCCGCCCGGGATGCGGTCGAGGTCCCACGGGTTGTGCGTGGCGCCGTACGCGGAGTGCTCGGTGGAGGAGCCCATCGCGAACTCGTCCATGTTGGTCTTGCCGAGGATCGGCAGGCCGGCGGCGCGCAGCCGCGCGACGACGGTCGCGTCGTACGGCGGGATCCAGCCCTCGAGAATCTTCGAGCCACACGTCGTGGGGAGTCCCTTGGTCGCCATCACGTCCTTGACGGCGATCGGCACCCCGTCGAGGGCGCTGGCGGGATTGCCGGCGGCACGACGCGCGTCGGATGCGGCGGCCTGCTCGAGCGCACCCTCGGCGTCGACATGGAGAAAGGCGTGGACGGCGGGGTCGACCATCGCGATGCGGTGCAGATGCGCGCGCGTGATCTCCACCGAGGTCGTCTCACCGGATCGGCGAGCGCCGCTGCCAGCGACTCAGCGGTGGACTCCTTGGTCCAGCGGTTGACGGCGGTCACGCTTCCTCCCCCAGGATCCGCGGCACGCTGAAGCGCTGCTGCTCCGACGCCGGGGCACCCGAGAGGGCCTCCTCGGCAGTGAGGCCGGGCGTCACCACGTCGTCGCGGAACACGTTGGTCAGCGGCAGCGCGTGCGACGTCGGCGGCACGTCGGCACTGGCCACCTCGTTGATCGCCGCGACCGACTCGAGGATCACCGACAGCTGCGGTGCGAGGTGGTCGAGCTCGGCGTCGGACAGGTCGATCCGGGCGAGGTTCGCCAGGTGCGCGACCTCGTCTCGGGTGATCTCAGGCATGACCGCGATCCTAGTAGGGGGGTTCCGGGTGGCTGGCTCCGGCTTCGCCCGGACCACTCGCCGCCGGAGCCGGCCGCCCAGGATGAATGGAACAATCTTGAGGGGACCTGTCGAGAACCGGCATCGGGCGGCGTCGAGAGGGCATCACCCACCGATGGAAGGAACCACCATGAAGTACGTGCTGATGTTCACCTCCCGCCCCGACCTCGATGCTGCCGTGGACCCGGAGCGCGCCCAGGCGGTCTACGGACGCGTCTACGAGTGGTTCGGCGAGCACGCCGATCACATCGCCGACAGCGGCGCCGAGCTGCACCCCGTCACGACCGCGACGACGGTCCGCCACTCCGACTCCGGACCGGTCGTGGTCGACGGTCCGTTCAGCGAGGCCAAGGAGGTCATCGGCGGATTCAGCGTGCTCGACGTGGCCGACATGGACGCCGCCATCGCGATCGCCCGCACCTGGCCGATGCTCGAGTTCCCGGGCGTCGCTCTCGAGATCCGGCCGATGGTCGAGGACTACTCGCAGTTCGAGGAGACGACCGGGTCGTGACCGACACGGACGGGCTCCTCGCGCGCGCCCTGCGCGAGGAGTCCGGCCTGCTCGTCGCGCGGCTGGCCCGCCGGTTCGGCGACTTCGACCTGGCCGAGGAGGCCGTCCAGACCGCCGTCGTCGAGGCCCTCACCACCTGGCGTCGGCACGGCCCGCCCGACAACCCGGCGGCCTGGCTGCAGGTGGCCGCGCGTCGCAACGCCCTCGACGCCGTACGCCGTGCCGGCAGGCAGCGCGGGTTGGCGGCCCGGGCGGGCCCGCCGGGGTCGGGCGAGGCGGCCGGCACCGACGACCGGCTCGCCCTGCTCTTCGCGTGCTGTCACCCGGCGCTGGCCCCGGATGCCCGGCTGGCCCTGACCCTGCGTGCGGTCGTCGGCCTCACCACACCGCAGATCGCACGAGCCTTCCTGGTCAACGAGACGACCCTGGCCCAGCGGATCGTCCGCGCGAAGAGGAAGATCGTGACCGCGGGCATCGCCCTCGCCGTACCCGAGCCGGCGGACCTCGGCGACCGGCTCTCCGACGTGCTCGCGGTCGTCTACGTGATGTTCAACGAGGGGTTCGTGTCCTCGAACGGGGCGACCCACGACCGCGACCTGGCCGCCGACGCCGTGTGGCTGGCCGGGGTGATCGCGACCAGCCTGCCCACCTCCGCCGAGGCGTGGGGGCTGGCGGCGCTGCTGACGCTCCAGCACGCCCGGGCCTCGGCCCGCTTCGACGAGTCGGGAGCGCTGGTGCTCCTGCGCGACCAGGACCGCTCCCGCTGGGACGCCGAGGCGCTGGCCGCCGGCCTGGCGCACCTCGACCGCGCGGCCGCCCTCCGGCACTCCGGTCCCTTCCAGCTCCAGGCCGCCATCGCGGCGTGCCACGCGACGAGCTCCTCATGGCAGGAGACCGACTGGCTCCAGATCGTCACGCTGTACGACGTGCTCGCCAGGCTCGACCCGTCACCCGTGCCGCGCCTGAACCGTGCCGTGGCCCTGGCCCAGCTCGGGCCGGGAGAGGCCGAGCGCGCACTGGCGGAGGTCGACGCCCTGGCGGATGCGCTGGACGGCTACCACCTCTTCCACGCCACCCGTGCCGAGCTGCTCGCCGGGCTGGGCCGGGACGACGAGGCTGCCGAGGCGAACACGCGTGCGCTGGCCCTCACGACCAACACTGCCGAGCGCCGACTGCTGACCACGAGACTGCACCGGCACCCGCTCACGGATGGGACCTAGCAGCCACCCGCGTGAGAGCGTGAAACGCATGCCCCCGCTGTTCCGCCCCCTCGCGCTCGCCGCCACCCTGGCGGTGGTCGGCGTCGTCGCCGCGGCGGCGCCGGTGTCGATGCGGGCTCCGGACGTGGGCGTCCCGGAGGCGCCGGTGACCACGCAGCAGTACGTCGCGCTGGGTGACAGCTACACCGCCGCCCCGCTCGTGCCGAAGATGTCGATGGCCGGCGGTTGCCTGCGGTCGAGCAACAACTACCCGTCGCTGGTCGCAGCCGCACTGCCGGGCACCGAGCTGGTTGACCGGAGCTGCAGCGGGGCCGACAGCAGCCACCTGCTCACCATGCAACAGACAGGTGGGAACGCCGAGGACGTCGTACCGCCCCAGCTCGACGCCGTCACCGCCGACACCGACGTCGTCACGCTCGGCATCGGCGGCAACGACTTCGACCTGTTCGGCAACCTGATGGGCCACTGCACCGCCCTGCGCGAGCGGGCCCCGCAGGGCAGTCCCTGCCGCGACGCCGCCCAGCAGCCCGGCGTGGGCGACGTCTACCTCGCCGCGCTCCCGAAGATCCTCGCCCACGTCGTGCGGGCCGTGCGCGAGATCCGCCGCCGCGCTCCCGACGCGGAGGTGCTGGTCGTCGGCTACCCGCAGATCGTGCCGGCCGACGGCCCGTGCGCCCTCCTGCCGTTCGCCGCCGGCGACGTCGACTACGCGCGCAAGATCAACCGTCGGCTCGTCACCACGGTCGAGGCTGCCGCGCGCCGCACCGACGCGACGTACGTCGACGTCTGGACGGCCACCGAGGGCCACGACATCTGCGCCGACGACGCGTGGATCAACGGCGCCGAGACGGTCTTCGAGAAGGCCCTCGCCTATCACCCGCTCGCGGAGGAGCAGGAGGTCGTCGCGGAGCTGGTGGTCGACGCGCTGGCCCGCGACGTTGATTGAGGCGCGAGCCTCGAAGTGACGAGTCTCGAAACCAAGACTCACAGGCACCCGAAACCAGGCCCCGGAATGTCGGTGGCTTCAGATTGGCTCTCTGTACGGCGATCACGACGCGGCGGATCGTCACGAAGCGGATCTGTTGGCCGCGGCCTGCTCGTGAGCCGACCTGCACCCGGCGTCTCCGGCCTCTTGATGCGGCCGCGTTCGTGACGCCTGGCGGGTCGGAGCTCGAGGGGCATCGCGGAGGCGCTGCCCTGAGGAGCGGCCGCTAGGCCCGTCTCGAAGGGTCGGTGCGGCGCTGGGCATGTCGACGGTGTCGGCGATGCACCTGATCGGGCAGGCGTTGGAGCTGCGGCACCGGTTGCCCAGGTTGTGGCAGCGGCGTCGTACGACCCGGCCCGAGCCGCCGAAGCGCGAGCGGCTGCGGTTGGTCGGCACGTCACGATCGAGGAGAAGCGGGTCTCCTTCTCCGGCACCATGCGGGTGACCGCGGAGCTGGACCTGGCCGACGCCCTGGCCTTCGGTGCCGCCGTGACCCACGGCGCCGAGACCTTGAAGGTGCTCGGGTCGGCGGAGGGCTTGGATGCCCGGCGGGCGGCCGCGGTCGGCGAGCTGGCAAGGCACCAGCTGTCGCTCGACCTGGCCGCGGGTTTCGAGACAGGACTTCGTCCTTCCTCAACCAGCGACGCGTTGCCGCTGGTCGCGGGTTTCGAGACAGCCGCCAGCGCGCCTTCCTCAACCAGCGACGCGATGCCGCTGGCCGCGGGTTTCGAGACAGCCGCCAGCGCGGCTTCCTCAACCAGCGACGCGATGCCGCTGGCCGCAGGTTTCGAGACAGGCGCCACCGCGGCTTCCCCAACATGCGACGCGATGCCGCCGCTGGTTGAGGAGGTTGCGCAGCAACCGTCTCGAAACCAAGGCCCGGCACCCGTTGCCCGGCAGGTGGTCCTGCACGTCCACCTCACCAAGGGCGACCCGGTCGCCCGGCTCGAGCATGGCAACCTGACCACCATCGACCAGATCCAGCACCGTTGCACCCGATCCAGCACTCAAGTGACCGGTGAACCCGCAACGCCCGAGTCTGCGATCTCGACCACATCGTCTCCTGGGAAGCCGGCGGACCCACGTCCACCGCCAACCTCGCCGCGCTCTGCCGTCGCTACCACCGGCTCAAGACGCACGTCGCGTGGACCTACGAGCGGACCGGCCCCCCGGCGTACACCTGGACCAGCCCACACGGCCACACCGACGTCCGCGACGAGGCCGGCACCAAGCCGGGTTGACCACCTCGCCCCACACCCCGCCAGTGATGCGCCGGCGGGGTCACAGGCATGAGCACCACGGACCCCCCAGTCGTGACGCGGCAGCTACTCCGTGACGTTCTCTGCCGAGATGTGGATCGAGTCGACGACGCGTCGAGCGAGGGAGGTACTGGGCTGCGAGCCTGCCGAGACTACGAGTACGACGTCGTCGGCAGGCACGTGCGCCACGAGGCCGTTGGGAAAGAAGCAGGCAGCGGTGGGCAGACAGGAGTCTCCAACCCTTACCTGTACGCCGTTGATGGTCCGCGCTTCGAGCGGGTAGCGGATCAGGGCTCGACCTGGCGCTGAGTCGGTCGAGACCACGGTGAGGGACGGCACGGTGCCGCAGGTCCTGGTGCCCAGCGTGCCCGGGGCATGCACATGGGTCCCCCGCCCGAGGGCTCGTTCACATCCATTCCGGGTCGACACCCATGTGTCGGGCACGGACACCACCACGCTGCCTACCGTGACGGCCCGCTCACCATCGTTGGGACCGGCCAGCCGATCCGCCTGGCCGATGGCAGACTCGATCCCCTTGAGATGGCTCACTTCGTAGCACTCTTCGTCGTTTACCGCGTTGGGGATGGGGTCGAGGCTGAGCAATCTCGGTAGCCCGGCGTCGTCCAGCACGAGCTCGACGACGGCTTCCGACGGGGCGGAGTGCGCCTTGGTCAACAGGTCGGCGAGTGTGGGTACCTCGGACAGATTCGGCGTGTACGGGTACTCGCCGTCGAGACTCTCTGCGGAGGTGACCTTGCCGTTGTGCACGACGACGTCGTAGCCGCCGATCAGTCCGCGTTCGCCGCACGACGAAGTCAGAACGTAGCGATAGGACAGCGCGGTCCCGGGCGAGGCAGAAGTGGTTTCTGTCCGGATGGTCTCGGTCGAGATCGCTGCGCTGTCCGGCGGGCTGGCACAGCCGGTCAGCAGGGCGCAGCCGCCGACGGCGAGAACGAGGCACGATCTCACGTACTGACCCATGCGTTTCCGACGCCGCCATGGAGCATCCGGCTCCGCCCTGACCCCTACCCGCTGGCGAGAGCTCGCAGCGCCGGCCACGGTGGACCCTCGCGGAGCAAGGTCAGGATGTCTAGGCCGTGCCGGTGTCCATTCGGGAACTCATCGCGGAAATCCCACCGCCAGGCAGCGACCATGGCGAGAACCAGCCGTCGACACTCGGCGAGGAGGACGGGATCGACGTCCGCGTAGTGCGCACTCACCTCGACCGGCACGTGCGCAACGTCGAACTCGACCGGCCCACGGCAACACGTCTCGAGGTCGATGAAGAGTGGGCCGCCCTGGGCCCTGAGGAGGTTGCCCGGATGCGGTTCGCCGTGCAGCAACTGCTCGGCAGCTCCGACCCTGAGAATCTGTTGACGCGCGCTCTGCAGCGTGCTCAGGAGGAGATGCCGGTCGGCCTCAAGGAGGGCGGGGGTCTGGTCTCGGTTCGCGACCAGCCGCACAGCCTGTGCGACTCGCTCCAGGAAGTGCGGCGTCACGATCTCCACGCTCTGCATCCCCGCGTGCAGGCGATGTAGCGTTCGCGCGTACTCGACTGGTGACGGCTGGGCAGGAGCAACCGCCTCGTAGTAGGTCCAGAAGGTCACGGCGAAGCCGTCGGCTGCGTAGACGCGCGGTTCGACCCGGGGCTCCAGGGCCGCGACGGGGCTGGCACGCTCGGCGAGCCGCTGAGCCAGCTCGACCTCGAGCGCAGCGACCTCCTGCCCGGCCAGGGCGACCCGCGCGAAGACGTCGCACGGCAGCAGACGTAGTGAGAGCTTGTTCGAGTTCTGGATCACGACGGTGTCGTCGGCCGGCAGGTCCAGCGCTCTTGCAAGGGACGTCGCCGCAGACCTTGCGCGAGAAACGAGTCCTGCCTCCATCCCGGCTCAGAGCCCTGACGGGCCCTGCTCCAGCAGCACCTTGAAGCCGGCCTCGTCGAGGACGGGTACGCCGAGCTCCTCGGCCTTCTCGGCCTTGGACCCGGCGTTCTCGCCGACCACGACGTAGTCGGTCTTCTTCGACACCGAGCCCGACGCCTTGCCGCCGCGGGTGATGATCGCCTCCTTGACGGAGTCGCGGGTGAAGTCCTGGAGCGAGCCGGTGGCGACGATGGTGAGGCCCTCGAGTGTGCGGGTCACCGTCTCGTCGCGCTCGTCCTCCATGGTGACGCCGGCTGCGTGCCACTTGTCGACGATCGCGCGGTGCCAGTCGGACTGGTCGCCCGTCGAACCACTCGATCACCGCGTCGGCGATGGTCGGCCCGACGCCCTCGGCGGCGGCGAGCTGCTCGCGCGTCGCGGCCTCGGATCGCCGCCATCGAGCCGAACTCCTGCGCCAGCGCCCGGGCCGCGGTCGGCCCGACGTGCCGGATGGAGAGGGCCACGACGACGCGCCAGAGGGCGGCCTTCTTGGCGTGGTCGAGATTGTCGAGGAGGCGCTGGCCGTTGGCCGAGACGACCCGCGTCGCCCTCCTCGGTCTTCTTCGCGGCCCGGGTGAACAGGTCGGTGGTGAGCAGCTTGTCGGCGTCGAGGTCGAAGATGTCGCCCTCGTCGGTCATCACCCCGGCCGTGAGCAGGGCGTGCGGCCGCCTCGGAGCCGAGACCCTCGATGTCGAACGCACCGCGCCCGGCCACGTGGAAGACCCGGTCGAGCAGCTGCGCCGGGCATGCGCGGTGGTTGGGGCAGCGGAGGTCCTTGTCGCCCTCCTTCTGCTGCACGAGCGGCGTCTTGCACGACGGGCACCTTGTCGGCATCCTCCAGGGCTTGAGCCCCTTGGGCCGCAACCCCAGCACCGGTCCGACGATCTCGGGGATCACGTCGCCGGCCTTGCGCAGCACCACGGTGTCGCCCGGCCGGACGTCCTTGCGCTTCACCTCGTGGGCGTTGTGGAGGGTGGCCCTCTCGACGGTCGACCCGGCCACCTTGGTCGGCACCATCACCCCGAACGGCGTCACCCGGCCGGTGCGACCGGTGTTGACCTCGATCGAGAGCAGAACGGTGTTGACCTCCTCGGGCGGGTACTTGAAGGCGATCGCCCACCGCGGCGCCCGGCTGGTCGACCCGAGCTGTCGCTGCTGCGAGACCTGGTCGACCTTGATCACGACGCCGTCGATCTCGTAGTCGACGAGGTCGTGGCGGTGCTCACCGGCATGCTCGATGAACTCCTGTACGGCGTCGAGCGAGGGCACCACCCGCACCCGGTCGCTCGTCGGCAACCCCCAGGCGCGCAGGGCGTCGTACGCCGTGGACTGCGCTGTCGGCTCGAAGCCCTGGCGCGCGCCGATGCCGTGGCAGACCATGCCGAGGTCACGGGTCGCGGTGACGCGCGGGTCCTTCTGCCGCAGCGAGCCGGCCGCGGCGTTGCGCGGGTTGGCGAACAGCGGCTTGCCGGCGTCGGCCATCGACGCGTTGAGCCGCTCGAACGCGTCGCGCGGCAGGAACACCTCGCCGCGCACCTCGACCTGCGCCGGCACCGGGAACTCGTCGGACCCCGTGAGCCGGTGCGGCATCGACGCGATCGTCTTGACGTTGGGCGTGACGTCCTCGCCGGTGCGACCGTCGCCGCGGGTCAGCGCGCGCACCAGGCGACCCTGCTCGTAGAGCAGGTTGATGGCCAGCCCGTCGACCTTGAGCTCGCACAGCAGGGCCGGGTCGCTCACCCCGTCGCGCACCAGCCGGGCGTGCCACGTCGCCAGCTCCTCGAAGGAGAACGCGTTGTCGAGCGACTCCATCGCGCTGGAGGTGGTCGACCGCGGTGAAATCGGTGGAGACCGCGCCGCCGACCTTCTGCGTCGGCGAGTCGGGCGTGCGCAGCTCGGGGTAGTCGCTCCTCGAGCGCCTCGAGCTCGCGCAGCCGCACGTCGAAGTCGGCGTCGTAGAGGGTCGGGTCGTCGAGCACGTAGTAGCGCCAGCGCGCGTCCTCGACCTCCTCGGCGATCTGCTGGTGGCGGTCGCGGGCCTCGGCGGCGCGGGCGTGACGTCGGCGCAGTCGCGGACGGGTACGGCGTCGCTCATGGCGGCATTCTTGCCCGGTCGCACCGACAGCGACCCGCCGCCCGGCATCTGGCACGCTGACCGCTCCGAACACCACACGTGGAGACCCGCCGAACCGCGACCGCACATGGACGCCGCCCCCTCACCGACGCGTACGCCCGGCCGCAGCAGCCGCGCGGCGTCATCCTGATGCTGCACGGCGGCAAGACCGCGGCCACGAGGTCGTCGACGACCGCAGCGCCTCGTGGCTGCCGCTCGCGCGCCATGGCCAGCGCGATCTCGCCGGCCGTCGGCAAGGCCGGGGTGGCGCTGCACCTGCTCCGCTACCGGCACCGCGGCTGGAACGGTGGGCGCGCGACCGGTCCACGACGCGCGGTGGGCCCTCGACGAGCTGCGCGGCGAGTACGCCGGCCTGCCGGTCGCGCTGCTCGGCCACTCGATGGGCGCCCGCACGGCGATCCACGTCGCCGACGACCCGACCGTGCGCGGCGTGGTCGCCCTGGCGCCGTGGTTCCCGGCCAGCGACCCGGTCGAGGCGCTGGCCGGGCGACGGCTCGTCGCCGCCCACGGCAACCGCGACCACATCACCTCCGCCCGCGCGACCCAGGCCTTCGTCGCGCGGGCCGCCCGGGTGGCGCGACGCGGAGTTCGTCGACATGGGCCCGGTCGGGCACTACCTGCTGCGCCGGATCTCCCGCTGGAACGAGGCTGGCCCGCGAGCGCTCGCTGGACGCTCACTGGAAGTAGTTCCGAGATTCTAATCTGATTTGAGGGAATGGAATCGTCGCTGCCTACCCTGTTGATGAAACGAAACGGTTTCGTTTCATCTCGTCACCAGGCAGGCAGGACCGGATGACCCCGCAGACTCCCCCATCGGCCGGCGCCGACGGCTCGGCACGGCCGCGCATCGAGGGTGACCGCGAGCACGAGATCCTCGACGCCACCCTCGACCGTGCTGGCCGAGGTCGGCTACGACCGGCTCACCATGGACGCCGTCGCCGCCGCGGCGAAGGCCTGCAAGGCCACGCTCTACCGCCGCTGGAACGGCAAGGTCCAGCCTCGTCATCGACGCCCTGCTCGCCCAGAAGCGCCGCACCCGAGCCGCCCGACACCGGCAGCCTGCGTGGCGACCTGATCGCCGCGTTCTGCGGCCATGGGCGGCATCGACCGACGCCCGGCAGATGGCCACGTTCTCGAGCGTGGTGACCGCGATGTCCGCGACCCCGAGTTCGCCGGCGGCGTTCCGCCGCGACGTCATCGGGCCGAAGATCGCCGACGTCGCCGAGATCTACCGCCGGGCCAAGGAGCGCGGCGAGATCTGCCCCGACGTCGACCTCGAGGTCGTCGCCCCCGCCCTGGCCGGGCATCCTGCTCCACCGCTCCTTCGTCCTCGGGGAGTCCCCCGACGACGAGGCCATCGCCCGCGTCATCGACCACGTGATCCTCCCGGCCGGCCACCCGGAGCCGGCCGGCGACCAGACCCTCAACACACCGAAGGACCCGTCATGACCGACATCGCCGCGTCGCCACCAGAGGTGGACGCCACCGAGCGCCGCCGCCTGCGCTGGGCGCTCGTCATCATCTCGATCGCCCAGCTGATGGTGGTGCTCGACAGCACCATCGCCAACATCGCGCTGCCGTTCATCCGCCGCGACCTCGACATCAGCCCGGCCAACCTCCAGTGGATCGTCACCGGCTACGCGCTCGCCTTCGGTGGCCTGCTGCTGCTCGGTGGCCGGCTCGGCGACCTCTACGGCCGCCGCCGGATCTTCATGGTCGGCGTCGTGATCTTCGTCGATCGCCTCGCTGCTCGGCGGCCTCGCGCAGTCCGAGATCATGCTGCTCGGCGCCCGTGGCTTCCAGGGCCTCGGCGCCGCGCTCGCCTCGCCCGCGGCGCTGGCCCTGATCACCACGACGTTCCCGGCCGGTCCCGCAGCGCAACCGCGCCTTCGCCGTGTACGCCGCGATGTCCGGCGCCGGTGCGGCGGTCGGCCTGATCCTCGGTGGCTGGCTCACCGGCGCCCCGACCAGCCCGCTCGGCATCGAGCGGCTGGCGGCTGACCTTCCTGATCATCGTACCCATCGGCCTGGTCGCCGCCGTCTTCGCGCCCCGCTTCTTCAAGGAGTCGGACCAGCACCCCGGCGAGCTCGACGTCCCGGGCGCCATCACCGGCACCCTCGGCCTGATCGGCATCGTCTTCGGCCTCTCCCGCGCCGGCGACGCAGCGTACGGCTGGGGCGACACCTGGACCATCGCCAGTCGCTCGTCGTCGGCGCCGCCCTCCTCGTGCTCTTCGCCGTCATCGAGTCGCGCGTCGAGCACCCGCTGCTGCCGTTCCGGATCTTCGCCAACCAGACCCGCGCCGCGAGCTTCGCTGCGATGATGCTGATGCCGGCCGCCATGTTCGCGATGTTCTTCTTCCTGTGCGCTGTTCGTGCAGAACGTCATGGGCTACTCGCCGCTCAAGACCGGTGTCGCGTTCCTGCCGTTCTCGCGCCGGCATCGTGCTCGCGCGACGTCTGTCGAACCTGGTCAACCGGGTCGACCCGCGCTACCTCGCCGGCGTCGGCACGCTGATGGCCTCGGCCGCCCTGTTCGGCTTCTCGCGGCTGCGGTGGACGACGGCGCCGGCCGACGTGCTCGGCTCGCTGCGATCGGGCGAGTCGCTGGGAGCAGCGTCAGCTACTGGGCCGACATCTTCCCGTTCATCGTGCTGATGTCGCTCGGCATGGGCGCGATGTTCGTGCCGATGACCCTGACCGCCGTCCACCGCGTGCGCGGCCGCGACTCCGGCATCGGGTCGGGCGTGCTCAACACCATGCAGCAGGTCGGTGGCGCGCTCGGCCTCGCGACGCTGAGCACGGTCGCGACCAGCACCATGACCAGCAAGGCCGAGGACCTGGCGCCCGCGATCGGTGAGGGCCTCAACCAGGCCGCCGCGCAGGACCCGGGTCTCCTCGACCGGCTGATGGGCGTGTTCCGCGTCGACTCGGTCGACCAGGTCGTCGGTCAGGTCGCCGCCCTCGGAGCGTTCCCCGACGGCGCCACCAGCGCGTTCTTCGTGGGCACGTTCATGATGCTCGCCGGCTCGGCGGTCGTCTGGCTGTTCCTCAACGTGAAGCACGAGGAGCTCGCCACCGACGGGCCGGAGGGCGTGCACGTCGGCTGACGTCGATCCTGTCGTGATACCCGGCCGGCCGGGTATCACGACGAGAAGAGTGCCGAGAAGCACCTGATCCACACCGGATCGGGTGCTTCTCGGCTTTGACCGACTTCGGGGATGCCCGGCCCGTCGTACCGGTCCTACGTTGGCGTGGCCGAAGGACCGGCACGGCGCCGGGGAGGAGGGGGTCGACATGACCGGGCTGCACAGGTTCGTCGCCTTCCTCGGCGCCACCGTCCTCGCGCTGACCACCTTCGCGGTGTCCGCGCCGGCCGTGTCCGCGGGCCGCAAGTGGCCCGGCGGCAACGTCACCTACTTCGATGCCAGCAAGGACAAGGGCGCCGTGTCGGCGGCCGCCGCGCTGTGGAACCAGTCCGGGGTCGACGTCCACTTCCGCAAGATCGGCAACCGCAAGAAGGCCGACATCGTCATCCGCAACACCCGCAACGTCCCGATGGGGTGCGGGTCGGGCTACGCCACGCTCGGCTACCTCGGCGGCCGGCAGGGCTACGTCAGCATCCTGCACGGCTCGGCGAAGCAGGGTCAGACGTGCGCCTGGCCCGGCCAGACGATCGTGATGGTCCACGAGCTCGGCCACGTCCTGGGCCTCGACCACATCGACTCGCGGTGCTCCGTCATGAACTCGTCGCACACCAACGGCGTCGCCCCGAGCCGCTGCCTGGGGCGCGACCCCGACGCCGCGCGCCCGGGCCGCTGGTGGTGTCGCGGTCCGGAGCAGAAGGACCTCACGACGCTGCGCAAGATGTACGGCGGCCGGCCGAAGCCCGTGCGCGTCGACCCGTGGTGCGACGCCGTCCCGCGCATCCCGGCGACCGGACCCGTCACCACCACCGTCGACGAGTGGGGCGACCTCGACATCAGTGTCACCCGCCTTCCCGAGCCGGCTTTGCCTGCCTGGGTGGGCACGTGGGGCTGGGGTGGCCCGGGCATCGAGGTCCACCTGACCCCGGCGGCGTGCACGGCGACACCCGGCGACGAGACGACACAGGTCTACGCCGACCTGTGGAGCGTCCCGGTCGGGGGCACGGAGACGTTCGACATCATGGAGCCGCCCGTGCCCGGCGTCTACTGCGTGAGCGCCTGGGCCTTCGACCAGGTCGACGGACACGCCCTGGCCTCCACGACCACGATGGTGACGATCGCCGCGATCCCGGACCCGTTCCTCCGGCCCGTGCCTCCCTGGGTCGACTCGCCGTCGTACGACGTGCCGAGGGTCGTGCCCTTCGACTGACGACGGTGGCCAGCGTCGGAGGTCTCTCCTAGGGTGGCGGGCATCGACCACCAGGGGGAAGAGATGTCCAGGTTCCACAAGCTGGCAGCGCTGACGGGGGCTCTGGCCGCCATACTCGCGATGCTCGCCGTCGCCGCACCCGCCGAGGCCGCGGGCCGCAAGTGGCCGGGCGGCCGGGTCACCTACGTCGACACGACCAAGGACAAGGCGGCGGTCAAGGCCGCCGTGAAGGCGTGGAACACGTCCGGCGTCAAGGTGCACTTCAAGAAGGTCAAGAGCCGCAAGAAGGCCGACATCGTCATCCGCAACAGCAAGAACGTGCCCGGCGGGTGCGGCACCGGCCTCGCGACGCTGGGCTACCTCGGTGGTCGCCAGGGCTTCGTCAACATCCTCCACGGCGACGACTCCGGCGGGCAGGGCTGCGCGCAGCCGGGGCAGACCCTCGTCGTCACCCACGAGCTCGGCCACGTGCTCGGCCTGAGCCACACCGACAAGCGCTGCTCGGTGATGAACACCTCCCACACCAACGGCGTCGCGCCCACGCAGTGCATCGCGAGCGACCCGTCGACGCTCGCCAAGCCCGGCCGCTGGTGGTGCCGCGGCCCCGAGCAGGCCGACCTCAAGGTGCTCAAGAGGATGTACGGCGGCAAGCCGAAGAAGGTGGCCGCCAACCCCTGGTGCGACGCGATCGCCCGGATCCCGGCCAGTGGGCCGATGACGGCCGCGTTCGACGGGTCGGGCAACCTCGCGGTCACCATGACCCGCGCCGCCGAGCCGCCGGTGCCGGGCTGGCTCGGCACCTGGGGCCTCGGCGCACCTGGGTTCGAGGTGCACGTGACGCCGGGCACCTGCACGGCGGTGCCGGGTGACGACGCCACCGTGTTCAGGAAGACGACCTGGACGGTGCCGGTCGGTGCCGCGCAGACGATCACCAACTACAAGCCGCTCACGCCCGGTCCCAACTGCGTGAGCGCCTGGTCGTTCGACCAGGGAGAGAACTACGCCGCAGCTCCGGCCACCGCGATGATCACCGTAGCCGCCCGGCCCGCCACGAGGCCGGCCGAGCCGTGGGTCGACTCGCCGTCGTACGACGTCCCGAAGGTGGTGCCCTTCGACTGACGGCGGGCCTCACGGGAGCTGGACCACCCGGGACGGCCCGGACCCGTCGGGCGCCTCGTTCCAGATGAACCCGCCGTTGTAAGCCCTGATCCCGTCGGTCGCCGTGCGGCCCACCCGCCGGACGAGCCGCGCCTCGTTCTGGTCGCTGAGGACCAGCAGGTAGATCCCGTCGCGGCCGTTGATCACCAGCGCGCCCTCCACCATGCCGATGCCGGCGACGCTCTCTCCGACGACGGTCGGCCATCTCTTGTCCGTGTGCAGGTAGAACGTACGGACCTCGGAGACCCGGCCACCGTCGCACTGCACCCACACCGCGGTCTGGAAGCTGTTGGTGGCCAGGGGGCTTCGTGGCGCCAGCTCGCACCCCGGCCCGAGGTCGAGCGGCAGGGTCATCTCCTCGTCGAAGTCACGGGCGACGACCTCGACGACATCGGGGCGGGCCACCGGCACCCACGCCACCATGCCACTCCCCGCCCCGACCGCGATCGCGGCCTCGGGGAGGTCGGGCTCGAGGGATGATCCCGGCCGCATCGGAGCGACGTACTGCATCGCCCGCCGGGGCTCCGGCGCGGACGCGACGACGTAGAGCTTGTCGCGGACCAGGTAGACGTCGTCGATCGCGGCTCCGCTCGGCAGGTCGTCGTCCAGGGAGCCCGCCACGTCGAACCACTCGCCACTCGCGACGTCGCGCACCGACAGCCGGGGATCCGACGTCGAGCGGTCGCCCCAGACCTCCCACTGGTCGTCGACGGCAAGCGGCATCAGGTCGGCGCTCGCGGTGCGACCGGGCGGCGGCGTCAGCTCGGTGTCGGCGGACTCCGTGCCGACGACGGAGTACGAGTAGACGCCACCGGTCGCCTCCATCAGCACGACGCCGCCGCTGTTGGTCTGGCTGGTGAACCGTCGCTCCGTCCCGCCGTCGGACGTGACCATCCGCCCGTCGAAGTAGTCCACGCGCGGCTCGGCCGGGATCGCGTCGGCCAGGGCCAGCGCACCGGCCGGGGGCTGATAGGCCGGGCCGGGTGGCGGAGGGGCGGTGCTGACCTGCCGGGACAGTCCGATGCCGACGCCGACGATCGCAACCACGGCCGCGGCCAGTCCGGCCACCACGACCGTCGTACGCCGGGTGTGGTCGCGCCGGGCGGCCCGCACGATGTCGGCGGCCGAGTGCGTCTCGGCCGGGGCGTACGCGACCGCGTCGTCGAAGAGCTCCTTGAGGTCGGGCATCACTCACTCCTTCCCGAGAGGCTCAGCACGTCGCCGGAGGCGTCGGCCCAGATGGTCTGTAGCGCGGCGATGCCGCGCGAGGTGGACGACTTCACCGTGCCCTGGCCGATGCCGAGGATGTCGGCCACCTCGGCCACGGGCAGGTCCTCGTAGTAGCGGAGCACGACGCACGCACGCTGCCGCGCGGGCAGCTGGGCCAGGCACTGGTTGAGCAGGTCGCGGTCGGCGGTCGGCCCGGAGTGGTCGCGCACGGCCCGCCCGCCGATGTCGAGCACCTCGGCCACCGGCAGCTCGGTGCTGGACCGGCGGCGCTGGGCGTCGATCACCGTGTTGACGACGGTGCGTCGCGCGTAGGCCTGGACAGCCGCGAGGTGCTGGAGGCGCGGCCAGTGTCGGTAGACCTTGATCAGCGCCTCCTGCACGTGGTCGGACGCCATCGACCAGTCGCCGCACATGAGGTACGCCGTGCGCCGCAGGGAGGCCTGGCTGGCGACCACGAACGCCTCGAACTCGTCGGCGTCACGTCGGTTCCTGCTCAGCTGCACCGGCCCACCCTCCCCTCGCACCCATGGTTGCTGTCCACTGTCCAACGAGACGGCACCTCGATGAGGTTGTCAGGAGAGGTGCGTCGCCGCTTTCCGGCAGGTCTCGAGCGACTGTCGCGCCCACGCGGGCGTGGCGCCGGCCAGCCCGCAGGCGGGCGTGACGACGAGCTGGTCGCCGATGCCGGCCGGGTCGATGCCGAGCATGTCGAGCCAGCGCAGCACCCGTTCGACCACGGCCGCGTCGGTCAGTGGCGCGTCGGGCTCACCGGTGGGGACGACGCCGAGGGCGACCGTCTCACCGGCCTCGATCGCCTCGCCGAGGTGGTCGTGGCCGGCCGCCGAGACCTGGTCGAGGTCGACAGCGAGCCCTCGGGCGCCGGCGCCGAGCAGCAGGTCGAGGGGGGTGCCCGGCGCGCACGAGTGCACCCACGGCTCTCCCCCGCTCTCGGTGATCGCGTCGAGAACCCACTCCAGTGCGGCCGACGCCTCGGGCGGGTGGACCGTGCGGTGCCGGCCGAAGCCGCTGGCGGTCGGCACGCCCCCGGTCAGTACGGCGGCCAGTGCGGGTTCGTCGACCTGCACGACCAGGCGGTCGGCACCCGCCGACGCGACGTCGTACGTCGGAGATGTGGGAGCGAAGCCCCTCTGCCAGCGACTGCGCCAGGTCGCGACGCGCGCCGTGGTCGGAGAGCACCTTGTCGCCGCGCGGCTTCTCCACGGTGGCGGCGAGGGTCCACGGTCCGACGACCTGGATCTTGAGCGGGCCGGCGTAGTCCTGGGTCTGCTCCTCGAGGACGTCGAGGTCCTGGGCGAGCAGCGAGCGGGCGCGGCGCAGGTCGGCCCCGGCAGCGTCGGTGAGCCGCCACCCGGCGGGCTGCACGTCCGCGCCGAGTCCCTCCGCGACAGCGAGCCCGCGGCCGGTCATGTGCCCGCCCGCTCCACGACCCGGCAGCTCGGGCAGGAACGGAAGGTCGGGCACCTCGCCCAACACCACCCTCAGCGCCTCGTCGAAGCCGCGCGGGTCGTCGCCGGGCATCGAGCCGATGCCGGTCGCAAGGGTCACGCGGACACCCCGGTGCGCGCGGTCGCGCTGATCGTCGCGGAGCCGACCACCCGGCTGCCGTCGTAGATCACGGCCGCCTGGCCGGGTGCGATGCCCTCGGCGGGGTCGAGCAGGGCGATGTGCACCCGGTCGTCGTCGACCCGCACCCGCGCACGGTGCTCGCCACCGTGCGCGCGCAGCTGCACCGTCGCGTCGAGCTCGCGCGGCACGGTGCCGCACCAGCGCGGCTTGATGCCGGTGATGGTGTCGACGGCCAGCTGGTCGCGCGGGCCGACCCGCACCGTGCCCGAGACGGGCTCGATGTCGAGCACGAACCGCGGCTTGCCGTCCGCCGCCGGAGTGCCGAGGTGCAGCCCGCGACGCTGCCCGATCGTGAACGCGTAGGTCCCCTCGTGGCTGCCGACCACCTCGCCGGCGTCGTCGACGATGTCGCCGCCGTGGTTGGGCGCGCGGTCGCCGAGCTTCTCCTTCAACCAGCCGGCGTTGTCACCGTCGGCCACGAAGCAGATGTCGTGGCTGTCGGGCTTGTCGGCCACCAGCAGCCCCCGAGCGGCGGCCTCGCGGCGTACGTCCGGCTTGGTGGTGTCGCCCAGCGGGAACATCGCGTGCGCGAGCTGGTCCTGGGTGAGCACTCCGAGCACGTAGGACTGGTCCTTGCCGTGGTCCTCCGCCCGGTGCATCTCGATCAGCCCGTCGGCGCCCCTGCGCAGCCGCGCGTAGTGACCGGTCGCGACCGCCTCGAAGCCCAGTCCCAGCGCCCGGTCGAGCACGGCCGCGAACTTGATCCTCTCGTTGCACCGCAGGCAGGGGTTGGGCGTCCGGCCGGCGGCGTACTCGTCCATGAAGTCCTCGACGACGTCCTCGTGGAACCGCTCGCTGAGGTCCCACACGTAGAACGGGATGCCGATGATGTCCGCCGCGCGCCGGGCGTCGTTGCTGTCCTCGATCGTGCAGCAGCCCCGTGCTCCCGACCTGTACGACGCGGGGTTGCGCGAGAGGGCGAGGTGGATGCCGGTGACCTCGTGGCCGGCCTCGTGGGCCCGCGCGGCGGCGACGGCGGAGTCGACGCCGCCGGACATCGCAGCGAGCACTCTTCGAGAAGGCTCGTTCCTCGACACCTCAGGACACCGCCCTCATGGCTTGCGCGACTGCCGGGCTCGCTCGACGACCGGTCCGATGGCCTCGACCAGCGCGTCGACGTCGGCTTGCGTGGACGTGTGGCCGAGCGAGAAGCGGAGCGAGTGTCGGGCCTGCTCGTCACTGCATCCCATCGCCAGCAGGACGTGCGACGGCTGCGGCACGCCCGCCGAGCAGGCCGAGCCGGTGGAGCACTCGATGCCGCGCGCGTCGAGCAGCATCAGCAGCGAGTCACCCTCGCAGTCCGGGAACCCGATGTGGGCATTGCCGGGGAGCCGGTGGGTCGGGTCGCCGTGCAGGTGCGCCTCGGGCACCGCTTCGATCACGCGCGTCACCAGGTCGTCGCGCAGCGCGGCGACCCGCGTTGCGTAGGCGGTCTGCTCCTTCACAGCGGTCTCGATGGCCGCAGCGAAGGCGGCCACGGCGGGCACGTCGAGGGTGCCGCTGCGGATGTCGCGCTCCTGGCCGCCACCGTGGGCCAGCGGAGTGACGACGACCTCGCGGCGCACGATCAGGGCGCCGACGCCGTAGGGCCCGCCCAGCTTGTGCCCGGTCAGCGTCAGCGCGTCGACGCCGGCGGCCGCGAAGTCGACGGGCACCGCGCCGACGGCCTGCACCGCGTCGGTGTGCACGGGGATGCCGTGCTCGACCGCGAGCGCCACGACCTCGTCGATGGGCTGGAGCGTGCCGACCTCGTTGTTGGCCCACATCACCGAGATGAGCGCGACGTCGTCGGGGTCGCGCTCGACGGCGGCGCGCAGGGCGTCCAGGTCGAGGCAGGCCCGCTGGCACACCGGGACCAGCTCGACGTCGGCGTCCTCGTGCTCGGCCAGCCAGTCGAGCGGGTCGAGCACGGCGTGGTGCTCGATCGCCGACGCCAGGATGCGGCGACGGGGCCGGTCGGCCTGCCGGGCCCAGTAGATGCCCTTCAGCGCCAGGTTGTCGGCCTCGGTGCCGCCGGAGGTGAACACGACCTCGCCGGGACGACAGCCGATCGCGCGGGCCACGGTCTCGCGGGACTCCTCGACCACGCGGCGGGCCGCGCGTCCGGAGGCGTGCAGCGAGCTCGGGTTGCCGACGTCGCGCAGGTGGGCGGTCATCGCCTCGATGGCCACCGGCAGCATCGGGGTGGTGGCGGCGTGGTCGAGGTAGACGGTCGGCTGGTTCATCGCACCCACCAGCGTACGGCGTGCCCCACGTCACCCCCTCGTCGAGTTGCGCGTGCGTGCCCGTCGAGTTGCGCGCGCGTGCCTGTTGAGTTGCGCTTCCGTGCCGATGAGGCTCCCCGGAGGCGCATCTCAACGGGAACGGGGCGCGACTCAACGGGAAGGCGGGGGCGCCTCAACGGGAACGGGGGCGCGACTCAACGGGGACGGGTCAGCCAGGGGTGGGACGGATCCTCGCGCCGCGCGCCGGCCAGCACGAAGTCGCGCTGCGCCTCGGACAGCAGCGGCCAGGCCGCGTCCAGGTCGGCGTCGTCCTTGGGCCGCTGCAGCCGCGCCTTGTGCTCGAGCGCGATCTCGGGGTTGATGTAGCGGATGCCGTCGGCCGCCACCCAGGTGACCGCGTCGAGGTCGGCGACGTGGTCGGGGTTGCGCCGCGAGAGCCACATCCCGTCGACGTCCTCCTGGAGGATCACGTCGGCCACCCAGGGCGCCGCCGCGTGCTCGCGCAGCCACACCTGACCGGCGTCGCCGTGCGGCTCGGGCCAGTCGTCGTTGACCGGGCGCAGGGCGCCACTGCCGGCCGACCAGATGTGCAGTCGATCGCCGATCATCTCGCGCAGCCGGCCGAGGTCGCGCCGGAAGATGACGATGTCGATGTCCTCGTGGTGCCGCACGACGCCGGTGAACGCCTCGACGGCGTAGCCGCCGACCACCCACCACGGCCGCCCGAACTCCGCCATGAACGCGCGAGCGCCCTCGATGTCGAGCGGCTCCCACCGGCCGTAGAGGCGCTGGAAGCGCTCCTCCTCGTCGTACGACGTCACTTCGCGGCCACCTCCGCGACGACGGCCGCGTGGTCGCTGCCGTCGATGTGCACCCGATCGCTGCCGATGGCCGCGATGCGCCTGCCCACCAGCACGTGGTCGACCTGCACGAGCCGCGGCGACGGCAGGTCGCTGACCGGCTCCACGCCGTCGGCCGGCCAGGTCGGTCGCCAGCCGTCGTTGGCGAGCTCGACCACGTCGCGCCAGCCGGCGTCGGCCAGCTCGAGCATCGGCTCGTTGTCGGGGCCGGCGTTGAAGTCGCCGAGCACCAGGTCGGCCCCCATCTCGCGCACCGCATGCAGCACGAGCGCGTGGTCCTCGTGCCAGTCCCTGATGGAGTTGATGGGGGGTGAGGGGTGCACGACGGCCACCTGCCACGTCCCGCCGTCGAGCTCGACGGTGGCCGTGAAGCTCGTCATCGTGGTCGCGATGGGTACGACGTCGTCGACGGGAGTGCGAGAGAACAGCATCGTGCCTGTGACCTCCGACCCGGTCTCGCCCGCCCGATACGGGAACACGTCGTCGAGCCCGGACTCCTCCAGCTGGGCCAGCGCCGCGTCGGTGATCTCCTGCACCGCGAGCAGGTCGACACCGCGTCGGGAGGCCTCGCTCAGCAGCTGCGACGCGTCGGCCCGGCCCTTCAGCAGGTTGGCGGTCATCACGGTGACCCGCTCGGCATTCGCCGCGGGCGGCGGGTTGCCGCCGGTGAACAGCGGAGCGAGCCAGAACGCGTGGAGCGCCAGGCCGGCCACCGGCAGCACGACCAGCACGGTGCCGCGCCGGCCGCCGACCACCCGGCGCGCGACCAGCAGCACCAGCGCGACGGCGTACAGGGGGATGGCCAGCGGGGTGAACGCCACGCCACGCACCC
The DNA here is from genome assembly GCA_963825755.1 of uncultured Actinomycetota bacterium. GTDB lineage: Bacteria > Actinomycetota > Actinomycetes > Propionibacteriales > Nocardioidaceae > Nocardioides. Next base: position 26,718 of record CAWGUS010000013.1, on the reverse strand, counting down.
ACCAGCCGCCGTCGAGCTCCAGCAGTCGCAGCGCCGTCAGCAGCAGCGCCAGTACGAGGAAGCCGGCGACGACCAGCCAGAAGAGGATCGAGCGAGCACGCATGGCGGGCAACCTACGTCACTGCACCGGTTCACTGGGGTGCGTACAGCGCCTCGATGCCCTTGTAGTCGCCCAGGCCGAGCGTGCGCTGGTCGGCGGAGCAGGAGAGGAGCAGGGGCGGCATCGTGAGGTTGCGGTTGGCGGTGCTCACGTGGCCGAGACCGAACGCGTGGCCCCACTCGTGCGTGGCGATGGCCTGCAGGTCGAACCGGCTGCGGCAGCCCTTGGGCACCTTCGTGACCACCGCGGGCGAGCTCGAGATGCGCATGTCGGCCGCCACCATCTGGCCGGTACTGTCCCACCAGAAGCAGGTCCAGCCGTAGATGCCACGCGGCAGCTTGCCGAAGTCGACGGAGTTGGCGGTGTTGTAGTCGCCACAGGTGATGTTGCTGCCGACGACGTCGATGTCCGGGCTGACGTCCGACGTCCCGGCGTACGACGAGCCGACGGTGACGACGCGCGCCAGCCCGCAGTCGTTGCGACCGCCCGTGATGTTCCTGGCGCCGGCCTTCAGGTCGTGGATCGCGCGGGCCTTCTTGAGGTGGCGCGGGGTCGACTTCGCGTCGTACGTCCAGCGGAGCGGGGCGGTCCACGCATGTCCGCCGCTGTTGAACTTGGCGTCGGCGCAGGCGTCGACGTTGCGCTTCCGGGCGGCCACCTCGACGTGCTCGAGCTCCTCGACCTCGACGGTGACGACCCCGGAGACAGACGTGCTGACAACGAGGTCCTGGGCGTGTGTGCCGTTCTCGTCGCGGGCGGCGGCGGCGCCGACCCCCATGCCGGCCGGCGGGATGGTCACCGCCGCGTTGCCGGAGTAGACGACCCGGCCCACGAGCGAGCACGACGGGTCCGGGGTGGCCTGCAGGACCTCGACGGGGATGTCACCCTGCCAGCGACAGACATCGACCTCGGGAGAGGGTGACTGGGCGACGGCGCCCATCAGCTGCACGACCGGCCACATCACGAGCACCACCAGCACAGGGTCCAGCCAGCGGCGTACACCGCGGGTGCTCTTCGTGCTGCTCATGTCGTCCATGACGTGACTTCCTCTACACCGGCGCTCGTGGCCCGTCCTTGGGCAATTACCGGTGCATACCGAATGTTAGGTATTCGCGAGGATTTCGTCCGGGTTATCGAAGAAGAACCAGGTCGTCGCGGTGGACGACCTCCCGTTCGTACGCCGCGCCGAGCGTGACGGTGAGCTCCGACGTGCTCCTGCCGAGCAGCTGCGGGATCTCCGAGGAGTCGAAGTTGACTAGACCACGGGCCACCGGCCGGCCGTCCGGATCGACCAGGTCGACCGGGTCGCCGGCGTCGAACGTGCCCTCGACGGCGGTCAGCCCGGCGGCGAGCAGCGAGGCCCGGCGGCTGACCACCGCGGTCACCGCACCGGCGTCGAGGACGAGCCGACCGCGTGGCTCGGTGGCGTGCGCCAACCACAACAGCCGCGTCGGCCGCTTCTTGCCGGTCGCGTGGAAGAGCGTGCCCACCGGCTCGCCCGCGAGGGCGGCACCCGCCTGATCGGCCGAGGCGAGGACGACCGGGATGCCCGCCCCGGTGGCGATCCGCGCGGAGGCGAGCTTGGTGACCATGCCGCCGGTGCCCACGCCCGACCCACCCGCCGAGCCGGTGTCGACGTCGAGCAGATCGTCGTCGGAGCGCACCTCCACGACCAGCCGGCTGCCGGCGCGGCCCGGCGGGCCGTCGTACAGGCCGTCGACGTCGGAGAGCAGCACCAGCAGGTCGGCGTGCACGAGGTGCGCCACCAGCGCGGCCAGCCGGTCGTTGTCACCGAAGCGGATCTCGGTGGTCGCGACCGTGTCGTTCTCGTTGACGATCGGCAGCGCACCGAGCTCGAGCAGCTTGGCGAACGTGCGGTAGGCGTTGCGGTAGTGCGCACGCCGGGTCACGTCGTCGACGGTCAGCAGCACCTGCCCGGTGACGAGCCCGTGCCGCGCGAACTCCTCCTGGTAGCGGTGTGCGAGCAGCCCCTGCCCCACCGATGCAGCCGCCTGTTGTACGGCGAGCGCCCGGGGCCGCCGGGCCAGCCCGAGTGGCGCGAGGCCGGCGGCGATCGCGCCCGAGGACACCAGCACCACCTCGACGCCGTTCGCGCGGGCGGCCGCCAGCACGTCGACGAGGCGCCGCATCCGGGCGGGGTCGATCCCACCGGTGCCGGACGTGAGGGACGAGGAGCCGACCTTGACGACGACGCGGCGCGCCCCAGTGACGACCTGGCGCACCTCCTCGCGCAGGGTCATGACTCGGAGTCGTCGATTCGGTCGGGGTCGGCGGCCGAGCCGATCTCGTAGGACATCGGACCGACTGTCTCGGTCTCGGTCTTGTCGAGGCGCCGGGCGACGTCGGCCCGGGTCTCGGTCTCGGCCCGGTCGTCCATGGCTGCGTCGATCTCGCGCCGGCGGCGCTGGGCGGGTCGCTTCTCCTCGAAGCGGTGGTCCTCGCCGCGGCGGCCGAGCATCTCGGCACCGGCCTCCATCGCGGGCTTGAAGTCGAAGACGACGGAGTTGTCGGGGTGACCGATCAGCACGGTGTCACCCTCGACGGCGCCCAGCTTGACCAACCGGTCCTCGACACCGAGGCGGTTGAGGCGGTCAGCGAGGAAGCCAACGGCCTCGTCGTTGCTGAAGTCGGTCTGGCGGACCCAGCGCTCGGGCTTCAGGCCGCGGACCCGCCACCCCTCGCTCTCGCGGGTGATGTCGAAGTCGCCGCCACCGTCGGCGGCCGGCGGCCGGATGACGATGCGGGTCGTCTCGGCGACCGGTGCGGCCCTACGGGACTGCTGGACGATCTCGGCCATCGCGAAGGTGAGCTCGCGCAGGCCGGCCCCCGATGCCGCGGAGACGGGGAAGACGCGCAGGCCGCGCTCGCGGAGGTCGTCGACGACCATGTCGGAGATGTCACTGCCGTCGGGGACGTCGATCTTGTTCAGGGCCACCAGGCGGGGACGGTCCTCGAGACCGCCGTACTCGGACAGCTCGTGCTCGATCACCTCGAGGTCGTCGAGCGGGTTGCGGCCCGGCTCGATCGAGGCGGTGTCGATGACGTGCACCAGGGCCGCGCAGCGCTCGATGTGGCGCAGGAAGTCGTGGCCCAGGCCGCGGCCCTCGGCCGCGCCCTCGATCAGGCCGGGCACGTCGGCGACGGTGAACGTCGTGTCGCCTGCGCGTACGACGCCCAGGTTGGGGATCAGGGTCGTGAACGGGTAGTCGGCGATCTTGGGCCGGGCCCGCGAGATGGCGGCGATGAGCGACGACTTGCCGGCACTGGGGAACCCCACGAGGCCGATGTCGGCGACGACCTTGAGCTCGAGCACGATGTCGATCTCGTCGCCGGGCTCCCCCAGCAGGGCGAAGCCGGGCGCCTTGCGCTTGGACGACGCGAGGGCGGCGTTGCCGAGCCCGCCGCGGCCGCCGGTGGCGATCACCATCTCGGTGCCCGGTCCGACCAGGTCGCCGAGCACGTTGCCGGTGGCGTCGCTCACGACCGTGCCGTCGGGGACGGGCAGCACCAGGTCGGCGCCGTGGCCGCCGTTGCGGTGGTCACCCGCTCCGTGGCCGCCGTGCTCGCCGCGCCGTACGGGGCTGTGGTGGTAGTCGATCAGCGTGGTCACGTCGGGGTCGACGCGCAGGATCACCGAGCCGCCCGGGCCACCGTTGCCGCCGTCGGGACCACCGAGCGGCTTGAACTTCTCGCGGTGCACCGACGCGACGCCGTTGCCGCCCCGGCCGGCGGCGATGTGCAGCCGCACCTCGTCGACGAACGTCGGGACTGCCATGGTGCCTACTCTCGGTGGTGGAGACGGGTGCCGGGCACCCGTCTCGAAAATGCTGAAGGGCGCCCCGGGTGTGGGGCGCCCTCGCAATGAACCAGATTTCGAGACGGGTCGCTCAGCTCCTCGCAAGCTCGGACCTGCGCCGAGCCCTCCTCAATCTCCCGCCCTCGACGCGCCTTCGCAGGCTCAGTCGCGGGGCGTGATGTTGACGACCTTGCGGCCGCGACGTACGCCGAACTCGACGGCACCAGCGGTGAGCGCGAACAGCGTGTCGTCGCCGCCACGGCCCACGCCCGAGCCCGGGTGGAAGTGGGTGCCGCGCTGGCGGACGATGATCTCGCCGGCGCTGACGACCTGGCCGCCGAAGCGCTTGACGCCGAGGCGCTGGGAGTTGGAGTCGCGGCCGTTCTTGGTCGACGCCGCACCCTTCTTGTGTGCCATGGGTTCAGCCCTTCAGAGAGATGTCGGTGACCTTGACCTGGGTGTACTTCTGACGGTGCCCCTGGCGCTTCTTGTAGCCGGTCTTGTTCTTGTACTTCTGGATGACGATCTTCGGACCCTTGGTCCTGCCGAGGACCTCGACGGTCACGGCGGCCTTGTCGAGGCCGGTCGCGGTGACGTTCTCACCGTCGACGACCATGACGACGGGCAGGCTCACGGACTCGCCGACGGCCGTCTCGACCTTGTCGATCTCGATGACGTCGCCGACAGCAACCTTCTGCTGCTTGCTGCCACTGCGCACGATCGCGTACACCGCGACTCACTCTCCTCGTCGGACGCTGGGTTGCCCCGTCATCCATTGGTCAGAACATTTGTCGGCCTGGGGACTCCCCCGGCTCGCCCGCGACGATGCGCAGGACGATCTTGGGGTGGTCCACACAGGAATGGCACGCATCAGCGCACCGAGGTTCAATACTACGGATCCGGTGTGCTCACAGCAATTCGTGGTGCACCCGGCCCGCCTCAGCGCTTGCGCGAGCCCTTCTTCTTGATCGGCACGTGCTCGACGTGCGGCGTCTCGCCGGACTCGACCTCGCCCGTGCCCGGCTCGACGAGGCCGGAGCCCGCGGGCTCGCCCACGCCCGCCATCGGAGGCACGTCGCCGACGGACGGCACGGTCGCCGCGTCGGAGCTGTCGGCGGTGCCGGCCGCGCGACGGGCCCGGCCGCGCAGCGTCCGGGTCACCACCTTCGGCGGGGCCTGCGGGCTGGTGGCGGGCTGCTCGGGCGCTGTAGCGGCCGCGGCCTCCTCAGGCTCCTGCGCGGGTACGGCGTCCGGTGCGGCCTCGTTCTCGACCGGCACGCCCGGGCCGGCCGGCCGGCTGGCGCTGCGTCGCCGGGTGCGCGTGACGACCTTGGGCGGCGCCGCCGGCTCGGCGGGTGCCTCGGGCTCCGACTCGACGGCCTCGGGCTCCGACTCGCCGGCCTCGGGCTCGACGGCCTCGGGCTCGGCCTCGATCTCCGGCTCGCTCAGGGGCTCCTCGCGCCGCCCACCACGCCGGCCGCGCCGTGACTCGCGGCGCGGCTCGGGAGCGGTCTCGGCCGGCTCGACGGTCTCCTCCGCGGTGTCCTGCGGCTCCTCGTCGGCGGCGACCTGTGGCTTGTCGGCACGCGCCATCGCGGCGACGTCCTTCGGCGACGGCGCCTTCTGCTCCTCCTGCACGCCACCGTCTCCGCGGCCGCGTCCACCACGCCCGCGACGTGCGCCGCCGGCAGCACCACCGCCACCGCGGCGTCCGTCGTCGTCACCGCCCCGGGGCTCGACGGGCTCGGCGTGCACGACCACGCCGCGGCCGTGGCAGTGCTCGCAGTCGGTGGCGAAGGCCTCGAGGAGGCCGGTGCCGATCCGCTTGCGCGTCATCTGCACGAGGCCGAGCGAGGTGACCTCGGCGACCTGGTGACGGGTGCGGTCACGGCCGAGGCACTCGACGAGGCGTCGTACGACGAGGTCGCGGTTGGACTCCAGCACCATGTCGATGAAGTCGACCACGATGATGCCGCCGATGTCGCGCAGCCGGAGCTGGCGGACGATCTCCTCGGCGGCCTCGAGGTTGTTCTTGGTGACGGTCTCCTCGAGGTTCCCGCCCGAGCCGGTGAACTTGCCGGTGTTGACGTCGACGACCGTCATCGCCTCGGTGCGGTCGATGATCAACGAGCCGCCCGAGGGCAGCCACACCTTGCGGTCGAGGCCCTTGTTGATCTGCTCCTCGATCCGGTAGACCGCGAAGAGGTCCTTGCCTCCGTCGCCGGGCTCGAACTGCTCGAGGCGCTCCTTCAGGTCGGGCGCGACGTGGGCGACGTAGTCCTGGACGGTGCTCCACGACTCCTCGCCCTGGATCACGAGCTTGGTGAAGTCCTCGGTGAACAGGTCGCGGACGACCTTCAGGGTGAGGTCCGGCTCGCCGTACAGCAGCTGCGGGGACTTGCCCTTGGCCTTGGCGGCGATGTCCTCCCAGCGGGCCTTGAGCCGCTCGACGTCGCGGGTGAGCTCCTCCTCGGAGGCACCCTCGGCGGCGGTGCGGACGATGACACCGGCCTCGCCGGGGACGATCTCCTTGAGGAGCGTCTTGAGCCGGTTGCGCTCGGTGTCGGGCAGCTTGCGGGAGATGCCGCTGGTCGTGCCGTCGGGCACGTAGACCAGGAACCGGCCGGCGAGGCTGACCTGGCTCGTCAGGCGGGCGCCCTTGTGGCCGACGGGGTCCTTGGTGACCTGCACCAGGACGCTCTGGCCCGACGACAGCACCGACTCGATCTTGCGCGGCTGGCCGTCCTTGTGTCCGAGCGCCGACCAGTTGACCTCACCGGCGTACAGCACTGCGTTGCGGCCCTTGCCGATGTCGATGAAGGCGGCCTCCATCGACGGCAGCACGTTCTGGACGCGGCCGAGGTAGACGTTGCCGATCAGCGAGGTCTGCGACTCGCGCGCGACGTAGTGCTCGACGAGCACCTTGTCCTCGAGCACGGCGATCTGGGTGAGGTCCTCGCGCTGGCGGATGACCATCGTCCGGTCGACCGACTCGCGGCGGGCCAGGAACTCGGCCTCGCTGACGATGGGGGCCCGGCGTCGGCCCGCCTCGCGGCCCTCGCGGCGGCGCTGCTTCTTGGCCTCGAGCCGGGTCGAGCCGGCCAGGGCGGTGATCTGGTCCTCGGCGGCCTTGCGGCTGCGCACGCGGGTGACGGTGTTCTCGGGGTCGTCGTTGGTGTTGTCGCCGTTGTCGTCGCCCGCACGGCGGCGGCGACGACGGCGGCGAGAGCTCGGTGAGCCCTCACCCGAGCCGTCTCCCGAGGCCGAGTCCGAGTCCGAGCCGAGTCGTCCGACTCGTCGTCGTCGCTGGAGTCGGCCTCGTCGGAGTCACCCTCGCCGGACTTGCGGCGGCGGCGGCCGCCACGGCGACGCCGTCGGCGGGCGGGGGCTCCGTCGCCGTCGTCCTGCGAGTCGTCGTCGCTCGACTCGTCGGCCTGAGCCTCGTCGGCGGCCTCGTCCTCGGTCTCCTCGACGACCGGCTCGGCCGCGGCCTTCTTGGCAGACTTGCGGGTCCGCGTCGTCTTCTTGACCGGTGCCGGAGTCTCGTCCTCGACGGCCTGGGTGGCGGGCTCCTCGGTCACCTCGGCGGGAGCGGAGGCCGCCTTCGCGCGAGTACGCCGGGCGGGCGCCGCCTCCTCGGGCGCCTGGAACAGCACGGCGGCACCGGTGGGCGCGGCTGCGGCCTCTCCGGGAGCCTCGGGGGCGGCCGGGTCGGGCACGGACGCCTCGGCGGCGGCCTTCTTGCTGGTGCGCTTGGCGGCGGTCTTCTTGGCCGGCGCACGCCTGGCGGCCTTCTTCGCCACGGGGGCGGCGGCCTCGGCGGGCTCCTCGACCGGGAGCTCCGGTGCGGCCGGGTCGGGCACGGACGCCTCGGCGGCGACCTTCTTGCTGGTGCGCTTCGCAGCCGTCTTCTTGGCGGGCGCGCGCTTGGCGGCCTTCTTCGCCGGCGGCGCATCGCTCGCGGTGTCGGGGCTGTCAGCGGGGGCGGTCTCGGTGGTGGCCGATTCGTCGCGTTCGTCGAGCATTGGTGCTCTCCTCGTCCGGCGCTGCGGGCCGGAAACGTCAGGACGCCAGCGGGGCAAGGCCGGATCGACCGGCCCGGAACCGTGACGCAAAGCCTGGTCGGGTGGCGGCGACACCCTCCGCGGGTGCGTCGACACGGCGCCGTCGCGCACCTGCCGCGGTCGACGATCCAGCGTGGACACCCACTCACGTGTCCGACATGGCGCCGTCGCTGTCACCGACTTCACCCTGGCCGCGTCGCGGTCTGGTGACGACTTCGTGTGTCGTGCCGCACGTCCCCCATGGTTCTGAGGTGCGTACGGCGAGAACGTCGTCGGGTCGAAAGGTGCGGCAAGCCGCTCGATCGACCGTGGCGAGTATCGCACACCGGCCCCCGATCCCCGCTACGGCGAGACCGCCAGCGGGTCGCCGACGGCGCCGTGCGACTCGTCGAGAGGCCCTTGTGCGAGCCGGGTCAGCAACGGTGTCTGGGCGGGGACCAGGCCGGCCCGCCGCTCCAGCCCCGTGAGTACGTCGTCAGGCCGGACCGCCGGCACCAGGTGCCTCAGCACGACGTCCACGGCGGCTCCACCCGACTCGGCCGGGGTCACCACCGCCGACACGACGGCGGCCCGGCAGTCGAACTCGCGCAGCCCCTTCTTGGTCATCCGCTCGACCAGCACCGACTCGGACGCCAGGAACGACTCGACGGCCAGGCCGACCACGTCCGGGGCGTCGACGAGCTCGATCCGCCAGTGCGATGCCGTCAGCAGGTCGGCCAGCGAGCCGCCCGCGGAGACGACGACCTCGAGCACGTCCAGGCCGTCGGGCAGCGACTCGTCCAGCCGCGCCTGCACCTCGGCCGGGTCGACGACCTCGGACAGCCCGATCTCGAGGTACTCCGCCTCGCTGGCCGAGCCGGTCGGCGCAGCGCCGGCGTACGAGATCCGGGGGTGCGGGTTGAAGCCGGAGCTGTAGGCCATCGGGATCCGGGCCCGGAAGACGGCCCGCTCGAAGGCCCGGCTGAAGTCGCGGTGGCTGGTGAAGCGGAGCCGGCCGCGCTTGGCGTACCGGATCCGCAGTCGCTGGACCGGCGGGGCCTGCTGCTCGGGCTGCTCACGCACGCCGACAGGCTAGTGGTTCGTCCGGGAAGTTGTTGACCGGTTGGAGTGCTCGGGCTGCGTGCAGCGGAAGGCGCAGGCGCGATGCCGTACCGGGTCTGTCTCGCGAGCGCCGGCAACGCCGCGTGGTGCGTGCCATGTGTGCGCGAAGCGCACCAGAACTTCCGAGACGGGCCGCTGGGCCAGCGGGAGACACCCGGAGAAATGCCGGTGCGCTTCTCCGCTGACCCGTGCCACGCTGGTCGGCATGCCACTCGCGACGTACAAGGACCTGTGCATCGACGCCAACGACGCCGAGGCCTCCGCCCGGTTCTGGGGTCTCCAGCTCGACCTGGCGCCGAGCCCGCACCGCGACGGTGTCTGGCGCCTCGACGACGCGACCGGTGTCCCGCAGGTGTGGATCAACCCGGTGCCCGAGCCGGTCACGGTGAAGAACCGCGTGCACCTCGACCTCAACGCGGAATCGTTCCGGACGGCCCTCGATGCGGGCGCCGTGGTCGTTGCCGAGCGGGAACGCTGGACGACCATGCGCGACCCCGACGGCCAGGAGTTCTGCGTGTTCGTGCGCCCGGAGCCGGTCACCCAGCGCATCTACGAGCTGATCTGGGACACCGGCAACTCGGCGGAGGCCAGCCACGCCATCGCCGCCTGGTGGGCCACCACGCTCGGCGCCCGACCGGTCGACGACGAACGCGGGTTCTCGTGGATCGAGGACATCCCCGGCGCGCCCTTCGAGTCGATCGACTTCGGCCCCGTGCCCGAGCCGAAGACGGTCAAGAACCGGGTCCACATCGACGTCATGACCGACGACGTCGAGGCGCTGATCGGCCACGGCGCGACGGTGGTCCGTGGCCCGGGCGACGGCATCGACTTCCATGTGCTGGCCGACCCCGACGGCAACGAGTTCTGCGCCTTCGTGCGCTCCTGAGCTCAGGGCAGCGGCAGGGACTTCATCTGCTGTGACTTGTAGACGCTGCCGATCCGCTGGCCGCCGAGCCAGGTCGTGAGGCGCTCGGCCTCCGCGTCGAGCCGGGCCCGGGCCTCGCTCCCGACGTCCTCGCGGAGGATGACGCGCACCGCTGCGGAGTCGTCCTGCACCCAGCAGCCCACGACCCGGCCGTCGACCCAGGCGGTGGTGCCCGCGTTGCCCGCCGAGTCGAAGAGGTACGCCGTGTGGCCGGGGTCGAGGTAGAAGTCGCGCTGCTTCCAGCCCATCGTGGTCGGGTCGAGGACCGGCAGGAGGGCCGCCCACGGCTCGACGCCGGGCTCGGGCTCGACGTCGTCGGGCAGCACCCACCCGGTCATGCCGTCGTCGAGCGACACCTCGACCGCCTCGAGCGTCGCCAGCGCACGGCGCACGGCCGTCTTGGTGGAGCCGAGCCACCACACGATGTCGGTCTCGGTGCCGGGACCGAACGTGCCCAGCCAGCGGCGTACGAGCTCGGCGTAGCCGTCGTCCTCCGGGAGCGGGTCGGGGCGCTCCCCCAGCCAGCCGCTCATCGTGGTCCACCGCGGGCGGGAGTTGCGCCAGTGGCCGGCGTTGACCCCGCGCACGATCTCGGCCCGGCCGCCCAGCCAGGTCAGCACGCGCGGCGCGATCGGCACGTCGGCCCCCCACTTCGTGCCGGGTGCCACCGACACCTTGCCCGCGAGAGTCGGCACCTGCGCGCGGACGTCGGCCGTACCCAGGCCGTCGTCCGATCCGTCCATCAGCGCGAGCACGGCGTCACCGGCCTCGTGGAGCCAGGCGTCGGGGTCGGTCGTCCACCCGGCGGCGACGACGTCCTTGCGGATCTTGCGACCCTCGAGCTCCGCCACCCGTGCCGAAGCGCTCCCCCAGGCCGCCGGCAGCAGGTCCCGCGGGAAGACGAACAGCGTGCGCCGCATCGCGAGCTGCTTGACCAGCGACCGGTCGACGTACAGCGCTTGGTCGATGTCGTCCGGCGTGATCCCGTCGACACGCGCCGTCAGCGAGAGGTGCACGCTGGCCGGCTCGGTGGCGTGCAGCACGGTCATGGCCTTCGTGGCGGCGACGGGGTCGGCGACGCGATGGGCTGGTGAGACGGCGTGGCGGCGGGCCAGCCTGGCCCGGCGCTCGGCTACGGAGACGTGGCGCACGCGGACATCCTGCCAACCCGCCCACGCGACTGCGCCGTTCTCCTGCGGCCACGGCGTCCCGGACCTACCATTTCGCCCAGTCGCGAATGGAGCGAACTCATGGTCAACGACAACCCGCCGGTGCCGGCGCGCGGTCGGCTCGCCTTTGTCGTGGCGTGCTCGGTCGTGGGTGTCGTGCTGCCCTTCACCGAGCGCCCGGCACCCGGCTCGATCCGTGAGCTGTGGCCGCCGATGACGGTGTTCTTCGTCTGGTTCACGCTGGTCTGCGAGGGGAACAGCCGGCCGACCCGTCGCGTGCTCCAGCACGCCGGCGCGATGTTCGCGCTGTTCGTGGTGCTCGCGCTGGTGCTCGGTGTGGCACCGCTCGCCACACTCCGGATGGGCCTCGTCAACGTGGCGGCCGCGCTCCTGATGGCCTACCTGTTCCGGCGCGCCAACGGCAGCTGGGAGCTGCACTCACCCCGCTCGATCTACGCCGTCATGCTCGCGGCGGTGGGCGCCGGCCTGATCGCCGCCCTGCTCGGCGGGTTCCCGGGATTCGGCCCGTTCGACCTCGACGCCCGGCTGCTGATGTGGTGGGTGATCCGCAACGGGGTCTTCATGTTCGTGGGGGCCGCGACGATGCTCGTGCTCTTCCACTCCCCGCGACCGGCGTACGTCGACCGGGCGGTCGCCTGGTGGGAGATCGCCATCCTGGCGCCGTTCTCGATCGCTTGCGTCTGGCTGGTCTACGAAGGACCCGAGCTGCCCCTCAGCTGGGTGCTGCTGCTGCCGGGCATCGCCGCCGGCCTGATCTTCGACCGGCTCGGCGCCGCCATCGCCGTACTCTCCATCTCCGTCGTCTCCGCCGGGTTCACCATGCTGCCGGGCAACCGCTTCGGCTACGACGGCCTGTTCCCGGCGTCGATCGTGGTCGACCTGCTCGTCATCGTGATGACCTTCCTGGCCCTGCTGCTCGCGCTGATCCGCGAGCAGCGCGCGGCCGTGATGGGCGAGTTGCGGATCAGCCGGTCGGAGACCAGGACCCATGCCGCCTTCCTCACGCAGGTGCTCGACTCGATGAACGACGGCGTCGTCGTCATGGGCGAGGACGGCAAGGTGGCCTACCACAACCCGGCTGCCCGGCACCTGCTCGGCCGGCCGCTGCCCGCATCCGCCGCGGACACCTCCTGGGTCGACCACTTCGGCATCACCGACGCCGAGGGCGGTCCGGTCAACGACGAGGACCTCGCCACTCCCCTGTCCGCCACCTCACCCGACCGGGCCCTGCTCGTCGACAACCCGGGCAGCACGAGGTACATCCAGGCCGGGGCCACGTCGTTCGACACCGACGAGGGAACCGCACGGATGCTCCTGCTCTCCGACGTCTCCGCCCAGCGCCAGCGCTTCGACGAGCTCGCCGCCTTCGCCCGGGTCGTCGCGCACGACCTCCGCTCACCGCTCACCAGCCTGTCCGGGTGGATCGAGCTGGCCCGCGAGGGCGCCCAGGACGGCCGCTGGCGCAACGTCGAGGCGCACCTCGCCAAGGCTCAGGACAGCGGTGCGCGGATGACCAGGGTCATCGAGGACTGGCTGGCGTACAGCGTCCACCGCGACGGCCGGCTCACGCCGACGGAGTTCGAGCTCGCCCCGGTGGTGCACGACGTGATCGCCGGCTACCGCGACCCCGAGGCGCCCGACACGCGTATCGACATCGCTGTCGACCACCGCATCGAGGCCGATCCCACATTGGTGCGCCAGCTGCTCGCCAACCTCGTCGGCAACGCCATGAAGTACGTCGCCGACGACCGCCCGCCCGAACTGCGCATCTCCTCCCACGCCGACGAGGAGCAGGGCTGGGTGCGGGTCGACGTACGCGACCGCGGCATCGGCATCCCGCACGGCCAGGAGGAGATGATCTTCGACGAGTTCCACCGGGCCCCCGAGCACGCCGACGCCTTCGGTGGCTCGGGCCTGGGTCTGTCGCTGTGCAAGCAGATCGTGAACCGGCACGGCGGGCGGATCAGCGCCGCCAGCAACGACCCCGACGTCGGCACGACGTTCAGCTTCACCCTGCCTGCTGCGTGAGGGGGTCGGGGTGCTTCTCGGGTCTGCCGCCGCAGTGGTCCCCGGCCAGCCGGGGATCACAACCGCCAGAAGCCTGAGGAGCACGTCGTGGAGGCGCATTCGCGTGCTTCTCGGCCATCTACGCCGGCGAGGGTCTCGTCCAGCGTCGGCCCGGGATCGCTCACGATCCAGTCGGGTGCGCGGCACTCCGCCCGCTCCCGGGCCGCCTGCAACCGCGACACGACCAGGTCGACGTCCTGCAGCTCACCGCCAACCACGGTGACCGACTCCAGCCCGACCCCGGTGAAGGCCTCCCGGCGAGCGTTGTCGCAGCGGTGGCGGGCAGCCGCGCGACGGTCAGAGCACTCAGAAGCACGCGAACCAAGCGAGATGTGGTGCTTCCCGGCGATCCGGACCTAGACGACCGCGAGCGGCAGCAGCTGCCGGCCGGTCGGACCGATCTGGATCTCGGTGTCCATCTCGGGGCAGACACCGCAGTCGTAGCAAGGGGTCCAGCGGCAGTCCTCGATGTCGACCGAGTCTGGGTCGAGGGCGTCCTCCCAGTCGGCCCACAGCCAGTCCTTGTCGAGGCCGGAGTCGAGGTGGTCCCACGGGAGCACCTCGTCGTAGCCGCGCTCGCGAGTGGTGTACCAGTCGAGGTCGACACCGGTGCCGGCCAGCGCGGTCTCGGCGCTGGTCATCCAGCGGTCGTAGGAGAAGTGCTCGCTCCAGCCGTCGAAGCGGCCGCCGTCGCGCCACACCTGCTCGATGATGGCGCCCACGCGACGGTCACCGCGCGACAGCAGTCCCTCGACGATGCCGGGCTTGCCGTCGTGGTAGCGGAAGCCGATCGCCCGCCCGAAGCGCTTGTCCTCGCGCACGGTGTCGCGCAGCTTCTTCAGCCGCTCATCGGTGGTGACGTGGTCGAGCTGCGCGGCCCACTGGAACGGCGTGTGCGGCTTCGGCACGAACCCGCCGATCGAGACGGTGCACCGGATGTCGTTGCGGCCGGTGACCTCGCGGCCCTTGGCGATGACCCGCTTGGCGAGGTCGGCGATGGCGAGCACGTCGTCGTCGGTCTCGGTCGGGAGGCCGCACATGAAGTAGAGCTTCACCTGGCGCCAGCCGTGGGAGTACGCCGTGGCGACGGTGCGGATCAGGTCGTCCTCGCTGACCATCTTGTTGATGACCTTGCGCATCCGCTCGCTGCCGCCCTCGGGGGCGAACGTCAGCCCGGAGCGCCGACCGTTGCGGGAGAACTCGTTGGCGAGGGTGATGTTGAACGCGTCGACGCGGGTCGAGGGCAGCGACAGCGACACGTTGGTGCCGGAGTAGCGGTCGGCCAGGCCCTTGGCGACCTCGCCGATCTCGGTGTGGTCGGCGCTCGAGAGCGACAGCAGACCCACCTCCTCGAACCCGGTCGAGCGGATGCCGTTCTCGACCATCGCGCCGATGGTCTCGATCGAGCGCTCGCGCACCGGGCGGGTGATCATCCCGGCCTGGCAGAACCGGCAGCCACGGGTGCAGCCTCGGAAGATCTCGACGGAGAAGCGCTCGTGCACGGTCTCGGCCAGCGGCACCAGCGGCTTCGCCGGGTAGGGCCAGGCGTCGAGGTCCATCAGCGTGTGCTTGCGCACGCGCGCCGCGATGCCCGGGACGTTGGGTACGACGGCCCGGATGGTCGCGCCGTCGGCAGGGGCGGCGTACGAGACGTCGTAGAACTTCGGGACGTAGACGCCGCCGCTGACCGCGAGCCGGCGCAGCAGCTCGTCGCGTCCGCTGGTCATGTCGCCGGCGGGCTCGCCCTCGGCCTTCCACTCGCGCACGACCTCGGAGATCGCGAGCACGACCTCCTCGCCGTCACCGAGCACGGCGGCGTCGAGGAAGTCGGCGACCGGCTCCGGGTTGAAGGCCGCGTGGCCGCCGGCCAGCACGATGGGGTCGTCGGCGCCGCGGTCGGCGGCGTGCAGCGGGATCCCGGCGAGGTCGAGCGCGGTGAGCATGTTGGTGTAGCCGAGCTCGGTGGAGAACGACAGCCCGAACACGTCGAACGCGCGCACCGGGCGGTGTCCGTCGACGGTGAACTGGGGGATGGCGTCGGTGCGCATGACGGCCTCCATGTCGGGCCACACCGAGTAGGTGCGCTCGGCCAGGATCCAGTCACGCTCGTTGAGCACCTCGTAGAGGATCTGCACGCCCTGGTTGGGCAGGCCGACCTCGTAGGCGTCGGGGTACATCAGGGCCCAGCGAACCGTCGGCCCATCGGGCGCGCAGTCCCACTCCTTGAGAGTGGAGTTCAACTCGCCCCCGACGTACTGGATGGGCTTCTGCACCGAGGGCAGGCGGCCCTCCAGGCGGGGAAAGACGGACTCGGCGGTGGGGCTGGGCATGCGTACCTCACGAGGAGTTTGGTGGATCAGTCCAGCGTACGCGGGTTCAGGACTTCCGCCCAACCGCGCGATGTGCGTGAATATGCTGGTCTCAACCGGGCAGGCAGGGGGTGCTTGCCCGGGTGACAACAGACCCGGGGGGGTCTGGGGGAGGTTGTCCCTTGCTTGGTCCTGGGCCAGTGGGGTTCGAGTACGACGCGCCTGCGCGTCGTACCCTGCTGCGCGCCTGGTGGGTCGTCGCGATCTGCTTCCTGGCAGCCGTCGTCATCGGTGGTGCGGCCAAGTCCGGCGCCCAGCCCACTCTCTGGCTCGCCTCGATGCTGGCCTTCCTCTGGCTCACGATCAGCTGGCGCGGCTCGGCCCCTCGGGTCGACAGCACCCTGGTGGTCACCTGGGTCGCGATCGTCGGCCTGGCGATGCTCGGCCACCTCGTCACCGGCTCCTCCCCCGCCGCGTCCCTGCGCGCGTCTCTCGGCCTGGTCATGCAGGCGACGCTGATGTGCCTGCTCTACCGCGGCGCCCGCGGCCGGCTCTCGCACGTCCGGGCACTACCGCCGGACACTCGGCTCTCGCGCGGCGACGCGTGGCGCCGCGAGTGGAGCCCCACCGAGGTCCGCGACCTGGTGATGCTGCTCCTGGCCAGCGTCCTCGCGACCATCCTGGTGCTGCCGATCGGCGCCTACCCGCACATCTGGGTGGGCGAGGCCACCACGTCGGTGCTGATCCGCTGGACCGTCCAGGCCGTCGTGTTCTGCTTCGTCGGCGGCGCCTGCCTGCTGCTCGTGGCGCAGACCCCGCGCAGCTGGCTGCGCGACGCCCGGACGGCGATGGTCCCGGCGTTCGTCGTCGTGTCGGTCGCCTGCCTGTGGCTGGTGCTCGAGGCCAGCCAGTGGCCGATCGCCTGGCTCCTCCTCCTTCCCAGCCTGTACGTCGGCGTCGTGCTGCCGCCGTGGAGCACCGCCTGGCACTCGATGGCGATGGCCGTGGCGGCCGCGGTGATGGGAGCGATGGACCGTTTCGACGGCAGCTTCGCCGAGCCGTTCCCGCCCGAGGTCGTGGTCGACCTCCTGGCCGGTGTCTCGACGTTCGTGGCCCTGGCCCTGTCCCTTCTCAACCAGGCCCGCCGCGAGGCGCTCGCCGAGCTCGACGGCCAGCGGCACGCGCTGGCCAAGCAGGCCGACCTCTTCAACGTCGTCTTCAACTCGATGAGCGACGGGCTGCTGCTCATCAACGACCGCGGCGGCATCAGCCTCTACAACAACGCCGCGAAGGCACTCCTCGGCAAGCCGGTGCCCAAGAGCCGGCTCTCCGACTGGAGTGAGTACTTCGGCCTCCGCAAGCTCGACGGCACCCCGATGCTGGAGGTGCCCGGCTCGCCGGGCCACGAGACGGGCGACGCGACGGTCGTGGTCACGACGCCGACGAGCACGCGAGTTCTGAACGCCAGCGCGCGCGCCGTCGACACCACCGGTGGCAACGTGTCGGTCGTGCTGTTCTCCGACAAGACCGCCGAGCAGGAGCGACTCAGCGAGCTCACCGGCTTCGCCGGCACCGTCGCGCACGACCTGCGCGCACCGCTCACCGGCCTGGAGGGCTGGCTCGAGCTGGCCCGCGAGGCGCTCGAGGACGGCGACCCCGACGAGGCCGCCCGGATGCTGGCCCGCACCCATACGGGCGCGGCCCGGATGCGCCAGGTCGTGCAGGACTGGCTCGACTACGCGGTCAGCCGAGACGGCGAGCTCGCACCTGACGCCGTACCCCTCCAGGACACGGTGCTCGAGGTCGTCTCGACGTTCGTCGGCAGCGGCTACGACCCCGAGCCGGTGTTCGCGATCGACGCCCCGCACATCGTCGAGGCCGACCAGGCGATGGCCCGCCAGGTGCTGGCCAACCTCATCAACAACGCCGTCAAGTACGCCGTCCCCGGCGCGCCCGCGCGGGTGTGGGTCACCTCGCGAGCCGACGTCGTGGCGGGCTGGGTGCGCGTCGACGTGACCGACCGCGGGAAGGGCATCCCGCCGGGCGAGGAGCACCGCATCTTCGAGGAGTTCCACCGCGCCGACAACCACAACGGGGTCGTCAGCGGCACCGGGCTCGGGCTCGCGCTGTGCCGCCGAATCGTCAGCCGGCACGGCGGTGTCATCTCCGCGTACAACAACGCCGAGGGCGGGGCGACGTTCACGTTCACCCTGCCGAGCGGCGGCCGGGTCCAGGGGGTCCGCGGTCTGGAGGTCCACCCCGCCCGCTGACGTACGGCGGCTTCGGGCCTGCCCATAGGGTTCGGTCATGAGCTCCTCGACCGTCCGCGGACGCTTCAGCTGGACCGTCTGGGCGCCGATCCTCGGCGTCCTCCTGCTCGTGATCCTGTGGACCGCGCACCCCGAGGGACTCCTGCTGGTGCCGGTGGCCGCCTTCCTGGTCGGCGCGGTGCTGGCAGCCGTGCACCACGCGGAGGTGGTCGCCCACAAGGTGGGCGAGCCCTTCGGTTCGTTGATCCTGGCCGTTGCGGTGACGGTCATCGAGGTCGGGTTGATCGTGATGCTGATGACCAGCGGCGGCGCCGGTGCCAGCACCTACGCCCGCGACACCGTGTTCGCTGCCGTGATGATCACGCTCAACGGCATCGTCGGCCTCTCCCTGCTCGTGGGGGCGCTCAAGCACCACCTCGTCAGCTTCAACGCCTCGGGCACCGGCTCCGCGCTCGCCACGGTGGTCGCCCTGGCGGGGGTCACCCTGGTGCTGCCCGGGTTCACGGTGTCGGCCGAGGGACTCGAGTACAGCCCGTCGCAGCTGGCCTTCGCAGCCGCCGCGTCCCTCGTGCTCTACATCTCGTTCGTCGTGACCCAGACGGTGCGGCACCGCGACTTCTTCCTGCCGGTGTCGAGCGACGAGCGCGGCCGGGTCACCGGCGTACTCGACCTGGACGCCGACGGCCACGCGGATCCGCCGTCCAGCCAGGAGGCGCGGCTCAGCCTCGGGCTGCTCGTCGTCGCCCTGATCGCCGTGGTGGGCCTGGCGAAGCTGCTCTCCCCCGCGATCGAGGACGGCGTCGAGCAGCTCGGCTTCCCGTACGCCGTCGTCGGTGTCGTCATCGCCCTGCTCGTGCTGGCGCCCGAGTCGATCTCGGCGGTGCGCAACGCGGCGCGCGACCGCGTTCAGACGAGCCTCAACCTCGCCTACGGCTCGGCCATGGCGTCGATCGGCCTCAGCATCCCGACCATCGCCGTCGCGATGATCTGGCTGGACGGGCCGCTCGTGCTCGGCCTCGAGTCGATGCAGATCGTGCTGCTCGCGTTGTCCGTCGCGGTCGCCGTGCTGACCGTCGCCCAGGGTCGGGTCTACGCGCTCCAGGGCATCGTGCACCTGGTGCTGCTCGCGGCGTTCCTGTTCCTGTCGGTCCAGCCCTGAGGTCGCCCGACGGTCAGCGGCCGACCAGCACCCGAGCAGGAGCCGAGAACCGCGTCGGGAGGGCGGCGTTCGAGCGCAGGTGGATGTTCTGCAGCAGGCCGATGGCCAGCATGCCGGCGAACATCGAGGAGCCGCCGTACGACACGAACGGCAGGGGCACGCCGGTGACCGGCATGATGCCCAGGCACATGCCGATGTTCTGGAAGGCCTGGAAGCCGAACCAGCAGGCGATGCCGGCAGCGGCCACCCGGCCGAAGAGGTCGTCGGTGGCCACGGCGATGGCGAGCGCGCGCCACACCACGATGCCGAGCAGGGCGATCACCACCCCCGCGCCGAGCAGGCCGAGCTCCTCGCCCGCGACGGTGAAGATGAAGTCGGTGTGCTGTTCGGGCACGAAGCCCGACTGGGTCTGCGAGCCGTCGAAGAGGCCCTGCCCGAAGGCGCCGCCGTTGCCGACCGCGATGCGGGCCTGCTCGACGTTGTAGCCGGCCCCCCGCGGGTCGAGCTCCGGGTTGGTGAACGCCAGGAAGCGCGCCACCTGGTAGTCCTTCAGCACCCCGACCGACACCGCGACGGCCGCCCCGGCGACGCCGGAGACGAAGAGCACCGGCCAGCCAGCGGCGCGGTGCGCCAGCGATCGCGAGCACGCCGAACACGGTCGCCGCGAGCACCAGCATGGTGCCGAGGTCGGGCTGCACCAGGATGAGTACGGCGGGCACGGCGGCGATCGCGAGCATGCCGACCACGTCGACCGACCCGATCGCCCGGCGCCACTTGCCCTCGGCCCGCTCGGCCACGAACAGCGCCATCCCGATCGCGACGGCCAGCTTGGCGAACTCCGACGGCTGGATCGACAGCCCACCGAGCTGCACCCACGAGCGCGAGCCGTTGATCGTCGTACCGGCGACGAGCACGAACACCAGCCCGCCGACCGAGGCGAGGTAGACCAGCGGCGCAAGGATGCGCACCCACCGGTGGTCGGTGGCCATCACCATCACCATCAGCACGAGGCCGATGGCGACGTTGACGAGCTCCTTCGTGAGGTACGCCGCGGAGTCGCCGCCGGTGAGCGCGTCCCGAGCCGACGTCGCCGACCACACCAGCAGGGTGCCGAGCGCGACCAGCGCCAGCACGGCTCCGAGGAGCAGCCAGTCGAGCCCCGGTGCGCGCAACGAGCCGGTGCGGGTGCGCCTGGTCATGAGCCGTCGTCCTCGGGTCGCAGGGCCGGGGGCAGGATCGACCCGTCGGCACCGAAGGTCGGCAGCCGCTTCGGCGACACGACGCCGGGGATCGCCGCCTTGGCCGGCACGACCTTCTCGCCCTCGATGCCGTAGAGCGCCTCGTAGATCTTGCGGATGCCGTCGCCGACGCTGCCCGAGCCGGTGCCGCCCTGACTGATCATCATCACCACGACGTAGTCCTTGGTGTACGACGCGACCCAGCCGGTGGTCTGCTTGCCGTTGACCTCGGCCGAGCCGGTCTTGGCGCGGACCGTGACGTCGTCGAGCGGGAACCCGCCCAGCTTCCAGGCCATCGTGCCCACGCTGGCGACGTTCTGGAGGGCGCCGTCGATGAACCTGATGGCGTCCCGGGGTACGTCGACCTTGGCGGCCCTCTTCGTGGGGATCCGTCGCAGCACCTCACCGTCGGGGCTGACGATCGCCTTGCCGATGCGGGGCTCCCAGAGGGTGCCGCCGTTGGCGAGCGCGCCGTAGGCCCGCGCGAGCTGGAGCGGCGTGACGATCGTGTCGCCCTGGCCGATCGCGAAGTTCGCCGCGTCACCGGCCCGGTAGGCGTAGCCCTCGATGCAGAACTCACGGGCGTACGTGTAGACGAAGTCGCTGGTCTTGTCGTCCTGTGGCTTGCCGGCGAGGTCGCAGTAGTAGCCCTTCTCCGACTCGAAGTAGGAGCGCTTCCAGGCCCGGTCGGCGATCCGCCCCGGCGCCTCGCCCGGGAGGTCGATGCCGGTCTCCGAGCCGAAGCCGAACTCCTTGGCCTCCTCGACGAGCGGGTCCTTCGCGTCGACATCGGCGACGTCGCTGCCGAACCGCTGCCAGAAGTCGTAGCCCACGCGGTAGAAGAACGTGTTGCACGAGACCTCGAGCGCCTTCGCGAAGCCGATCGACCCGTGGGCCCCGGACTCGTAGTTCCTGAACACCCGGTTGCCGACCTGGAAGCCCGACGAGCACTCGAGCCGGGTGTCCTGGGAGTAGCCGTTGGTCAGGGCGCCGGCGGTCATGAACGGCTTCCACGTCGAGCCCGGCGCGAACTGGCCCTGGGTGGCCCGGGACAGCAACGGCGTGCCGGCCTCCGTCGAGTACAGCCGCCTGAGCTCCCTCTCCGAGATGCCGCCCGTCCAGACGTCCGGGTCGTACGTCGGCTGGCTGGCCATGGCGACGATGCGACCGGTGCGGGCCTCCATGACGACGGCGGCTCCGGAGTCGGCCTCGTACGCGCGGCCGGTCACGGGGTCGGTCTGGGTGCGCTGGAAGGCGATCCGCTCGGCGAGCTGCTTCTCCACCTCCGCCTGCACCTTGGCGTCGATGGAGGTGACCAGGGTGTCGCCGGGCTCGCTCTCGATCGTCGAGTCGTCGCCCAGCACCCGGCCCATCGAGTCGACGGCGACGCGGCGGTAGCCCGGCATGCCGCGCAACCAGGCGTCGTACTCCTTCTCGACGCCGGCGCGACCGACGGACGAGGCGCCGTTGAGCGACTGGTCGTCTGCGTCGCGGGCCTCGTCGAACTCCGACTCGGTGATCGGGCTGAGATAGCCCACGACGTGGGCGAGGTTGACGCCGAAGGGGCGCGGGTAGGCGCGGACGTTCTGCTGCTGCGCGAGCACCCCCGGGTAGTCCTCGGGCTGCTCGAGCACGCGCAGCGCTACCTGCTGGTCCACGTCGGCCGCGACCGGCACCGGCTGGTACGGCGAGCCGTTCCAGCACACGCCCTCGACGCTGCCCGCGTCACCGCAGTCGATGAGCCTGCTCGCGATCTCGGCGCTCTCCTGGCCGACGACCTCGCCGACGCGGGTCAGCAGCTGCTCGCGCTCTTCCGCCGCGAGCTTGTCGACCAGGGTGCGATCGACGGAGACCACCCACGACATCCGGTTGGCGACCAGCGGCCGGCCCTGGTCGTCGACGATCAGGCCGCGCTGCGGCTGCACGACGATGTCGCGCACCGACTGGTCGGCCGCCTTCGCCTGGTAGCTCTCGCCGCCGACGACCTGGAGGTAGTAGAGCCGGACGAAGAGCGTCGCGAAGAGAGAGAAGACCAGGGCCTGGACGACCAGCAGGCGCAGACGGCTCTTCTGGGCACCGGAGACGGCCATCAGGCGGTGACCCTCTCGGGCGCCACGGCATGGAACATCCGCATCATCACCGGCAGCACGAACGGCGTCAGCAGGACGTCCCACACCAGCGCCACGAGGATGACCTGCAGCAGGTCGGGCACCGACATCACGGGGTCACGCAGCAGCACCCCCGAGAGCGCGAAGACCGACGTGCCGACGAACGACGCGGCGGCGACGGTGCCGACGATGGCCGTGGTCGACGGGCGGTTGTCGGTGCGGACCCGCGAGGCGACGTACGCGACGACGACCAGCGCCAGCGCCCACCGGCCGGCGAGGTGGTCGGCCGGCGGCGCGAGGTCGAGGGCCACTCCGCCGACGAACCCGAGCAGCATGGCGAACGACGCGCCGCGGGTCAGCGCGGCGGCCACGACGACCAGCAGCACCAGGTTGGGGACGATGCCGTGCCAGGCGAAGTGCGGGAACAACGAGACCTGCAGCACGAGGGCGACCACGACGGCGGCGACTCCGGTGAGCACGCGGAGGAGCTTCATCCGATGCTCCCGTCGGCCTCGACGACGGCGCGGTCGCTGGTGCTGCCGGTGGGTACGACGACGCCGACGACGTCGAGGGCGCTGAAGTCGACGTACGGCTCGATCACGGCGCGCTGCGAGGAGTCGCGCAGGCTGGAGTAGACCTCGGTGACGGTGCCGATGGGCACCCCGGAGATGTAGGGCCCGGCGCCGTCGCTGCCCCACGTCACGACCGGCTCGCCCTGGCTCGGCACGCTCTGCTCGTCGACCAGCTCGAGGTCGAGCCGGCCGTCGCGACCGAGGGCGCCGCGGCCGTGGAGGAAGCCGAGCTCCATGCTCTCGCCCAGCCGGCCACCCACGACCGACTCGGCGTCGAGCACGAGCAGCACGGTCGCGGTGGAGCGCGTCACCCGCAGCACCCGGCCGACCAGGCCGTCGTTGTTGACGACGGTCATGTCGGGCTGGACGCCGGCGGCCGATCCGGCGTCGATCGTGACGGTGTTGCTGAACGACTGGGAGGAGCCGTACGCCACCACGCGCGCGGGCACCAGGGCGCGGCCCAGGTCGTCGGCGGTGCGGGTCAGCCCCTCGAACTCCTCGAGCCTGTTGCGGTCGAAGCCCGACGTCGCGACCTGCTCGCGCAGCTCGGCGTTCTCGGCCTCGAGGTCGCGGATGTCGGAACGCAGGGACGTCTTGGTGTGGAACCAGCTCGGCACCGCCGTGAACGGGCGTACGACGCCGCTCGTGAACGACTCGACCGGACCGAACGCCTCTCCGACGGCACGCCGGGCCGACTCGACCGGCGAGCCGTCGTCGACCTGGTGGTCGAGAGTCATCAGGGTGACCGAGGCCAGCACCAGGGCGAGCAGCAGCGAGCGTGGGGGGCGGGACCGGTCGTCGAGCCGGTCCAGCCCACGCCAGCGCCGCTCACCGCGACCTCCCGTGCGTCCCCCGTGGCCGCGCATCAGAACCTCCGTGGATCCGACACGAGCACCTGCTGGAGCGCCTCGAACTCCTCGACGCAGCGGCCGGCGCCGAACGCCACGGACGACAGCGGCTCCTCGGCGACGTGCACGGGCATCCCGGTCTCGTGGCGGAGCCGCTCGTCGAGACCACGCAGCAGCGCGCCACCCCCGGTGAGCACGATGCCGCGGTCCATGATGTCGCCGGCCAGCTCGGGCGGAGTCTGGTCGAGGGTGGCGCGCACGGCGTCGACGATGCTGTGCAGCGGCTCCTCGATGGCCTTGCGCAGCTCGGCGCTGGACACGACGACGGTGCGCGGCAGACCGGAGACCATGTCGCGGCCGCGGATCTCGGCCTCGGGCTCGGTCGGCAGCGGGAAGGCGGAGCCGAGGGTCATCTTCATCTCCTCGGCGGTGCGCTCCCCCAGCATCAGGGAGTACTCCTTCTTCATCCACGCGATGATCGCCTGGTCGATGTCGTCGCCCGCCGTACGCACCGAGAGGCTGGTGACGATGCCTCCCAGGGAGATGACGGCGACCTCGGTCGTGCCGCCGCCGACGTCGACGACCATGTTGCCCGTGGCCTCGTGGACGGGCAGGCCGGCGCCGATGGCCGCGGCCATCGGCTCCTCGACGATGTAGACCCTCCGGGCGCCCGCCTGGTAGCCGGCCTCCTTCACCGCGCGCTGCTCGACCGCGGTGATGCCGCTCGGGACGCAGATGACCATCCGCGGCTTGGCGAAGTAGCGACGCCGGTGCACCTGCTGGATGAAGTACCGCAGCATCTGCTCGGTCGCGTCGAAGTCGGCGATGACGCCGTCCTTGAGCGGCCGGATGGCGGTGATGTTGTCGGGCGTGCGGCCGATCATCCGCTTGGCCTCGTGGCCGACGGCCAGCACCTCGCCGGTGGTCTCGTTGATCGCCACCACACTGGGCTCGTCGAGCACGACGCCCTTGCCCCGGACGTAGACGAGCGTGTTGGCGGTGCCGAGGTCCACGGCCATGTCGCGGCCGATGAAGCTGTTCGCCATGCGCTGCTGCCTCGCTGGTCGGGCCCCGGCGGGCGGCGCCACCGGAGACTGAAGGGGAAGATGGGTCGCATGTGGTTTCTCGACCCGCGAACAGCGTAGGTAGCGGACCCGCTGGTTCAGGGGAGACACGCCCCAGCCCCACGGGCTAGGTTGCCCCCATGTCGGCCGTGGACGAGATCCTCCAGACCCTTCCGATCGATCAGCTGGCCAACCAGCTGGACGAGGATCCCGACGATGTGGAGCAGGCGGCGCTCGCTGCCCTGCCCGCGCTGCTCGGCGGTCTCCATGCCAACGCCCAGGATCCCGCCGGCGAGGCGTCCCTGGCCGAGGCCCTGAGCCAGCACGCCGACGACCCGGCCACGACGGGAGTCGTCGACGTCGACCGGATCGACCGGGCCGACGGCGAACGCATCGCCCGCCACATCTTCGGATCCCAGGAGGACCAGGTCGTCCAGCAGCTCGGCGGCGTGGGCAGCGCGTCGAGCGGGCTGGTGCAGAAGCTCATCCCGATCCTCGCTCCGCTGGTGCTCGCCTACCTCGCCAAGCAGGTGGGTGGCAAGGGTGCCGCCGCCGGCGGCGGTGTGCTCGGGTCGATCCTCGGCCAGGTGCTGAGCGGCGCGGCCCAGGGCAGCGCCCCTCGCGGCTCCCAGGGTGCCGGCTCGATCATCAGCGACATCCTCGGCGGGCTGCTCGGTGGCGGCCGGCGCCAGAACTAGAGCCGACAGGTGGCCGGGCCGCCGCCCTCCACCACGGCGCGCTCGAAGGCCAGCAGGGCCGGCACGAAGGCGCCGTCCTCAGCCCGGTACGGCGTGGCGCTCGCCTCGCTGACGGTCCACACCATGTCGTCGGTGACCACCAGGTCCTCCGCACCGGGCACGAAGTCACGCACCTGACCGCCGGGCAGCTTGACGACTCCACAGCTGATCCGGCTCGAGACGCGCCACGCGCCGTCGGCCGTCAGGTCGAGTCCCTGCAGCCGGGCCGGCACCCGGCCGCGCGACTCGGCGCGCGCCGGGTCGATCAGCGTCACCCCCTGCCGCACCAGGTCGGCGATCCGGAACGTCGCTATCCGGCCTCGACCGCCGACGCGGTAGCTCGCCAGCGCGAGCCGGCCGCCGTGCGCACCGAGCGTCGATCCCTTGAGTCCCTCACCCAGCCGCCACACGCGCTTGACCGGTTCGGGGCGGTCGAGTGCGTCGGGGTCGAGCAGCCAGAGGCGCTCCGCCTCGGCCACCCACAGCCCGTGCCGGGTCAGGGCGGTGCCACCGCCGTGCCGGCAGTACGTCGGCCGGTCGCCGTACACCTTCGCGTCCCAGCGGGGCACGAACGTGACGGTGCGGCCGGTCGTGAGATCGACCTCGACGAGCTGGCAGGCTCGCTCGGAGACCTTCGGCACTCGGACGTAGCCACTGACGAACGCCCGGTCACCACGGATATCGAGCCCCTGCGGGACGAAGTCGCGCTCGAGCTCCCTGATCCAGTACGCCGAGCACGCGGCGTTGCGCAGCCTGTACGCGCGCAACCGGGTGGCCGCGGACGGCCGTGGACCTTGCACGTCGTCGAGCCCGACCGGAGCACAGCGCCGCGCGGACGCGGGATCCACCACGGCCCCACCGTCGGGCCGGGACACGATCAGGACCACCGCCCCCAGCGTCAGCGCGAGGGCGGTGAGGACGCGCAGGCTCAGCCGAGCTCGGGGAACCACAGGGCGATCTCGCGCGCGGCCGACTCCGGGCTGTCGGAGCCGTGCACGAGGTTCTCGCGGTTGGAGAGGCTCAGGTCGCCGCGGATCGTGCCGGGCGCGGCCTTGCGGCCGTCGGTGGCGCCGTTGATCGCACGCACCACCTCGACCGCCTCGTCACCCTCGAGCACGAGCGCGACGAGCGGGCCGCTGGTCACGAAGG
>CAWGUS010000012.1:0-78821 GCA_963825755.1 uncultured Actinomycetota bacterium | reverse complement strand
GGCATTCGCCGTCTCGGCGACCCCACGAGCGCAGCGCAACGTCGCGGGCGGGCGGGACCACAGCGGGTCTTCGCGCTACTCGGTCGCCCGCTTCTCTCCCCCTACTCGGTCGCCCGCTACTCCGCCGGCCGACCCCACGTCACGACGTCCTGCACGACCTGGGGAACGCTCGCCCCCAGCTCCCGGTCCGGTGACGCGCCCAGGGCGTCGTTGACGGTGGAGAAGGCGATCCGCAGCCCGATGTAGAGCGTGATCGCGAGGATCTGCGCGTCGTCGTACCCAGCCTGGCGCAGCTCGTCGACATCCTGGGCCGTCGTGGCGTTCGGATCGGCGGTGACCCGTCGCGCCCATCTGGCCAGGGCCGCTTCTGCGGGGGAGAGGCCCTCGTCTGCACCGGCGAGGACACCAGCTGCGATGCCGGCGTCGGCGGCGCGCGCGAGCTTGCCACCCCACGCGAGCGCGCAGTAGGAGTCGCCAAGGGTGGAGGCCATCGCTGTCACCAGGATGCCGCGCTCCCGGACGCTGAGTCCGGCCGCGTGGGTGGCAGCGCCGATCAGCTCGAAGAGGCCCCGATGCTCCACGGGCAGATGAGCCCACAGCCGAGAAGCGTTCATCACGTACCCGAGGTCCGCCGCGTCATCGTCGTACAGGCGGCGCACCTCCGCGGACTGCCCGGGCGCGGCCAGGAAGCCGCCGGGGCGGTCGTCATGTGTCCAGGCGCCTGCGTCTTCCAGCGGTCTGCGCGCTGTGTACCCGACAACGTCGATCTCTGCCCGCAGCGGAAGCCCCTCGCGCACCTGTTCCTGCGCGATCTCCGTTGCGCGACGCAGGAACTCGTCCTCGCCCACGCTCTGGATCGCTTCGTACGCCGGACCGGTGGTCGCGAGTGCCGCGCGTACGACTCCGGGTCCGGGAACTCCCAGGCGAACGGCACCACCAAGCGCTCGACGTCC
Organism: uncultured Actinomycetota bacterium; assembly: GCA_963825755.1. Lineage (GTDB taxonomy): Bacteria > Actinomycetota > Actinomycetes > Propionibacteriales > Nocardioidaceae > Nocardioides. Next base: position 77,868 of record CAWGUS010000012.1, on the reverse strand, counting down.
TCGAAGCCGAAGCGGGCGAGCAGATCCTCCCCTGCTCCCGGGCGCCCGAGTGCCACCATCGCGGCCTGGTTCTCCACCTTCGGCTGGCTGGCCAGGCGAAACGGTGCCAGCGACCAGGCACCCGGAGACTTCTTGATGTGCCCCCAGACGGTGAAGCCCAGCCGGCCTCCGGGGACCAGCACCCGGCGCGCCTCCGCGAGCGCCGCCGGAGTGGTGCCCCAGATGCCGCGGAAGCTGGTCACGACGTCGAAGCTGCCGTCCTCCCACGGGAGCTCGTGCATGTCCCCCACCCGGACGTCACCGCCGGGAAGGCGGTCTCGTGCGATGGCAATCAGCCGGGCGGAAGCGTCGATCCCTCCGACGGACGCTCCGCGCAGGTCGCCAGCTCCAAGGCCAGCCCCGACCCGCAGGCGAGGTCGAGCACCCGGTCGCCGTCCGTGATGCCGAGGCGGTGCTGGATCGTGACGTACTCCCGCACGTTCGACGGCTCGCTCAACGTGGCGAACTCGGGCGCCCGGCGACCCCAGCCCTCGTCGACGGTGCGCCAGGCGTCAGGGTCAGGACCGTCGCTGTGAACATCCATCCAGTGACGATAAGCCCAGGCCTCATCCGGTTGTGCGCCCAGGACGCGCCGGAGCGCGGCCTGGGGCACAACCCGTCAGGTCAGACGTCGAACTTGCCTGCCTCCAGGCGTGCCTTGACGTCCTGCAGGAAGCGGCCGGCGTCGGCGCCGTCGACCAACTGGTGGTCGTAGGTCAGCGCCAGGTAGACCATGTGGCGTACCGCGATCGTCTCGCCCAGGTTGGGGTCGTCGATCACCACTGCACGCTTCACCACGGTGCCCGGCCCGAGGATGGCAACCTGCGGCTTGTTGATGATGGGGGTGTCCCACAGGGCGCCAACGCTGCCGAGGTTGGTGATCGTGAAGGTGCCGCCCGACAGGTCGTCGGGGCCGATCTTGTTGGTCCGCGTACGCGCCGCGACGTCGGCGATCTTCTTGGCGAGGCCGGCGATCGAGAGGTCGCCGGCCTCCTTGACAACCGGGGTGAGAAGGCCCTTCTCGGTGTCCACGGCGAACGCGACGTTCTCGCTGTCGTGGTAGGTCACCTCACCGGCCTCGTCACCGCGATCCCCGACCTGCGCTCGCAGGCGGCTGCCCTGGCGGCCGACACGGCCGCGCGTGCCGTCCGTGTCAGCGCCTGACCATCACACCAGCGACCGCACCAGGAGCAGCACCGCGGACGATGCGCACACCGCGAGCACGACGCGTCGGAAGGTCTCGCGCGGCACGTGACGGCGCACCATCACGCCCACCGCGAAGCCGCCGACCACGAGCGGCAGGAACACCAGGCTCAGCCACAGGGAGGCGGCCGGCAGCTGGTCGGTCGCCGCGAACAGCGCGACCGACAGCACCGTGCCGACGAAGAAGAACATCGACAACGTGGCGCGTGTCTCCTGCGGCGACCGGTGCGCGAACAGGATCGCCATCGGGGGCCCGCCGATCGAGGTCGCCGTGCCCGACGTACCCGCCGCCAGGCCGGCGAGGAACAGCCGCGCCGGCGTGAAGCGCAGCTCGACGACCCGGATCGCCAGCACGACGGCCACCAGGACCATCACGGCGACGGCGATGCCGAGGGCGCGGTCGGAGAAGATCGACACGAGCCACACGCCCAGCAGGGTTCCCGGGATGCGCGCCGGCAGTGCCCACTTCGTGGCCCACCAGTTGACGTGCTCCCACTCGGCGACGAGCACCGAGAGCGACAGCGGCACCGCGAGCCACAGCAGCAGGGTCGGCGCGAGCTCGGGCGCGAGGAGCGCGACGAACGGCGCGCCCAGCAGGCCGAGCCCCAGACCCGCGACCGACTGGACGAACGCGCCGAGGGCGACCACGACGGCCAGGACGAGGACCACGCCGAGCTGGCACCCCGGCGATGTCTGCTCATGGGCCCATTCATTCATGCGGGTCGACCCTGAGGTGATCTCGGGGTCCACTCCGGTGTCACCGGGGGTCGCACCCGATATCCCCGCGCGCGCCGGGCCGGAAGTCTCGTCCCCATGATCCTCATCGACTCCCTGACCATGAAGTACGGCGGCTTCACCGCCCTCGACGACGTGTCGTTCGCTGCCGAGGCGGGCCGGGTCACCGGCTTCCTCGGTCCGAACGGCGCCGGCAAGTCCACGACCATGCGCATCATGGTCGGCCTCACCAAGCCGACCGCGGGCCACGTCACGATCTCCGGCGAGCACTACGCCGACCTCCCGAACCCGGGCCGCGAGGTCGGCGTCCTCCTCGACGCGTCGGCGCAGCACGCCGGCCGCACCGGACGCGAGATCCTCACCATCGCCGCCCAGACGATGGGCGTCCCGCGCAGCCGGGTCGGCGAGATGCTCGAGCGGGTAAGCCTGACGCCGAACGAGGCAGGGCGCCGGGTCCGCAACTACTCGCTCGGCATGCGCCAGCGACTCGGCATCGCCACCGCGCTGATCGGCGACCCGCAGGTGCTGATCCTCGACGAGCCGGCCAACGGCCTCGACCCGGCCGGCATCCGGTGGATGCGCGACCTGCTCCGCGGGTACGCCGACCAGGGCGGCACCGTCCTGCTCAGCTCGCACCTCCTGCACGAGATCGAGGTCATCGCCGACGACCTGGTCGTCATCGGCAACGGCCGGATCGTCGCCCAGGGCACCAAGGCCGAGCTGCTGGCCACCGCCGGCACGCTCGTCCGCACGCCCGACACGGCAAACCTGGGGCGGGCCCTCACCGTGGCCGGCCTGGTCGCGCACACGTCCGGCCCCGACACCCTGCGTGTCGAGTCCGACCCCGATGTCGTCGGCCGGATCGCCCTGGAGACCGGCGTCCCGCTGGTCGAGCTGCGCGCCGCCGAAGGCGCCGGCCTGGAAGAGATGTTCCTCGAGCTCACCGCCGAGACCCAGCGAGAAGGAGTAGCGGCATGACCACCACGACCATCACCCCCTCGGCGGGACGAGCTGCCGCGCGCCAGCCGCGTGCCACGACGTACGCACGGATCCCGTTCAGCCGCATCGCCGGCGTCGAGCTCCGCAAGATGTTCGACACCCGGTCGGGCTTCTGGCTGTTGATGAGCATCGGCATCCTGGCGGTCCTCGCCAGCGCTGCCGTCGTGCTGTTCGCGCCGGACAGCGAGATCACCTACTCGGCGTTCGCGTCGGCCATCGGCATCCCGATGTCCATCCTGCTGCCGGTCATCGCGATCCTGTCGGTGACCAGCGAGTGGAGCCAACGCAGCGGCCTGACGACGTTCACGCTGGTGCCGAGCCGCGGCCGCGTGGTCGCGTCGAAGGTCGTCGTCGCGGTGACCGTGGGCGTCGTCGCGATGGGCATCGCTCTGTCCGTCGGCGCGCTCGGCAACATCGTCGGCTCGCAGCTCGCGGGAGTTCCGACGACCTGGGACGCCTCGGTCGCCAACATCGGGTTCATCATCCTCGCGTCGACCCTCGGCCAGCTGATGGGCTTCATGCTCGGCGTGCTGGTGCGCAACTCCCCCGGCGCGGTGGTCGGCTACTTCATCTACTCGTTCGTACTGCCGCCCCTCTCGAGCCTGCTCGCCAGCACGCAGGAGTGGTACGGCGACGTGTTCCGCTGGGTCGACTTCCAGTACAACCAGGTGATGCTCTACGACACCACGAGCATGAACGGAGAGGCGATCGCCCAGCTCGGCGTCACCGCCGGCATCTGGCTGGTGCTGCCGCTGGCGATCGGCGTGCTCCTGGTGACCAGGTCCGAGGTCAAGTAGCCCACACCCTCGTGCCGCCCGGTCCCCCATGGGCCGGGCGGCATGATGCTGCCCATGGGACTGAGCGTGCGGGTCGGAGCCGGGACCGGCGTGGAAGTGCTGGTCGCTGCCGCGGCGGTCGCCGACGGCGACTGGCGGTCGGTCTTCGCGCACGGCGAGACCGCGACCGCGGCGGCCCGCGCAGCCGGGGGTAGGGCCCTGGTCCGCGACGCGGCGCGCTTCGGCAGGTTCGGCTGGATCAACCTCGTCGGCCCGCTCACCGCCCGTCGTACGCCGTGGTCGCACCAGGCACTGCTCGACCTCGTCGGCGCGATGCCGACGGTCGACCTGCACGCCACCCTGGTCGGCGTACGACGCCACGAGCTGCGGCGCCACGTCGACGAGGCGACCGTGCGCGCGGCACTGGCCGCCGACCGCCCCGCGGCACGCCAGCTCCGGGCGGCGCTCGGCACGACGGTCGTCCAGGTCAGCCCGTGGCTCCTCCGCACCCCGTCGGAGACCGTCAAGCAAGCGTGCCTCGACACCCTCGCTGCCCTGCCCTCCCCCGTCACCCGGGCACCGAGCTCTGCCGCCACCCGCAACCGGCTGGCCGAAGCCGGCGCGGAGACCGTGATCGAGGAGGTCGCGCCCGGCGTGCACTACGGACCGCACGTGCTCGACGACGTGGTGCTGGTGACCTCACCGCAGGTCGCGCCCATCCTCGTGGTGGTCGACGAGGTCGACCGCACCGTGATCCTGCACCCTCCCCTCGGCGAGCAGGGCGCGACCGACGCCGGTGCCCAGCTGCGCGACCTCGGCCGGGCCGTCGGCGACGCCACCCGCCTGCGGCTGCTCCACGAGCTGCGCACCGGCACGCGCACCCTTGCGCCAGCTCTGCGCCGCGCTCGACAGTCCGCGGACCACGCTGCTGCACCATCTCGCGCTGCTGCGTGCGGCAGGTCTCATCGAGATCGACGTCGTCGACTCGGAGCCCAACGTCTACGCCCTGCGGCTCGAGGGCTTCGACACCCTGGCGCAGGCTGCACGGGCGTTCCCACTGCGGTCCTGACACCCTGTCGAAAAATCTCGACACCTGGCACCGTGCGGTCTAGCCTCCGATCATGCTGCGACACCACGCCCCGGTCCTGGCCCTGCTGGCCGTCGTGCTGTCGGGTTGCGGGGGCTCCGCCTCTCCCTCGACTACGACGACCGACCGGTCCACGCCGACAGCCCCGGAGCCCAGCACGACCGTCGAGACGGCGCCGTCGGTGGCCGTCGGTGCCGGCCCGGTCGGGCTCGCCACCGACGACCGCGACGCGGTCTGGGTGGTCAGCAGCGGCGCCGAGACCGTCAGCCGCATCCCGCCCGGCTCGACGGAGGCCGACGTGGTGGTCGACGTCCCGGGGGTGCCGCTGCGCGTCGCCGCGGCGTACGGAGCGATCTGGGTGACGTCCTTCCACGGCAACACCCTGGTGCGCATCGACCCCGGGTCGGGCCAGGTCACCGACCAGATCCGGACCGGCGCCGGGCCCGAGGGCGTCACAGCGGCCTTCGGGTCGGTCTGGGTGGTCGTACAGGACGCCGGCCGGCTGTTGCGCATCGACCCGGAGACGCGCAAGGAGACCGCACGCATCGACATCGGCGTGGGCGCCCGGCTCGTCACGGCCGGACCGGACGCGGTCTACGTCTCCCACTTCGGCACCGACAAGGTTCTCCGGATCGACCCTGACAGCAACAAGACGATGGCCTCGAAGAAGGTCTGCTCCGGCCCTCAGGGCCTCGCCGTCACCCGCGCCCTACTGTGGGTCACCTGCACGCTGGCCGATCAGCTCGTGTCGCTCGACCCGGACACCCTCGCGAAGGTCGACGTGATCGACATGCCCGGGCAGCCCGACCCGATCACGCCGTACGACGGCGGCTTGCTGCTGGTGCTCGAGGAGGGCCCCGAGCTGCTCACCCTGGACGCGCTCGGCGGAGAGGTGCTCACTCGGCAGGTGCTCAGCGCCGAGTCAGCGCTCTACGACAAGGCGAACCTCGACCTGGTCGTGGCCGGGGACGAGGCCTGGGTCAGCTCCTTCGACGCAGACCTCGTCCACCACGTGGTGCCGTGATCAGGCTTTTCGCAGGTTCCTCAGCACGTACTGCATGATCCCGCCGTTGCGGTAGTAGTTGGCCTCACCCGGGGTGTCGATGCGCACGACAGCGTCGAACGACACGTCGCCCGCCGTCACCTTGACGGTCTTCGGGGTGCGGCCCTCGTTGAGCTCGGTGACGCCACTGACGGAGAACGTCTCCTCGCCGGTGAGCCCGAGCGACTCGGCGGTCTGGCCCTCGGGGTACTGCAGCGGCAGCACGCCCATGCCGATCAGGTTGGACCGGTGGATGCGCTCGTAGGACTCGGCGATCACGGCCTTCACACCCAGCAGCGCGGTGCCCTTGGCGGCCCAGTCGCGCGACGAGCCGGAGCCGTACTCCTTGCCGGAGAGCACCACGAGCGGCGTGCCGGCCGCCAGGTAGTTCTCCGACGCCTCGAACACCGACGTGACCTCGCCGCCCGCGGTGAAGTCGCGGGTGACGCCGCCCTCGGTGCCGGGAGCCAGCTGGTTGCGCAGCCGGATGTTGGCGAAGGTGCCGCGGATCATCACCTCGTGGTTGCCACGACGCGAGCCGTAGGAGTTGAAGTCGCGCTGCTCCACGTCGTGCTCGGCGAGGTAGGTGCCGGCCGGCGAGTCCTTCTTGATCGCACCGGCCGGGCTGATGTGGTCGGTGGTCACGGAGTCGCCGAGCTTGAGCAGCACCCGGGCGCCCTCGATGTCGGAGACCGGCTCCGGCTCGTCGGGCATGCCGTCGAAGTACGGCGGCTTCCGGACGTAGGTCGACTCCGGATCCCAGTCGAACGTCTTGCCCTCGGGTGTGGGCAGCGAGCGCCACGCCTCGTCGCCGGCGAAGACGTCCTCGTAGCTCGAGTCGAACATGTCGGAGTTGATCGCCTGGGCGACGACGTCCTCGATCTCCTTGGCGGTCGGCCAGATGTCCTTCATGAAGACGTCGTTGCCGTCGGAGTCCTGGCCCAGCGGGTCGTTGTAGAGGTCGACGTCCATCGACCCGGCCAGCGCGTAGGCCACGACCAGCGGCGGCGACGCGAGGTAGTTCATCTTGATGTCGGGGTTGATCCGGCCCTCGAAGTTGCGGTTGCCCGACAGCACCGAGACGACCGCGAGGTCGTTGTCGTTGACGGCCTTGCTGACCTCGGGGATCAGCGGGCCGGAGTTGCCGATGCAGGTCGTGCAGCCGTAGCCGACGAGGTTGAAGCCGAGCTTGTCGAGGTACGGCGTCAGGCCGGACTTCTCGTAGTAGTCGGAGACCACCTTCGACCCGGGAGCCAGGGTCGTCTTGACCCACGGCTTGCGCTGCAGGCCCTTCTCGACCGCCTTCTTGGCCAGCAGGGCCGCGCCGATCATCACCGACGGGTTGGAGGTGTTGGTGCACGACGTGATCGCCGCGATGGTCACCGCACCGTGGTCGAGCTCGAACTCACTGCCGTCGGCCAGGGTCACCTTCGCGGGGTTGCTCGCGCGGCCGGCCCCCGCAGGAGGGGCGGCCGGCGCACCGTGCGGGTCGGCCTCGCCGTGCCCGTTGGCCGGGGAGTCGGAGGCCGGGAACGACTCGGCGACCGCCTCGTCGTACCCCTCCTCGTTGCCGTTGTCGTCGACGTAGTCGGCCAGTGCCGTCCGGAAGGAGCCCTGGGCGTCGGAGAGCGAGACGCGGTCCTGCGGGCGCTTCGGCCCGGCGAGGGAGGGTACGACGGTCGCCAGGTCGAGCTCGAGCTTCTCGCTGTAGCGGGGCTCGGCCGACGGGTCGTGCCAGAGTCCCTGCTCCTTGGCGTAGGTCTCGACGAGGGCGAGCTGCGCCTCCTCGCGACCGGTCAGGCGCAGGTAGTCGATGGTCTGCTCGTCGATCGGGAACACCGCGATGGTGGAGCCGAACTCCGGGCTCATGTTGCCGATCGTGGCGCGGTTGGCCAGTGGCAGCACGGAGACGCCGGGGCCGTAGAACTCGACGAACTTGCCGACGACGCCGTGCTTGCGCAGCATCTCGGTGATCGTCAGCACCAGATCGGTGGCGGTGGCACCCTCGGGCAGGTCGCCGTTGAGCTTGAAGCCGACCACGCGCGGGATGAGCATGGAGACCGGCTGGCCGAGCATGGCCGCCTCGGCCTCGATGCCGCCGACGCCCCAGCCGACCACGCCGATGCCGTTGACCATCGTGGTGTGGGAGTCGGTGCCGACACAGGTGTCGGGGTAGGCCTGGGTCACTCCGTCCACCTCGCGCGTGAAGACCGTGCGCGCGAGGTGCTCGATGTTGACCTGGTGGACGATGCCGGTGCCGGGCGGGACGACCTTGAAGTCGTCGAAGGCGCCCTGGCCCCACCGCAGGAACTGGTAGCGCTCGCGGTTGCGCTCGTACTCGATCTCGACATTCCTGGCGAACGCCTCGGGCGTGCCGAAGACGTCGGCGATGACGGAGTGGTCGATGACCATCTCGGCCGGCGCGAGCGGGTTGATCTTCGTCGGGTCGCCGCCGAGGTCGGCCATCGCCTCGCGCATGGTGGCCAGGTCGACGACGCACGGCACGCCGGTGAAGTCCTGCATGATCACGCGGGCCGGCGTGAACTGGATCTCCTGGCTCGGGTCGGCGTCGGCGTCCCAGCCGGCGATCGCCCGGATGTCGTCGGCGGTGATGTCGGCACCGTCCTCGGTGCGCAGCAGGTTCTCGAGCAGCACCTTGAGGCTGAAGGGGAGGCTCTCGACATCGATGCCGTCACCGGTGACCGCGTCCAGCCGGAAGATCTCGTAGCTCGTGCCGTCCACGTCCAGGGTGCCCTTGGCACCGAAGCTGTCCTGACTGGCCATCAGTCGTCTCCTCGTCGATTCACTCGGTTGTCGCGCGTGACCCATCTTGCCGCCGTCGACCGGGGGTACGGAAGTAAGGCGTGCCTCAGTCACTGGATCATCATGTGTCTTGATGTCAAGATACATGATGACGAGGTTTCGGACCAGCCATCCGAGCATCCGTGCTGGAGCGGCGGACGGTCGGGTCTCGATACGCTCGCTGGAGCTCGCCGCCCGACCAACGAACATCCATGGTCGAGTGCCTCGCGAGGAACGAGCGAGGTGTATCGGCACCCGCGGCGGCGCCTTGCCGCCGACCCGACCTGCTGCGCGGGCCCCATTCCCACGGGCCGCACTCAGTCGCGGACGAGCAGCGCCACGCATTCGACGTGGTGCGTCATCGCACTCGATGCCTGAGCGTGAGTGCGATCCTTTGCGATCGACTGCGCTCACGAGGCCGAATGCGCCCCTGAACTGCAGCGATGCCGTTTGCGAGGTCGGGTGACGACGGCAGCCCGTTGCGTACCTTTGCGAAGCGAAGCGAGCCCAATCCGAGCCCTCGCGTCAGGCAAGGTCCGACGGTCACAAAGGAACGCAGACGCGGGCGCTGCACCAGCGGAGCCGCAGTCTGGGGCGCTGCACTCCCCGTCGACGAAGGGCCGGGTCAACGGGGCGCCTCCACGTAGCTGCGTCATCCGGCACGGGGCGCCTCGGGATTGGCCGGGACGTGCGGCGGTACGGCCCGACGGAAAGAGATTTGAACCCGAACTCAGCCGGGCGGCACCTCGGCGTCGAGGTGCCGCCCGACTCAGCGTGGAGCACTGTTCAGACCAGCACGGGTTCCGACTCCGACACGTTCGGCTCAGGCTCGGGCTGCGGGTCGTCCTCGCCTTGACCCTCGATGTCGATCGTCGGCAGCCGACGCTCGAGCCAGGCCGGAAGCCACCAGGCGCGATGGCCGAGCAGGCTCATCGCCGCGGGGACGAGGACCATCCGGACCAGCGTGACGTCCAGGAACACCGCCGCGGCGAGGCCGATCCCGAACATCTTGGTCGTGACGTCCGGCGTCCAGGACGAACGAGGCGAATACGCAGATCATGATGAGGGCGGCGCTGGTGATGACGCGCGCCGTGGACCCCACACCCTCGACGACTGCTCGCTTGCGGGTCGACGTGCTTCCGGTACTGCTCGCGCACCCTGCTCATCGGAACACCTCGTAGTCCATGGAGAGGCCGAACAGGATCGCGAACATGAGCATCGGAGCCAGCGGCATGATCGGCACCGTCTCGTGCACGCCGATCGCTCCGGCACCCCAGCCCCACTGGAAGACAGCGACCACGACGCCGTACGCCGCCCGATGCTGAGCATGTTCAGGGCAGCGGCCTTCAACGGCACCAGCACCGAGCGGAACACGACCATCAGCACCAGGAACGACAGCCCAACCACGGCACCGAGGAACCACGGCATCCGCTGGTGCAGGCGCGACGACACGTCGTCGATGAGGGCGGTCGAGCCCGTGACGGACGCCGGAGACCTCGGAACCGTCCAGTGCCGTGGGGATGGTGTCCTCACGGAGGCGCTCGAGCAGCGCACTGGTGCGTTCGTCCTGCGGCGACGTGGTGGGGATGACGCCGATGACAGCGATGTCCCCCGCCTGCGTTCGTCTGCGGGGCGTCGACCGACGCCACGCCCGCCTCGGTTCCGCGAGTGCGGTCGAGACCTCGTCGATGGTGCCGGCGGGGATCCGCGAGCCATCGGTGTCGAGGACCACCTCGAGCGGTCCGTTCACGCCCGGCCCGTAGCCGTCGGCCACCAGGTCGTAGGCCTTGCGCGTGGTCGACGACGGTGCGTCGTTGCCGGCGTCCGCGAAGCCCAGGTACATCGAGAACGCCGGGATCGCGAACACCGCCAGGACGGCAGCAGCGACACCGCCGTAGAGGACGCGGCCTGGCGACGACGCGCGCTGTCCACCGAGCCGATGCGGGTCCGGGTCGTAGCTCTCCTTCGGCTTCACGAACGGGATGCGGGCACTGTTCACCCGGTGCTTGACCAGGCCCAGGATGGCGGGGAGCAGAGTGATCGATGCCAGCATGACGACGGCGACCATGATCGCCGAGCCGTAGCCCATCTTCTCCATCATCGGGACGCCGGAGACCTTGAGGCCGAGGATCGCGACCATCACGGTGACGCCGGCAAAGAGCACCGACAGTCCAGCCGTTGCGTTGGCGCGGCCGATGGCCACCGGCACCGCCTGGCCGGACGCCAGGTTCTGGCGGTGCCGGGTAAGGATGAACAGCGCGTAGTCGATGCCCACGCCCAGACCGAGCATCATCGCGACGACGCCGGTCACCTCAGGACACCGGGACGATTCCCGACATGATGCCGATGGCGCTGCTGCCGACCACGATGGCGACCAGCGCCGTCACGATGGGCAGGCTCATCGCGACCAGCGAACCGAACGCGACGGCCAGGATGACGATCGCCATCAGGATGCCGATCATCTCGCCGCTGCCACCGGTCTCACGTCGGCGTAGCCGAGGCCACCGTCGTACTCGACCTGGATGCCCGCGTCCCGGACCTGCTGGACGGACTTCTCCGCCTCGTCGAGCTCCTCGGCGCCCACCTTCTGGATGTCGAAGGCGACGGTGGCGAAGGCAGTCTGGCCGTCGTCACTGAGCGTCGGTCCGCGGGGATCGTAGGGACTGCTCACAGCGACCACGTGCTGCCCCTCGGCGAGCCTGTCGACGGCCTGCCCGATCGCGGCCTTCGATGGCCGGTCGGTGAGCCGTCGTCGGAGTGGAAGACGACGTGCGACGGAGTACAGCGTCTGCTGAGGCAGCCGCTCCTCGATGACGTCGGCAGCGCGCTGCGACTCCGACCCGGGAGGCTGAAGCGTCTCGTCGTACTCGCCACCTTGCGAGACGTTGAGGATGACGATCGCGCCGGCGACGAAGATCCAGGCCGCGATGACGCGCCACGGGTGGCGGCCGGCGAAGTGGCCGATGCGGTACGAGAAGATGAGACATGGCGAACCTTTCGGGAATTTTGGTCTGGGGGTGGGTGTAGGCCGATCTGCCGACGGCTAAGTGCAGGGACATCGTCGGTGTCCTTCGGGCGCGGTCATCGCGTGCTCCGGGTGCCGTCGAAGGCGTCGAAGTACGGCGTCAGCTGCCTCATCGTGAACTCGAAGAGGCCGGAGCGGACCGCCGGGTCGTCCTCGATCAGCGCTGTCGCCTCGTCGAGGCTGGGCGTCTCGAGAAGTGCGATGCCGGACCGCCCGTCGTAGGCCGGTCCACCGAGCAGCAGCACGTCGGGTCGAAGAGGCGGCGCATGTGGGCCAGGTGCTCGCCGAGGACGTGCGGGTCCTGGTCGAACACCGGACGGCCATCCGTCCAGCCAGGCCGGGGCCGATGAGAGCCAGAGATCGCATGTCTCAGCCCACCTGTCGCTGCGCAGCCAGGTCGGCGACCGAGACCTCGGTGCGCACAGAGGCGAAGGCGTCGAAGTAGGCGTGCAACCGGTGCAGTCCGTAGCTCAGACTTCCGGCCATCACAGCCGGATCGAGATCGAGCAGCGTCGCTGCCTCGTCCTCGCCCGGCTGCCTCGATCACGCGATCCCGCCGCCGTCGTCGAACGGCCCCCCGAGTAGCAGGAAGCCCTCGTCGAACGGCGGCGCATCGACTCGAGGTGGCCCTCGATCGGTGCTGCCCTGCTCGTAGACCGTCTTGCCGGTCTGCCAGTTCGGGCCGTAGCTGAACATCGTCACAAATCTCATGTCTTCTCCATACGTAGTCGTATGGAAGAACATACGCCTACGTATAGCGAGGTCAATACGCTAGCGTATGGTCGTCGCACCTATATGTCATTTCAAAGAACGGCAGTCGCTGCCCCATCGAGCAGCTCTGCAGCGGTGGGAAACGGACTGCATCGACCGGATCATCGAGCGCCTGCGAGCGCGGACCCGCGGGAGCGGTCGAAGTGTCGAGTCAGCGTTCGAGGACCACCCGGGGGTGCTGATCGATGCCAACCTGCTCGCGCGCCGACGACCGCCCGTCGCGGCGCGCTCGAGCGGTGTGCGCTAGCGCCTCGCCTTCGTCGACAAGACACCGTCACACCGGTCGGTGATCCATCACTGGTCGGCACTGGTCACGTTAGCGCGCGTCCCCGCCGGCGTCACGTCCCGGGCGAGATCGACTTACCGGTCGCGGTCGTAGCGTCCCGCCGGCTGGGGGGGTCAGCGCTCGACCGCGCAGCAGGCGGGTGGGGCGATCTGCGCATGGCCGAGGAACGCGGTGTAGGCGAGGAGGGCCTGGTCCCGGGAACGAGCCTTGGAGAGCCCCAGCTCTGGTAGAGCCGACCGAGTGCCGCCAGTCGCCGGCTCGTCACCCGCGCGAGCGTGGACGCCACCAGGGGGTGTGCAGCGCTCGCCTGGAGGGCGAGCTCGATCGCCCCAGCGCCTCCAGCTGTGTCGCCCCGGACCGACATGAACGCCAGCCGCAGCAGGTTGCGCAACCGACTCCCGGGTCTCTGCGTCTCGTCTATCCCGGCCAGCACCTGGTCGGTGTCGCGCTTCTCCCACAGCTCGAGTGCCGCCGCGAGCAAAGCGTTCCGATCAGCGAAGTGCCAGTAGAAGCTGCCCTTGGTCGTCCCCAGTGACTTGGCGAGTGGCTCGATGGCCACAGCCGCCAGCCCGCCGTGGGCGAGGGCGCTCAACGCCGCCTCGGTCCAGTCTCCGGCTGCCAACGACTCACGCTTCCCATTTGCCATAACCATACGCTACCGTATGGCTGTGCCTCCATACGGGGGCGTATGGAGGAAGATTCAGATGAACGCTCAGATGTGCTCAGTCCAGAGGGGTGCGGAGCAGCTGCACCCACAACACGACGCTCGGTCAACGTCCGGCCGACGCCCTCAGGCAGTCCCGCCGCCGGAGACCCCGTTGCTCGCACACGCGCTGTCGTCGAGTCGACTGGTCGGATGCGTACGCGCTCACCGTCTCTGGTGATGCGTCGCGCCGCGATCCGCAGGAGTGGGTAGACGCGATGTTCGATGATCCACCGATGTCGGTCCGTGTCCTGTTCGGGGTGCGCGAGCTGCTCGTTGGCCTGGTCGGCATCGAACGAGGCGGCAGTCACGTCTTTGACACCGTCGCGAGGCGCTCTGACGAGGTGCTGATCGGGGTCGACCAGGGACACCTCGGGTATCGCGCGTCGGTGCTCGTGGAACGCGACCGGGTGGTGCTGAGCACTGTGGTCGAGCTGCACAACCGACGCGGAGCCGCGTACTTCGCGCTGGTCCGCAGGGTTCACCCGTTCGTCGTGCGCAGCATGCTGGGCCGGGCGGCGCAGAAGATGGCGGTCGTGAGCTCATCGAGCTCCGGATCGAGGCCGGACGGCCTCAGGCAGCGAGCCCCGGCGTCGCTGTGAATCCGGTCGCGCTGGTCCGTCGTTTCCCGCTCGTCAGCTTCTTGCTCCTGGCGTGCCTGTTCGGGTGGAGTCCCTACCTGATCACCTTCCTGACCGGTGGCTCGGGCGCGGAGAACTTTCCTCTCGGCCCTATCCTGGCGACCCTCGTCGTGGTTTCCTGCCAAGGGCGCGAGGAGCTGCGCGGCTGGGCGTCGCAGATCAGGAGCTGGCGAGCGGCGCCGAAGTGGTACGCGTCGCCCTGCTCGTCGCCGATCACGCTGCAGGTCCTGATCGTGTTCGCCAACCACGGGTTGTCGGCAGCGCCGTTGCCAACGTCGGTTCCCAGCTCGCTGACTGGCCCCAGGCGCTGGTCATCTTCGTCGTCGATGCTGATGCTTCATCGGCATCGGCGAGGAGACCGGTTGGATGGCGTTCGCGGCACCCATCCTGCTACGACGCCACGGCCTCCTGCTGGTCCGTGGACCCTCTCTGCGGCGATGCGGATCTTCTGGCACCTGCCGCTGATGCTCAGCCGGCGATCTGCTCCTTGGTGCTGGGCATCGTGCGGCAACGCTGCTTTCACGATGGTGACGCTGCAGCTGTTGGTCATCCACGGCCGGCTGGTCGCTCGTCGCCGTGTGGCACGCGATGCTCAACGCGACCGGCTGACTCGTTCTTCTTCACCATGGTCAGTCGGCGAGGACCACTCTCGGTTGAGCCTGCTGATGTCCGCCGAGTACGCCGCTGTCGCGGTGCTCGCCTACCTCGTCGGGCGCCAACACCCGGCCCTACCCGAAACTCCCAACGGCGTTGACTCCCAACGCCCGATCAACGGAGGTACCCATGTCGACTGACACGCGTGAACGCACCTATCGCTGGGACGACCCCACACCGGTGGCCATGGCCGGCATCGAGAGGGACGGCCTGACGGTCCTGCAGGCGATCGGCGCGGGCACCCTGCCGCTGCCGCCGGCGTTGAAGACGCTGGGGATCCAGCCCATCGACGCGAACCCAGGCCGGGTCTCATTCGGACTCGACCTCGGGGAGTTCCACCTCAACCCATTCGGCATCGTCCACGGCGGGGTACTCGCCGCCATGCTGGACACCGCCATGGGCTGCGCCGTCCACTCGCTGCTCCCGGCCGCGACCAACTACGTCACCGCAGAGCTGAGCGTACGGTTCCTCCGTCCTGCGCTCCTCGCCGGCAGCCCACTCGTGTGTACTGGCCACGTGGTCCACCGAGCGAAGAGCTCCATGGTGGCCTCTGCTCGCGTGCTGGACAGCGACCACCGGGTCATCGCGAGCGCTGGGGCGACCTGCATGCTGCGGAGACCCTCATGACGGGGACGATCACCGCCCCGGGGATGGCGGAACCGAACACCGCCCAGGTCCGTCGAGCGGCCAGGAACGGGACACTGATCCTGGGGGGCGGGTTCGGCGGCGCCCACGTGGCGCGGCTTCTCGGCACGGCGGGTGCGACCATCGTCGACCCCGAGGGCGCCATGCTCTTCACACCGCTCCTTCCCGAGGTCGCGGCAGGAGCAATCGAGCCCCGACGCGTGGTCGTGCCGCTGCGCACCATGTGCCCCATGCCGAGCTCGTCCGAGGCAGAGCGGTGGCCGTGGACCACAACGCCCGGACGGTCACCGTGGAGACCGGGCTGGGTCCGGTCGACATCGGCTACGAGCGCCTGGTCGTCGCGCTCGGCTCGACAGCCCGGATGCTTCCCATCCCGGGTCTCGCCGAGCACGCCCTCACCTTCAAGGACCTCGGCGACGCCGTCAGACTTCGCAACCACGTGATCGGACGGCTCGAGCTGGCCGAGGCCGACCCGGCCAACGCTGCCCGCTACCTCTGCTTCGTCTTCGTGGGGGCCGGCTATGCGGGCGTCGAAGCGCTCGCCGAGACTCGCCAGCTCGTCCGGGACGCCGCTCCGTGCTTCCCCGGGTTGACCAACCTGCCGCAGCGATGGGTCCTAGTCGACGCCGGCAACAGGATCCTCGGCGAGATTCCCGACAAACTCTCCGAGTACACGGCCGATCAGCTGCAGCGGGCCGGGGTCGAAGTCCTCACCTCCTCGACACTCTCGGCCCTTGACGCCGACGCGATCACCCTCGGCGACGGCCGCCGGATCCCAACCGACACGGTGGTGTGGACCGCCGGCGTGACTGCCCGACCGTTGGTCCGCACCCTCGGGCTGCCCGTGGACGAACAAGGCCGGATCGTGGTCGACCAGCAGCTGCGCGTCATGGGGCGCCACGGTGTCTGGGCTCTGGGTGACAACGCTCGGGTGCCCAACGCGGCCAACCCGCGCGCGTTCGATCCGCCCACCTGTCAGCACGCCGTACGGCAGGCACGCGCAGTCGTGCGCTCCCTGCTCGGCGACGGGTCGCCGTACCGCTACCGCAGCATCGGCGAAGGAGCCACCCTTGGCCGATGCCGGGGGATCGCGCGCGTCGGCCGCTTCCACATCCGCGGGCGACTCGGTGGGTGGATCACCCGCGGCTACCACCTGAGCATGGTGCCGACCGGGTCGCGCCGAGCGCGGATTCTGGCCGACGGCCTACTCTCCACCGCGTTCCGGCGCGACATCGTCGAACTCGGTCGCCTGCAGACACCGCGAGCCCGATCATGACCGGCAGCGCCGCTCTCGCTGCCCTCGCCGAGGACCCGGACATCCTCGTCGAGCCGCCCGCGGGATCACGCCGCATTCACACCGACCGGTACTGCGTCGTGATCGGGCCGCATCGCCGATGGGCCGGGGTGAGCGGCCTGCGCATGGCCTCACCCGAGGACGCAACCCGTGCCCACACCGAGATCAGTCGGCTCGTCGGCGACATCGAGCAGGTGGTGTGGAACGTCGGCAGCAGCGCCACGCCGGCCGCCCTCGCCGATGACCTCCGCACGCTCGGCCTACGCGACCCCGACCCGCCCATGGACCCCACCTGCGTGGCCATGGTGCTCACCGAAGAACCAGCCCCTTTCGGCGGCCTCGACGTCCGCCGCATCGAGTCCCTCGAGGAACACCGAGCAGGACTCGAGATCCTGCTCGCCGCAGACACCTGGACCGATCGGGCGGCTGCGGACGAGCGAGCACGCGCCGAGGAGGTCTACGCGGAGCGCACCCGTCGCGGTGGCTACCAATGGCTGGCATGGCACGACGGCCTGCCGGTCGCCTATGCGTGCGCCGAAGCGACCACGAGCGGGCTGTTCCTGTCAGGTGGTGCCACTCTGCCCACAGCCCGCGGACGCGGCTGCTACCGCGCGCTCGTGCGCGCCCGCTGGGACGAAGCCACCCAACTCGGACTGCCAGGACTGGCCGTCCAGGCACAGCACGACACCTCGGCACCCATCCTTCGCAACCTCGGCTTCGTCGACGTCGCCACGGTGCACACCTTGCAGTCGTGAACTGGCCCTAGTCCGGAGAACAAGGAGATAACCATGGGGTCTGCTGCACGGATAGGTGACACCTGTTCTGCGTCGATGTAGCGGTGCTAGAAGGAGGCGCGCCATGCATAATGCGCTCCACCAGCAGTTCCGCTCGTACGTGAGCCGGGTTTGCAAGAGCGCGGAGCCTCCATGGCCCAGGTCGCGAAGGACTTCGGTGCATCACCCGGTCCGGTTGACTGACAACCAAACTCTGGGCAATCCCTCTCACGGCTTCAGGCCAGAGTCGGTCTTGACCAAATGCGCAACGCACTCCAAGTGGTAAGTCATCGGAAGAGGTCGAGGGCTCGCAGCGCCTCGAGCCGGTAGCCGCACTCGGCGAAGGTCGCGACGTCGCGGGCCAGGGCGGCCGGGTCGCAGGCGACGTACGACACGGCGCGTGGTGCCCGGTCGGCGATCTGCCGGACGACCTTCGCCCGCGCGCCCTCGCGGGGCGGGTCGAGCACGACCAGGTCGAACGGCTCGTCGTACGACGAAGCGAGGACGCGGTCGACCGAGCCGGCCTGCGCCTTGGCGCGCTCGAAGCCGGCGAGGTTGAGCTGGGCGTGGCGGGTGGCCTCGGTGTCGCCCTCGACCGCGACGATGCGGGCACCCTCCCCCACCCGGTCGGCGAGGAAGCGGGCGAAGAGTCCGACACCGGAGTAGAGGTCGAGGACGGCCTCCCCCGGTTGCGGGTCGAGCTGGCTAAGCACGGTCTCGACCAGCACTGTCGGGGCACCGGGGTGGACCTGCCAGAACCCGTCGTCGGCGAGGCTGAACTCGTGGGAGGTGCCGGCGGCCACGACCGTGCGGGTCGTCGGCGTGGGCGCGTCGGGCAGCGTGATCAGGCAGTCGTCGACCGGCACCACGTCGTGGGAGCGGTGCTTGCGCAGGCCGCGGCGGCCGTCGCGGGTCGTGACGAACTGCGTGCGCGTCCGCCACCGCAGGCCGTCGACGTCGCCGGGCACCTGCTCGACGACGAGGCTCTCCACCAGGGGGTGGTCGGGGTCGAAACGGGCCAGCCGGACGAGCTGCTCGCGGACGACCGCGGCCTTGAGCTCTCGCTGGGCCGGCACCGCGACGTGCTGGAAGTCGCAGCCCCCGCAGAGGCCGGGCCCGGCCACCGGGCACGGCGCCTCGACCCGGTCGGCGGAGGCTTGGAGCACCTCGACGGCGTCGCCGCGCCAGAAGCGGTCGCCGTCGGTGCCCTCGGTGATCTCGAGCACGACCCGTTCCCCCGGGACCGTGTGCCTGGTGAAGACGACGCGGGACTCGGGCTCGGGCAGCCGCACGATGCAGTGCCCGCCGTGCGCGACCGGGCCGACCTCGGCCTCGAAGCGCTGGCCGACCCGCGACGCGCCCTTCGGCTGCGGGCGGCGGGGCCGGCGCTGCTGTCCCCGGCTCATCGCTGGATCTGGCCCTTCGACGACGGGGGCCGGGTGACGCGGCCACGACGGAGGTCGCCGGCCTTCACCCGCTGGTCGCCGCGGAGCTCGCGCTCCCGGGCGATCTGCGACGACCGCAGCTGGTAGGGCACCGAGGTGACCATGACCCCGGGCGCGAACAGCAGCCGGCCCTTGAGCCGCAGCGCGGTCTGGTTGTGCAGCAGCTGTTCCCACCAGCGGCCCACGACGTACTCCGGGATGTAGACGGCCACGACGCCGCGCGGGTTGGCGCGCCTGATCTCCATGGCGTACTCGACGATCGGCCGGACCACCTCGCGGTACGGCGAGTGCAGGACCTTCAGCGGGATGTCGAGCCGGCGCTCGTCCCACTCCTCGAGGAGCCGGTTGGTGGCGGCGGCGTCGATGTCGACGTACACGGCTTCGAGGACGTTGGGCCGGGTCGCCTTAGCGAACGCCAGGGCGCGCAGCGTGGGCTTGTGCAGCTTGGAGGTCAGCACGATCGCGTGCACGCGCGTCGGCATCACCTTGTCCTGCTCGTCGGCGGCGAGCTCGAGGGCGACCCGGTCGTAGTGGGAGTGGATGCCCTTCATGATGATGAAGAAGATGACCATCGCGAGGATCGCGATCCACGCGCCGTGGGTGAACTTCGTGATCAGCACGACGATCAGCACCACGGCGGTGAACGAGAGGCCCACGCCGTTGATGAGGCGCGAGCGCTGCATCCGCCGGCGCTCCGCCGGGTCCTTCGTCGTCCGCAGGTGCCGGGTCCAGTGCCGGATCATCCCGAGCTGGCTCAGGTTGAACGACACGAACACGCCGACGATGTAGAGCTGGATGAGCCGGGTCACCTCGGCGTCGAAGGCGATGATCAGGGCGATCGCCATGACGGCGAGGAAGACGATGCCGTTGCTGTACGCCAGCCGGTCGCCGCGCGAGCTGAGCGACCGGGGTGCGTAGCCGTCCTCGGCCAGGATCGAGCCGAGCACCGGGAACCCGTTGAACGCCGTGTTGGCGGCCAGCACCAGGATGACGCCGGTGACGGTGACGACGAGGTAGAAGCCGGGCGAGAAGCTGTCGAAGACGCCCCGGGCGATCTGGGCGATCACCGCGTGCTGGTCGTAGCCCTCCTCGAGCGGGGAGCCGTCGCGGTACGACAGCCGCTCGAGCTCGTGCGGGTCGACGAACTTGAGACCCATCTGCCTGGCCAGCACGATGACGCTCATCATCATCGAGATGGCGATCAGGCCGAGCAGCGCCAGCGTCGTCGCGGCGTTCCTGCTCTTGGGCTTGCGGAACGCGGGTACGCCGTTGGAGATGGCCTCGACACCGGTCAGCGCTGCACAACCCGACGAGAACGCCCGGGCCAGCAGGAACAGCAGCGCGATCGTCGTCAGCGGTCCGTCGAACCCCGGGGCCGCCTCCATGACCAGGTCGGCGCTCTCGGCCTCGGGCAGGTTGCCGGCGAGCAGTCGGAGCAGGCCGTAGCCGCACATGCCGAGGATCGCGACCATGAACAGGTAGGTCGGGAAGGCGAAGAACGTGCCGGACTCGCGGATGCCCCGCAGGTTCATCGCCATCAGGGCGAGCACCATCAACGTGCCGAACGTCGCCTCGTGCCCGGACAGGGCGGGCAGCGCCGACGCGGCGTACTGCGCTCCCGACGAGATCGACACGGCGACCGTGAGCACGTAGTCGACCAGCAGCGCGCTGCCCACGGTGATGCCGGCGTTGGTGCCGAGGTTCTTGGTCGCGACCTCGTAGTCGCCGCCGCCGCTGGGGTAGGCATGCACGTTCTGCCGGTACGACGCGACCACGGCGAGCATCACGAGCGCGACCGCGATGCCGATCTTCCACGAGTACGTGTAGGCGGACGCGCCTGCGATCGACAGCATGATGAAGACCTCGTCGGGGGCGTAGGCCACCGACGACAGCGCATCGCTGGCAAACACCGGGAGCGCGATCCGCTTGGGCAGCAACGTCTCACCCAGCTGGGAGCTGCGCAGCTTGCGACCGAGCAGGATGCGCTTCGAAACGTCTCCGACACCCACGAGCGTGAAGGCTAGACCTATTCAGGCGTCGTGGCCGCAACCACGCGTACCGACTGGGATACGGTTTGCCACGTGCATGTCGTGATCATGGGCTGTGGCCGGGTCGGTTCGACCCTCGCGCGCTCCCTCGAGGACCGGAACCACACCGTCTCCATCATCGACAGCGACCCCGACGCCTTCCGGCGGCTCGGGCCCTCGTTCAACGGCGACAAGGTCACCGGCTACGGCTTCGACCAGGAGGTCCTGGAGAAGGCAGGCATCCGCCGGGCCGACGCCTTCGCGGCCGTCTCGAGCGGCGACAACTCCAACATCATCGCCGCGCGCGTGGCCCGCGAGACGTTCGGCATCCAGCAGGTCGTCGCCCGGATCTACGACCCGGGCCGCGCCGAGGTCTACCAGCGCCTCGGCATCACCACGGTCGCCACCGTCAAGTGGACCGCCGACCAGGTGCTCCGCCGCATCCTGCCGGCCGGCGCCGAGCCCGACTTCCGCGACCCGTCCGGCACGGTCCGCGTCGACCAGGTGCCGGTGCCGGAGGTCTGGATCGGGCAGCGCACCGTTCACTTCCAGGAGCAGACCCGCTCCCGCATCGCCTGGATCGACCGGCTCGGCGAGGGCATGCTGCCGACCCGCGACACCGTCATCCAGGAGGGCGACCTGCTGCACCTGGTGATGCGCGAGGAGCACGCGGCCCGCGCCTATTCCGTGTTCGAGTCCGGCCCCGAGGAGAACTGATGCGCGTCGCCATCGCCGGAGCGGGTGCCGTCGGACGATCGATCGCCCGCGAGCTCATCGACAACGGCCACGACGTCCTGCTCATCGACAAGAACCCCGACGCCCTCAAGCCGGAGCGGGTCGCCAACGCCGAGTGGCTGCTGGCCGACTCGTGCGAGCTCTCGTCGCTCGAGGAGGCCCGGCTCGACCGATGCGACGTCGTCATCGCGGCCACCGGCGACGACAAGGCCAACCTGGTCACCTCGCTGCTCGCCAAGACCGAGTTCGGCGTGCCGCGCACCGTCGGCCGGGTCAACCACCCCAACAACGAGTGGCTCTTCACCGAGGCCTGGGGCGTCGACGTCAACGTGTCGACGCCGCGCATCATGTCGGCGCTGGTCGAGGAGGCCGTGACCGTCGGCGACCTGGTGCGGCTGTTCACGTTCCGCCGCGGCAACGCCAACCTGGTCGAGATGACGCTGCCCGAGGACTCGCCGTACGTCGGCAAGCCCGCCGGGCTCATCCCGTTCCCCGAGAACTGCTCGCTCGTGACGATCCTGCGCGACGGTCAGGTCTACACCCCCGACGCCGAACAGCCCGTCGAGGCCGGCGACGAGCTGCTGTTCGTGGTCTCCGCCGACGTCGAGCAGGAGCTGGAGAGCCTGCTGGCGCCGGTGCAGCACTGAGAGGCTGCTCGGGTCGGTCGCGATCACCGGGTACCCGGTGATCGCGACGGGTCTTGGGGGCTGCAACCCCCGAGAAGCGTCAGGACGCCGCCCCGTGACGCTCAGGCCGGGTCGGCCTCCGGCGCGATCGGCGTGATGTCCTCCAGCGGCGTGTGGTTGCGCGCCAGCAGCCACACCATGGCGGCGAGGGTGGCGAGCTGGAGCGGCCAGCCGAGGCCGATCTTCAGCACCCCGAGCAGCGCCACCGCCGTGTCGACGTCGAACGACCCCGACTTCGCGGCCAGCCAGATCGGACCTTGTACGGCGACGCGCAGGACGCAGGGGAGCGCCAGCATCCAGGTCAGCGCGGTGCACAGGCGCACCACCTGGCGGTTGCCGTGCCACGCGGTCGGGTCGCCGGCGACCGAGCCGACCATGAAACCGACGAGCGGCCAGCCGATCAGGCAGGTGAACGCCAGCACGACCGAGTAGCCGGAGTTGTAGAGGATGCCGGGCAGGAAGTAGGCCAGCGCCTGGTCGTCGGCGCTGCCGCCCGACGCCGCGGAGCGCTGCACGAAGAACCAGCCGATGCCGATGCCGAGCAGCGCGTTGACGCAGAACTGCACGGTCGAGCGCTGCACGAGCCGCACGACGAGCAGCGTCGCGGCGGCGGCGAGGCTGACGGTGAGCGCGAGACGCAGCTCCTTCGTGGTCAGCCACATCACGGTGAAGAGGATCGTCGGCACGGCGGCCTCGACCATGCCTCGCCGGCCCCCGAGGGCCTTCGACAGCTGGCGGCGTACGACGGCCTCGACGGTGTCGACCGACGCGGCTCCGGCGCCCGCGTCGGTGCCCGGCTGCTGCTGGTCGGTCACGGCAACAGCTCGTAGCGCGGGTTGTAGATCATCCGGCGTCCGTCGTGGGCGCCGATGCGGCCCTCCACGCGCAGCGAGCGGCCGGCCTCGATGCCGGCGATGCGGCGCCGCCCGAGCCACACGATGGTGATGGTGCCGGAGCCGTCGTCGAGGTCGGCCTCGAGCGCCGGCACGCCGCCTCGCGGCCGCAGGGTGACGGTGCGCAGCGTGCCGCGGAGCTGCACGTGGTCGCGGTCGGGCGCGTCGGCGATGGAGAGCTCGCTGTCGTCGACGTGATGGGTCTCGCGCAGGTGCCGCAGATCCTGGTCGGAGCTGTTGGCCCACCGGCTGATGGTCTTGCGCAGCCGGCTCTTCTCCGCCACGTCACTGCACCTTGCGGGCGTTGTCGGGCAGCGTCACGGCGAGCGGCTGGCCCACCGGCATGGCCTGGGCCCCGCGGCGTACGGCCACCAGGGCGAGGGCGTCCTCCCACGTGGCCGCGCCGTCGGGCTCGACGGCGGGTCGGCCCAGCAGCGAGGCGCGCAGCATCCAGCGGGAGCCGTTGACGCCGATGATGCGGGAGGGCTGTACGGCGTCGGTGCCGTCGGCGCGCTTGACGGGCATCTGGCAGACGAGCTCGGTGCCGAAACGGCCCTCGCGCTCGGCGACCTTGCCGCCGCGCTGGGTGATGTCGGCGGCGATCTGGGGACGGACCTCGCTCCAGAGGTCGCCGCCGCGAGGCGCGGAGAACGCCTGGACCTCCATCGCGCCGTCCTCGGCGGCGAGCATGACGGCCGCGACCTTGCCGGACTCCTCGTCCACCTGGAGGCGCAGCTCGAGGCCGGCGGCAGGGGCGATGAGCAGGGACCCGAGGTCGACCCGCTCGAGGGTGTCGGAGAGGCCCTCGGCGTCGTAGGGCCCACCCTCGGAGGGGCCCGGCTCGACGGGCGCGTCGGCGTCGGACTCGTCCACCGGATCGTCGAGCACCTCGGGGGCGTCGTCGGGTGCGGCCTTGCGACGGAACTTCACTGCGGACTCCTGCTTCTGCGTCTGTGCGGGGCGGTCAGGACGGACCGAATCCACCCGTAGAACCGTAGCCCCCCTCGCCACGCACCGAGCCGGGCAGGGCGTCGACCTCGACGAACCGGGCCCGCTCGAAGCGCTGGACCACCAGCTGGGCGACCCGGTCGCCGCGCTTGAGCTCGACGGTGTCGAGCCGGTCGTGGTTGATCAGCATCACCTTGATCTCGCCGCGGTAGCCCGCGTCGACGGTGCCGGGCGCGTTGACGATCGACAGTCCGTGCCGCGCGGCCAGCCCGGATCGCGGGTGCACGAGCGCGACGTACCCCTCGGGAAGCGCGATGCTCATCCCGGTCGGCACGAGCGCCCGCTCACCGGGCCCGAGCGTGAGGTCGACGGTGGTCTGCAGGTCGGCTCCGGCGTCGCCGGGATGGGCGTACGACGGCACGGGCAGGCCGGGGTCGAGCCGCACCAGGGCCACGTCGAGTTCGGTCACTCCCCCAGCCTAGGCTGGGCGTCGTGGAGTACGCCGAACGCCTGCACGTCCCCCTGCGCTGGTGGGTGCAGGGCACGATGCTGGTCGCGAGCCTGTGGCTGGCGGTGGTCGTGGCACTCCCCTTGACCGTCGCCTGGGTCATCACCGGCGTGGCCATGCTGCTCCTCGCCTGGGCGTTCCTCGCGTACGGCGCGGCGCGGGTCGTCGTCACCGGCACCGAGCTCCGGGCCGGCCGGGCCCACATCGAGACCCGGCACCTCGGCGCGGTGACCGTGCTGGACGCCGACCGGACCCGCCGGCTGGCCGGGCGCGAGGCCGACGCCCGCGCCTACCTGCTGCTCCGGCCCTACCTCAAGCGCGGAGTCCGGGTCGACATCGCAGACCCGGCCGACCCCACGCCGTACTGGCTCATCCAGACCCGGCACCCCGATCGGCTGGCCGCCGCCCTGGGCGCGGCCCGGGGCTCCACCCCTGTGGGCGAGGCGAGGCCGGACCGCTCTCAGTAGGCTGGCCGCATGGCATCCAACAGCTCGAAGATGTGGACCGTCTTCTCACTGGCCGCCGCACTCGGCGCCGCAGCGCTCGCGAAGAAGACCCTCAACACGTCCTGGCGCGCCGCGACGGGCAAGAACCCGCCCGCCAACCCGGCGGACCCCGACGTCGACCTGTGGGAGGCAGTGGCGTGGGCCGCCGTCAGCGGCACGGCGATCGCGATCGCCCGGATGCTGGCCACCCGCAAGGCCGCCGACTACTACGCGAAGTCCACCGGCCACCTGCCGCCGGACCTGCAGAAGGACGACCAGGACGCCGACGCCGCCGGGGCTCCGACGAGCTGAGCCACCGCAGACGCAGGAGGGCCGCAACCCAGTCGGGTTGCGGCCCTCTTCACGTTGTCGGACCCGTCAGGCGCAGTCCTTGCAGATCATCTTCTTCTCGTCCGCGAGCTGCGAACGGTGGTGCACCAGGAAGCAGCTCATGCAGGTGAACTCGTCCTCCTGCTTGGGCTTGACCTCGACGGCCAGCTCCTCGTGTGACAGGTCGGCACCGGGCAGCTCGAACGACTCGGCCGCTTCGGCCTCGTCCTCGTCGACCTTGCCCGAGTTCTTGTCGTGCCGACGAGCCTTGAGCTCCTCGATGCTCTCTTCGCTCTGGTCTTCTTCGTTCTTGCGTGGTGCGTCGTAGTCAGTCGCCATGTCCTCGTCCCACTCCCCGACGGCCGTGCAGTCGGTCGTCGTCCCATCTCAGCGTCGGCGCGCCAGATTGTGCACCATCAACGCTGGTGATGCACCACCGGTGTCCGTCGTGTCGCCTGAACACCTGGTGACGGGACCCTATTCCCCCGGTACGGCGAGGAACCCGGCCGTCTCGAGGGCGGTCACGAAGTCGTCCCAACCGTCGGCCGGTGCGGCCGTGACGACGGTCTTCTCCGGCCAGCCCGGGACCCGGTCGCGCATCGTCCCGGGGAGTACGGCGAAACGGCCACCGGCCTCGGTCAGCACCAGGCTGGCGGCTGCCCAGTCCCAGGGCTGGGAGCCCTCCTCGACATAGCCGTCGGCGGTGCCCTCGGCGACCTGGCAGATGTCGAGGGCGGAGGATCCCATGCGACGGATGTCGCGAATCTCGGGCAGCAGCCTCTGGATGCAGGCGGCCTGGTGGACCCGCACCTCCCGGATGTAGCCGAACCCGGTCATGATCAGGCGCTCGTGCAGCGGCGGCGCGGGCCGGACCCGGAGAGGTACGCCGTCGCGCGTCGATCCATGGCCGCGAGCCGCGGCGTACTCGACTCCCGACGGGACGTTCACGACGGCACCGGCGACGATCTCGCCCTGCCACTCGGCAGCGATCGAGACGGCGTACTGCGGGAGGCCGTAGAGGAAGTTGACGGTGCCGTCGATCGGGTCCACGATCCACCGCACCCCGCTCGTGCCGGGCCGGTCGTCACCCTCCTCGCCGAGGATGGCGTCGTCGGGCCGGGCGGCGATGAGCAGCCCGCGGATCAGCTCCTCGCTGGCGCGGTCGGCCTCGGTGACCACGTCGGTTCCGGAGGACTTGGTGTCGGCAACGCTCACGCCGGTGGCGCGGCGTCCGGCCACCAGGGCGGCTGCCTGGCGGGCGACCTCGAGCGCCAGGTCGCGGAGCCCGGTCGGCTCGGGTGCGCTCACGAGTCCGCTCCGCACAGGGCCGGGCGCTCGCCTCGCGGGTTCGGGCAGCAGCCCGGTGCGCAGACGTCGCGCCAGGCGCCGATCGACCCGACGGCCTGCCGGGTGACCTCGGTGCCGCGCTCGACGGCGGCCCGTTCGACGAGGAGGTCGCGCACCATCGCCACGAACCGCGGGTCGATGCCAGGTGTGGCCGCGCGTGCGGCCGGCAGCCCGAGGCGCTTCGCGGTCGAGAGGGCCTCGGTGTCGAGGTCGTAGATGACCTCCATGTGGTCGGAGACGAAGCCCACCGGGACCAGCACCACCGCGGGCACGTCGTGCGCGGCCAGGGCCTCGAGGTGGTCGTTCACGTCGGGCTCCAGCCACGGCACGTGCGGCGGCCCGGAGCGCGAGCAGTAGACGAGGTCGTGCGGGTGCCGGCGGCCGGTCTCCTGGCGCATCCGCTCGACCACCTCGGCCGCCGCGCTGGCGTGCTGGGCGACGTACGCGTTGCCGTCGGGGCCGCTCGTCTCGGCCATCGTGACCGGGATCGAGTGGGTCACGAAGACCAGCCGGGCCTGCTCGCGGACCGCGTCGGGCAGCTCGGCGAGCGCGGCCAGCGTCGCGTCCACGACGGGCTCGACGAAGCCCGGGTGGTTGAAGTACTGCCGCAGCCGGTCGAGCCGGGGCGCCCCCGGCACCTCGGCCACGGCGTCGGCGAGGTTCTCGCGGTACTGCCGGCACGAGGAGTACGACGAGTACGCCGACGTCGTCAGCACCGCCGCCCGGCGCACGCCGTCGGCGGTCATCTCGCGGAGCGTGTCGGCGAGGTACGGCGTCCAGTTGCGGTTGCCCCAGTAGACCGGCAGGTCGATCCCGGCACCGGCGAGGTCCTCACGGATCGCCGCCAGGAACATACGGTTCTGGTCGTTGATCGGCGAGCGACCGCCGAAGAGGAAGTAGTGCTCGCCGACCTCCTCGAGCCGCTCGCGCGGGATGCCGCGGCCCCGGGTGACGTTCTCGAGGAACGGCACGACGTCGTCGGGCTTCTCGGGTCCCCCGAAGGACAGCAGCAGCAGTGAGTCGTACGGCGTGACGTCCGGAGGCATGACCTCATCGTAGGGAGCGGTCGAAGATTGGTCGGCGCCCGGTCACCGGCCCTAGCGTTCGTCGTGATGTTCGATTCCTACGGCCGCCTGCTGCGGGTGCCCGGCGGCTTCCGCTTCTCGTCGGCCGCCCTGCTCGGCCGCCTGCAGATCTCGATGGTCGGCCTCGGCATCGTGCTGCTGGTCTCGGCGCGCACCGGCTCCTACGGCCAGGCCGGGCTGCTGTCGGCCGCCTACGTGATCGCCGACGCCGCCCTGGCGATCGTGAAGGGCTCGCTCGTCGACCGGTTCGGCCAGGCCAGGGTGCTGTCGGTCGGCATCTCCGTGTGGGGTGTCGCGCTCGCGATGCTGGTGCTGGCAGTCGAGCTCGACTGGCCCGCACCGGCGACGTACCTGAGCGCGGTCGTCGCCGGCGCGTTCGTGCCGCAGGTCGGCTCGTCCGTCCGGGCCCGCTGGTCGCACGTGCTGTCCGACCGCGGGCAGGTCGGCACGGCGTACGCACTGGAGGCGGTGCTCGACGAGGTGGTCTTCGTCGTCGGCCCCATCGTGGTGACCCTGCTCGCCACCTTGTGGCACCCGGTCGCCGGACTGCTCGTGGCGCTGGTGACGGGGCTGGCCGGGACGCTGGCGTACGCCGCGCAGACGGGCACTCAGCCACCGGCCCACGCGAGGTCCGCCCGGAGCGGACCACGGCCGCGGATGCCCTGGCGTGCCCTGGTGCCGGTCGCGGTGGTCTGCCTGGCGCTGGGCGCGCTGTTCGGAGCCGCCGAGGTGACGACGGTGGCGTTCGCCGAGGAGGAGGGGCAGAAGGGACTGGCCGGTGTCCTGCTCGCGATCTGGAGCTTCGGCAGCCTGCTCGCCGGCCTGGTGACGGGCGCCCTGCACTGGACATCGAGCCTCGAGACGCGGTTGCGCCTCGGCGCGGTGGCGATGCTGGCGGCGATGCTGCCACTGGCGTTCGTGGGGCACGTCGCGCTGATGGCGCCGGTGCTGCTGCTCGGTGGCTTGGCGATCGCGCCGACCCTGATCGCCACGATGATGCTCACCGAGCAGGTGGTGCCGAGCGCCCGGCTCACCGAGGGCATGGGCATCATGCACACCGCCCTGGTGGCCGGCGTCGCGCCCGGGGCCACGCTCGCCGGACTCGTCGTCGATGCGCGCGGAGCGTCCTGGGCCTACGCCGTCCCGGTCGTCGCCGGGCTGGTCGCCGTCGTGGCCGCGCAGGCGACGCGTGGCGCCGACTACTCACCGGCTCCGTAGGGAGTGCCGGTCAGCGGACCCGGCTCGGCGGCCGGGCGCTCGGTCGGGCCGGCCGGCGCAGCCGCGCCCGGGACGACACCGTCGGGGTGGCGGCCACCGTCTCGACGAGCCGCAGCCCCACCCCGCGCACGGCGTCGATGCGCAGCGGGCTGTCGAGCTCGCGCAGCTTGGCACGAAGCCGCTTCACCACCGACTGCACGTCGCACCGACCCCGTTGCTGGTCGTGGCCCCAGACCTGCCGGTGCAGCGCCTGATAGCTCCAGGTCCGGCCGACCTCCTCCAACAGGCAGCAGAGCAGGTCGTGCTCGAGCGGCGACAGCGCCACCGTGCGGTTGCCCCAGTGGGCGAAGCGGCCGTCGGAGTCGACCAGCAGCCCGGACGTCGGCTCCGAGGGTGGCGGTGCCGCCAGCGCCTGCGCATCGCCGTCGGCGGCGCTCAGCAGGAACACCGCCTCCTGGTACGACGACGCCAGCAGCACCTGCACATGGTCGTCGACCAGTGCGGCCAGCCGGGCGCGCTCCTGTGCGGACCTGGCAATGGCCACGACGACCACTGGTTCATCCCCGATGCCGCCGACCTGCTCGGTCGCCACAGCTATGGCCACGTCTCCCCCGAGTGAGTTCTGTTGCCGCTTGGCCAAACTTTGTCCGAACAGCGACGAAAGTTCAATGGGCCGATCGGTCGGCTGACACCGACCAGGGGCTGCCCGCATTTCGACCATGAGTTGCCCACGAACACCGCTTGTCGGTCATCCGACGCCGGTCCTACGTTGCGGAAGTCCGGGTCCTCTCCCGGTCGCCCCACCTTTTGTCGAATCCTTGTCCCCAGGCGGCACCCCCGTCCCGGGACATCTCTCGGGAAGGACGGAACATGTCATCCACCACTCGCGGCAGCCGGCGACGGGCACCAGCCCGGTCACTGGTCGCCAGGGCACTAGCGCTCGGGGTCGTCGCGGCCCTGCTCGCCCTGATCGGACCCGGCGCCACAGCCGCGGCGCCGAGCAACCCCGACAAGATCAAGCCTCAGCTGGTCAACCAGCTAGCGGACAAGGGCGAGGCCAGCTTCTGGGTCCGCTTCGAGCAGGCGGACCTCTCGGCCGCCGCCGACATCAAGGACTGGAACGAGCGCGGCCAGGCGGTGTACGACGCACTGACGGCCGCCGCCGAGGCCAGCCAGAAGCAGACCAAGACCCGCCTCGAGGCGGCCGGGGCCACCTACCAGGCCTTCTACGCCACCAACGCGATCCGCGTGGAGGCGGGCGACAAGGCGCTCGCACTCGAGCTGGCCGGCCTGCCCGAGGTTGACTCGCTGTGGCCGACCCGCGAGTACACGTTGGAGAAGCCGGTCAAGGGCAAGGACCTCAAGGAGGTCGACGCCGTCGAGTGGGGCATCGCGAACATCAACGCCGACGACGTCTGGAACGAGCTCGGTGTCCGGGGCGAGGGCATCGTGGTCGCCAACATCGACACCGGCGTCCAGTACGACCACCCGGCCCTCGTCGGGCAGTACCGCGGCAACAACGGCGACGGGACCTTCGACCACAACTACAACTGGTTCAACGCGGCCGGCTCCTGTGCCACCGCCCCGTGCGACACCAACGGCCACGGCACCCACACGATGGGCACCATGGCCGGCGACGACGGTGCGGGCAACCAGGTCGGCGTCGCTCCCGAGGTCACCTGGATCGCGGCCAACGGCTGCTGCCCGTCCGACGCTGCCCTCATCAGCTCCGGCGAGTGGATGCTCGCCCCGGAGGACCTCTCCGGCGCGAACCCCGACGTCTCCAAGCGTCCCAACATCGTGAACAACTCGTGGGGCACCCAGGTGCCGAGCAACGACCCGTTCATGGAGGACATCCTCGAGGCGTGGTCCGCGTCGGGGATCTTCGGCACCTGGTCCAACGGCAACAACGGGCCGGGCTGCGCCACCAGCGGCTCTCCCGGCAGCCGCACGATCAACTACTCCGTCGGCGCGTACGACGTCAACAACGCCATCGCCGGGTTCTCCTCACGAGGAGCCGGCCAGGACGGCGAGCTCAAGCCGAACATCTCCGCTCCCGGCGTCAACGTGCGCTCCAGCCTTCCCGGCAGCACCTACGGCGCCTTCAACGGCACGTCGATGGCGGCACCACACCTGGCGGGCACCATCGCCCTCCTGTGGTCCGCCGCGCCCGGACTGATGGGCGACATCGAGGCCACCTGGGCGCTGCTCGACGGCACCGCCGTCGACTCGAGCTCCACAGCGTGCGGCGGCACCGCCGACGACAACAATGTCTTCGGTGAGGGCCGACTGGACGCTCTCGCGCTGCTGAACGCCGCCCCCATCGGCGACGCCGGCGACGTCGAGGGCACGGTCACGGACGCCGACACCGGCGACCCGGTGGCCGACGTCGAGATCGAGGTGGCCGGAGGAGAGACCAACCGCACCGCCACGACGGGCGACGACGGCACCTACGCGGTGACCGTCCCGGCCGGCGACTACACGGTCACGGCGACGAAGTTCGGCTACGTGAGCCAGACGGCGAACGTGACGGTGACGGCCAACGAGACCGTGACCCAGGACTTCGCGCTGGCGACCGCGGCGACGGTGACCCTCAACGGCTCGGTCAAGGACGCCTCCGGCCAGGGGTGGCCGCTGTACGCCGAGATCGCTGTCGAGGGCACGCCCGTGTCGACGTTCACCGACCCGGCGACGGGCGAGTACTCGCTGACCCTGCCGGCCGACTCGACGTACGAGATCACGGCCTCCTCGGAGTACACCGGCTACCTGCCGGAGACCCGTGAGGTGAGCGTGGGAGACGGCAACGCCACGGAGGAGTTCGGCCTCGAGGTCGACGGTTCGACGTGCACCGCTCCCGGCTACGTGTTCAACACGTCCGGGACCACGACCGAGAACTTCGACGCCGGCACCCTGCCCGAGGGCTGGACCGTCGTCGACAACCTCGACAATGGCCAGGTCTGGCGCTTCGACAACCCGAAGAACCGCGCCAACCTCACCGGAGGCAGCGGCAAGTTCGCGATCATGGACTCCGACTTCTACGGCAGCGCCGGTGAGCAGGACACCTCGCTGGTGACGCCGGTGCTGGACATGTCGTCGGTGACCGACCCGGTGATCGGCTTCAAGCAGGACTACAACAACCTCGGCGACACCGCCGACGTCGACGTCTCGATCGACGGCGGGGAGACCTGGGAGACGGTGCTGTCGCAGACCACCGACGTGCGTGGTCCGCGGGAGGACGTCATCCAGCTGCCGATGGCCGCTGGACAGGCCGAGGTGCAGGTCCGCTTCCACAACTACGACGCCTCGTTCGGCTGGTGGTGGGAGGTCGACGACGTGTTCACCGCCAACCGCAGCTGTGACCCGGTGCGTGGCGGCCTCGTGGTCGGCAACGTGCGCGGAGCAACGGGACCCGAGGGCATCAACGGCGCGACGGTCACCAGCCTGGACAAGCCGGACGAGAAGGCGACCACGGCGGCCACGCCGGACGACGCCAACCTCGACGACGGGTTCTACTGGATGTTCTCCTCGCTCACCGGACGGCACCCGTTCGAGGCGGCGGCGAACCAGTACGTGTCGCAGACGAGGCAGGTCAACGTCGCGGCCAACTTCACGACCCAGGCCAACTTCCGGCTCGCAGGCGGACGGCTGACTGTGACACCGACCAGCGTGGAGACCACCTCCGTGCTCGGAGGTGCCGCGAAGAGCAAGACGTTCAAGGTCACCAACGAGGGCAACGCCCCGGTGGACGTCGAGTTCAGCGAGCGTCCGGGCGGGTTCGTGCTCCAGACGCCGAGCGGTGACCGGGTCGACGCCCGCGCCATCGCGAAGCAGGAGGGCGCTCCCCTCCAGGAGATCAAGGCCGACGTGTCCCTTGCGGCGGCCGCCAGCGGCAGGGCGCCCACCGGCTCGCCGGCAGCCGTCGGTCCGCACGAGGCACCGTGGACCGACATCGCCGACTACCCGAACGTGATCATGGACAACCGGGTCGTCAACCTCGACGGCGTGGCGTACTCCATCGCGGGAGGCAACGGCAGCGCATCCACCGCTTCGGTACAGGCCTACGACCCGGCGACGCTGTCCTGGACGGCGAAGGCCAGCCTGCCGGCTGCCCGCAACGCCATGGCCGTCGGCGTGGTGGACGGCAAGATCGTCGCCACGGGTGGCTGGGCTCCCAACCCGAGCCCCGCCACGTGGGTCTACGACCCGGCGGCGGACGCGTGGTCGGCCGCCGCGGACTCACCGGTGTCACTGTCGGCATCCGGTCAGGCCGTGGCCGACGGCAAGCTGTACGTCGTCGGTGGCTGCACCACATCGGCGTGCACGCCGATGTCGGGCGACGCGGCGGCATACGACGTCGCGACGGACACGTGGACCCAGATCGCCGACTACCCGGCACCGGTGGCGTTCGCCTCCTGCGGCGGGATCGACGGGAAGGTCTACTGCACCGGCGGCAACGGTGGTGCGGCGGGGACCGCGGACAGCTACGTCTACGACCCCGGCGCCGACAGCTGGACCGCGATCCCGGACGCACCCGTGGACACGTGGGCCAGCAGCTACGCCGTCGCCAACGGCACGCTGATCGTCAACGGTGGTGTGCAGGGCGCGGTGATCACCAACCGCACCTTCGCCTACGACCCCGCCGCGGGTGCCTGGACCGACATGCCGAACTCCAACACCGCCCGCTACCGCGGCGGCATGGCGTGCGGCGTCCACAAGATCGGTGGCTCCTCGGGTGGGTTCACGGCGACGGTGGACAGCGAGACGCTGCCCGGCTTCGACGAGTGCGCAGCCGCTGCCGCCGACGTCGAGTGGATGTCGATCAACAAGACCTCGGCCACGCTGGCGCCCGGTGCGTCGGTGACGGTCCGGGTCACGATGGACCCGAACGTCGCCCAGCCGGGCGTCTACACGGCGTCCGTCGGGATCGACGAGAACGCACCCGGGTCGGTGGAGCCGGTGGCGGTGAAGATGACCGTCAACGCCCCGGCGAGCTGGGGCAAGCTGGTCGGCACCGTCAGCGGCCGGGCCTGCAACGGCGACGTCGCCACGCTGCCCGGGGCGACCGTCCAGGTCGACTCGTGGGCGGGCTCGTGGACGTTCACGACGGAGTCCGACGGCACCTACGCCCACTGGTTCAACGCGGCTGCCAACCCGTTGAACATGATCGCGGCGAAGGACGGCTACACACCGCAGGGCCGGCAGGTCCGGCTCTACCGCGGCGAGGAGACCCGGGCGGACTTCACGCTCAGGAAGGCAGGTTGCTAGCCAGGGGGATGTAGGACCCGGGACCCGCACCGGCTGTCGGTGCGGGTCTCGGCACGTCTAGACGCTGGCGGGGCCGGTGGGCATGGGGGCCTGCCAGTCGCGCCACATGGCCAGCAGCCGCCAGACCAGGCAGGTGCCCGCGGCGAGCGGTACGACGACGTACATCGGCTGGTCGAGGCGGTCGCCCAGCACCGCGATGGTGGCGCCGGCGAGGGCGGGGGTGGCGTAGAGCTCACCGCGGAAGATGACCGGCACCCGGCCGGCCAGGACGTCGCGGGCCATGCCGCCGCCGATGCCGGTGACCATGCCCATCAGCGCGGCCGGCACCGGCCCGAGTCCGTACGCCGTCGCCTTGAGCGCGCCGGTGACACAGAAGAGCGCCAGCCCGAACGCGTCGAACACGTTGACGACGCGCTCGGCACGGCCGACGACCGGGTGGAAGAAGAACGTCACGAGCCCGGCGGCGACCGGCACCGTGAGGTAGCGCCAGTCGGCCAGCGCAGCGGGCGGCGTCGCGTCGATGAGCACGTCGCGCAGGAAGCCGCCGCCGAGCCCGGTGGTGCCGGCGAGCACCAGGACACCGAACACGTCGAGGTCCTTGCGCACCGCCACGAGGGCGCCGGAGATCGCGAAGACGAAGATGCCGACGAGGTCCAGGACGACCAGGGTGACCGACGGCTCCGGCGGGGCGACGGCCATCGAGATCACGGTCGGCAGCACAGCCGGAGGGTATCGCCCCGGGAGACCGCCACAATCGGCGTGGGCGCGCCGTCCGGCGTACGCCGGAGTGAGCGTTGCGCTGGCGTAGGCTCGGCAGCCAACCGGACAGGCACGAGAGGGCAGGAGCAGACCACCCATGGTGCACCTCACGCTCGCAGGACTGAGCGATGACGGCACCCGTCTGCTGCTGGTCGACGATGCCGGCGGCGAGTACACCCTCACCGTCGACGCCAAGCTCCGGGCCGCCCTGCGCGGCGAGCATGCACGACTCGGCCAGTTGGAGATTCAGATGGACAGCGCCCTTCGCCCCCGAGACATCCAGGCCCGCATCCGTGCCGGCGAGTCGGCCGAGTCGGTGGCCCAGGCCGCCCAGACGACCGTCGAGAAGATCATGACGTTCGCCGGTCCCGTGCTCGACGAGCGCGCGCACGTGGCGCAGCGCGCCCAGAAGTCGTCGGTGCGCCGCCGCAGCGGCGAGGGCTCGCTCGGTGGCGGCCGCACCCTCGGCGACGCGGTCGCCGAGCACCTGCGGGGCCTCAACGTCGACCCCCGGACCGTCGAGTGGGACGCCTACCGTCGCGAGGACGGCCGCTGGAACCTCACCGCGCTCTTCACCGCCGGCTCCCGCAAGGGATCGGCCGCGTTCTCGTTCGACCTGCCCGGCAACTACGTCACCGTCGAGAACGACGACGCGCGGTGGCTGGTCGGCGAGGGTGCCGCACCCAAGGCCGCGCCGATGCCCGGCGCCGACGACGAGGCTCCCGCCCCGCGCAAGCGCCGGCTGTCCGCCGTACCCGCCGAGGAGCTGCCGCTCGGCGACGACGCGATCGAGCTCGTCTCCGACGACGAGGCGGGTGCCGACGACGAGACCACCGACCTGACCGAGGCCATGCGCGACCGGCTGGACTCCGAGCAGGTCGACGCCGAGCCGGCGGACGAGGAGCGCGACGAGCCCGCGGTGGCCGAGGAGGTTGACGAACCGGCGCGCAGGCCGGTCAAGAAGACCCGGGGACGGGCCTCGGTGCCGAGCTGGGACGACATCATGTTCGGCGAGACCAAGCGCGACTGACCGTAGTCTGGCGCCATGTCGTACTTCGTCACCGGCGCCACGGGATTCATCGGCCGGCACCTCGTCCAGCAGCTGGTCGACCACCGCGAGGGCGACATCCACGTGCTGGTCCGCAAGGGCTCGCTGCCCCGGATGCGGGCGCTCGCCGAGCGCTGGAACGAGCGCGGCGGTCCCGGCCGGGTCGTGCCGGTCACCGGTGACCTGACGAAGCCCCGCCTCGGCGTCGCGAAGTCCTGGGTGACCAGGCACGCCGGCGGGATCGACCACTTCTTCCACCTCGCTGCGGTCTACGACCTGACCGCCGACGACGCGACCAACGAGACGATGAACGTCGGTGGCACCCGGGAGGCGCTGGCGCTGGCCGCCGCCCTCGATGCCGGCTGCTTCCACCAGGTCTCGTCGGTCGCGGCTGCCGGCGACTTCCGGGGCCGGTTCGACGAGACGATGTTCGCCGAGGGGCAGCACCTGCCGTCGCCGTACCACCGCACGAAGTACGAGTCGGAGCGCATCGTGCGCGACGAGGCGACCGTGCCGTGGCGGGTCTACCGGCCGGCGATCGTGGTCGGCCACAGCGAGACCGGCGCGATGGACAAGGTCGACGGGCCCTACTACTTCTTCCCGATGCTCAAGGCGCTGCGCGACGTGCTGCCGGCGTGGCTGCCGATGATCGGCGCCGACCTCGGCGACACCAACGTCGTGCCGGTCGACTACGTGGCGGCCGCGATGGACCACCTCGCGCACCTGCCCGACCGCGACGGCGAGGCGTTCCACCTGGTCAACCCGGAGCCGCAGCCGGTGGTGGAGACGGTCAACCTGTTCTGCGGCGCCGCGGGCGCGCCACGGTTCGCGACGCCGATCGACCGGCAGCTCACCGCGAGCGGCCCGCTCGGCCTGGTGCCGCGGATGCTGCGCCCGTCGACCATCGTCTCGGCCCTGGTGAAGAGCGCCGCCGGTCAGGCGGTGCTGGACCAGACGTTGGGGCGGCTCGGTGTGCCGGCCGAGGTGCTCGCGCACACCAGCTTCGCGCCGGTGTTCGACTCCCGGGCGACCGAGAAGGCGCTCGCGGGCTCGGGCATCGCCGTACCCGACCTGGAGTCGTACGCCCGGACCCTGTGGGGCTACTGGGAGGAGCACCTCGACGAGTCGACCGGCCGGAACGCCACGATCCGCGCGGCACTGCAGGGCAAGTACGTCGTCATCACCGGCGCCTCGTCGGGCATCGGCCAGGTCACGGCGCTCAAGGTCGCGCAGGCCGGCGGCATCCCGGTACTGGTCGCGCGCGGCAAGGACAAGCTCGAGGACACCCGGGCCACGATCGAGATGCGCGGCGGGCAGGCGCATGTCTTCCCGTGCGACCTCTCCGACCTCGAGGCGATCGACGCGCTGTGCGAGCAGCTGACCGCCGAGCTGCCCAGCGTCGACTTCGTGGTCAACAACGCCGGCCGCTCCATACGCCGATCGCTGCGGCTCTCGGCCGACCGGTTCCACGACTTCGAGCGCACCATGCAGCTCAACTACTTCGGCGCGATCCGGCTGGTCATGGGCCTGATGCCCGTGATGCACCGACAGAAGTCCGGCCACGTGGTCAACATCAGCTCGATCGGGGTGCAGACCAACCCGCCACGCTTCTCGGCGTACGTCGCGTCGAAGGCCGCGCTCGACTCGTGGAGCAACGTCGTGGCGTCCGAGGTGGTCGGCAACGGCATCACGTTCACCAGCATCCACATGCCGTTGGTGCGCACGCCGATGATCGCGCCGACCAAGATCTACGACAAGTTCCCCACCATCTCACCGGCCCAGGCCGCCGACCTGGTCATCAAGGCGATGGTCGAGAAGCCGCACGAGATCAACACCGCGCTCGGCAACACCGGCGCGATCGCGCACACCGTGGCGCCGAAGACGACGTTCCGGCTGCTCAACATGGCCTACCACGTGTTCCCCGACTCGGCGGCCGCCAGGGGCCAGGCGCCCGAGCCGGGCACCCGCGAGTCGGAGCAGATCATGCTGGCCAAGGTGTTCAAGGGCGTGCACTGGTGACGCTGCGGATCACCGGCCTGAACATCCATCCCGTCAAGAGCACAGCGATCCGCCCGGTCGAGTCTGCCGAGGTGCTGGCGCGCGGGCTCGCCGACGACCGGTCCTGGGCCGTGTTCGACGGCGACGGCGTGCTCGTTTCGGCGCGCGAGGTGCACCAGCTCTTCACCGTCGTCGCGGACACCCCGGCCACCGACCCCTCGATGTCCGGCGGCGTCCTGCGGCTCACCGCGCCCGACCTGCCCGACCTCCTGCTCGACGAGCCGACCGGCCCGCTGGTGCGGGCGCGCGTGTTCAGCCAGGAGCTGCAGGGCATCCCCGCCGGCGCGGAGGCGGACGCCTGGCTGCGCAAGGCGGTCGGCCGCGAGGACCTGAGGCTGGTGTGGTGCGACGACCCGACCCGTCGCACGCTCAACCCGGCTCACTCGACGGCCGCAGACCACACGGCGTACGCCGACGGCTACCCGGTCACCCTGGCATCCGAGGCGTCCCTGCGGCAGCTCAACGACTGGATCGTCGAGACCGCGCTCGAGCGCGGCGAGGAGCCGCCGGGCCCGTTGCCCGTGCAGCGGTTCCGGCCCAACGTGGTGATCGACGGCGACGAGCCGTTCGCCGAGGACCACTGGTCGCACGTGTCGATCTCAGGCATCCGGTTCCGGGTGGCCAAGCCGGCCGGCCGCTGCGTCGTGACGACCATCGACGTCGACACGCTGCGCACGGGCAAGGAGCCGATCCGCACGCTGGCCCGCCATCGGCGACCGACCAAGGACACGTTGTTCGCCGTGCACCTGATCCCCGACGGCACCGGCACGATCCGCGTCGGCGACGAGGTCTCAGTCGGCTGAATGACGGACGCGCTCGATCAGCGCCTCGGCGTCGTGGGGCGCGAACCCCTTGGCGTCGTTGTCGAAGTACACGTAGACGTCTTCCCTCTCCGACCACGTCCGGATCCGGTCGGCCCACTCGTCGAGGGCGGCCGGGCCGTAGCCGCTGGCGTACAGCTCACGGTCCCCGTGCAGCCGGACGTATCGGAAGTCAGCGGTGTCGCGGTCGACCTTCGGCCAGCGGCCGGCGGTGTCGGCCAGCACGACCGCGATGCCGTGGGAAGCCAGCTGGGCCAGCGCCTCGTCGGTCGCGAACGAGGGACTGCGGAACTCCAGCGCGTGTCGGACCGGGCGGTCGGCGTCGGTCTCGGCGTGCACGCGGTCGCCCGCCAGCCGGTCGTCGTGTCGCCCGGCCAGCGCCGCGGCCTCGCGAGTGGTGCGGGGCAGCAGCCGGGCGAAGGCCTCCACCGCGTCGGCGTCGTACGTGAGAGCCTCGGGCAGCTGCCACAGCACCGGGCCGAGCTTCGGCCCCAGGGCCAGGACGCCGGACGCGAAGAAGTTGGCGAGGGGCGCCTCGACCTCGCGCAGCCTCTTGAGATGGGTGATGAACCGGCCGCCCTTGACCGCGAAGACGAAGTCGGGGGGCGTCTCGTCGCGCCACCTCGCGTACGACGACGGGCGTTGGAGGGAATAGAACGAGCCGTTGATCTCGATCGACGTCAGGCGGGACGCGGCGTACTCGAGCTCGCGACGTTGCACCAGGCCGCGGGGGTAGAAGTCTCCTCGCCAGGCCGGGTAGGTCCACCCCGAGATCCCGATCCGGACCTCGCCCATCGTCAGGCGCCTGTGGCGACCGGCCGCGACGGGTCGACGATCCAGCCGCTCCAGCTGCCCGGGTAGAGCCGCGCCTCGATGCCCGCGACCGCCATGGCGAGGACGTCGTGGGTGGCGGTGACCCCGGAGCCGCAGTACGCCGCGACGTCGGCGCCCGGGACGGCACCGACCTCCGCATAGATCGCCCGCAGCTCGTCGGGAGTCCGGAAGCGGCCGTCATCGTCGACGTTGCGCGCGGTCGGCACGTTGACCGCACCCGGGATGCGGCCGGCCACGGGGTCGATCGGCTCGGCCTCGCCGCGGTGGCGCTCGGCCGCCCGGGCGTCGACCAGGACGTCCACGTCGGGCACGTCGTCGGCCTCGACCGCGTGCGCGAGCGGCTCGCCCGGCTCGAAGTCACCGGGCCCGACATCCGGGATGCCGGTCTCGACCTCTCCGCCGATCGCCTGCCACGCCGGCCAGGCACCGTCGAGCACCCTGACGTCGGGGTGCCCGTGGTGGCGCAGCAGCCACCACGCCCGGCCGGCGGCCTGCCCCGACCAGTCGTCGTACACGACGACCGATCGGGTGTGCGAGACCCCGGCCCGGCGCATCGCGGCCACGAAGACTTCCGGGTCCGGCAGCGGGTGTCGGCCGCCTGTTCCCGCGGGGGCGGCGAGGTCGGTGTCCAGGTCGACGTACGCCGCGCCTGGCACGTGGCCCTCGGCGTAGACGTCCGGGCCGGCGGGTGCGCCGGTGCGGTAGCGCACGTCGAGCACGGTGACGTCGGCCAGCACCGCGCGCAGGTCCTGGGCCGGGATGAGGGGTCCGGTCATGTGCTCCATCCTGCCGGACCGCTTGAGTACGTGGCCGGATGGCTCGGCCGCGCGTGGTCGGCGAGGGTGGCGCCATGAAGCTCCTCGTCGCCCATGTCGTCCTGCTCGTGCTGGGACTCGGCTACTCGTTGATCTCGGTCGTGGCCCACGACACGCCCGACGCGAACATCGGGGCCGGACTCGGCCTCCTCTGGGTGGGGCTGATGGGCTCGCCGTGGTCGTGGCCGCTGTGGGACTCGGAGCTCTCCACCGGCCTCCTCGTCACCGCGATCGTGGGCGCGGCCCTGGTCAACGTGGCGCTGCACCTGCTCCTGCGGTGGTGGCTCCGGCGGCGTACCAGCGTGACCGGGTGATGTGGAAGGATCACTCCTCGTGGCTGAACTGCATTTCTTCACCGGCACCATGGACTCCGGCAAGTCGACCCTGGCCCTGCAGACCAACCACAACCACGCGGCACGCGGCCGCGTCGGGCGCATCTTCACCACCCACGACCGGGCCGGCGAGGCGATGCTCTCGAGCCGGCTGGGCCTCACCCACGAGGCGCTCGAGGTCGAGCCGGACTTCAACTTCTGGACCTACGTCGTCACGACTCTCACCCGGGGCGGCCGGATCGACTACCTCATCTGCGACGAGGCCCAGTTCTACTCCGTCGACCAGATCGACCAGCTCGCGAAGGTCGTCGACGAGCTGCAGATCGACGTGTTCGCCTTCGGGATCCTCAGCGACTTCCGCACCGAGCTGTTCCCCGGCTCGCGCCGGCTGGTCGAGCTCGCCGACCGGATGAACGTGCTCCAGGTCGAGGCGCTCTGCTGGTGCGGCAAGCGGGCCACCCACAACGCCCGCACCGAGAACGGCGTGATGGTCGTGGAGGGCGAGGTGATCGTGGTCGGCGACGTCGACAAGGCCGACGAGCCACCCGCCGACGTGGCCTACGAGGTGCTCTGCCGCCAGCACCACCGGCGCCGGCTCACCGCCGCCCGCGCCAAGGCCGTCAGCCTGGCGCCGGAGCCGCTGCCGTTCGGGTGACGGGTCCCGTCTGCCGTCGAGGCTCAGCTCACCAGGATCGGGATCAGCATCTCCGCCGGCGTCAGCGAGCCGTGCAGACCGATCAGGGTGTTCTCGTAGGCGAAGTCCACGGTCGACACGACGGCCGCATCGCCGTGGCACGCGACCACGACGTCACCGATGCGCGGGAGTACGGCGGGGCTCGCGGCGCCGAACCAGCCGCGGCGTACGGCCTC
Source organism: uncultured Actinomycetota bacterium (assembly GCA_963825755.1). GTDB lineage: Bacteria > Actinomycetota > Actinomycetes > Propionibacteriales > Nocardioidaceae > Nocardioides. Next base: position 35,884 of record CAWGUS010000012.1, on the reverse strand, counting down.
GTCACGGGTGAGCACATCGGCGCTGTCGCCGAGCACCTCGCGCCAGGTGGCCACCACGTCGTCGACAGCACCGCGCGCGCAGTAGAGGTGACGGAACCGCGCCTCCCCGCCCAGCAGCCAGACGCCGTCGCGGAGCTCGCGCCGCTCGTCGACGTCGAAGCGTGAGGACTGCGGGCTGTCGACCATGCCGTGGTCGGCGACCACGACCAGCCGCACGTGCTCCGGCAGCGCCTCGCGGAGCTGCTCGGCCTCGGCGTCGACCATCGAGAGCTGCTGGAGCCACGGGGTGGAGGCGACGCCGAAGCGGTGGCCGGTCCAGTCGAGGTCACCGTCGTAGACGTAGGTGAGCGACGGACTGGCAGACGACGCCTCGAGCACGGCGGCGATCCGCTCGCCGACCCGGTCGGCACCGACGAACTCGGCCCCCCGGTGGGCGGCGACCGTGAGCCCGCTCCCCCGGAAGTCGCGCTTGTTGACGACGGTGGTCGTGACTCCGCTGGCGACCAGCCGGGAGAACGCGGTCGGGTGCGGCTGCCACTCGACCGGGTCGACGTCCTTGGCCCAGAACAGCGCGTTGAGCAGCCGGTCGGTGCCCGGGATGCGCGAGGTGAAGCCGACGAGGCCGTGCGCACCCGGCGTCAGCCCGGTGCCGAGGGACGTCAGGCTGGTCGCGGTCGTCGACGGCACCCCGGCGGTGCCTGGTGTCTGCTGCTCCAGGAGCTCGGAGAGGAACGGCGCCGAGTGGGCGTAGCGCCGCAGCAGCTCGGAACCGAGGCCGTCGACCAGGAACAGCACGTACGACGACGCGTCGGGCAGCTCCAGTCGGGTGGGTGGGTCGCCGAGCGGATGCCCGAGGGCGGCCGCGATCGCCGGCACCACGTCGCCGAGCGAGCGCTCGCCGTAGGCCGGCTCGACGAAAGCTGTCATGCCCCGCGGGTGCGGGCGGAGAGCGCCTCGGCGAACCCCAGCAGGTCGGCCACGGCGCCCTTGCCGTCGGCGGCCGCCGAGACGCGGAGCGAGAAGTCGTCGCCGGCGAGCACGCCGGTGTAGCCGTGGTCGGCCTCGCAGTCGGGGTCGGCGCAGTCGGCGGGCTCGAGGTCGATGCGGCCGACGCCGCCCCAGCCGATCGTGAGCACGGCCTCGGCGGCGGGAGCCGGGCCACTGGTCGGGTTGGCGACCATCCGCGTCACCACCACCGACCGCACCGACGACAGCGCGATGGCCTCGGTGGACGTCGAGGTGTAGGGCTCGGGCAGCAGGTCGTCGCCCGGGTGCTCGTCGGTGTGCGCGAGCACGAGCCGCGTCGGCGTCACCACGACGACGGTGAGGTGACGTCGCACCTCGTCGCGCTCGAACGTGGGCTCGTGGTGGACGTAGTAGGACGACACGTCCTCGCCCGCCACCGCCGAGAAGACCCCGTCGGCGACCACTTCGGGGTAATAGCCCGTGCGGTCGATCGCCCGCCGCAGGTCGCGGGCGTGGTCCTTCTCGGACGGGGTGTGGTCGGAGGTCTTGCTGCGCATGTCAGGCAGTCTGTCACGGTGCGCCCGGCGCCCTCACCCGGCGCAGGCCCGCGCCGCCATCGTCACCGTTCCCTTCACGAGCGTGCGTACCGCCCGGGTGAAGAACCCCGGCACGATGTTGTCGGGGGTGTCGCTCGGCTGGTGGTAGTGCGGAGTCCGGAAGTTCGCGCCGTCGGTGGCCATCACGCCCCGGACACCCGCGTCGTGGAAGGCGGCATGGTCGGACCGGCCGACGTACGACGTCGACGAGTCGGACTCCCCCACGACCTCGGCGCCGCCCATCGCCTCGGCGCCACGGAAGGCGTCGACGAGCGCTTCCGTGTCGTCGTACCCGACCACGTTCAGCACGTCGCCCTCGCTCTCGGGATCCTCCTCGGGCGGCAGGGCGTAGCCCAGCATCTCCGCGCTGACCATGCCAACCACGGTCGTGCCGGCCCGGCCGGTGAGCTCGGCCGCGAGCGCGCGCGAGCCGGCGTAGTCCATCGACTCCTCGAACGGCACCGCCGCGACGACGACCGACGCCGGCAGCCCGGCGCCGGCCAGGATCCGCGCGGTCTCGAGCATCCCCGCCACCCCGCTGGCGTCGTCGTCGGCACCCGGTGTGCCGGGCACGGTGTCGTAGTGCCCGGTCACGACGAACACGCGCTCGGCACACTCGCTGCCCTCGATCTCCGCCCACACCACCGGCAGGGTGACGCCGCTGCGCGTGACGTCGGTACGCCGTACGTCGAGGCCCGCGGCGGCCAGCTCGGCATCGACGTACGACGCGGCGGCGCGGGCGGCAGGCAGACCGGCGCCGGTGTCGCGCGGGCCGGTGGCGATGGCGCGGACGTCGGCCATGATGCGCTGACGGGAGACCTCGCGGACGACACCGGGATCCACGGACGCTGTCGGGCCCGTCGACGAGGACGGCGCTCCGGCCGAGCGTGGCTGGGGGTCGCCGGAGCAGGCAGCCAGCAGCGCCGTCGCGGCGACGAGCCCGACCGCAGTGCCCCTTGCCATCAGTCGGGCATGGTGTCGCCGGGGATGGTGCTGAGCCGGCGCACGAACCAGTCGGACCGCGGATCGAGCACCGGCTCGATGCGGACGTTCGCGCCGAGGACCGTGGCACCGCCCGCCCCGGCCAGGATCAGCGGCAGGTCGAGCGCCCGGATCTGGGGCAGGTCGTGCTGGAGCTGCGCCACCCGACGGACGATGCGCTCGATCTCGGCGACGTCGACGATCTCGCTGCCGCGGTAGCCGAACAGGAGGGGCGATGCCTTGATCTCGCGCACCATGTCCTGGGCGTCGTGCTCGGCCAGGGGCGGGATGCGGAACGCGCGATCCCCCAGCAGCTCGGTGAGCGGTCCGCCGATGCCGAACGAGACGACCGGCCCGAAGAGCGGGTCCTCCATGCTGGCCAGGCTGACGGGCACGCCCGGCGGCGCGTTGCGCTGCACCACGAAGCCGGCCTTCTCGGGCTCGGTGATGACCTCGTTGAGCGTGGCCCAGGCGTGGGCCATCTCGGCGGCGTCGTCGATGTTGCGCCAGACGTGGGCCAGGTCGGGCCGGTGCCGGAGGTGGTCGGCGGTGGCCTTCAGCACGACGTCCCAGTCGAGCTTCTCGCCGGCGGCCTGGGCCTCCTCCACCGTCGAGACGGTCACGGTCTGCCAGAGGTTGACGTCGTAGGCCTCGAGCAGCGTGTGGGCCTCGTCGTGGCTGAGGTCGTGGCCCTCGCGGTGCTCCATGAGCAGCCCGTTGACGAGCCGCTTGGCGCCGATCCGGTCGACGACGCCCGCGTCGGCCGCCTGGGTGTCGGGCGTGCGCAGCCACACGGCGTACTGGACGACGCGCGCGAGGGCGCGCACGGCCGCCTCGACGGCGGGGTACGACGGCACCGAGCCGCGGCCGGCGGTCATGCCCGCCACGTCGGGGACCCGGAGCAGCTCGGGCACGCCCTCGGCACCGAGGAAGGTGGAGACGAGCGGCTTGTCGGACTGCTCGCCGACAGCGGCGAGCACGTTGGCGACGTCCTCGCCGGAGACGTTGAGGGGCGGGATGTAGATCGCGACGACCGCGTCGACCTCGGGGTCGTCGATGGCGGCGTCGAGGGCGTCCTCGAAGTCCTCCGCGTTGGCGTCGGCGCCGAGCGGCACCTGCTTGTTGACGACCAGCCCGACGGCCGCGGCCGCGTCGGTGGCGAGCAGGCCGAGGGCGTCGGAGTTGCCGACCACCGCGACCCGTCGACCGCGCGGCAGCGGCTGGTGGGCGAGCAGCTGCGCGACGTCGAACATCTCGTCGAGCGTGTCGACCTGGATGACGCCGGCCTGCTTGAACATCGCGTCGACGGCCTGCTGCGGCGCGGCGATCTTGCGGACGGCGTGGCCCATCGGCACGCCCTGGCTGTTGCGTCCGGACCGGACGGCGATGACCGGCTTGCGGCGGGAGACGCGGCGGGCGATGCGCGAGAACTTGCGCGGGTTGCCGATCGACTCGAGGTAGAGGAGCACGACCTCGGTGGAGTCGTCCTTCTCCCAGTACTGCAGGAGGTCGTTGCCCGACACGTCGGCGCGGTTGCCGGCGCTGACGAACGTCGAGAGACCGAGGCCGCGGTTGTTGACCTTCTCCAGGATCGCGGAGCCGAGGGCTCCCGACTGGCAGAAGAAGCCCGCCCGGCCGCGAGGTGGCATCACCGACGAGAGGGACGCGTTGAGCGACACGGCCGGGTCGGTGTTGATGACACCGAGCGCGTTGGGGCCGATCAGCCGCAGCCCGTAGGAGCGCGACAGCCCGACGAGCCGGCGCTGCCGCAGCCGCCCCTCCTCGCCGGTCTCGGCGAAGCCCGACGAGATCACGACGAGGCCGTGGACGCCCTTGGCCGCGCAGTCGAGCACGACGTCGTGCACGGCCTCGGCCGGCACGGCCACGATGGCCACGTCGACGTCGCCGGGGATCTCCGAGACGGTGGGGTACGTCGACAGGCCGGACACCGCGTCGGCGCTCGGGTGGACGGCGTAGACCCGTCCGGTGAAGTCGCCCATCACCAGGTTGCGCACCAATGCCCGGCCGATGGTGTCCTGGCGCCGGCTGGCGCCGATGACGGCCACGGACCTGGGGTTGAAGAACTTCTCGATCGACGCCGACTCGGCGCGATGCTCGCGCTGCTCCATGACGCCGATGGCCGTGTCGGTCGGGTCGATGTCGAAGACCAGCGCCATCACGCCGTCGTCGTACTCGCTGGCGATGTGGTAGCCCGCGTCGCGGAAGGTGCGGATCATCGCGTGGTTGTCGGGGAGGATGTCCGCCACGAACCGCTCGACGCCGCGCTCGCGACCGGCCTGTGCGAGGTGCTCGAGCAGGAGCTGGCCGATGCCGCGGCCCTGGTGCTGGTCCTCCACGAGGAACGCGACCTCCGCGACGCCCGGCTCCACGACGTCGTACCTGCCGACCGCGATCATCTTGCCGCCGACGGTGAGGATGAAGGCCACCCGGTCGGTGTAGTCGACCTGCGTGAAGCGCGCGATGTCCTTCTCGGACAGCTCCGGCATGGGCGAGAAGAAGCGGTAGTACTTCGACTCCGCCGACACCCGCGAGTAGAACTCGACGAGCAGCTCCGCGTCATCGGGCCGGATCGGCCGGATGTGGGCGACACGGCCGTCGCGCAGCAGCACGTCGGCCTCCCAGTGGCGCGGGGCTGAGGTCTGCGTGGGCACGGGGCGAATCTATCGGGTCCTCGTTGGTCGAGTGGCGAGCGCCGGGTTCCCTCCGTGGTCGCTACACCTTGGGTCTCGCTACACCCTCGGGTCTCGATGCACCTCGCTCGTCCCTCGCGAGACTCGACCACGAGCCGGCAGCCTCGACCACCGAAGGACAGCGGCGAGGCACCGACCACGACGCGAGCCCGGCGGCGAAGCGCCGGCGGCAGCAGGAAGAATGCGGGCCATGGCACGTCGTACGACCAAGCAGCCTCTGCCCGACGACTTCGAGGAGCACATCCTCGACATCGACGTCGGCGACGAGATGCGCGCGTCCTTCCTCGAGTACGCCTACTCCGTCATCTACTCCCGGGCCCTGCCCGACGCCCGCGACGGGCTCAAGCCGGTGCAGCGGCGCATCCTCTACACGATGAACGACATGGGCCTGCGGCCCGACCGCGGGCACGTCAAGAGTGCGCGTGTCGTTGGCGAGGTCATGGGCCGGCTGCACCCGCACGGCGACGGCGCGATCTACGACGCCCTGGTCCGGATGGCGCAGCCCTGGTCGATGCGGCTGCCGATGATCGACGGGCACGGCAACTTCGGCGCGCCCGACGACGTACCCGCCGCGATGCGCTACACCGAGTGCCGGATGGCTCCCCCGGCGGTCGCGATGACGGCCGGCATCGACGAGGACACCGTCGACTTCAAGCCCAACTACGACAGCCGCGAGCTGGAGCCGTCGGTGCTCCCGGCCGCGATCCCCAACCTCGTCGTCAACGGCACCACCGGCATCGCCGTCGGCATGGCCACCAACATGGCGCCGCACAACCTGGTCGAGGTCGTGCAGGCGCTGCGCCACCTGATCACCCACCCCGGGGCCGGCGTCGACGACCTGATGCGGTTCGTCCCCGGCCCGGACCTGCCCACCGGCGGCAAGATCGTCGGCCTCGACGGCATCCGCGACGCCTACGAGTCGGGTCGCGGCTCGTTCCGCATGCGGGCCACCGCTCGCATCGAGACGGTCGGGCGGCGCAAGGCCGTCGTCGTCACCGAGCTGCCCTACGGCGTGGGCCCCGAGCGCATCCAGGCCCGCATCAAGGACCTCGTGCAGGCGAAGAAGATCCAGGGCATCGCCGACCTCAAGGACCTCACCGACCGCAACCACGGCCTCCGCCTGGTGATCGAGGTCAAGAACGGCTTCGTGCCCGAGGCGCTCCTCGAGCAGCTCTACCGCCAGACCCCGATGGAGGAGTCGTTCGGCATCAACGCCGTAGCGCTCGTCGACGGCCAGCCCCGCACGCTCGGCCTCAAGGAGATGCTCGAGGTCTTCCTGGGCCACCGCTTCGAGGTCGTACGCCGCCGCACGACGTTCCGGCGCGGCAAGGCGGCCGACCGGCTGCACCTCGTCGAAGGTCTCCTGATCGCGATCGTCGACATCGACGAGGTCATCGCGGTGATCCGCTCCAGCGACAACTCCTCGGCCGCCAAGGAGCGGCTGATGTCGGTCTTCGACCTGACCGAGATCCAGGCGGAGCACATCCTCGACATGGCGCTGCGCCGGCTGACGAAGTTCTCCAAGCTCGAGCTCGACAAGCAGAAGGACGAGCTCGAGCGCGAGATCGAGCGGCTCGACGCGATCCTCGGCGACGAGGCACTGCTCCGCAAGGTGGTGTCCGACGAGCTCGCCGAGATCGCCAAGACGTTCGGCACCCCACGCCGGACCGTCCTGCTCGCCTCCGCCGGCACCACGGTCACCGCAGCGACGTCGTCGGCGCTCGAGGTCGCCGACGACCCGTGCTTCGCCTTCCTCTCCTCCACGGGGCTGCTGGCCAGGTCGTCGTCCGCCGAGGCACCTGGCGACGGTGGCGGCCGGGCCAACCACGACGTGATCGTCTCGACCGTCCGCACCACCGCGCGCGGCGAGATCGGGGTGGTCACGTCCCGTGGGCGCGTCCTCAAGATCGGCGTCCTCGACATGCCCGAGCTGCCGGCGTCGGCCAACGACCCCAACCTCCAGGGCGGGCTGCCGCTCACAGAGGTCCTCTCCCTCGACACCGGCGAGCGTGCGCTGGCGCTGACGTCGCTGCCGAGCGGCGGCCCCGGCCTCGCCCTCGGCACCCGCGACGGCGTCGTCAAGCGGGTCAACCCCGAGGTGCTCGGCAAGGACGAGTGGGACCTCATCGGCCTCAAGGACGGCGACGAGGTCGTCGGTGCGGCCGACCTGTCCACCGGCGACGAGACCCTGTGCTTCATCACGACCGACGCCCAGCTGCTGCACTTCGGCGCCGACGCCGTACGCCCGCAGGGGCGCTCGGGCGGCGGCATCGCCGGCGTCCGGCTCACCCCAGGTGAGCGGGTCGCGTGGTTCGGCGCCCTCGACCCCGCGGCCTCGGTCGTGGTCACCTCGTCCGGCTCCGCGACGGCACTCCCGGGCACCGAGCCGGGCGCGGTCAAGGTCGCGCCCTTCAGCGAGTATCCGCCCAAGGGCCGAGCGACCGGCGGCGTGCGCTGCCACCGGTTCCTGAAGGGCGAGGACACCCTTGTGTTCGCCTGGGCAGGGGCCGCGCCGGCGCGCGCGGCTGCCTCCAGCGGCGCTCCGATCGAGCTCCCCGAGGCGACCGGCCGGCGCGACGGGTCCGGCACCCCGGCGGCCCAGCCGATCGCCGCGTGCGCGGGTCCCGTCTCGACGCAGGTCGGGGTCACCGCCAGTGTGGAAGGCTCTGCGACATGAGGCACCCCCTGCGCCGTACCCTCGCCGTCCTGCTCGCTGGCCTGGTGGCCCTGGTCATCACCGCGTGCGGTGGCGACGACACGAAGGCCGCAGCCGACGAGCAGACTCCCGAAGAGGTGCTGGGGGTCGCCAAGAGCACCCTCGACGAGACGTCCGGCGTGCAGCTGAGCCTCACCACCGACGGCCTCCCGGACGGCGTCACCGGCATCACCAGCGCTGTCGGCACCGCCACCCAGGCTCCGGCGTTCGACGGGGCGATCAAGGTCGTGCTGTCCGGGCAGGAGTTCGAGGTGCCGGTCGTCGCGGTCGACGGCAAGGTCTGCGCCCGGATCCCGCTCACGCCGGGCTACTCCGACGTCGATCCGTCCGAGTACGGCGCGCCCGACCCGGCCGCACTCATCACTCCCGACCGCGGCTTCTCCTCGCTCCTGCCGGTGACGACCGAGGTCGAGAAGGGCGAGAGCGTGCGCGGCGGCGACGACAACAGCGACATCCTGACCACCTACACCGGCACCATCCCCGGTGACGCCATGAAGAAGGTCATCCCGAGCTCGTCGGGCGACTCCTTCGATGCGTCGTACCTCGTCAGCGAGGACGGTGAGCTGCGCGAGGCCGAGCTGACCGGCGTCTTCTACGCCGACTCCGAGGACATGACCTACACCGTCACGTTCGACGACTACGACACCGAGAAGGCGATCACCGCACCGTGCTGAGCGCGGCCGGGCCCCCGGTGAGCCGGAGCTCCCGGCTGCTGCTGGGGCTGGCTGCGGTGGCGGTCGCATTCGCGGCCGCCGACACCTACGTCGTCGTGCTGGCACTGCCCGACATGATGGCGTCGGCGGGCGTGCCGGTCGAGCAGCTCCAGCGGGCCGCGCCGGTGATCTCCGGCTTCCTGCTCGGGTACGTCGCGATGCTGCCGCTGATCGGCCGCATCGCGGACCTGCGTGGCCGGCTCCCCGTCCTGCTCATGGCGCTGGTGGTCTTCGCGTTCGGGTCGCTGGTGACGGCGCTCGCCTATGACATGCCGAGCATGGTCGTCGGCCGGTTCCTCCAAGGCGTCGGCGGTGGCGGCCTGGTGCCGGCCACCCTGGCGCTGGTCGCCGACATCTACCCCGCAGACCGGCGCAGCGTGCCCCTCGGCATCGTGTCGGCGGTGCAGGAGATCGGGTCCGTGCTGGGGCCGCTCTTCGGTGCTCTGGTGCTCTCCGTGGCCGACTGGCGGGCCATCTTCCTGGTCAACCTGGCGGTCGGGCTGGTGCTCGCGGCGGCGCTCCGCTCCCTGCGGTTTGGGACCAATCCGCAGGAGAGCGGCGCCGAAGTCCGCGGTTTCCGACCAATCGAGGGGGTCCCCGACATCCTCGGCGGCCTCCTCCTCGCCCTCACCCTGGCCACCGGCGCGCTCGTCTTCGTCCAGCCGGCATCACTGATGCGCGACCTGACCTGGGGCGAGATGTTCGTGCCGTTCACCGGCGACGGCCGCTGGCTCACCCCGGTCGGTGTGGTGGCGATGGCGGCCGCGGCCCTGTTCGTGGCCCGCTGCTTCCTCGCCCGGCGCCCGCTGGTCGACGCACGAGGCTGGGTCGGTGCCATGCGCGAGGCCGACCTCACCGGGTCGCTGCTGCTCGCGGTCGCCCTGAGCGGCGTGATCTTGGCGTTCGCCACGGCAGACCCGAGGATCCAGGTGTTCGCGGACAACGGCTGGTGGTACCTCCTCGGTGCCCTCGTCGCGTCCGCCCTGCTGGTGTGGCACCTGCGCCGCGACGACGCGCCGCTCATCCCGCACGGCGCGCTGCGGCGTACTCCTGCGTGGGGTGCCCTGCTCGTCAGCTTCTTCGTCGGCGCGGCCCTCATCGCGGCCCTGATCGACATCCCGCTCTTCGCGCGGACGACGATCTACGCCGACTCGCAGCTGATGGCCGCCCTCGTCCTGGTGCGGTTCCTCGTCGCGCTGCCCGTCGGCGCGGTCGTCGGCGGCTACCTCTACCGCAGCCTCGGCGCCGGCCCGACCACCGCCCTCGGCATGGCCTTCGCGGCGACCGGCTTCGTGCTGATGAGCCGGTGGGACCTCACCACCCTCGAGCACTGGGACGCCAACCTCGGCCTCGTGATCGGCGGCCTCGGGTTCGGCCTGGCGCTGGCTCCCGTCAACGCGGCCGTCCTCGCGCACACCGACGACGACGTGCACGGCCTCGCGAGCGCGCTGGTCGTCGTCTCGCGCATGGTCGGCATGCTCGTGGGCATCTCGGCACTCACCGTGATCGGCCTGCGCCGCTACTACTCCGAGCAGGCCGACTTCCCCAACGTGCGCGACGTCTGCGACGGCAAGAGCCGTTGCACGGAGTTCACCCTGCTGCTCAAGGAGGCCGGCATCGCCCAGGAGCAGACGGTGTTCCTGGGCGCCGCGGTGTGTGCCGTCGTGGCCGGCGTGCTGGCGCTGGTGCTGTTCCGGCAGGCCCGCACCGGCAGCATCAGCGCCCGAGACGCCCTCTCCGCGCACTGAGCGATCGGATACGGTCCCTGCGTGGATGACTTCGAGGACCTCCTGGCCGCCAACAAGGAGTTCGCCGCCCGCTTCACGTTCGCCGGGTTCGACGGCGTCGCCCGTGCCGGTGTGGCGATCGTGACCTGCATGGACTCGCGGATCGACCCGCTGAACATGTTCGGCCTCTCCGCCGGCGACGCGAAGATCTTCCGCAACCCCGGTGGCCGGGTCACCCCGCAGGCGCTCGAGGCCCTGGTGCTCGGCGTGCACCTGCTCAACGTCGACCGGATCCTGGTGGTGCCGCACTCCCGGTGCGCCATGGCCAGCAGCACGGAGGACGAGCTCCGCGAGCGCGTGGCCCGCTCCGCCGGTCAGGACATCTCCTGGCAGCGGTTCCACGTCGTGCCCGACCAGATGGCCGCACTCGAGGCCGACATCCGCGCCGTACGCACCCACCCGCTGATCCCCGAATCCGTGCACGTGGGCGGCTTCATGTACGACGTCGACACCGGCCGCGTCGACCGCCGCGCCTGACGCTCAGGCGTCGAGCGTCTCCACGTCGACCTCGTAGGCACCCTGCACGATGAACTCCTTGCGCGGCGCGACGTCGGAGCCCATCAGCAGCTCGAAGACGTCGGCGGCGACCAGCGCGTCGTCGACGGTCAGCCGACGGAGCGTGCGGTGGCGGGGGTCCATGGTGGTCTCGGCCAGCTGGTCGGCGTCCATCTCGCCGAGGCCCTTGTAGCGCTGTACCGGGTCCTTCCAGCGCACGTTCTTCTTCGCCAGCTCGGCCAGCTTCCGCTGCAGCTCGTCGTCGGAGTAGGTGTAGACGTACTTGTCCATGCCCTTCTTCGGGTTGGACAGCTCGATGCGGTGCAGCGGCGGCACGGCGGTGAAGACCCGGCCGGAGGTGATCAGGTCGGGCATGTACTTGAAGAACAGCGTCGCGAGCAGGCAGCGGATGTGCGCCCCGTCGGAGTCGGCGTCGGCCATGAAGATGATCCGGCCGTAGCGCGCGGCGTCGAGCTCGAACGTGCGGCCGGAGCCGGCCCCGACGACCTGGATGATCGAGGCGCACTCGGCGTTCTTGAGCATGTCGCCCACCGACGCCTTCTGGACGTTCAGGATCTTGCCGCGGATCGGCAGCAGTGCCTGGAACTCCGAGTCGCGGGCCAGCTTGGCGGTGCCGAGCGCCGAGTCGCCCTCGACGATGAACAGCTCGGTGCGCTCGGTGTCGTTGGACCGGCAGTCGGCCAGCTTGGCGGGCAGGGCCGAGGACTCGAGCGCGTTCTTGCGGCGCTGGGTCTCCTTGTGCTGCCGCGCGGCGATGCGGGTCTTGGAGGCCCCGACGACCTTCTCCATGACCAGCTTGGCCTGCGCCTTCTCGGCGCGCTTGGTCGAGGTGAGGAACTTCTTGAGCTCCGCACCCACCACCTTGCGTACGACGCTGCGCGCGGCCGGCGTGCCGAGGATCTCCTTCGTCTGGCCCTCGAACTGGGGCTCGGCGAGACGCACCGTGACGACGGCCGTCATGCCCTCGAGGACGTCGTCCTTGATGACGTCGGTGTCGCCCACCTTGAGGGCCTTGGTCGCGCGCATCACGTCGTTGAACGTCTTGGTGACCGCGCCCTCGAACCCGCTCACGTGGGTGCCGCCCTTGGGCGTGGCGATCACGTTGACGTAGGACCGGAGCTCGGTGTCGTAGCCGGTGCCCCAGCGCATCGCGACGTCGACGGTCAGCTCGCGCTCGACCTCCTGCGGCGTCATGTGGCCCTTCGCGTCGAGCAGCGGCACGGTCTCGGTGAACGTGTCGGAGCCCTGCAGCCGCAGCACCTCGGTGACCGGCTCGTCGTGGGCGAGGAACTCCGCGAACTCAGCGATGCCGCCGTCGTGGCGGAACTTCTCCTCCACCGGCTGGTCGCCCCGCAGGTCACGGATGACCAGCTCGAGGCCGGGCACGATGAACGACGTCTGCCGGGCGCGGCCGAGCAGTCCCTCGAACTCGAACGTCGCGTCCTTGGTGAACACCTGCCGGTCCGGCCAGAACCGGATGCGGGTGCCCGAACGGCCCTTGGCGACCCGCTTGCCCTTCCGCGAGAGCCCCGACCTCGCCGTGAACGACGCCTGCGGCCCCTCTCCGTCGAAGACGCCGGGCACTCCACGGTGGAAGCTCAGCCCCTGCGCCGACGGGGAGCGGTCGACGTCGATGTCCATCCGCGCGGAGAGCGCGTTGACGACGGACAGTCCGACCCCGTGCAGGCCGCCCGTGGCGACGTACGAGCCGCCGCCGAACTTGCCGCCGGCGTGCAGCTTGGTGGCCACGACCTCGACGCCGGGGAGCCCGGTCTTGGGCTCCTTGTCGGTCGGGATGCCGCGGCCGTCGTCGTGGACCTCGACCGAGTCGTCGGGATGGAGGGTGACCTCGACCCGGTGGGCGGCGCCGGCGAGCGCCTCGTCGACACCGTTGTCGATGATCTCCCACAGGCAGTGCATCAGGCCGCGGGTGTCGGTGGAGCCGATGTACATGCCCGGCCGCTTGCGGACCGCCTCGAGGCCCTCGAGGACCAGGAGGTGTGCTGCGTTGTACGAGTTGTCGGTCGGTGCTGCCACGAACGTCCTGTCCCATCGCGAATCGGTCGCTGCCCCGCGCATCCGGGCAGACCACAAACCTACCCAAGAGCGCGGACAGGCCGGGGCAGGCTCGCCCCGGGCGCCGACACGCCGTACGACGCGTGGGCGCGCCGTTGCCGGGCGGACCACGCGCAGCGGCCTACGGTTGGGGTGCGACCTAGGCAATCCGGATCACGATGTAGTGACGAACAACCAGATATCAGCCGTTTCGCGGTGTGGATGCGGTCTCTCGGGGTAGAACTCGGTGTGATGGGATGGACAACCGTCGGACCGAGAGCAACTGGGGAATGATTTGATCCCTTGGCTACGTTGAAGAGGTACCGATGAAAACGAACGAGACGACTCAGATGACACGCTCACCACTCAATGGGAAGAGGCCGATGTGACTACTGCCGTTGCCCCCAGTGCCGCCGCGCTCTCCGCGGCAGACCGCTGTGACCGCTGCGGAGCCCAGGCCTACCTCCGGGTGGAGCTCCAGAGCGGCGGCGAGCTGCTGTTCTGCGCCCACCACGCCCGTGAGCACGCCGACGCGCTCCGCGAGGTCGCTGTGACCGTCGTGGACGAGACCCACAAGCTGTCCGACCGGCCCGCTGCCGCCCCCGAGGGCGAGCACTGAGCCCGACCCGCTGACCAGCAGAGACGGCCCCGGACCTCACGGTCCGGGGCCGTCTGGCATGTCCGGACCGTGTGGGACGCTGACCCGGTGACGCTCACCACCATCGCCGTGGCCATCGCCATCGCCGTCGGCCTGGCCGGCATCATCGTCCCCGTCCTGCCCGGCTCGGTGCTCGTGCTCGCCGCCATCCTCGTGTGGGCGCTCGAGGTCGGCACCAACACCGCGTGGGTCGTGTTCAGCGTCGCGACGACGTTCCTCGTCGTCGGCACCATCGTCAAGTACGCCGTGCCCGGCCGCCGCCTCAAGGCCACCGGGGTGCCCAACTCGACGCTGCTGCTCGGTGCCGTGCTCGGCATCGTCGGGTTCTTCGTCATCCCGGTCGTCGGCCTGTTCGTGGGGTTCGTGCTCGGGGTCTACGTCGCCGAACGCGGCCGGGTCGGCGCCGCAGACGCCTGGCCCTCCACGAAGCACGCCCTGAAGGCGGTCGGCCTCAGCATCCTCATCGAGCTGGTCGCGGGCATGCTCGCCGCGGCCACCTGGCTCGTCGGCGCGATCATCGTCTGAGGCGTCTCAGATGGCCGTCCTGCTGGCTCTCGCCGCTGCCCTGTCCTACGGCGTCTCCGACTTCGTCGCCGGCCTCGCCGCCCGGCGTACGTCGGCCTGGCCGGTCGCGGTCACGGCGTGCGTCGGCGCCTTCGTCGGTGCGGTGGCACTGGCCGCCGGCTTTCCCGGCGAGCCGGCCGGCGGCGACCTGGCGTGGGGTGCCCTGGCCGGCGTCGGCAGCGGCCTGGGGTCGGCGTTCCTCTACCGGGGTCTGGCCCTCGGGCGGATGGGGGTCGTCGCACCGATCTCGGCCGTGGGCGCAGCCGTGGTGCCGGTGGTGGTCGGCGTGCTCACCGGCGAGCGGCCGTCGACGCTGGTGTGGCTCGGCATCGCCGCAGCGGTGCCGGCCATCTGGCTGGTCTCACGCGAGTCCGGCGAGTCGAAGGCCCCTGCCGCCGGCGTGCTCGACGGGGTCCTCGCGGGCATCGGCTTCGGTCTTCTCTTCGCCGCCACCGGCCAGGTCGGCGACGACGCCGGCTACTGGCCGCTCGCGCTGACCCAGCTGGTCTCGTTGGGGTTCATCGTGTCGCTCTCCGTCGCGCTGCGCCAGGCGTGGGTGCCGCGAGCGGCGAGCGACTGGTGGGGCGGCGCAGCCGGGCTGCTCGCCAGCCTGGCTGTGCTCTGCTTCCTGCTCGCCACCCAACGCGGGCTGCTCGCCGTCGCCGCTGTGATCACGTCGCTCTACCCCGCTGCCACCGTGCTCCTCGCGGTGGTCGTGCTGCGCGAGCACGTCCACCGCACGCAGGCGCTGGGCCTGCTGCTCTGCGGCGTCGCGGTGGTGCTCGTGGCGGCCGGCTAGCCGCCGGCGGCCAGCCAGTCGGTGAACGCGCGCCGGTCGGGCACCCAGTCGGTGACGACGTGCGAGCCGTCGTACGCGTCCCTCACCTTGATGCCGACGCGCACCTCCTCGACCTCGTCGAAGCACGCCCTCTCGACCCAGTACGTCGCCTGGTCGCGCTTGTAGTCGAGCTCGAGGTCGCTCGCGCACGACAGGATCTCCTGGTTGTCGCGCCAGCCCGTCATCGTGCCGATGTTGTAGTCGGTGCCCTCGAAGAGCCCGGCGCCGGTGCGGAACTCCGGACCACGGAGACCGGGGTCGGTGTCGAAGTAGATCGACATGCCGGAGTTGCCCTGGGGCGTGAGGTCGGCGAACTTCACCTTCACGAAGACCCGGCCCGAGCCATGGCGCACGACGACCTTGGAGATGTCGTAGTTCGATGCCGTGGCGTCGGCCGGGTCGGTCAGTCGCACGCCCTCGGCCGACGCGGGGCCGCCCAGGACGGCGACGGCAGCTGTCGCGGCCACGGTGGTCGCGGCGAGGGTGGCGATGGCGAGTCGAACGGCGTGCATGACGAACCCTTCGGTCGACGGATGTGGCCGAGACGCCACACCCACCGCACGAGGCTACTCGCAGGAACGCTCGGCCTCGGCCCGGCACGTGTCCCGCCCACCTCGCCCGACGGCCAGGTCACGGCCGCGACCACCGACGAGCACATCGTTGAAGTCCGAGCCGAAGATCCTGTCGGCTCCGGGCCCGCCCGACAGCCGGGGGCCCGGTTGCGGCAGCCGTAGCGCTTCGCGGAGATCCGGTCGTCGCCGGCCCTCCCGTGATCCGCACATCACAGCCGGTGGCCGTGAGCCGCTCGCCCCGACGACTGCCGGTGATGCGCACGGTGTCGGCCTCCGCGGAGAAGTCCTCGAACCCGGGCAAGGAGACGATCACGTCGTTGCGCAGGGCAGGGCCATCGATGCCGACGCGGTGGCGACCCGCGTCGGGTCCACCCGGAAACCGCCCGACGTGGTGACGAGACACCTCGTCGGCGCCGGCGCCGCCTCCGACGCGCCAGTCGGCCGGGACGTTCGAGAGCGTGTCGTAGACGGTCGCGACCAACTGGTCGTCGCCCTCACCCAGGTCGACGTCGACCGGGGAGCGGTTGTCGATCGTCACTCTCTCGTCCTGCCGACCGCCCACGAAGCTCTTCGAGGTGCGACCTGAAGCCGGCGAGGTTGAACGCCTCGAAGTCGTCCCAGCCGAACATCGCGACCCCGTCGAGTGTTGCGTTCTCCGCCCGGTTGTCGATCACCACCTTCCCGACGTACAGACCCCGTCCACTGAGCTTGTCGACACCGTCGGCTCCGTCGAGGACGGCGTTGGCGCTGTCGGTCGAGTTCACGATCAGCCGGTCGGGACCTTCGCCGAGGTCGACGGCGTCGGAGTTCGGCAGCCCGGAGACGCCGGTCTCCACACGATCCTCGCCGGGCCCCTGTCCTGATGCCCTCGACCCCGTCGTCGACGGTCTGGTCGTACGGTTCGACGACGACGTCCTTGCCCCTGGAGCCGCGGTAGACGTCTTCGCCCGCACCGAGCTCGGTGAGCGCCTTGCTCGCGCGCCCGTCGCGCAGGTTCACCACGAGGTCGTCGCCGTCGCCGGCATAGACCCGGAGGGAGCTCTTCTTGCCAGGGGGCGACGTCAGGCAGATGACATCGTCGCCGCCGAGCGCCAGGATGCTCGCCGACCCGTGGGTGACGATCACGTCAGGCCCCTCGGTGCCCCTGAGCTCCATCCTCCCCGGGCTCCCGACGACGGTGGCGGTGCGACCCTGGCAGGTCTCTGCGGCAGCGTGCGCAGCGGTGTGGACCGTCAGGGCGCCGACACAGAGACCGAAGGCGATGAGGAGACTGGTCAAACGACGAGGGGCGGGCATGAAGCTCCGATGCATAGGCGGGGGACGCGGCAACCGCGTCGAATCCGGGCCCGCTGCTGGGGGGCATCAACGTGGACGTCGACGAGGTGCTCGCCGTCGATTTCGGGCAGTGGGACCTCGATCGCTGAGACGTCAGGAAATCCGCTCCGGTGCGGCGGCGTATTCCACGAAATCTGCTGCGAGCGTTTCGCTTTCGTGTGCAGGTATCGTATCGGGTGCGATTTCGCGGGCTCGCGCTAGATAGTGCGACGCCAAGATGGACTGCAGATCTGCAATGAGCGTCTGCTCGGTCGTCTCTGAAAAACAGCGTGCTGCACCGATTCCCAACTCCTGGACGGCGGCAGCCCACACGGGTTGATCGAGCCAGAGCCACAAAATCAGCATCGGCACCCCTGCCCGCATGGCTGCGGAGGTGGTGCCTGCGCCACCGTGATGAACGATCGCACGGCACGCCGGGAAAATCGCCGACTGGTTCAGCGCGCTGACGATCTTCACGTTGTCGGATCGAACGAGATGCGAGAAGTCATTCGGCCCAGCGCAAACCAGTAACCGCACACCCAGAAGCGCACACGCCCCAATGACCATCCCGACCGTCTTTTCAGGTGATGACACCGGCGTGCTGCCGAGGCCGAAATAGATCGGCGGGGTTCCCTCGGCTATCCACGACAGAACCTCGTCGTCAGTGTCTGCGGGCACCTCGAGTGTGAGTGCGCCGACGAAAGGCCGATCGACACTCGCCTCCACCCATTGCGACGCCGGTGCCGGCAGACAGCGGTCGTCGTACGCCTGAATCTCCAGCAGCGGTGGCGGGGGTTCGGCCGACTCCGGCAGGCCGAGCGCGCGGCGTTGCGGGTCTTCGGCCAACTTGACGAGCTGATCTTGCAGCACCCCCGACGACTGCAGCCGTGCGGGGAAGAAGTGCAGCGCCACCAATGGAATGCCGTGATACTCAGCAATGTTTGCTGCAAGACGCTGTTCCGTCATACCCGTCAGGAGCACATCGGCGCCGTCCGTCAACGATGTCAGGACCGCCCTCTTGTCTGCCCAGATCTGGGCCACCTGCTGCACGATCTCGGGCAGCGCTTCATACGGATTCTGCATCTTGGCCATGAATTGCGGAAAGGCGTCGAACTGCTGGTGGGAGTCCGGTCCGTAGGCGACGGCCGCGATGCCCTGAGACTGCACGAGGCTGAGCAGATTCGGTGGGACCGCCATCTGCACGTCGTGGCCACGGCGCAGCAACTCCCGCGCGACCACAGCGCAGGGTTCAGTATCGCCCCGACTCCCGTAGCTGACCACTACACATTTCATCGGCCAAACCTTACTGGGGAACTCAGCAGCGACGCGTTCAGGTTGACGCGGGGTGGCATCCTGATGAGGTGGGATTGCTGTTCCGGTTGGTCGAGCTGTTGCTTGTCGTAGCGCCGCTGGTGGGTGTCATCATCGCCGTGGTGAAGGCATTCTCGCGCAACAAGCCCTCCGGCGAGCAGTCCCAGGATCCAGGTCCGGCGAGAACCGCCGCCAATCAGACCGCGCAGTGGCGCTCACTCGTCCGCGTCGCCGGGGAGCACGACCGCACCGACACCCGATGGCTCGAGTACGAACTCGACCACTCGAAACTGCTCGACTTACCGTTGATGACCGACATGAGCAATCCGCTCACGGTCGCGTTCCACAAGGCCAAGCTCCGAGCAGACTTCCTTCGACCGGCCAAAGCCGAGGATCTTCTCGACGATCCTGACGCTGCGGCACGGTACCTGACAGCTGTCGAGGAGTATGCGACGGCATTCGACGTCGCCGAATCGGAAGCAAAGCGCAAGCGCCGCAACGGATTTTCGCCAGATGAACAACAACGAATAGTACGCGCTCAAAGTCTCCTACGCGTCGCGACCGACTCGGCGGCGACGCCGCAAGAACGCCAGGCCGCATACGACCTGGCGCGCCGAGAACTCGACGGCCTGCTCGTCTTGCCGCCCGCGACGCAGGCTGGTATCGAACGTGGGATCGCCGGCGAGATCGACGGATAGCACTTACCCGTCCGGGCTGAAATCAGCCGAGCCTGACGGCTTGCCCGGGGGCACGCCCAGCGCTAACACAGCGACATCGTCTTCCAGGCCCGAGCCGAAGCTGTCCAGGAGCGACTGAATCGCTACGACGATCTCCGATGCAGTCGTCGGGGCTTGTGCAGCAGCGAATTCCAGCAACGCTCCGTGGTAGTCGTAGCGTTCTGTCCCACTGCCTATTCGCGCCTCGGTCAATCCATCCGTGTAGAGAACCAGCGTGTCGCCCGGTCCGAGTCGAGTTCGGGCAGCGAGATCTCGGCTCCATGGGAATTCCCACGGGATGGCCACCGACGGTGTCCACGTAACGCGCCCTACCGTTGGCGCCGATTAGTAACGGAGGAAGATGACCACCACTGGCGAGCTGAATGCCGAACCCCCCGTCGTCCGGCGTGATGATGCCGAAAACAACTGTGGCAAACTGGTTTACAGTATCGCGAAACTCCTGACTGAGCACCGTATGCACGTTATGCAACACCGCTACAGGGTCGGCGTCGAACACCGCCGCAGCCCTTAGCGTGTAGCGCGTTAATGAGGTCACCGCGGCGGCACCGGCGCCTTTGCCGCTCACGTCACCGATGAAGAAAGCCCACTTGTCATGGGCAAGCGGAAACAAGTCGTAGAAATCCCCGCCGACATCGTCTGCGGATGCGGCGAGGTAGTGGGCAGACGCTTCCAAGCCCTTGGGAGGTGAAAGCACGGGCGGCAACAAGGAGCGCTGAAGTGTCCGCGCGAAGACCTGGACCCGCGCCTGTTCGCGTTCCACCCGCCGCCGCTCGTCAAGGAGCTCCCGCTCGTAAGCTCGTCGGTCCCGCGCATCTTGGAGAGTGATGCGCAGCAGGATTGGCCGGCCGTCAGTACCTGATTTGATGTTGGCGGTGAGGAACACCGGTAGCCGTGCATCTTCTGCGGTCACCAGATCGACCGTGATGCCCGCAAGTTGGCCCTGCACTTGCAGCAGCGGAGCGAAATGAGTTTCATAGTGAATACGGCTGCCCACGGCCAACAGGTCAGTGAAGGGCTTGTCGATCAACGTCTTTCGCTGGTGACCGAGCCATGCCAGAAGCGTGCCGTTCACTTTGATGATGCCCCGATCAGGTCGAGCCACAATGTAGCCGCAGGGCGCGTTCTCGTACAGGTCCTCTTTCTGGTGTCACGTCGCCCCGGCGAATCCTGCGATGGCCTGTGCGGTGAGGTCCGGAGCGCTGAGCTGCGGGCAATGGCCCGCGGCGTCGAGCGTAACCAGCTGGCTGCCGCCGATTCGTTGTTGGACGTAGGCGCCAACCTCGCGCGGCGCCAAAGTGTCCTGTGCGCACTCGATCACCAAGGTGGGCAACGATACTCGTGCAAGATCAGCACGATTGTCGGACAGGAAAGTGGTGCGCGCGAATACCCGGGCGCAAGCCGGATCGGTCCGGCAGAAGCTATCAGTGAGCTCGTCGGCAAGTTCAGGCCGGTCGGGGGTACCCATGATCACCGGTGCCATCGATCGCGACCACCCAAGGTAGTTGCTCTCGAGCGAGTGCAAGAGGTCGTCGATATCGGTGCGGGAGAATCACCACGATAGTCGCCCTGGTCGAGGTAGCACGGTGAGGGAGTGAGGAGGACCAGCCGGGCGAAGCGGCTCGGATCGGTCGAGACGGCGAGCACTCCCATCATGGCTGCTACCGAGTGGCCCACGAATGTCACGTCGCGCAAGTCCAAGTCGTGAACGATGCCGAGGATATCGTCGGCATAACCCTGCAGCGACTGGTACCGCTTCGGATCCCAGGCCGCGCGGTCCGATGCACCGCAACCGACGTGGTCGAACAGAACCAACCGGAAACTCGACTCGAGTCGTGCTTCAACGAGTCGCCACAGATGCTGATCGCACCCGAAGCCATGAGCGAGCATGATCGTGGGACCGTCCTCGGCTCCGGCGAACCTCACGTTGTTACGCGCCTGCAAGCTCACGTCCTCATACTGCCACCGCGGTACCTCGGTACCGTCGGCAACGTGCGGTGGATCGTCGACGCCATGAACGTCATCGGGACTCGACCGGATGGCTGGTGGAAGGACCGCCGACGCGCCAGGGTCCGGCTGGTCGGGAAGCTGGACCGGTGGGCGACGGGCACGGCCAAGTCGTGGCTGTGGTCTTCGAGCATCCGACGTCGATTCGCTCGTCTGCGATCGCGATCCACCACGCACCCAAGGCAGCACCAATTCCGCTGACGACGAGATCGTCCGACTGGTCTGCGCTGATGATCGCCCCGACGGATCAACGTCGTGACCTCAGATGCCACGTTGACCGAGCGAGTCCGAGGCGCCGGCGCGGTGGTCTATCCTGCAGCGAAGTTCCGCGAGCTCATCGACCCGCTCAACGCCACTTGATGCCGCATCCGATCGACGGTCGTTGATCGGCACCGACTGGCCTTTGGGCCAGGACAGCGTCGACCGCGGCCCGAACATCGGCGGTGGTCACCGGCAGATCGTTGCCCGGCCGGGAATTGTCGAGCTGACCGCGATAGACGAGTCGACGCTCGCCGTCGAAGACGAACGTGTCCGGCGTGCAGGCCGCCGAGTAGGCGCGGGCGATGTCCTGGGTCTCGTCGTAGAGGTACGGAAACGTCCAGCCCCAGTCGCGGGCCGCAACGGCCATCTGGTCGGGTCCGTCCTGTGGGTAGGTAATGACGTCATTGCTGGACATGGCGACCATCGCGACGCCTTGGTCGGCCAGGTCGCGTCCCAGGGCGGTCAGCCCAGCGGCGACGTGCTTGACGTACGGACAGTGGTTGCAGACGAAGGTGACGACGAGCGCGGGACCGGCAAGATCGTCGAGGCTGACCGTGGCGCCGGTCGCAGGCTCGGGAAGTGCGAAGTGCGGAGCTGAGGTTCCCAACGCAAGCATGGTCGATTCAATAGCCATGTCCGCCAGACTAGCTTTCGTCGGCTCCCGCCGAATGTCCTGTGCGACCTGGCGGCCAAACACGTCAAGGCGATCGCGATCCATGTCAACAATGCGGAAAGGCGATTGACACCAGTCATTCCGAGAATGACGATCTGGTGCGAACGGTGCTCGAATGAAGTCGGCATGTTCCAAGGCCGCTGACCTCCAACGCCGGAGAACCACGCTGTGGACAGTGTCGTCGAAATAGCTTTGAAGACGCTATGGCAGAGCAGCCCGCGCGGAAGCCGCACCACGGCAACTGATCTAAGGAGTCAGCAGGGCTGGCTCGCGGTACCTGCAGTTCAGCGTCTGGCGATCCCCGAAACCAGCCCCACCTTGCCGCTGGCCGCGTCGCTGGGTTTGACGTTCTCTCATACAACGTCACCATCGGGATTCCCCTGTATATCGAGATCTCTCGCATCGTCGGGCACTGGTTCGGGGTTCCCTGAAGCACGAGCATATGAAATCGATTGTGATGACCGCGCCCCGCAACGTTCGCTCGCGGGGCGCAGTCTGGATGGACGACTCAGCCGTTACTTCAGGTCGAACCGATCATTGCTCATGACCTTGACCCATGCGGCGACGAAGTCCTCTACGAACTTGCCCTTGGAGTCGTCTTGCGCGTACACCTCGGCCACCGCACGCAGCACCGAGTTCGACCCGAACACACCCCAAAACCCCAAAACCCCTTGTTCATTAACTTTAACTTTCCATACATATATAAAAAATAAATATAAGTTTTAGAATTAAGAAGCAAACTAAAATATCTGCTAATCACTTCTTCTTTCCCTTGGCAGCACCCTTTGCTGGAGCAGCAGCTTCGGCCTTGACTGCAACACCTGGTTTGTTTTGCTTGGGGATGGGAAGTCTCTTTCCGTCCTTGGTTAGCTTGTAGAACATGTTTCCGCACTTTCCACAAGTGTGTCTGTCTGGGTGGTCAGCCATGTATGTACCTTTAATAATTGAGATGAGTTTTCAGAAGAAGTATATAATTTATAAAATTTTGGATCGCATATTGGAAAAGCGACTACTTACCAGCTGGGCACTTTTCGCACTCAATCTTAAGCTTTGAGATCTTGCCGCTGTTGTCGACGTTGAAGTATTCGAGGAGGGCCTTGGGTCTCTTTTTGTGCTTGTGCTTTATCTTCTTGGGCTTTGTGTAAATCTTCTTCTTCCTCTTCTTCTTTCCTCCGCAAAGTCTGATAACCATGTTGATTGTTGACTCTAAACAACTTTAAACTGTGATACTTACCAGCTTGGACACCGTAGACTGTAAGAGTCTGGTCATCCTCGAGAGTTGAGAGTCCGTGGATGAGGACCAGTTCTTCAGCATTGAGTCCTTCCTTTCAGCGATTTGCTGTCTATGAGAGAATAAAGGTGAGCATTTGAATTGAAATCCAAGAAGAATAGGTCTCCTAGGAATCTTACTTCAAGTCAGAGACGAGACAAGATTCTTCAACCTAAAATGTCAAGGTTGCTCCCGTGAGTGTCTTCACGAAGATCTGCATATTTACTACTTATTGAATATTAATTAATAACAAATTAAGATATTAATACTTCCCTCGACTGTTTACTTCTCAAGTCAATGGGGTTTGGGGTTTTGGGGCGTCATGGGTCACGTCGACCACGGTAAGACCCGCCTCCTCGACACCATCCGCAAGACGAACGTCATCGCGGGCGAGGCCGGCGGTATCACGCAGCACATCGGTGCGTACCAGGTCGCGACCGAGGTCAACGGCGAAGAGCGCAAGATCACCTTCATCGACACCCCGGGTCACGAGGCGTTCACCGCCATGCGTGCCCGTGGTGCCAAGTCGACCGACATCGCGATCCTCGTGGTGGCGGCCAACGACGGTGTGATGCCGCAGACGGTCGAGGCGCTCAACCACGCCAAGGCGGCCGACGTGCCGATCGTGGTCGCGGTCAACAAGATCGACGTCGAGGGCGCCGACCCGACCAAGGTGCGCGGTCAGCTGACCGAGTTCGGTCTGGTGGCCGAGGAGTACGGCGGCGACACGATGTTCGTCGACATCTCCGCCAAGCAGGGCCTCAACATCGAGCGCCTGCTGGAGGCCGTGGTCCTCACCGCGGACGCCTCGCTCGACCTGCGGGCCAACCCGGAGCAGGACGCGCAGGGCATCGCGATCGAGTCCCACCTCGACCGCGGCCGCGGTGCCGTCTCGACCGTCCTGGTCCAGCGAGGCACCCTGCGGGTCGGCGACACCATGGTGGTCGGCGACGCGTACGGCCGTGTCCGCGCGATGCTCGACGACAACGGCAACAACGTCGACGAGGCGGGTCCCTCGACCCCGGTCCTGGTCCTGGGTCTCACCAACGTCCCGGGCGCCGGCGACAACTTCCTCGTCGTCGACGAGGACCGCACGGCCCGTCAGATCGCCGAGAAGCGCGCCGCCCGTGAGCGGAACGCCAGCTTCGCCCGGCGCGGCGTCCGGTTCTCCCTGGAGAACCTGGACAAGGCCCTCAAGGCCGGCGAGGTGCAGGAACTCAACCTCATCATCAAGGGCGACGCGTCCGGTTCGGTCGAGGCTCTCGAGTCCTCGCTGCTCCAGCTCGACGTCGGCGAAGAGGTCGACATCCGCGTCCTGCACCGCGGTGTGGGTGCGGTCACCGAGTCCGACATCGACCTGGCGACCGGCTCCGACGCCATCGTCATCGGCTTCAACGTCCGCGCTGCGGGCCGCGCGGCGCAGATGGCGGAGCGCGAGGGCGTCGACGTCCGGTACTACTCGGTGATCTACCAGGCGATCGAGGAGATCGAGGCGGCCCTCAAGGGCATGCTCAAGCCGGAGTACGAGGAGGTCGAGCTCGGCACGGCGGAGATCCGCGAGGTCTTCAAGTCGTCCAAGCTGGGCAACATCGCCGGTGTCCTCGTCCGCTCCGGCGAGGTCAAGCGCAACACCAAGGCGCGCCTCGTCCGCGACGGCAAGGTCATCGCGGAGAGCCTCAACATCGCCGGTCTGCGTC
Organism: uncultured Actinomycetota bacterium; assembly: GCA_963825755.1. Classification (GTDB taxonomy): domain Bacteria; phylum Actinomycetota; class Actinomycetes; order Propionibacteriales; family Nocardioidaceae; genus Nocardioides. The sequence goes on along the minus strand of CAWGUS010000012.1, from coordinate 10,944 downwards.
GCTTCAAGGACGACGTCACCGAGATCCGCGAAGGGTTCGAGGGCGGTATCAACCTCGGCAACTTCAACGACATCAAGGTCGACGACGTCATCGCGACGTACGAGATGCGCGAGAAGCCGCGCGTCTGACCGTGCAGCACGACGATCGGGGCCGATCGGCGGGAGTATATTCCGTCGATCGGCCCCGGCCGTTGCGTGTACGGTTCCCGTATCGGCGTCGAAGCGTGGCGCCCGTACCCCGAACCGGCGGGACATCCGGATACACACATGTATGTGGGGACTCTGTCCTTCGATCTGCTCCTCGGCGACGTCCACTCGCTCAAGGAGAAACGCTCTCTCGTCCGCCCGATCGTGGCCGAACTCCAGCGCAAGTACGCGGTGAGCGTGGCGGAGACGGGCAACCAGGACCTCCATCGCAGGGCCGAGATCGGGCTCGCGGTGGTCTCGGGGGACACGGGCACCTCACCGACGTACTGGACCGCTGCGAGCGGCTGGTCGCCGGGCGGCCCGAGGTGGAACTGCTCTCGGTTCGACGCAGGCTCCACGGCGACGAAGACTGAAGCAAGCAAGCAAGACACTTAAGGAGACGGACCAGTGGCCGACAACGCGCGGGCTAAGAGGCTGGCGGACCTCATCCGAGAGGTGGTGGCCCAGAAGCTGCAGCGCGGGATCAAGGACCCGCGGCTCGGCTCGCACGTCACCATCACGGACACCCGGGTCACCGGGTGACCTGCGGGAGGCGACCGTCTTCTACACGGTGTACGGGGACGACGAGGAGCGGGCGGCCGCGGCCGCCGGCCTGGAGAGCGCCAAGGGCGTGCTCCGCTCCGCGGTCGGCGCGGCGGCGGGCGTGAAGTTCACGCCGACGCTGACCTTCGTGGCCGACGCCCTGCCCGACACCGCCAAGACCATCGAGGACCTCCTCGACAAGGCGCGCCAGTCCGACGAGAAGGTGCGCGAGGTCTCGGCGGGCGCCGCCTACGCCGGTGAGGCCGACCCGTACCGGAAGCCGGGCGAGGACGACGAGACGGACGACGCGCCGAATGACCCAGAAGACACCGGACGCCCGACGGCCTTGTCATCGTCGACAAGCCGTCGGGCTTCACTTCGCACGACGTCGTCGCCAAGATGCGCGGCATCGCCCGGACCCGCCGCGTCGGCCACGCCGGCACCCTCGACCCGATGGCGACGGGCGTCCTCGTCCTCGGCGTCGAGAAGGCGACCAAGCTCCTCGGGCACCTCGCGCTCACCGAGAAGGAGTACCTGGGCACGATCCGGCTCGGGCCAGACGACCCTGACCGACGACGCCGAGGGCGAGATCACGGGGTCGGCGGACGCCTCGAAGGTCACCCGCGACGCCGTCGACGCCGGGATCGCCAAGCTCACCGGCGACATCATGCAGGTGCCGTCCAAGGTCAGCGCCATCAAGATCGACGGCGTGCGCTCCTACAAGCGGGCGCGCGAGGGCGAGGAGTTCGAGATCCCCGCCCGGCCCGTCACCGTCTCGTCCTTCGCGGTGTACGACGTCCGGGACGCCGTCGCCGAGGACGGCACCGCCGTCCTCGACCTGGTCGTCTCGGTGGTCTGCTCCTCCGGCACCTACATCCGGGCCCTGGCCCGCGACCTGGGCGCCGACCTGGGCGTCGGCGGTCACCTCACCGCCCTGCGCCGCACCCGCGTCGGGCCCGTACAAGCTGGACACCGCGAAGACCCTGGACCAGCTCCAGCAGGAGCTGACCGTGATGCCGATCGCCGAGGCCGCCGCGGCCGCGTTCCCGCGCTGGGACGTCGACGCCAGGCGGGCCAAGCTGCTCGCTCAACGGCGTACGGCTGGAGATGCCCGACGGGTACGCGGGCGCCGGTGCCGTGGCCGTCTTCGACCCCGAGGGCGGCGTTCCTCGCGCTCGTCGAGGAGCACAAGGGCAAGGCGAAGAGCCTGGCCGTCTTCGGCTGAGGCGACGGACCCAGCGCCCGGGGCCGGAATCCGCCCGTGGAGCGGCGATCACGGGGTCGTCACTGCCGCCGCTCCACGGTCCCCCTCGGTTCCCCCACCCCTAGGGTGTATCCAGCCGCCCCCGTCCATTCACCCGTCCGGGCAGGCGCTCGGAGTGAACCGGGGGAGCGGAAGGGGGCGCGTTCACCGCGCGATCTGTCCCGCTGATCAACCCGCCCCTACCGTCGACATCAGAGCACGGCGTGCGTACGGCGGACAGGCACGTGGTGTACGGCGGAGGTCGACATGGCGGGACGGGGCCCGCGGAGCCGGGGACGCCCGAGGACCGCACGGCCGACCCAGCAGCGAGGACCGGCCGGGGCGGGACCCGGGCGGGACGACGCCCTCGTCCGCATCCACGACCTCGCCGGCCGCCCCCGCGGCACCGGCTTCGTGGCCGACCACCACGGCACGGTCGTCACCAGCCACGAGGCCGTCGACGGCCTGCCCCGGCTCGTCCTGCACGCCGCCGGGGACCGCAGCTGTGTGGTGACCGCCGACGCGGTGACCCCGCTGCCCGACCTGGACCTGGCCCTCGTCCGCACCGAAGGCCTCGGCGTGGACCCGCTGCCCGTCACCGTGCGGGACCGGATCGGGACCGGCACCTACGTCCGGCTCCCCGCCGGCTGCTGGCGCGAGGCCCGGGTCCTCGGCCGCGACCCCCGTGACCTACACGGCCACCGACCGCTTCCATCTCCTCGACGACGTCCTGGAGCTGGCGATCGGCACGGCCGGCCGGGACGCGCTGCGGCTGGGCGGCGGGGCCGCCGGGCGGCCCGGTGCTCGACGCCGGGACCGGCGCGGTGGTCGCGCGTCCTCGGCACCGCGCTCCAGAGCGGCCACCGCGACGTCGGCTTCGCCGTACCCGCTCCGCCCGCCCCCGAGCGGCCCGCTCGCCGACCTGCTCGCCGAGAACGCGGCGACGGTCCCCGCGTACGGCGCCGACCTCAATCTGGCCGGCGTACTGGAACTGACGGCGACCTCGGTGGGACAGGACGGCCCGCCGGGGGCGCCGGTCGGCGGACGGTGACGGATGGGCCGGGCGAGGGCGCTGGGCGCGACGCCGGTCGAACGGGCCGTCGTCGGCAGCGGAGTTCACCGCGTTCATCGCAGGGCCCGGCCGGCCGTGCTCGGGCTGGTCGGGCGCGCCCGGCAGCGGCCGTACGACCGAACTCGCGGCCCTCGCCGCCCGCCGCCACCGCGGCCCGGAACCGGCCCCCACCCTGTGGCTGCGCGGCGCCGACCTGAGGGACGACGACGCCTCGGTGGCGGACGCGGCGCGCGCCGGGCGCTGGACCGGGCGCCGCCCGCGATCGTCGGCGAGCCCGTGCGGACGACCGTCCTCCGCGACCGGACCTCGGCGACATCACCCCCGAACGCCTCGCCCGGCTCGCCCACACCGCCGGCCGCCCCCTGCTGCTCCTCCTCGACGGCCCCGAGGAGATGCCGCCGGTCCTGGCCCACCGCCTGACCGAGTGGACCGAGGGGACGGCGCAGTGGCTGCGGGAGACGGGAGCGCGGCTGGTGGTGGCGTGCCGGGAGGAGTACTGGGAGGGCGCGGGGACGGCCTTCCCGGACGGAGCTGCTGCGACGGCCGAGCGCGAGGCCGTCGGCGAGGCACCGAGTGCAGCCCCCCTGCGCGTGCCTGCGTCCGCCTCGGCGACCTCACCGAGCGACGAGGCCCGCCAGGCCCGCGCCCGCTACCGCATCCCCGAGGGCGCCCTGCACCGGCCCCGACGCCCGCCATCCCCTCACCCTCCGTCTCCTCTCCGAGGTCCGCGCGGCCCACCCCGACGCCCCCGCACACCCCGCGTCGACCGCGACGACGTCTTCTCGGCCCACCTCGACCTGATGTGCCTGCGCATCGCCGTCCGGCTGGCCGCGGCGAACGGCCTGCGCGGCACCGCCGTACGCCGGCTCGCCGCCAAGGTCTCCGGCCAGGTCCACGAGGCCGCCCGGCGCAGCCTCGGCCCCGGGCAGGGCGAGCTGGACCGGGAGTCGTTCGAGGCGGTGTTCCCGTGGGGCCCGGCCCCGGCGCGGCTCGGCGGCGGCACCGGCTGGGCCTCCGCCGTCCTCACCGAGGGCCTCCTCGTCCCCGCCGGCAGCGGCTACCGCTTCGCCCACGAGGAGCTCGCCGACTGGATCCAGGGCACGCACCTCGACCTGGACGAGGCCCTGCACGCCCTGGTCCACCGCCGCCGCACCGGCACGGCGCAGCACCCGCTCCCCGTCCCGCACCACCGCATCGGCCCCGTCGTCCAGGCCCTGCTGCTCGTCGCCCGCCAGCACGGCGCCCGCCAACTCGCCTCCGCCTGGAGGAGTTGGCGCACGCCCTCGACGCCGACCCGCACTCCTGGTGGGCCGCCCGGCTGCTCGCCGAGGTCCTGCTGCGCGTGCCCGACGCGACGCCGTACACCGAGGTGCTGCGGCTGCTCACCGACCGGATCGTGGCCTGGCGGCGCCAGGAGCGGCCGCGTGCCGCGCCGCGTTCGGGCCCGCCTTCTGGACCGCCCTGCCGCCTGCCCGAGGACGCCCGCTTCGACCTGCTGCGCCGCCTCGTCCTCGCCGACGGCCCGCCGCACGAGGCCGGCCCCCGGTTCCTGGACGCCGTCGCCGCGCTGCTCGCCGCCGACCCCACCGCCGTACAACCGCACCTCACCCGCTGGTTCGACGACGAACGGCCGCTGCCCGCCACCCCGCACGCGACCGTGGCGAAGGCCGCGCAGGCGCTGCTGCACACGCACCGGCACCGGGCCCTGGACGACCTCACGGAGGTACTCGTCGACAGCGCGCACCGGCGGGCCGACGAACTGCTCGCCGTGCTGGCCGAGGACGAACCGTCGGCGGTGTGCCGGGCCGTGGACCGGTGGGCGCACGACGAGCGGCCCGCGCGGCGGGTCGCGGCGGTGGCGTACGGACTGCGCGCCGCCCCGCACGTGCGCACCGAGGCCGACCGCGAACTGCTGCGCTACGCCGCCCTCGCCCTGCTCGCCCGCCCCGCCGACTGCACCCTGCACGGCGGCGCGCTCGCCCTGCTCGTCCGGGACCCGCACACCCGTGCCCGTCATCTCCCGCAGGCGCTCGGAGCACTTCGCGGCCGGCGACCCGCAGTTCCCGCCGAGCGCGCTGGTCCCGGCGCCTCGCCGACCCACCCCGACCCGGTCCTCGACGCCTTCCGGGCCCGGCTGCGCCGGCCGGACGCCGGGGAGGCGCTGCGCACCCTCGCCGACGTCACCACGCCCGCCCTGGCCCGCCGGGTCGCCGCGCTGGTGCGGGAGGCGGTGGAGCGGCGCCCGGAGACCGCCGGGGACGTGGCCGCGTACGTCGGACCGGCGGCTCGACCACGGCCCCGCCGCCCGGGCCGTGCTCCTGCCGCTGGTCACCGGCCTGCTGGACGGCGGCTCCGGAGCGGGTGCGGGCCGCCCTCGCCGGCGTCCTCGCCGCGCCCGGCGCCCCCGCCTCCCGCCCGCTGCGCCAGGAACTCCTCGACTCGCTCCTGGCCCGCGAACACGACCCCGCCGTCCTGGTCGCCGCTGCTGCACGCCGCCGCCCGCAGCGGCGGCTGACGACCGTCGCGCGACCTCGTCCACCGCATCGGCCTCCTCCTCGTCCGCACCCCGGAGGGCGCGACCCGCTTCGACCGCGGCCTCGTCGACCTGGGCCGGCACGTCCCCGGCTTCGCCGCGCTGGTGGCCGCCTGGCTCGACCGACGACGCCCGCAGGAGTGGGCGGCGGTGGTCGGGCCCAGCGCCCGCCGGATGATCGAGAACCTGGCGGGCGTACGGGTGCCCGGCCTGACGCCGGGCCCTAGTCGTGCGCCGGGTCACAGCCCCCATGCCGATGCGGGCCACGGAGCACCCGGCATGGCACCCTTAGACCTGCGTAAGAGTACATGTCAGAGACAACGACGGACACGGGTTCGACGAGTTTCGACAAGGAGCAGTCACAGTGCAGCGCTGGCGTGGCTTGGAGGACATCCCCGAGGACTGGGGGCGCAGCGTCGTCACCATCGGCTCCTACGACGGAGTCCACCGCGGGCACCAGCTGATCATCCGGCATGCCGTGGACCGCGCCCGCGAGCTGGGCGTCCCCGCCGTCGTCGTCACCTTCGACCCGCACCCCAGCGAGGTCGTCCGCCCCGGCAGCCACCCGCCGCTGCTCGCCCCGCACCACCGCCGCGCCGAACTGATGGCCGAGCCTGGGCGTGGACGCGGTGCTGATCCTCCCCTTCACCACCGAGTTCTCGAAGCTGTCGCCGGCCGACTTCGTCGTCAAGGTCCTGGTCGACAAGCTGCACGCCAAGGCGGTCGTCGAGGGCCCCAACTTCCGCTTCGGCCACAAGGCCGCCGGGAACGTCGACTTCCTCGCCGAGCAGGGCAAGACCTACGACTTCGAGGTCGAGGTCGTCGACCTGTACGTGACCGGCGACGGCGGGCGGCGGCGAGCCCTTCTCCTCCACGCTGACCCGGCGTCTGGTCGCCGAGGGCGACGTCGAGGGCGCCGGCGGAGATCCTGGGCCGCCCGCACCGGGTGGAGGGCGTCGTCGTCCGCGGCGCCCAGCGCGGGCGCGAACTGGGCTTCCCCACCGCCAACGTCGAGACGCTGCCGCACACCGCCATCCCGGCCGACGGCGTCTACGCCGGCTGGCTGCACACCCAGGGCGAGGCGATGCCGGCCGCGATCTCCGTCGGCACGAACCCGCAGTTCGAGGGCACCGAGCGCACGGTGGAGGCGTACGCCATCGACCGCGTCGGGCTCGACCTGTACGGGCTGCACGTCGCGGTCGACTTCCTGGCCTTCGTGCGCGGGCAGGCGAAGTTCGACACGCTGGACGCGCTGCTGGAGCAGATGGCCGAGGACGTCGAGAAGTGCCGGGAGTTGGTGGCGGCCGACGGGGCTGCCTAGTTCGCCTGTGGGCCGTCTGCGGGTGTGCGGTGGCTTGTCGCGCCCACGTGGCGGAGCCGCACATCGTTACGGCCCCGCGCCCCTAGGGGCGCGGCAGAACCGCCCAGTGGCAAGCAACCTGCGATTCCCCGCCCCCGCTCAGCACCTCCAGATCCTGGCTTCTGCACGCGTTCGCCACGCCCGCTGCGCTCCGCCTCGCCACCGGCCAGGATCTGGCAGCGGGCGTGGAAGCGGCAGCCGGACGGGACGCGCGACGGGTCCGGGGCTCGCCCGTGAGCACCACCGGGGCGCCCGGAGCCTCCGGCAGCACCGACAGCAGCGCCTGCGTGTAGGGATGCCGCGGCGCGCGTCAGCACCTGCTCCACCGCGCCCGTCTCCACGATCCGGCCCAGGTACATCACCGCGACCCGGTCGGCGATGTTCCACGCCAGGCCCAGGTCGTGCGTGACGACCAGCGCTGACAGGCCCAGTTCGGCGCGCAGCCGCAGCAGCAGGGCGAGGATCTCGCCGCGTACCGACGCGTCGAGGGACGCCACCGGCTCGTCGGCGACGAGGAGTTCGGGTTCCAGGACGAGCGCGCCGGCGATGACGACCCGCTGGCGCTGCCCGCCGGACAGTTCGTGCGGGTAGCGCAGGAAGAAGCGCTCCGGCGGGCGCAGGCCGGCCCGGGACAGGGCATCGGCGACCGCCGTCCCGCTCGTCGCCGCGCGTAGCCGTGGATGCGCAGGCCCTCGGCGACCGCGTCGTACACCGTGTGCCGGGGGTTGAGCGAGCCGCTCGGGTCCTGGAGGACCAGCTGGACCCGCTTGCGGTACGCCTTCAGGGCCCGGCCGGAGTAGGTCGAGCGGGCGCGCCGTCGAAGGTGACCCGGCCCGCGGTCGGCCGACCAGGCCGAGCAGGCGTGCGGGCCAGGGTCGTCTTGCCGCAGCCGGACTCGCCGACCAGCGCGACGATCTCGCCTCGGCGGATGTCGAGGTCGACCCCGTCCACCGCGCGGGCCGGCGGGCCGCCGCGCCGGCCGGGGAAGTGACGTGGAGGCCCTGGGCGCTGAGCAGGGGGCCGTGGTGACCTCGGTGGCCGTGGGGGAGAGGGTCATGGCGGGCTCGGGCTCGCTTGCTCGGGCTCCGGTTCCGGCCCGGTCGTCGCGGTGCCGCCGGAGCCGTCCGGGCCGCGGCTCGGTCCGCCGCCGGCTCCGGGCGGCTCGCGCTCCGGTCCCGCTCGGTCCGACCAGCACGCACGCGGCCCGGCCGCTGCGGCCCCGCCGCGCGCAGCGCCGGGTCCTCCTCGGGGCAGACTCCAGCGCCACCGGGCACCGCGGGTGGAACGTGCAGCCGGACGGCAGCGCCGCCGGGTCGGGCGGGTCGCCCGCCAGCCCGCGCGGCGCGAACCGCGACGCCGGGTCGCCGATGCGCGGGAACGCGGCCGACAGCGCCCGGCGTACGGGTGCCGGGCGTCCTCGTACACCTGCCGGGCCGGGCCCTCCTCGACCACCCGGCCCGCGTACATCACCGCGAGCCGGTCGCAGGTGTCGGCGAGGACCGCCAGGTCGTGGCTGATCATGATCAGGCCGATGTCCTGGTCGCGCGACCAGCTGCTCGATCAGCCGCAGGATCTGGGCCTGGATCATCACGTCGAGCGCGGTCGTCGGCTCGTCGGCGATGATGAGCCGCGGGTCGCAGGCCAGCGCCATCGCGATCATGACGCGCTGCCGCTGCCCGCCGGACAGCTCGTGCGGGTAGGCGTCGGCGCGCGAGCGGCCGGCAGGCCGACCTGTTCCAGCAGTTCGCCGGCCTGCCTGCGCGCCGCGGCCGCCGTGGCCTTGCTGGTGCAGCAGGATCGGCTCGGCGATCTGGTCGCCGATCGCGGTGCACGGCGTTGAGCGAGTGCATCGCGCCCTGGAAGACGATCGACGCGCCGGCCCAGCGCACCGCCCGGACCCGGCCCCACTTCATGGTCAGCACGTCCTCGCCGTCGAGCAGGATCTCCCCGGTGATCCGGCGCCGGCGCGGCAGCAGCCGCAGCAGCGCCAGCGCCAGCGTCGACTTGCCGCAGCCGGACTCGCCGGCGATGCCGAGCTTCTGGCCCGCGTCCAGGCGTCAGGTCCACCCCGCGCACGGCGGGCCGGCCGCCGCCGGCCGTCGTACGTCGACGCTGTCAGGTTCCGCGACGCTCCGAGCAGACGCTCGATCGCGGACGCCCCCAGCCTGGGGTTGAGGACGGCCTCGATGGCCCGGCCGCACAGCGTGAACGCCAGCGCCACCACGGCGATCGCGATGCCCGGGCGGCACCAGGTACCACCAGTGCCGGCGCTGACCGCGCCCGCCTCGCGCGCGTCCTGGAGCATCCCGCCCCAGGACGACGACCGTCGGGTCGCCGAGGCCGAGGAAGGCCAGCGTCGCCTCGGCGAGGATCGCGGCGGAGATGATCGAGCGTCGTCTGCGCCAGCACCAGCGGCATCACGTTGGGCAGCACGTGCCGGGTCATGATGTGCCAGTGCCCGCCGCCGAGCGCCCGGGCCCGCTCGATGTACGGCCGCGACTCCACGGCGAGCGTCTGCGCGCGCACCAGCCGGGCCGTGCGTCGGCCAGGTGGTGACCCCGATCGCGACGATGATCGTGCCAGAGGAGCGGGACATCACGGTCGCCAGCGCGATCGCGAGCACCAGCGTCGGCATCACCAGGAACCAGTCCGTGATCCGCATCATCACCGTCGCGACCAGCCGCCGGAAGTGCCCGGCCACGATCCCGATCGACCGCGCCGATCGCCACCGACAGGACGGCGGCGAGCAGCCCGACGGGCAGCGACACCCGCGCGCCCCAGATCAGCAGGCCGAGCAGGCCCGCCCGAACTGGTCGGTGCCGAGCGGGAACTCGGCGCTCGGGGCTCCAGCGGCGCGCCCGGCGCGTCGGTCAGCTCTGCGACGTCGGCGCCGACGAACAGCGGCGCGAGCAGCGCCACCAGCGCGAACAGCGACGAGCACGGCGAGGCCGAACAGCCCGGCCCGGTGGCGCGCGGTACTGCCGCCAGAAGCGGGCCGACGGAGGCGCGCGGCGCGCCGGGTCGAGGCGCGACGCGGGCCGCGGCGCAGGCGCGGGCGTCGGGATCGTCGGCGGTCATCGGCCCACCCGGGGGTCGAGCAGCGGATACAGCAGGTCGGCGAGGGTGTTCATCACGATCACCGCCGCGGCGAACACGATGAACAGCCCCTGCACGAGCGGCAGATCGGGCACGCTGAGCGCCTGGTAGAACAGCCCGCCGAGGCCCGGCCAGGAGAACACCGTCTCCACGAGGATCGCGCCGGAGACCACGAACCGAGTTGAGGAAGATCAGGGTGACGGTCGGCAGCAGCGCGTTCGGTACGGCGTGCCGCCGCCGCACCACGTCGTCCCGCAGGCCCTTGGCCCGCGCGGTCGTCAGGTAGTCGCTGCCCATCTCGTCCAGCAGCGAGGACCGCATGACCAGCAGGGTACTGGGCGTAGACCACCGCCACCAGCGTCAGGCACGGCAGCACCAGATGATGGAACAGGTCCAGGACGTGGGGGAAGCCGCCGCGCCGGCGGAGTTCATGCCGCCGGTCGGGAACATGCCGGGAATCGGGCCGATGCCCGACCGCGAGCACCATGATGAGGAGCAGGCCGAGCCAGAACGTCGGCACCGACCACAGCGTCAGCGCGATGGCCGGTGTTCAGACGGTCGGCGAGCCCGCCGCGGTGCCACGCCCACCGGTGCCCAGCCAGAGCCGATCGCCGCCTAGAGACGAGCGCGGTGCCGACGAGGAGCACGGTCGCCCACAGGTCCTCGGCGATCTGGTAGACCGGCGCGTTGTACTGGTAGGACGCGCCGAGGTCGCCCGTGAGAGCGTGCGCAGTAGTCGCCGAACTGGGCGACAGCGGCTGGTCGAGCCCGTACTGGCTGCGGTTGCGGCATCTGTTCGGCCGACACTGGCGGCCGCCCGTCAGCGCCCCATCGGGTCGCCGGGGATGAGGCGGAACAGGAAGAAGCTGGTCACGAGCACGGCCAGCAGCGAGACGGCGGCACCGGCCACCT
>CAWGUS010000011.1:0-373170 GCA_963825755.1 uncultured Actinomycetota bacterium | reverse complement strand
CATGGCCCGTCGACCCGCCGTAGTTGACGTCCACGACGCCGATCCCGCGGCTGGTGAAGTACGCGATCTCCAGGTCCTCGACCATCGGCGACCGGCTGGTGGGGCCGCCGTGCACGAAGACGACGTACGGCGGCAGCTCGCCCTCGGGGCCGACGTGGTCGGGATGGCGGGGCGGGTAGACGTGCGCGTGCACCTCGCCGCCCGGACCCGGGAACGTGCGGTGCTCGGGCACCGGGAGGGCGTCGAGAGCGCCCGCGTCCGGGGTCGCCGACACGACGGTGACCTCCGTCGAAGCCGGGTGGATCGAGAGGACCTGGAAGGGTCGGTCGGCCGCGCCGGCGACGGCGAGGAGGCGCTCGCCGTCGACCAGGAGTTGCCCGGACCGCTCGGTGTGGTCGGACTCGACGTCCTCGATGTCGCCGGTGCGCGGGTCGAGCAGGCCGAGTCGCATGGCGCCGGCCCCGTGGAGCGTCGCGACCCGGCCGTCGCCCAGCACGCCGAACCAGCGCAGGCCGAGGTTCCAGAGCGGTCCGGCGAACTCCTCGTCGCGCGGGCACACGCCGTCCACGCGACCGGTGGCGAGGTCGATGCGGTGCAGGTTCCACCAGCCAGTGCGGTCACTGGCAGCGAGCAGGGTCGAGTCGTCGAGCCAGGTGGCCTGCGGCACCGACTCGTCCGGGCCGCCGGCGACGGTCCGAGGCTCGGCTGCCGTGCCCTCACGGATGTCCGCGACCCGGACGCAGGGTCGAGTCCCACGGCATCTGCGGGTGCTCCCAGGTGAGCCAGGACAGCCGGCGGCCGTCGGGGGAGAGGGCGGGGCAGGCCAGGAAGTGCCCGTCCTCGACGACCACCCGCACCCTCGCCGGATCGTCCGCCGCCGATGCGTCGAGCGGGACCGCGACGATCGACCGGGTGACGTCGGTCGCCACCTCGCTGTGGTGCTCCTCCCGGATGCACCAGACCTCGTGCCCTCGGGGGAGAGGAACGGCTCGACGTAGCGCAGCCCGCTCGCGATCGCGGGTGCCGGCGACAGGGGCGTCGGCTCCGCGCCGCCACGGGTGAGGTAGAGGCGCTGGTCGGCGTAGTGCGTGAACACGACGGACCCGTCGGCGGCCACCAGGTAGGACCGGCCGCCGTACTCGTGGACGCGGCTGCGGACGTTCCACGGCACCGGGAGCACGGTCTCGACCGGGCCGTTGCCGGTACGCCGGACCAACGCGACCCGGCCACCCTCGGCCGGGCGCGGCTCGCACCACCACACGGTGTCACCGTGGGCGGAGACCCACCGGGGCATGCCGTCGTCGGCGGCGGCGTCGAGCGCCGAGATGGGCGAGGGCCAGGTGCCGTATGTCGCGGTGGTGGTCATGTCTGCCTTCCGAGTCAGGCGGTTGCGAGGAACTGGTCGAGCACGTCGACGCCGAACTCCAGCCCGTCCACCGGCACCCGCTCGTCGACGCCGTGGAAGGCCGCCGAGTAGTCGAAGCCGTCGGGCAGGCGGAGCGGCGCGAAGCCGTAGCCGGTGATGCCGAGCCGGGAGAACTGCTTGGCGTCGGTGCCGCCAGCGAGGCAGACGGGCACCACGTGCGCGCCGGGGTCGCCGGCCTCGAGCGCGGTCCGCATGGCGGCGAAGGTGGGGGAGTCGGCGGCGGCCTCGAGCGGCACCTCGCGGTGGACGTAGCGCCACGTCACGTCGTCGCCGCACAGCCGGTCGAGCGTGGACTCGAACTCGTCCTGGCCGCCCGGCACGCACACGGCCGTCGACCCGGGCGGTGGCGGTGCCGGGGATGACGTTCACCTTGTAGCCGGCCTGCAGCATCGTCGGGTTGGCGCTGTTGCGGACCGTCGATGCCACCAGCGCGCCGGCCGGCCCCGGCCGGCGACGGCCTCGTCGACGTCGAACCCGACGGCGTCGGGATCGATCTCGCGCCCGACGGCGAGGCCGATCTCGCGCAGCGCCGCGCTGACCGTCGGGGTGAGCCGCGTCGGCCAGCGATGGGCGTGGATCCTGGCCACCGCCGTCGCCAGTGCGCCGACGGCATTGTCCTCGTTGACCCGCGACCCGTGACCCGCGGTGCCGTGCGCGGTGAGCTCCAGCCACGCGGTGCCGCGCTCGCCGGCGCCGACGGATAGAGCCGCACGCCGTCACCGGCATGGAACGTGTAGGCGCCCGACTCGCTGATGCCCTCGGTGCAGCCCTCGAAGAGCTCCGGGCGCTGGCGGACGAGCCAGTCCGGACCGGCCTCGGCGCTGTCCTCCTCGTCGGCCGTGAACGCGAGTACGACGTCGCGTGCGGGCCGTCGACCGATCGCGCGCCATCCGGCCGGCGACGGTCAGCATCATCGCGACCATGCCCTTCATGTCGATCGCGCCGCGACCCCAGACCCAGCCGTCGACCACCTCGCCGGAGAAGGGGTGCACCCGACCAGTCGGCAGGCTCGGCCGGCACGACGTCGAGGTGACCGTGGACCAGGAGGCCGGGTCGGTCGCGGTCGGTGCCCGGCAGGCGTACGACGACGTTGGCGCGGCCGGGCGCGGACTCCAGCAGCAGCGGCTCGAGCCCGACGTCGGAGAGCCGGGCGGCGACATACTCGGCGGCCGGTCGCTCGGCGCAGTCGCCACCCCCGCGGTTGGAGGTGTCGATCCGGATCAGGTCGGAGGTGAAGCCCACGACCTCGTCGCTGGTCGGCATCAGCCATAGGTCTTCTCGACGGCGCTGGAGATCAGGGTCGTGACCGCCTTGAACGTACGGATCATGTCGTAGCCGGTCGAGCTGGTGTAGCCCACCCGGCGCTCCTCGACCCGCTCGACCCCCGGGACCATGCACGCGTTGCCGACCAGGTGCGTGGCGTCGACCTCGATCTCGACCTCGAACGGCCCCCACGACCGGGGCTCCTGACGGCCGGCCAGCGTCATCGCCTCGCGGGCAGCCACCTTGATGTCGGCGTACGTGCGCGCCGGCGGCCGGCACACGGCGGCGTAGCGCGAGACGTAGTCCTTCACCGCGGCAGTCACTGCGTCGGGGGCGTACGCCTCCGCGTCGACGCAGGCCCGGTCGTCACCGGTCACCAGCACCACCGGGACGCCGTACTCGGCGCACACCACCGAGTTGAGATAGCCCTCGCTGGCGGGGATGCCGCCGAGCCAGACGCCGGTGATCGAGTTGGGGAGGTAGGTGTGCGCCAGCACACCCTCGGTGCCCGCCCCGGTGTGGTAGCCGACGAACGCGACCGCGTCGACGTCGCCGTGCTGCACGCCCTCGACCATGGTCAGGTCCTTGTGGCGGCCGGTCAGCATCGTGGCCCGCTCGTCGAGCTCCTCGAGCAGCAGGTTGCGCATCGTCGAGTGCGCCTCGTTGATCAGCACCTCCGTGGCCCCGCCCTCGAAGAAGCCGTCGACCGCCGCATTGACGTCGGAGGTGAACATCGGCCGGCACCGCTGCCACTCCGGTGCGCCGGGTTCGCAGTCGGCGGGCCAGGTGACGCCCGTGGCGCCCTCCATGTCGGCAGAGATCAGGATCTTCATGGCCGGTCCAACGTAGCGTCAACGCGGCCGGTCGCGGGCACCCGTCGCCGCGCGCCCCGCCGTACCTGTCTCGGCTCCAAATCATGTAACGCGGTGTTACTCACACTTCTGCGGTCACCGGTGGGCGCAGAAGTGTGAGTAACGCGCCGCGTGACACGGGGTCGGTCGGGTCAGTGCCCGTGGCGCATCGCCGTGCGGAGATCCTTGTTCAGCTGCGCGATCACGTCGAGCGGGATCTCCTTGGGACACGCGGCGGTGCACTCGCCGATGTTCGTGCAGCCGCCGAAGCCCTCGTGGTCGTGCTGGGCGACCATGTTGACGACCCGGTGTTCGCGCTCGGGCTGGCCCTGGGGCAGCTCGCCGAGGTGGGTGACCTTGGCGCCCATGAACAGCGAGGCCGAGCCGTTGGGACAGGCGGCGACGCAGGCGCCGCAGCCGATGCAGGTGGCGACGTCGAACGCGCGGTCAGCGCGTCCTCGCGCGGCACCGGACCGAGTGCGCCTCGGGCGCCGAACCGGTGTTGACCGAGATGTAGCCGCCCTGCTGGATGATCCGGTCGAAGGCGCCGCGGTCGACGCACAGGTCCTTGATCACCGGGAACGCCGCCGACCGCCACGGCTCGATCGTGATCGTGTCGCCGTCCTTGAACGAGCGCATGTGCAGCTGGCAGGTCGTGGTGACCTCGGGGCCGTGCGGCTCGCCGTTGATCATCAGGCCGCACATGCCGCAGATGCCCTCGCGGCAGTCGGAGTCGAACGCGATCGGCTCCTCGCCCTCGGCGTTGAGGCGCTCGTTGAGCACGTCGAGCATCTCGAGGAACGACATGTCCTCCGAGACGCTCGTCGATCTCGTAGGTGTGCATCGCGCCCTTGGCGGATGCATCGGCCTGACGCCAGATCTTCAGGGTGACCTTCACTTCTTGTCCGTTCGCTCGCAGTTCGACCGCTGCGTCGCGGTCGCGGGCACGTGCAGACCGACGCGGTCTCTCGCTTCGTTCACTTGTACGTCCTCTGCTTCATCTCGATGGCGGTGTAGACGAGGTCTTCCTTGTGGAGAACGGGCGGCCTCGCCGTCGCCGGCGAACTCCCACGCCGAGACGTACGCGAACTGGTCGTCGTGGCGCAGCGCCTCGCCGTCCTCGGTCGCCGACTCGGCCGCGGAAGTGCCCGCCGCAGGACTCACGGCGGTTGAGGGCGTCGATGCACATCAGCTCGCCGAGCTCGAAGAAGTCGGCCACCCGGCCGGCCTTCTCGAGGCTCTGGTTGAGGCTTCGGCAGTGCCGAGCACCTTCACGTTGCGGTAGAAGTCGTCGCTTGAGCGTGCGGATCAGGTCGATCGCCTTCTGCAGGCCCTCGGCGGTGCGCTCCATGCCGCAGTACTCCCACATGATGTTGCCGAGCTCGCGGTGGTACGAGTCCACGCTGCGGGTGCCGTCCACGGTCATGAAGTGCTCGATCCGCTGCTCCACGGCTTGCTCGCGGGCCACGACCACGGCCGGGTGCTGCTCGTCGACGGCTCTCCGGGAACGGCGCGTCCGCAAGGTAGTCGCGGATCGTGTGCGGAAGCACGAAGTAGCCGTCGGCCAGGCCCTGCATCAGCGCAGAGGCGCCGAGGCGGTTCGCGCCGTGGTCGGAGAAGTTGGCCTCGCCGGTCACGAACAGGCCGGGGATGGTGGACTCATCAGGTCGTAGTCGACCCACACGCCGCCCATGACGTAGTGGACGGCGGGGTAGATGCGCATCGGCACCTCGTACGGGTTCTCGCCGGTGATCCGGGCGTACATGTCGAAGAGGTTCCCGTACTTCTCCTCGATGGCGTCGCGGCCGAGCCGCTCGATGGCATCGGCGAAGTCGAGGTAGACGCCCCGGCGTACGCCGTCGACCTTCGGGCCGACACCGCGACCGTCGTCGCACTGGTACTTCGCGGCCCGCGAGGCGATGTCGCGGGGGACCAGGTTGCCGAACGACGGGTAAATCCGCTCCAAGTAGTAGTCCCGGTCCTCCTCAGCAATCTCCCGGGGGTCCTTGTCGCAGTCGGCGGCGCTCTTCGGCACCCAGATCCGGCCGTCGTTGCGCAGCGACTCGCTCATCAGCGTCAGCTTCGACTGGTGCGAGCCGGTCACCGGGATGCAGGTCGGGTGGATCTGCGTGTAGCACGGGTTGCCGAAGTAGGCGCCCTTGCGATGTGCCCGCCACGACGCGGTGACATTGCAGCCCATCGCGTTGGTGGACAGGTAGAAGACGTTGCCGTAGCCGCCGGAGGCAAGGACGACGACGTCGGCGAGGTGGGTCTCGATCTCGCCGGTCACCATGTCGCGGGCGATGATTCCGCGGGCCTTCCCGTCGACGACGATCAGTTCGAGCATCTCGTGCCGGGTGAAGGTTTGGACGGTGCCGGCCTTCACCTGACGCTCGAGCGCCTGGTACGCGCCGATCAGGAGCTGCTGGCCGGTCTGGCCGCGAGCGTAGAACGTCCGGGAGACCTGGACGCCGCCGAATGAGCGGTTGTCGAGGAGCCCGCCGTACTCGCGGGCGAACGGGACACCCTGCGCGACGCACTGGTCGATGATGTTGGTGCTGACCTCGGCCAGCCGGTAGACGTTCGACTCGCGCGAGCGGTAGTCGCCGCCCTTGACCGTGTCGTAGAAGAGCCGGTGGACCGAGTCGCCGTCCTCCTTGTAGTTCTTCGCCGCGTTGATGCCGCCCTGAGCGGCGATCGAGTGCGCGCGGCGCGGCGAGTCCTGGTAGCAGAACGACTTGACGTTGTAGCCCGCCTCGCCGAGCGTCGCGGCAGCCGAGCCGCCGGCCAGGCCGGTGCCGACGATGATGATGCTCAGCTTGCGTCGGTTGGCCGGGTTGACCAGCCGGGCCTCGAACTTGCGGGTTTGCCAGCGTTCGTCGATCGGGCCGCCCGGCGACTTGGTGTCGCGACCAGGGGCGCACCGAGCGTGTAGTAGCCCGGCGGCGTCGTCGGTCGGTTCGTCCACTCGAGGGCGAGTTTCGATTCGTGGTGCGTGAAGGTGATGTCCGGCATGTCGGTCATGTGGCGGGGCTGCCTTACTTCTCGATGACGCCGAGCAGGACGGCGATCGGGACCAGCGAGAAGCCGACGGCGATGACGAGCGCGAGGGTGAACGCGACCCGCGCGCGAGGTGGCGCGCGCGCTGGGTGCCGGTGAAGCCCAGGGTCTGGCACGCGCTCCAGAACCCGTGGTGGATGTGCGCGCCGAGCATCGCCAGCGCGACGAGGTAGATGAGTGTCATCCACCAGGCTTCGAACGAGGCGACCATGAGGTTGTAGGGGTCGTTGGTCAGCGCCGTGCCGTCGACGTTGACCTTGACGATGGTGAAATTCAGCAGGTGCCAGACGAGGAACAGCAGATCGCGACGCCGCCCCAGCGCAGCAGCCGGCTGGCCGGGATGGCGCCGGTGTGCTTCTTCACCTGGTACCTGACCGGTGCGGGCCTGCTGCGCCCGGCGCCACAGCGCCACGCCGGCGTACACGTGCGCCACCAGCGACGAGGACGAGCACCACGCGGATGATCCACAGCAGCCCCTCGTGCGGGAGCATCGGCGTCGCCGAAGGTGCGCAGGTGGTGGGCGTACTCGTTGAAGGCGTCGTGGCCGGCGAAGGCCTTGAGGTTGCCGTACATGTGCAGGAGCACGTAGCCGATGAAGACGAATCCACTGACGGCCATCAGGAGCTTCAGGGCGATCGTGGAGCGCGAGGCGCGAGCTCCTGTGACCAGGCTCGGGCCGGAAACTTGGGTTGCCACGCTCGTCACCGTACCGCCAGCGACACTCCCGGGATGAGCCCGGGGCGTGTGACATTTACCCGTCCGGCTCTTTACCTTTCACCCCCCTCTCGCGCTAGCGTGTCGCGACCCGCCCCCGTTCCGGAAGCCCCCATGACCTCGACGACCTCCCCCGTCGGTCGCCGCGCCATCGTCGGCGGCGCCGGCCTCGGCGCAGCCGCCGTACTCTCACCGTTCCTCTCCTCCGACGCCGACGCGCTCAAGCCGCGCAAGCGCGCAAGCGCAAAGGCGGGACAAGAACAAGCTCCTGCTGCCGAAGGCGGACCGACACCTGGTCACCCGCTTCTCGTTCGGGCTGACGCCCGAGCTGGCCCGCGACGTACGCCGTCGCGGCGGGGCCGAGGCCTGGTTCGAGCGGCAGCTGAAGCCGTCGAGGATCAGCAACGGCAAGGCCGACCAGGTCGCCGCGTGGTGGCCCAGCCTGCGGCTCGGCCCCGGCACGCTCTGGACGCGGCAGGTCACCGACGTCGAGGCCGGCTGGCAGGTGATGGACGACTACGTGCGTGCGACGCTGCTGCGCCAGGTCCACTCCGAGCGTCAGGTGCTGGAGGTCATGACGGCGTTCTGGGAGAACCACCTGCACGTCCCCGCCGTCGGTGACGCGCACTTCACCTACCGCGCCGACTACGGCCGCGTCATCCGCAAGCACGCCCTGGGGCGCTTCGACGAGATGCTGCTCGCCGCGGCGACCCACCCGGCCAACCTGATGTACTTCGCCGCCGACAAGTCGACGAAGGAGCACCCCAACGAGAACCTCGGGCGCGAGCTCCTCGAGCTGCACACGGTGGGTGTCGGCAACTACAGCGAGCGTGACGTACGCGACTCCGCGCGCATCCTGACCGGCTGGACCGTCGACCGCGAGGCGTGGACGGCGCTCTACCTCTACGACACCCACTACCGGGGACGGGTCAAGGTCAAGGGCTTCAAGGACAAGAACAACAAGGCCGACGGCAAGAAGGTCACCCGCGAGTACCTCAAGCACCTGGCCCACCACCCCGACACCGCGCGGCACCTGGCGACCAAGCTGGCCATCAAGTTCGTCAGCGACGACCCGCCGGGCTCGCTCGTCAAGCAGCTGGCCCGCGTCTACCTGGACAACGACACCGCGATCGCGCCGGTCCTGCGAGCGCTCGTGGCCTCCAAGGCGTTCAAGAAGGCCGAGGGCAAGAAGGTCCGGGACGCCGGCGAGGACATCGTCGCCACGCTCCGGGTGCTCGCCCCCGCCATCAACAAGCCGCCGACGGGCGAGGCCTACGGCGACTCCAACGTGGCCGCGCTGCTGTGGCAGACCAGCCAGATCGGTCCGCCGCCGCACACCTGGTCGCCGCCCGACGGCGCACCGATCGACAACGCCGGCTGGTCGTCCCCGTCGCGCATCCTCGGCTCGATGTCGACGCACTACGGCATGGCCGGCGCCTGGTCGGGAGGCGAGGACATCGTCTTCCGCGAGCCGGCGGCGTGGCTGCCGAGGCCGCAGCTGCTCTTCCACGAGTACGTCGACCACATGTCCGAGCGGATCCTGCACCGGCCCGCCACCGGGACCCTGCTGCTGGCCTGCAAGCGGGCCACCGGCTACGACTCGGACGAGCCGATCGACCGCGACCACCCGCTCGCCGACTGGATGTTCCCGCGGTTCCTCGCGACCTTCCTCGACTCGCCCGCCCACTTCACCAGGTGACCGCCATGACCTCCCAGACCACCGCCCCCTGCTGCGAGGAGTACGCCGCGATCTCGCGTCGCGGGCTCTTCACCGGTGCCCTAGCGCTGGCCGGAGCCAGCACAACGCTCGGCAGCGCAGTCATCACCGCGTCGCCTGCGCAGGCCGCCAGCGCTGCCTCCGTGCTCGTCGTCGTGTCGCTCCGCGGCGCGGCCGACGGCCTGTCGCTCGTGGTGCCGCACGCCGACCCGGTCTACTACGCGGCGCGCCCGCGGATCGCCGTACCCTCCGACCGGTTGCTCGCCAAGGACGGGATGTTCGGGCTGCACCCCAACCTGGCGGCGCTGGTGCCGCTGTGGGACGCCGGTCAGGTGGCTGCTGTGCACGCGACCGGGCTGCCGGTCGCCAACCGCTCGCACTTCGCGGCGATGGAAGAGGTCGAGGACGCTGACCCCGGGTCGAGCCAGCGAGTCGGCTGGCTCAACCGGCTGGTGGGCACGACCGCCGGCAACCACCCGTTGCAGGGGTTCGGTGTCGGCACCGTCCCGACCGCCCTCTACGGGCCCGGCAAGTTCATGTCGGGCAACGACGTGCGGAGCGTCGAGGTGCCCGGTGCCGACAAGGAGGGCCGCCGCAAGCTGTCCCTCGAGACCCTGTGGGCCAACGAGAAGGGCGGGCTCGGCAACAGCATCCGCTCCGTCTTCTCCGCGATCAACACGTTCGACCCGGCGCAGGCTGCCCTCGACAACTCCAAGACCTACCCCGGCAGCGACCTGGGCCGTGCGCTCTCGACGGCCGCCCGCATCATCCGGGGCGACGTCGGCGTCGAGGTCATCACGGTCGACCAGGGCGACTGGGACATGCACACGGGCATGGGCTCGGCCGACGGCGGCTGGATGGCCGACAAGGCCAAGGACCTCGCGACCTCCATCGCCGCGTTCATGGCCGACCTCGGCCCCCAGGCGCCGAAGGTCACCCTGCTCACCATCAGCGAGTTCGGCCGTCGGGTCGTCGAGAACGACGGCAACGGCACCGACCACGGCCACGGCAACGTGATGTTCGCCGTCGGAGCCGGCGTCAAGGGTGGCTACCACGGCCGGTGGCCGGGGCTCGCCAACAGCTACGACGCCGACCTCGCGGTGACCACCGACTACCGCAACGTGCTCGCCGACGTGGTGGAGGCCCGCTTCGGGGCCTCGACGGCGACGGTGTTCCCGGGGCTGAAGCGCGCGCGCGTCGGCTTCATGTAGCTCCGCGGCTCACGAGACCTGCCAGGCGACGGGGGCACTGACCCGGGCGACTCGGATCGCGACCACGCGGATGCAGGGCTGGTCGTAGGGGCTCCGGAAGCGCATGCCGTCCTCCCAGCTCGACACGATGCTTGCCTCGGCCTCCGCCCGCGTGACAGGGCCGGTGCCGCACTGCCCGGTCGGTGCGTCGATGACGGCGTACTCGAGGTCCCAGGTCTCCGTGGACTCGGGGAGCGGCACGAACGTGACCGTGAACTCGTCCGTCGTGTACATGGTCCGGGTGACGCTGAGGATCGTCGGTGGCTCGGGCTGGGGGTACCACGGAGTCCGCGCCGCGCTGACGCTCCCCGCGCTGCCGCCGACCTCGTTGACGAGGCGGGCCGTGTGGCACGTCTGCTCCTCGGTCACGGCCCACGACCAGTGCTCCGGAGGCTGCCACGTCCCGGTCCGGGGGTCGACGAGGGTCGGCTCGTCCCCCGTGTCGGCCCAGCGTGGCCACAGGTGCTGGTCGCGTTCGACCTGCGGCGGGCAGACGGGGGAGCGGTGGACCTCCATCATCACTCCGGCGGGCGTGGCCGGGGGCGGGGTCCACTCGACCTGCACCGGGCGATCCTCCTCCAGCCCGCCACTGATGCGCAGGTTCGCGACCGGGGCGGGGATCGGCAGGATGGGGCAGTACGTCGCACCGGGCGTTCGCTTTCCGCCGTACTTCTTCACGGCCCTGGCCAGGACCCAGGAGTCCGTCATGCCGCAGTCGTAGTGACCCATCTCGGGGCCGGTGAGGTCGCACGTGCCGATCTTCAGGGTCGGCATCATCAGCCCGCACGCCTTCGGGGCCTGTGCCTGGTGGTCGATGCCGAGAGTGTGGCCGAGCTCGTGCGCGATGATGTTGGCCATCCCGATCTTGCGCATCCAGGGAGCCAAGGTCGCCGACGACCCCTTCGGCAGCAGCGCGTTCTTCGAAAGCCTGACCCAGTTGCGGCGCGGGCCGCCCGGGTAGTAGCCGAGCGTCGCCTCGCCGAAGATGCCCAGGCCCCCGGTGGGGACGATGCGGAGACCCGCCTTGCGCATCGACGACACGCGCTTGAACGTCACGTTCACCCCCGAGCGGTTCCACGCCGACGTGGCCGCATCGAGCGACCAGTCGAAGCTCTTGTCCATCGCGGAGTAGTAGGCGATGGTCCGGCCGGGCCATCGGGCGTACTTCGCGCCCGGCCGTAGCCTCTGTCCGTGCGGGGTGCGCGTGTCACCCGCGACTCCGAGCTCCTGCGGGGCCGGACGTGCCTCGCCCGGAGGCGGTGGTGGGGAGGCGTCGTCGCGGGCGAGCGCCGGTCGTGGCGACGCGACCACGAGGAGGCTCGCGCAGAGCGCCGCGACCAACGAGATCGCCAGGGCCGGGCGGTGGCGTACCGGGTGCATGCCTGAGGGTAGGTGGGCCTCGTCACGGGCGCGTGACTCAAATGGGGGACCGCTGCCGGATGCACAGTTCGTCCCGTCTCGTGGCGCGCCCCCTTCCGCAGACGGGGGACACCGGCCATAGTCGGGGGCGTTGTCTGACCAGCGGAGGAACTTGTGGCATCGACGGATACCGGCGTGACCGGACCCACCAGGGCGCAGATCCCGGAGAAGACACTGCGCGAGGACCGTTGGTGGCTGGCGCCGCTGGCGACGTTCATCGTGTTCTTCGCCTTCGTCGTCTACGCGACGGTGCGTGCCTTCATGGGTCGCGACTACTACTCGTCGCCGTACCTCTCGCCGTTCTACTCGCCCTGCCTCGGTGACTGCGTCGAGGGCGCGTCCGACTTCGGCCAGCCCTTCAAGGCGTTCCCGCTGTCGGCGGCGCTGATCATCCTGATCTTCCCGCTGGGCTTCCGACTGACCTGCTACTACTACCGCAAGGCCTACTACCGGGCCTTCTGGTTCTCGCCGCCGGCGTGCGCCGTCGCCGAGCCGCACCAGGCCTACTCCGGCGAGACCCGCTTCCCGCTGATCCTCCAGAACATCCACCGCTGGTTCTGGTACGCCGCGGTGCTGGTCGGTGTGGTGCTGACCTTCGACACGGTGCTGGCGTTCCGCAACGAGGACAAGGAATGGGGCCACATGGGCCTCGGCACCGTGCTGATGCTCGTCAACATCACGTTCATCTGGCTCTACACGCTCTCGTGCCACTCGTGCCGGCACGCTGTCGGCGGGCGGCTGCGGCACTTCTCGAAGCATCCGGTGCGCTACCGGCTCTGGACGTGGGTGTCTCGCCTCAACGGCAGACACGCCCAGTACGCGTGGTACTCCCTGTTCTCGGTGGCGCTGGTCGACCTCTACGTCTTCCTCCTGGCCACCAATGTGATCGAAGACGTGAGGTTCTTTTGATGAGCGACCGTCACCCCATGACCGGGAACGAGATGTCGGGGTCCGAGGCAGGCGGCATGGAGCGGCACACCTACGACGTCGTGGTGATCGGCGCCGGCGGCGCCGGCCTGAGGGCCGCGATCGCCGCGCACGACGCGGGCGCCCGGACCGCGATCGTCTGCAAGTCGCTGCTCGGCAAGGCGCACACCGTGATGGCCGAGGGCGGCATCGCGGCGGCCATGGGCAACCGCTGGCCAGAGGACAACTGGGAGGTGCACTTCCGCGACACCATGCGTGGCGGGAAGATGCTCAACAACTGGCGGATGGCGCAGCTGCACGCCCAGGAGGCGCCCGAGCGGGTGATGGAGCTCGAGGACTGGGGTGCCCTGTTCGACCGCACCGACGACGGGCTGATCAGCCAGCGCGACTTCGGCGGCCACAAGTACGCCCGGCTCGCCCACGTCGGTGACCGCACCGGCCTGGAGATGATCCGCACGCTCCAGCAGCGCGCCGTACAGCTCGGCATCGACGTCTTCATGGAGTTCACGGTCACCGACCTGCTGAAGGACGGGGACCGGATCTCCGGCGCGTTCGGCTACTGGCGCGAGACCGGCCGGTTCGTCACGTTCGAGGCGCCGAGCGTCATCCTCGCGACGGGCGGCATCGGCAAGTCGTTCAAGGTCACCTCGAACTCCTGGGAGTACACCGGCGACGGGCACGCGCTCGCGCTGCGGGCCGGGGCGTCGCTGATCAACATGGAGTTCGTGCAGTTCCACCCGACGGGCATGGTCTGGCCACCGTCGGTGAAGGGGCTGCTCGTCACGGAGTCGGTGCGCGGCGACGGCGGCATCCTGAAGAACTCCGAGGGCGAGCGCTTCATGTTCGACTACATCCCGGAGTTCTTCAAGAGCGAGACGGCCGACACGATCGAGGAGGCCGACCGCTGGTACGACGACAAGAAGAACAACCGCCGGCCACCCGAGCTGCTGCCGCGTGACGAGGTGGCCCGCGCCATCAACTCCGAGATCAAGGCCGGCCGCGGATCACCGCACGGCGGCATCTACCTCGACATCGCGTCGCGGCGCACCCCCGAGTTCATCCGCAAGCGGCTGCCCTCGATGTACCACCAGTTCAAGGAGCTCGCGGACGTCGACATCACCGCGGAGCCGATGGAGATCGGCCCGACCTGCCACTACGTGATGGGCGGTGTCGAGGTCGACCCCGACACCGAGGTGAGTGCCGTGACCGGCCTGTACGCCGTGGGCGAGTGCTCCGGCGGCATGCACGGCTCCAACCGACTCGGCGGCAACTCGCTGTCCGACCTGCTGGTGTTCGGTCGGCGGGCCGGCGAGGCCGCCGCGGCGTACGCCGACGGCCTGGGCGACGCGCGACCGGCGGTGGACGAGGCCGACGTGAAGACGGCCGAGGCGAGCGCGCTGGCGCCGTTCGAGCTGGAGGGCGGCGAGAACCCCTACTCCATCCAGGGCGACCTGCAGGAGTCGATGAACGACCTGGTCGGCATCATCCGCACCGCCGAGGAGCTGGAGCGGTCGCTGGACGCGATCGAGTCGTTCAAGCTGCGCGCGGCGACCATGGCGGTCGAGGGGCACCGGCAGTACAACCCGGGCTGGCACCTCGCGCTCGACCTGCGCAACATGCTTCTCGTCAGCGAGTGCATCGCCAAGGCCGCGCTGGCGCGGCAGGAGTCGCGCGGCGGCCACACCCGCGACGACTTCCCGGGCCCCAACGACGAGGAGTGGGGCATCAAGAATCTGATCGTGGACCTGAACGACGAGGGCACCGGCGTCGACCTGCACGAGAAGCCCCTCCCGGTCATGCCGGACGAGCTCAAGACGTACTTCGAGCCGGCAGCAGCCGAGAAGCCTGCCGACAGCAAGGAGGGGAAGTAGCCATGGGATACGACCTGAAGATGCGGATCTGGCGCGGCGACCAGGACGGCGGCGAGCTCGGCGACTACACGGTCGAGGTGTCCGAGGGTGAGGTCGTGCTCGACGCCCTGCACCGCGTGCAGGCCACCCAGGCCGGCGACCTCGCGATCCGCTGGAACTGCAAGGCCGGCAAGTGCGGGTCGTGCTCGGCCGAGATCAACGGCAAGCCACGGCTGCTCTGCATGACGCGGCTCAGCGACTTCGAGGAGACCGACACGATCACGGTCACCCCGATGCGCACGTTCCCGGTGATCCGCGACCTCGTCACCGACGTCTCCTACAACTACGAGAAGGCCAAGGAGCTGCCCTACGCCGACCTCGGCCCCGCGCGACGCCGACGGCAAGCGCCGGATGGCGCAGATCGACGTCGAGCGCGGCCAGGAGTTCCGCAAGTGCATCGAGTGCTTCCTCTGCCAGAACACCTGCCACGTCGTCCGTGACCACGAGGACAACAAGCCGGCCTTCGCGGGCCCGCGCTTCTTCCTGCGGTACGCCGAGCTCGACATGCACCCGCTCGACACCCACGACCGGCGGGCACTGGCCCAGGACGCCGCCGGCCTCGGGATGTGCAACATCACCAAGTGCTGCACCGAGGTCTGCCCCGAGGGCATCAAGATCACCGACAACGCGATCATCCCGATGAAGGAGCGCGTGGCCGACCGGAAGTACGACCCGCTGGTGTGGCTCGGCAACAAGATCGGGATCCGCAACAAGGACAACGACGGGCGGACCGAGGCCTAGGGTCGCCGCGGGTCTCGACACGCCTCGGGTCTCGATACACCTCGCTCGTCCCTCGCGAGGCACTCGACCACCGAACACGGGGCGAGGCACTCGACATCGGACCGCTGCCGCTGGTTGAGGTGCGAGCGCAGCGAGCCTCGAAACCAAGGCTCATTGAGGCCAGGAACTGGCCGGAGGGTCTCCTAGGCTGAGGCCATGGACATGAAGCTGGAGCTGGTGATGGTGCCCGTGACCGACATCGATCGGGCCAAGGAGTTCTACGAGAAGGTCGGCTTCAACGCCGATCACGACCAGACGGTGAGCGAGGAGATCCGGTTCGTGCAGCTGACCCCGCCGGGGTCTGCCTGCTCGATCGCGATCGGCAAGGGTCTCACCGAGATGGCGCCCGGGTCGCTCGACAACCTGCAGATGGTGATCGCCAACGCCGACGACACCCTGGCCGACCTCCGCTCGCGCGGGATCGACGCGCAGGGCGTCGAGGAGCTGGCGTGGGGTCGGTTCGTCTCGATCACCGACCCCGACGGCAACCGTTGGGCGCTCCAGGAGCTGCCCGACTGGTCGAAGCAGGGCTGAGCCGTCGGTGGGAGGCCGGCACCCCCGTGGAGCCGACCTCCCACCCGGAGCTCAGGGGCGCTGGCCGGGTTCGTCGACGACGGCCGGCACGAGGCCTGTGTCGTGGTACCACGTCTGGCCGGGGGACACGTCGAACCCGAGGTCGCCCGCCTCCCCGATGCGGCCCTCCTCGAGGGCCGTCACCCGGCTGCCGACGAAGTCGTAGGTCTGCGGGTCGAGCAGCAGCTCGCGGCGGGACTCGATGCCGGTCACGTCGGGGACGCCGTCGAACGTCACCGACAGCACCGGTCGGTCGAGCAGGTCCGGCGCGGGGTCGTCATCGAGGCCGACACCCGGGATCGTCCCCAGTGCGCGGTAGAGATCGGCTCGCGCCCGTGCCGGCAGCGCCGGCTGGCTGAGGGTCTCCACGACGGCGTCGAAGTTGCGTGCCGCCTCGGTCGGTCCCTCGGCGTTGGCGAGGTCGCCGTCACGCAGGGCCGCCAGCAGGGCGGGCGGGTCGGACGGGAGCGCCGCTGCCCCGTCGTACCACTCGGCGGGGGTGGGGATGTCCGGGTCGTCACTCCGGAGGTCCTGCACGAGCAGGTCCCCCGGCTTGTCCGACGATGAGAAGGCCATCTGCGTGCCGTCGAAGCGGACCCAGGCCTCGCCCGGGATCATCTCGAACGGCTCACCGGTGGTCGCGCCGCCGTACGTCGTCACGAGGAGCCACTGGTCGTCGCGGGGCCTGGGCATGACGTCGTCGGCGACGGCCGCCGCGGCCCGGTTGAGCACGGCTGCCGCACTGGGCGAGGCGCCCGGGCCGGTCTGGAGGGCGACGAGCCCGCCGCCGGCGAGCACCAGGACGGCAGCAGCGGAGGCGAGCCAGCGTCCGCGGTGCCGCCGAGGGCGGATCTCCGCGTCGAGAGCCCGTCGCGCACCGACTGGGGCGAGAGGGGCGGGTGCGTCGGCGCGGAACTCCCGTACGAGGGTGAGCTCATCCATGGTGGGTCTCCTGGGGTGTGGGAAGGACATCGCGGACCTTGCCGCGAGCGCGGTGGAGCCGGGACCGGACGGTCCCGACCGGGAGGTCGAGGGCTTCGGCCACCTCGGCATAGGTGAGGTCGGCCCAGGCCACGAGCAGGAGCACGTCGCGGTCGCCGGCGGTCAGGTCGGCGAGTGCGGCCGCGAGCTCGCGGCCCAGGCCCTGCGCGTCGACGCGCTGGTCTGCCTGGTCCACCCAGGAGTGGGCGACCGGGTCGACGCCGGTGCGGGCCAGCGCGCGCAGGCCACGGACCTCGCTGCGGCGGTGCTTGGCGGCGAGGTTGCTGGCGATGCCGTAGAGCCACGGCCGCGCGCCCGGCTGTGCCGGGTCGAACCTGGCGCGGGCCCGGAAGGCCGTCACGAACGTGTCGGCGGTGATGTCCTCGGCCACGTCGGCGCCCAGCCGGCGGAGCAGGTAGCGGTGGATGTCACCGGCGTGCCGGTCGTAGACCGTGCCGAACTGGGCCGGGTCGTGCAGGGAGGCGGCGACGACCTGGGCGTCGGTGCGGTCCTGCTCGGTGGGGTTCACATGCTGATGTTCCCCGATGTGCCGGACAGGGTTCACGCAGAGCGGGCGAGGTGTCTCCTTCCCGTGACGAGCTGGGTGTGGACGACGTCCATCTCCGCGCAGGCACCGGCCCAGGTGCGGGTCGCCGCGAGCTCGCGACCGCGGGCACCGAGCAGGTGTCGCTGCCGGTCACCCGCCACGGACTCCACGGCCCGCCGGAAGGCGGTCGGGTCGGCGGCGTCGTACGTCAGGCCGTTCTCGAGGGACCGGACCAGGCCGACCACTCCGCCCGACCTCGGCGCGACGACCGGGACGCCGGATGCCGCCGCCTCGCGGTGCACGTGGCAGCAGGTCTCCTCGGTGCCCGGATGCACGAGCAGGTCGAGCGACGCGAGCGCGGTGGCGAGCTCGCCGGTCTCGAGGGCGCCGGTGAACTTCGCGCCGGGGAGGCGCGACTGGAGCCACGGCCGCTGCGGACCGTCGCCGATCACGACGAGTCTGATGCCGGGCATGCCGGAGAGCTCGGCGAGACGGCGTACGCCGTGGCGCTTGTGGAGGCTGCCCGCGAAGCCCACGACGACGCGGGGGCCGTCGTTCGACCGGGCCCTCGCCCACTTCCGGTGCAGCCAGTCCTCGCGCAGGGTCGGCGCGAACCCGGCCGTGTCGACGCCGGGCTCCCAGACCGTCGCGTCGACGCCTAGCTCGGCCATCCGCGCCGACATCCACGGGCTCGTCACCACGACGCGGTCGGCGAGCCCGGCCACCCGGGCAAGCCACAGCTCGGCGGCGACGGGCGGCACGGGGGAGTGCTGCACAACGAGGCTCGGGACGCCCAGCCGGCGCGCGTGCTTGAGAGCTCGGCGGCCGATGCGCCCCGGGCTGGTGACGTGCACGAGATCGGGCGCGAAGTCCGCCAGCGCCGCCCGCACCTGGCTGCCGGGCTTGACCGGCGTGATGCGGACGACCCGCATCGAGCGGTACGTCGTCAGGCCGGGCCCGGGGGCCACGAGCAGCACGTCGTGGCCGGCGTCGATGAGGTGGTCGGCCAGGTGCCTGAGCGTGGTCGTGGTGCCGTCGGTCGCGGGGTAGAACGACTCGGTCACGAGCGCGATCCGTCGGTGAGCCATGCCGCCAGGGTGCGTGCACCGCGCGAACCGGGAGTGACAGCAGAGCACCCGCCCGATGAACGTCGTCCGGTCGGGTCGTGCTGGAAACCTCACACTCGGTGGTCGTGGGCCGAGCCGCTGCCTATTGTTCGCACCATGAGTGGCCTCAAGGAGCCCGAAGAGCTCGAGCCCGAGCAGGGTTCGCTCGACCTGGCCTCCCCCGACGACGACGGAACGTGTCGCCGACTGGGAGAGGGCGGCGGCCGCGGTGCTCCGCAAGGCCCGGCGGCTCGGCGACGACGACCCTGACGACCTCGTCTGGGAACGCCTTACCCGTACGACGCTCGACGGCATCGCCGTGCCGCCCATCGGCAGCCGGGAGCAGGCCGAGCAGGCGACCACGTCGGGCCGGCCGACGCGCGCGGGCGACTGGGACATCCGCTCCCAGGTGGTCGTCGCTCGAAGAGAAGGCCACCAACGAGGCGATCCTCGTCGACCTCGCCAACGGGGCGACCTCGCTCTGGCTCGACCGTACCG
The DNA here is from genome assembly GCA_963825755.1 of uncultured Actinomycetota bacterium. Taxonomy (GTDB): domain Bacteria; phylum Actinomycetota; class Actinomycetes; order Propionibacteriales; family Nocardioidaceae; genus Nocardioides. Next base: position 354,148 of record CAWGUS010000011.1, on the reverse strand, counting down.
ACGGTGTCGACCTCGCGGCCCTGCTCGACGGCGTGCTCCTCGATCTCGCGCCGGTCGTGCTGGGCGGACCCGGCGACACGGCCGCCATTGCGCGCGCGTTCCTCGACGTGCTGGACGACACGACGCCGGCTGAGGGCACGAACCTCGGTGCTGCCTGGGACGACGACGCGCTCGTCGACGTGGCCCGGCTGGCCCTCGACGCCGGCACGCTCGCGGTCGTCGTCGACGGGACCGGCGTCCACGACCGGGGCGCATCCGACGTGCAGGAGCTGGGCTGGTCTCTGGCCGCCGGCATCAGCGCGCTGCGCACGCTGACCGATGCCGGCATCGACCTCGACGACGCCCTCGGTCTCCTCGAGTTCCGCTACGCCGCGACCGACGAGCAGTTCCCGACGATCGCCAAGCTGCGCGCGGCCCGCCGCCTCTGGGCCCGGGTCGTCGAGCTCTCCGGGTCCGAGCACACGCATCAGCGCCAGCACGTCGTGACCAGCCGGCCGATGATGAGCGCCTTCGACCCCTGGGTCAACATGCTCCGCACCACGGTGGCGTCCTTCGCGGCCGGCGTGGCCGGAGCGGACGCGGTGACCGTGCTGCCGTTCGACTCGCCGCTCGGGGTGCCCGACGCGTTCGGCCGCCGGATCGCCCGCAACACCTCCAGCCTGCTCATCAGCGAGTCGCACGTCGCCCACGTCGCCGACCCGGCCGGCGGCTCCTACGCGGTCGAGAAGCTGACCGACGACCTCGCGCACGCGGCATGGGCCGAGCTCGCCCGCATCGAGGCCGACGGGCTCGAGGCCCTCGACGTCCGCATCGCCGAGGTCGTCGCCGAGCGCGACGCGCAGGTCGCCCACCGCACCCGGCCGATCACCGGGCTCAGCGAGTTCCCGCACCTCGGTGAGAAGCTGCCCGAGCGGGCGGCGTACCCCACCCCTCCCGACGTGCGCCGCTACGGGGCGGCCTTCGAGGAACTGCGCGGCGCACCGGCCGAGCGCCCGGTCTTCCTCGCCACGATGGGCAGCGTCGCGCAGCACACCGCGCGGGCGACGTTCGCCGCCAACCTCCTGGCGGCCGGTGGCGTGAAGGCCGAGCCGGCCGGTGCGACCGCGGGCGTCGAGGAGCTCGTGGCGGCGTACGACGGCCAGCGGGTCGTCTGCCTGGCCGGCACGGATGCGGCGTACTCCGAGTGGGGCGCGCAGGCGGTCCGGGCCCTGCGCGACGCGGGCGCCTCCTGGGTCATCCTGGCCGGCAGGGGCGATGTCGGGGCGGACGACACGTGTGCGGTCGGCGGCGACGCGCTGACGTTCCTGGCGACCACGAGGGAGAAGCTGGCATGAGCACTTCGAGACGGTCGCAGAACGACCTCCTCAGCACAGGCATCCCGGAGAGCTTCGGTGACCAGCCGCTGGTGGGCGAGGGTCTCGATACGGTCGCTAGCGCTCCCTACTCGACCAACGAGCAACAGGCGTGGGCGTCTCCCGAGGGGATCGACATCCTCCCGGTCTACGGCCCCGAGCACCTCGAGGGCCTCGACGCCCTCGACACCTGGCCCGGGCTGAGCCCCTTCCTGCGCGGGCCCTACCCGACGATGTACACCACGCAGCCCTGGACGATCCGGCAGTACGCCGGCTTCTCGACGGCCGAGGAGTCCAACGCGTTCTACCGGCGCAACCTCGCGGCGGGGCAGAAGGGCCTGTCGGTCGCGTTCGACCTGGCGACGCACCGCGGCTACGACTCCGACCACCCGCGGGTGCGCGGCGACGTCGGCATGGCCGGCGTGGCGATCGACTCGATCTACGACACCCGGATGCTCTTCGACGGCATCCCGCTCGACGAGATGTCGGTGTCGATGACGATGAACGGCGCGGTGCTCCCGGTGATGGCGCTCTACATCGCCGCGGCCGAGGAGCAGGGGGTGAAGCCGGAACAGCTGATGGGGACCATCCAGAACGACATCCTCAAGGAGTTCATGGTCCGCAACACCTACATCTACCCGCCGCTGCCGAGCATGCGCATCATCAGCGACATCTTCTCTTTCACCAGCCAGAGGATGCCGCGCTTCAACTCGATCTCCATCTCCGGCTATCACATCCAGGAGGCCGGGGCGACGGCCGACCTCGAGCTGGCCTACACGCTGGCGGACGGCGTGGAGTACCTCCGTGCGGGCCTCGACGCGGGCCTCGACATCGACCACTTCGCCCCCCGGCTCAGCTTCTTCTGGGCGATCGGCATGAACTTCTTCATGGAGGTCGCCAAGATGCGCGCGGCCCGCGCGCTCTGGGCCCGGCTGGTGCGGGAGTTCGACCCGAAGAACCCCAAGTCGCTGAGCCTGCGCACGCACAGCCAGACCAGCGGCTGGTCGCTCACCGCGCAGGACGTCTTCAACAACGTGCAGCGCACGTGCATCGAGGCGATGGCCGCGACGCAGGGGCACACGCAGAGCCTGCACACCAACGCCCTGGACGAGGCGATCGCGCTGCCGACCGACTTCAGCGCGCGCATCGCCCGCAACACCCAGCTGCTCCTGCAGCAGGAGAGCCGGACGACCGAGATCATCGACCCGTGGGCGGGCAGCTACTACGTCGAGCGACTCACCCACGACCTCGCCGAGCGGGCGTGGGCGCACATCGTCGAGGCCGAGCAGGCCGGAGGCATGGCCAAGGCCATCGAGCAGGGCATCCCCAAGATGCGCATCGAGGAGGCCGCCGCCCGCACCCAGGCCCGCATCGACGCCGGCTCGCAGGCCGTGATCGGCGTCAACACCTACCGGCTCCCGGTCGAGGACGACCTCGACGTGCTGCGGGTCGACAACGACGACGTCTACCGGCAGCAGATCGCCAAGCTCGAGCGGCTGCGGGAGGAGCGCGACGACGACGACGTACGGCGGACGCTCGAGGCGCTGACCAACTCGGCCGACCGGGGGGCGAGCAAGGGCAGCCTCGACGGCAACCTGCTGGCCCTCGCGGTCGACGCGGCCCGTGCGAAGGCGACGGTCGGCGAGATCTCAGACGCGCTCGAGAAGGTCTACGGCAGGCACCAGGCGACGATCCGTACGATCAGCGGCGTGTACCGCGACGAGTCCCGCTCCGGCGTCGGGAGCGCCCGGGTCCAGGAAGTCCTCGACGCGACCGAGAGGTTCGAGGAGGACGAGGGCCGCCGCCCGCGCATCCTGGTCGCGAAGATGGGCCAGGACGGCCACGACCGCGGCCAGAAGGTCGTGGTGACGGCGTTCGCCGACCTCGGCTTCGACGTGGATGTCGGGCCGCTCTTCTCGACGCCCGAGGAGGTCGCCCAGCAGGCCGTCGACGCCGACGTGCACATCGTCGGCGTCTCCTCACTGGCCGCCGGCCACCTGACGCTGCTGCCGGCGCTCAAGCAGGCGCTCGCCGACCAGGGCCGCCCCGACATCATGGTCGTGATCGGGGGCGTGATCCCGCCCGACGACGTCGCGACCCTGAAGGAGATGGGCGCCGCCGCGGTCTTCCTGCCCGGCACGGTCATCGCCGACTCGGCCCTCGACCTGCTGGCGAAGCTCTCGTCGCACGACTGATGGCGCGTCCGCAGGTCGATCCCGCCGAGCTGGCCGCGGGTGTGCGCGAGCGCAATCGGGCCGCGGTCTCGCGCGCGATCACGCTGGTCGAGTCGTCGAAGCCGGAGCACCGGGCGCTGGCACGGGACCTGCTGGCGACGCTCGGGACCTCGGCACCGTCGACCGTCAGGGTCGGCATCTCCGGCGTCCCCGGGGTCGGCAAGTCGACGTTCATCGAGGCCCTCGGCACCCACCTCACCTCGCAGGGTCACCGGGTCGGCGTGCTCGCGGTCGACCCGTCGAGTGTGCGCACCGGTGGGTCGGTGCTCGGCGACAAGACCCGGATGGCGAAGCTCGCCGTCGACCCCGACGCGTTCATCCGGCCCTCGCCCAGCGCCGGCACGCTCGGGGGAGTGGCCCGGGCCACGGCGCAGGCGATGGCGGTGCTCGAGGCGTCGTCGTACGACGTGGTGCTGGTGGAGACCGTCGGCGTCGGGCAGTCGGAGGTCACCGTCGCGGGCATGGTCGACACGTTCCTGTTCCTGACGCTGGCCCGCACCGGCGACCAGCTCCAGGGCATCAAGAAGGGCATCCTCGAGATCGCCGACGTCATCGCGGTCAACAAGGCCGACGGTGATCGTGAGGGCGAGGCCCGGTCGGCGGCGCGCGAGCTGGCCGGCGCGCTGCGCCTCGTGCACGGCAAGGGCGAGTGGGCGCCGCCCGTCGTCACCTGCTCCGGGCTCACCGGCACCGGCGTCGAGGACGTGTGGAAGCGCGTGCTCGGACACCGCGAGCACCTCACCGTCGACGGTCTCACGGGCAAGCGCGCCGAGCAGCAGCTGGACTTCACCTGGGCGCTGGTCCGCGACGAGCTCGACCAGCGGCTGCGTCGCTCCGACGGCGTCGCGCGGGTGCGCCGGGAGATCCGCGCCGCCGTGCTCTCCGGAGAACTGGCCGCCCCCGCGGCCGCCGACCTGATCCTCGCGGCGTACGACGAGCGCTAGGAGACTGCGGAACACGTCCGCATTGCGCGGTCCTCGTCCGATGGGACGAGCGGAGGCTCTAACCTAGGGGGCAATGTCCGCTCCATTCGTTCAGCCCCGCGACGCGTCGGGGGTCATCGCCGAGCTCGTCGACAAGTACGCCGACCAGCTGGCCGACCTGCGCCGCGACCTCCACGCCCACCCCGAGCTGTCGTGGTGCGAGGACCGCACGTGCGACCTGGTGGTCACCCACCTCGAGGGCAGCGGCTGGGACGTGCAGCGGCTCGACGGCGGCGGCGTGATCGCCGACCTCGGCTCCGGCGACGGGCTGGTCGCGCTGCGCGCCGACCTCGACGCGCTGCCGGTCGACGACCTCACCAACGACCCCTGGGCGAGCACGGTGCCCGGCGTCGCGCACGCCTGCGGGCACGACGTGCACACCGCCGGTCTGGTCGGGGCCGGCCTCGCCCTGGCCGAGGTGGAGCGCGCGGGCCTGCTGCCCGGTCGCGTCCGGCTGCTCTTCCAGCCCGCCGAGGAGGTGATGCCGGGCGGCGCGCTGCACCTGATGAGTGCCGGTGGCCTCGACGGCGTCGACCACATCTTCGGCCTGCACTGCGACCCGACGCTCGACGTCGGCCGGGTCGGCCTGCGGGTCGGACCGCTCACGGGAGCCGCCGACGCGCTCTCGGTGCGGCTCTCCGGCAAGGGCGGCCACACCTCGCGGCCGCACCTGACCGAGGACCTCACCTTCGCGCTCGGCAAGGTCATCACCGAGCTGCCCGCGATCCTGTCGCGCCGCCTCGACCCGCGTGCCGGCGTCAGTGTCGTGTGGGGTCGCGTGCGGGCCGGGTCCGCCCACAACGTCATCCCCGGCACCGGCGAGGTCGCCGGCACGGTGCGGATGCTCGACGCGGTCGCGTGGGCCGACGCCGAGCACGTCGTCCGCACCCTGATCGGGCACATCGTCGCGCCGTACGGCGTCACGGCCGACATCACCTACCAGCGCGGGGTCCCGCCCGTGGTCAACGGCCCGCACCCGACCAAGGTGCTCGCTACGGCCGTCGAGTCCGTGCTCGGTCCGCGCGGCCACGTCAGCACCACCCAGAGCCTCGGCGGCGAGGACTTCGGGTGGTACCTCGACCGGGTGCCGGGTGCGATGGGCCGGCTCGGCACGCGGACGCCCGGAGGGCCGACGTTCGACCTCCACCAGGGCAACCTGCGCATCGACGAGGGCGCCACGTCGATCGGCGCCCGGGTGCTGGCCGAGGCCGCAGTGGTGGGCCTGTCATGACGCGCGTGAGCCGTACGACGGCAGTCGTCGCCTCAGCCGTCCTGGCGCTCGGCCTCGCCGGCTGCGGCGAGTATCCCGACGACGACACGGCGGCTGGGGACACCCCCGCGAGCAGCAGCGCACCTCCGGCCCCGAGCATCGACTTCAAGGCCTGCCTGGCGGCAGACTCCGGCGGCTTCGCCGACAACGCCCTCAACCAGCTCTCGCTCGACGGACTGCTCGCGGCGCAGGAGGGTCTCGGTGTCGAGGTCGGCCAGCTGGAGTCCGACTCCGACGCCGCCTACCTCGACAGCCTGAACGCCCTGGTGACCCAGGGCTGCAACGCGATCGCCGCGGTGGGCTCCGGGATGGCCGAGGCGACCGAGAAGGCGGCCCGGGTCAACCCCGAGGTCGAGTTCTCGATCGTCGACGTCGCCTACGACGCACCGCGCGACAACCTCAAGGGGCTCGCGTTCGCGGCCGGCGAGCCGGCGTTCCTCGCGGGCTACCTCGCGGCCGCGCAGTCCGAGTCGGGCGTCGTCGGCACGTTCGGCGGCGACGAGGTCCCGGAGGTCATGGCCGTCATGGAGGGTTTCCGACTGGGTGTCGAGAGGTTCAACTCCGACAACGGCGGCTCCGTGAAGCTGATCGGCTGGGACGGCACGAACGGCTCGTTCCTCGTCGACGTCGACGACGCGGCCACGGGCCGGGCGGTCGCCGAGGACCTGCTCGAGCAGGACGCCGACGTGGTCCTGGCGGTGCCGGGACCCACCCGCCTCGCCGGACCGGCCGGCCTGCAGGCCGTGCAGGAGGCCGGCCGGCGCGGCATCTGGGTCGGCACCGACGGCTGCGAGGCGCTCGCAGACCTCTGCGACAGCCTGCTGACCTCGGTCGTGAAGCGCGCGGACCTCGCGGTCGAGGAGGCGGTCAAGGCCTCCGTCGAGGAGACGTTCTCCAACGAGCCGTACGTCGGCACGCTGGCCAACGGCGGCGTCGAGCTGGCGCCGTACTTCGAGGACGACGTCTCCGACGAGGTGAGGTCCCAGCTCGAGGCCCTGCGCGCGCAGATCGTCGACGGCTCCCTCACCGTCGGCTGACCGCTCCCTCCGTTGAGTTTGGGCCTGACCAGATGTTGAGTTGGGCCCAAAGACGCGGTGAGGCCCAACTCGACGCCGCCGGAGGCCCGACCCAACACCGAATGAGGGCTATTCCTTCTGGTACGGCACGCCGTCGGCGGCCGGGGGACGTGAGCGTCCGACGAGGCCGGCCACCGCGAAGATCGTGATGACGTAGGGCAGCATCAGCATGAACTGGCTGGGCACCGGCGAGCCGAGGACGGCCAGCACGCCCTGCAGGTTGGACGCGAAGCCGAAGAGCAGGGCGGCCAGGGTGGCGCGGATCGGGTCCCACTTGCCGAAGATGACCGCGGCCAGCGCGATGTAGCCCGCACCGCCGGTCATCTCGCGGTTGAACTGGGGCACGGAGACCAGGGTGTAGAACGCGCCACCCATGCCGGCGATCGCGCCGGCGAGCAGGATGGTGCGGTAGCGGGTGCGGTTGACCTTGATGCCGACGGTGTCAGCGGCCTTCGGGTGCTCACCGACGGCGCGGACGCGCAGGCCCCACCGGGTGCGGTAGAGCGCGAACGTCACGAGCGCCACCGCGACGTACAGCAGGTAGACGACCATGGTCTGCCGGAAGAAGATCGGGCCGACCAGCGGGATGTCGCCCAGCAGCGGGATCGGCACGCGCGGGAAGCGCGGGGGGTTGTTGAGGGACTCCGTGTGGGGCGCCAGCACCTGGCTGAACAGGAAGCTGGTCAGGCCGATGACGAGCACGTTGAGGACCACGCCGACGATCACCTGGTCGACGAAGTAGGTGATCGCGAACAGGCCAAGGACCAGCGCGACGAGCGCACCGGCGACCATGGCCGCGACCAGGCCCGCCCACGGCGACCCGGTCGCCGAGCCGACTAGCGCCGCGGCGAAGGCGCCCAGGAGCAACTGGCCGTCGATCGCGATGTTGACGACACCCGCACGCTCGCCGAGGACGCCGCCGAGGGCGCCGAACACCAGGGGTACGGCGAGCGCGAGCGACCCGGCCAGGAGGCCGACGACGGGCACCGTGCCGCCCGTGGCGGCCCAGGTGAGGAAGCCGACGATCCACGCCACGGCGAAGGCGACCAGTGCCCAGCCCGGCGTGGAGCCCTTGGCGAGATAACGGCGCACCGACTCGGCGGTGAGGACCGCACAGACGGCCGTGAACACCCACGCGCCCGGCAGCGACGGGATCGTCACCTCGGGAAGCGAGAAGAAGTCGGTGTCGGCGGCCAGCCTGAACGTCGTGTCGCCGGTCTCCGACGACAACGCGAGGATCAGGACCAGGCCCAGGGTCAGGACCGAGAAGATGACGGGCGTCTTGCGGCTCACCACGGTCACGGTCTCGACGACCGGGCCGGCGGTGGGGGCGGGCGCGGGGGACAGGCCGGGCGTCGTGGTCACTTCGCCTCCTTGGCGGGGAGTCGGAAGATCGCGCGGACCAGGGGCGGCGCGGCGATGAAGAGGACGATGAGGGACTGGACCACCAGCACGATGTCGACGGGGATGCCCTCGGAGGCCTGCATGGCGAAGCCGCCGGACTTGAAGGCCCCGAACAGCAGCCCGGCACCCAGGATCCCGAGTGGTCGTGAGCGTCCGAGCAGGGCGACGGTGATGGCGTCGAAGCCGATGCCGGCGTCGAGGTCGGTCGTGACGCCGCTGGTGACGGTGCCCAGCACCTGGTTGGCGCCGGCCAGTCCGACCAGGGCACCGGCGATCAGCATCACCACGGTGTAGGTGCGGCCCACGTCAATGCCGGCGGCACGTGCCGCGTGCGGGTTCTCACCGACGGCGCGGATGCGGTAGCCGAGGGTGGATCGGCTGAGGATCCACCACACGACTGCCACGGCCACGAGCGCCAGGACGAAGCCGAGGTGCAGGCTGAACCGGTCGCCCAGGATCTGCGGCATGGTCGCCGACTCCTTGGCCGGCGCGGACTTCGGGTTGGCCGATCCCGGGGCCTGCAGCAGTCCCTCGCGGGACAGCGCGAAGAACACCAGGTAGTAGCCGACGTAGTTGAGCATGATCGTGACGATCACCTCGTGGGCGCCCGTGCGTGCCTTGAGCACACCGGCCAGGCCGGCCCACAGGGCGCCGGCCAGCATGCCGGCGGCGATCGCGAGCGGCAGGTGTACGACGGCAGGCAGGTCGAACTTGAAGGCCACCCAGCCGGCGGCGGCGCCGGCCAGCAGCATCTGCCCGCGGCCACCGATGTTGAACAGGGCGGCGCGGAACGCCAGGCCCACACCGAGCCCGGCCGCGATCAGCGGGCCGGCGAACTTCAGGGTCTCCGTGAGTGGGCGGATCTGGGTGGCGAACTCGTCGACCCGGTCGTTGTAGACGGCGCCCCGGAACAGGGCGGTGTAGGCACCCCAGATCGCGTCCCAGGTCGCCTGGAGGAAGTCGGTGGGGCGGGTGCCGATGTAGGACACCGTCTCGCGCACCCGCTCGTCGGTGACCGCGATCATCAGGGACCCGACCACCACCGCGAGGAACACGGCCAGCACGCCGGCCATCGCGTTGCCCGACACGATCTCCCTCAGCAGCGACTGGGAGCGGCTCGGCCGGGAGCCTTCGGGCTCAGTGGCTTCAGGCGCGGTGACCTCGGACTCCGGCTCGCTCTCCGGCGCGGGCGGCGGGGTCTTGTCGGTGCCGCTCATGCGGGGTCCCCGCTGAGCTGGGCGCGGCGGGAGCGCAGCGGAGGGAGCGTGGAACTCTGTGGGGTGTTCATGCGACCACGTCCTTCGGGCGCTCGCCGGTCATCATCAGTCCGAGGGTCTCGCGGGGGGTGTCGCCGGGCACGATGCCGACCACCTGCCCGCGGTAGAGCACCATGATCCGGTCGGCGAGGGCGACGACCTCGTCGAGCTCGGTCGACACCACCAGGACGGGTACGCCGCTGTCGCGGGTCGCCACGACCTGCTTGTGGATGAACTCGATGGACCCGACGTCGACGCCTCGCGTCGGCTGTGCCGCCACGAGCAGGCGGAGGTCGCGCGAGAGCTCGCGGGCGACGACCACCTTCTGCTGGTTGCCGCCGGACAGCTTGCTCGCCGCGGTGTGGATGTCGGGCGCGCGGACGTCGTACTCCTTGAGCAACTTCTCGGCGAACTCCTCGAGCGCGTCGATGCGCAGCGAGCCGTTGCGCACGAACGGGGACCGGAAGCTGCGGTTGAGCATCAGGTTCTCGGCGATGGAGAAGCCGCCGACCAGGCCGTCGACCTGGCGGTCCTCGGGGATGAACCCGACGCCGGCGTCGAGGATGCGACGCACGGACCTGCCGACCAGCTCCTTGCCGTCGAGCTTGATCGAGCCCTCGACGTGGTCCTGCAGGCCGAGCAGTGCCTCGGTGAGCTCGGTCTGCCCGTTGCCCTGTACGCCGGCCACGGCGAGCACCTCGCCGGCCTTGATGCTGAAGCTGATGTGGTCGAGGTGGACGTGGCCGAGGAGGTCGACGACGCGGAGGTTCTCGACGACGAGCGCCTCGTCACCGAGCTTCGGGGCGTCCTTGTGGACGACCAGCTCGACCGGGCGGCCGACCATCATCGAGGCGAGCTCGGCGTTGCTGGCCCCGGGGTCGGCCTCGCCCACGACCTTGCCCAGCCGGATGACGGTGATCCGGTCGGCGACCTCGCGCACCTCGCGGAGCTTGTGGGTGATGAAGACGATCGCCTTGCCGGCCTCCTTGAGCTGGCGCATGATCTCCATCAGCTCGTCGGTCTCCTGGGGAGTCAGGACCGCGGTCGGCTCGTCGAAGACCAGGATCTGGGCGTCGCGCGAGAGGGCCTTGATGATCTCGACCCGCTGCTGCACCCCGACGGGGAGGTCCTCGACGATCGCGTCGGGGTTGACCTTGAAGCCGAACCGGTCGGAGATCTCGCGCACCCGCTCGCGGGCGGCGCCGACGTCGAGCGTGCCCGCGAACCCGGTGGACTCGTTGCCGAGCATGACGTTCTCGGCGACGCTGAACACCGGCACCAGCATGAAGTGCTGGTGGACCATCCCGATGCCGGCGGCCATCGCGTCGCCGGGGCCGGTGAAGCTCTGGACCACGTCGTCCAGCACGATCTCGCCCTCGTCGGCCGTGTAGAGGCCGTACAGGACGTTCATCAGCGTGGACTTGCCGGCACCGTTCTCACCCAGCAGGCAGTGCACCTCACCGGGCAACACCTCCAGCGAGATCCGGTCGTTGGCGACCAACGTGCCGAAGCGCTTGGTGATGTTGCGAAGGACAAGCTTCATGGGACCGCATCCTATGCACCCGGGGTCGTCGTGGACGCGCAAAGGGAGGCCGACTTCTCAGTCGGCCTCCCCGTGCGTCTGGAGCTGGTCGTGCCGCTTACTGCGTGAGGTACGAGGTGACCTCGATGGAGCCGTCGATGATCCCGGCCTTCACCTCGTCGAGCTCGGCGACGACGGTGTCGGACACCTTGCTCTCGAAGTTGTGGAACGGGGCGATACCGACGCCGTCGTTCTCCAGGGTGCCGACGTACGCCTCGGCGTCGAACTCGTCGTTGCCCGCCGACATGATGGCTTCGTAGGTCGACACCTTCATGCCCTTGAGGATCGAGGTGAGCACCACGTCCTGGGTGTTCGGGTCGGTCTCGAAGAAGTCGGCGTCCACACCGATCAGGGCGATGTCCTTGCCGGAGTCGGCAATGGCGGTCAGCGCGCCCTGGTAGATCGGGCCACCGACCGGCAGGATCACGTCGGCGTCCTGGTCGATGATGCGGCGAGCGGTGCTCGTGGCCGCCTCGTTGGCCTCGAAGCCACCGGTGAAGGAGCCCTTCTCGCCACCCTCGTAGCCGATGACCTTGACCTCCTTGCCCTTCTCCTGGGCGTAGTACTCGGCGCCCTGCTTGAAGCCGTCCATGAAGATCGTCACGGTCGGGAACGCCATGCCGCCGTAGGTGCCGACGACGCCGGTCTTGGTGTAGTCGGCGGCCGCGTAGCCGGCGAGGAACGCCGCCTCGGCGGTGTTGTAGAGCAGCGGCTTGATGTTCTCCGCATCCTTCGTGCCGTCGAAGTCGTTGTCGGCGGCATCGTCGATGAGGATGTACTCGATGTCGGGGTTGGCCTTCGCCGACTCGACGGTGGCCGCCGACAGGGCGAAGCCGACGGTCACGATGGCGTCGCAGCCCTCGGCGACCAGGCTCTCCAGGTTGGGGCCGTAGTCGTTCTCGCTGTTCGACTCGACGTCGATGAGCTCGACACCCAGCTCGTCGGCGGCCTGTGTCGCGCCCTCGAAGCCGAGCTGGTTGAACGACTTGTCGTCGAAGCCACCGGCGTCCGAGACGATGCAGGGCTGGAAGTCGCTCGCTGCCTCGGTCGCGTCGCCTCCGCCGCCGCCGTTGTCCTCCTCGGGTGCGTCGCCACACGCCGCCAACGTCGCGCTCGCCAGCAGCGCTACAAGGCCGCCAGCGACGACCCTCCTCGTGTTCCTCACAGGTGCCTCCAAATCGAATCGTCCCCGGGGTGGGGGCGCATATCGGGAGAATGATGCCCCCGAGGGGGTCTGTGTGGGAAGAATTGCGGCGATCCGGTATCCGTTTGAGACCTCACCAGAGGTGGTGCGCCATAGTTGCCCCGATGAACTGGACCGATCTCCGCGCCGAGGCCGTCACGGTCATGCGCCATGCGTACGCGCCGTACTCGCGCTTCCCGGTCGGCGCCGCTGCGCTGGTCGACGACGGGCGACTCGTCGTGGGCTGCAACGTCGAGAACGCGGCGTACGGCGTGACGCTGTGCGCCGAGTGTGGCCTCGTGTCGTCGCTGCACGCCACGGGCGGGGGGCGGTTGACGCACTTCGTGTGCGTGAACGGCAACGCCGACGTGATCATGCCGTGCGGCCGGTGCCGGCAGCTGCTCTTCGAGCACGGTGGTCCAGACCTGCTCATCGAGACGCCCGAGGGCGTCCGCACGATGGCCGAGGTGCTGCCCTTGGCCTTCGGACCCGACGACCTGAAGGAAGTGTGACCGAGTGCAGCGAGAGAGCGGGGCGGCCTGCCCCCTGACCGCGACCGCAACTCACCGCTCGAACTGCCAGCGAAGGATGTGAACCATGTCAGCCCATGACGCCGTCGAGGTGATCGGCGCCAAGCGCGACCGTGCCGAGCTGAGCGACAGCCAGATCGACTGGGTGATCGGCGCCTACACCCGCGGGGAGGTCGCCGACGAGCAGATGTCGGCGCTGGCGATGGCGATCCTGCTCAACGGGATGAACCGTCGCGAGATCGCCACCTGGACCGCGGCGATGATCGGGTCCGGGGAGCGGATGGACTTCACGTCGCTCTCGCGGCCGACGGCCGACAAGCACTCCACGGGCGGTGTGGGCGACAAGATCACCCTGCCGCTGGCGCCGTTGGTGGCGGCCTGTGGCGTGGCGGTGCCGCAGCTGTCGGGCCGCGGGCTCGGCCACACCGGTGGCACGCTCGACAAGCTCGAGTCGATCCCCGGCTGGCGGGCGCTGCTGTCGAACGACGAGATGTTCGCGCAGCTCGAGTCCGTGGGTGCGGTGATCTGCGCTGCCGGGGACGGGCTGGCGCCGGCCGACAAGAAGCTCTACTCGCTGCGCGACGTGACCGGCACGGTCGAGGCGATCCCGCTGATCGCGTCGTCGATCATGTCGAAGAAGATCGCCGAGGGCACGGGTGCCCTGGTGCTCGACGTGAAGGTCGGCTCGGGTGCGTTCATGAAGGACCTCGAGCGGGCACGTGAGCTGGCCTCGACCATGGTCGAGCTCGGCACCGACGCGGGCGTGCACACCGTGGCACTGCTCACCGACATGGCCACGCCGCTCGGCCTGACCGCCGGCAACGCGATCGAGGTCGCCGAGTCGGTGGAGGTGCTGGCCGGTGGTGGTCCCGCCGACGTGGTCGAGCTGACCGTGGCGCTGGCCGTCGAGATGCTGGCCGGTGCCGGGATCACCGACGTCGACCCGGCCGAGGTGCTGGCGTCGGGCCGGGCCATGGACACCTGGAAGGACATGATCCGGGCGCAGGGCGGCGACCCCGACGCGTCGCTTCCCGCCGCTCGCGAGTCGCACGTCGTGGCGGCCCCGGCCTCCGGCGTGCTCACTCGGCTCGATGCGATGGCCGTCGGCCTGGCCGCCTGGCGGCTGGGAGCGGGGCGGGCTCGCAAGGAGGACCCGGTGCAGGCCGGCGCCGGCGTGGTCTGGCACGCACGTCCGGGTGACACCGTGCGCGAGGGGGAGCCGCTGTTCACGCTGCTGACCGACGAGCCCGCGCGGTTCGACCGGGCGCTGGCGTCGCTCGAGGGTGGCTACGACATCTCGGCCGGGGGTGGGTTCGAGGCGACTCCGCTGATCCTCGACCGGATCAGCTGACGGGGTTTGCAGCCTTGGTTTCGAGACAGGCGCTAGCACGCCTTCCTCAACCAGCGAGCCTTCGGTGGTCGAGTGCCTCGCGAGGAACGAGCGAGGTGTATCGAGACCTGCGCCTGACTATCCCGCAAGCCGGGCGAGGAGGGTGGCGGCGTCCAGCGTGCTGGGTGCGGCACCGGCGCGGACCTGCTCGGCCATGACGACGCGGATCAGGTCGTTGGCGGGGGTGGGTACGCCGTGGAGTCGCCCGAGCAGTGAGATCTCGCCGTTGAGGTAGTCGGTCTCGACGGTGCCCTGGCCACGGGCCAGGCTCTGCCAGGTGGACCCGCCCGCGCGGGTGCCGACGGGTCCGTGGTTGAGGATCGAGCCGCGACGGGCTGCGTCGTCGGCCTCGCTGATCACCGCGATGCCGGCCACGGCGAGCACCCGGTCGCCCTCCTCGCGCATCAGCGTGACCAGGGCGTCGCGGTCGTCGCCGGGCGCGCAGCAGGCCTGGGCGGCGTTGCCGAGGTTCATCAGCAGCTTGCGGTGCTTCCACGCCATCGCGTCGTCGCGCACCACCGACTCGAAACCGGCCGCCCGGAACGCCGCGGCGACGGTCTCGCAGCGGTCGTCGGAGCCGGTGGGGAAGCGCCCGAGGTCGAGGATCCCGGGCACGGGCGAGCTGTTCTGGATGACGACACCCGGGTCCAGGTGGGTGGTCGGCATCATCACGGTGACGGCCAGGACGTGCGGGAACCGTCGCAGGCAGGCGGCCTCGTTGGCCACGCCGTTCTGGACGCACACGATCGTGGCGTCCTGCGGCACGTGCGCCACCAGGTCGTCGAGGGCGGCGGCGGTCTGGTGGCTCTTGACCGTCAGCAGCACGACGGTGTCGGACGCGGGGGAGAGGTCGGCGACGGCGTCGGACGCCGGCAGCCGGACCACCTGGTCGCCGTCGGCCGAGCGCAGGGTCAGGCCGTCGGCGCGGATCGCGTCGAGGTGGGCGCCGCGCGCGACCAGGCCGACGTCGTACGACGCCAGTGCGAGGCGCGCACCGAGGACTCCGCCGACCGCGCCGGCGCCGTACACGACGAAGCGCATCAGGGGAGCAGGAGGACGACGGTCTCGGCGACGCAGGCCGGCTTGTCGACGCCCTCGATCTCGATCGACCACTTCAGCGTGAGCTGTTTGCCGGCGGGTACGTCGACGACCGCGCCGACCTCGGTGTGCGCGCGGACCCGCGAGCCGACGAGCACCGGGTGCGGGAAGCGGACCTTGTTGACGCCGTAGTTGAGCTTGGCGCCGGGGGTCTCGAGCGAGAAGACCTGCGCGCCCAGCATCGGGATCAGCGAGAGGGTGAGGTAGCCGTGGGCGATGGTGCCGCCGAACGGCCCGGCCTTCGACCTCTCGACGTCGACGTGGATCCACTGGTGGTCGCCGGTCGCCTCGGCGAAATTGTCGACGCGCTCCTGGTCGATGGTCAGCCAGTCGCTGGTGCCGAGGGCCTCCCCGGTGGCGGCCTCGAGCTCGTCGAGACTGGTGAACACGCGCATGAAGTACTCCGATGTCAGGCTGCGAGGATGACGTCATGACGTCCGGCGCCGAACCTACCGAATCCCGACTGCACACCATGTCGCTGGGTTCGGCGGGCCCGCGCATCGCGTTCCTGCACGGGCTCTTCGGGCAGGGCCGCAACTGGACCCAGATCGCGAAGGGGCTGGTCGGCGCCGACGGGGCCGGCGCCCGCGCCGTGCTGGTCGACCTGCCCGACCACGGCCGGTCGCCGTGGAGCGAGCAGTTCTCGTTCGAGAAGTACGCCGATCAGGTCGCCGCCGAGCTTCGCGCGACAGGCGGCGACGACGCGTGGACGGTCGTCGGCCACTCGCTCGGCGGCAAGGTCGCGATGATGCTGGCGTTGGCCCACCCCGACCTGGTCGAGCGGCTGGCGATCGTCGACATCGCCCCCAAGGACTACGGCGACCTGTCGCGGTTCGACGGATACATCCGCGCCATGCAGGCGCTCCCGCTCGACGAGCTCCGCGACCGCGGCGACGCCGAGGCCAGGTTCGCCGACGTCGACCCCGACCCCGGGGTCCGCGCGTTCCTCCTGCAGAACCTCCGCCGGCAGGTGACGAGTGGCGGTGGCAGTCCAACGTCGAGCTCTTCGCCGGCGACTCGGCCCAGGGTCACCACTCGGTGATCGCCGACTTCCCGGCCGCGGCGGCCGATCTGCCGCCGTACGACGGCCCGGTGCTGTGGCTCGCGGGTGGCGACTCCCGGTACGTCAAGCCCGAGGACGCCGAGCAGATGCGCGCCTACTTCCCGGCGGTACGACTGGTGACCGTGAAGGGCGTCGGCCACTGGGTGCACAGCCAGGCACCGGACGTGACCGTCGAGGCACTGCGCGGGCTGCTCGCGAAGCCCCCGCGCTGACCTCGGGGTGGTTGGATGACGGGCATGACGAGCCCCACCCGCGACCAGGTCCACGCGGCCCCGAAGGTCCTCCTGCACGACCACCTCGACGGCGGCCTGCGCCCGCAGACGATCATCGACCTCGCGGTCGACGCCGGCCACGAGCTGCCCGCCGACAACGCAGACGACCTCGGCCGCTGGTTCGCCGAGGCCGCCGACAGCGGCAGCCTGGTGCGCTACCTCGAGACCTTCGACCACACCGTCGCGGTCATGCAGAACGGCCCGGCGATCGCCCGGGTCGCGCGCGAGTGCGTCGAGGATCTCGCGGCCGACGGGGTCGTCTATGCCGAGGTGCGCTATGCGCCCGAGCAGCACGTCGAGGGCGGGCTGACCCTCGACGAGGTCGTGGCCGCCGTGCAGGAGGGGTTCGACGAGGGCGTCGCCGCAGCCGATGGCCGGATCGTCGTCCGCCAGCTGCTCACCGCGATGCGCCACCAGGCCCGGTCGCGGGAGATCGCCGAGCTGGCCGTCGTCGTGGCGCGACCGGGGCGTCGCGGGCTTCGACATCGCGGGCGCCGAGGCCGGCTTCCCGCCCACCCGTCACCTCGACGCGTTCGAGTACCTCCAGCGCCAGAACTCGCACTTCACCATCCACGCCGGCGAGGCGTTCGGCCTGCCGTCGATCTGGGAGGCGATCCAGTGGTGCGGCGCCGACCGGCTCGGCCACGGTGTCCGGATCATCGACGACATCACCGTCGCCGACGACGGGTCGGTGACCCTGGGCCGGCTCGCGTCGTACGTCCGGGACCAGCGGATCCCGCTCGAGATGTGCCCGGCCTCCAACGTGCAGACCGGCGCCGCGGACTCGATCGGCGAGCACCCGATCGGGCTGCTGACGCGGCTGCGCTTCCGGGTCACCGTCAACACCGACAACCGGCTGATGAGCGGCACGTCGATGACCGACGAGATGTGGTCGCTGGTCGAGGCGTTCGACTACACGCTCGACGACCTGCGCTGGTTCACCATCAACGCGATGAAGTCGGCGTTCCTGCCGTTCGACGAGCGCCTCGACATCATCAACCGCATCATCAAGCCTGAGTACGCCGCGCTCAGCGCGGGCTGACCCCCGACCCTTGACGCGGCCCGCCAACCGGGATTGTCTGGAATCCTCCGGCCTTCGGGCTTGATCTCGGGAAAGGGCGCTGCCATGGCGCGCAACAACAGGATCCTTCGACGCCTCGGCGTCGGTGCCGCCACCGGTGCCCTCGTCCTCGGCGGCCTCGCGCTGGCATCCCCGCCGGCCTCCGCCCAGGACTGGGGCGAGTGCCTCCGGGGCTCCAGCGACACCCAGGCCGTCTTCGACCGCGCGGCACGCATCAGCGGGGTGCCGGCCGACGTCCTGCTCGGGGTCGGCTACCTCAGCTCGCGCTGGAGCCAGCACGCCGGGGTGCCCAGCGTGGGCGGCGGCTACGGCGTCATGCACCTGAGCGACGTCGCGGTGACGCCGTCGTCCAGCCCGGAGAAGGGTGACTCCAACCGCGGTCTGCCCGATCGCGCCGGCACGCTGCCGGTCGCCGCCGACGTGACCGGCTTCCCGGCCGCAAGCCTGAGGAACGACCCGGTCGCGAACATCTGCGGCGGCGCGGCCGTGCTCGCGTCGTACCAGCCGGGGACGACGTCGCAGCAGGCCGCCGACTGGAGCAAGGCGGTGGCGCTGTACGCCGGCACCGAGGCCGAGTCCGAGGCGCTGCAGTACGCCGGCCTGGTGTTCGACGTGCTGCGCAGCGGTGCCACCGAGACCACCGACACCGGCGACACGGTCACGCTCGAGGCCCGGCCGCAGGCAGCGCTCGACACCCGGGCGGTGCGGTCGGCCGGCCTGCTCGAGCCCGGCATCGACGAGGCGGAGTGCCCGTCCAGCATCGAGTGCGAGATCATCGAGGCGCAGTACCGTTCGACCGGCCCGGCGCCGACGCAGTACGTCAACTACGACCTCGCCGACCGCGAGAGCGACCTGTCGATCGACTACCTCGTCGTGCACAACACCGAGTGCACCTACGACGCGTGCATCCGGCTGATCAAGGGTGAGGCGGAACCCGACCGGTTCGTCTCCTGGCACTACACGATCCGCTCGGCCGACGGCCACGTCGCCCAGCACGTCGCCAACCGCAACGTCGCGGCGCACGCCGGAAACTGGTACCTCAACATGCACTCCGTCGGCTTCGAGCACGAGGGCTTCGCCGCCCAGCCGGGCGCCTGGTACACCGAGGCGCTCTACCGCTCCTCGGCCAAGCTGGCCAAGCACCTCTCCCGCACGTACCGGTTCGAGCTCGACCGGGCGCACGTGGTCGGTCACGACCAGTTCGGGACGTCGTCGTACAAGTGGGACCCGGGGCCCTACTGGGACTGGGAGCACTACATGCAGCTCCTCGGCTCGCCGATCAGGGGCGAGGGGCACGGCGACCGTGGCCGCGGCCACGGCCACGGCAGGAGCAAGGTCGTCACGGTGAAGCCCGGCTTCGCCGACAACCCCCAGCCGATGACGGGATGCACGACGGCCGGCCAGCCCTGCCCCACCTTCGGCACCAACTTCGTCGAACCTGCGTACGGCGCCCAGCCTCGACGCACCTCTCGTGGGTGGCGCAACGGACGCCGTCTCCGACAAGCACCCGCGCGCCGCCGCCGGCCACAAGCTCTACGTGGCCGACCGCCGTGGCGAGTGGCTCCAGGTCTGGTGGGACGGCGCGGCCGCCTGGCTGCACAACCCGCGGCGGGACCCGGTCGTCGTCCCCTCCAGGGGCGACGTGGTCGAGCCGGTCGGCACGACGCCGGTCACGGTCTACGCACGCGCCTACCCCGAGCCCGAGGCGTACGCCGGCACGGAGGTGCCCGACCAGGGCCAGCCGACGCTCGACGCGATCGTGCTCAACCCCGGGCAGCGCTACGTCGTCGGCGACCGGTCGGTGCCCACCGACTACTACTACGCCAAGTCGATCGACGGCTCGATCCCCGGCGACAAGACGGTGATCCGCGGCGACCAGCGCTACTACCAGGTCTGGGTCGGCCACCGCTTCGGCTACGTCAAGGCCGACCAGGTGCGCATCGTCAGGGGGCGCTGACCCAGAGCCACGGCACCGGCCAGGCCAGGTCGCCGATCCGGCCGGCGACGAACTCGTCGGCGTCGACCGCGCGGGTGCGGCCGCTGGCCGGGTCGTAGGCCTGCAGGTCGTCGTCGAGCACGAGCACGACGTGGCGGGGCAGCACGCTCCCGACATACAGGGGTACGACGTCGCGCGCGGCCGCCGCGCGGATCGAGTCGAGCGCCTTCGACCGCGACCACGGCAGCACCGGGTGGATGCTGTGCCGGCGACCGCGACGGGCGGTGAGCTGGTGGTCGACGGCCCACGGCGGGGTGCCGAGCAACCGGCTCCACGGCGCCTGGATGCGGCCGGCTGCGTCGATCGGCCCGGTCGCGCGGCGGTGCATGGCGAGCACCTCGTCGCGGAACCGGTCGCGTCCGCCGTCGGCCAGCCAGTCGGCGTACGCCTCGTTGCCGAACGCCTCGGCCATCACGAGCACGGCCGCACCGCACGAGCGCTGGTCGGGCTGCCGCAACCGCAGCCGCAGCAGGCGGCTCGCCCCGGGACCCGGGGTGGTCATCGGGCCAGCGCGCCGATCTCGGCGTACGCCTGCTCGGGGGTCACCGGCAGCGCCCCGAGCGAGGTGGCGTGGTCGACCACCCGTCGCTGGTCGCGCATCAGGGCCAGGCCGCGGCGCAGCAGCACCAGGGGTGGCTTGCGATGCTCGCGCAGGTCTCGCGTGAGCCGGCGCCAGAACGTCACGAGCGGATGCTGCCGCACGCAGTACGCCGCGGCGAGCAGTCCGCGTTCGGCGCAGGCAGGCACGATCTCGGCGGCGAAGATGCCCTCCGCGATGAAGCACCGTGCCGGGCCCAGCTCGAGGGTGTGCATTCCCTGGCGGCCGTTGCGGGCGATGTCGTAGACCGGGACCTTGGCCACACCGTCGCGGCACAGCTCTTCGATCGCGACCATCGCGTCCTCGGGGAGCCACGAGTCGGGGTGGTCCCAGTCGACCATCCCCGCGATCGATCCGGCCTGGATGTGGGGGAGCGTCGGGTCGTCGCCGTCCTTGTAGAAGTCGTCGAGCCGCAGCACCGGGAGCCCCGTGCGCTCGGCGAGCCGCGACTTGCCGGCGCCCGACGGTCCGGCCAGCACGATCACCCGCCGGGTCGGGTCGCCCGGCTGCTGCTCGTCGTCGTGGTCGGGCACCGGGACATTGTGCCCGACGGGCCGGACCGTCACCCGGTCGCGGCGTCCGACAGCCGGGCCGCGATCCGGCGCGCCGCGGCTCGGACCTCGCGGCCCCCGGTGATGCGGTAGGTCACCGGCAGCACGACCAGCCGCTCGCACACCATCACCGGGTTGCTGGTCGTGCCGACGACCCGGGTGGTGGTCCCGTCGACGGCCTCCAGGCGCCCCATAGCGCGCGGCAGGTACGCCGCCACGTCGGCGAGCGGCGCGTCGACGACCACCTCGACCGCGTACTCCCAGCCCACCGCCAGGTGCTCCTCCAGCGCGGCGACCGGGTCGAGGTCGGCCGGCACGTCGAAGGTGTCATCGAGCACCTCGACGCCGGTGACCCGGTCGATCCGGTAGGCGCGCTGCGCCTGTGCCTGGTGGCTGAAGCAGAGGAGGTACCACCGGCCGTGCCGCACCACGATCGCCCACGGCTCCACTTCCGCGGTCCACTCTCTCCCTGCGTCGGTGCGGTAGCCGAGCCGCACCCGCCGCCTCGCAGCGTGCGCCCCGACGAGGGTGACGGTCGTCGCGGGGTCCGGTCGGGAGGAGTACCGGTTGGGCGTCGCGGCCGCTGCCCGGCGTACGGCGTCGGCCTGGGCGGCGACCGGCTCCGGCAGCCCGCGCAGGATCTTGGCGAGCGCACTGCCGACCGGCTCGGTCGCGTCGGCCGCGGCGTGGTGCCCCTCGAGGACCGCCATCACCAGGCCGAGCGCCTCGGCTGCGGAGAACACCAGCGGCGGCAGGCGCAGCCCGCGCCCGACCCGGTAGCCGCCGTACGGTCCGCGCACGGACTCGATCGGGATGCCGGCCTCGCGAAGGATCGCGACGTAGCGCCGGGCCGCACGCTCGGAGACGCCGAGCTGGTCCGCGAGTTGGTCGGCGGTCACTCCCGGTCCGGCCTGCAGCGCCTCGAGGGCCATCAGCGCGCGGGCGGTCGGACTGGCGCCGTCGGCTCGGGACATTCGAGGAGTCTAGTGGCATTACCGGCAGCAGAACGTCCGGAATGTCCTCTAGCGTTGTCCCATGGATCGCTGAGCGCGACCTCGTCGCCTCATCGACGCTGACCCATCACCACCCAACGCGAAGGAATCTCATGGACATCGTGCTCGTGCCCGGACTCTGGCTCAACGCCTCGACCTGGGACCAGGTGACGCCCGCTCTGGAGGCCGCGGGACACACCGCCCACGCCCTGACCCTGCCGGGCATGGAGTCGAAGGGGAGCGACCGTACCGGCATCACCCTCGACGACCACGTGGCCGCCGTGGTGGCGGCGATCGACGCGGCCGAGGCACCCGTGCTGCTGGTCGGGCACTCCGCAGGGTGCGGCATTGCCCACGTCGCGCTCGACCGGCGGCCGGACCGGGTGGCGCACGTGGTGCACGTCGGCGGATTCCCGGGCTCCGACGGCGAGGCGCTGATGCGTGGCTTCACCGCCGTGGACGGCGAGATCGCCATGCCCGACTGGGTCGAGATGGGCGAGGAGGCCAACGTGATCGGCTTCTCCGAGGCGGAGCTGGCAGACTTCTACGCGGCCGCCATCCCGGTGCCGGAGGGCGTCACCAACGGGATCGTGCACCTGAGCGACGACCGTCGGTACGACGTACCGGCCACGATGGTCTGCCCGGAGTACACCGCCGCACAGCTCCGCGAGTGGGTCGAGGACGGCGACGTGCCCGAGGTGGCGGCTATCAAGGACGTGACGTACGTCGACGTGTCCACCGGGCACTGGCCCCAGCTCACCCGCCCCGACGAGCTCGCGAAGGCGATCCTGGGGGCTGTGCCTGCCTGATCGCTTGATCGCTTGATCGTGGCGGTCGTCCTCCCGCGGCGCCGGTCTTCGGCCTCCACCCGGCCCGTCAAGGGTTCGCTCCGCGCTTCGCGGCCTTGACCGCCCGGCCTCCGGCCGAGTTGGCGCCTATCGGGAGGACGCCGACCTGTGGTCGGGAATGGGCCGCCACGACTCAACTGTCTCGGGGTGCGTTGCCATGGTGTTGCTGTCCGAGCGGTTGTGTGGCGAGGTGCGTTGCCATGGCGGCCCGCGGTCAGATCCCGATCGGGTGCCAGACCGTCTTGGTCTCCAAGAACGTGGTCATCCGGTCGATGCCGGGCTCGACGTGCCAGTCGGGCTCGGCGGACGGCGCCCGGAGGACCCGCTTGAGGTTCTCGGCGGCGGCCTCCTCGAATGCCGTGGCCTGCTCGGTGAGGCCGGCGGCGCCGGTCAGGTCGAGGGCGTTGACGTCCATGTGCGAGGCCAGCCACGGAGCGGTGTTGGCGATCGGGCCGGTGAGGATGTTGACGACGCCGCCGGGCAGGTCGGAGGTGGCCAGCACCTCGGCGAAGGTCACGGCGGGCAGCGGGCGCTCGTGCGAGCTCATCACGATCACGGTGTTGCCGGTGACGACGACCGGGGCGATGACGCTGATCAGGCCGAGCAGGGACGACTCCTGCGGGGCGATCACGGCGACCACCCCGGTGGGCTCTGGGCTCGAGAGGTTGAAGAACGGTCCGGCCACGGGGTTGGCGCTGCCGACGACCTGGGTGATCTTGTCGGCCCAGCCGGCGTACCAGACGAGGCGGTCGATCGACTCGTCGACGACCCTGTCGGCCTGCCGGGCGGTGAGGCCCTCCGACTGCTTGACGGCCTCGACGAACTGCGGGCGCCGGTCCTCCATCATCTCGGCGACGCGGTAGAGGATCTGGGCCCGGTTGTACGCCGTACGCGAGGACCAGCCGCCGAACGCCTTGCGCGCGGCACCGACGGCGTCGCGGGCGTCCTTGCGCGAGGCCATGGCGGCGTTGGCCACGAAGGCACCCTTCGAGTCGTTGACCTTGTAGGAGTAGCCCGACTCGGAGCGCGGGAAGTCGCCGCCGATGTAGAGCTTGTAGGTCTTGCGCACGTCCACCCTGCTCATGCGGAGGCTCCCTTCAAGTAGGCCTGGAGTCCGTGCAGGCCGCCCTCGCGGCCGTAGCCGGACTCCTTGTATCCGCCGAAGGGCGACGTCGGGTCGAACTTGTTGAACGTGTTGGCCCAGACCACGCCGGCGCGCAGGTGGTTGGCCATCCAGAGGATGCGGGAGCCCTTCTCGGTCCACACCCCGGCGGAGAGGCCGAACGGCGTGTTGTTGGCCTTCTCGATCGCCTCGGCGGGGGTGCGGAACGTCAGCACCGAGAGGACGGGTCCGAAGACCTCCTCGCGGGCGATCCGGTGTGCCTGCGTGACGCCGGTGAAGACGGTCGGCGGGAACCAGAAGCCGGTTGTCGGGAGGTCGCACGCCGGCGCCCAGCGACCGGCGCCCTCGGACTCGCCGATGTCGGAGAGCTCCTTGATCTTGGCGAGCTGCTCGGCGGAGTTGATGGCGCCGACGTCGGTGTTCTTGTCGAGCGGGTCGCCAACGCGCAGCGTCGACATCCGGCGCTTGAGCTTGGAGAGCACCTCGTCGGCGACGCTCTCCTGCACGAGCAGGCGGCTGCCGGCGCAGCACACATGGCCCTGGTTGAAGAAGATGCCGTTGACGACGCCCTCGACGGCCTGGTCGAGCGCGGCGTCGTCGAACACGATGTTGGCGGCCTTGCCGCCGAGCTCGAGCGTGACCTTCTTGTCGCTGCCGGCCACGGCCTTGGCGATCGCCCGGCCGACGTCGGTGGAGCCGGTGAAGGCGACCTTGTCGACGTCAGGGTGCGCCACGATCGCGCGGCCGGTCTCGCCCGCGCCCGTGACGATGTTGACGACACCCGCCGGCAGGTCGGCCTGCTGGCAGATCTCGGCGAAGAGCAGCGCCGTCAGCGGCGTGGTCTCCGCGGGCTTGAGGACGACGGTGTTGCCCGCGGCGAGGGCCGGCGCGATCTTCCAGGCCAGCATCATCAGCGGGAAGTTCCACGGGATGACCTGGCCGGCGACGCCCAGCGACTTCGGGTCGGGACCGAGCCCGGCGTAGTCGAGCTTGTCGGCCCAGCCGGCGTAGTAGAAGAAGTGCGCCGCGACGATCGGGATGTCGACGTCGCGCGACTCCTTGATCGGCTTGCCGTTGTCGATCGACTCGAGCACGGCGAGCTCGCGACCGCGCTCCTGGATGATCCGGGCGATGCGGTAGAGGTACTTGGCGCGCTCGCGGCCGCTCATCCGCGACCACACGCGGGTGTAGGCGCGCCGTGCGGCCTTCACGGCCAGGTCGACGTCGGCGTCGCTGGCCTCGGCGATCTCGGCCAGCACCTCCTCGGTCGCGGGATTGATCGTCTTGAACGCCTTGCCCGCACCGTCGACGAACTCGCCGTCGATGAACAGCCCGTACGACGGCGCGATGTCGACGATGCCGCGCGACTCGGGTGCCGGGGCGTAGTCGAACGCCGGCGTCGGCGTCGCTGTGTCGGGAACCTTGACCATCTGGTGGGTCTCCTCAGTCCAGGGTGAAGTAGTCGGGGCCGGAGTAGCGGCCCGTGCGCATCTTGGTGCGCTGCATGAGCAGGTCGTTGAGCAGCGTCGACGCACCGAAGCGGAACCACTCGGGGGTCAGCCAGTCGGGTCCGGCGACCTCGTTGACCATCACGAGGTACTTGATGGCGTCCTTGCTCGTGCGGATGCCGCCGGCCGGCTTCACGCCGACCATCTGGCCGGTGGCGTCGCGGAAGTCGCGCACGGCCTCCAGCATGATCATCGTGACGGGCAGGGTCGCAGCGGGCTGCACCTTGCCGGTGGAGGTCTTGATGAAGTGGCCGCCGGCCATCATCGCGAGCCACGAGGCGCGGCGTACGTTGTCGTAGGTCTGCAGCTCGCCGGTCTCGAAGATCACCTTGAGGTGGGCGTCTCCGCACGCCTCGCGGGTGGCGACGATCTCCTCGAAGACCTGCAGGTAGCGGCCCGAGAGGAATGCCCCGCGGTCGATGACCATGTCGATCTCGTCTGCCCCGGCCTCGACGGCGTCACGGGTGTCGGCCAGCTTGATGTCGAGCGCGGCGCGGCCGCTGGGGAACGCCGTGGCGACGGCGGCGACCTTGACGGTGCTGCCGCCGGAGCCCGCAAGGTCTCCTTGGCGGTCGCGACCATGTCGGGATAGACGCACACGGCGGCGGCCGGCGGGCAGCTCTGGTCGGACGGGTCGGGGCGCATCGCCTTGGCGGACAGCGCCCGGACCTTGCCCGGGGTGTCCATGCCCTCGAGGGTGGTCAGGTCGACCATCCGGATGGCGAGGTCGATCGCGTGGTCCTTGGCGGTGGTCTTGATGGACCGGGTGCCGAGGCTCGCCGCACGCGCGTCCGCGCCGACCTGGTCGACGCCGGGGAGGCCGTGGAGGAAGCGGCGCAGCGAGGCGTCCGAGCCCGTGATGTCGGAGTAGTCCCACCCGGCATCGGAGGTGCCTGGCCCGGCGGCAGGGGAGGTGGTCGTCACCGGCCCAGCATAGGGTTGGCGGACGGGTGCGTGGCAATCACGGAAGGGCGAGATCCATGGCGGACGTCGAGCGGTTCCCCGCGACGGGTGGACGCGTCACCGGCATCTTCACCATGGCCCTCGCTGCCGGTGTCGTGGTGCTGGCCGCCGCCGAGCGGGACGAGTCCTGGGCGCTGTCGCTCGGGCTGGCCGGTCTCACCCTCGGTGCGACCGCCTGGGCCTCCATGTGGCGCCCGGCGCTGTCGGCCGACCGCGAGCACCTCGTCATGCGCAACATGCTCGACACCGTGCGCCTGCCGCTGGCGTCCATCGAGCAGGTCGCGGTGCGCCAGGTGCTCGCCGTCCGCGCGGGGGAGAAGCGCTACGTCTCGCCGGTGGTCGGCAAGAGCCGCCGGAAGATGAAGCGCGCCGAGGTGGGCGGCAAGACCGAGCTGACCAGGCGGGGTGAGGTCTACTACCCCGACTTCGTCGAGGAGCGCATCCGCAGCCTTGCCGGCGACGCCCGCACCGAGCGCGGCATCGCGCTGATGTCCGACGAGCAGGTGGCCCTGGCCGCCGGCGTACGACGCGAGTGGTCGTGGCCGGTCATCGCGATCGTGCTGGTCCCGCTGGTGCTGTTCGTGGTGTCGCTCATCGTTTGAGGGAGCTCAGCCCAGCGCTCGCTCCATGTGGAGGCACAGCTCGTGCACGCACTCCTCCACCGTCTCGCCCGTCTGCTGACGCAGCAGGCCCAGGCTGAGCTCGGCGACGAGGAGAGCGCCTCCGGCCAGCTCCTCGTCGCTCTCGAACGACTGCATCAGGTGTCGGGCGCCGTCGACATCGCCGCGACTCCTCGCCGCTACGACCCCGGCGACGCGCTGCGCCGCCGCGACCACCGGCGCCAGCTGCTGCCGGTCCGTCACGCGATCAGGCCTGGGGTCTGGGTGCGGGCGCGCTCGAGGCGGGACTGCACGTCGGCCCAGTTCACGACGTTCCACCAGTTGCTCACATAGGCGGCCTTGTCGTTGCGCACCTGCAGGTAGTAGGCGTGCTCCCACATGTCGAGCATCAGCAGTGGAACGGTGCATACGGGCACGTTGCCCTGCTGGTCGTAGAGCTGGAAGACGGCCGCCCGCTGGGAGACGGTGTCCCAGGCGAGGATCGACCAGCCGGAGCCCTGGACGGCCAGCGCGTTGGCCTCGAAGTGGGCGCGGAACTTGTCGAACGAGCCGAACTGGCCGTCGAGGAGCGCGGCCAGCTCGCCGTCGGGCTTGTCGCCACCCTCGGGCGACATGTTCGGCCAGAAGACCGAGTGGTTGACGTGGCCGCCGAGGTGGAAGGCGAGGTTCTTCTCGAGCGTGCCGATGGCGGCGTACGACTCGTTGTCGCGTGCCTCCTGCAGCTGCTCGAGCGCTGTGTTGGCGCCCTTGACGTACGCCGCGTGGTGCCGGTCGTGGTGCAGCTCCATGATCTCCGCGGAGAGGTGTGGCTCGAGCGCGGCGTAGTCGTAGGGCAGGTCGGGCAGGGAGTACACGGACACGGACTGGCTCCTCGTGGGGTTGGTTGCTGCCACCCTCTCGCTATTGCAAGTTGTTTGCAATAAGACGGCGTCATGCGAGCCAGCAGCGCGGCCTAGACTCGGCGGAGCGATGCAGAACCGGGAAGTCGGTGCAAGTCCGACACGGTCCTCGCCACTGTGACCAGGAAGCGTGATCTCGACGTCGCCACTGAACCCAGCCGGGTTCGGGAAGGCCGAGATCAGGCGTCCGACCTGGGAGTCAGGAGACCGCCTGCATCGCACGCACGTGCCGATCCACGAGAGATGGAATGGAGCTCACCATGAGTGCCAGCAGTTCATTGTCCGAACGTCTCGACGCAGGCCCCGTGATCTGTGCCGAGGGGTTCTTGTTCGAGCTCGAGCGCCGGGGCTACCTGAGTGCCGGGGAGTTCGTCCCCGAGGTCGCGCTGGAGTTCCCCGACGCACTGAGGACGCTGCACGTCGACTTCCAGCGCGCGGGCTCGAACGTCGTCGAAGCGTTCACCTACAACGGGCACCGCGAGAAGATGCGGGTCATCGGCAAGGAGGACCTGCTGGAGCCGCTCAACCGCGCGGCCCTCCAGATCGCCCGCGAGGTCGCCGACGCGCGACCCGGTGACCTGATGGCCGGCAACATCTCCAACACCAACATCTGGGACCCGGCCGACGAGGGTCGCCAGGCCGAGGTGCGCGGGATGTTCGAGGAGATGGTGGGCTGGGCCGTCGACGCCGGCGCCGACCTGATCATCGGCGAGACGTTCTACTACGCAGGAGAGGCGCTCGCCGCCCTGGAGGTCGCCAAGGCGACCGGGCTGCCCGTCGTGCTGACCATCGCGCCGATGGCACTGGACGAGATGGCCGACGGGGTCGGGATCGTGGAGACCTGCCAGCGGCTGGAGCAGGCCGGCGCCGACGTCGTGGGCATGAACTGCTTCCGCGGACCCGACACCATGCTGCCGTGGCTGCGCCAGATCAGGGAGGCGGTGTCGTGCCACGTCGGCGCCCTGCCGATCCCCTACCGCACCACCCCCGACGAGCCGACGTTCTTCAACCTCAGCGACGACCGCGCGCGCGTGCCGTCACCACACGGCCGGACGTTCCCGACGGCGCTCGACCCGCTCTACGCCAACCGCTACGAGGTCGGCGCCTTCGCGAAGGAGGCGGCGGAGCTCGGGATCAACTACCTCGGTGTCTGCTGCGGTGCGTCGCCGATGCTGATCCGTCAGGTGGCCGAGTCGGTCGGGCTCACCACCGAGGCCAGCAGGTTCTCCGAGCGGATGCAGAACCACTTCATGTACGGCGACAACGAGCGGCTGCCCGAGCACATCGTGGGGCTCGGCGAGAAGGCCTGAAGAGGTCAGGCTCACGGCACCGCCGTCGTACGGGTCCCCACCGGCTCGTACGACGCGCGCCGGGCCGCCCGCCGCAGGGTCGCGAGCACCGGGACCCCGACCGCCAGCATGGCCAGCGTGTTGGTGATCGCCCGCCCGGTGTCCCACCCGGCGGTCGACGTGAGCAGCGTGAACACGGCGAACCGGTGCAGGTTGTCGAGCGACGGGTGCGCCGGCGACGTACGAGATGGAGCCGTCGTGGTAGGCCACCTCGGCGCCGGTGATGAAGGGCCAGAACCACAGGTTCATCACGAACCCGAAGGCGTAGGCGGACGAAGATGCCGTAGCCGACCAGCATCGCGATCTCGGCCCTGCCGGTGCACCCGCCGCGGCAGGAAGCCGGCGCCCATGCCGATCCAGGCCGAGGCCATCATCTGGAACGGCAGCCACGGGCCCGACCCGGCGGTGAGCAGCGCGGACGCGAACAGCGAGGTGCAGCCGAGCACGAAGCCGAAGCCCGGCCCGAAGACGCGTCCGGCGAGCACCAGCAGGAAGAACACCGTCTCGATGCCGGCGGTGCCGGCGCCCAGCGGCCGCAGGCGCGGCGTTGACCGCCGCGAGCACGCCGAGCATCGCCAGCGCCTTCGCGTCCATGCCGCCCTCGGTGAGCTCGGCGAGCACGATCACGACCAGCATCGGCAGGATCAGCAGGAAGATGAACGGGGCGTCCGACGCCGTGCTGGAGCCCCGACGGGTCGACGCGCACGAACAGCGGCCAGCAGAACATCACCAGCCCGCCGACCGAGCGCGAGCGCGAGCGGTCGAGCACGACCGCCGACCGCGACCGGTCGAGTCCGCCGACGGGCCGCGGGTGCGCCGTCGCTGCTCACGACGCACCGCGGCTCGAGTCGCCGCGCTCGACGTCGCGCGACGGTCAGCCACGGCCGGGCCGAGCACCTTTGCGACCTGGGGGGCGAACGCCGGCGACGCAGCCGAGTACGTCGGCCGTCGGGCCGTCCGAGATGACCTCACCCTCGGCCATCACGACGACCCGGTCGGCGACGTGGGCGACGAACTCCACGTCGTGGGTGCGCGACCACCACCGCCCGCCGCCCGGCCGCCAGCTCGGCGGAGGATCGTCGCGAAGCGCGGCCTTCGCGGGGTAGTCGAGGCCGCGGGTCGGCTCGTCGAGCAGCAGCACCGGCGGCGCGGCGCTGAGCTGGATCGCCAGCACCAGGGCGAGCCGCTGCCCCTCGGACAGGTCACGCGGGTGCCGGTCGCCGGGGATGCCCGGCGCGATGCCGGTCCAGCAGAGCGGCCGCGGAGCCCGGCTGCCAGCGCCGACCTCGCGGTCGGCCGTCGGTGCACTCGTCGGCCACCGTCTCGAGATAGAGCAGGTCGCTCGCGGTCTGCGGCACCAGCGCCGACCAGCGGCGCGGCCTCCTTGCGCCGAGACCATCGCTGCGGGTCCTCGGCCGGCCACCTGCACCCGACCCGCCGCTGTGCGCGGCCCGGACGCCCTGGACCGCCCACAGCAGGGACGACTTGCCGGACCCGTTGCGCCCCATCAGCGCCACGACCGTCGCCCGGCTGCAGGTCGCAGGTCGACGCCGCGGACCGCGACCGTGGCGCCGTACGTCACGACGACGCCGTCGGCGCCAGACCAGCGCCGGCTCTCGGTGGACGCGGCGTCTCGAGCGCGCGGGCGTGCGGGCCGCGAGCCGCTCGCGCAGCGGTCCGGCCGCACGGCGGGCGTCGCGGACCGACAGCGGGAGCGGGTCCCAGCCGGCCAGCCGGCCGAGCTCGACGACCGGCGGGGCGATCGGGGTGTCGCGCAGCATCACGGCCGGCGGACCGCTCTCGCACGCGCGCCGTCACCCGCGACGTACGATCAGCCGTGTCGGCGTACTGCACGACGCGCTCCATCCGGTGCTCGGCGACGAGGACCGTGACGCCGAGGTCGTGCACCAGCCGAGCATGGCGGCGAGCACGTCCTCGGCGGCGGTCGGGTCGAGCGCCGAGGTCGGCTCGTCGAGCACGAGCACCTGCGGGATGCGCGGTGAGCACGGATCCGATCGCGACCCGCTGCTGCTGGCCGCCGGAGAGCGTGCGCAGCGGCCGGCGACGCAGCTCGGCGATGCCCAGCAGGTCGAGCGTCTCCTCGACCCGGCGGCGCATCACGTCGGGGCGGACGCCGAGCTGCTCCATGCCGTAGGCGAGCTCGTCCTCGACCGTGTCGGTGACGAAGCCCGCCAGCGGGTCCTGGCCGACGACGCCGACGAGGTGCGCGAACTCGCGCGGCGGGTGGTCGCGTGGGTGGCGAGCGCCGCCGACGGTGACCGTGCCGGCGAGGTGCCCGCCGGTGAAGTGCGGCACCAGCCCGTTGAGCGTGCCGAGCAGCGTCGACTTGCCGGCACCGGTGCGGCCGACCAGCAGCGCGAACTCGCCCTCGGCCACCGTCGAGGTCGACGTGGTCGAGCGTGGGACCCGGTGCGCCGTCGTACGTGAAGGAGACGTCGTCGAGCCTGATCATGCGGCCACCACCTGGGTCGCGGCTGGGGCACTGGCTCGGGCACGGAGTCGGCCGGTGGGGGAGTGAGCCAGGCGGGCAGGGCGCCGATGAGTACGGCGGCCAGCGGGCCCCACGAGAGCAGCGGCCAGGCGAGCAGATCCGGCAACGGGTTGAGGGCGTTGGTCTGGGCGGCGAAGAGCCACGACCAGCACCGGCGGCCGCGGCCATCCCGGAGCCGGCGGTCAGCAGCTCGGCGTCCTGCCAGCGGTCCGGTCGGTAGCGGGTGCGCTCGACGCGGCGGCCGGCGAGGGCGAAGCCGAGGACGCCGAGGCCGACGCCCGCCGAGCGAGCATCGGGCGCGCCGAGCCAGCCGCGGCGTGGTGCGCGTCGAGGATGCCGTAGCTGCCGACGCCGAGGCCGACCAGGCCGGCCATCAGGAACCCACCGGTGACCGGCGCGCAGCGGGAGTCGCGGTGCCGGCGCGGCCGTAGCCGCGGGAGTCCATCGAGGCGGCCAGCGCGAGTGAGCGGTCGAGGGCGTCCTCGAGCACCGGGATGACGATCGAGCGGCATCGCGTGCCGGCCCACGCCGGTGTCGCCGCGGAAGCCGGCGGGCCCGGTGCACCCGGACGACGCTCTCCGCGAGCTGGGGTGCGACCGAGAGGGCCACCACGACCGCCGTACCGACCTCGTAGAGCGCCGGTGGCAGCGACCTTGAGCAGTCGCTTGGGATTGGCGAGAGCGTTCGCCGCGCCGAGGCAGAGCACCATGGTGGCCAGCCGCAGGCCGTCGAGGAAGCCGCCGAGCAGCGACTCGGCCGTTACCGCCCCGAAGAGCCGGATGCCCGCAGCCCAGGCGGGTAGCGGGATCTCAGGCAGGGTGACCAGGATCGTGCTGCCCTCGCCGCCCCCGAAGATGATCCGGAAGACTACCCGCATCACGACGATGATCACGCGCGAGCCACACGTAGAGCCGGAACGAGTAGGCCCACGGGGCGTCCGAGCGACGGGACACCACCACCAGGCAGAGCACCGCGATGATGGCGGCGAGCAGCCACGGGTTGGTGGTGCGGCTGGTCGCGGTGGCGAGTCCGAGGGCCCACAGCCACCACGCGCCGGGGTGCAGGTCGCGCGGCAGGAACCAGGTCGTCATCGGCCGCCGGCTCGTCGTCTCCGGGCCGCGAGCAGGGTGAGCGAGGCCATCAGGGCAACCGCACCGGCGGCCACCCAGGGCGCCGTACTGCTGGCCGATGCCTGCTCCGATGCGGCGTTGCGTACGTCGGGGGCCTCGGTGCCGTCGCTGAATGCGACCGCGGTCTCGCTCCGCCGTGGCTTCGGGGTTGCCGTTGTCCCTCGGCTTCCTCCGCGGCGCCCGTT
Source organism: uncultured Actinomycetota bacterium (assembly GCA_963825755.1). Taxonomy (GTDB): domain Bacteria; phylum Actinomycetota; class Actinomycetes; order Propionibacteriales; family Nocardioidaceae; genus Nocardioides. Next base: position 321,100 of record CAWGUS010000011.1, on the reverse strand, counting down.
GCGCGGCGTCGGGCTCGTTGCTCGTGGGCGAGGGCTCGGTGCTCGCTCGCGCACGGGGCGGCGGTCGTGCCGGGGCGGCTGGCCGCGACCCGGGGCTGCGGGTTGGTGTCGCGCGGTCGCGTTGAGGCTGAACGACCAGCCCTCGAACCCGCCGGGCGTGAAGGAGCGGTTCTTGACGCCCCACTGGCTGTATTCCCACGTGCAGTTGTTGCCGGCGTGCCAGTAGGACCAGTAGCCGGAGGCCGGCGGGGTGTCGATGCAGCGCTCGCGGTAGCCCTCGTTGCCGCTGATCGGGCAGCCGTTCGACGGCCGAGGGCCGGTCCTCGATGCGGCAGATGAACGCGTCGCCCCAGCGCTGGACGCCGGCGACCTGGAACCCCGCGCCGCGCAGGGCGTCGAGGCCCGTGCCCTGCGCGGCGGAAGGGAAGCAGCGCACGATCGGCCGCCCGCCCAGCCTGCCGAAGTCGACGACGACGGTCACCCCGGTGTCGTCCGGGCAGTAGCCAGGCGTGCCCTGGGAGTGGTCGACGGCGCCCGCCGGGGCCGATCCGCCGACGACCGCCCACGTGAGGAGGAAGGCCGCCAGCCACGCCGTCAGGCGATGCGTCATCGGGTGACCCGGATGCGCAGCGTGTCGGACCGGACGGCGTACGCGCCGCGGATCCTCACCGTGAGTCGCCCGGGTGCCGCGGTGATGCGTACGCCGCGTCGCAGCATGCCGTGGGCGTTGGCACGGGCCTTGATCCGGGTGCGGCCGACCTTGAGGGTGACCTGCTCGCCGGGTGCGAGAGAGCGGACGACGACGCGGAGCCTGTCGCCGCGGGAGACGGTCCTCGTCGCCTTCGCCTCGAGTGCGCGGGCGGCCACGATGCTGACGTCGCGGGCTGCCGGTGCGGACCGGTGGTCGAGCCGGTGACCGTGAGGGCCCGGACTCCGGTCTTCGTCGCGGGCGGCACCTGCAGGGACACGGTCTGGGGGCCGGACTCGGTGGCGTGGCCGGAGAGGGAGGCGACACGGCCGAGCGACACGGTGAACGCCTCACCCTTCGCGAGTCCGCTGACGGAGGCGACGAGGGTGCGGCCGGCGAGGACCGGCCGCTCGCCGCTGACGACCGAGAGCTGGGCGGCCGGCAGGACCGGCGTGGGCGTCGGGACCGGCGTCGGCGTGGGGCGTGGGCGTGGGCGTGGGCGTGGGGGTCGGCGTCGTGGCCGTCAGGCCGAGCAGGGTGCTGAACTGGGTCTGCGAGAGTCCGAGGGAGGCCTGCGCGCTGGCGCGGATCCACGAGTCCCGGCCCTGGATGCCGCCGCTGCGCGCTGCGACGTACGCCGCGGGGTTGTAGGCGATCGCACCGACCTCGGCGGCGAGGTCGTTGCCCGCATCGGCGGTCGAGGCCTGGCTACTGCGGAGGTAGGCGACGCCGCGGTCGAGCGCCTCGGGCGATGCGCCGGCGTCGGCCAGCGCCTGCACCACCAGGCCGGTGCTGTTGGTGTTGGGCGCCTCGGTGCTCACGCCGCCGCCCCAACCCCCGCTGGCGTCCTGCTGGCCCAGCAGCCAGGTGGAGGCTCGAGTGATCTCGTCGTCGAGGCCGGTCCCCCCGGCGGCACGGGCGGCGAGCAGGGATGAGAGCGCAAGCCCGGTCGCGTCGCGGTCAGGTGCGGACTCGTCGCTGGCCTTGCCCTCGTCGCAGGTCTGCGCGCCGTCGTTGTAGGAGTAGAAGATCCGGAAGTAGCCCTCGCTGCACTGCTGGCTGACCAGCTGGTCCACGACGGGCTGCTGGTTGTCGCGGATCCCGGCGAAGCCGAGCACGGCCATGGCCTGGCCGAAGACGTTGGCGCCGTTGGCACCGCCCATGTTGGGACCGTGGTCGGTGATCCGGCCGACCTGGCCGTCGCGGTCGGGGAACCGGCCGCCCTCGGCGACGTCCGCGGCCGTGATGACGCTGCCCTTCAGCTCGGCCACGAGGTCGTAGGTGCCGAAGGCGTGCGGGTCGCGCCCCGCCACCTCCGCGGTGACCAGCGTCTTGGCGAGGGCGCCCGCGACGCGGTCGTCGTCGCCCATGTCGTACGCCCGGAACGTGAAGTAGTTGCCCGCTGTGTCCCCCTGGTCGAGCTTCGTCACCATGGCCTCCGCCAGCGCGGCGTCACCCGAGGCGGTGATGGCCATGATCGCGTCCAGCGTCAGGCCGTAGTCCGGACTGCCCGGCATGAACCCCGGCATGGCGTCGTCCACGGCCTGGGCCGACGAGCCAGGCCGAGCTGGACGAGGCGGCTGCGGGGTCGGCTGCCATGGCGGGGCTGCCGGTGAGTCCGGCGAGTGACGACGCCGGCCAGGGCGGCGGCGGTGAGTCGGGAGGTGGGGGGCATGGTTCAGTCCTTCTTCGTGAGGGCGGGAGCGGGGCGGCCGAGGCGGCCGAGGGCGAAGGCGAGCGCGAGCAGCGCGGCGCCGAGGGCGACGTACGCGGGTTGCGGACCGCGCCACCACGACGGGTCGTCCGCTGCGGGCCGGGCCAGGACCCGGTGTGGGACGGACGACTCGATGACCGGCGCCTCCGCGGCGCTGGCTCATCGCGGCCACGGAGCCCTTCCTGCCCGGGCCCTCCGCCGGAGCAGGTCGCATGGCACCCCGTGGCGCGGACGACTCGATGGGGAAGGAGGCCGGGACGGGCGAGTACGTGGGCGCTGCGGCGTCGAGGGTCGGGTTGCCGCGCAGAGACCCGCCGCCCAGCGACGTCAGTGGCGTCGGCGCGAGGGCGAGGATGGCCTGCGCGCCGGCCCGGCGCCACTGGTCGCGGCCGGTGATCCCCTGGGTGCGCGCCGTGGCCATGGCGGCCGCGTTGTAGGCGATCGCGCCTGTCTCGGCGCTGAGCCGGCCGGTCGCGCGGGCGGGCGTGACGACCAGCGACCCGACGTACGCCGCGGCGCGGCGAGCCGCCTTCGTCTGGCCCGTGGCGGCCAGTGCCTGGGCAGCCAGGCCGGTGCTGTTGGAGTTGGGGGCCTCGGTGCTGACGCCACCACCGAACGAGCCGTCGGGGCGCTGGCGCCCGCGCAGCCATGCGGTCGCCCGCTTCAGCGGTGCCTCCAGGCCGGTGACACCGGAGTCCCGGGCGGCCAGCAGTGCCTGGATCGCCATCGCTGTGCCGTCGGTGTCGGCGGCGTCGCGGTCGCCGTCGCAGCTGCGGCCGGTGCGGTCGAACATCCGGAAGTACCCCGCCGCACACTGCTGGCGCACGAGATAGCGGACCGGCCTCCTGCCGACGCCGCCCGAACGGGCGAGCCCGAGCACGGCCAGCGACTGGCTGAACACGTTGGTGTTGTCGAGCGAGACGCCCCGGTCGGACAGCCGGCCGGACCTGCCGATGAGCGAGAGGGTCTCAGCGCGCAGGTCGTAGCGACCGGCAGCCAGGCTGCCGTCAGCGCGCATGACCCGGCCGAAGGAGCGTGGGTCCTTCCCCGCAACGGTCGCCGCGAGCAGCAGCTTGGCGGTCTGGCCGGCGCGGCGCGCCCGGCGGTCGGCGTACAGCCTGACCCCGAGGTAGTCGCCCGCGTGCTCGTCGGCGGCCGCGACGATCCGCGTGGCGGCGCGCTGGCCGGTGCCGGTCGCGTGCAGGGCGAACAGCACGTCGAGCGTCAGTCCCCAGTCGACGGGGTCTGCCGTGGTCGGCGTCGGCGCGGGCATGCCGCCGGAGCGCAGCTCGCGGATCAGCCAGGCCGTGGCCAGCCGGGCGTTGCGGCTGGGCGCGCCCTTGCCCTTCTGGTCCTTCCCGACGCCCTTCCCCGGCTTCGTGGTCGGCGCCTTCGTCGGCGCCTGGTCCGGGCCGGGCTGTGTGGTCGGTCCGGTGGTCGGTGTCGGTGTGGGCGCGACCGGCGGCGGCGCCGGATCGCCCGGCTGCACGGCGCGCACCGGGCTGACGCGCGGCTTCGGGTTCGTCTCGGCGGTGGCGTTCAGGCTGAACGACCAGCCCTCGAACCCGCCGGGCAGCACGGTGCGGTTGAGGCCGCCCGACTGGCTGTACTGCCAGTCCTGGCCGTTGCCGTCGGTGTGCCAGTAGGACCAGTACGCCGCGGCCGGCGGGGTGTCGATGCACTTCTCCGTGTACGACGGGTTGCCCGCGACCGGGATCGGCTCGGTGGCCGTGGGCCGGCCGGCGAGCCGGCAGATGAACGCCTCGCCCCAGCGGGCCACCCCGGCCAGCGGGATGCCGGCGTCCTTGAGCGCCTGCACGCCGGTGCGGGCGACCGGCTGCCCGTCACCACCGAGGTTGGCCGGCGCGCAGCGCACCAGGGTCGGCGCCGGCTGGCCGGCGTTGCCGTCCAGGGCCTGGAAGTCCACCACGACGGTGACGCCGGTCGTCGCGTCGGCACCGCTGCAGGCGCCGTCGTACGCCGCCTGCGCGGTGGTGGGGGAGAGGCCGACGAGCGCGCCGGCGGCGATCAGTGACAGTGCCAGAAAGGGGTGCTTCTTCATCCTCAACCTCTGCATCGCAGAGGGAGGAAGGGTCACCGGGCAGGAGCACCTTGCTCCACCCTGCAGTCCTCGACAGTGTGTTGCGCACATGCCCGGCGAGGCAGTCCGGCTCGTCTTCCCGACGCTGTCGGGAGGACCTACGGTTGCGGGTCAGCGCCGGGATTGGACCGGCTTTGGACCCCGCTGGACGGTGTTGAATTGTGTGCCCCGGCGGGGCAGCAGGAAAAATAGCACCGGCGCGACGCGGCACGCGTTATCGCCGACGAGGTCAGATGCCGGCGGCAGCCTTGATGTCGGCCTTGAGCGAGTCGAGCCGCCCGGCCGCTGAGATCCGGGCCGCGTCGACGCCGTCCTGGGGGTGCACGGGTACGACGACCTCGAGGTAGCACTTGATCTTCGGCTCGGTGCCGCTCGGCCGGACGATCACCCGGGCGCCCTCGGCGAGCCGGTAGCGCAGTCCGTCGGTGGGCGGCAGGTCGGCGGACCCCCGCGAGAGGTCGTCGACCTGCTCGACGGCCAGGCCGCCCAGCACTGTCGGGGGCGTCGTACGCAGGCGCTCCATCGCCTCGCCGATGACCGCGAGGTCGGTGACCCGCACCGACAGCTGGTCGGTCGCGTGCAGGCCGAACTCTGCTGCGATCTCGTCGAGTAGGTCGGTGAGCACCTTGCCGTCGGCCTTGGCCTGCGCGGCGATCTCGCACATCAGCAGCAGCGCCGAGACGCCGTCCTTGTCGGCCACGTGCTCGGGGTCGACGCAGTAGCCCAGCGCCTCCTCGTAGCCGAAGGCGAGGCCGTCGACCCGGCCGATCCACTTGAAGCCGGTGAGCGTCTCGACGTAGGGCTGGCCGGCCTTCGCGGCCATCCGCGACAGCAGCGACGACGACACGATGGTGGTGGCGTAGACGCCGGTGCGGCCGGACTTCAGCAGGTGCGAGCCGAGCAGTGCGCCCACCTCGTCGCCACTCAGCATCCGCCAGCCGTGCGGGCCGGGCACCGCCACCGCGCACCGGTCGGCGTCGGGGTCGTTGGCCACCACGATGTCGGCGTGCTTGTCGGCCGCGAGCGCCATCGCGAGGTCCATCGCGCCCGGCTCCTCGGGGTTGGGGAACGCGACGGTCGGGAAACCGCCGTCGGGCTCCTCCTGCTCGGGTACGACGTGCGGTGCGTCGAAGCCGGCGGTCTCGAGCACCTCGATGACCGACGTGCCACCGACGCCGTGCAGCGGCGTGTAGACGATGGTGAGGTCGCGCGGGCCGTCGCCGGCGAGGTCGGCGGTGGTGTCGAGGTAGCGGTCGACGATGTCGGCGCCGACGATGGTGCCGCCGTTGCCCCGGGGCACGTCGGCGAGCGCGCCGACCGCCGCGATCTGCTCGGCGATCCCGGAGTCGGCCGGCGGCACGATCTGGCTGCCGTCGCCGAGGTAGACCTTGTAGCCGTTGTCCTCGGCGGGTTGTGGCTCGCGGTGACCATGACGCCGGCGACGCAGCCGAGCTCGCGGATGGCGTAGGCCAGCACCGGTGTCGGCAGCAGCCGCGGCATGGTCAGCGCCTTGATGCCGACCCCGGTCATCACCTCGGCCGTGTCGCGCGCGAAGACGTCGGAGTTGCGGCGGGCGTCGAAGCCGATCACCACGCTCGCCTCGGGGCCGGCACCGTTGGCCTTGAGGTACGCGGCGAGACCGGCCGCCGCGCGCAGCACCACGGCACGGTTCATCCGGTTCGGGTCCGGCGCCGAGCGCGCCCCGCAGCCCCGCCGTACCGAACTCCAGCGTGCCGTCGAACCTGTCGGCCAGATCGGTCGCGTCGCCCCCGGCCGCGACGTCGTCGATGATCGCCAGGAGCTCGGCGCGGGTGACGTCGTCGGGGTCCTCCTCGGCCCAGGCGCGGGCCCGGTCGAGGAGTGCTGCGGTGTCGGTGTCGGTCATGAGCGCACGGTAGCGCGGCAGACTGGGCCCGTGACTCCCTCCCTGCCGCCTCCGGGCAACCCGGACGCTCCCGTGTGGGAGCTGGTCCTCGAGCTCGCCTCGCACGTGGGTGAGCGTGCGGTCGTCGACCTCTGTCTCGACCTGTTGTCAGGTGCGGCACGGGAGGATCACCTGGCCGAGCTGCCCTACCTCACCGGGCACCCCTGGCAGCCCGGTGACGCGGTGTTGGACGCGTCGTCATGGAAGGACTGCTGGGTGCGCACCTGGGGAGCCCGCGGTCTGCTCTACGTCTGGGACGACTCGGCCGCACCGGCGGTCGTCGCCGGTCTCGACGACGGCGACTGGCGGCCCGCCGAGATGTGCCTCAAGGTCTCGACGAAGCGCGAGGTCGGGGGAGCGGGCGACGGTGCCGCCCGGCTGTCCACGCACGAGCTGCCGCGCGTGCGGGCCCAGGCGATGCGCACCCTCGCGGTCGTGGGAGACACCGAGCACCTCGACGCAGTGGTCGCACGTCTCGACGACGGGGACGAGGCGGTACGCCGGGCCGCCCTGCGTGCGGTCGACCGGCTGGAGATCCGGCTCGACGTGGAGGTGCCGCGGTGAGCCCGTTCGTGTTCAGCGAGGACTGGTGGGTGCCGCACCCACGGGCCGACGTGGCCGGCGTACTGCTGGACCTCGCGATGTACCCGACGTGGTGGCCGCAGGTGGTCGCGGTCGCGTCGCTCGGCCCCGACGACGCGCGGGTGCTGTGCCGGTCGGCGTTGCCCTACACGCTCGACCTGGTGCTGCACGCCGAGCGGCGCGGCGAGGACGTGCTCGAGACATCGGTCGCCGGCAACCTCTCCGGCGTCGCCAGTTGGCGACTGCACGACGAGGGGCCGGGCACCCGGATGCTCTTCGAGCAGGAGGTGCGCGTGACGGGGCGCTGGAAGGCGCTGGCGGCAGGCCTCGCCGGACCCGTGGTGCGCTGGAACCACCAGCGGATGATGGCCGGCTGCCGCACCGGGCTCAGCCGTCGGCTGCTCGACCAGGAGTAGCGTCGGGGCGTGAGCTTCGAGGTCGCCGCGAGCAGTTACGGCCGCTTCATGGGGAGGTACGCCGACCCGCTGGCCGTCGCGTTCGCCGACTGGGTCGGCGTGCGGCCAGGGCAGCGGGCTCTCGACGTCGGCTGCGGGCCGGGCACCCTGACCGGGGTGCTCGTCGAACGGCTGGGCGCCGACCACGTCGCAGCGTTCGACCCGTCGCCGCCGTTCGTGGAGGCGACGCGGGCGCGCTTCCCCGAGGTCGACGTCCGCGAGGGCGTGGCCGAGCGGATGCCGTACGCCGACGGCGGGTTCGACCTCACGATGGCTCAGCTGGTCGTGCACTTCATGTCCGACCCGGTCGCCGGGCTGCGCGAGACGGTGCGGGTGACGAGGCCGGGCGGCACCGTCGCGGCGTGCGTGTGGGACTACGGCGGCGGCCGCAGCCCGCTCGACACGTTCTGGCGGGCCGTGCACGACCTCGACCCCGACCACCCGGGCGAGACCGGGCTGCCCGGCACCCGCGAGGGTCATCTGGCCGAGCTCGCCATCTCGGCCGGGTCGGCGGGCGTCGAGTCGACGGCGCTGGTCGTCACCGTGCCGCACGCGTCGTTCGCGGAGTGGTGGGAGCCCTACACGTTCGGCGTCGGGCCGGCCGGCGCCTACGTCAGCGGGCTCGACGATGCTGGCCGGGAGGCGCTCCGCGCGCGCTGTGAGGAGCAGTGCCCGCCGGCGCCGTTCGACGTGGTCGCGGCGGCGTGGGCGGTGCGGGGGAGCCGTCCATGAGGTGTGAGCCGAACGGTGGCGGGCGGACACGCAGTCGCACAGGCTTCGGGCACACCGACTACCCGTGAGCGAGGAACACGACATGACCGCGACCTACACCTTCGACGTCTTCTCCAGCCTCGACGGCTTCGGCGCCGCCGGCGGAGACTGGGCCGGCTACTGGGGCAAGCAGGGCCCCGAGCTGCTCGCCCGCCGCCTCGCGCTCTACGAGGAGGAACAGCGGATGGTCTTCGGCGCCACCACGTTCCGCTCGACCGAGCAGATGATCGCCTCGAGCGCCGAGGACTCCGAGTCCCACGACCCCTGGGTGACCCGGATGAGGAGCATGCCGGCAACGGTGGTGTCGAGCACGCTGGAGGGACCCTTCGACTGGCCGGACGCGACCGTGGTCGGCGGTGACGCCGTGGATGTCGTCGCCCGGCTCAAGGAGGAGTCAGCGGTGCCGTTGCGCTCGCACGGCAGCCTGTCCCTGAACAGAGCACTCCTGGCCGCGGGCCTGGTCGACCGCATCCAGGTGACGATCTTCCCGGTGATCACCGGGAGCACCGGGGTGGACCCGGTCCTCCAGGGCGCGACCGACTTCGACCTCGAGCTGCTCGACAGCCGGACACTGGACGGGCACACCCAGGAGCTCGTCTACAGGCCCACGCTGCACTGACCGAGGGTCAGGACAGGGCAGCGATCGCCGCGTCGTAGTCGGGCTCGGTGCTGATCTCCGGCACCAGCTCGGTGTAGGTCACGGTGCCGGACTCGTCGAGCACGACGACCGACCGGGCGAGCAGGCCCTCGAACTTGCCGCTCTGCAGCGTCACGCCGTAGTCCTCGCCGAAGGTGGACCTGAAGGCCGACAACGTCGTGACGTCCTCGATGCCCTCGGCCCCGCAGAACGCGGCGAGCGCGAACGGCAGGTCCTTCGAGACGCAGACGACGGTCGTGTCGTCGAGCCCGGCAGCGAGCTCGTTGAACTTCCGGACACTGGCGGCGCAGACCCCGGTGCCGACGCTCGGGAAGATGTTGAGGACGACGCGCTTGCCCGTGGTCGTGTCGGAGGTCACCTCCGCCAGGTCGGTGCCGACGAGGGTCCAGGACGGGGCGGCCGAGCCGACGGCCGGCAGCTCGCCGACAGTGTTGGCGGGGACGCCTCCGAGTGCAGTGGTTGCCATGCCATGTTTCTACACGGTGACACCGCACCCGGGCCCGCGCGCCCACCAGTCGGGCATCACCGGTCGATGGACGACATGTCGCCGTAGCGGTCCCCGGCGACCGCATCGCGCGGCACGGCCGCGTCGAGCGCGGCCAGGTCGTCGGCGGTGAGCGCGACGTCCAGCGGCGCCGACGTTCTGCTCGAGGTACTTCACCCGCCTGGTGCCCGGGATCGGCACCACGTCGTCGCCCTGGGCGAGCACCCACGCCAGCGCCAGCTGCCCCGGCGTGCACCCTTGGCGGCCGCGATCTCCCCGACCTTGTCGACCAGCGCGAGGTTGGTGTCGAGGTTGCTCGCCGTGAGGCGCGGGAAGTATGCCGAGTTGCGCGAGTCGCCCTCCTCGAGTCGCAGCCGCGGGTGATCGCGCCCGTGAGGATGCCGCGCCCGAGCGGGGAGTACGGCACCAGGCCGATGCCGAGCTCGCGGAGACGGCGAGGATCTCGTCCTCGAGGTCGCGGGTGAACAGGGAGTACTCCGTCTGCAGGGCCGTGATCGGGTGGACGGCGTGCGCCGCGCGGATGTTCTCGCGCCGGCCTCCGAGAGCCCGAGGTGTCGCACCTTGCCGGCCTCGACCAGCTCCTTCATCGCGCCCACGGTGTCCTCGATCGGGACATTCTGGTCGACGCGGTGCTGGTAGTAGAGGTCGATATGGTCGACCCCCAGCCGCTGGAGCGAGGCGTCGCACGCGGCCCGCACGTACTCCGGCGAGCCGTTGATGCCGACCCGGGTGCCGTCGGGCAGCCGCTCGTTGCCGAACTTGGTGGCCAGCTGCACCTCGTCGCGCCGGCCGGCGATGGCCTTGCCGACGAGCTGCTCGTTGGTGAACGGGCCGTACATGTCGGCGGTGTCGAGGAACGTGACGCCCAGGTCGAGCGCGCGGTGGATGGTCTCGATGCCCTGCGGCTCGTCGCCGGTGCCGTAGAACTCCGACATCCCCATGCAGCCGAGGCCCATGGTGGAGACGGTCAGGCCGGAGCCGAGAGTGCGTCGTGAAGTCGTCATGCCGTCGAGTCTTCGCCTTCGAGCGCGCTCGAAGTCAACCCGTCACTCGGCGCCCGCCGAGTCGAGCCTCGTGCGCTGGTCGGCCGTCAGGTCGAGATCGGCCGCGGCGAGGCTCTCGTCCAGCTGGGCGACCGACGAGGCGCCCACCAACGGGATCATCGGGATGTCGCCGCCGATGAGCCAGGACAGCACCACCTGGTTGGGCGTCGCGCCGACTTCGTCGGCCACCTCGCGCAGCACCGTCCGACGAACCGGGGTGCCCGCGTGGTCGTGCTCGACGCCCAGCGGTTTGTCGTCGCGGGTGTAGGCACCACCCAGCAGTGGGCTGTAGGCGACCAGCGCGAGTGACGGCTCGGCCCGCAGGTAGTCGAGCACGTCGCCGCCCAGCACACCGATGTCGCCGTCCGGCGATCGCAAGGTCGCCAGATCGGTGCGTTGGCGCAGGTAGGTGTGGTGGTACTGGAGCACCTCGTAGCCGGGCAGCCCTGCCGACCTCGACAGCTGGCGGGAACGGTCCAGCCGCCAGCCCCAGTGGTTGCTCGCGCCAAGCAACCCGACGGTGCCCTCGTCGACCAGCGCGCCGAACGCCTCGACGGTCTCCTCCATCGGCACCCGCTCGTCGTGCACGTGCGCGTAGAGCAGATCGAGCCGGGACACACCGAGCCGCTCACGGCTGCGGGCGGACGACTCGCGGATCACCGCAGAGGAGAGCCCCTCGATGTCCTTGCTGATCGTGGTGCTCGGTGCGAGCGGGCGACCGGCGAGCTTGGTGGCGATGACGATCTCCTCGCCCACCCCGTTGGCGCGCCGCCAGCGCCCGAGCAGCGACTCGCTCTCCCCGCCCTGGGTGCCGTTGACCCAGTAGGCGTAGTTGTTGGCGGTGTCGACGAACGTGCCACCCGCCTCGACGTAGCGGTCGAGGATCGCGAAGGAGGTGGCCTCGTCGGTGCGGCTGCCCATCGACGATTGCGCCCAGGGCGATTTGCTGACCGGGCGGGGCGGCGGGGTCGATGCCAGAGTGCGGGTCGGGAGATTCGTCATGGCCGCGATTCTGGGAGTTCGAACCGCGCTCGCAGTCAAGGCCCGGACCGCGATGGTGAACGCGAGATGAACGCCAGATGGCGTGACAGGGTGTCCCGGATGCGTCTGACCGCCTGGCCATCCTCCTCGTCCGACTCCGCCGCCGCCGGCTTCGTGCTAGCCGGCGCGAGTACGCCGTGTGGTGGACCGCGTGAGCCAGCCCGGCCAACGTCGCGGTCGCGCCTGCTTCGCCGGGTTCGCGCGGCGCACACACCGTCACCGGCCCCAGCGCGCCGCGATCACCCTGGGTTCCAGGGTGCGCTGGCCACCACGATGACCCTTCGTTCTGCCTCGGCCTACCTGCCATCCCAGAACGGCAACGCCACCGCGACCTGGTCAGTCTTCGAGCACCTGGTGACCCCGGTCTCGTGGTGCGCCGTTTCGTGTTGGTTCTCGCGCAACCAGGCCGCCCCTTGCTCCGCTGGTGGCATCCGCTCACCTGGCTGCTCCCGCGCGGCTCGCCTACGTCACGTGGTACGTCGCCGGCGACCTGCGGGTCTACGCGGCTCTCGACCCCGGGCGGACCGGTCTCTACGACCCAGCTCGCCATGCTGGCATCCCTCGTGCTCGCAGCCGGCTTCGCGTACTACGTCGCCGACCGACGTTGTCGCGTCCGGTCGGACCGGGCGGTTCCCTGCCGGGCACGAACCTGAGATGTTCGATCTCCGAGAACCCCTGGCGCCTCGACCGAGAGAAGCGACGTGACCGCACCGGAGCAGCTCCACCTCATCGACACCCTGGGCACGGCTCAGCCGGACGGACGGGTCCTCGACAACATCCAGGGATTCGCCTGCGGCGCCGGCGTTCTCGATCATCATCGAGGACACCGACGTCGAGGGCCGGCCCGTTCCTCCACCAGCACCCCTACTCCGAGACGTTCGTGATCCACAGCGGCAAGGCGCTGTTCACCGTCGCCGACCGGCAGCTGCTGGGGGAGGGCGGGATGATTCTGGTCGTCCCGGGCCTGACGCCCCACAAGTTCGAGGTGGTCGGCCCCGACAGGTACCGGTCCACCCACATCCATGCCAGCGACACGTTCATCACCGACTGGCTCGAGGGCCCGCGCGCGTCGCAAGGGAGAGCAACGCGATGACACCACTCCGATACTCGATCAACGTCACGCTCGACGGCTGTTGCCATCACGAGGCAGGGCTCCCCCCGGACGAGGAGTCGATGCGCTACTGGACCGCTGAGATGGAGCGAGCCGACGCCCTGCTCTTCGGCCGGGTGACCTACGAGATGATGGAGTCGGCGTGGCGAAAGCCGGCCACGGGCACGTGGCCCGACTGGATGGATGAGTGGCAGATCCCGTTCGCCGAGGCCATCGACCGGGCGAAGAAGTACGTCGTGTCGAGCACGCTGAGCGGGGTCGACTGGAATGCCGAGCTGGTGCGAGGCGACCTGGGGCAAGCGGTTCAGCGGCTCAAGCAGGAGTCAGGCGAGGGCCTGTGGGTGGGTGGCGTGACGCTCCCCCTGGCGTTGGCAGATCTGGGACTGATCGACGAGTACGAGTTCGTGGTGCAGCCGGTCCTTGCCGGACACGGGCCGACGTTGCTCGCCGGTCTGCGCGAGCGCATCCAGCTCGAGCTCGTCGACCGTCATGAGTTCCGGTCGGGGGCGGTCGCCATGCGATACCGGCCCACGCGAGCTTGACGTGGTTCGCACTGGCACGTCGGCCGCTCCCTCGCGACGGGGACGACGGCTCGGGGTCGCGTTGGCCGCGCCCGCGAACGCGCGGACATGTCGACGGGGGACATCTCCTCGAGGTGCCGGTGGCGGACAGGGCCCACGTTGCCCGACGTGGCACTAGCCGCAGGACCCGGCGCGGCCGGCGTACCACTCGATCTTGCGGTCGATGAGCTCCAGGTGATGCTGGGTCTCCTCGAGCTGTGCCCGCACCAGCCCGCGGTGCCGCTGCAGGATGTCCATCCGCTCGGCCTCGGTGCCGTCGCCGGCACGGACGAGCTCGGCGTAGCGGCGTACGTCGCGGATCGGCATGCCCGTGCGGCGAAGCCGGGAGATCATGCCGATCCACTCGAGGTCGCCCTCGTCGTAGCGCCGGTGCCCGCTCGCCGAGCGGTCGACGGACAGCATCAGCCCGTCGCGCTCGTAGTAGCGCAGGGTGTGCGCCGTCAGCCCGGTGCGCTCGGCCGTCTCGGCGATGGTGAGGCTCATGCGGAGATTGTCGCTCTTCGAGTGTGCTCGAAGTCAACGACAGTCGGCGATGTCGCGGCCCACCCGGGAGATCGCCCGGTTCGAACACACGAGCCGGTCCGCCTGCTGGTCAGGCGGCCTTCGCGGACGTGACCGGGAAGGTCGGGGGCCGGAGCTTCGTCAACGCCGAGAGCTCGCTCGCCGTGCGCATCGGGGTGCGACTGAAGTCCCCGGCGTAGTACCCGTTGTGCCGACGGCGGGACCCGGTGTAGGTGCCGCTGTCTTCCTCGATGGTGAACATCTGGGTCATCTCCTGGAACCGGGGCGACCGTCGGATGGCGGCCTGCGGTGACTTCTTCTCTCACCTGTTCCACGAACGAGGTCGGGCGAATTCGACACTCGTCGAGAGATTTCTGGTTCGAGCGGTGTCAGCGCCCGCGGGCGCCCGGCGCTCAGCTGTCGGCTTCGATGGCGAAGGTGTTGCCGTCCGGGTCCTGGATCCACCCGATCCGACCGCCGCCGGCTCGAGGCGTGATGCCCCGGGCATCGTGCTCGAACGCCTCGTAGCGGACGAGATCGACGCCGGCATCGGCGAGGTCGTCGACGATCTGGTCGATGTCGTCGACGTACCACGTCGCCAGCGTCGCCGGTGACTTCCCGGCGGTGTCCGACTGGAACACGTTCAGGGCCGGGCCGCCACCCGAGCCGTAGACGCGGCTGGCGTCAGGGATCGCGGCGCTGGGCCCGGACTCCAACGCCTCCAGCCCGAGCTTCCCCTCGTAGAACTCGACGGCCCGGCCGATGTCCGACACGGCGATCGACGCTCGCAGGTGGTAGTCGCTCAGGGGCACGATCGATCCTCCGGGACCCGCGGGAGCTCACATGGGCAGCGATCAAGCTACCAAAGCGGAGGCCTGCCCGCGGTGTACGTCGGTCGTGCCAGTCCCGGGGGCGGGCTGGTCCCACTGCTCGGAGCCAGGCTCGGGGAAGCAGTCGGTGGACGCCCCGATCGCGCTCATGCCGGCGAGGTCCCCGGCACCGAACTCCTGGTTGTCGTCCCCGAGCAGGGGGTACATCACCTGTCGTTCGCCCTCGGCGTGCCCGAGGCCCAGGGCGTGCAGGATCTCGTGGTGCATCGCCGTGCCCCACGACACCGTCCGGTCGCCGTTCAGCGCGAACCCGGGGACGAGCACGTCGCCCTCCTCGTAGTCGAGGATGACCTCGCCGCTGTCGAACTCCATGACGCCGCGGTAGGTGCCGAACGGACCGGCCGGCGCTGCGGCCCCGATGACGCCGCCCTTGAGGAGCGGTTCGTCGGCGGCCCGTGACCACATCACCGTCAGCTGCGCCGCGTCGAAGGGCACCTGCTCGAACGTGAACCCGGTGTGGGAGGCGAGGTCGGCGAAGGCCTGCTGGAGGTCCGCTGCCGCCCCGGTGTACTCATGCGCAGGGTCGTAGCCCCACCGGACCGGCTGGCAGGAGTCCCAGCGGCCCGGCTCCCCGGCACCCGCGAAGTAGGTCCAGTCGTGGGGGTCGCCCTCGACCCGCGGCACCGGGGCGTCGGCCCTGGTCACGGAGGTGCTGAACGAGCGCGTCACAGCGGCCAGCCCGGGCGCCTTCGTCAGCTGCACGCGGAACCGCTTGACGCCCGTCGTGACCCCGCCGGGGACGGAGCCGGACGCCCTGCCCAGCCTGTCGGACCTCGTGACCAGGACCGGGGCCCAGCGCCCACGCTGCTTCACCGAGACCACGACAGTGCGACGACGGGCAGCCTTCGGCCCGGCCCTGCGCACCCTGGCCTGCACGCCGATCGTGATGGGCGCCCCCAGGGTCACCGTGGACGGCACCCGGAGCCGCAGAGGGCCGCCCGTCGACAGGGCGTCGGCGATGAACGTGTGTTGCCTGGCCCGATCGGCATGAGATGGGTGCGTCGCAGCCGGCGATGAAGGGGTCGTGCCTCCCGTGGCGACCAAGATCCCCAGAGCTGCGACTGCCACCGATGCGGCGCGCCAGACCCGTTGTGCAGACACGTGGTTCCCCCTGCTGGGTCTCAGCCCAATTCCTTGGCGTCTGCGACGGTTGCCCCGTCGCACACGGACTCAGCGCCCCCCGGCGGTCAATCGACCCGAGCGTAGGTCGGTTATCGGACGCGCCGCGGTGAGACGGGGGCCGGATCCTCCATATCGGGTACGCCGACCTCGGCTGTCGGCCGTGCCGCTCCCGCGAATCGCGCCTCAGCCGCGCCTGAATGCGCCGTGGAGGCCAAACTCATACCCAATTTTGGTGAAAAGCCTCAGGTCTCGCCACTGACGCCTACGTTGAGGCAGCGACCCACCCCCCGGGCCCTAGGAAGAAGTCCCCCTGTGTTCCAGACATCTGGCACGACCACCCCTGCACCTTCCCCCACCTCCACCAGGCCCCTCTCCCGAGTGCAACGGCGTCCACTGCTGTCGATCTCGGCCGCTGTCCTGACCACCGGCGTGGCTCTCGCGCTCACGTTGAGCACGCAGACCGCCTCGCAGGCCGCGCAACCAGGCGTCGGCCTCGGCACGGCGACGCCGTACGCCGTCCTCGCCGGTCAGAGTGTGACCAACACCGGCCCCTCGGTGATCTCCGGTGACCTCGGCGTGAGCCCGGGCACCGCGGTCAGCGGCTTCCCGCCGGGCCTCGTGCAGGCAGGCACCACCCACGTCGCCGACGCGGTGGCCCTGCAGGCCAAGGACGACCTGACCACCGCCTACAACGACGCCGCCGGCCGCTCCCCGGTGGTGGACAAGACCAACGACGACCTCGGTGGGGAGACCCTCGTCGCAGGCGTCTACCGCGCCTCGACCGGCATGGCGCTGACCGGCACGGTCACCCTCGACGCCCAGGGCGACCCGAACGCCGTGTTCATCTTCCAGGCGGGCTCGACCCTGATCACCGCCCCCAGCAGCCGGGTCGTGATGCTGAACAACGTCAACCCGTGCAACGTGTTCTGGCAGGTGGGCAGCTCCGCCACCATCGGCACGACCACCGACTTCGTGGGCACGATCATGGCGCTCACCAGCATCAGCGCCCAGACGGGTGCGACCTTCCAGGGCCGGCTCCTGGCCCGCAACGGCTCGGTCACGCTGGACACCAACACCATCAACCGGCCGACGTGCGCCGTCGAACCGGCGACACCGACACCGACGACGACGCCGACCACCGCTCCCACGTCGGCACCCACCACGAAGTCCAATCCCCCGCAGAAGGGCGGCACCAAGAAGAAGGGTGGCACCAAGAAGGGCGGGGACAAGAAGGGCGGGACGAAGAAGAGCGGGGACACCAACAAGGACGCACCCGTCTCCGACGACGGCACGACGAGCACCACCTCGACCACGGGCCGCGCCCCGACGGTTCCCGAGGGGCACCCGCCGACCGGCCGTGCCCCGGTGGCCAGTGACTCCACGTCCGGGGTCCGGCTCGGGCTCGGGCTGACCGCGCTCGGAGGCGTCATCGGTCTCGTGCTCCTGCGAGGCCGCCCCAGGTCCCATCACCGGGGATGACGCGTCCGGCATGGGGACCACTGCGGTTCCTCCTGGTCGCCGTCTGCCTCTGCTTCGTCGCGATCGGCGCAGGCCTGGTCGCCCGGGCGGGCAGCGGTGACGACCGGTCTGCGAGACCGGCAGCTGCGGCTCCGGGACCGGGCAGCCAGCCCGGTGACCGGGCCACGAAGCCGCCCCGGCAGGCCCGGCCCGCCGCCCGGCCGCCGGTGAGCATCGACATCCCCGCCATCGACGTCTCGTCGCGTCTGGTGCGTCTCGGCCTCGAGGCGGACCGGACGGTCGAGGTGCCGACCGACGCTGACCTCGCGGGCTGGTTCCGGCTGGGAACGGTGCCCGGGCAACGGGGCTCGTCGGTGATCCTCGGGCACGTCGACTCGGCGGACGGCCCGGCAGTGTTCGCCCGGCTCGCGGAGCTCCGTCGGGGCGACGTGGTGGAGGTCGGTGGGGCCGACGGATCGGTCGTCAGCTTCGTGGTGACACGCCGGGTCCTCTATGCCAACGCGGACTTCCCCGCCCAGCAGGTGTACGCCGCGCAGGACGGTCGCCGCCTGAACCTCGTCACCTGCGCCGGCGCCTACCTCGAGGACGCGGGGGGCTACCAGTCGAACCTCGTCGTCTACACCCGTCGCGCGCCCGGGAGTCGCCAGCCGGAGGTGCCCGCGGACCTCTGAGGTCCCTATCGCCGCAACATGACCCAGGCAGTGCCGCTCGCCGTCCGCGGAGTCTCGTACGCCACCGGGAGCCACGATCCAGATCAGGTGCGCCGCATCATGCAGGCGATCAAGGGCGAGCTGCACTGCACCACCGTGATGTTGATCGACACCGACCTCGAATCGCTGACCGACGCCGCCCGGACCGCACTCGAGGAGGGGCTGGACGTCTGGGTCCGTCCGCACCTCCCGGACCAACGCCCGCCCGAGCTGCTCGCCCACCTGCGCGAGGCCGCGGTCCGGGCGGAGGAGCTCCGTCGGGAGTACCCGAACCGGGTCACGCTCCTGGTGGGGAGCGAGTTCTCGTTGACGTCCCGCGGGGTGGTGCCTGGACCACGAACCTTCATCCGCTTGCAGCTGATCCTGCGGTGGGGACGCCTCTTCCACGGTCGCGTCACGCGACAGCTCCGACCCGCTCACGTCGAGGAACCGTGCGAGATCGGACAGGTCGTCGAGGACGGGCGGCCGCCAAGGTTTCGCGACCATGCGGGTGGGCGCCACGGGCTGCACCACCGGCCCGGCGCCGCCCGCCTTGGCAGCCGCGGGCCTGGTCGCGACCAGCGTCGCCAGCTCTCGTGGACGGTCGTGCGGCGGGCGCGGGTAGAGCGCCAACGTCTGACGTGCGAGCGGCCCCAGCCACCGACGGCGGCGACCGAGGACGACCGATCCGCTGTGCACGAGGCCTTCCTGGGTCCACTCGCCGGAGAGGAAGCCGGCAGCGTGCGCGGGCCAGGTCGGCCTCACCGGGCTGATCGGCAGGTGAGGTGGGGATGCGGCAGCGCTGCTCGACCTGTCCCGTCGTGCGCGCGACTTCCTGCAACGGCTCGCGCGCGGTGCAGTGCCCGGACATGCCGGTGGTCCCCGGGTAGCCCGGAGAGGTGGACCGGTGACACGCACCGGCTCACCGTCTCGAGATGGCGCTGCCGCTCCACAGGACCATGGCCGCCTCGATCCTGGGTCAGCCCAGCGCGGGGCGCTCGAACTCCCGGCCGGCGAAGCTGCCTCCGACGTACGCCGCGGCCTCGTCGTCGCCCTCCGCGGCGGGGACGGAACCGGCGTACTGCTCGGCGTCGTCGAGGGGCTCGTAGCCCAGCCGCCGGCCGGGCTCGAGATCCCACCAGGCGCGGGTGTTCGCGCTGATGCCGTAGAGGACGGCGTAGCCGGGGGCGGGCGTGGTGAGGGCCGCCTCGACCATGCGGACGCAGTCGTCGGGGGACAGCCAGGTCGAAAGGGCGCGGGTGTCGCCGGGCGTCTCCCGGAACGAGCCGATCCGGCAGCTCACGGCGTCGAGGCCGTACCGGTCGGCGTACAGGCTGAGCAGGGCCTCGGCGGCGACCTTGCCGACGCCGTAGAAGGTGTCGGGCCGGGGTCGGTGCTCGATGGTGATGAGGTCCTCACGCGGCGTTCGGCCGACGGCGTGGTTGGACGACGCGTAGACGATGCGGGCGACGCGGTGGTCGACCATCGCGTCGAGGAGCGCGGCGGTGGTGACGACGTGGGAGGTCAGCGACTCGGTGAGCCCGCGCTCATCGGGGATTCCGGCGAAGTGCGCGACGGCGTCGAGGTGCTCCTCGGCGAAGACGGCGGCGACGGCGTCGGGATCGGCGCAGTCGGCCACGTGCCAGGCGCCGGTGACGCCCTCGGGTGCGGGCACGCGGTCGAGTCCGACGACCTCGTGGCCGCGGTCGGCGAGACCCTCGCAGAGCACCCGGCCGATGCTGCCGCCGGCGCCGGTCAGCAGGACGCGCATCAGATGAGCGGGACGACGCTGCCGAGCAGCGTGCCCATCCGGCTGGCGGCGGCCCTGCCGGCCTCCAGCACCTCGGCGTGGTTGAGGGGCTCACCGCTGATGCCGGCGGCGAGGTTGGTGACCAGGCTGATGCCGAGCACCTCCATGCCGGCCTCGCGGGCCGCGATCGCCTCGAGCGTGGTGCTCATGCCGACCAGGTGGCCGCCCATCGCGCGCACCATCGCGATCTCGGCTGGCGTCTCGTAGTGCGGGCCGGGGAACTGCACGTAGATGCCCTCGTCGAGGCTCGCGTCGGACTCCTGGCACAGCGCCCTCAGCCGGCTGGAGTACAGGTCGGTCAGGTCGACGAAGTTGGCGCCCTCGATCGGCGAGGTGGCGGTCAGGTTGATGTGGTCGCTGATCAGCACCGGCGTGCCGGGGGACCAGGTCTCCTTGAGCCCGCCGCAGCCGTTGGTCAGCACGATCGCGCGGCAGCCGGCGGCGGCCGCCGTGCGCACGGGGTGGACGACGGCGCGCACGCCCTTGCCCTCGTAGAAGTGGGTGCGGCTGAGGAAGACCAGCAGGTTCTTCTCGCCCGAGCGGATGCTGCGGATCCTGCCGCTGTGGCCGGCCACAGCGGCGGCGGAGAAGCCCGGCAGGTCGGTGGTCGCGATCTCGGCCGTGGCCTCGCCCAGGGCGTCGACGGCGGGCAGCCAGCCGGAGCCCAGGACGAGGGCGACGTCGTGGCGCTCGACGCCGGTGAGGTCGGCGAGGACGCGGGCGGCGTCGGCGGCGAGTTCGGACGGCGAGGAGAGGACGGTGTCGGTCACGACGGCACTCTAGGACTGCTGCCCTGATTTCGCCCAACGTAGGGTCGAGGGCGTGACCGACGCCGACGCCCGTGCCCGCGCCGACCTGATCGTGGGGTCGCTCGGCGACGCCTTCGCGCCCCTGATGAAGGCCGACCCGGTGGCCTTCCGGACGAAGTACCGCAAGATGGCCGCCGACCCGCACGCGTTCTACCGCGGCTCGGCGTGCGTGTTCTACGCCGACGTGAGCGAGGAGCCCGACGAGTACGTCGACGACCGCTGCTCGCGCATCTGGATCCACGGCGACCTGCACGTCGAGAACTTCGGCACCTACCTCAACTCCGACGGCCGGCTGGTCTTCGACATCAACGACTTCGACGAGGCCTACCTCGGCCACTACACCTGGGACCTCCAGCGGTTCGCCGCCAGCCTCGCGCTCGTCGGCTGGCAGAAGGCGCTGCCCGAGGAGATCGTGCGGCAGCTGATCGCACGCTACGTCCGTGCCTACCTGATCCAGATCAACCACTACCGCGACAGCGTCGACGACGACGACTTCGCGCTCCGGCTCGAGAACAGCGACGGCGCGGTGCGCGAGGCGCTGGTGCTGGCCCGCTCAGATCAAGCGCGCCGACCTGCTCGACGGGATGACCGAGCTCCGGGGTGGTGTGCGCCGTTTCTCCGACGACGCGTCCGTACGCCGCCTCGGCAAGGCCGAGAGGGCCCGGGTCGTGAAGGCGTTCGAGGGCTACCTCGACACCATCCCCGAGTCGAAGAAGTTCGACCGCGCGCTCTTCTACGAGCTGCGCGACGTGGTCGGCAAGTCCGGGTTCGGCATCGGCAGCGCCGGGCTGCCGGCGTACAACCTGCTGGTCGAGGGGTACAGCCAGGCGCTCGACAACGACGTGGTGCTCTCGATGAAGCAGGCGAACATCCCGGCACTGAGCCGGTTCGTGGACTCGAAGGCGGTCGACGGCTACTTCGACCACGAGGGCCACCGCACCGTCGTCAGCCAGCGCGCCCTGCAGGTGCACACCGACCCGCTTCTCGGCCACACCAGCCTCGACGGGATCGGTTTCGTCGTCGCCGAGGTCTCGCCGTACGAGGTGGACCTCGACTGGGGCGGGCTCAACGAGCCGGCCGACATCGCCCTCGTGGTCGACCAGCTCGGCCGTGCGACGGCCAAGATCCACTGCGCGTCCGACGAGGACAGCAGCCAGGACCTCGTCGACTTCCAGGTCGAGGAGGTCATCGCGCAGACGCTCGAGGGCCGCCGCAAGGAGTTCACCGAGTACGTCGTCGAGTGGGGCGTCGCCTACGCCAACCGGGTGCGTGAGGACCACGCGCTGTTCGTCGGCGCCTTCCGCGAGGGCGACATCGGCATCAGCGCGACATGACACCGCGCCGGCTCGTCCACCTCCTCGTGTCGGTCGCGGTGGCCGGGCCGCTGGTCGGCTGTGGTGGTGGTGAAGCCGGCGGTGGGCCGTCGCGCCGGGACCCCGTCCCGCTCCGGGAGCCGTCGCAGGAGCAGGTGATCCGCGCGGACACCGTGCTGCAGCCCTGCACGGTCGAGGCGGAGTCGGACGAGCTCGACGGCAACGATTCCGTCGCGGCGCGGGTGGTCTCGATCGTGCTGCCGCTGGCCTACCGGGTCGACCCGTTCCCGCAGGACCTGCCGGCCGCGACCCTCGAGGGCGACGGCTGGAGGGCTTACCTCCCTACCTGCGGCTTCATCGTCGGCCGGGGTGTCGACTCGGCACGGGCGAAGGGCCGCGACGTGTTCTCGGTGACCGTGCCGGCTAGCCAGTCGTTGCGCGAGGCGCTGCCGCGGCTGGCGTCGAAGGGCTCGCCGCAGAAGGTGGAGTCGGGCGTGCGCGTGTTCGCCGGGCGCGACGGCGAGCGGGCGACGTACACGCTCCGCGAGCCGGGCATCGCCGACTACGACGTGGTCGCGGTGCAGGCAGACGGCGTGCGGCTGACGTGGCTCGCTCCGGTCGGGCGTACGCCGTCCGAGGCGAGCGCCGGCCGCCGGCTGTGGCGCGACGTGCAGCGCCAGCCTGGCTGTTCGCTCGCCCGCGGCGGGCGACGGTGACCCGGACGACCATTCCGACGACGCGCCTCCCGCGGAGCCGACGTACGAGCCGGTGGAGTTCGGACCGACCACGGCCGGGGAGCCCCCACCGGGCTACCGCGAGGTGACGTGCGACGACCGGGTCACGTACTGGGCTCCCGTGCGGCTCACCAGCGGACGCGGGTGCTCCCTGTCGCGCCCGCGCCCGCTGCAGCCGGAGCTCGAGCGGCTCACCATCCAGGCCGACGTCGACGCTCCCTTGCGTGAGGCCTACGAGTCGGAGAAGAGGTTCGAGCTCGATGCTGGCGACGACTCCACCAGCGACCTGGAGTACGACAGCGACGTGACCGGCCCGGGCGGGGCAAGGGCGGAGTCGCTCGTCTACACGGCGTTCAACGACGGCACCCCGAAGGAGACGCACGTCGTCCAGACCCGCGGGGTCCGGGTCTCCTGGGCGGTCCTCCCCGGTGGATGGGGTCCGCAGGCCGGCGAGCTCGCGACGGTGCTCGAGTCGATGGGCGTCAACCGCGGTTGAGCAGCAACCTCCTAGGGTTGCGGCCGTGACCTTCACCGCACCTACGCTGCCGATCACCACAGAGCGCCTCGTGCTCCGCCGGGCTCGCCTCGACGACGCCGAGCCGCTGCACTCCTACTTCTCCGACCCCGAGGTCTGCCGGTACCTGCTGCACGAGCCGGTCTCGCTCGAGGACTGCCGCACCAAGGTCGAGGCCTGGACGACGCGCGTCGACCCGCAGGAGGACGGCCAGGCACTCTGGCTGATCGCCGAGCTCGACGGCCGGCACATCGGCCACGTGCTGATGATCCTCAGCGGCAAGGAGGTGTCGAAGGCCGAGATCGGCTGGGTCTTCCACCCCGACGCAGCCGGACGCGGCCTGGCCACGGAGGCCGCGCAAGCCATGGTCGACACCGCTTTCGGCGACTACGGGCTGCACCGCGTCGTCGCTCGCCTCGACCCGCGCAACACTGCGTCCGCCCGGCTGTGCGAGCGGCTGGGCATGCGCCAGGAGGCGCACCTGCGACAGGACTGGTTCAACAAGGGCGAGTGGAGCGACACCGGGGTGTTCGGGATCCTGCGCGACGAGTGGGAGAAGGCTCGGGCCTGAGGCCGGTCAGGACCGGGACCGCGACCACGCCCGCGTCCGCCCGGCCGCAGCAGGGTCGCCGACCGGAGCCGTCTGCTCCCACACCCGCCGCCAGGTGGCCTGCTCGGGCCCGGACGGGTCGGGGGTGCTGCCGCGCTGCGCGACGCCGTCGGGCCTCCCACCAGGTGCTCTGCTCCTCGTCGAGCAGCGCGGCGACGGCCTGCGCGGATCCGCGGGGCGAAGTCGCGCGCCGACTCGTCGGGTCCGGGGATGCACCGGCTCGCCGAACCGCACGGTCAGGCGCCGGCGTCCGGGGCTCGGCCAGCCCTGCCCGCGCGGCATCGCGGCGAACGTGCCGCGGTGGGCGACCGGCACGACCGGCACGCCGTTCTTCACGGCGAGGTACGCGGCGCCGATCTGGAACCGGCCCACGCCAGCCGTCGGGCGAGCGGGTGCCCTCGGGGAAGATCACCAGGTTCCAGCCGTCGGCCAGCACCTCGCCCGGCGTGGTCGCCATGCGTGCCGCCGCGGCGCTCGATCGGGAACGTGTTGAAGACCATCGCCGAGCCGACCGCGCGCCACCAGGTGTCGAAGAAGTAGTCGGCCGCCGCCGCGACCGCGGTCCGCCGCCGCCACTCGTCGGGCAGCGACAGCAGGATCAGCGGGGTGTCCAGGTGCGAGGCGTGGTTGGCCACGAAGATCGACCGGGCCGTCGAGCCGGCCAGCACGTCGAGCCCCTCGACGTCGGGTGCGGACCTGCGAGCGGAACAGCGGCTCGAGCCCGCCCTTCTGCACGACCTCGCGCACGGCGACGGCGGCCGGGCGCGCGGGCCCAGTCGGTGCGGAAGACCGTCGTCGCGCGGGCGGGACGAACGCCTCGGCCGAGCGCGGCACCAGCGAGCGGCGCCCCCAGCGCCAGCCGCGCGACGGCGCATCCGGCGCACGCCGTCGACGGCCAGTCCTTGACGCCGACCTCATCGGACGTCCGCGATCAGGTGCGGCGGGTTGTGCAGGTAGGTGATCGACGGGCTGCTGCCGACCGTGCCCGACGCCATCTCCAGCGCGTCGGCCAGCGTCGACGCGGCCCGGAAGCCCAGCCGCTGCCGCGGCCTTGCGGTCGCCCCCGACCCAGATCGACGTCGTCGACGTGGTCCATCGCGTGCGCCGCCCAGTACCACATGTAGAACGGGTGGACGCCGTGGTAGGCGTGCGAGGTCCGGTAGAGGTGGATGTACCACGGGTCGGTCGCGAACTGCTGCTCGTACTTCGCCTCGATCACCGCCGGGTCGGTCGACTCGGCCAGGACCTCCTCGTAGAAGTCGACGTAGCTCGGGTGGTGCAGCTGGTTGAAGTCCGCGCTCGAGCGGGTGGTAGAGGATCACCGCGCCGCCGCGGCGGACGACCGGCTGGCCGCGGTAGGAGTTGAAGTAGTAGCCCAGCCCCATGCAGGTCGCGAGGATCGGGTTCATCGATCGAGTTGACGTTGTAGGGCCCGAGGTAGGGCACGCCCATCACCAGCACGTCGGTCTGCCCCTGCACCTCGACCAGCTGCTGGCGGTGCACGTCCGCGATCGTCCGCTCGTGCACCGCCTCGGTCTCGCCGGCGTGGACGCCGGTCAGGCCGTACGGCGCCCGCAGGTCGTGGAACATCTTGTGCCGCAGCCGCTTCGGCGCGACCGCCAGGCCGCGCCGGACGCGCCAGCATCGACGCCTGGTCCTTGATCGACCACTCCCACTCGCGCTTCATGCAGGAACTCGTACGGCGCCGGGAAGACGTCGTTGTTGAGCGTGGTCTCGATCTGGAAGATCTTGAGGTGCTCCGCGAGCAGCCGGCCCATCCGCCACGCCGAGTGGTGCAGGTGCGACTTGGTGTGGTCCATGAACGAGTGCGACGCGCACCATCGTCTTGGAGTTGTGGTGGTGCCGCAGGCTCTTGTACGACGCGAGCCCGATCGGCACCGACTTGTGCCCGCCGTCCATCGCGACCAGGTTGACGTTGACGTAGACCAGCAGGTCGGACTCGGCCGCCCGGCGGTTGATCTCGACGTCCTCGCCCTGGTCGGTCGAGCCCGATGTGCAGCAGGTTGTCGCGGTCCTCGGCGTCGTGGTTGTAGAGCAGCGCCCTGCGGGTAGAACGAGCGGAAGACCCGCTCGCCGACGATGTGCTTGAGCTCGGCGGCGGTCATCCGGCGGTGCAGCGCGTTGGCGGCGATGATCTGCGACGTCGTCGACGCCGGCGTCGGCCGCCATCGTCAGCACCGCCTCGATGATCCGCTGCCGGATGTCGGGCGCGCGCATCGGCGGCAGCGGGATCGAGATGTCGTCGAAGGCGATGGTCAGCCGCATCCCGGGCGCAGCTGCTCGGGCAGCGGGTCGGAGTCGACCGGGTTCAGCAGGGCGTCGCGGATCGCGGCGTCGACGTCGGCGATCCCGGGCAGCGACTCCGGCGGGTAGATCACCCGGGTCCCGAGCGGGAAGTCCTCCAGCCGGAACCCCTCGCCCTCGTGGACGACCAGCGGCGGGGTCCGGTCGTCCACCTCGAGCACGAATCCTGGACGGCTCACTCACTTGCTCCTTGCTGCCTCGCGTCGCTGGCGACCTCGACATTCGGTCGCGACCTGCTCGATCGCCACGGCTCCGACCGTGCGTCGAACGCCACCTTGACGGTGCCGAGCCGGCCGGCGCCGTGCGCGTGGTCGAGCGCCTCGCGCCAGCGGTGCAGCGGGTAGCTCGCGACGGTCTTCGCGAGCTGGCTCGCGGCGTCGCCGGCGACCAGCTCGCGTGGCGATCTCGAAGGCGCCGCGGCCGTCGAGCTCGGCCCGCGGCCGGACGCGTAGGAGCCGACCACCTCGAGCTCGCGGAACCACGCCGCGGAGAGGTCGGCGGCGGCGGGCATCCCGGACAGCACCACCCGGCCGCCGGCGCGGGTCGCGTGCAGCGCGGTCTCGAGCGACTGCTTGCTGCCGACCGCGTCGACGGCGACGTCGACGCCGCCGAGCAGGTACGGCGACCCGTGCTCGGGCTTGACCTGGAACGCACCGGTCGACGCGGCGCAGCCGGCGCAGCGCCTCGTCCGGCGCCACCACCTCGGTCGCGCCGAGCTGGAGGGCGAGGTCGCGCTGGTGCGCGTGCTTGGCGACGACGGTGATCTCGCCCGCGCCGGTGAGGCTGCGCAGGGCCAGCGTCGTCGAGCAGCCCGACCGACCCGGCGCCGCTGACCAGCACCCGGTCGTTGTCCGCGACCCGGGCGCGCAGGGCCGTGTGCACGGCGCAGGCCATCGGCTCGATCAGCACCGCCTGCTCGTCGGAGTAGCCCTCGGGCACCGCGTGCAGCTGGCTGCGGTGGGCGGCGAGCACCTCGCCCCAGCCGCCGCCGGTGTCGGCGCAGAAGCCGGTCTGCAGGCCGGGCGTCAGGTGCCCGACGGTGATCCGGTCGCAGCGGTTGGTGGCGCCGGTCGCGCACGCGTCGCAGGGCTCGACGCCGCGGGCGGCGCAGGCGAGCACCGGGTCGATCACGACCCGGGTGCCGGCGGGCAGGTCCTCGCAGTCGTCGGCAGCTCGGCCGACCACCTCGTGGCCGGGCACGAACGGCATCGACACCAGCGCCGGAGAAGTAGAGGCTGGTGCGGCCGGACAGCGCGCCGAGGTCGGACCCGCAGATCCCGGACAGCCGGGTGCGCAGCCGGGCCCAGCCGGGCCGGCGCACCGCGCGGCTCGTCGATGGTCACCAGCCGCAGCGGCGCGGCGTAGCCCGACAGGATGCCGGGCAGCCGGCCGCCGACGCGCCCGGCCGGCCACGTGGCGGGGCAGCGAGCGGTACATCTCCAGCGCCAGCATCATCGGCGTACTCCTGCCGGGGTTGAGCGGCCGGGCGGCGGCGTCGGCGCTGGCCCAGTCGACGATGTTCCACCGGCGCCGCCGGGCGTGCCGGAAGAGCGCGACGTCGGGCCGGACGGCGACCGGGTTGCCCACCGCGGCGAGCAGCGGCAGGTCGGAGTGGCTGTCGGCGTAGCCGTAGGACGCCGGCCAGGTCGATGCCGTTGGTCGCGGCCCACTGCGCGCAGCCACGCCGCCCGGGACTCGCCGACCAGCGGCGACGCGGCGAGGAAGCCGGTGCAGACGCCGCGGTCGTCGACGGCGAGGTCGGCCGCCTCGATGTGGTCGAACAGCGGCGCCAGCGGCCGGGTCAGCGGCCGGATCGCGCCGGTGATCAGCACGGTCGGTGTGGCCGGCCGCGCGGTGCTCGCGGACCCGGCGTACGGCGGCCGGTGCGAGCCGCGCCAGCACGTGGTCGGTGAGCACGTCGTCGACGATCGCGTCGAGGTCGGCGAGCCGGGCGCCGGCGTACTCGCGGTAGATCGAGCGGAGGAACGCGCTGCGCTCGCGGCGCTCGGCGCGGACCAGGCCGGGCAGGCGGGCCGCGATCCGGCCGAGCTCGCCGAGCCGCTCGCCGGCCGACAGCTCCTGCAGCCGCATCCAGAGGTAGGTCTCGATGACGTTGGACGACAGCAGCGTGCCGTCCATGTCGAAGAACGCCGCGGTCGCCTGCTCGTCCTGCTTGACGGGCCGGAGCGTCGCGGCGGGTCGGCTTCGGGCGGTTGCGACGGACCTCGTCGAGGCTGCGGATCGGCTCGGTCACCGCCGGGCAGTGCACCTCGCGCAGGTAGTGGTCCCAGTCGATGTCGGCGGTGTCGAAGCCGAACGCCGCGCGGTCGTCGGGGTCCAGCCCCTCGAGCAGACGCGCGGGTGTGCTGGTCGTCGAAGCGCAGCTCGGCCTCGGCGTACTCGCGGTACAGGTCGAGGTAGCGGCGCAGGAACTCCAGCCGCCGGCCCTGCTGGTCGAGCTTGCGCGCGAGGTCCCGCGCGCGGTCGCCGCGCGGCGCGTGCCCGACCAGGAAGTCGGCCACCTTGTGGGCGCGCTCGCTGGTGGAGAGCAGCCGCTCGACGGTCTGCGCACCGGGGAACCGCCAGTCGGGCAGCCGGGCCGCGCCGCGGTCGCCGACGTCGAACGGGTGCTCGTCGAAGTAGGCGCGCACGCTCTCGTAGAGGCGCCGGAACGTCAGCGGGTTGCGGGCGCCCGAGCAGACGTGGAAGTACGCCGCGGCACCGGGCTCCGGCGGGCTGCGCCAGCACCGCGACGATCGCGGCGACCACGTGGTCGACCGGCACGATGTCGACGATCGTGTCGCCTGCGGCCGGGAACTCCGGCAGCTCGCCGCGGCCGTAGGCCAGGATCAGCGGCTCGGCCATCTTGAAGCCCTCGATCCAGCCCGGGTGCGGCCGTTCGAGGGCGGACTCGATGATGCTGGGCCGGACGATCGAGACCGGCGCCGTCGGCGGCGTACTCCTCGACGACCCGCTCGCCCAGCGCCTTGGTGAACGTGTAGCAGTCGGTCCAGCCGAGGCTGCGCGCCCGCTCGGTGCCGATGCGGACGAGCTGGCTCGCCACCCACGCCTTGCGGTCGTCCTCGGTCGCCGCGGCAGCGGTGAGCAGGCCGGCGCGGCCGTGCTCGCGCTCGGCGCGGGACCGGCTGCGGGAGAGCAGGTCGGCGGAGCGCGAGGCGTGCTCGACGACGCGCCGCTGGGCCAGCCCCCAGGCCAGCTCCGCCTCGACGTCGACGTCGTGGTCGACGGGCCCTCGGCGATCGCACCGCGGCGCCGGCCGGCGACGTACGCCGTGGAGATGTGGACGTAGTGGACGTGCGGCCCGACGGCGCGGACCCGCTCGAGCAGGTCGCGGGTGCCGACGACGTTGGTGCGGAACCCCTCGTCGACCGGCGGGTCGAAGGACACGTCGCCGGCGCAGTGCACGACAGCGTCGAGGTCGTCCGGGAGCTCGGGTACGTCGGCCAGGTCGCCCTCGAGCACGCGGACCCGGCCGGCCAGCAGCGCGTCCACCCCGCCGGCGCGCTCGACGGTCTCGCTGAAGATCGCCTTGGCCAGCAGTGCCGACACCCGGTCGGTGCCGCGGCTGGACCCCTTGGGCCGCACGAGGAGCGTGAGAGTGGTGTCGGGAGCCTCGGCGAGCAGGAGCTCGAGCAGGGCCTCGCCGACGAAGCCGGTCACGCCGGTGAGCAGGACGTGCTGCCCCGCCAGCTGCTCCGCGATGCGCCGCTCCCGTTCGGCTGCGTGAGGCACGTGCCCTCCTCCTGTGTGGGGGTTCTGTCTACCAGCACCACGCATCGCGTCGACAGACGGTTCTCGTCAGAGGCCGGTCGACCGGCACGGTCGCCGCCGCAGGCGGGTGACGTAGTCGGCCGGTGCGTCCGCCGCCTCCGCGGCGTCGGCGAGGATACCGATCAGCGAGGCCGAGGGGAGCCCGCCCTCGTAGGCGTCGAGGACGTAGGCCCAGACGAGCAGCTCGCCGGTCAGCGTCGAGACGCGCACCTTCGTCTTGCGG
Source organism: uncultured Actinomycetota bacterium (assembly GCA_963825755.1). Lineage (GTDB taxonomy): Bacteria > Actinomycetota > Actinomycetes > Propionibacteriales > Nocardioidaceae > Nocardioides. The sequence goes on along the minus strand of CAWGUS010000011.1, from coordinate 291,115 downwards.
TAGAGCCCCGTGTCGGCGCTCTCCCAGCCGTCCAGTGCGGTCTCGTCCTCCGGCGTGACGTCGTACACAGCGACGAAGACCTGGTCGATCGGGTCCTCGACGATGGTCGGCAGCGCGCCGTCCCAGCCGTGCTCCTCGCCGCCGAACGTCAGCCGCCAGCCGGTCAGCCAGCCGGTGGTGTGCAGCGGGGAGTGCGGGCAGCGCTCGCTCATGCGCGCGGGGTCGAGGTTCGTCCCGTAGGCGGCGTACAGCGTCACGGGGGTGAGGGTATCCGTCGCTCCCGGTGACCGGCTCGCGGGCGGGTGGGCGCGGGACACTAGTCTGGCCGGGTGAGCGAATCCCACTTCGATGTCATCGTCCTCGGCGCCGGACCCGGAGGGTACGTCGCCGCGATCCGCGCCTCGCAGCTCGGCAAGTCCGTCGCCGTGATCGAGGACAAGTACTGGGGCGGCGTCTGCCTCAATGTCGGGTGCATCCCGTCCAAGGCACTGCTCAAGAACGCCGAGCTCGCGCACGTGCTGACGCACGAGAAGGACAAGTTCGGCATCGAGGGCGACGCCACCATGTCGTTCGGGCCGACCCACAAGAGGTCGCGCCAGGTCAGTGCGGGCATCGTCAAGGGTGTCCACTTCCTGATGAAGAAGAACAAGATCACCGAGATCGACGGCTGGGGCGACCTCGTCGGCGACAACACCGTCGAGGTGAAGAACGCCGACGGCGAGAGCTCGACCTACACCTACGGCGACCTGATCATCGCCACCGGCGCCACCGTGCGGATGCTGCCGGGCATGGAGGTCAGCGACAACGTGGTGACCTACGAGGAGCAGATCCTCGACGAGAACCTCCCCGGCTCGATCATCATCGGCGGCTCCGGCGCGATCGGCGTCGAGTTCGCCTACGTGATGAAGAACTTCGGCGTCGACGTGACGATCGTCGAGTTCCTCGACCGGATGGTGCCCACCGAGGACGCCGACGTGTCGAAGGAGCTGCTCAAGCACTACAAGAAGCTCGGCGTGAAGGTCCTGCTCTCGACCAAGGTCGAGAACGTCGAGGACACCGGCTCCGGCGTGCGCGTCACCGTCAGCCCCGCCGACGGCGGCGACTCGCAGGTCATCGAGGCCGACAAGATGCTGGCCGCGTTCGGTTTCGCGCCCCGCATCGAGGGCTACGGCCTCGACGCGCTGGGCGTGACGGTCTCCGACCGCGGTGCCATCGAGGTCGACGGCCGCGGCCGCACCAACGTCGAGCACGTCTACGCGATCGGCGACGTCACCGGCAAGATGATGCTGGCCCACGCCGCCGAGGCGATGGGCATCGTCGCCGCCGAGACCATCGCCGGCGAGGAGACCCAGGAGATCAACTTCGACATGATCCCGCGGGCCACCTACTGCCAGCCGCAGATCGGCTCGTTCGGCTACTCCGAGCAGCAGGCGAAGGACAAGGGCTACGACGTCAAGACGGCCACGTTCCCGTTCTCCGCCAACGGCAAGGCGCAGGGCCTCGGCGACGCGGTCGGCTTCGTCAAGGTCGTCGCCGACGCGAGGTACAACGAGATCCTCGGCGCGCACATGATCGGCCCCGACGTGACCGAGCAGCTGCCGGTGCTGACCCTGGCCCAGCAATGGGACCTCACCGCCGACGAGGTCGCCCGCAACGTCTTCGCCCACCCGACGCTCTCCGAGGCCGTCAAGGAGGCCGTCCACGGCATCGCCGGCCACATGATCAACTTTTGAGACGAGCAGCCGGGCGCGAGGAACGAGCGCCCGGCGTGGGCTCGGCCAGGTCGAGTAGCCGCCACGGCTGAGGAACGAAGCCGTGACGCGGCGTATCGAGACCAAGCGAGACGAGAGGAAGCCCGTGACCAAGGACCAGCACGTCGTCATCGTCGGCGGCGGCCCCGGCGGCTACGAGTCCGCGCTGGTCGCGGCCCAGCTGGGCGCGCGGGTCACCGTCGTCGACAGCGACGGCATCGGGGGCTCCGCGGTGCTCACCGACTGCGTGCCGAGCAAGACCCTGATCGCGACGGCCGAGCTGATGACCGAGGTGTCGTCGGCCGCCGAGCTCGGAGTCAACTTCCACGACCACGAGGGCGACGCCGCCACGACCATCCAGGTCGACCTGGCGCGCGTGAACGCCCGGGTGAAGCAGCTGGCCGCCGACCAGTCCGCGGACATCGCTCGCCGCCTAGAGAAGGAGGACGTGCGCGTCGTCCGTGGCCGCGGCCGGCTCGACGGTCCCGACCGCGTGCGCGTCGAGCTGGCCGACGGTGGCGAGGAGGCCATCGAGGCGGGCGCCGTACTCCTCGCGACGGGCGCCGCCCCGCGCACCCTGCCGTCCGCGCAGCCCGACGGCGAGCGGATCCTGACCTGGGAGCAGGTCTACGACGTCGACGACCTGCCCGAGAAGCTGATCGTGGTCGGGTCGGGCGTCACCGGCGCGGAGTTCGCGTCGGCGTACCTCGCGCTCGGCATCGACGTGACCCTCGTGTCGTCGCGCGACCGCGTGCTCCCCGGCGAGGACGCCGACGCCTCGGCGGTGCTCGAGGAGGTCTCCAAGCGGCGCGGCATGCACGTGCTCTCGAAGTCGCGGATGGAGTCGGTCACCCGCGACGGCGACACCGTCACCGTCGCCCTCACCGACGGGCGCACCGTGCAGGGATCGCACTGCATCCTCGCGCTCGGCTCGGTACCCAAGACCGCCGACCTCGGCCTCGAGGAGGCCGGCGTCGCCGTCGACGAGGGCGGCTTCATCACCGTCGACCGCGTCTCGCGTACGTCGGCCCGCGGGGTCTACGCGGCGGGCGACTGCACCGGCGTACTCATGCTCGCCTCGGTCGCTGCCATGCAGGGCCGGATCGCCATGTGGCACTTCCTCGGCGACGCGGTCGCGCCCCTCGACCTCAAGAAGGTCTCGTCCAACGTCTTCACCGCCCCCGAGATCGCCACCGTCGGCTGGTCGCAGGCGGCCGTCGAGGCCGGCGAGATCGCGTGCGAGACGGTGATGCTGCCGATGGCCGGCAACCCGCGCGCCAAGATGCAGGGCGTGCACGACGGGTTCGTGAAGCTGTTCTGCCGCCCCGGCACCGGCGTCGTGGTGGGCGGCGTCGTCGTCGGCCCGCGCGCCTCCGAGCTGATCCACCCGGTGTCGATCGCGGTCGCCGAGTCGCTCACCGCCGACCAGCTGGCGCAGGCGTTCACCGTCTACCCGTCGATGAGCGGGTCGATCGCCGAGGCCGCTCGGCGCATGCACCGCGTCTGATCACTCTTGGAGCTCGACCAGGATCCGGGGCACCTGCTCCGGGATCTCGCGAGCGAGGTAGCCCACCGCCCCCACCGCCGCGCCCAGGCGCTCGCCCGCCCGGGCGTGCAGGTAGGCGCCCCAGACCGCTGCCTGGGCGGGCTCGGCGCCGCGGGCCATGAGGCCGCCGACGATGCCGGCCTGGGTGTCGCCCGAGCCGGACACACCCAGGCCGGGGCCACCGCCCTCGATGGTCCAGGACCTGCCGTCCGGCGCCACCACGTGCTTGGTGCTGGCGCCGTGGAGCACGACAACCCGCGACGTCCGGGCGACGCGGGCGGCGACGCCCAGCGGGTCCTCCTCGACCTCCGCGTCGTCGCAGTGCGCGGTGAGCGCCAGCTCCCTCGGGTTGACCGTCAGCACGGCACACCCCTCGAGGTGGTGCAGTCCCTCGGGATGCTCTGTCAGGAACGCCGACCCGAGAGCGTCGAGCACCAGGCCACCCGTGAGCCCGGGAAGCACCTGCGACAGCAGGGCGAGGGCTGCGGCCGTGTCCACGAGGCCGGGCCCCGCCACGACCACGGCCACGGACTCCGCGCGTTCCAGGACCCTCGGCGCGGCGTCGGCGCTGATGTCGCCCTCGCGGGTGCGCGGGAGACCGAGCAGCATGGCCTCCGGGACGGCGACCGCGAGCTGTGGCGCGACGTCTGCCGTCGTCGCGATCGCCAGCTTGCCCGCGCCGGCGCGCAGGGCGGACTCACCCGCCAGCAGCACTGCTCCCGGCGTGCCGCTGCTGCCGCCCAGGACGAGCACCTCTCCGCGGTCGTCCTTGTTCGAGCCGGCAGCGGAGAGCCCCCAGTCGCGGAGGGTGGCCGGAGTGACGATGGTCGGCTCGTCGGTGCTCATGGCGAGCTCACGGCGGTCGACTGCTGGGTCCCGGCCTGGTGCCCCTCCTGCGTGACCTCGACGTCGGCCTGGTCGACTGCTGAGGTGTCGGCAAACGCGTCGAGCTCGAAGTGGTGACCGTCGCGCCTGTAGGTCGTGAACGAGGCGTTGGGGATCGGGGTGCTGCGGTCGATCTCGAGGAGCTCCTTCTCGGAGATGTCCTCGAGCACGTAGCGGAAGCTGCTGATCACCGCCTGGTGGCTGAACAACCAGACCCGTGCGTCGTCGTACCCGTGGCGAAGGTCGTCGAGCAGGCTCCGCACCCGGAGCACGACGTCTGCCCAGCTCTCCCCGGACGGCGGCTGGTAGTAGAACTTGCCGAGCTTCGTCCGGCGGTCGGCCTCCTCGGGGTACCGGGCCTTGATGCCGCGCCCGGTGAGCCCGTCGAAGACCCCCAGGTCGCGCTCGCGGAGCCTCTCGTCGAGCACCAGGTCAAGGTCGTGGTCGGCGACCACGCGCCGGGCCGTCTCGGCCGCACGCCGGTAGGGCGAGCTGATCACCACCGTCGGCAACGTGTCGTTGCCCGCCTCGGCGAGCCAGGCGCCGACCGCGTCCGCCTGGGCCCGGCCGGTGTCGGACAGCTCGACGTCGGCGTCGCGGTCGTCGAGGTCGAGGCGCTCGGCACCCTGCTCGCGGGCCTGCGAGTCCGCCAGGTTCCCGACGCTGTGACCGTGCCTGACGAGCACGATCTCGGCCGGTCCGCCGTTCCACCTCGGTCTCACTGGACGCTCACTCTCGATCTACGGGGGATGTGTTGCCTCTCGGTCACCAGTGCCCCGCGGCGCGGCCAGCATGCACCCGTGCCTGCCCCGGCCGCCCCGTGGAGGACCTGGTCCGCTACATGCCGGACGGCGATCCGAAGTTGTCGAGGTTCGGCATCGGCATGGCGCCGTACTTCATCGACTGGCCCTGACCGTCGAGGATGGCGTTGCGCAGCTCGGCGTGGTTGACCACGTCCGGGAAGTACGACTCCTCGGGCGCCAGGGCCGAAACCCACCGGTCGCCGACTCGCACCATGCGCATCTTCGGGGCCTCCCCGGCCGCCAGCCGGTTGGCGTCGGAGGAGCACACCGGCACCCGTCGCTCGCTGCCGCCGGGCGGCGTCCAGCTCACCTCGGTGCTGGACGGGCTCGCGGTCTTCGGCGTCCTCGGCCGACCTCAGGGCGGCCCTGGCCCGCTCGTGCGACCCGAGCGCGTGGCGGCAGAGGTCACGGCCGCCCTCATCGACGTCGGCAGTCAGGGTGTCGACGTGCGGCTCGCCCAGTGCTCGCCGAAGGCCGTGACGCCGTCACGCAGGTAGTGCCGCCCGTCGCGGAACACCTCCAGCACCGCGAGCGATCAGCGCACGTCGCCGCGCCGGTCACGCTTCGGCGGAAGGCTGTCGTGGGTCCACGCCCATGCCCACAGCTCCCGCCGGTGGCCGACCACCCGGGTGTGGTCCACCCGCTCGGGCGACGGCCCCGGCCCGCCCAGCCACGGCACCCAGTGCTCGCCGACGCGCACCATCCGCACCGCCGGCTGCAGGCCGGTCGTGAGCCGGTTCGCGTCGGAGCGGCACACGGCCACCACCCGCTCCGTGCCACCCGGCGGCGTCCAGCGCACGGTGGTGATCGACGGACCGTGCTGTGGGTTGAAGAAGCACTCGGGCAGTCTCTCCGGCTCGGGCTCGCCGGCAGCGGCCGCCAGCACGCACGCGCGGTGGAACCGCCCCTCGACCAGCGCTGCGGAGACGGGGTCGAGGGCCGACATCCGGTCGGCGACCGTCAACCGCTCCTTGGCGCGCTCGTAGGACTCCAGCGCCCGCTGGTAGTGGTCCCGGCTCGTCGCGGTGAGCTCCGCGGTGAGGGTGTCGACGTGCAGCTCGCTGAGCTGCTCGCCGAAGACGGTGACGTCCTCGCGCAGGTACGTCGACCGGTCCCGGAACGCCGCGAGCTCGGCCGAGGCGGCGTCACGGCGCCGTTGCAGCCACCCCATGCCCGCTCCGATCGCTCGCGATCCGGGAGGTCACTCCAGCACGAGCACCAGGTCGCCGCCCTCGACGCCCTGCGTCGAGGTGATGGCCAGCCGGGTGACCCGGCCCGCCACGGGGGCGGTGATGGACGCCTCCATCTTCATCGCCTCGATCGTAGCCACCGTGTCCCCGGCAGCCACGGTGTCGCCCTCGGCGACCACGGGGGTCACCGCGCCCTGGAACGGCGCCGCCACCTGGCCGGGCACCGACGAGTCGGCCTTCTCGGCGGTGGTGACCTCGGAGGCCACCGACGTGTCGCGCACCGAGACCGGCCGGAGCTGGCCGTTGATGGTGGCCATCAGGGTGCGGAAGCCGCGCTCGTCGGGCTCGCTGATCGCCTGCACGCCGAAGAGGATCCGCTTGCCCTCGGAGATCTCGACCTCGATCTCCTCGCCCTGGTGCAGGCCGTAGAGGTAGGTGAGGGTCGGCAGCACGGACACGTCGCCGTACGTCTCCCTGGACTCGCGGAACTCCTTCGTGGGCCCTGGGAAGAGCAGCTCGTTGAGCGTCTCGCGGGGATGACTGGCGAGTCGGTCCGACTGCTCGTCGGTCAGCTCGGAGGCGGGCTGCTTCCAGGTGCGCCCGGCCAGCGCCTTGGTGCGGAACGGCTCGGGCCAACCGCCGGGCGGGTCGCCGAGCTCGCCGTTGAGGAAGCCGATGACGGAGTCGGGGATGTCGAACTTCTCGGGGTTCTCGGCGAACACCTCGGGATCTGCGCCGACCGCCACCAGGTGCAGCGCGAGGTCACCCACCACCTTCGATGAGGGCGTCACCTTCACGACGTTGCCGAGGATGTCGTTCGCCGCGGCGTACATGTCCTCGATCTGCTCGAACTTCTCGCCGAGGCCCAGCGCGATCGCCTGCTGGCGCAGGTTGGAGAGCTGGCCACCCGGGATCTCGTGGGTGTAGACGCGGCCGGTCGGCGACGGCAGGCCCGACTCGAAGGGTGCGTAGACGCGTCGGGTCGCCTCCCAGTAGGGCTCCAGCGCGCAGACCGCGTCGAGCGAGAGGCCCGTCTCGCGGTCGGAGTGGTCGGTGGCCGACGACGAGCGCGGACAGCGCGGGCTGGGACGTCGTGCCGGCCATCGACGCGGTGGCGGCATCGACCGCGTCGACACCGGCCCCGATCGCGGCGAGCAGGGTCGCGAGCTGACCGCCGGGGGTGTCGTGCGTGTGCAGGTGCACGGGCAGGTCGAACCGCTCGCGCAGCGCGGTCACCAGCGTGCGCGCAGCGGGCGCGCGCAGCAGGCCGGCCATGTCCTTGATGGCCAGCACGTGCGCGCCGGCGTCGACGATGCGGTCGGCCAGCGCGAGGTAGTAGTCGAGCGTGTAGAGCGTCTCGTCGGGGCTCGACAGGTCGCCTGTGTAGCAGAGCGCGACCTCCGCGACCGTGCTGCCGGTGGCTCGCACGGCCTCGATCGCCGGGCGCATCTGCTCGACGTCGTTGAGGGCGTCGAAGATCGCGGAACACGTCGATGCCGGTGGCCGCCGCCTCCTGCACGAACGCGTGCGTGACCTCCGTCGGGTACGGCGTGTAGCCGACCGTGTTGCGTCCCCGCAGCAGCATCTGCAGGCAGATGTTGGGCACGGCCTGTCGCAGCGCGGTCAGCCGGTCCCACGGATCCTCGGCGAGGAAGCGCAGAGCGACGTCGTACGTCGCCCCGCCCCAGGCCTCGACCGACCACAGCTCGGGCGTCGTGCGGGCCACGTGGCCGGCTACCTGGAGCAGGTCGCGCGTGCGGACCCGCGTCGCGAGCAGCGACTGGTGGGCGTCGCGGAAGGTCGTGTCGGTGACGGCGACCCGGGTCTGCTCGCGCAGCCGCCGGGCGAACTCCTCCGGGCCGACCTCCAGGAGCAGCTGGCGGGTGCCGTCGGGCGCGGGCACGCCGAGGTCGACGTGAGGCAGCTTGGTGGCCGGGTCGACGGTGACGGGGGCCGGCCCGTGCGGCTGGTTGACCGTGACGTTGGCGAGATGGGTCAGCAGCTTGGTGCCGCGATCACCTGACGTGCGCGTCGCGAGCAGCTGGGGGTGGTCCTCGATGAACGACGTGGTCACGCGGCCCTCGACGAAGTCGCGGTTGGCGAGCACAGCCTGGAGGAACGCGATGTTGGTGGAGACGCCCCGGATGCGGAACTCGGCCAGCGCGCGCCGGGCCTTCTGCACTGCGAGCTCGTGGGTGCGGCCACGGCAGGTGAGCTTGGCCAGCATGGAGTCGAAGTGCGCGCTGACCTCGGCGCCGGTGTACGTCGTACCGCCGTCGATGCGGACGCCCGCGCCGCCGGGGGAGCGGTACGTCGTGATCTTGCCGGTGTCGGGGCGGAAGCTGTTGGCGGGGTCCTCGGTGGTGATGCGGCACTGCAGCGCCGCCCCGCGGATGACGAGCTCGTCCTGCGAGAGGCCGAGGTCGTCGAGGGTCTCCCCGGACGCGATGCGCATCTGGCTCTGCACGAGGTCGACGTCGGTGACCTCCTCGGTGACCGTGTGCTCGACCTGGATGCGCGGGTTCATCTCGATGAAGACGTAGTTGCCGGCCGGGTCGAGCAGGAACTCCACGGTGCCGGCGTTGCGGTAGCCGATCTCCTGCGCGAAGCGCACGGCGTCGGCACACATCCGGTCCCGGAGGTCGGGGTCGAGGTGCGGCGCAGGGGCGATCTCGACGACCTTCTGGTGGCGCCGCTGCACCGAGCAGTCTCGCTCGAAGAGGTGCATGACGTGGCCCTGGCCGTCGGCCAGGATCTGCACCTCGATGTGCCGCGGGTCGACCACGGCCTGCTCGATGAACACGGTCGGGTCGCCGAAGGCGCCCTCGCCCTCGCGCATGCAGGCCTCGATGGCCTCGCGCAGCTGGGTCGGGTCGTCGACGCGACGCATGCCGCGGCCGCCACCACCCGCGACAGCCTTCACGAAGACGGGGAAGGGCAGGTCAGAGGCTGCCTCGACGAGGGCGTCGACGTCGGTCGACGGCTCGACGCTCTTCAGCGTGGGTACGCCGGCCGTCCGGGCCGCCGCGATCGCACGAGCCTTGTTGCCGGTCAGCGTGAGCACCTCGGCGGTCGGGCCGATGAACGTGATGCCGGCGTTGGCGCACGCCTCGGCCAGGCCGGGGTTCTCCGACAGGAACCCGTAGCCCGGGTAGATCGCGTCGGCGCCGGCCCGCACGGCGACCGCGACGATCCCGTCGGGGTCGAGGTAGGCCCGCACCGGGTGCCCGCGCTCGCCGATCTCGTAGGCCTCGTCGGCGCGCAGCCGGTGCTCGGAGAGCCGGTCCTCGTACGGGAACACCGCAACCGTCTCTGCGCCGAGCTCGTAGGCGGCACGGAAGGCGCGGATGGCGATCTCGCCGCGGTTGGCGACCAGGACCTTGGAGAACATGCGCCGCAGGGTATCCATCCCCGGGCGCTCCCGCCCCGGCGATGGTTACCGGTCCGTAGTGCGGTCATCCCGCACCCCCGTTGGTTGAGGTGCGAGCGGCACTCCCGTCGGTTGAGGAGGTTGCGCAGCAACCGTCTCGAAACCAAGGCCACGAATTACACGACTGTAATTGTAGACATTCCGTTGTTGCGCCTGTGAACCCTGTGGTCCCATCGAGCCACAGTCGTCACACCAGCCTCAGCCATGCCAGGAGAGCCGCGCCGATGAGCCTCGCCTCATGAATCCCATGCAGCCCCGCACGCGCCGGCTGCTCGTCGCCGCCACCGCGGTCCTGACCTTCCCACTGGGCCTCTCGCTGCACTCCCCGTCGCTCGCCAAGAGCGTCGTCGTCAACGAGGTCTTCCCGGTGCCCGCCTCGGCCTCGATCACCCTGTCCGGGCACGGCTACGGCCACGGTCACGGGATGTCGCAGTATGGCGCCGAGGGCGCCGCCCGCGCCGGGCTCGGCTATCGCGACATCATCGACTTCTACTACGCCGGCACCGAGTGGGGCACGGCCGGCGGACCGATCCGGGTGCTCGTCAGCGGCGACACCACCGACGACGTCGTCGTGGTCGCCCGCAAGGGCCTGCTGGTCAAGAACACCGCCACCCGCGAGAAGTGGGCGCTGCCCGACAACGGCGCTTCGCAGTGGCGGCTGATCGCCAACAAGGCGAACAGGACCGTCGTCTCGCACCGCACGGGCACAGGCGTCTGGCGGCGGCTGATGACGTTCGCCGGCGACGGCGAGTTCTCCGCGAAGGGCGCACCGATCACCCTGGTCACGCCCTCGCGCTCGGTGGCCTACCGCGGCCGCATCCGGGCGGCCTCACCGGTCCCGGGCAGCACCGCTCGCGACACCGTCAACGTGCTCGGCCTCGACCGCTACGTGCGCGGTGTGGTGCCGCTGGAGATCCCGGCGACGTGGAGTCCCGAAGCGGTCCGGGCCCAGGCCGTCGCGGCGCGCACCTACGCGTCGTACGAACGGGCGCATCCGCGGGCCCGGCACTACCAGGTCTGCGACACCACCTCCTGCCAGGTGTACGGCGGCCGCTCGGCCGAGCATCCCGCGGCCGACGCGGCCATCGCGGCCACGGCAGGGCAGGCGCTGACGGTCGGGGGAGAGCCCGCGTTCACCCAGTTCGCCTCGAGCAACGGAGGGTGGTCGGCCGCCGGGTCGGTGCCCTACCTCGCCGCCCGCGAGGACCCGTACGACGGGTGGGCCGGCAACCCGGTGCACGCCTGGACCAAGCAGCTCACCGACGCCACCTTCGAGGCCGAGTGGCCCAAGATCGGCAACCTCACCCAGCTCGTCGTCGACACCCGCGACGGCAACGGCGAGTGGGGCGGCCGCGTGCACGACCTCACCATCGTCGGCGACCAGGGCAGCGTCACCGTGTCCGGCGACACCGCGCGCTCGGTGCTCGGCCTGCGGTCGACGTGGTTCACCTTCGGCCAGGTGACCGCACCGCCGGCGGCCCGCCGGGGGTAACGTCCCGAGGATGCGCATCGTCATCGTCGGCGGCGGTCTCGCCGCGGCCACAGCAGCCACCGAGCTCCGCGACACCGGCTTCGAGGGCGAGGTCGCGGTCTACGCCTCCGAGGCGCACGAGCCCTACGAGCGACCGCCGCTCTCGAAGGCCGTGCTGATGGGCGACAAGGCGCCGGCGACGGTCTTCTGCCACGACCGTGCGTGGTACGCCGAGCACGACGTCGAGCTCCACACGGGCGAGCGCGTGACGGCGATCGACCGCTCGGCCCGCACCCTGACGACCGACAGCGGCGCGACGTCCTCCTACGACGCCCTGCTGCTGGCGACGGGCGCGCAGCCGAGGCGGCTGCCCGCTGCCGATGAGGCGGGCGCCCACTACCTCCGCACGATCGACGACAGCGCGGAGTTGAGGTCGCGGCTCACCGAGGGCACCCGGGTCATCGTCATCGGTGCCGGCTGGATCGGCCTCGAGGTGACGTCGGCAGCCCGTACAGCCGGGGCGGAGGTGACCGTCATCGAGATGGCGGACCTGCCACTCCAGGCCGTGCTCGGCGACGAGGTCGCGGGCGTCTTCGCCGACCTGCACCGAGATCACGGCGTCGACCTGCGGCTCGCCACCAAGGTCACCGGCGTCGAGCGTGCGGCCGACGGGATCGTCGTACACACCGATGGCGGAGACGTCGAGGGTGACCTGCTCGTCGTCGGCATCGGCGCGGTGCCCGACACGGCGCTGGCCGAGGACGCCGGGCTCGATGTCGACAACGGCGTGCTCGTCGACGCCACGTTGCGCACGAGCGACGAGCACATCTGGGCGGTCGGCGACGTCGCGTCGCACGACCACCCGACCCTGGGCCGGATCCGCGTCGAGCACTGGGACAACGCGATCGAGCAGGCCAAGGTGGCGGCCCGCAACATGACTGGCGGCTTCGAGGCCTACGACCGGCCGCCGTACTTCTTCACCGACCAGTACGACCTCGGCATGGAGTACGTCGGCCAGGGAGACCGCGGCGACGCGGTCGTCACCCGTGGTGACGTGCCGGGCCGGGTCTTCCGCGCCTACTGGGTGCGCGACGGCATCGTGTCGGCGGCGATGCAGGTCAACGACTGGGACTCCTCCGACGTGATCCGCGCCGCGGTCGGGAAGCCGCTGACCGATTGAGGCGGCCCGCGCCACCCGAAACGCGCGGGTGACCCCACCTGTCCGCGTTCTTTACTTCTGTCACGTACGGTGGGACGTCGCGAAGGGGGTGCCATGAAGAAGCGATTCATCCTCCTGGCCGGGGTCGTGACGATCTCGACGTTGTGGGGTGCGCCGGGGACGGCGGACTTCTCGACAGGCCAGGGACTGTCCACGTCGACCGCGCAGGCGGCGCTCAAGCTGGCGCGTGCCAATGAGAACTGTGCGGGACAGGCGGCGACCATCGTCGGCACCGATGGTCCCGACGCTCTGGTGGGCACCCCTGGAGTCGACGTGATCTCGGCCGGCAACGGCGACGACACCATCGAGGCACTCGACGGCAACGACGTCATCTGCGGGGGCCCGGGCGCCGACACCATCCTGGCCGGAGCCGGCGACGACTCGGTCTACGCCGGGTCCGACGCGTTCTGGATCGACGGCAGGGGCGACCACAAGGTCGGCGACCTGGTCGACCCGGGCCCGGGCAACGACATCATCGACCCGGTGGCCGACGCCCGGAGGTCCCGCGACGAGACGATTCCCGACCGCGTCACCTATGCGACCTCCTCCACGCCGGTCACGGTCAACCTCAGTGCCGCCGCGGCCACTGGCACGGCGGTGGGCGACGGCACCGACACCATCGCGACGGCCGGCCCGGTCGGCATCATCGGGTCGCAGTTCGCCGACACCCTCAACGGGTCGCCGCGCGACGACTACATCGAGGGCGGCGGCGGTGGCGACACCATCAACGGCCTCGGTGGCAACGACGTGCTCTGGGCCGAGGGCCCGGTGCCCGGGGGCGACGACAACGACAAGCTCTCGGGCGGCGAGGGCGTCGACTACCTCTACAGCTTCAAGGGCCGCGACACCCTCCTCGGAGGCCCGGAGGTCGACTCGATCTACGCACAGTCCGGCGAGCCCGCCAACGTCAGCGCGGGAGCCGGCAACGACGCGCTGTTCGTCAACGTCGTGCGCAGCGGTGGCGCCAAGATCGACGGGTCCTCGGGCGTCGACGTACTCACCCTCGCCACGACCTTCGGCGACCCGGGCAGCCGTCCCGGCATCCGGGTCAACCTCGCCAACGGCGTCATCGACTCCGGCGCCGGTGGCGCCGGCAAGGTGGCGGGTGTCGAGCAGGTCCTCGTCAACGACTACGTCTCGGTCGACTTCACCGGCGGCAACAAGGGCGAGCTCGTCGGTGTCGCCCGTGGTGGCGCCCTCGACGCGAGGTTGAACGGCGGCAGCGACTTCGCCTACGGCAGCTTCTTCAACGACAAGCTCGACGGCGGCAACGGCAAGGACACCCTCTGGGGGATGGCCGGCACCGACAGCTGCTCGGGTGCGGAGTCCCGCCGCCTCTGCGAGTAGCCGACTCCCCGCACCGCTCCCACCTGCCCCTGCTTCATCAAGGTATGTAGGCGAACCGGCACTTCCCACGGCATGCATGCCGTGGGAAGTGGCATGTCACCGACATACCTTGATGAAGCGACGGGGGCCGGGCCGCACACGGGGCCGCCGACCGGTTCAGTCCTTGAGCTCGCAGATCACCGCACCGTTGGTGACGGTCGCGCCGACCTCGGCCTGGAGGCCGGTGACGGTGCCGGCCTTGTGGGCCTTGATGGGCTGCTCCATCTTCATCGCCTCCATGACGACCACGACGTCGCCCTCGGCGAGCTCCTGACCCTCCTCGACGGCGACCTTGACGATGGTGCCCTGCATGGGGCTGGTGACCGAGTCGCCGGACGTCGCGGCGCCGGCCTTCTTGCCGGAACTGCGCTTGGGCTTCTTCGCGCCGCCACCGGTGGCGAGGCCACCGAGGCCGCCGGGCAGGACGACCTCGAGCCGGCGGCCGCCGACCTCGACGGTGACCTTCTGCCGCTCCGCGGGCTCGTCGGCCTCGGCCGACTCTCCGGCGTACGGCGTGATCTGGTTGTCGAAGTCGGTCTCGATCCACGTCGTGTAGACCGAGAAGGCCTCGCCGTCACCGATGAACGCCGGGTCGTCGACCACGGCCGCGTGGAACGGGATGACGGTGGGCATGCCGTCGACGACGAACTCGGCCAGAGCGCGGCGTGAACGCTCGAGCGCCTGGGTGCGGTCGCGGCCGGTGACGATCAGCTTGGCGATCAGGGAGTCGAAGGCGCCCGGGACGGTCTCGCCGTTCTCGTAGCCACCGTCGACGCGGATGCCGGGACCCTGCGGCGGTGACCAGGCGGACAGGGTGCCGGGGGCGGGCATGAAGTTGGCGCCGCCGTCCTCGGCGTTGATGCGGTACTCGATGGAGTGGCCGCGAACCTCCGGGTCGTCGTAGCCGAGCTCCTCACCGGCGGCGATGCGGAACATCTCGCGCACGAGGTCGATGCCGGTGACCTCCTCGGACACGCAGTGCTCGACCTGGAGGCGGGTGTTGACCTCGAGGAACGAGATCGTGCCGTCCTTGGCCACGAGGAACTCGCAGGTGCCCGCGCCGACGTACGCCGCCTCCCGCAGGATCGCCTTGGACGACTCGTAGAGCCGGGCCACCTGATCGTCGGTGAGGAAGGGCGCGGGCGCCTCCTCGACGAGCTTCTGGTGGCGGCGCTGGAGCGAGCAGTCGCGGGTGGAGACGACCACGACGTTGCCGTGCTGGTCGGCCAGGCACTGGGTCTCGACGTGCCGCGGCTTGTCGAGGAACTTCTCGACCAGGCACTCGCCGCGACCGAACGCGGAGACCGCCTCGCGCACGGCCGACTCGTAGAGCTCGGGGATCTCCTCGAGGGTGCGGGCGACCTTGAGGCCGCGGCCGCCGCCGCCGAAGACGGCCTTGATCGCGACCGGCAGCCCGTTGGCCTTGGCGAACTCGACGATCTCGTCGGCGTCCTCGACCGCGTCGGGGAGGCCCGGGGCCAGCGGCGCATCGGCCTTCTGCGCGATGTGCTTGGCCTTGGCCTTGTCGCCGAGGCTCTCGATCGCGGCCGGCGGGGGACCGATCCACACGAGCCCGGCGTCGAGCACGGCCTGGGCGAAGCCGGCGTTCTCGGCGAGGAAGCCGTAGCCGGGGTGCACCGAGTCGGCACCGGTCCTCTGCGCGACCGCGATGATCTTGTCGATGTCGAGGTAGGACTCCGCCGGCGTCGCGCCGCCCAGCGAGTGGGCCTCGTCGGCCAGCCGCACGAAGAGCGCGTCGCGGTCGGGGTCGGCGTAGACCGCCACGGAGCCGATGCCGGCGTCCCTGCACGCGCGGACCACCCGGACGGCGATCTCGCCGCGGTTGGCGATCAGGACCTTCTGCAGCGGCTTGATGTCAGGCACGGAGCCGACCATATCGCTCGCCCCGCCGCTGTCGGCCGAAGGTCCGGGCCGGAAGGTTAGCGATCGTTAACCTCTCCGGCTAGCATGTGGACATGGCCTACGAGTTGTCGCCCGAGCACGAGATGTTCCGCCGCAGTGTCCGCGAGTTCGCGGAGGCCGAGATCGCGCCGCACGCCGCGCAGTGGGACCGTGACCACCACTTCCCGGTCGACGTCGTGAAGAAGATGGGCGCCCTCGGCCTGATGGGCCTGACCGCCCCCGAGGAGTACGGCGGCGCCGGCCTGGCCGGCGAGGACGGCGGCTTCACCAGCCTCTGCCTGGCCATCGAGGAGATCGGCCGCGTCGACCAGTCGATGGGCATCACCCTCGAGGCGGCGGTCGGCCTCGGCATCAACCCGATCCTCACCTACGGCACCGACGAGCAGAAGAAGACCTGGCTCCCCGACCTCGTCAGCGGCGAGAGGCTCGCGGGCTTCGGCCTCACCGAGCCCGGCGCCGGCTCCGACGCGGGCGCCACCCGCACCAAGGCCGTGCTTGCCGACGGCGAGTGGGTCGTCAACGGCGCCAAGCAGTTCATCACCAACTCCGGGTCCGAGATCACCAGCCTCGTCACCGTGACGGCCCGCACCGGGGGTTTCGAGACAGGCGCTGGCGCGCCTTCCTCAACCAACGCTGGAGGCGGGAAGCCCGAGATCAGCACGATCATCGTGCCCAGCGGCACGCCGGGCTTCACCGCCGAGAAGGCCTACGACAAGCTCGGCTGGCACGCCTCCGACACGCACCCGCTGAGCTTCGAGGACGTCCGCGTCCCCGAGGCCAACCTGCTCGGCGACCGGGGCCGCGGCTACGCGCAGTTCCTCGCCACGCTCGACGACGGCCGGGTGGCCATCGCCGCCCTGGCGGTCGGCTGCATCCAGGCGTGCCTCGACCTGTCCCTCCAGTACGCCGGCGAGCGGCAGACCTTCGGCGGGCCGATCGGCCGCAAGCAGGGCGTTGCCTTCCAGATCTCCGACCTCCAGGTGATGCTCGACGCTGCGCGGCTGCTGACCTACAGGGCCGCCGACATGAAGGACCGGATGGAGGCCGGCAGCTCGGTCAAGACGAAGGACTTCAAGCAGGCCGCCGCCGTCGCCAAGCTCTATGCCACCGAGTCGGCGGTCACCGCGACCCGCATCGCGACGCAGGTCTTCGGCGGCTACGGCTTCATGGAGGAGTACCCCGTCGTGCGGTTCTACCGCGACGCCAAGGTGCTCGAGATCGGCGAGGGCACCTCCGAGGTCCAGCGCATGCTCATCGCCCGCGGCCTCGGCCTCCCCGTCGAGTAGGGGCGTCGGCGCTAACCTTCTCCACATGGATGCACGCCGACTGCTGGGCGAGATCAGCAGGTTCGCCACCGTCGGCGTCGTTGCGACGTTCGTCGCGTTCGTGCTGTTCAACTACCTCCTGCACGGCTGGGGCGCCCTCGACGCGCCCATGTCCGACCACGCCATCGGTGCCTACGTCGTCGCGAACACGATCGGCATGCTGGTCAGCTACCGCGGCACCAGGTCGTGGGCGTTCCGGCACCGCCCGCCGGTGCACGCCGACGGTGGGCGGACGGCGTACCTGCTGATCAACGTCGCCACGATGGCGATCCCGGTCGCGCTGCTGTGGCTGACGCGCAACGTGTTCGGCATCGAGAACGCCGTCGCCGACAACGTCTCGGCCAACGTCATGGGCCTGGGCCTGGGGTTCGCGGCGCGGTTCTACCTGTTCCGCCGCTTCGTGTTCCGGTCGGTGCCGGCGCTGGTCCCCGCCGATTAGTGCCGCGCGTCAGAAGTTCTCGTGCGCTTCGGGCACCCATCTCACGCACCTCGCGGCGTCGCCGTCGCTTGCTAGACGACTGGGTATGGCTTCGCTCCGGCGCCTTGCGATGCACGCACCCTGAGCAACGCCAACCGGTCACCAACTTCCACCGCACGACACCAGGGCTCAGCGGAACAGGTCGAACACCGACGTCGCCGCCGCGGCGACGACCCAGAACCGCAGGAACCGGCCCACCAGGCCGGTGACCAGGAAGACCAGGAAGTTGGCGCGCAGCACGCCGGCCAGCGCCGCCATCACGGCGTACGGCGGGAAGCCGGCGGCCGCCGACGCGAACAGGATCAGCGCGGTGAACCACGGCCTGCCCTGGGTGCGCTCCTGCCACTTCGCCATGCTGGCGCGGGCCTTGGGCTTGTCCATCTTGCGATGGATGTACGGCAGCTTCTCGGCGTTGGCGCCGGCGTAGTACCAGAGCACCTTGCCGACCATCTGGCCCACCGACGCGACGACGGCCAGCAGCACGGCCGGGTGCGTGTTGGCCGCGACGGCGACGTAGGCCTCCGCGTTGAGGATGGGGAGCAGGGCCGAGCCGAAGGAGAAGAAGAACGTCCCGATCAGCAGCTTCACGAGACGGCTCGCTGCGGCACCGGCAGCTTGAGGTCCATCAGCCACTTCAGCGAGACGAGCTTGAGCACCAGCAGGGCGGTGGCGATAGCGAGGCCGAGCCACATCCACTCGGTCACGAGCAGAAGCACGGCGAAGAGCGCGGAGTTGGTGGCCTTGCCGGGCTTCGACCAGTTCCAGAGCCAGATGCGGCGGTCGACCTCGTAGAAGTAGTTGGGGCTGCGGATCGGCCAGGCCAGGAAGGCGATCGAGATGAAGCAGTCGATGACCATGAACTCCGCGAGGTAGACGAAGATCGCCGGCGACAGGTGCGGCTCGAGCCAGGCCAGCCCGATGTAGAAGGCGCCGGCGCAGAACCGGTCGCTGAAGATGTCCATCACCGCGCCGATGCGGGTCTCCTCGTCGCGCACCCGCGCCACGAAACCGTCGAGCATGTCGCCGAACCAGTAGACGACCAGCGCGACCACCAACAGCCTCAGACTGCCGTCGTACGCCGCCCACGCCGCGAGCGAGACGGAGATGGCGGTGCGGACGAACGTGATGACGGTGGCCGACGTCCACAACCGCTCGGCGGCCGGGTCGGCGGAGGTGTCGCGACCGATCGATCCTGTGGCCCCCATGCGGGAAGGCTAGCGGGCAGGTGGTGCTCGACAGTGCAGGTGGTACGCGGCACAGTGGGCTCGTGCAACGAAGCCGAGGCAAGCCAGCGAGACGATGGTCGATCCTGGTCGCGATGGTGGCACTCGTGCCGCTCGCCGCCTGCGGCGTGACGCGTGGTGCAGACTCGCGTGACCTGCTGATGATCATCCCCAACAGCCCCGGCGGCGGCTACGACCAGACCGGGCGCGCGGCGGTGGGGGTGATGGAGGACAACGACGTCACCGGAGGCTCCTTCACTGTCGACAACGTCATCGGTGCGGGCGGCGCGGCCGCGATGACCGACCTCATCGGCGAGGCCGGCGACGAGCACACGATGATGACGGTCGGGCTCGGCGTCGTGGGCTCGACCTACTCGTTCGCCAGCACCTACAGCCCGCTCGACGCGACCCCTCTCGCCCAGCTGATGAGCGAGCCGGAGGGGATCCTGGTGCCGCCCGACTCGCCGTACGAGACGGTCGAGGACTTCGTCGAGGCCTGGAAGGCCGACCCGGGCTCGCTCGCGATCGGCGGCGGCTCGTCGCCCGGCGGGCCCGACCACCTCTTCCCGATGCAGCTGGCGGCCGAGGTGGGCATCGACCCCAACGAGGTCAACTACGTGTCCTACGACGGCGGCGGCCCGCTGAAGAGCGCGCTGCTGGGCGCGAAGATCGACGCCGGCTTCTCCGGACCGGCGGAGTTCGCCGGTGACATCGAGTCCGGAGAGCTGCGGATGCTGGCGGTGTCGGGGGAGGACCGCTCGCCTCAGGAGATCTTCGCCGACGTCCCGACGCTGACCGAGTCGGGCATCGACCTGGTCTTCCTCAACTGGCGTGGGGTGCTCGCGCCGCCCGACATCTCCGAGGAGCGGCGCGACGAGCTGATCGGCTACCTCGAGACCATGCACGACACCGAAGGGTGGAAGGAGCAGCTGACGACGAACGGCTGGACCGACGACTTCATCACCGGTGACGAGTTCGGGGACTTCCTGCAGGAGCAGGACGACCGCGTCTCCGGCACCCTCGAAGAGCTGGGGTTGATCTGATGGCAGGGACCAGGACCACGCGCGAGCCAGTGAAGATCGACCGGGGCCAGTACCTCCTCGCCGCCGCGCTCGCCATCGTGGGCGTCTACACGATCGTCGACGCCCGCGGGCTCACCGTCGGCTTCGGCGACCCGGTCGGCCCTCGCGTCTTCCCCTACGTCATCGGCGCCGCGATGGTCGTGCTCGCGGTGCTGCTGGCGCTGGCCACCGCCCGCGGTGACGTCGCCGAGGGCGAGGAGGGCGAGGACATCGACCTCACCAGCCCGCCCGACTGGACGACCGTCGGCAAGCTGGTGGGCATCCTGGTGCTCAACCTGCTGCTGGTGAACGTGCTCGGCTGGGCCATCACCGGGGCCTTCCTGTTCGCCGGCTGCGCGTGGGCCCTGGGGTCGCGGACCCTGGTGCGCGACCTGATCGTGGGGGTCGTGCTCTCCGTCGCCAGCTGGTACTTCTTCTACGTCGGCCTCGACGTGCCCCTCTCGCCCGGCATCTTGGACGGGATCCTATGAGCACCCCACGAAGTTCTTCGCCTCCCCCGCTTCGCTCCTCCGTCGAACAACTTCGAGGGGACCCCGCCTGATGGACACCCTGAACCTGCTGCTCGACGGCATGGCCAACGCCTTCACCCCGCAGAACCTCGCGTTCGCCGCCGTCGGCGTCCTGCTCGGCACCTTCGTCGGTGTGCTGCCCGGCATCGGCCCGGCCATGGCGGTGGCGCTGCTGCTGCCGATCACGTTCGGCCTCGAGGCCACCCAGTCCCTCATCCTCTTCGCCGGCATCTACTACGGCGGCATGTACGGCGGATCCACGACGTCGATCCTGCTCAACACACCAGGTGAGTCCGCGTCGGTGATGACGGCCATCGAGGGCAACAAGATGGCGAAGAAGGGCCGGGCCGCCCAGGCGCTCGCGACGGCGGCGATCGGGTCGTTCATCGCGGGCACCATCGGCACCCTGCTCGTCGCGTTCCTCACTCCGTGGCTGGCCGACATCGCGGTGGAGATCGGCGCACCGTCGTTCTTCGCGATCATGCTGCTCTCGCTGGTGCTGGTCACCGCGGTGCTCGGGTCGTCCAAGCTGCGCGGCTTCATCGGGCTCGCCATCGGCCTCACGATCGGGCTCGTCGGCCTCGACCTGTCGACCGGCCAGGCGCGGCTGACCGGCGGCAACCTGCAGCTGGCCGACGGCGTCGACATCGTCGTGGTCGCGGTCGGCGTCTTCGCCATCGGTGAGGCGCTCTGGATCGCGGCCCACCTGCGACGCGCACCGGTCGACGTCATCCCGGTCGGCCGGCCGTTCATGAGCCGGGAGGACTGGGGTCGCTCCTGGAAGCCCTGGCTGCGCGGCACGGCCCTCGGGTTCCCGTTCGGCGCCCTGCCGGCCGGCGGCGCCGAGACGCCGACGTTCCTCTCCTACGTGCTCGAGCGGAGGCTGTCTCGCAAGTCCGAGGAGTTCGGCCACGGTGCCATCGAGGGGGTCGCCGGTCCCGAGGCGGCCAACAACGCCAGTGCGGCAGGAATGTTCGTGCCGCTGCTCGCGCTCGGCCTGCCGGTGACCGCGACGGCCGCCGTACTGCTTGCAGCCATGCGCACCTACGGCATCATCCCGGGCCCGACCCTGATGGCCGACCAGCCCGACCTCGTGTGGACCCTGCTGGCCAGCCTGCTCATCGGCAACACCCTGCTGCTGGTGATCAACCTGCCGCTCGCGCCGTTGTGGGCGAAGCTCCTGCAGATCCCTCGTCCGCAGCTCTACGCAGGCATCCTGTTCTTCGCCTCCCTCGGCGCCTACGCCGTCAACCAGAGCTCGTTCGACATCGCGCTGCTGCTGGTCTTCGGCGCCCTGGGCTTCGCCGTACGCCGCTTCGGCATCCCGATCCTGCCGCTGATCCTCGGCGTGAT
Organism: uncultured Actinomycetota bacterium; assembly: GCA_963825755.1. Lineage (GTDB taxonomy): Bacteria > Actinomycetota > Actinomycetes > Propionibacteriales > Nocardioidaceae > Nocardioides. The sequence continues at coordinate 269,541 of CAWGUS010000011.1, read as the reverse complement.
CATCGGCCCGCTGATGGAGACCAAGATGCGTGAGGCGCTCGACGTCTCCGACGGCGCGATCAGCGGGCTGTTCAACGAGCCGCTGGCGATCATCATCTACGTGCTGATGGCGCTGGCGCTGATCATCCCGCCGATCCTGGAACGCCGCGGCCGCACGCTGGCGCCGGCCGAGCTCGACGACACGTCCGACGAAGACGAGGAGGCTCGACGATGAGCGTGGTGGTGGGCTACATCCCCAACGAGTACGGCGAGGCCGCGCTCACCGAGGCGATCGCCGAGGCCCAGCGACGGGGCACCGGAGTCGTCGTGGTCAACGCGACGCGGGGCGACTCGTACGTCGACAAGAAGTACGTCGGCGAGTCGGGTCGCAGCGAGCTCGAGGAGCGGCTGTCGGCCGCCCCGGTCGATGTCGAGCTGCGCACCGCCATGGGCGCCGACGTCGCCGACGAGATCCTCGCCGTGGCGCGCGAGGTCGGCGCCGTCGCCCTGGTGATCGGCATCCGGCACCGCAGCCAGGTCGGCAAGATGCTGATGGGCAGCGTCGCCACCCGGTTGCTGATGGAAGCACCGTGCCCGGTGGTCGCCGTCAAGCCCTGACGCCGGTCAGAGTCGCGCCAGCGCCGCCTTGAGCGGGTCGAGGCCCAGCGCGCCGAGGTCGAGCGCGGCCCGGTGGAACGCCTTGAGGTCGAACCCGTCACCCGCACGTGCCTTGGCCTCGTCACGCGCCTCGAGCCAGATCCGCTCGCCCACCTTGTACGACGGCGCCTGGCCGGGCCAGCCGAGGTACCGCTTCACCTCGAAGTCGATGACGGCGGCCTCCATGGAGCAGTGCTCGCCGACGAACTCGCGGCCCAGGGCCGGGGTCCACGTCTCGCCCGGGTGGAAGCCGAAGGGGTTGTCGCTGGGGATCTCCAGCTCGAGGTGCATGCCGATGTCGACGATCACGCGCGCGGCCCGGAACGCCTGCTGGTCGAGCATGCCGAGCCGGTCGGCGGGGTCGGAGAGGAAGCCGAGGTCGTCCATCAGCCGCTCGGCGTACAGCGCCCAGCCCTCGCCGTGCCCGCTGACCCAGCACATCAGTCGCTGCCAGCGGTTGAGGGAGTCCGTGCGGTAGGCCGTCTGCCCGATCTGGAGGTGGTGGCCGGGCACGCCCTCGTGGAAGACGGTCGACACCTCGCGCCACGGGCTGAACGTCTCGATCCCGTCGGGCACCGACCACCACATGCGACCCGGGCGGGCGAAGTCCTCGGACGGGCCGGTGTAGTAGATGCCGCCGTCGTTGGTCGGCGCCAGGCAGCACTCGATGCGCCGGACCGGGTCGGGGATGTCGAAGTAGGCATCGGCCATCTCGTCGATGGTGCGGTCGGCGAGCTGCTGCATCCAGTCGCGGAACTCCTCGCGGCCCGCGATGGTGCGGTCGCTGTCGGCGTCGAGCGCGGCGACGGCCTCCGCGACGGAGGCGCCGGGCTTGATGCGGTCTGCGGTCGCCGCCATCTCGTCGGCCAGCCGCTTCAGCTCGGCCCAGCCCCAGGCGTAGGTCTCGTCGAGGTCGACGGTGGCACCGAGGAAGTAGCGCGACGCCAGGGCGTAGTGCTCGCGCCCCACCGCCTCGTTGTCGCGCCCGCGCGGCGCCATCTCGTCCTCGAGGAAGAGGCCGAAGTCGGCGAACGACCGGGTGGCCCCGGCGGCGTGCCTCTCGAGCGACGCGCGCAGCTCGCCGTCCGTGTCGCTGCGCGCGACCAGGCCGGCGAAGAAGTCGCCCGCCTCTCCCACCTGCCCGGTCCAGCGGCGCACCTGCTCGGCCACCTCGACGTACTGGCGGGTGGCGGCGACGTGGCCCTTGGCCGCCTCCTCCGCCAGCGTGACGCGGTAGCCCCGGACTGCCTCCGGTACGGCGGCCAGCCGGCGGTCGATGACGGCCCAGTCGTCAGCGGTCTCGGTGGCCATCAGGTCGAAGACCGAGCGGACCCCGTGCAGCGCGCTGTTGACGACGTTGAACTCCGAGCGCGCGTACCCGGCCGCCGTCATCTCGCGCTCGAGGCCGAGGCGCTCGAGGAAGGCGTCGCGGGCGACGGCCTCGCGCTGGTCGACGGGTGTCGCGGCCTCCACTGCGGAGTACGCGCGGTCGGTGAGCGTCTCGCGGGCGTCGTAGCCCGTGGGCGAGAGGTCGGGCAGTGGTCGTCGTAGCCGCTGACGCCGATGTAGGTGGCGGTCAGCGGGTCGAGGGCGCAGTAGTCCTCGACGTAGGCATCACTGAGGGCGTCGACTTCGCGTTCGGTGGTCACCCGGCCGACCCTAGCCAGCCGTGGTCGCCCAGAGCGACGTGAATTCGTGCCCGAGCTCGCGCACCAGGTCGCGCAGCAACGGCAGGCTGACGCCGACGACGTTGTGGTGGTCGCCCTCGATGCCGGTGACGAACGCGCCGCCGAGGCCGTCGACGGTGAAGGCACCGGCGACGTACAGCGGCTCACCCGTCGCGACGTACGCCGCGATCTCGTCGTCGGTGACGTCGGCGAAGTGCACGGTCGTGCTGGCCGTTGCCGCGGCCACGGCGCCGGAGGCGAGGTCGCGCAGGCAGTGGCCGGTGTGCAGCACCCCCGACCGGCCGCGCATCGCCTGCCAGCGCCGGGTCGCGTCGTCGGCGTCACCGGGCTTGCCGAGCGCCTCGCCGTCGAGCTCGAGCACGGAGTCGCAGCCCAGCACCAGCGCCCTGCCGGGCAGGTCGGCCCGGCCGGCGACGGCCGCGCACTTGAGCTCGGCCAGCTGGAGGGCCAGCTCGACCGGAGGCAAGCCGTCGAGCTGCGACTCGTCGACGCCGCTGACGACGACCTGGGGATCGAGCCCGGCGCTGCGCAACGTCGCGAGGCGGGCGGGGGATGCGGACGCCAGGACGAACGGAAGGCTCACCCGCCGACCCTATCCACGGTGGTCGATGTCGAGCGACGCCACCTCGACCAGGGCGGGCCGGTCGTGCCGGCCGTCCTGCACCTCGCCGCGGGCCCACCACAGGCGCAGCCCCTCCGGCCTGATCTCGAGTGTCGCGAGGTTGTTGTCGAACCACGGGCCCTTGAGGAGTCGCCAGCGCACCGGCGCCTTCGGCACCTTCGCCGAGCGGGCCACGAGATGCCCGAGCGGTCCGGCGATGCCGTACGACAGGGCCGCCGTGGCGAAGCGCATCCGGCGCGGCAGCGGATTGCGGATCGGGGAGCAGACGGCCTGCACGATGCGGCTCTGCAGCGGCGGCTGTCCCTTGGCCGCGCGGTGGGTGGTCCGGGCCTCGGAGACGTAGCTGTGGTGGACGTCGCCGGAGAGGAACGTGACCGTCGACGGCGCCCGGCCGCGCACCCCGCGCGCCACCTCGAGCGCCATCGCGGCGACGGTCTGGAAGCCCTCCTGGAAGGCCGCCCAGTGCTCGAGGTCGACGGGCTCCGCAGCTTCTCGCCCAGCCCGGCACCGCGCGTGCCCCACGCGCCGCCGGCCAACGCCTCGCTGAACGCCTCGACGTAGTGCAGCCCGGGAGCCAGCAGGAACGGCAGCGACGTGCCGACCAGCAGGTGGTCGACGTCGCCGCGCATGCTGCTCGTCGAGCCAGGCCAGCTCGCTGTCGTCGAGGATCGAGCGCTCTCCCGGCTCGAGCACGCGGGCGGCCCGTGAGTCGAGGACGATCAGCCGGGCCTGGCTGCCGAGGTCGCGCGCGTAGCTCCAGCGGTAGGACTCGGGCTGCTGGTCGGCACGCTCCGCCATCGCGTCGAGGAGCGCCGAGGCGTCGAGCTCGTCGTCGCCCTCGTGGCGGCTGATCGCCTGCCAGATCGCGTCCTCGGCGCGCTCGGCGGGGGAGAGGTTGCCGAGGTGCTGGTAGACCCAGTACGACGCCGAGCCCGGCCACGATCCTGCCGTGCCACCACGAGGTGGCCTCCATCTCGTCCTTCCAGGCCTGCGAGGTGTTCCAGTCGTCGCGGATGTCGTGGTCGTCGAAGATCATCGCGCGTCGGCACGGTCGAGAGCAGCCAGCGGTTGGCCGGGTCGGTCCACGCCAGCTTGTAGAGCCTGGCGTACTCCTCGTAGTCCTTGAGCTCGGTCCACGGTGGCTCGCTCGATGTCGCGGCGCGACTCGATGAACGCCTGCATCTCGGCCGTGGTCTCGTCGGCGTAGACCTGGTCGCCGAGGAACAGCACCAGGTCCGGCCAGCGCACCTCGTCGCCCGGGTCGGGGTCGTGGCCGGCGCTCGCGTCGGTCACGCCGGCCATCCGCAGCGCGTAGGCCCGCAGCGCGTCGACGCCGTGCGTGTCGTTGCCCTCGGCGTCGTGCGCCACCGACGTACGGCACGAGCCGAACACCAGGCGCAACGGCTTGGCGTGGTCGAGCGTGGCGATCCGCGGCTGCGGGTACGCCGAGTCCGCCGGCGGCCACACCGCTCGTCGTCGACCAGCACCTCGTAGTCGAGGTGCGCTCCCGACGGCCAGCCCGGCCAGCTCGACCAGCGCGTAGTGGTGGTCGTGGACGCGGAAGGTGTGCGCGGACGCCCGGTGCTCCCCGGCCACGACCGTCACCTGTGCAGCGGCCGCCGTCTTCACCCACACCGATGCGCTCTCCTCGTCGACGTGGCGCAGCAGCGGGCCGAGGAGGAGCGGAGTCATGGGCACACCCTCACATCCGTGGTGAAATCCGGGAACCGGCCGGCCACGGATCGCGTCCGAGCCGGCACGTGGTGGAACGAGGGGAGCCGACGGTGCGCACAGGCTGGGTTGTCATGCTCGCGTTGCTCGCTGGGGCGTCGCTGACCGCCTGCGGCGGCGACACGGAGGTTGCCGGCGACTGCGCCCCGGCCGTGCGGCTCGACGGAGTCGTCTACATCGAGCAGGGCGACACCCAGCAGCCCGCGGAGCGGTTCGGCACGGCCGAGCGCGCCTGGTGCGACGACATCGGGGACGACGCAGGCATCTTCTTCACCGACGACGGTGAGCAGGTGCCCGTCTGGTCGTTCCCCGGCCACGATCCGGCGAAGGTGCTCGGCGTCGGCGGAGGCGACGGGAGCTACGGCGTGCTCTTCGCCGAGGACCTCACCGAGACCGAGCTCCAGGAGCTCGAGACGGAGCTGCAGGGCGCTGAGCCCTCAGTGCGGCAGCGCGCTGGAGCGCCAGCCGCCGGGGCCGTGCGGGAGGGTACGGCGCACCTTCCGGTGGTGGGACGACCACTCCGACGCCGGCGCCGGCGGCGCCTCGTCGCCCGAGCCGAGCGCCGCGAACACCGCCACCAGGGCGGCGACCTCCTCGGCCGTCGCGTCGGCGTTGAGGACGCGCAGGAAGGGTGGCTCCGACCTCGATACGCCTGCCCGCGAGTTCGCAGGCTCACTCGCGCGGCTGCTCGATCCAGCCGAGCCCACGACGCCCGCTCGTGCCTCGCGGCCCTCTGCTCGGCTCACAGGGGGATGTTCCCGTGCTTCTTCGCCGGCAGCGTCTCCCGCTTCGAGCGGAGCAGCCGGAGCGCGCGGACGACCTCGACCCGCGTCTCGTGCGGGCTGATGACGGCGTCGACGTAGCCACGCTCGGCGGCCTGGTAGGGGTTGGCCAGGTGGTCGTCGTACTCCTGCACGAGCTCGGCGCGGCGGGCCTCGGGGTCCTCGGCGTTCTTGAGCTCGTTGCGGTAGAGGATGTTGACCGCGCCCTGCGCGCCCATCACGGCGATCTGCGCGGTCGGCCAGGCCAGGTTGAGGTCGGCGCCGAGGTGCTTGGAGCCCATCACGTCGTAGGCGCCGCCGTAGGCCTTGCGGGTGATGATCGTGACGAGCGGGACGGTGGCCTCGGCGTAGGCGTAGATCAGCTTGGCGCCGCGGCGGATGATGCCGTTCCACTCCTGGTCGGTGCCGGGCAGGAAGCCGGGCACGTCGACGAAGGTCAGCACCGGGATGTTGAACGCGTCGCAGGTGCGGACGAAACGCGCGGCCTTCTCGGACGCGTCGATGTCGAGGGTGCCGGCGAACTGCATCGGCTGGTTGGCGACGATGCCGACCGAGCGCCCCTCGACCCGGCCGTAGCCGACGATGATGTTGGGCGCGAACATCGCCTGGACCTCGAGGAACTCCTCGTCGTCGACGACCGCCGTGATGACCTCGTGCATGTCGTAGGGCTGGTTGGGCGAGTCGGGGATCAGCACGTCGAGGGTGCGGTCGAGGTCGGAGACCTCCGCGTCGGCAGGAGTGTCGTACGACGGCGGCTCGTCGAGGTTGTTCTGCGGCAGGAACGACAGCAGCGCCTTGACGTAGTCGATGGCGTCCTGCTCGTCTGCGCCCATGTAGTGGGCGTTGCCCGACTTCGTGTTGTGGGTGCGCGCGCCGCCGAGCTCCTCCATGGTGACGTCCTCGCCGGTGACGGTCTTGATGACGTCGGGTCCGGTGATGAACATGTTGGAGGTGCCGTCGACCATGATCGTGAAGTCGGTGACCGCGGGGGAGTAGACGTGCCCGCCGGCGCAGGACCCATGATCATGCTGATCTGCGGGATGACCCCCGAGGCGTGCACGTTGCGCTTGAAGATCTCGCCGTACAGGCCGAGCGAGACGACGCCCTCCTGGATGCGGGCGCCGGCGCCCTCGTTGATGCCGATGATCGGCCAACCGGTCTTGACCGCGAGGTCCATGACCTTGCAGATCTTCTCGCCGTAGACCTGGCCGAGCGAGCCGCCGAAGATCGTGAAGTCCTGGGAGAACACGCACACCTGGCGGCCGTCGACCGTGCCGTAGCCCGTGATGACACCGTCGCCGTAGGGCCTGTTCTTCTCCAGCCCGAAGTTGGTCGAGCGGTGCCGCGCGAGCTCGTCGAGCTCGACGAACGAGCCCTCGTCGAACAGCAGCGCGATCCGCTCGCGGGCGGTGCCGCGGCCCTTCGCGTGCTGCTTCTCGACGGCCTTCGCGGACGCTGCGTGCACCGCCTCGTCGAGCCGGCGCTCCAGGTCGGCGAGCTTCCCCGCCGTCGTGTGGATGTCAGGTCGGTCTTCGGCCTTGCTGTCTGCCTGGGTCGCGTCTGCACTCACCGGTGTGGCCTCCTCGGATGTCCGTGTCAATCTAATGCCCATGAGTGAGCCCCTCGCACCTCGCCCGCCCCTGGACGTCGACCGCCTGGCTGCGCTTCCCGGGCCCTGGCGCATCGAGGTCGTCGACGCCACGCCGTCCACCAACGCGGTCGTGGCCGAGCGTGCCCGCGCCGGCGAGGACGCCGGCCTCGTCGTCACGACCGAGCACCAGACCGCCGGTCGCGGCCGGCTCGACCGGGTGTGGGAGACCCCGCGCGGCGTCGCCGTCACCTTCTCCGTGCTGCTGCGCCCCGACGTCCCGGCCGCGGAGTGGACCTGGCTCCCGCTTCTCACCGGGTACGCCGTCCAGGCGGCGCTCGCCGACCGGGTGCCCGAGATCTCGCTCAAGTGGCCCAACGACGTGCTCGTCGAGGAGCGCAAGATCGCCGGCATCCTCGTCGAGCGGATCGAGACGCCCGACGGCCCGGCCGCCGTCATCGGCGTCGGCATCAACGTCAACCAGACGATCGACGACCTGCCGGTGGCGCTGGCCACCTCGCTGGCACTCGAGCTGGGCGAGAGCTTCGACCGCACCGACCTGCTGGTGCACGTGCTCGGCTCGCTTCACGGCCTGATGCCGCTCCTCGAGACGCCCGACGCGGTGCGCGCTGCCTATCTCGACGCCTGCTCCACCATCGGCCGCGAGGTCGACGTACACCTTCCCGGTGGCGACGTACGCCGTGGCGAGGCGATCGGCATCGACGCCCACGGTGCGCTGGTGGTGAGCTCGGAAGAGGGTGCGCTCACGGTCGGCGCGGGGGACGTGATCCACGTGCGCGCCGCCCGTTGAGCCGGCTCGACACGTGCGACTGCGAGGCACCAGCCCCCAGGTCCGGTGCCTCGCCGAAGATCGCGAGTCGTGCGTGTCGGGTCAGGGGGCCACGTAGTCCGTCGAGTCGCCGGTGATGATGACGTAGAACCGCTTGCGGTTGTTGGCGCCGCCCAGGCCGGTCGCCTGACCGTCGCTGAGCCGCGGGCTGACCACGAAGTGGTTGACCGTGGCGGTGCCCGGGGGGGCACACGCGGTGCCGGCCAGACCGCACTGGCTGACCGCGATCTCGCCGGAGAACTCAGCGTTCGCGTCCCCGCCGGGCGTCCGGCCGCCCATGCCGCCGCCGTCCTGGTCGACGGTGTTCTGCAGCGCGACGACCGCAAGGACACCGTTGTTGCCGAGCGGCTCGTTGGCGTTGATGTAGACGTTGCCGTTGGCACGCAGGCCGGTCGCGTCGGTCGGGGTGGGAGCCAGCGTCGGGTAGCCCGCAGTCACGCTGAACCCGCCCGACTGAGCCTCGATCTGCCCAGCAGCGTTGACGAGCGCCCATCGGCCGGCGCCGGCGGGGCCCTGCGGACCGGTCGGGAGGTCGCTCCTGCGGAAGTCCTTGGCGCGCAGGGAGTTGTTCTTGACGTCCTTGCTCTTCAGGGTGTTGTTCCTGACGTCCTTGGACGACACCGTGTTGTTCTTGATGTCCTTGCCGGTGATCATGACGGCGGCGTACGACGTTCCGCCGGTCGCGACGACGAGGGCCAGGCTGGAGATGATCAGGGCGGGGGAGGGCCTTCTGCCCCTGAGCAGGCGTGGCAGGTGTGGACGCATGGGATGGATCCCTTCGGCTGTGTCGTCACGAGGACGCTGTCGTGTGGGGTTCGTCGCAGTCGGCTCCACGGATTGGTCCGGCCAGTTCGGTCCGACGCATCGGGTGCCCTCCGCGAGATCGCCCGGCGATTCCGGGCGCCCGCCTGTACATGCGTGGGCTGCGCCCGGTGTTACACGCGGATTCCGGGCCGAGGTGACATGATCGGCCCGTGGCGTACCCGACCAGGCTGCTCAACGACGGCGAGCACGTCGTCGTGTCCACCCGCACGCATCCCAAGGCGCTGATCGGCCCCTTCGCGATCCTCGTGGTGCTGCTCGCGATCGGTCTCGTGCTCGGACGCCTCGGCGACGGTGACGGCGCCGGCATCTTCCACCTGGTCGTCTGGATCGTCGTGGCGGTCGGCATCGTGTGGTTCGTCGCGCGCCCGTTCGTCGACTGGCTGACCACGACCTACACGTTCACCAACCGACGGTTCATCAAGCGCTCCGGACTGATCGCCAAGGAGGGGCGCACGATCCCGCTCAACCGCATCAGTGGCGTCGACTTCGAGATCGGCGTGATCGACCGGATCTTCGGCTGCGGCACCCTCATCGTGTCCGACGCGAGCACCAACGGGCGAGTCGAGCTCGACGACATCCCGCGCGTGGAGAAGGTGCAGCTGCAGGTCGCCGAGGAGCTCCACCGGCTCGCGGGCGGCGATCCGGTGCGCACTGACGATGGCACCTGACGAGCCCTCGCCCAGCGATCGCCTCGAACGCGCGATCCTGCGTGAGGACCGGATCTTCAACGCCGTCGAGGTGGCGTCCGAGACGGGCGTGACCATCGACCAGACGCGCCGGCTGTGGCGGGCCCTCGGCTTCCCCGAGCATGTCGCGGAGGTCGCGTTCACGCAGGCCGACGTCGACGCGGTGTCGACCGTCATGTCGATCGTCGACACCGGCGCGATCGACTTCGACCTCGCGGTCAACCTCACCCGCGCGGTCGGCCAGACGATGGCCCGGCTCGCCGACTGGGAGGTCGCGACCCTGGTCAACCGGGTGGAGGAGCTGGCCCGCGCCGACGAGGACACCGGCAGCCGGGTCGACTCGGCCATCGGGCTCGTCGACGCGGTCAACGAGCGGTTCGAGAGCCTGCTGGTCTTCGCCTGGCGCCGTCACCTCGCAGCGGCCGTGTCGCGGATGGAGGCCCTCGGCGCGAACGAGGCCGACCTGCACACGACCCAGGTGACGGCCGGGTTCGCCGACATCGTGGCGTTCACGCAGCTGAGCAACGAGATCGAGGCCAACCGCATCGGCGACCTGGTCGAGGTGTTCGAGAGTCGCTGCGCCGACGTCATCTCCGCCCAGGGCGGTCGGGTCATCAAGAGCATCGGCGACTCCGTGCTCTTCGTGTGCGACGACGCCGAGCGCGGCGTCACGATCGCCGAGGGCATCATCAACGTGATCGGCCGCGACAGCCGGATGCCCGACGTACGCCTCGGCCTGGCCAGTGGCTCGGTCGTGATGCGGATGGGCGACGTCTTCGGCCCGCCGGTCAACATGGCCGCCCGGCTCACCGCCGTGGCGCGACGCAACCGGGTCATCATCGACCAGGCGACCGCCGACCTGCTGCCCGCCGACGTGTTCGAGACGCGGCGACTGCCGGCACGGCCGGTGCGCGGCTTCGGCCTCGTCGAGCCGGTCGCCGTACGTCGTCACTGAGGGCCACGGTCGGGTCACTGGTCTGGACCACCGGCCACCGGTGCTGGCGTTTCCGGCGCGGCGGGCCCCGGGAATTCCTAACGTTTCCCGGTGATCATGGTCCAGGACGTGCGCGTCGACCCCGAGGAGCGACGCTGTTGGCGTGGCGCCGACGAGGTCCGGCTGTCGCGCAAGGAGTTCGACCTGGTGCACGCCCTGATCACGCGGGCGGGCGAGGTCGTCTCCCGCGACGAGCTGATGCACCGCGTCTGGGAGACCCGCTTCTACACGTCGTCGAAGACCATCGACGTCCATCTCGGGTGGGTACGCCGCAAGCTCGGCGACGACACCCGCCGGCCGACCCTGATCACGACGCACCGGGGCCGCGGGCTGCGCTTCGAGGTGGGCGACCCGGTGGAGGCAACCGCGGCCAACTGAGCGCGTCGGTGGCCGGTGCGTTGACCCTCCCGGGGTCTCCCTGCGCCTACCGGAGGTTGCAACCCCCGTGAACCGACGCGATCCCCGGGTACCCGGGGATCACGACGGTCACCGCGACCTCCCGGGCGAGCCCAGCAACCACGGTGCCCTAGGGTTTCAGCGTGCCGCAGCCCCTTGCTCCCACCCTGGCCGTCATCGGTGGCGGGCAGCTGGCCCGGATGATGGCGCAGCCGGCGATCGCGCTCGGCCTGCCGTTGCGGCTGCTGGCCGAGGCCGAGGGTGTCTCGGCCGCGCAGGTGATCCCCGACCACCTCATCGGCGACTACACCGACCTCGAGACCCTGCGGTCGGTGACCGCGGGCTGTGCGGTGGTCACGTTCGACCACGAACACGTGCCGACCGACCACCTGCACGCGCTCGAGGCCGACCTCGCCGTGCGGCCCGGCCCCGACGCGCTCGTGCATGCCCAGGACAAGGCGGTGATGCGAGCGCGGCTGGCCGAGCTCGGCGTCCCGTGCCCGCGCAACGCGGTGGTGACGACGCCGGCCGAGGTGGAGGACTTCGGCCTCCCGTGCGTGCTCAAGACCACCCGCGGCGGCTACGACGGCAAGGGGGTCTGGTTCGTCCGGGCTGCCGACGAGTCCGCGGTCGCCTTCGAGACGGCAGCGGCGGCCGGCGTACAGGTGCTGGCCGAGGAGCTCGTCGACTTCCGGCGCGAGCTGTCGGCCCTCGTCGCGCGGTCGCCGAGCGGCCAGGCCGCGGCGTACCCGATCGTCGCCTCCACCCAGCTCGACGGCATCTGCCACGAGGTCATCGCGCCGGCGCCCGACCTGTCGCCGGAGCTGGCCGGGCAGGCGCAGGAGATCGCGCTCCGGATCGCCGGCGAGCTCGACGTGACCGGCATCCTCGCGGTCGAGCTCTTCGAGACCACCGACGGCCGGGTGCTGGTCAACGAGCTGGCCATGCGGCCGCACAACACCGGCCACTGGACCCAGGACGGCGCGGTCACCTCGCAGTTCGAGAACCACCTGCGCGCGGTCATGGACCTGCCGCTCGGCTCGCCCGCGCCGCGCGAGCGATGGACCGTGATGGTCAACATCCTGGGCGGCCCCGACGACACCGGACGCCTGTACGACGGCTTCCCGCACGCGCTGGCGCGAGACCCGTTCCTGCGCGTGCACCTCTACGGCAAGGGCCTGCGGCCCGGCCGCAAGGTCGGGCACGTCAACGCCTACGGCGACGACCTCGACGACTGTCTGGAGCGGGCGCGGCACGCCGCCGCATGGTTCCGCGGAGACCTGGGAGATGAGAGCGAATGACTGAGCAGACGCGCGTCGGCATCGTGATGGGCTCCGACTCCGACTGGCCGGTGATGCAGGCCGCCGCGGAGGCGCTGGAGGAGTTCGACGTGGCCCACGAGGCCGACGTCGTCAGCGCGCACCGGATGCCCGACGAGATGCTCGTCTACGGCCGCGAGGCCGCCGGCCGCGGACTGTCGGTGATCATCGCCGGCGCCGGGGGAGCCGCCCACCTGCCCGGCATGCTCGCCGCCGTCACGCCGCTGCCCGTGATCGGCGTGCCGGTGCCGCTCAAGCACCTCGACGGCATGGACTCCCTGCTCTCGATCGTGCAGATGCCCGCCGGCGTCCCTGTCGCCACCGTGTCGATCGGCAACGCCCGCAACGCCGGACTCCTCGCCGTACGCATCCTCGCCGCCACCGACCCCGCCCTCCAGCAGCGGATGCTGGCGTTCCAGGCCGACCTGCGCACCAGCTCCATCGAGAAGGGCGCCGCCGTACGCCGGCAGTCGGGGCGCGGGGCTCGCAAGCTGGGGTTCTGAGGTCGGCGTCTCATTCCTGCAGTGATACCCGGCCAGCCGGGTATCCCTGCGCTTCGTGGGCGTTGCAACCCCACGAACCCGACGACTCGCCCACGAAGGTTCGACGACCCGCCGCCCGGGACACGCCCGCAGAACGAGACGGGTCGCGATTCCTTGTGTCGTTAGTGTACTAATTTGGGTGACTTACATCAGAACGATGAGGAGCCCAGATGTCATCCCGAGAGTCTCACCCGTCCCCCCGCCGGCGCCGGCCACCTGCCCCGCGCCGCCTGATGGCGACCGCCGGTCTCATCGTCGCGTCCGCCGCTCTCGCGGCGTGCGGTGGCGACGACAAGGGCCCCCACCTCGCGCTGAGCGCCGCGGTGCCGGACGCGGCCGCCGACGGCACCGTGCTGCGCGTCGGTGACCCGGCCACCCAGGTCGCGCTCGAGCAGTCGGGCCTCGACGAGGAGCTCGACGTCGAGGTCGAGTGGGCCAACATCAGCGGTGGCCCCAAGACGCTCGAGGCCTTCCGCGCCGATGCCATCGACATCGGCTCGGTCGCCGACATCCCGCCGCTGTTCGCGCACTGGACGGGCACCGAGGTCCGGATCGTGGCCGCCCGCGAGAGCGCCGATCCCGAGAAGCACCCCGTCTACGAGCTCGGCGTCGCACCCGGCGCGGACGTCAAGACGACCGCGGACCTCGCCGGCAAGAAGATCGCCTACAGCCCCGGCCAGGCGCAGGGCGCGCTGGTGCTCAACGTGCTGCGCGCAGCCGGCCTGAGCCAGGACGACGTCGAGCTGATCGAGATGCAGAGCGTCGACGACGTCTTCGCCAACGCACTCGCCAGCAAGCAGGTCGACGTCGCACCGCTCGGTCAGAGCCTGGCGCAGCACCTACCTCGCGAAGTACGAGCGCGACGGCGCCACGACCATCGACCCCGGCGTCCGCGACGACGCCTGGACGCTCTACGCGCCGACCACCGTGCTCGAGGACGCCGACAAGGCCGCCGCGATCAAGGAGTACGTCGCGCGTCTGGGCCAAGGCCCAGCAGTGGATCAACGAGCATCCCGACGAGTTCGCCGAGGCCTACTACGTGGAGCACGAGGGCCTCTCTCCCGAGGACGCCGACGTACCTGGTCGAGGCGATCGGGCAGCACAAGGTGCCGACGAACTGGGACGACTTCATCGCCCGTCACCAGGAGACCGTCGACGTCCTCGTCGAGGAGCAGCAGCAGGAGCCCGCTCGACGTCGCCGACCTCTACGACCGCCGCTACGAGAAGGCCATCGCCGCGGCCGTGGAGGAGACCTCATGACCACGATCACCGCACCCCGACCGGCCCCGGCACGAGAACCGCGTCGTCGTCGGTGGACGAGCGTCCGCTGCGCCGCCGGCTGGGCCCCGGCAACGTCGATCCGCTTCGGCGCGTTGATCGGACCCCTGGTGCTGCTGCTGCTCTGGAGCCTCGGCTCGGCCACGGGGCTCCTCGACGAGCGCACCCTCTCCGCGCCGTGGACCGTCGTGTCGACGGCGGGCGACCTGATCGAGTCCGGCCGGCTTCAGGAGAGCCTGCTGGTCTCCGCCGCCCGGGCCTTCCTCGGCCTGGCGCTCGGCGTCGCAGTCGGCACGGTGCTCGCCCTGGTCTCCGGGCTGTCCCGCATCGGCGAGTCGCTCATCGACGGCCCGGTACAGGTCAAGCGATCCATCCCGACGCTCGCGCTGATCCCGCTGCTCGTCCTGTGGCTCGGCATCGGCGAGGAGTTCAAGGTCCTCACCATCGCGCTCGGCGTGTTCGTGCCCGTCTACATCCACACCCACAACGGGCTGCGGACCATCGAGGGGCGTTACGCCGAGCTCGCCGAGACCATCGGCGTCAGCCGGGCGGCGTTCGTCCGCCACGTCGTGCTGCCGGGTGCGATGCCCGGCTTCCTCCTGGGCATGCGGTTCGCGGTCACCTCGTCCCTGCTGGCACTGGTGGTCGTCGAGCAGTTCAACACCACCAGCGGGATCGGCCACATGATCTCGCTCGCCGCCAACTACGGGCAGACCGACATCATCGTCGTCGGCCTCGTCGTCTACGCGCTGCTCGGCCTGGTGGCCGACGGCAGTGTCCGACTCATCGAAAGGAAGGCACTCTCATGGCGTCGCACCTTGGCCAGCTGACCACGGCGGTGCGGGTCCGCGACCTGCACCGCAGCTTCAACGAGGCCGGAGGCGTGCTCAACGGCCTCGACCTCGACATCGCCCCGGGCGAGTTCGTCGCCCTGCTCGGCCGCAGCGGCTCGGGCAAGAGCACGCTGCTGCGGGCCCTCGCCGGTCTCGACCGCGACGTCAGCGGGCACGGCTCGATCGAGGTCCCCGGCAACGTGTCGGTGGTCTTCCAGGACTCCCGGCTGCTGCCGTGGAAGCGGGTCCTCGACAACGTGATCTTCGGGCTGCGGGACACCGATGCCGCCGCCCGCGGTCGTCAGGCGCTCTCCGAGGTCGGCCTGGCCGGCCGCGAACGGGCCTGGCCGCACGAGCTCTCAGGTGGCGAGCAGCAGCGGGTCGCGCTGGCGCGCTCGCTGGTCCGCGATCCGGAGCTGCTGCTCGCCGACGAGCCGTTCGGTGCGCTCGACGCGCTGACCCGCATCCGCATGCATGTGCTGCTGCGCAAGCTCTGCGAGGCGCACCAGCCGGCTGTCCTGCTGGTGACCCACGACGTCGACGAGGCGATCGTGCTCGCCGACCGGGTGATCGTCCTCGACGACGGCGTCGTGCGCGACGACGTACGCGTCGAGCTCACCGGCCGCCGGTCCCAGGCCGACGCCGACTTCGCCCGGCTGCGTGCCCACCTGCTCACCGAGCTCGGTGTCGAGGACGACGCCGACGCGGTGGGCGACGCCGACAGGTCGAGAGGAAGGCCGCCTCGTGACCCGACAGCTCAGGCTCAACGCCTTTCTGATGAGCACCGGCCACCACGAGGCGTCGTGGCGGCTGCCCGAGAGCAACCCGACGAGCAACACCGATGTCGCGCACTACGTGCGGCTCGCGCAGACCGCCGAGCGCGGGCAACTCGACTCGGTCTTCTTCGCCGACTCTCCGGCGCTGCTCAGCGATGTCGGACGCCGTCCTGCGGGTTCGCTGGAACCCACTGTGCTGCTGACGGCGATGGCGATGGCGACCTCGCGCGTCGGGCTCATCGGCACTGCGTCGACGTCGTACAACGACCCCTACAACCTGGCGCGGCGGTTCGCCTCGCTCGACCACATCAGTGGCGGCCGCGCCGGGTGGAACATCGTGACGACGGCCACCCTGGACGCGGCCCGCAACTTCGGGCTCGACGAGCAGCCCGCCCACGCCGACCGCTACCGCCGGGCCGACGAGTTCGTCGACGTGGCGATCAAGCTGTGGGACAGCTGGGACGACGACGCGGTGCTCGCCGACAAGGAGGCCGGTGTGTGGGGCGACAACGACCGGGTGCATCCGGTCGGTCACGTCGGCACGCACTTCCGGGTCGCCGGCGCCCTCAACCTACCCAGGTCGCCGCAGGGCCGACCCGTCCTCGTGCAGGCCGGGTCCTCCGAGGACGGCCGCGACTTCGCGGCCCGGCACGCGGAGGCGATCTTCACCGCGCAGCAGACGCTGGCCGACGGGCAGGAGTTCTACGCCGACATCAAGGCGCGCGCCGCGTCGTTCGGCCGCGACCCCGACCAGCTGCTCGTCCTGCCGGGCATCGTGCCTGCGATCGGCTCGACCGAAGCGGAGGCCCGCGAGCTCGAGCAGGAGCTCGACCGCCTGATCAGGCCGGAGTTCGCGCGCACCCAGCTGGCACGCACGCTGCGCGTCGCCCCGGAGCGGCTCGCGCTCGACCGGCAGCTGCCCGCACGACCTGCCCGACGAGGACGAGATCGAGGGTGCGAAGTCGCGCTACACGCTGATCGTCAACCTCGCCCGACGCGAGCAGCTCACCGTGCGCGAGCTCATCGGCCGGCTCGGCGGCGGCCGCGGGCACCGCACGTTCAGCGGCACGCCCGAGCAGGTCGCCGACGCCATCGAGGAGTGGTTCGCCAGTGGCGCGGCCGACGGCTTCAACATCATGCCGCCGGCGCTGCCGAGCGGTCTCGAGGCGTTCGTCGACCACGTCGTCCCGATCCTGCAGGCGCGCGGCCTGTTCCGCGACGGCGTACGAGGGCACGACGCTTCGCGAGCACTATGGACTCGAACGCCCGCTCAGTCAGTACTCCCACACCACCCTCGAGAAGGAGACCGCATGACCACCGAGACCTGGCGCACGCTGGGCACGACCGGAGTCCGCGTCAGCCCACTGACCCTGGGCGCGATGATGTTCGGCGGCGTGGGGCAACACCGACCACGACGAGTCGGATCCGGATCATCCACCGGGCGCTGGACGCCGGCATCAACGTCATCGACACCGCCGACGTCTACGCCCGGGGAGAGTCCGAGGAGATCGTCGGCAGCGCCCTGAAGGGACGCCGCGACGACGTCGTGCTCGCCACGAAGTTCCACGGCTCCATGTCCGACGACGACCCCAACCAGTCCGGCAACTCCCGGCGCTGGATCGTCCGCGAGGTCGAGAACTCGCTGCGACGGCTGCAGACCGACCACATCGACCTCTACCAGGTCCACCGCCCGCGGCCGGAGACCGACATCGACGAGACCCTCGTCGGCGCTCTCCGACCTCGTGCACCAGGGCAAGATCCGCTACATCGGCACGTCGACCTTCGCGCCGTCGCAGATCGTCGAGGCGCAGTGGGTGGCCGAGCGCCGCCATCGCGAGCGTCCCGTCACCGAGCAGCCGCCGTACTCCATCCTCGCCCGCGAGGTCGAGCGGGACGTGCTGCCGACGGCCCTCAAGTACGGCCTCGGCGTCCTGCCGTGGAGCCCGCTCGCGGGTGGCTGGCTCTCGGGTCGCTACCGCCGCGGCGAGGAGCACGTGACATCCAGCCGCCAGCAGCGACAGCCGGCCCGGCACGACCCGTCGTCGCCGGAGAACGCCGCGCAAGCTGGAGGCGGTCTACCAGCTTCAGGACCTCGCCGACGAGGCCGGGCTGTCGCTGATCCACCTGGCGCTGGGTTCGTCCTCGAGCACCCCGCGATCTCGTCGGCGATCATCGGGCCGCGCACCATGGAGCAGCTCGAGTCGCAGCTCGGCGTCGAGAAGGTGTCCCTGACCACCGACGTGCTCGACCGGATCGACGAGATCGTCGCTCCCGGCACGACCATCAACGAGGCTGACCGGGGTTACGCACCGCCGGCACTCGTCGAGCCGGCCCTGCGTTCCGAGCGCCGGCGCAGGTCGTGACGATCAGTCGGGCGTGACCCGGCCGCGCAGGCGCTTCACGTCGGACCGGCGCTTCTTCGGCGTCGGCCCGGCGGCGCCTGGAGCCGCGCGTCGGCTTCGTGGGGACACGGGGGAGCGGTGGCGGAGCGAGCAGCGCGCGAATGCGCTCCGCCATCCGCTCCCTCGCGGCCACCCGGTTGCGGTGCTGGGATCGGTGCTCGTGGGCGACCACCGTGAGCGGTCCGCTCGCCCTGCGACGTCGCGCGGGCCCGCTGCGCGTCGTCGAGGGCCGACGGAGGTCGAGGTCCCACACCAGCTCGACCCGGGAGTCGGTGGTGTTGACCGACTGTCCGCCCGGGTCCGGGCGAGCGGGAGAACCGCTCGACCAGCTCGTCGGCCGGGATCCGCACGCCGTGCGGGAGGCCGGGCCCGCTCGGGACCCTGAGCTCCCTCACTCGGGTCGGCTTGCGCCACTCGATGGCCGGGCAGGTGTCCATGACCATCGGCACGCCGGCCTCGAGGGTCCGTTCGAACGCCGCCTCGTCGATCACGCCGAGCTGGAACCACACCGCCTTCGCCCCGACGGCCACCGCCTGGTCGGCGAACTCGCCCGCCGCCTCCGACCGCCGGAACACGTCGACGACGTCGATCGGGAACGGCACGTCGGCCAGGGTGGCGAAGCCCTGCTCGCCCAGCACCGTCGGCGCCTCGGGGTGGATCGGCACGATCCGCTTGCCGCGCTCCTGGAGCAGCTTCGCGATGACGTACGCCGTCCGGCTGGTGTCGCCGGACAGCCCGACGACCGCCCAGGTCTCCAGGTCGTCGAGCATGAGTCGGACGGAGGCGGGCTCCTGCCAGGAACGATGACATGTTCGCCACCGTACGCGCCGACAGGACGATGGTACGGTGTGGGGCGTGTGTTGCTAGAGTTGACGCCGACAGATTTTCAACGGAGGAGAACCGCATGAGCTTCACACCACGTCCCGGCGGCTCGCTGCCACCGTCGCCGCCACCGCCCTGAGCGCCGGCGCACTCGTCGCCATGGCCGCCCCGGCGGCCAACGCGGCGACCGTAAACACCACCTACACCTGCAACTTCCCGTCCCTGGGAGCCAAGGACATCCCGGTGTCGATCACCGCCACCCTGCCCGCCGGCGGCCGACGCGGGCCTCGACGCCCCGGCCATCCCGGTGCTTCTGTCGGTGACGCTCCCGGCGATGTCGTCGCGGCCGCCGAAGGGCCTCTTCCAGGCGACCAGCCATCGGTGGCTTCTCCAACGACATGGCCGCCACCCTGACCGAGGGCACGTCGACCACCTCGTCGGCCGACCTCGCGCTGGAGAACGTCAAGTTCCCGCAGACCGCCGGTGCCCGCCACGCGCCGCTCCGCTGACGATCTCCACCCCGTTCCCGTCCACCACGCCCGGAGCCCCGGCCCCGGCTACCACGGCGCCGACCAACCTGCCCGACGCCGGCACCTACAACATCAACGTGCCCGTCGGCGTTCAAGTTCACCGCCACCAAGCAGGGCGACGCGGTCATGCTGGCCGACGTGCCGTGCACGCTGAAGGCCGGCTCGCCCAGCCTCGTCGGCACCATCGTGCTGGCGAAGAACGAGTCCACGACCACCGGCAAGACCGCGAAGAAGGTCACCCCGGTGGGCAAGAAGGCCAAGATCAAGGCCGCCGTCGCCGCCGACAACGAGGTCCCCAGCGGCATCGTCAAGGTGCTCAAGGGCAAGAAGGTCCTCGGCAAGGCCACGCTGAGCAAGGCCGGCAAGGCCACCATCAAGCTCAAGAAGGCGCTGCCCGCCGGCGTCACGAAGGTGAAGCTCTCCTACGCGGGCGACGGCTTCACCGAGCTGTCGAAGTCGAAGAAGATCAAGATCAAGGTCGGCTGACCCACTCAGTCACTCGGACGCCCGGTCGGTGCCTCGGCACCGGCCGGGCGTCCGGCATTTCAGCCACGATCGCGCACGAAGGACCGCACCCGGTCACTGACGGAGTCGCCGGCGCACTCGAGAAGCCGAAGCGCACCGCCGGCCGCAATGGCGCCAGGTCGCCCAGAGGCATGCCGTCGAACGTGCCCTCCACCGACTCGACGCGGCGCACCGACCGCGCGGCGTACCACTCGACCCTGCCGGTGCCGGCCGATCCGTGGGTGCGGACGCCGGGCATCAGGAGCCGCGCGAAGGGGTTGCACAGCCACGCGAACCACTCCCGGTCCCGTACGCCGCCCGGCACGAGTCGCAGCGCGCCCGACACCGGGTGCGGGCGACCGGTCCCGAAGCCGAGCCGGAGGGTCGCCGTGCGCACCTGCCACGCGGGTCCGGCCGTGACCTCGACCGGCTCGACGCGGACCTCGTCGAACGCGTAGGTGTCGGCCACGAACGCCGCCACCAGGGACGTCGGCGCGATCAGGATGCGACGCCCGGTCGCCGTCTCGACCATCACGTCCGAGAACGGGCCGAGCGAGCTCGTCGTCCAGTGACCGACGACCAGCCGCACCCCCGACGTGCTGCCCAGCCCGGCGATCTCGCCGTCGAACACGTGGATGGTCACCCGTCGACCCTAGGTCGGGATCACCCAGTTACCCGGAAGTAGAGTGCGGGCCGTGAGCGAGTACCCCCTCTACGCCCTGTCCGAGGAGCACCAGGCGATCCGCGAGGCGGTGCGCGCGGTCTGCGACGCCAAGGTCGCGCCGTACGCCGCCGAGGTCGACGAGGAGGCGCGCTACCCGCAGGAGGCTGCGGATGCGCTGCTGGCCGCGGACTTCCATGCACCCCACGTGCCGGAGGAGTACGGCGGCGCCGGAGCCGACGCGCTCGCGACGGTGCTGGTGATCGAGGAGGTCGCGCGTGCGTGCGTGGCCTCGTCGCTGATCCCCGCGGTCAACAAGCTGGGCTCGTTGCCGGTGCAGATCAGCGGGTCGGAGGAGCTGAAGCGGAAGTACCTCGGCAAGCTCGCGGCGGGGGAGGGCGGCTTCTCGTACTGTCTCTCCGAGCCCGATGCCGGCTCCGACGCGGTGGGCATGAAGACCCGGGCCGTGCGCGACGGCGACGAGTGGGTGGTCAACGGCGTCAAGCGGTGGATCACCAACGCCGGGGTGAGCGAGTTCTACACCGTGATGGCGGTGACCGATCCCGAGAAGCGCGCCAAGGGCATCTCGGCGTTCGTGATCGAGAGGTCCGACGAGGGGGTGTCGTTCGGGGCGCCCGAGAAGAAGCTCGGCATCAAGGGCTCGCCCACCCGCGAGGTCTACTTCGACAACGTCCGCATCCCGGGCGACCGCATCATCGGCGCCGAGGGCACCGGCTTCGAAACGGCCATGAAGACCCTCGACCACACCCGCGTCACGATTGCCGCCCAGGCCGTCGGCGTCGCGCAGGGTGCCCTCGACTACGCGCTCGGCTACGCCCGGGAGCGCAAGCAGTTCGGCAGGCCCATCGCCGACTTCCAGGGCCTCCAGTTCATGCTCGCCGACATGGGCATGAAGGTGGAGGCGGCCCGCCAGATGACGTACGCCGCCGCGGGCCGCTCCGAGCGCGGCGACCAGGACCTGACGTTCTTCGGCGCCGCCGCCAAGTGCTTCGCCTCCGACGTCGCCATGGAGGTCACCGTCGACGCCGTGCAGGTGCTCGGTGGCTACGGCTACACCCGCGACTACCCCGTCGAGCGGATGATGCGCGACGCCAAGATCACCCAGATCTACGAGGGCACGAACCAGGTCCAGCGCATCGTGATGGCGCGGCAGCTGCTCGCCGGGGTGCAGTCACAGCTCTGACCCCGGCTGACCGAAATGGGCGATGAACTGTGGCGAGCGTCGTGCCTACGCTGCGTCGAGGCCGCACCCACGCGGATGGGCCCAGGACCCGCTGAGCTGGGGAGAATCGTCGTGAACCGAACCAGTGCTCCGCACCGCCGCATGCTGTTGCGCGGCCTCGTCCTCGTCGGCCTGCTGCTGACCTTCCTGGCCCCGGTGGCGCCCTCCGGGGCCGTCCCTGACTCGAGGCCAGGACCGCAACGCATCGCCGGCGGCTACATCCCCGACGCCAACGCGTGGCCGTGGGTGACAGCGCTCATCGACGTGACGAGACCGGCCATCGACGGAGACTTCGGCCGGGGCGCCTGCACAGCGGTGCTCATTGCCCCTGACCGGGTGCTCACCGCCGCTCACTGCGTCGTGGGAGCAGACCGGGTGACACCGAAGGCGGCGAACGGGTTCCAGGTGCTCGTCGGACGCCGCGACCTGACGGAGGTCAACCAAGGGCAACGTCGCAACGTCACCGGCATCGTCGTCCACCCACAGGCGTACCTGCCCGTGACCGGCGTCCACACACACCATGCCTTCTACGACATCGCGGTCCTGTTCCTCGACAGCCCGGTCACCACGATTCCTCCGGCGACCATCGGGTTGCCCACCGACTGGAGCACCTGGGCGACCGTGATGGGCTTCGGTCACTACAACCTCGACCATGACCCTGCCGACCGGCTGTACGACGAGCACCTGCGGGCGGCCGACTACGACCTGCTGGGTGACAACGCGTGCGGGGCAGCCTTCAACGACCCGACGACACAGCACTTCTACCCCGCCATCCACGTGTGCGCGAACAACGCACCGAACTCGGCAACGGTCGACTGCATCACCCATGGCGACAGCGGTGGACCCCTGATGATCCGGATGACCGACGGCACGTGGAGGCTCATCGGCATCACCAGCTTCTACCCGTACCGCGCCGACAGGTGTGGCGCCGGCGGACCGTTCGGGTTCGCCTGGGTCGCCGGTGACGCGATGCGTGGCTGGCCGTTGACCGTCGCCCCACCGCCCCCCACCACTGCTCCGGTGATCGGGTCCCCGGGGCGGGTGCGAAGCCTCGGGGTGAACAGCCGCCGGTCCTCACGGAAGTTCACGATCTCGTGGTCGCCGCCGAGCACGAACGGCGGCGCGGCCATCGCCGGCTACGAGCTCCGCGTCTACAAGGGCAAGAAGCTGCTGGTGAAGCGGGAGGTGAGCGCCTCCCAGACCAAGGTGACGATGAAGAAGTCCACGCTGCGCCGCGGCAAGAACAAGGTCTACGTCACCGCCTTCAACGGGTCCCGATACTCGCCATGGACGGTGCTGACCGTTCGCCGAAGTCGATAGCGATCACCAGGTCGGGCGCACCTTGTCCGCACCCGCCAGGACCAACTCCCTGGCTCAGGCCGCAGAGACCAGCCAGCGGCGCAGGGCCTCGCCGACGACGGCGGCGCTCATCTGGGGGATCGGCACGATCACCCGCGGTGGGGCGCCCGCCTCGTCGAGGACCAGGACCTGGCCGTGCAGCCACGCGTCCGTCGCCAGGTAGCGCTGCTCGCCCGTGACGCAGTGGGCGGGGTCGTCGACGGTGGACAGGTCGACGTGACGTCCGTCCGAGAGGTGACCGTCGAGGTCGACCGACCGGGAGCTCCACGGGTGGTGCGGGTGGAACGACAGGTTGTTCTTCACGCGGATGTCCATCGCTGCCCCCTCCGGCTCGGTCGGTCTAGGTCTCTCCCATCGGCCGGGGGAGGGCCGGCCTGAGCGATTCCGCTCCGGGCAGTACTGGCATGGTCCGGAGCCGCAAGGCGAGCCCGGCGGAGACCGTGAGCAGGAGGGTGGCCAGGGCGACGACACCGGGCCACCCGACCGCCGACCACGCGGTGCCGGCCAGGCTTCCGAACCCGGACGAGCCCAGGTAGTAGGCGAACAGGTACAGCGCGGCCGCCTGCCCCGTCGCCACACCACCGGCGTACGCCCGCGCCGGCACCCAGCCGCTGGCCACGCCGTGGACGCCGAAGAAGCCTGCCGTCAGCAGGGCCAGGCCCATGACGACGCCCGGCAACGACGGAACCAGCGTCAGCAGTACGCCGCCGACGGCCATCAGGCACCCGAGGGGGAGCACCGCCCGGCGGCCGACCCGGTCGGCCCAGCGTCCGAAGGCGGCGGCACTCACGGTCCCGACCGGGTAGACGAGGAAGACCAGGCTCGCCGCACCCAGCCCCAGGCCGAACGGCGCATCCGCGAGTCGGAAGCCCAGGGTGTTGAAGACCCCGACCAGGGCGCCGGCCGAGCAGCCACCGATGGCGTACAGCGCCAGCAGGGCCGGGTCGCGCAGGGCTCGGCCGAGCATGGCCGACAGCGTGCGACTCCCGCTGGGTGAGGGGGTGAAGCGCTCCGAGCCGGGCAGCAGCAGCCGGACGACGGCCGCACACGTGAGCGACATGAGCGCCACGACTCCCAGCGCCCATCGCCAGCCGAGGAGCTCGCCCACCGGCCCGGTCGCGAGGCGACCGGCCATCCCGCCCAGGGCCGTGCCGCCGATGTAGAGTCCGGCCACCCGCGCATGGGTCGAGGCGTGCAGCTCCTCACGCAGGTACGCCGTGGCGACAGCCGGCAAGCCGGCGAGCGCCACCCCCTGGAGGAACCGGAGGACCAGCAGCGCCGGCCACGACGGTGCGAACGCACACGCCAGCGCCACCAGCGCGGAGGCCCACAGCGACAGGTGGACCATCCGCGTCCGCCCGAGGACGTCGGACGCCGGGCCGGCGACGAGCAGGGCCAGGCCGATGCCCAGGGTCGTCAGCGACAGGGTCAGGGTGCTCGCCGCGGACGAGACCCTGAAGTCCGCCGACAGCTCGGGCAGCAGCGCTTGGGTGCTGTAGAGCTGGGCGAACGTCGCGACACCTGCGGAGAACATGGCCAGCACGACCCGTCGGTAGGCCCTGCTGCCCGGGAGGTGACCGGTGCTGCGGTCGAGGGCGGTGGTGATCACCCGGTCGACTGTGCCTCGCACGCGGCCATACGTCCAATGCCGAGAACCACTGTTCGTCATGCGGTTGACGTATGATGTGCGGATGCGGCTCCGTGATCTCGACTGGCTCGTCGCGCTGGCGGACCACCAGCACGTGACCGGCACCGCCGCGGTCCTGGGCACCAGCCAGCCGACGCTGTCCCGGGCGCTGGGCCGGGTCGAGGGCGAGCTGGGCGTGCGGGTCTTCGCCCGGGTTCCCGACGGGGTGCGCCTCACGCCACCCGGTGAGCTCGTGATCGCCGCGGCCCGCGACCTGACCGGTCGTCACGAGCAGCTGCTGGCCGATCTCGCCGGCCTCGCCGACCCCGACACGGGCGTCGTACGCCTGGCGTTCCTCGACTCCATGGCCACCTCGTTGGTGCCCCAGATACTCCGGGCCTTCCACCAGGTCGCCCCACGCATCCGCGTCGTGCTGCGGCAGGAGCCTGCGCACGTGATGGTCGAGGATCTCGCTACGGGTGCGGCCGAGCTCGCGGTGACCATGGCCCGTCCGCCGGGTCGGTACGGGTGGCGCGCGTTGCAGGAGGAGCGGCTGGTGCTCATCGTCCCGCCGACGCACCGGCTCAGCGGCCGCCGGCGGGTAGCGGTCGCGGAGCTTGCCGACGAGGAGCTCATCACCACACCTTCGGGCTTCGGCCACCGCGCGCTCGTCGACGGCCTCCTGCGCGACGCTGGCGTCGCGCCCGCGATCTCCTTCGAGAGCCAGGACCTCGCCACCATCGAGGGCCTGGTCGCCGCGGGGCTGGGGGTCGCGATCGTGCCGGAGCCGTTCGTCGGTCAGTCCGGCACGATCGGGGTGCGGCTGGCCACCGCCGCCGCGCGCCGCACCATCGGTCTCACCTGGCGCGAGGACCGGCCGCTCGCCGGGCCCGCCGCGCGGCTGCGCGACTTCGTGCTGGCGCAACAGCGCTAGCGACCCTCGGCCCGGACCAGGCGGCGTACGGCGTCGACGGTGCCGTCGACGTTCGTGCCCAGGTGCGGCGAGCCGTAGACCAAGGGAGTGCCGAGGTCGTGCACGCGGACCTTCGTGCCACGGGCCGTCAATCGCCGGGTGCACGCCGCGGTGTTGGCCGCGACGGCCTGCTCGTCGTCGGGCGTGAAGAACAGATCGATGCGACTGTCGGGCGCCCATCGGCACACCGCGTCGGCCTGTCGGAGTCCGGCCCGCAGCGCCGGCGTCGGGTCCCGCAGCAGCCGCAGCCCTGCCGGGGTCAGCAGGTCCTTGATGTCCGGCGGCAGGCTGGCGAGCATCCGGCCACCTGGCGTGGAGCCGTCGAAGAGCCGCTCGACCCGGCCGGCGTAGGGCTCGCGGAACACGTCGGCGGGCCGGTCGTAGAGGGGCCAGAGACGGTTCCAGGCGACGAGGAGGTACGTCGAGTACGCGACGGCGTTCTGCGGCACGACCTGGTCGCCTTCGTACATCGACGGCAACGAGCTGCCCTTCAGGTCGTAAGCACCGCTGATGGCGAACGTGCGACCGGGAGTCGCGCCGCCGACCACGCCCTCCTGCAGCGCCCGACGGGTGCCCAGTGCGACGGACGCCCCCTGGGAGAAGCCGATGACGTGGGTGCGGGCGCGCAGCGGGCTGCCCAGGTCCGACGCCGCCTGACGGGAGGCGGTCAGCATGTCCGCCGACGCGCTGGTCTCGCTCGGGACGTGCATCCACGGGTGTGTGCCCGGGCTGCCACCCAGACCGAGGTAGTCGGGGAGCACGGCGGCGAAGCCCTTGCCGGCGAGCAGCACCGCCGGCGCGGTGGCGTAGCGGTCCCGCCACGACGAGGCGACCTCGCGCCGGTAGCTGCTGGTGCCGTGCGCGTAGCTCACGGACGTCAGCTCCCCGGTCGCGCCGACGGGGAGGGCGAGCACGCCGGTGGCCTGCGTGGGCTCGCCGTCGACGTCGGTCGTGGCGTAGGTGACGCGGAACGCGCGGACCCCGTGGTTGAGACGACGCGCGCCCCAGTCGCCCTTGCGGAGCGAGGCGACCGCCTCGTGCCGGGTCAGCGAGTCCAGCTGGGTCACCGAGATCAGCGTTCCGGGTTCCGGGTCGGTCGGCTGCCCCGGGGCCGACGACAGCGGAGCGACGGCCAGGGCGGCGGCGAGCAGGTTCGAGAGCAGGTGGGTTGTCATGGTTCGACGCTAGGGACGCGACCGGTCGTCCACATCGCAGCGATCCGCCGGGGTCCGGGCGGGATAACCCCCACCCGGCAGGGGCGGAGTGCCTGCTGGCTGTCGGCACCCGACATCGACACGATGGTCGGCATGAACAGATTCCTCCGCGAGATCGCCTTCCTGGTCGCCGGCATCTTCGTGTGCGTCGTGGCGTTCGTCGTGGTGCTCGTCGGTTTCGTCACCGGTGTCGCGACCCTCGTGGTCTGGGTCGGCCTGCCGATCCTGGTCGGGACGCTGCTGTGCGCACGCTGGTTCGCCGACCTGGAGCGCGCGGCGTGCAACGCCACGTTCGACAACCCGCTGCCCGCCCACGCCTACCGGCCACGCGCCCGCTGGTGGTCGGTCCTCACCGACCCGCAGGCGTGGCGCGACGTCCTCCACTCGATCGTCGGCTTCCCCCTGCTGCTGACGACCGGCCTGATCGGGCTCTGCTGGACCGTCCTCTCGCTCGGCTTCGTCACCTACGCCCTCTGGGAGTGGTCCCTGCCGCGAGGCGATGCCGACGTCAGCGGCCTCTTCGGCCTCGTCACCGGCGACAACTCGCGGGTGGCCGAGATCGTCGTGAACACGCTGCTCGGGCTCGTCGGCCTGGTGGCCACGCCCTTCGTCGTCCGCGCGATGGCGGGGACCCGGCGGGCCTTCGCCTGGGCCCTGCTCACCAACCCCGGAGCGGTGATGCGGGCCCGCGCGGAGGCGGCCGAGGCCAGCCGCGACGCCTCCACCAAGGCCGAGTCGCACACCCTGAGCATGATCGAGCGGAGCATCCACGACGGTCCCCAGCAGCGACTGGTCCGGCTGACGATGGACCTGCAGGCGGCCCAGCGACGGATGGCGGACGACCCCGCCGCCGCGGCGGGCCACCTCGACGAGGCGGTGCTGCAGAGCCGCGAGGTCCTCGAGGAGCTGCGGGCGGTCTCGCGCGGCATCGCGCCGCCGGTGCTGAGTGAGCGCGGCCTGGTGGCGGCGGTGATGGCGGCTGCGTCGCGCTGCCCGGTCGACACCGTGGTCGACACCGACATCTCGACGTCCCGGAGGTACGACGACGAGGTGGAGGCCGCGGCGTACTTCGTGGTCGCCGAGGCGCTCACCAACGTGGCCAAGCACTCGGGTGCGACCCGGGCCGCGGTCTCGATCGTGGAGGATGGGGGCCTGCTCGTCGTCCGCGTCGAGGACGACGGCACCGGTGGCGCCCACCTGGGCAAGGGCCACGGGCTCAGTGGACTGGAGGCACGGGTGACAGGAGTACGCGGCCGGCTGCACATCGCCAGCCCGACGGGCGGACCGACGGTGCTGACCGTGATGCTGCCCCGAGGCGCCGCTTGATGCGGGTGGTCATCGCTGAGGACTCCGTGCTGCTGCGCGAAGGCCTGGTCCGGCTCCTGCGCGAGTACGGCGCCGAGGTCGTCGCCGCAGTCGGCGACGGGGTCGACGCGCTGGCCGCCGTCCGCGAGCACCGCCCCGACCTGGCGGTGCTCGACGTACGCATGCCGCCGTCGTACACCGACGAGGGCCTGGTCGCCGCGCTGGCCATTCGCGCGGCGCAGCCCGACACCGCGATCCTCGTGCTGTCGCAGTACGTCGAGCAGGCGCAGGCCAGTGAGCTGCTGGCCCACGGTGCCGGCATCGGCTACCTGTTGAAGGACCACGTGACCTCGCTGGACGACCTGACCGACACGCTCGACCGGCTGCGCGCGGGCGGCACCGTGCTCGACCCGGAGGTCGTGTCGGTGCTCTTCACCCATCGCCGTCAGCGCGACCGGATCCGCGACCTCACCGACCGCGAGCGCGAGGTGCTGGCGCTGATGGCGGAAGGGCGCAGCAATGCCGGGATCGGGCGGCAGCTGTTCATCACTCCCGGCGTGGTCGAGAAGCACATCGCGTCGATCCTCAACAAGCTCGCGCTCGTCCTCTCCTCCGACGACAACCGGCGCACCCTCGCCGTGCTGGCCTGGTTGGAGTCCGGTCGCTGAACGAGCCGCCGGATCGTCCGAAGGGGTATTGCCTGGGGCGCCTCCCGGGGGCATAGTCGGCTCCAGCCCTCGTGGCGGTGCAGGCGCCACGACCCGTCTTGTCTCGCGAGGATGGTCATGGCCAGGAGCTCCTTCCGCAGCCCGGCTGACTGACGTTGTCGTCGTGGGCTGCGTGCACTTACGCAGACGACGTGGCCCGCGACGGCATCCCCACGTTCCGCAGACGACGCCAGGAGGACGACATGCCGCAGAAGGCGTGGAGCAAGAAGCGCGAACGCCAGTACGAGCACATCAAGGAAGGCCTCGAGGACCAGGGCCGCAGCGAGGACACCGCCGAGGAGATCGCGGCCCGCACCGTCAACAAGGAGCGCGCCCGTGCCGGCGAGGCCGCCGAGAGCAGCGACCTGTCGAAGGAGGACATCTCATCGGGCCGCCGAGGCGGCCTGCGGTCGCACAGCGGGTCGGGCGGCCGCACCCGCGACCAGCTCTACAACGAGGCGAAGGCGAAGAACATCAAGGGCCGCTCGAAGATGACCAAGGCTGAGCTCGAGAAGGCCGTGGGTCGATAGGGCGTCTCTCCCAACTCCGGGGCCTGCTGCGCGACGCCAGGACGCATGCTGCCTGCGTTGCCGTCACTCGAAGGACAGACAAGTACAGCCTCGCTCCGGCGCCGTGGCAGCGCACGCCCCGGACGCCGCTCGCCACGGCCGAGAGTCAGGAGACACGCCCTACCCCCTCAGTGGTGCTCGTGGTCGACCTCGCCGGCCTCACCGCCGGCCTCGACCACCACGAACTGGCCCATCATCCCCCGGTCCTCGTGGCGGAGCAGGTGGCAGTGGTACATGTACGGCGTGTCCGGGTCGGCGTAGTCGGTGAAGCGCACGAGCACCTCCACCTCGCGATGTCCGGGCAGGAACACCGTGTCCTTCCAGCCGGCCAGCTCCGGTGGAGGCGGGCTGCCGTCGATCGACTCGACGACGAACTGGACGTCGTGCACGTGGAAGTTGTGCGGACCACCCTCGGCGTTGTGCACCCGCCACCGCTCGGTGGCGCCGAGCTCGACGATCTCGTCGATGCGCGACATGTCCATCTGGTCGCCGTTGATGTTGCTTCCGGACATCCGGAAGCTCCGGGTCTCCGTCACGTCGTCGGCCCCGAGGTCGGGCGCGGGAGCGAGCTCGTCGGGCAGTGCCGGCGAGGTCGCCAGCTCGGCGGCCGCGCGCAGCTCCATCACGTCCAGCGAGTCGTCACCGCCGGTGAAGCGGCCGCCGGCGTCGGCCAGCGGTGAGCTGCGGAGCACGGACGTCTCGCCCGGCGCCATCTCGACCACGACCTCGGCACGCTCGCCGGGTGAGACCACGATCTTGTCGAGCTCCAGCGGCGCAGGCAGCAGGCCGCCGTCCGTGCCGATCAGCTGGAAGTCACGATCGTCGCTGAAGCCGAAGTTGTAGATCCGGGCGTTGCTGGCGTTGAGCAGCCGGAGCCGCACGCGCTCGGTGGTGACGTCGAGGTAGGGACCGGGCGTGCCGTTCACCAGCACCGTGTCGCCGAGGATCCCGTTGCCCTCGAACAGCCCGGCGCTGGTGTCGAGCTCCGAGCCGTCGAACTCCTTGTCCTGCACGATGACCGGGATGTCGTCGATGCCGTACGCCGTCGGCAGCAGCGCGTCGACCCCGGCTGCCCCGGGGTCGTCGAGGATGAACATGCCGGCCACTCCTCGGTAGACGTGCTGCGCGGTCGTCTCGTGGGGATGCGGGTGGTACCACAGCGTCGCCGCGGGCTGGTCGACCCGCCAGCTCGGCGACCACGTGTCGCCGGCCGGCACCATCTGGTGCGGCCCGCCGTCCATCGCCGCGGGCAGGTGCATGCCGTGCCAGTGCAGCGTGCTCTCCTCGCCGAGGTCGTTGGTGACGTTCACCAGCACCTCCTCGCCGCGCGCGGCCCGCAGGGTCGGCCCGAGGTAGGACCCGTTGACACCCCACGTCGGCGTCGGCTCCTCACGACCGAGGTCCGCCTCGCCACGCTGGAGGGTCAGGTCGAAGACCCTGCGGCCCTGGTCGTCGACGGTCGATGCGGCGAGCGGAGGGATGGCCAGCGGCCGGTCGAAACCGACCTGGCCGACGGTGTCGACCTTGGCCGTGGCGAACGAGTAGGCGATGAACGCGCCGAACCCGAGCAGCGGCACCATCACCACGACACCGAGGACGACCGCCCATGTGAAAAGTCTTCTCATGCGGGCGAGCCTGCCCGTGGCCGGTGGGCGAGCTCAACGCTCGCGGGCCGATCTCAGGGTGCGTTCAGGGCGATCCCGCACCCGGACTCGACCGCTCCCCGACAAGGGGTACGACGGCCCAGCAGCTCACGAAGAAGGCGAGCGTCATGACCAGGGCGATCAGCCCCGCTGTGTTGCCGAGCACGACGTCGAACACCAGGAACAGCACGCCGGAGCAGGTGAGTGCCAGGAGGACCAGCCCGGCCCGTGCGCATCGGTTGGCGGCCTCGACCAGCCAACGCCGCTGCCGGTGCCGGAACAGGATCCGGTGGAAGGCCACCGGTGCGAGCACCAGTCCGGTGGTCAGCACGCCCCCGGAGACGACCGTCAGGTAGGTCGCCACCTGGAGCCGGTCGAGATCCTCGAAGCGCTCCGTGAACGGGACGGTCAGCAGGAACCCGGTGAGGATCTGCACGCCGGTCTGGGTGACCCGCAGCTCTTGGAGCAGCTCGTCCCAGTTGCGGTCCAGGGTGGTGCGCTCGTCGCGGTCCTCGGCTGCCATCGGGCCACGGTAGGCCCGGTGGGTCCGGTGCGCATCAGCTCCAGCGATGCCGGCGGGCACCGAAGCGCATCGCCCCGCAACCGATGAAGAAAATGAGCACCCAGAACGGCCAGCCGGTGACCACGCTGAGCACGATCAGGAGGGCCAGCACCGGCAGGAACGGCACACCGCGCATCCGCTGCCAGGGCCCCCGCGACGGCGACGGCCGACGCTGCGCCACCACGGGTTGCGTGCGCGGCAGGTCCTCGAAGATCGGCGTCAGGTCGGCCGCCGTGCGGGCGGTCCAGATGGCGTCGAGCCGCTCGTCGTACTCGTCGTTGGTGAGGCGGCCGTGGGCGAAGTGCTCGGCCAGGTCTCCGGCGGCGCGCTCGCGGTCGGCGTCGCCGATGCGCAGTGCGGGGCTCATGACCGGGCCTCCTCGTCGTCGTCGAGGTCGGGGTCGTCGGCCGCAGCCGCTGAGTCGGCGCCGTCCGCGAGGATGCCGTAGAGGTCGCGGCGCGTGGCCACGAGCGTCTCGACGGCCGCCCGGCGCTGCTGGTCGGAGCCCTGCGTCACGATCTGCCACACCGCGCCCATGACCTGGCCGATCTCGGCCTTCAGGTCGGGGCTGCCGCTGCGCCCGGAGTCGGCGCGGGCGGCCCGCTCACGCCGTTCGAACGGTGCCCACACCGCGGCGAGCTCGTCGACGTGCTCCGCGGCGTAGGTCTCGCCGACGTCGGTCAGCCGCAGCGTCTTGCGGCCGCGCTCGTCGTCGGACTCGACGAGTCCCTCGTCCTGCAGCTGCTGGATGGTCGGGTAGACCGACCCGGGACTCGGGCGCCAGGCGTCGTTGCTGCGCTCGGCGATCTGCTGGATCACCTGGTAGCCGTTGACCGAGGTGTCGTCGGCCGCGGCCTGCCGGAGCACGTCGATGATCGCCATCCGCACGTCGCCGCGGCGTACCTTCGGACCGCCCTGCTGCGGGGGAGCGCCGGGCGGCGTCATCCCGAAGAAGCCCTGGAGCCACGGCGGCGGCCCGCCCGGGCCGCCATGCCCTCCGCGCCGGCCGCCCCAGCCCGGGTTGTCGGTCCAGCCCTGCCAGTGGCCGCCGCCCCGCCCGTGCTGGGCGCGGCCCTGCACCACTTCGCTGGCCAGCTCCTGCCACATTCTCTGTCGTCCGTGTCCCACGGCGATCTCCCTTCGTACGACGCATCGCGTCACAGTCACGATATATCGCGAGCGTACGTCGATCGGTCGGGTCACGCAAGGGGATGCTGGGATCGTCGCGGGCGGCGGCCAGGTGCGGCTAGGCTCGGCGCGTCCGGATGACCAGCCCTGTAGGGAGCCACCGAGTGCGCGAGATCGTCGTCTTCAGCGGCAGCGCACATCGGCCCCTCGCCACCTCGATCTGCGACGCGCTCGGGGTCGAGCTGAGCCCGGTCGAGCTGACCCGCTTCAGCAACGACTGCCTCCAGGCGCAGCTGCTGGCCAACTGTCGCCAGCGCGACGTCTACATCGTCCAGCCGCTGTCGCCGCCGACCCAGGAGCACCTGATGGAGCTGCTGCTGATGGTCGACGCGGCCCGGGGCGCCTCGGCCCAGCAGATCACCGCGGTCATCCCGTACTACGCCTACGCGCGCTCGGACAAGAAGGACGCCTCGCGTCTCTCGATCGGCGGCCGTCTCGTCGCCGACATGCTGGTCGCGGCCGGCGTCCACCGGGTGCTGACGATGAGCCTGCACGCGCCGCAGGTGCACGGCTTCTTCTCCGTGCCGGTCGACCACCTCACCGCTCTCGGCGTGCTCGCCGACCACTTCCAGGGCCAGGACCTCTCCGACGCGGTCGTCGTGTCACCCGACTTCGGCAACGCCAAGACCGCGACCCAGTTCGCCCGGCTGCTCGGTCTCCCGGTCGCGGCCGGCAGCAAGAAGCGGCTGGCCGACGACCAGGTCGTCATCGACGCGATCGTCGGCGACGTCGAGGGCAAGCGCGCGATCGTGCTCGACGACGAGATCGCCACCGGTGGCTCGATCGTGGAGCTGCTCGACCGCCTCGCCGAGCAGGGCTGCACCGGGGCCGCCGTGGCCTGCACCCACGGGCTCTTCGTCGGCAAGGCGCTCGAGCGGCTGCGCGAGCACCCGATGATCTCCGAGGTCATCACCACCGACACCGTGCCTCCGCCGGCCGACTGGCCCGACCTGAAGATCCGTACCGTGGCCGGCCTCTTCGCGTCGGCCATCGACCGCATCCATGACGGCGAGTCGGTGAGCAACCTCTTCGACGGGGTCGACCCCGCGCACGGCCCGCCCCAGTCGCGCCTCTTCGACTGACCGGTCCAGATCTGCTGCGGGTCCCGTGCGGCTGTGCTTCATCAAGGTATGTAGCCGAGTTGCTGCTTCCCACGGCGTACCCGCCGTGGGAAGTGTCAGTTCACCTACATACCTTGATGAAGCAGGGATGGGTGCGGGCGGTGTGGCCGACCAGCCCGGACGGGTCGCTCAGCGGAGCCGGGCGTCCACCGACGCGGGACTGAGCACGCCCTCGATCGCCACGGCGGCACAGCCGACCAGCCCGGCGTGCTCGCCGTGCAGGCTCGGGCGCAGGTCGAGGTCGCGCACGCTGCGGGCCGTGCCGTCCGCGTAGATCGCCTCGCGCACGCCCGCGGCGTACGTGTCGAAGGCGGCCGCCATGTCGCCGCCGATGACGACGGTCCGCGGGTTGAGCAGGTTGATGGCGACCGCGAGCAGCTCGCCGAGGTCGTGGCCGGCCTGCCGCAGCAGCCGCCGGGCGAGGGTGTCGCCCTCGGCCGCGTGGGCGGCCAGCTCGCGGATGTGGGCGGCCTCGCGACCGCCGTCGGCGTACGCCGCGAGGAGCGCCCAGCCCCCGGCGATGGCCTCGAGGCAGCCGGTCGCGCCGCAGCGGCACGGCAGCTCGTCGGCGCGGGGGTGCTTGCTGTGGCCTATCTCGCCGCTCGCACCGGCACTGCCGGTGAGCACCCGGCCGCCGGAGATGATGCCCAGCCCGAGCCCGGTCGACGCCTTCACGACCAGCGCCTCGCTCGGCGGGTCGGGCCGCCCGAACAGCTCCGACCGCGCGAGCGCCTGGGCGTCGTTGACCAGGAAGAGCGGTGCGTCGGCGATCTCCGCGACGTACGGCGCCAGCTCGACGCCGTCCCAGCCGCGCATCACCGGCGAGTCGACGCTGACCATGCGCTCGGGGTCGACGAGTCCCGAGATGCTCATGCCGACGGCGAGCACCGGGGGAGCGACGTCGGCCATCAGGGCGCGCAGGCGGGCGACGAGGGTGGGCATCAGCTCGGCGGCGGACACGCCGACGGTGTGGTCGCGGGAGTCGCTGGCCAGCTCCCGGCCGTCGAGGTCGAAGACGCCGAGCTGGCTGCGCGAGCGACCGACCGCGACGGCCAGCACCACGCCGGCCTCGTGATTGAACACCAGCGAGGCGGCGGGCCGGCCGCCGGTGGCCGCACGTTCCTCGCCCGGGACGACGAGACCGGCGTCGGCGAGCGCCGAGACGCGGGCGAGCACGGCGGTGCGGGAGAGTCCGGTGAGCTGGCCGACCTCGGTGCGGGTGCGGGCCCGGCCGGTGCGCACCAGCTCGAGGACGTCGCCGGCGGAGGTCGGTCGGACCTGGTCCATCGCACTCCTCTCCACTCCGTTGGGTACCGCGAGTGCACTGTACCCGGCCAGATATGTCCGAGAAACTTTTAACTTATGCTTGCAAAGGGCCTAAGACCTTCCTAGCGTTGCGCCCATGAGTGCACCCGTGCCCCCCGAGGTCTGCGACTTCACGGTCTTCGGCGGCTCCGGCGACCTGGCGCTGCGCAAGCTGCTCCCGGCGCTCTACCTCCGCGACCGCGAGGGCCACCTGCCCGACGACACCCGCGTCATCGGCGTCACCCGCACCGATCTCGACGACGACGGCTACCGCGCGCTGGTCGCCGACGCGCTCGCGACGTACGTCGCCCCGGCGCTGCTCGACGCCGACGCGGTCGAGCGGATGCTGGCCCGCGTGCGCCACGTGCGGCTCGACGTCCTCGACCACGACGACTGGCACCACCTGCACGGCCTGCTCAAGGACCGGCCGCGTCACGACGTCGCGGTCCGGGTGTTCTACCTCGCGGTGGCGCCCGGCCTGTTCGGCCCGATCTGCCGACGGCTCGACGAGATCGGTGCCGCCGACGCCAACGCCCGCGTCGTGATGGAGAAGCCGGTCGGCCACGACCTGGCCTCGGCGCAGGCGATCAACGACGCGGTCGGCTCGGTGTTCGACGAGTCGCAGATCTTCCGCATCGACCACTACCTGGGCAAGGAGAGCGTGCAGAACCTCCTCGTCACCCGCTTCGCCAACACGTTCCTCGAGCCGCTGTGGAACTCCCACTGGGTCGACCACGTGCAGATCACGGTCGCCGAGTCGATCGGCGTCGGCGCGCGCGGCGGCTACTACGACCAGTCCGGCGCGCTGCGCGACATGGTGCAGAACCACCTCCTCCAGCTGCTGTGCCTCGTCGCCATGGAGCCTCCGACGTACGTCGGTCGCGAGACCGTGCGCGACGAGAAGCTCAAGGTCCTCCAGGCCCTCAAGCCCATGGCGGCCGCCGACGTCGACCGCGACACCGTGCGCGGTCGCTACGGCGCGGGCCTGGTCGACGGCCAGGCCGTCCCGTCGTACGCCGAGGAGCTGGGGCACGACGCCAGCGCGACCGAGACGTTCGTGGCGCTGCGGGCGGAGGTGCAGAACTGGCGCTGGGCCGGGGTGCCGTTCTATCTGCGCACCGGCAAGCGGATGGACCGGCGCACGTCGGAGATCGTCGTGGTCTTCAAGGAGCCGCCGCACGCGATGTTCCCGCACAGCGAGGGCGTCACCCAGCCCAACCGGCTGCACATCCAGGTGCAGCCCGACGAGGGGATGCGCCTGCACCTGACGGCGAAGGAGCCCGGCCCGGGCGGCTACCGGCTGCGCCCGGTCTCGCTCGATCTGAGCTACGCGACGGCCTTCGACCAGGCCTCGCCCGACGCCTACGAGCGGTTGCTCATGGACGTCATGAAAGGCAACCCGACCCTGTTCATGCGCCGCGACGAGGTCGAGGCAGCGTGGACCTGGGTCGAGCCGATCCTCACCCGGTGGGCAACGTCGCCCGACCGGCCGAAGCGCTATGCCGCCGGCACGTCCGGCCCCACCGCCGCCACGACGCTCATCGAGCGCGACGGCCGCACCTGGCAGGAGTCAGACCAATGACCACACCCATGAACCCGACGGTGCAAGCCGTCACCGACCGCATCACCGAGCGCAGCGCGGCCTCGCGTGCGTCGTACCTCCGTCGCATCCGGGCAGCCGCCGACAAGGGACCGGCGCGCGGCAAGCTCGCGTGCGCCAACCTCGCGCACGGATTCGCCGCGGCCGACGAGCCCGCCAAGCAGACGCTGCGCGGCCGCACCAAGCCGAACCTCGCGATCGTCACCAGCTACAACGACATGCTCTCGGCGCACCAGCCGTTCGAGACCTACCCGCGGCAGCTCAAGACGGCCGTCATCCGTGCGGGCGGCATCGCGCAGGTCGCCGGGGGAGTGCCTGCCATGTGCGACGGCATCACCCAGGGCCGTGACGGCATGCAGCTCTCGCTCTACAGCCGCGACGTGATCGCCATGTCGACCGCGATCGCGCTGTCGCACGACATGTTCGACGGTGCATTGATGCTCGGCGTCTGCGACAAGATCGTGCCCGGGCTGCTGATCGGGGCGCTGTCATTCGGGCACCTGCCGACGCTGTTCGTGCCTGCCGGCCCGATGACCTCGGGCCTGCCCAACGGCGAGAAGGCGCGGGTGCGCCAGCTGCACGCCGAGGGGAAGGTCGGTCGCGACGAGCTGCTCGCGGCCGAGTCCGCGTCGTACCACTCGGCGGGCACCTGCACCTTCTACGGCACCGCCAACTCCAACCAGCTGCTGATGGAGGTGCTCGGCCTGCACCTGCCGGGCTCGGCCTTCGTCAACCCGGGTACGCCGCTGCGCGAGGCCCTGACCGACGCGGCCGGTCGACGGGTCACCGAGCTGACGCGCCTCGGCGGGGAGCCCACGCCGGTCGGCGAGATCGTCGACGAGCGGGCGATCGTCAACGCGTGCGTGGCGCTGCTGGCCAGTGGGGGATCGACCAACCACACGATGCACCTGGTCGCGATCGCCCGGGCGGCCGGCGTGCACCTCACCTGGCAGGACCTGTCCGACCTCTCGGCCGTGGTGCCGTCGATTGGCGCGGGTCTACCCGAACGGCTCGGCCGACATCAACCACTTCCACGCGGCCGGCGGGGTGGCCTTCCTCGTGCACACCCTGCTGCGCGCGGGGCTGCTCCACGACGACGTCCTCACCGTCGCCGGTCGCGGCCTCTGGCACTACTCGACCGAACCCCGCCTCTCCGGTGGCGAGGTCACCTGGGAGGAGGGGCCGAAGGCGAGCCTCGACCTCGACGTGCTCCGGCCGGCCGACGCGCCGTTCGCCCCCGACGGCGGCCTCAAGGTGCTGACCGGTCGCCTCGGCACCGGCGTCATCAAGACGTCGGCCGTGAAGCCCGAGCACCGCACGGTCAGCGCTCCGGCGCTGGTGTTCGACGACCAGGCCGACTTCCTCACCGCCTTCGGTGCGGGTGAGCTCGACGGCCGCGACTTCGTGGCGGTGATCCGCTACCAGGGCCCGGCCGCCAACGGGATGCCCGAGCTGCACAAGCTGACCCCGGCCCTCGGCGTGCTCCAGGACCGCGGGCAACGCGTCGCGGTCGTCACCGACGGCCGGATGTCCGGCGCCTCCGGCAAGGTCCCGGCGGCCATCCACGTGACACCCGAGGCGGCGGTCGGGGGACCGCTGTCCCGGGTCCGCGACGGCGACCCGGTCACGCTCGACGCCGACGCGGGGGTGCTCGAGATCGACGCCGACCTGGCCTCGCGCGAGCCCACCGGCCGTGCTCCGCGGGGCGAGGAGTGGTCGGGCACCGGCCGCGAGCTGTTCGCGGCGTTCCGGGCCACCGTCGGGCCGGCCGACCTCGGCGCGAGCGTGTTCCCGGCCTACGGCACCACGGAGGAGGTCCGCGTTGTCCAGCCCGTCTGAGAGCCTGCTCGACCTGACCCCGGTGATCCCGGTGGTCGTGGTCGACGACGTCGCCCACGCCGTACCCCTCGCGCGTGCCCTCGTCGCCGGCGGTGTGCCCGTCATCGAGCTGACCCTGCGCACCCCGGCCGCCCTCGACGCGATCCGCGCGATCGCCGACGAGGTGCCCGAGATCCTGGTCGGTGCCGGCACGGTGCTGAGCGCCGACCACGCCAAGAGGGCGTACGACGCGGGCGCGAGGTTCCTCGTCTCGCCCGGTGCGACGCCGGGGCTGCTGGCGGCGATGGCCGACACCGGCCTGCCCTTCCTGCCGGGCACGGCCACCGTCTCGGAGGTGCTGGCCGCGCGCGAGGCCGGGCTGACCGAGCTCAAGTTCTTCCCGGCCGAGGCCTCCGGCGGGGCGGCGTACCTCTCAGCCCTCGCCTCGGTCGTGCCCGACGTGCGCTTCTGCCCGACGGGCGGCATCACACCAGCGACCGCTTCGGGCTACCTGTCGTTGCCGAACGTGGGGTGCGTCGGCGGCTCGTGGCTGACCCCGAAGGACGCGGTGGCCGCGGACGACTGGGCGCGGGTCGCCGAGCTGGCGCGGGCGTCGGTGCGCATCAGCCGAAGCTGACCTTGCCCAGGGTGATCTTCACCGAGAACGAGCCGGTGTCGTTGTCGCTGCTGGACCCGACGGACTTGCCGCGCAGGGTGACCTTGCCGCCGCGGTAGCGGAACCCGGCCCTGGCCCTGCCCTCGTCGGTCCTCCTCTTGGCCACCTTCTTCCAGCCCTTCCTCGTCTTCTGTTGGAGCTGGAGGACGGATGTGTCGTCGCGGACGAATCCCGTCGGGGTCTCGGCCAGGGTGACGAGCCGGACGGTGACCTGCTGTCCGGGCCTCGGCGTCCTGTCGGAGACCCCGATGGGGGTCCGGGTCGCCGGACGGCGGGCGGTGAAGGTGTCGGAGGCCGTCGCGAGCCGGGTGATGCCGCTTCGGGTTCGCAGCTGGACATCGATCTGGTGCGACCCTGGTCGGTCGATCGGACACATCTCCATGGTGGTGATGCCGGTCGAGGGTCCTACTCCCTCGACGAAGATGGCCTTCGGAAGGGCGAACCCCGGCAGGAGGTACCAGTCGTGGGTGGGCGATCCCGGGTCGACCTGGTAGTGGACCGGGTAGCGGTTGCACCCGTCGTACAGCACGACATCGAGGGCGTCGACGACGAGGAACGGGGTGCTCGCGGGCGCGGTCGCGGCGGGCGCGACGGGGCTGAGCGCGGCAGCGAGCAGGAGCACCGCGGTGCCGGTGACGAGGCGGAGCTTCATGAGGAATCCTTCCCGAGGGCAGCCGGCCTCGCAGGAACGAGGCGACTCGCGCGGGGCTCGATCCGACGCCTCTGGAGAACTAGCCTGCGCCCATGGCTACCCACTGGACCCTCGGCTGCGACGCGTCCGACCCGCACCGGCTGGCGACCTTCTGGGCGCAGGCGCTGGGCTACGTCAGCGAGCCCGGGTACGACGACCCCGACGGCGCGTCGATCGTCGACCCCGACGGCAGGCGGACCGGCCATCGGCTTCCTGCGCGTGCCCGAGCCGAAGACGGCCAAGAACCGAATGCACATCGACCTGCGCGTCGCCGGCGAGCCGCCGTGGGACATGACCGAGCGGGAGCGGCTCATCCGCGCCAAGGTGGCCGAGCTGGAGGCCGCCGGCGCGACGAAGGTGCGCGAGGAGCACTACGACGACGAGCTCGGCCACGTCGTGATGCTCGACCCCGAGGGCAACGAGCTCTGCGTCGCCTGACGCATGTCAACCAAAGGTTGACAAGCCGAGGCCCCCGCGGCAGGCTGGAGGCATGTCCGGAACGCTTGCTCAGGTCCTGATCGCAGCCGCCATCGCGGCGGCCGTCTGGCTGCTCGGCGGAGGTGACTGGCCGCTGCTGATCGTGGGAGCCGTGCTCGCGCTGTCGCTGTGGGTGATGCTCTTCGCCGGCTCGTGGGCCGGATCCCGGCCACCGGGCACGGTCGCCACCCGCGACTACGCGGTCGGTGGCCTGCTCGGGATCGCCCTTGGCTTCGGGATCTCGCTCGTCGGCGACGGCCCCACGTGGTGGGCGGTCGGCTTCATCCTGGCCGGCGTCATGGTGCCGAGCGCGGCCGCCTCGATGAGCGGTGCATCCGACGAGCAGTGACGGCGGGCCCGGTTCCCTCGCCGGGGTCGCGTCCGCCCAGCACCGGGTCGCGCAGGCCCAGCAGGACCTGCGCGACGCCGTACACGCGGCGCGCGCGGGCGGCAGTACCTGGGCCGAGATCGGCCACGTGCTCGGCATCACCCGCCAGGCCGTGTTCAAGCGATTCGGGTCGATCCGCGACCCGCGGACAGGAGAAGCCATGACACCCACCACCTCCGCCGAGGTCACCGCGACCACGGAGCGGGTCTTCGCGCTCATCGACGCCGGCGACTACGACGCGCTCGCCGACCTGATGACCGCGCCGACCGCCGCCGCGCTCACCCGCGACGTCGTGCTCGACACCTGGGCCGCCGCCGTCGGCGACACCGGCAACCTCGTGCGCTGCACCGGCACCACGGTGGAGCTGCCCGACGGCAGGGGCGTGGCCGAGGACGACACGGTCGTCGGCAACCTCGTCGTGCAGACGACGCTCGAGTGCGAGGCCGGCTCGTGGCTCGGCCGGGTCGCGTACGACGGCGACCGGCGCGTCGTCGGCCTGCTCGTGGTGCCGACCGACGCCACCGACCTGCCCTGGTGAGACTCGCACCGTAGGGCAACGAGCTCTGCGTCGCGTGCGGCCCTACGGGCCGAACGCCTCGACGCCGACCCGCACGCGTCTCACACCCTCGAAGTTGTGTGCGTCGTAGAAGCAGACCTGGCCGCGCACCTTGGTCCGCCAGGTCTTCGTCTTGTTCTTGATGTCGGCGTACACGCCGGTGCTTCCGGACGGCAGATGCCGGTAGGCGCGCTTGTCGACGGTCTTGAACGAACCGTCCGCCGGGTTGCAGTCGTACCGCTGGCTCGCCGCCGCGAGCTCCGCCGGAGCGGCGACCAGCAGTGAGGTGACCAGGCAGAACAGCGGACCTTGGATCGCTCGGCGCATCTCACGTCCCTCGTGTGATCCGAGCCCACGAGCCTGGCACAACGGGAAGGCTCGCGTCGGGTGTCAGCGAGCGATGCCGGAGGGCGTGCACAG
Source organism: uncultured Actinomycetota bacterium (assembly GCA_963825755.1). Taxonomy (GTDB): domain Bacteria; phylum Actinomycetota; class Actinomycetes; order Propionibacteriales; family Nocardioidaceae; genus Nocardioides. The sequence continues at coordinate 227,634 of CAWGUS010000011.1, read as the reverse complement.
ACCCTTGGGGATGCTCTCGGTGTCGTCCTCGATGATGTACCGGAACATCTCGGCGGACCGCTCCTCGTCCCAGGTGACGGCGAGGTCGCGAATCGGTACGCCGCAGGTCAGGCCGTTCTTGCCGTCGACCCGCGTCATGGCGTAGCCGAACCGGCCGAGCGACAGCGCACTGGTGCCGTCGCTCACGTTGAACGAGTCCGCCGAGGCCATGGCCAGGCGGTAGTAGCGCACCGGGTTGAGGATGGTCCACGGCGAGATGGCCTTGCTGCCGATCGCCGACACCACCTCGCGCTGGTGCTGGGCGCGCTTGATGTCGCCGAGCTGCTGAGACGTGTGCCGCGACCGGGCGTAGCCGAGAGCGGTCTTGCCGTCCGCCTCCTGACAACCCTTGGGGATGTCGAGGTTGGCGAGCGGATCCTTCATGGCGTTGGTGGGGCAGATCTCCACGCCGCCGAGGGCGTCGACCATGCCGACGAACCCCCCGAACCCGATCTCCACATAGTCGTCGACGCGGATTCCGGTGTTGGCCTCGATGGTGCGGACGAGCAGCTCGGGGCCGCCGAACGCGTAGGCGGCGTTGATCTTGTTGGTGCCGGAACGGCCGGGGATCTCGACGATGGAGTCGCGGGGGATCGACATCAGCAGGTTCGGCCCGGCCCCGGTGTGCAGCAGCATGATCGTGTCGGTGCGCTGGCCGACGTCGCCGCCGGTGCCGAGCTCCTTGCGTTCCTCCTCGGTGAGGTCGGAGCGGGAGTCGCTGCCGACGAGGAGATAGGTGTTGCCGGGCTGGTCCGGCAGCTGGTCGTCGGGCAGGGCGTTGATCTTGGTGACCTTGGTCCACGCCCAGAACGGCACGGCGATCAGGAAGACCAGCCACAGCAGCAGGACCCACGTCACCCAGCGCAGCCGGAAGCGGGGGAGCCGCCGCCCAGAAGGTCTGCCGCCCGCACCCCGAGCGGTGTCCGGCCCTCCCGGCGGAGGAGGCGGCAATCCCGGAGAGGTCTCGGTGACACCGCCCCGCGCGCGATCGCGCGACATGGCCGGCATGACGCGGGTCTCCTCGGAGCGCGGCCGACTCGAGCGGGGTACGACGCGCGTGGCGTCGTCCGGCGGAGGGCTGTCGTTGCCCTTGCCGTAGAGCCAGTTGTACTCAGGCGTGCCCTCCTCGGGGCCGCCCTTCCCCGGGGGACGTTCTGCCATGTGCGGAGACGCTACCGTGCCGTCCATGAGCGAAGCGCGCCACAGCGGCGGTCCGGAGCCGGTGGTCGGCGGTGAGGATGCTGTCGCGCTGCGAGCGAGTCAGAAGGCGCAGACGGATCTCAGGGACGCACTGCCGCCGTCGTACTCCCGGGTCTCGCTGGGCGTCATCACCAGCAGCACCGAGGCCAACCTGCTCGGCAACGTGCACGGTGGCGAGATCATGAAGCTCGCCGACTCGACGGCCGGGGCCGTCGCGCAGCGGCACAGCGGCGGGCCGGCGGTCACGGCGGCCCTCGACGAGATGGCCCTGCTCGAGCCGGTCCACGTCGGCGACATCGTGCGCACCTTCGCCCAGGTCAACTGGGCGGGGCGGTCGTCCATGGAGATCGGCGTGCGGGTCGAGGCGCAGCCGTGGCAGAGCGCTGCCGACGAGCCGCTGCACGTCGCGTCGGCGTACTTCGTCTTCGTCGCGATCGACGCCGAGGGGCGGTCGCGGCCGGTGCCGGCGCTACTGGCCGAGACCCCCGACGAGGTACGCCGCCAGCGCGAGGCCGAGATCCGCCGCGCGCACCGGCTGGCCCGCAAGCAGGAGATCGACCGCGGCCGGGAGGGATGACGTCGCTCAGCGGTCGGGCCGGACCCAGGCGTAGCCCCATGGGCCGAGGACCAGGGGATCGGCCCGAGCACCGGTGAGCACGTCGGTGCCCCGCACGGGCAGGGCCACCGCCTCCCCGGTCACGTTCGTCAGGCAGATCAGCTCGTCGGTGGTCCCCTCGGCACGGACGACGGCGAAGACCCGGTCATCGAGGTGCTCGACCCGCTGGGTGCCGAACGGTGAGAACGCCTCGTGTCCCCGGCGGACGTCCAGCAGGTGCCGCATGCCGGTGAAGACCGCCCGTCGTCGCGGGTCGTCGTTCACGTCCCGGGCGAGCCGGTCGGCGTCGAGGACGGCTCGATTGATGCGTCGGTTGATGCGGCTGGTCACCATGCCCTCGAGATCGGGCGGAGAGCCCACCAACGAGTGGTAGTAGACAGCCGGCACGCCCAGGAAGGCGAACAGGATGCTGTGCGCGGCGAGCGCCTTGGCGGCCAGGACCGCAGGCTGCCGGGCCTCGGCGACGGTGCAGAGCGCGTCGAGGTAGCTGAGGTTGAGCTCATAGATCGTCCGGGTGCCATCGGGTCGGCTGGCCCAGGAGATGCGCCCGCCGTGGGAGTGGGTGCGCTCGATCAGCGCCTCGCGCTCGTGGTCGTCCAGGATGCCCTCCGTGGCACGCATCCCGATGCCGTCGTGGCTGGCGAGGAAGTTGAACCAGGTGGCGGTGTCGCTGACGGGCCCCACGCCCGCCGCCCAGTCGCTGAGCCGTGCGGTGGATCCCGCCACGAACGAGTGCAGCACCAGTGGCGGGAGCGCGAACTGGTAGACGAGGTGCGCCTCGTCGGTGCCGTCGCCGAAGTAGGAGATGTTCTCCGCGTGCGGCACGTTGGTCTCGGTCAGCAGCCGGGCGCCCGGCGCCACGTGGTCGACGAGGGCCCTCCACACCTTGATCACCGCATGCGTCTCGGGCAGGTGCAGGCAGGTGGTGCCGGACTCCTTCCAGAGGAAGCCGATCGCGTCGAGCCGCACCGCCGAGGCGCCCCGCTCCAGGTAGGAGAGCAGGACGTCGGTCAGCTCCACCAGGGTGCCGGGGTGGCGCACGTCGACATCGACCTGGTCGGGCCCGAACGTCGTCCAGGCGCAGACGGTGGTGCCGTCCGGACGCTCGAACGGGTGGAAGAGCGGCGTGGTCCGGGGCCGCACCACGCGCGACGCGTCGAAGTCGGCGCTCTCCTCGACGTAGAACCCCTCGTAGACCGGGTCGCCGGCCAGCCAGCCGAGGAACCACGGACTGTGGCTGGACGTGTGGTTGGCCACGAAGTCGAACATCACGGCGCGGTCGGCGGCGAGCTCGGCCACGTCTCCCCACGCGCCCAGGGCCGGGTTGACGGCGCGGTGGTCGACGACGGCGAACCCGTCGTCGGACGTCCACGGGAACATCGGCAGGAGGTGCACGTCACTGAGCACGTCGCCGACGTGGTCGCGCAGGAACGCGGCCAGCGTGTGCAGCGGTGCCTCACCGCGGCGTCGGATGCCGTCGCCGTACGTGATGAGGCAGCTGGTGCGATGGGTGGGCGGTTCGACCACGCGGCCGCGCAGCCGGGCGGCGTACTCCACCGCCAGGTCGACCAGCCGTCGGGTGACCTCGTCGTGCTGGTCGGGGTAGAGCAGCTCGACGTGGGGACCGATCCGAGCCGCGAGCCCGTCGGCGCCGGCCGTCACGACGCTCCTTCGGCGAGTGCCAGCCGGGCGCCCGACTCCAGCACCCCGGGTGCGAACGGGTCGGCGGTGCCGCCCTCCGCCAGCAGGCCTCGCACGGCAGCCAGGCCGGGCTCGTCGAGCTCGCTCAGCCGGTCGGAGAACGACCGGAGCCCGCCGAACTCCAGGGCAGCCCGGGCCCACCGATCCCGGTGGGAGTACGACGGGCGGGCCACGACGCAGTCCGGGTCGTTGACCCAGAGCCGGCCCTGCTGCCAGGCACGGGCGGCGAGCGGCATGAGTCCGCGCAGCCCGGTGGATCCGTCCTCCCCGCCCTCGTGGAACGTGTCGGGGGAGACGCGCATCGCGTCGACCAGCCCGACGCTGGGCAGCAGCGGGGCACCGCATCCGACGAGGTGGACGTCCGGCCCGACCACGTCGCGCACGAAGCTCAGCCCGCTGCGGTACGCCTCGGTCCCGTCGACGTCGTCGTGGCGGCGACCGGGCACCGCGCCGGCGTAGAGGAAGTCGAGCTTGAGGTAGTCGACGCCCAGGTCGACCAGTCCTCGCAGCGCCTCGCCCAGCAGGTCGCGGACGCCGGGACACGTGAGGTCGAGGCCGACCAGGGGCTGGCCCCAGTTGAACCCTGCGGGCCCGACGAGCCAGTCGGGGTGCTCGCGCGCGAGCGTCGTCCCGGCTCCCACCGTGAACGGCGCCAGCCAGATGCCCGCCCGGCGACCCGACGCGCGCACCGCGTCCACCAGCCCGGGCAGCGAGCCGAAGCGCTCGGAGGGCCGCAGCCCCTCGCCCAGGCCCGGGCTCCACCCGTCGTCGACCTGCACCACGTCGACGGCCAGCTCGTGGTCGTCGATCGCGCGCACCGCCTCCATCACGTCGGAGGCGGTGACCTCCTCGAAGTAGCGGTACCACGAGCACCACACGGTGGGCGGCGGAAGCGGGGTGCGGCGGTCGGCGGCCAGGGTGTCGCCGTACGCCGCGAGGGCCGCCTCGCCGCCCTCCGCGTGCTCGGTGGCGGTGACGGGTCCGGTGGAGCTCACCACCAGCCGGTCGCCCCGGAGGACCGCGTGCAGGGTCGGCACCGACGCCGGCTCGGTGGTCCCGTAGCACCGCGCCGGAGCGCCGGTGCCGGGGTCGACGACCAGCAGCCCCTCGGCCTGCACGCCCATGGTCGCCACCGGGGTGCCCGGTCGGAAGCGCATGACGTGCTGCCACTCCTCGGCGGGCGCGTGACTCCTGGCCGTGACGGGGTACCACGTCGCCGGGCTCCAGCTCTGCCAGCCCTCGGCATAGATGCGACCGGCCGTGCGATCGACGACCAACTCGTCCACCACCGTGCCCGCCGGCTCCCCCTCGCTCATGTGCCGACCTCGACCGGCGCACCGGCCCGATCCGCGGAGTCACGCGCCGCGAGCACCAGCCGGACCGACTCCGCGGCGTCGGCCGCGGAGTGCTCCGGCGGCCGTCCCTCGGCGACGGCGCACATCAGCTCACCCATCGCGGCGGCGAAGCCGTCCACGAACCACGCGCCGCTCAGCGGTACGACGCTGCGTCCGGTGCCGTCGTCGAGCTCGAGCCGGTCGGAGCCGAGCAGGACGCTCCCACGCAGCGTCCCGGTGGTCCCGTGCACCCAGAACGGGCAGCCGGGCTCGGACGAGAGCCCGCTGCCGGGGATCCGCAGGGTGGCGGTCGCGCCGGACGCGGCGGTCATCGAGAGGGTCGCCGACCACGGGTTGCGGGCCTCCGTCGGCTGGCCGGGGACCCGCGAGTCGGTCGCCTGCACCGACACCACGCGACCGGCGCCGCCGTCGGCGAGCCACCCGCGGGTGATGTCGACCCAGTGCAGCAGGTAGTCGGTGAGCAGCATGTGCGGCACGTCGTCGAACGGCGTGCCGGCCAGGGGCGGCAGCGGCTTGTCGTGCAGGTGCGTGATGCCGACGAGCTCGCCGATGGTCCGGTCGCGCAGCAGCAGGGTGGTGGCGCGCCAGGGCGGTGCCCACCGGCCGTTGTGGTTGACGGCGACGCGCACGCCGGCCTCGTCGGCGCGGGCCAGCACCGTGGGCAGCCGGTCCAGGTCGTCGGGGGAGAGGGTCAGTGGCTTCTGGGCCAGCACGTGCTTGCCGGCGGCGACTGCGGCCTCGATCCAGTCGAGGCGGCCCTCGGGCCCGGTGGCCAGGTCGACGATGCGGACCTGGGGATCGGCCAGCAGCTCCTCGGCGGAGTCGTAGACGCGCCCCACGATGGGGAAGCTCTCCCGGATCCCTGCCGTGGTGTCTCTGCTGCGGCTCCAGACGCCGGTGACGCCCACGCCGTACTGCTCGTAGGCCGGCAGGTGCGCCGACCGGGCGATCGTGCCCGCGCCCAGGATGGCGACGCCGCCGCGGTCGGCCGGGAAGCGCGGTGCCGTGTCCATCATGGTGTCGGTCACCGACCGTCCGGTGCGGCCGGGAACCGGAGGACCGCCTGGAGGATCTCCGGCTCCCCACGGTCGAGCCGCTCGAAGACGGACGACACGTCGGCGGCGTCGACCACGTCGGTCACCAGCGACCCGACGTCCACATGGCCGCGTCGGACCTGCTCCATGAAGGTGCGCACCAGCCTCGGCTGGTCCCACCGCGGGCCCAGTGCGAGCGGGGTGCCGGAGATCTGGCTCGCGACGATGCGCGCCCGGTTGTGGTGGAACTCCTCGCCCAGGCGCAGGTGCTCGGCCCCGCCCTGGTAGAAGCCCGACGCCACCACGGTCCCGTCCACGACGACGGATCGCACCGCCTCGTGCAGGGCCCGGGTGCTGCCGCTCAGCTCGATCGCCGAGTCGACGCCCCCGTCGGACCACGCACGCACGAGCGCTCCCGCGCCGCCGGGAGCGCCGGCCGGGAAGGCCTCGACGGCACCCATGTGGCGGGCGGCGTCGATGCGTTGCGGGATGCCGTCGACCGCGACCACGTCGGCGCCGCTGAGCACGGCGAGGCGCGTGGCGAGCAGGCCGATGACCCCCTGCCCGAAGATCGCGACGCGGTCGCCGAGCCGCGCCTCCGCGGCGAGCACGGCGTTGAGCGCGATGGAGCCGACCCGCGCGAAGGTGCCCGCGAGGGGGTCCTGGCCGCTCCACACCCGCTCGCGCACGGCGGAGGCGTCGACGACGGCCTCGCTGCGGTGCCCCCAGATGCCGTGGACCACGTCACCGAGGGCGGGCCCGTCCACGTCGTCGGCGACCTCGACCACCTCGCCCACCTCGGAGTAGCCCCAGCCGCTGACCGGGTAGGCGAAGGTCGGCTCGCCGTCGACGAAGAGCCGTCGCTCGGGATCCCACGAGCGGGTGAGATAGGGGTTGGAGCCCCGGTACGCCGTCAGCTCGGTGCCGGCGGAGATGCCGGAGTACCACGTGCGCAGGCGCACCGACCCCGGGACCAGCGGCTGCGGGTCGGTCGGGACCAGCGACACGTCGTACGGCGCGTTGAACGACACGGCCTCGGGCACGGGGGGTTTCCTCCTGGAGACGTCGGGCTGCGGGGTGGTGGGCTGAGGCTCGGGTCAGCCCTTCTCGGCGCCGGCGGTGAGGCCGCCGGCCAGCCACCGTTCGCTGAGGAAGAACAGCACGATGATCGGCAGGGTGAGGATCACCGAGCCGGCCATCAGCACCGTGGTCGGCACCTCGATGCTCCCGGCGAGCTGCGAGAGGCCGAGGGAGACCGTCCAGTTGCCGCGCTTCTCGACGAGGAACAGCAACGCGAAGAGGAACTCGTTCCACGCGATCATGAAGATGAACAGCGCGTTGGAGGCGATGGCGGGCATCGCCAACGGCAGGCTGATGTGGCGCATCGCCTGCAGGCGGCTGCAGCCGTCCATCTCCGCCGCCTCCTCGAGGCTGGCCGGGATGGTGTCGAAGTAGTTGCGCAGCATGTAGATCGACACGGCCGCGACCTGGGCGACGTAGACGACCAGCAGGCCGACCAGGGTGCCGCGCTGCTGGATCCGGGTGAAGAAGACGAACAGCGGGATGGCCAGCAGGATCGCCGGGAAGAAGTAGACGCCGAGGAACACCGCCCCGATCTGCCGACGACCGAAGAACTCGAGCCGGCTCACGGCGTAGGCGCCCGGGATCGAGACCAGCAGGGTCAGCACGACGGTGCCGATCGCGACGATGAAGCTGTTCTTGATGAAGGTCAGGAACCCCTGCCCGCCGTCGGCGGTGGAGCGGAGCACGTCGCCGTAGGTGCCGAGGTCGATCTCGCCGCCGCTGGGCCACAGCGCTCCGGGGTCCTGGAGCACGGCGTCGAGTGGCCGGAATGACAGCAGCAGCATGTAGTAGAAGGGGAACAGGCAGATCAGCAGCAGGAGGCCGATCACCAGGGGCCGCAGGGCGGCCAGGACGCGGGTCTCGACCGCGTCGCGGTTCCAGCTCGACGAGGTGCTCACGCGACGTCCTCCCGTCGGCCGAAGAACCGGAGGTAGATCGTGACCAGCACGGCGAGGATGGCGGCGAGGACGAGCGCCTGGGCGGCCGCGGCGCCGATGTCGCCGCGGTTGATGAGGTAGTCGTAGACGCGTACGGAGACCACCTGGGTGCCGGCGCCCCCGCCCGTCAGCAGGTAGATGTCGTCGAAGTTGTTGAACGTCCAGATGAACCGCAGGACCGTCAGCACGGCGATCGTGGGCAGCAGCTGCGGCAGCACGATGTGGCGGAAGCGCTGGGTTGGCGTCGCCCCGTCGACCGTCGCAGCCTCCTCCAGCGTCTCCGGCATCGCCTGCATGCGGGCCGTGATGAAGAGGAAGGCGAACGGGAACGACCGCCACCCCTCGAACAGCACCACGGTGAGCAGGGAGGTGCTGACGTGCAGGTCGATGCCGAACGGCGACACGGGCTTGGAGGAGCTGAGGAAGGCGATGGGATCGTCCCACCCGAGCAGCGCCGTGCCGTAGTGGTTGACGATCCCGAACTGCGGGTTGAGCATCGTGGTCCACACGAAGGTCGCCGCCACGACCGGGGCGACGTACGGCACGAGCATGCAGGCGCGCGCCAGGCCACGCCCCCGGAAGGGCTTGCGCAGGGCGAGGGCGGCCACCAGGCCGAGGCCGATGGCGCACGCCGTGCCGGCCACCGAGTAGACGAGCGTGGTGACCAGGGCGTCGACGAAGCCCGGCGAGGTCAGGACGTTGGTGAAGTTGTCCAGGCTGTAGTCGCCGAAGACCCCGGTCGTGCGCAGGTTCAGCAGCCGGACGCGCTGGAAGGCCAGCGAGAAGGTCCACAGGATCGGCAGGACCACCATGGCGAACACGATGACGACGGTGGGCGTGATGAGCAGGTAGCCGGTCCGGCTGTCGTCACGGGCGCGCAGGGAGCGGGCCCTGCGGGGGCGGTCCGGAAGCACCGGACCAGGTGCCTCCCGGGTCGCCCCCGCTGGGCTCGTGGTCACTGCAGCGAGTCCTGCACGGTCCGGATCGCGTCGGCGGCCTCCTGGGCCGCGTCGGCGGCGTCCGTGCCGTTGGCCACCTGGTTCGCCGCGTTCGCCACCGGCTGCTCGCCCTGGATCGCGCCGAGCAGGTCGCCCTGGCCCTGAGGGATGGCCCAGCGCGACAGCGTGTCGGCGCCGCCGGTCAGCTGGTCGATGACGTCCTGCCCGTAGAACTGCGACAGCGGCGCCTTGGTGTCCACGCCGACCTCCATCTGTGCCCAGGCATCGGAGAAGTTGGTGGCATCGGGACTGTCACCGGCGCGCACCGGGATCTTGCCCTCCGGCGCGATCGCGAGCCACGGCTCGTAGCCGTCGCCCAGCATGTACTCGAGGAACTGCTTGGCGGGGTCGGTCGACGCCTCGGCGGGGATCGTCCAGGACGTGACCTCGCCGAACGTCGCGGGCTCGGAGCCCGAGGGACCCTGGATCGACGTCACGACCCCGCTGTTCTCGGCCAGGAAGGCCGGGTCGTCCTTGCACTCGGGGCAGCTGGGCAGGGCGTCGTCACGCAGACCGGCCAGCTCGTCGAGGATGAAGCTCGACCAGATCAGCATCGCTCCCTGGCCGGCGAAGTACGCCGCCCGTGTGGTGTCGACGTCCTGGGCACCGGCGACCGAGTAGTCCTGCTCCAGTTGTCCGTAGAACTCGAGTGCCTCGACACACTCGTCGCTGTCGAACGCCACCTCACCCTCGTCGTCGACGAGCTGGCAGTCGTTGCCCAGGCCGATCTCCTCGAACGTCTGCGCCGTGAACGCGTCGCCCGCGACGTTGGCGCCGATGAAGCCGGCCAGGTCGGGGGAGTCGAGGGCCTCCGCGGCCGCCAGCACGTCGTCGTACGTCGACGGCTCGGCCAGACCCGCCTGCTCGAAGAGGTCCTTCCGGTAGACGAGCAGCTGCACCCAGGACTCGCTCGGCACGGCCAGCTGGTCGTCGCCGTCGGCCGTCAGCTCCAGGGCGCTCTCGTTGAAGGTGGCCGGGTCGAGCGCGTCGAGCACCTCGCCCACCGCGGTCGTGTCGACGAGCTCGTTGGCCGAGAGCGTCCGGACCTGGCCGAGGGGCAGGCCGCCGATCGCGTCCGGCAGCTCTCCCGCCGCCGCGTTGGACGTCAGGATCTGGTTGAACTGGTCCTCGGCAACGGCGACCAGCTCCACCTCGACCCCGCTGTCGGCGGTGAAGTCGTCGACGATCGCCTGGGTCGCCTGGACGCGATCGGGCAGGTCCTCCACGATCCAGACGGTGATGCTGTCGGCGTCTCCGCCACCGCCGCCACCGTCACCGCCGTCATCACTGCAGGCGACGAGCGAGGCGAGCAGGGCGGTCGAGAGGGCGGCAGCTGCACGGGCGCGGCGCCGACGATGCGTGGTCATGAGACCTCCGGAGGATGAGCGATCTTTTGTACGAAGAGTGGACCTATGTTTCGCAACTGTCAATCATTAGTTGTCCATTAGTTACGATGGGGTCGACCGCGCGTCGGACGTCCGACCGTGGCCCACCAGAAGGGACGCAGGCCGATGCCCACCGGACCCGGCGACATCCTCGATCTGATCCGGCACGCCGAGGTCTCCACCCGCGGCGACGCGCTGGAGGCGACCGGTCTGTCGCGGATGACCCTCACCCAGCGCCTCGACGCCCTCTTCGCGGCCGGCCTCATCGTCGAGGGCGAGACGACCGGGGCCACCGGCGGACGGCGGCGGCGCAGCCTCGCCTTCAACACGTCCCAGTCGCACGTGCTGGTCGCCGCGATCGACACCACGCACACCCGGATCGCGGTCACCGACCTCGGCGGCACCGTGGTCGGCGAGGACTCGATCGACGTGTCGGTCGACGCCGGCCCGTCGGAGGTGCTCGACCGCATCGTGGCAGCGTCCGGCGCCCTCCTGGGCAAGCACGACCTCGGCCCGGAGGATCTGTGCGGCCTCGGGCTCAGCCTGCCCGGCCCGGTCGACCCCGAGTCGGGCCGGCCAAGCCAGCCGCCGATCCTGCCCGGGTGGGACGCCTACCCGATCGCCGAGCACCTGCAGGCGGCGCTGCCCGGCGTACCCGTCCTGACGGCCAACGACGCCGACGCGGCAGCGATCGGCGAGTACGCCGCGGGCTACTCACACGTGCGGTCGCTCCTCCTGGTCAAGGTCTCCACCGGCATCGGCACCGGGATCGTCATCGACGGCCACTCCTACACCGGCGTCGACGGGGGAGCGGGCGACATCGGGCACGTACGCGTCCCGGCGCGCACCGATGCCCGCTGCCAGTGCGGCATGGTGGGCTGCCTGGCCGCCGTGGCCAGCGGTCGCGCGGTAGCGGCCGAGCTGTCGGCGCTCGGGTTCCCCGCCGCCTCGGGCCGCGACGTACGCGAGCTGTTGCAGGCCGGCAACGCCGAGGCCGCGTCCCTGACACAGCAGGCAGGTCGGTGCATCGGCGAGGTGATGGCCACGGTGGTGTGCCTGCTCAACCCCGAGGTGGTCCTGGTCGGCGGCGCCCTCGCCTCGGCATCGCTGCTGGCCGGGATGCGCGAGACGCTGTACCGCCTCGCCCTCCCGAGGGCGACCCGGCACATGGCCCTCCAGCTCGGCACCCTGGGCGAGGACGCCGCGATCACCGGGCTGACGAGACTGGTCGTCGACCAGGAGTTCTCGCCGGAGGCCGTGAACGCGAAGCTGCGCGGCGCCTGACCGCCGCTCGTCCCGCTGGCTGGCGCAACCGGACACGAAATCTTTCCCCGGGCCGTATCAAGCGGGACGGTCGGCGCTCTGTAGGGTCATGACGACGTACCGAAGCCACTCCGCCATCCTCGGCAAAGCCGCGTGGAAAGAGTTCGATGGATCAGCCCCCCACGGTCTCCGCGTTGGTGACCTCAGCGCGCGACGGGGACTCCGCGTCATGGGATGCGGTCGTCGACAGGTTCCTGCCGCTCGTGCACCGGGTGATCTCGAACTACCGCTTGTCCTCAGCGGATGCCGCTGATGTCAACCAAACAGTCTGGCTCCGGCTCGTGGAGCACGTGGGGGAGCTCCGCGAGCCGGCAGCCCTGGCCGGGTGGATCGTGACCACCGCGCGGCGTGAGTCGCTGCGCCTGCTCGAGGCGCGCAGCCGCTCACTGCCGGTCGACCCACAGGCCGCGACGCTCGACGTCGTCGACGACGAGGACGTCGCCGAGGGCCTGCTTCGCGACGAGCGAGCACAGGCGCTGCGGGAGGCACTGAACGAGCTTCCCGCAGAGCGCCGGGAGCTGCTCGCCCTGCTGTCCACCGACCCGCCGACGTCGTACGACGAGATCAGCCGGCGGCTCGGCATCCCGGTCGGGAGCATCGGACCCACGCGGGCCCGCGCCCTCGCCCAGCTCCGCGACTCGAGAGCCCTGCGCGCCTGGGCGGGTTCCGAGATCCCCAGGAGCTCGGGAGGAAAAGGAGGGGACCGCCATGTCACCCGATGCTGACGACGCCCTGATGGCCGAGCTCGGTGCCGCGCTCAGACAGGACCAGGACATCCCGCAGGGCTGGCGAGAGGCCGCCCGGGGTGCCTACACCTGGCGGACCATCGACCAGGAGCTGCTCGCGCTGACCTACGACTCCGAGACCGATGAGAGAGCGGCCGTCCGCGGGGTCAACGTGGCCCGGGTGCTGGAGTTCACGGGGGGCGAGCTGATCCTCGAGGTCGAGCTGGCCGACCGCCAGGTCATGGGTCAGCTCACCGGCCCGGGCGTCACCGAGGTGGTGTTCGAGTCCGCCGACGGCAGGCTCCGCCCCGCCACTCCCGACGAGGGGGGCTTCTTCACCCTCGACGGGGAGGACCACGGACTTGTGCGCTTCTCCATCGCGGCCGGCGACCGGCGGTTCGTCACCGAGTGGATCGTCCTCTAGGCGCCTAGTCAGCAGTAGGGCTGGCGCAGTGCCTCGATCGGGCCGATGGTCGGGTCGGACAGCCTGACGGCGCGCGCCACCACCGCGTCCCGGGCGTCGTGGGCCGTGCACCCGGCCGCGGTGATCTCGGCGGCGATCAGGCCGGCCACGATGGGCGCCGCGAACGACGTACCGCTCCAGCGCGCCAGGCCGCTGTCGAAGACGCGGACGTCGCCCGTGTGCGGGGTCTCGAAGCACGTGTAGGTGCCGTCGGGGAAGGCGTTGACGACGTTGCGGCCCAGGGCGTAGACGTCGGCGGAGACCCCGTAGTTGGAGAAGTCCGACACCCGGCCGTCGCGGTCGAGAGCGCCGACGCCGAGCGCCCAGTCGAAGGCGGCGGGCCAGAACGGCGCCGGCGACGTGTCGTTGCCCGCGGCCGCGACCAGCACGCAGTCGCGGCCCTTGAGGTGCGTCTCGTGGAAGACCTCGAAGCTCAGGGGCGGCAGGTCGTCACGCGTGCGGAGCCCGGCAGAGAGGTTGATGACCTGCGGCTTGTGCGCCATCGCCTCGGTCAGCTGCGTGACCATGTCGGACTCGAGGATGCCGCCGCCACCGACCCCGCCGACGGCGAAGCCCTCGACGAAGACCCGGGTGGCCGGCGCCAGGCAGCGGACGACGCCGGCGATGAACGTGCCGTGGCCGGCGTACTCGCGCAGGTCTGGGCCGTTGAGCTCGTCGTCGCCGTCGACCCGCTTGAGCCACGGGGTCCGGGGGTCGGCTGCGGAGGGCGGGTTCCACCCGGTGTCGACCACGACGACGCTGACGCCCTTGCCGCGGCTGGAATCAGGGCACAGGGGCGGCCAGGGCTCGACGAGCCCGGTCTCCTCCGGCTCCGTCGCGGGGCAGCAGGTGCCGCCGCCCGGCGTGATGTGGATCCAGTGGTCGGGTGTGACACGGCCGGGCCCGAACTCCTTGTCCCGGTCCAGCAGGTCGAGGACGTCGGGGACCGACTGGTTCCCGGTCCGTGGTGGCAGGCGGTAGCGCGCCAGCCGGTCGGGCACCGGGTCACGGTCGCGCTCGGGGCTGCCATCATCGAAGACCCCCTCGAGCCGCCTGATCGCCGCTTCGAAGTCCTGGACGTCCGCGACCCGGACCAGGACGTGGTCGGGGTCGTAGAGGTAGGTGAAGTCGGCAGGTGCCTCGGTGTCCCAGGCCACCCGGCCGTCGTTGGCGCGCCGGAGCGCGTCCAGCTGGTCGGTGGCACGACGCCGGCCGTCGTCGCCGATCTTGAAGTCGCTCATGGAGTTCTCCGGTCACTGTCAGAATGTGGACCCGCGGTGTCTGGGACCGTAGCCATCTCCGGGCGGTCAGGGAAGGATCCAGAAGGTTGTCCATGCCAGACGCAGCCGCGGCGATCGCCGACGACCTCCTCCTGCTCGCGGTCACCGACCCGGCAGCCGCGATCACGAGGGCCGATGAGCTCGCTGCGTCGACCTCCGACGGCTGGCTCCGCTCGGTCGCGCACCATGCGGCCGGGCTCGCGATGCGCGAGCAGGGCGACCTCGACCGTGCGGTCCCGGAGCTTCGTACGGCGCTGCGATTGGCCGTCGCCACTCGCGACGCGGACCGGTCGGCCGACGTGCGAGCCACGCTCGGGGCGGCGTACGCGATGGCCGGTCGCTCCCGGGCCGGTCTCGACCAGCTCGACCACGCGGTCGACGAGGCGATCTCACCGGGGCTGCGCGCACGGGTGCTGATGCGTCGTGGCTTCGTGCTGTCGAACATCCTCGGTCGTCATGCCGCCGCCCTGGCCGACCTCGAGCGCGCTCTCCGGGGCGTGCGGGACGCCGGTGACCGGCTCTGGGAGGCGCGCACGCTCAACAACGTCTCGTGGCTCCACCAGGCGCTCGGCGATCCCGAGGCGGCGGCCCGCGCCGCGGCCGACGCCGAGCTGATCTTCGAGAGGGAGGAGGAGCCGGTCGAGGCCGTCAGGGCGCTGCACAACCGCGCGAGCGTCGCGTTCCTGCGGGGTGACCTGCCCGCGTCCCTCCGGTTGTACGACGAGGCGGCGGCCCGCTACGCGCACCTCGGGCTCGACGACGTCACGCTCGAGCTGGACCGCTCGGACGCCCTCCTCGTGGCGGGGCTGGCCGACGAGGCTGCCGCCGTGGCGAAGAACCGGCTCGACCGGGGCGGGCTCCAGCCCATCCGCGAGGCCGACCTGAGGCTCGCGCGCGCCGACGCACTGCTGGCCGCCGCCGACAGTCCCGCGGCGCTCGACGAGGCGCGCGCGGCCGGCCGGCTGTTCGCGAGGCATGGCCGCGACTGGTTCGTGCGACGCGCCGAGCTGGTCGAGCTGCGTGCGCGGGAGGCGGTGGGCGGTGCGGATCGTCGAACCGCCGCGCGGGCACTCGAGCTGGCCCGTCGCCTGGAGGCCGAGGGCGCCGACGAGGCCGTACAGGCCTGGTTGCTGACTGCTCGACTGGCACCCCTCCACGCTGCGGAGTCGCTGCGGGCCGGTGCGGCGTACCGGTCCGGCCACCGGCTGCCCCTGGTGCGCGCTTCCGGGTGGCTGGCCCGGGGGCTGGAGCGCGCGAGTGCCGACGATCGTCGTGGTGTGCTGGGGGCCTGCCGTCGCGGCCTCGCCGAGCTCGACCGGCACCGGGACACCCTGGGCAGCTCCGAGCTGCGCGCGCTGGCGAGCAGCCACGGGGCCGACCTGGGCGAGCTGGCGCTGCGGACGGCACTCGACGGTCCTCCCCGGCAGCTGCTCGGGTGGAGCGAGCGGCTGCGAGCGACGTCGCTGGCGCAGCCGCGCGTGCTCGCGGGCACGGACGCGGTGGCTGGCCCGGTCGCTGCCCTGCGCGACAACGCCCGACGACTCCGCACCGCCCGCGAGGCCGGTGGCGACCTCCAGCAGCTCGAGGTCGAGCGCCGCCGGATCGAGTCCGACGTGCGGTCCCGGCTCCGCCACGCGGCCGGCGCGGGCGGCCGGTCCGCGGGCTTCGACGCCGAGACCCTGGTGGCCGGGGTGGGTGAGGGCTCGTTCGTCGAGCTGGTCGAGATCTCCGGCATCCTGCACGCGATCGTCGTCACGGGCGGCCGCGTACGCCGGCACGTGGTGGGTCCGGTGGCCGAGGCGGAGCGGACGGCCGAGGCGGCCCGGTTCGCGCTGCGACAGGCCGCTCGCGGTCGGACCGCCCGGCTCGCGGAGACGGGAGACCGGCTCGCGCGATCCCTGCTGGGGGCGGCGACCCGTCGACTTCCGGGCCCGGTCATCGTGTCGCCGACCAGCCGGCTGCACGGCGTGCCGTGGGGGCTCGTGCCGGCACTGGCCGGCGTGCCGCACGCCGTCGTCCCGTCCGCCGCACAGTGGCTGCGGGCACGCGACCGCACGTCCGCGTCCGACCGGCGAGTGTTCGTGGCCGGACCGGGACTGACCACCGGCGGCTCCGAGATCGGGGTCGTTGCCCCGCGGCACCCCGGCGCCGTCGTACTCCTCGGGCAGGATGCGACCGTCGACGGTGCGCTCGGCTGCCTCGACGGGGCCGGGCTGGCCCACGTCGCCGCGCACGGGCACTTCCGTGCCGACTCGCCGCTGTTCTCCTCGCTCGACCTCGCCGACGGGCCATTGACCGTCTACGACTTCGAGCGCCTGGCCCGGGCGCCGCATCGCGTGATCCTCTCGGCGTGCGACTCGGGGTGCTCGCGCCGGTCGGCGCCGGCGAGCTGCTGGGCCTGGTGTCGGCGCTCCTCGCCATCGGCACCGCGGGCGTCATGGCCAGTGTCGCGGTGGTCAACGACGAGGCGACCGTCGACGTGATGGTCGACGTCCATGCCGGCCTCGACGCCGGCGACGACCTGCCCACCGCGCTGCACCGGGCCCGCCTGGCGGCGGCGGGTGACCCGACGCGCGCGGCGACCGCCGCGGCGTTCCTGGCCCTGGGGGTTTAGCTATGACCGTGACCGACTGGCGACACCACCGAACCGAGCGGCTGTGGCTCGACGTGGCCACCGAGCCCGACGTCGACGACCTGCACGCGATCCATGCGGATCCCGACACCTGGCGGCACTTCCCGCAGGGCCGGCACACGACGCGGGAGCAGTCCGAGCAGATGATCGCCACCGGCGACCGCCACTGGGCCACGCACGGGTTGGGCTACTGGTCGGTGCGCGAGAGCCCGGCCGGCCCGGTGATCGGTCGGGGCGGGTGCGTCGTGCCCGACGGCGGCTCGTGGTGGAACCTCTACTACCGCTTCGCCACCAGGGTCCACGGGCGCGGGTACGCCGCCGAGATGTCGCGTACGGCGATCGAGGCGGCGCACGACGTCGCCCCCGAGCGCCCGGTGATCGCCTTCCTGCTCGAGCACAACCGCGCGTCGGCGGCGATGGCCCGCAAGGTCGGGCTCGAGCTGGTCTGGAGCGGCCCGGACGCCGGCAACGTCGACCCCGACGCCGTCCGCCTCGTCTTCGCCGACCGCGAGGTCGACGACGTCGTGCTGGCCGCGCTCGCCGGCTGACCGCCGCTCGGCGTGCCTTCACGGATGTGACCCGTGTGACTGGTGATACTGGGCCGGACCGCATCTGCCCTCTTCCCCAGCAGAGGTGCCTCGATGCCTTCCGCATCCTTCCGACCCGCGGCAACGAGAACCGGGTCCCCGACCGCGCCGCCCGTGTGCGGTTCCGACGCGCGGTGGCGCTGATGCTGATGACGCTCGTCCTGCCGGGCTCGGCCCAGCTCGTGTCGGGAAACAGGCGGGTGGGCCGCATCGCGTTGCGCATCTGGTTCGGCCTCGTGCTGGTCGCCGTCACCGCCTGGTCATCAGCGTCAGCTCACGCGACTTCGCCTTCTGGGCGGTCTCCAACACGTCCCTGCTCGCCCTCCTGCGGCTCGCCCTGATGGCGCTGGCCATCGGCTGGGCCGCCCTCTTCGTGGATGCCTGGCGGATCGGCCAGCCGCTCACCCTGCGCCAGAACCACCGGCTCGCCGTGGTCGGCGTCAACGGCCTGCTCTGCTTCTCGGTCGCCGGCACGCTGCTCATGGGCGCCCACATGGTCGGCGTACAGCGCGACTTCATGATCACGATGTTCGGCGACGGCAAGGTCGTCGGCGCCCACGACGGCCGCTTCAACGTGCTGCTCCTCGGCGGCGACTCCGGCGCCGGGCGCTGGGGCCTGCGTCCCGACTCGATGACGATCGCCAGCATCGACGCGAGACCCGGCAAGACCGTGCTCGATCAGCCTGCCCCGCAACATGGCGAACTTCCCCTTCCGAGCCGGCTCCGTCATGGCCGAGGAGTTCCCCGACGGGTTCGACTGCGACGGCTGCTACCTCAACGGCGTGAGCACCTGGGCGGGCGACCACACCGACCTGTTCAAGGACTCCAAGCAGCCCGGCGTCGACGCCACGATCATGGCGATCGAGGGCATCACCGACCTGAAGATCAACTACTGGGCGATGGTGAACCTCGAGGGCTTCAAGGATCTCGTCGACGCGGTCGGCGGCGTCGAGCTGACCGTGCGCGACCGGATCCCGGTGGGCGGCCTCGGCAGCGACGTGACCGGCTACATCGAACCCGGCACGCGGACGCTGAACGGCCACGACACCCTGTGGTTCGCGCGGTGCGCGCGAGGGCTCCGACGACTACTCCCGGATGGCGCGCCAGAAGTG
The DNA here is from genome assembly GCA_963825755.1 of uncultured Actinomycetota bacterium. GTDB lineage: Bacteria > Actinomycetota > Actinomycetes > Propionibacteriales > Nocardioidaceae > Nocardioides. The sequence goes on along the minus strand of CAWGUS010000011.1, from coordinate 209,163 downwards.
CGTCATGGGCGCGATGCTCGAGCAGATCAGCCCGGAGGTCGCCGTACGCAACTTCCAGAAGATCGCCAAGGCCAGCACCCAGATGATCTCGACCAACGTCCCGCAGAGCGAGGTCGACAACTTCATGGGCCTGGCCCTGCGGGCGAAGTCGCAGAAGATCGCCACGCTCTCGCTGGTGCCGCCGACGATCAACACCGCCGACCCCGACATCGACCCTGGTCCAGCAGATGGTGCCGAGGCCATCGACAAGTCCGAGGGCAAGCAGGTCGCCCTCGCGGCCGGCAGCCCCGACCCGGGTGCCGGGGCCGGCACCGATGCAGGCACGAAGAAAAGAAGAAGGAGAAGGCCGAGACCGCCGACACCCCGTCGCTGACCGGCGGCTCGATCGGCTCCCTGCGCGACGGGTACGCCGCCAACGACGCCGAGGACCTCGGCTGCGCCTGCTGACCACTCCACTGGGTTGAGAAGGGCCTGGCAGGCCCATCTCGAACCTACGTCCTGTTCGAGCAGGGCGCCAGACGCCTTCCTCGACCAGCGGACCCCGACACCTAGGGTGTACGCCGTGACGCAGGGGCCAGGCACGAGAGCGACGCGGATCATCGCGGTCGTGGTCACGTTCAACCGGCTCGAGCTGGTGCAGCGGCTGCTGGCGCGGCTCGGCGAGGTCGACGGGCTCGCGCAGATCCTGGTGATCGACAACGCCTCCACCGACGGCACGGGGGAGTGGCTGGCCACCCAGATGGTGACCGGGCGCGACCCCGGGGCTGCTGGTCAGCGTCGCTGACGACCAACCGGGGCGGAGCGGGCGGCTTCCACGACGGCCTGGCCTGGGCGATCGATCTCGACGCCGAGCTGGTCTGGCTGATGGACGACGACGGCGTGCCCGACCGCCAGCTGCCTGGACCTCCTCCTCGAGCACGCCGACGGCCTCGACTTCTGGGGCCCGGCGGTGCTCGCCGAGCACGACCCGTCGAGGCTGTGCTTCCCGATCCGGCTCCCCGGCCGCAGCACGGTCGTGCACGACATGGGCGCCGTCGAGAAGGCCGCCACCGACGGGCTGATCCGCGACGTCGTCATCCCGTTCAACGGGGTGCTCGTCACCGCCGAGCTCGTCGACCGGATCGGCCTGCCGCGCGAGGAGTTCTTCATCTGGGGCGACGACGTGGAGTACCTCTGGCGCGCCCGTGAGGCCGGCGCCCGCTGTGCCACCGTCGTCGACGCGCACTTCCTGCACCCGGCCACCGACGACCTCGGCACCCCCATGATGTTCGGTCGGACGACGTACAACCACAGCCCGAGCGACCTCAAGCACTACTGCATGGCACGCAACAACCTGGTCAACCTGCGCGACTACCGCGGCGGCCTGCACGCCGCGGCGTTCGTCGTGAAGACGCTGTGGTTCTACACGTTCACCCGCCCGAGCCTGGGCCGGCTCCGGCTCAGCCTGAGCGCGATGCGGGCCGGACTCCGCAGCGACTTCACCGGCCACGAGAGGTTCCTCGCGTGAGCACGGTCGCCGTCGTCATCGTCACTTTCAACCGCGCCGACCTCCTCGTCGGCATGCTCGACGGCCTGGCCGCCCAGACCCACGCGCCCGATGCCGTGTTCGTCATCGACAACGCCAGTACCGACCACACCCGCGACGTGCTCGAGTCGCGCACCGACCTGCCCCTGCGCATCACCCACTCATCGGACAACCTGGGCGGGGCCGGCGGCTTCCACCTCGGGGTCGAGCAGGCGTACGACGCGGGCTTCGACCGCATCTGGCTGATGGACGACGACGTGGTGCCCGCCCCCGACTGCCTCGCCGTCCTGGTGGCGCACGGCGGATCCGTGCCTGATGGCCGTCCGGGAGGACCTGAGCGGCCGGCTGGCCGAGAAGGCGGCCGTCCGCTTCGACCTGCGCAACCCGCTCGCGATCCGCCCCAAGACGGCCAGTGTCGACTCGACCTGGGCCTCCCGGGCCGACCTGCCGGCGGAGGTGCCGATCGAGAACGTCGCCTTCGAGGGCTTCATGGTCGCCCGCGAGGTGGTCGACGCGATCGGGCTGCCCGACCCGTCGTTCTTCATCTTCTACGACGACGTCGACTACGCCCTGCGCGCGCGGCGTGCCGGCTTCCCGATCGTGGCCGTACGCGACGCCGTCCTCGTGCGGCAGCTGGACTTCAACCAGCAGCACGACCTGTCGGGCTGGAAGGGCTTCTACATGTACCGCAACCTCTTCGCCGTCCACTTCCGCCACGGTGAGAACGTGCTGGTGCGGCTCAAGCCCTATCTCATCGCGCTCGGCGTCGTGGTCCTCAGCCCGGTGCGCGGCGGACGCGGAGAGGCCGGCAACGTGCTGCGGGCCCTCCGATCGGCGCGCGGGATGAAGTCGTGCCGCGATGACGCGACGACCAGCCGTCCTGCTGCGCCCCCGCCCGCGAGGCGGCGGCGGCACCCGCCCGCCGCCCACGCCGGCTCCGCGGCGGCGCCCTGCGCGGCACGTCGACATCCCCGCCGGCCGTTCGCCATGGGCGACGCCTTCGACGAGGGCTACCCCGGCGACGGCGAGCGGCCGGTCCACGACGTCGAGCTTCCGGCGTACCGCATCGGCGAGACCGCGGTGACCAACGCCCAGTTCGCGACGTTCGTCAAGGCCACCGGCCACGTGACCGACGCCGAGGACTTCGGCGTCTCGGCCGTGTTCCACCTCGCCTTCGCCGGCGACCCCGGCCGACCTGTGGGCTCGGCAGCCGGCACGCCCTGGTGGCTGGCCGTGCGCGGTGCCGACTGGCGGCACCCGAGGGCCCGGGCTCCGACGTGGCGAAGCGACCCCAGCACCCCGTCGTGCACGTCTCGCACCGCGACGCCGAGGCGTACGCCGCCTGGGTCGGCGGCCGGCTGCCCACCGAGGCCGAGTGGGAGCGCGCCGCGCGCGGCGGCCTGGAGGGCGCCCGCTTCCCGTGGGGCGACGAGCTCACGCCGGGCGGCAGGTTCCGCTGCAACATCTGGCAGGGCACCTTCCCGACCGCCAACACCCTCGACGACGGCTTCCTCACGACCGCGCCGTCAAGTCCTTCGCGCCCAACGGCCTCGGCCTGTGGCAGACCTCGCGGCAACGTCTGGGAGTGGTGCGCCGACTGGTTCGACCCGCACTGGTACGCCCGATCGTCGACGGAGTCGCCGGCGCCGCCCCGACCGGGCCCGAGTCCGGCACCCACCGCGTGATGCGCGGCGGCTCCTACCTGTGCCACGACTCCTACTGCCACCGCTACCGCGTGGCGGCGCGCTCGGGCAACACCCCCGAGTCGGCGGCGGCCAACGTCGGCTTCCGCGTCGCCGCCCCGGTGCCGGCGTACCACCCGCGGACGTGACGAGAACGACGCGCGCGGGGGCTCCGCCGACTCGGAGCCAGCACCGCCGCCGCCCGTAGACTGACCGCCGCCCCAGACTCAGGAGAACCGCTGCCTTGACCTCGCCCGAACCCACCACGACGTCGTCCTCGTCCGAGCTCCCGCGACCTTGTGGTCGTCGGCTCCGGATTCTTCGGACTGACCATCGCCGAGCGGTGCGCCAACGAGCTCGGGCTCAAGGTGCTCGTGCTGGAGCGCCGCCACCACCTCGGCGGCAACGCCTACAGCGAGGCCGACCCCGAGACCGGCATCGAGATGCACGTCTACGGCGCGCACCTCTTCCACACCTCCAACGAGAAGGTCTGGCAGTACGTCAACCGCTTCACCAGCTTCACCAACTACCAGCACCGGGTCTTCGGCCAGTACGCCGGCCAGGTCTACTCGCTGCCGATGAACCTGTCGCTCATCAACTCGTTCTTCGGCAAGATGCACACCCCCGACGAGGCCCGGGCGCTGATCGCCGAGCAGGCCAGCGAGTTCGACACCGCCGACGCGGGCAACTTCGAGGAGAAGGCGATCTCGCTGATCGGCCGCCCCCTCTACGAGGCCTTCATCAAGGGCTACACCGCCAAGCAGTGGCAGACCGACCCGACCAAGCTGAGCGCCGACATCATCACGCGCCTCCCGGTCCGCTACAACTTCGACAACCGGTGGTTCAACGACACCTACGAGGGCCTCCCGGTCGACGGCTACACCGCCTGGCTGACGAAGATGGCCGACCACCCCAACATCGAGATCCGGCTCGAGACCGACTTCTTCGATGTCGCCGACGAGTTCAAGGGCCGGTGCCGATCGTCTACACCGGCCCGGTCGACGAGTACTTCGGCAACTCCGAGGGCCGCCTGTCGTGGCGCACCGTCGACCTCGAGGCCGAGGTCAAGCAGGTCGACGACTTCCAGGGCTGCGCGGTGATGAACTACAACGACCAGGAGGTGCCCTGGACCCGCATCCACGAGTTCAAGCACTTCCACCCCGAGCGCACCTACATCAAGGGCAAGACCGTCATCGTGCACGAGTACTCCCGCGCGGCCGAGGACGACGACGAGCCCTACTACCCGATCAACACCGCCGAGGACCGCGAGAAGCTGCTCAAGTACCGCGAGCTCGCGAAGCAGCGAGCCGAAGGTCCTCTTCGGCGGCCGCCTCGGCACCTACAAGTACCTCGACATGCACATGGCGATCGGTTCGGCGCTGTCGATGTTCGAGAACAAGCTCAGGCCGCACTTCGCCGACGGCGCCGAGCTCAAGAGCGGAGGGGTCGACGAATGACCACGAGAAGGCTGCTGCAGCGGCAGATCCTGCCGATCGACAAGGACACCGACGTCTTCGCCCTGTACGTCGACCCCGAGGAGGCCCGCCTCGACGCCGACCGCTACGAGATCGGCGGCGACCGGCGCGCCAAGGACCTCAACAACGCGGCGATCCGGCAGACGACGTCGACCGGCGCGAGCATCCACCCCGACCAGATCGAGTCGCGCACCTCGCTGCGCGTGCCGCAGGGCCGCAAGCTCTCGTTCGGCACCTACTTCAACGCGTTCCCGGCCTCCTACTGGCGCCGCTGGACAGTCGTCGACGAGGTCCGCCTCACCGTCGAGCTCACCGGCGCCGGCGCCGGCCTGACGGTCTACAAGTCGATGGCCAACGGCCGCTCGCAGCGCGTCGACTCCGCCACGGTCGACGCCGCGGGCCGCGGCCACGTTCACGTTCGACCTCACGCTGACGCCGTTCGTCGACGGTGGCTGGTACTGGTACGACGTCGTCTCCGGTGACGAGGACGCCGTCGTCGTCTCGGCCGAGTGGTCCGCCGAGGTCCCCGACGACCGGGCCGCGCACGGCACCGCCGACATCGCGATCACCACGATGAACCGCCCCGACTTCTGCGCGAAGCTGATCAACCAGCTCGCCGACGACGAGACGCTACGGCCCTACCTCGACCAGGTCCTGGTCATGGAGCAGGGCACCAAGCCGGTCACCGACTCCGAGTTCTTCCCGGCCGCCGAGAAGTCGCTCGGCGACCAGCTCCGGGTCATCGTGCAGGGCAACCTGGGTGGCTCCGGCGGCTACGCCCGCGGCCAGCTCGAGAGCGTCCGCAAGGGCACCGCGACGTACGCCCTGATGATGGACGACGACGTGGTGTGCGAGCCCGAGGGCATCGTCCGCGCGGTCACGTTCGGCGACCTGGCGAAGCGACCGACGATCGTCGGCGGCCACATGTTCAGCCTCTACTCCCGGGCCCGGCTGCACTCGTTCGGCGAGATCGTCCAGCCGTGGCGCTTCTGGTGGATGACCCCGCTCGACGGGTTCAGCGACTGGGACCTCGCGGCCCGCAACCTGCGATCGTCGCGCTGGCTGCACAAGCGGGTGGACGTCGACTTCAACGGCTGGTTCATGTGCCTGATCCCGCGCGTCGTGCTCGAGGAGATCGGCCTCTCGCTGCCGCTCTTCATCAAGTGGGACGACTCCGAATACGGCCTGCGCGCCCGCGCGGCGGGCTTCCCGACGGTCACGTTCCCGGGCGCGGCTGTCTGGCACGTGCCGTGGACCGACAAGAACGACGCCGTCGACTGGCAGGCCTACTTCCACCACCGCAACCGGTTCGTCGCGGCCCTGCTGCACTCGCCGTACCCCAAGGGGGGCCGGATGCTCCGCGAGAGCATCAACCACCAGGTCGCCCACCTGGTCTCCATGCAGTACTCCACCGCCGAGCTGCGCCACCAGGCGATGGAGGACGTGCTCGCCGGGCCCGGCCACCTGCACGAGATGCTGCCCGGCCGGCTGGCCGAGGTGAACGCCTTCCGCAAGCAGTTCACCGACGCCCAGCTCGAGCCCGACCGCGAGGCGTTCCCCTCCGTACGCCGCAAGAAGCCGCCGCGCAAGGGCCGCGACATCGTCGAGATCCCGGGCCGCTGGTCCCAGCTGGTCACCGCGGGCCTCGCCCCGATCCGACACCTCAAGCCGGCGCGGGACCTGGCCAAGGAGCATCCCGAGGTCGAGATCCGGGCGATGGACGCGAAGTGGTACCGCCTCGCGTCGTACGACTCGGCCGTGGTCTCCATGAACGACGGCACGTCGGCGGCGTTCTACAAGCGCGACTCCGCGCACTTCCGCGAGCTGGTCAAGAAGACGATCGAGATCCACGAGCGCTTCCGCCGCGAGTGGCCGCGCCTGGCCGAGGAGTACCGCGCCGCTCTCGGCGAGATCACCTCGCCCGAGGCGTGGGACAAGACGTTCGAGCCTTGGACCGAGCCCGTCGGGACCGAGCCGGAAGGGCGTCCCGAGGAGGAGCGATGACCGACACCGTCGAGGTGCGCCACGACCTGGCGCACCTCCCGCTGATCGACCCGGCCGGCTCGACGGGCCTGCTCGAGGTGTTCCGCCGTCGCTATCTGCTGCGCCTGCTCGTCAGGCGCGAGATCAAGGCGCGCTACCTGGGCTCGCGGTTCGGGCTGCTGTGGTCCTACATCAACCCGCTGGTCCGCTTCCTGACGTTCTACTTCGTGTTCGGCCTGATCGCCGGCCGCGGCGCCAACATGCAGAACTTCGCCATCCACCTGTTCGCGGGCATGGTGATCGTGCACTTCTTCACCGAGAGCTATGGCGCAGGCATGCGCTCGATCATCGCCAACAAGAGCCTCGTGCAGAAGATGGCGATCCCGAAGGAGATGTTCCCGGTCGCCTCGATGCTGGTGTCGCTCTACCACACCGGCCCGCAGCTGGTGATCCTCGTGGGCGCCTGCCTGGTCGCCGGGTGGGATCCCGACATGGTGGGGTTCGGCGGCCGCCCTGCTGGGCTTCCTGATCATCTTGATCCTCGCCGACGGCGTTCGCCCTGCTCTTCTCCGCGCTCAACGTGCTCTTCCGCGACTTCGGTCGCCTCGTGCAGAACATCACCCAGGTGGTGCCGTTCAGCGTCCCGATGATGTACCCCTACGAGATGATCACCGACCGGTTCGGCACCGGGATCTGGCACTCCGTCTACATGCTGAACCCCGTGGTCGAGGCGGTGCTGCTGATGCAGCGCGGGTTCTGGGTCACCACGACCGATCCCGAGCTCGACCTGATGTCGGTCGCCTTCCCCGATGACCTGTTCCAGCGAGGCTTCATCGTGCTGGGGGTGTGCGTGGTCATCCTGATCTTGTGCCAGCTGATCTTCAACCGGATCGAGCGCCGGCTGCCCGAGACGATCGGATGAGGTGCCGATGACATCGGTCGCCACCAGGGTCGACTCCATCGTGGTCGACCACGTGTCGAAGGAGTTCAAGCTCCAGTACCACCGCACTCTCAAGCAGATGGCCGTGGCCAAGACCCGCGGCGAGAAGATCAGCGACAAGTTCCTCGCGGTCGACGACGTGTCGTTCACGGTCGGGCAGGGGGAGTCCATCGGCCTGATGGGGCTCAACGGCTCGGGCAAGTCCACGCTGCTGCGCATGGTCAACGGGAGCATGGTCCCCGACCGCGGCACCGTCCGCACCCGGGGCCGGATCTCCGGGCTCATCGCCACCGGCGCCGGGTTCCACAACCAGCTCACCGGCCGCGAGAACATCTACATGAACGCCGCCATCCTCGGCATGACCGAGAAGCAGACCGACGCCCGCTTCGACGAGATCGTCGAGTTCGCCGACGTCGGCCGCTTCCTCGACACCCCGGTCGGCGTCTACTCCTCGGGCATGTACTCCCGCCTCGGCTTCTCCGTCGCGGTCCACGTCGACTGCGACGTGTTCATCGCCGACGAGGTTCTCGCCGTCGGTGACAAGCCGTTCAAGAAGAAGTGCATGGCCAAGATGCAGGAGGTGCGCCAGAGCGGCGTCACCCTCTTCTACGTCAGCCACGCCGCCGGCTCCGTGAAGAAGATGTGCGACCGCGTCCTCGTACTCGAGAAGGGCCGCCTCGCCTTCGACGGTGACGTCCAGGAAGGCATCGACTTCCTCGAGTACGACGGCGACGAGGACAACGACGAGGAGCTCGGCGCCGACATCTGAGGCCCGCAGCAGCCCGCGAGGCACGAGCGGGCTCGGCGCTGGGCCCGACCCCGAGGTCGTAGTCGAGCCGCGCGACCGAGGTTATCGAGGTCGGGCTGGGTCGATACGGGCTGGGGGGCTACTCGACCACCGAACTCTGTCGGTGGTCGAGTCGCGAGGGACGAGTGAGGTGTATCGAGACCTCATTCGGGCTGGGTCTCGATACGGCCGGGGCCCTACTCGACCACCGAGGCTGGGCGGCTGGGTCTCGATACGGGCCTGGGGCCCTACTCGACCACCGAGGGCTCGGTGGTCGAGTGCCGAGGAGGGACGAGCGAGGTCTATCGAGCCTGGGGGTCTGCGATGGGCCTGGGTCTCGATACGGGCCTGGGGGCTTCGACCGCGAGGGACGAGCGGGGGTATCGAGACCTGGCGGCTATCTCGATACGGGCCTGGGGCCTACTCGACACGGGCACTGGGGGCCTTCTCGACCATCGAGGGCTGGGCCGACGCGCCACGGAGAAACTTGACAATGTCGAGGAGGCCCGGCGTGTCGACTGGAAATTACAAGTTTGTAGTTACTCAGAACCCATCGCGTAACCAGTGTGACTCGTGTGAATCTTGCTATCCCGTGTGAATCTTCCCCTTCACTGGAGTAGCCCTAATGCGTTCTTCCCAGGTCCGTTTCATCACCGCGTGCCAGCAGCTGCTGGCGTTGGGCGTGGTGCTGGCCGTGCTCACGCCCGCAGCCAGCATCGTGTCTCTCGACGTGGTGGGTCAGCAGCCGACCCAGGCCGGCCGGCGCCGCGGCGTACCTCTCGTCGTCGAGGGCGCAGGTGCCGACCGAGCCGGTCGAGCCGAAGGTCACCGACTACTCGCTCGCGCCCGAGGTCGCCGGCGAAGGGCCTGCCCGGAGCCCAGGGCCAGGCAGTGGCGCCGCACGAGCTGGTCAGCGAGCCCGCCCCCGTCGTCGGGTACGGCGCCGTCGGCGTCACCTGGGACCCGAGCGAGAAGGTCGGGCACGACGAGATCGCGGTGACCGTCCGCACCCGCACGGGCGACGACTGGTCGGAGCTGGATGGACGTGCCGTACGACGACGACCACGACCCCGACCCGACCAGCCCCGAGGCCGCGCGGCGCGCGCCCGGGCACCGACGCGCTGCTGGTCGGCGACGTCGACCAGGTGCAGGTCAGGGCCGTCACCGACCCCGACGCCGGCGCCGCTGCCCGACGACCTGCGAGCTGTCGGTGATCGACCCGGGCAAGCAGACCGCCACCGCCGACGAGGCGCCCGAGCTCGACGACCGGAGCCGCCGGCGCGCAGGAGCTGACACCCGCCCAGCAGAAGCCGCAGGGCCAGGACGCGATCGCCCTCCAGGCGGCGAAGACCAGCACAGCCGTGATGCCGACGATCTACTCCCGCGCGCAGTGGGGCGCCGACGAGAAGATGCGTGACGCGAAGTCGCTGCGCTACGGCACCGTGAACGCCGGCTTCGTGCACCACACGGTCAACGCCAACGACTACACCGCCGACCAGGTGCCGGGCATCATCCGCAGCATCTACGCCTACCACGTGAAGTCCCGTGGCTGGAGCGACGTCGGCTACAACTACCTCGTCGACCGGTTCGGCCGGATCTGGGAGGGCCGCTACGGCGGCATCGACAAGGCCGTCGTCGGAGCGCACACCCTCGGCTACAACGACTACTCCTTCGCGATGTCGGCGATCGGCAACTTCGAGACCGTCCAGCCGACGGAGGAGATGATCCAGGCGTACGGCGCCCTGTTCGCGTGGAAGCTCGGGCTGCACGGCGTCAACCCGGCCTCGACCTCGCAGCAGGTCGGCAAGAAGGTCTTCCAGGCGATCAACGGCCACCGCGACGCCGGCAGCACCGCCTGCCCCGGCAAGTACCTCTACGCGCAGATCCCGCGGATCCGCACCCTGGCCGCCAGTGCCCAGGCCGGCTGGGCCTCCAGCACCCTGCAGTCGAACCTGGCGGGGACGCCGTACCCGGACCTGGTCGTCCGTCGGGCCAGCGACAAGCGGGGCTTCGTGCTGCCGACCGGCGGGCTGTCCGCGTTCGCCAAGCCGGCCACGATCGGCGCGCGTGGCTGGAAGGGCAAGAAGCAGGTGCTCGTGTCGTCCGACCTCACCGGGGATGGTCACTCCGACCTGGTGATGACGTCGCGCAAGGGCGTCGCCAAGATCCGCCCCGGCAACGGCGCCGGCCGGTTCGGCGGAGTCAGTCGCACCGTGAAGTCGCTGAAGGGGCACCACCTCGTCACCGCCGTCGGCGACATCAACCGCGACGGTCGCAACGACCTGATCGCCAAGGTCAAGGGCAAGGCCCGTGTGGACGCGTTCCTCGGGACCCGCAAGGGTGGGCTCAAGAAGGCCAAGGTCGACAGCAAGTGGGGACGGTTCACCGACCTCACGGCTGCCGGCGACGCGAACGGTGACGGCAGGGCCGACGTGATCGGCCGCGACAAGGCGGGCCAGCTGTGGCTGCGCGCCGGTAGCGGGGCCGCCAGGTTCGAGAAGCCCCGCAAGATCGTCGGCAACTGGGCGCCGTACAAGCAGGTCATCGGAGGCAGCGACTACACCGCTGACGGCCGTCCCGACCTGATCGGCCGGATGAAGAACGGGAAGGTCTACCTGCTCTCCGGTCGCGGTGACGGCACGTTCGCCCCACCCGTGGGTGCCATGCGGAACCTCGGCGGACTGCGCGACCTCGGCAACGCCGGCCAGATCGCCGGCGACGCGGCCCCCGACCTGATCGGACGCAAGGGCGACCAGCTGGTGGTCGTTCCGAACGCCGGCACCTTCGACCTCGGCAACCCGATCGACACCGGCGCCGACCTGTCGGCCTCCGACGTGCTGCTCAACGTCGGTGACTGGGACCGCGACGGCTTCGGCGACGTGATCGACCCGGCAGACCGACGGCACCATGCAGCTGCGCCGCGGAGACGGGCAGGGCCACCTGGCCGCACCGGCCCTGGTCGGCTCCGGCTTCGCTCCGGTCACCGGCCTGACCGCGGTCGGCGACGCGACGGGCGACGGGTTCCCCGACATCGTCGGCACGGTGAACGGCGCCACCACCCTGTGGCCGGGCACCGGCGCGGGCATCGGCCCGGCGCGCACCGGCGGACCGGTGAGCGCCCGCATCGCCCTGAAGTACGACTTCGCGCCCTACGACTGGGTGATCGGGATCAGTGACATCAAGGCCAACGGCCACGCCGACCTGCTCGCGCGGGAGCTGGCCACGGGCCACCTGTTCGTGCTGTACGCGACCGACACCGGCGTGACGGGCCGCCGGTTCCTGGGAGAGGGAATGGGGAACTACGACCTGGCCGGCTGACCCGGGTCAGGCGCCGGCGCCGTCGCCCGCTCCTCGACGTACAACCTGTCGAGACGAGCGGCATCGGCCCGGGCCACGAGGACCACGGAGCCGCCGCGTACGAGCGGCTCCGTGAAGACAGCGGCATCTGGTGGGGAAGCCGGGTTCGCTGTCGTGAGAAGACGGCCGCCGTCGGTGAGATTGCTCCCGGCGGTGGCCGTCGCTCGCGTCGCTGACCACAGGTCGGCCTGGGTGAGCCCGTCGGTGGCGCGGTCGTCGGCACCGGGCGGGTCCCACGCGGTGAAGCCGTCGGGCTGGCCCCAGATCTCGACGCCGACATCGTGCACGCCCTGCGGCACCCCCTCCGCGAAGCGCACGCCCAGTGGCAGCAGGCTGCACGCGAGCACGGGCAGGTCGTCGGCCCGGCTCGCCCAGTCCCCGAGGCGGTCGGGTCCGCACACGACCGCGTCCGGGGTCGTCGCCGCGTCGTCACCACCAGCCCGACCGTCCAGGCGGCGCCGAGGAACACCGGCCCGAGCCAGTGCGTGGGCAGGTCGATGCGCAGCGACTGGCCGCGCTCGAGGTCGCACTCCTCGACGAGCAGGCCGGCGGCCTTCGCGACCCAGTTGGCGTACGTCGTCACGGAGAGCTCGACGCGCTCGCCGGTGGAGTCGTCGTAGAACGTCACGAGGGGGCGACCCGCGTCGCCGCGCCAGCTGGTCGCGGAGCACGGTGCTGAAGGTGGTCACCGGGTCAGCCTAGGAGCGCGACGCTCGATAGCCTCGCGCCCATGACCTCCAGCCGGGACGCCGCGCTCGACCACTTCTGGGCGGTGATCCCGGCCGGCGGCGCGGGCACCCGCCTGTGGCCGCTGTCGCGGCGCGCGTCGCCCAAGTTCCTGCACGACCTCACCGGCAGCGGGCGCACCCTGCTCCAGGGCACCGTCGACCGGCTCGGCCCGCTGGTGGCCGACCGGGTGCTGGTCGTGACGGGCGCGGCCCACCGAGACGCAGTGCTCGCGCAGCTGCCGGGCTGACCGCCGATGACGTCGTGGCCGAGCCGTCGGCCCGCGACTCGATGGCGGCGATCGGCCTCGCCGCCGCGCTGCTGGAGCGCCGCGACCCCGACGCGGTGATGGGGTCCTTCGCGGCCGACCACGTGATCGGCGACGCCGAGGCGTTCCGTGCCGTCGTGAGCGAGGCGGCCGAGGTCGCACGCGAGGGGCTGGCTCGTCACGGTCGGCATCGCGCCCACGCACCCCGCCACCGGCTTCGGCTACATCCGGATCGGAGACGCCATCGCCGGCGGCGCGCGCCGGGTCACCGAGTTCGTCGAGAAGCCGCCGCTCGACGTGGCGAAGGCTTACGTCGACGACGGGATGCTCTGGAACGCCGGCATGTTCGTCTGCCGCCCGACGGTCATGCTCGACCTGCTCGCCGCGTCAGACCCGGGCTTCGCCGCGGCCCTGCGCGGCATCGCCGCCGATCCCGGCACCCTCGACCACGTGTGGCCGGGCCTGCCGAGGATCGCCGTCGACCACGCCGTGGCCGAGCCCGCCGCGGCAGCGGGCCGCGTCGCGGTGGTGCCCGGCGACGTTCGGCTGGGACGACGTGGGCGACTTCGCGTCGCTCCTCGACATCCTGGGCGAAGGCGACGGGCTCACGGTGCTGGGTGACCGGGGCCTGGTGCGCGCCGTCGACGCCTCCGGGCTCGTCGTACCTGCCGGGGGGCGGACCGTCGCCGTCGTGGGCCTCGACGACGTGGTCGTGGTGGACACGGGCGACGCCGCTGCTCGTCACGACCCGCGAGCGCGCGCAGGACGTGAAGCGCATCGTGGCCGCCCTCCAGGAGGACGGCCACGACGAGCTGACCTGAGGTCGAGCGGTGGATCAGATGGCGTTCGGCTCGGGGGAGTCGAGGTAGGGGTACTCGACCATGAAGTCCTCGAGTGCCTCACCGCTCGGCTCGGAGCAGTACTGGAAGATGCCGAGCTGCTTCGCCGGGTCGGTCTCGCCCTCGCCGCCGGCGGACCAGTGGGTGTAGGCGATGTGCGCGTCGCCCGGGAACGCGTCGCCGTCCTCGCTGGTCCACGGCGCGGCCTTGAACTTGTTGCGGTAGTTGTCGTTGCTGCCCTCGAACTTCGAGGCGATGCCGCGGATCTCGTCCATCATCGCGTCGTCCTTGGCGGCCGTCTCGTCGTACCAGAGGATCGTGTAGCCGTGCTCGAGGTTGTGCACGAGCCGGCCCAGCTCGGGGCGCTCGGACGCGGTGTAGAGCTTCTTGTCGATGCTCTCCCAGACGTTGTAGTGCTGGCCGAAGGCCGGCGGGGCGTCGGCGTAGTTGAGCGGCGTGCCGGGCTCGACGTGGTCCTGGTTGCCCTCGGCCTTCTTCGTCTCGATCTCCTGGCAGGCGTCGGCCGCGGCGCCGATCTGGTCGAGGTTCTTGTCGTTGAACGAGCGGAGGTCGAACCAGTCCTTGACCGGCTTGTACGCCGCGGCGCCGATGATGAGCAGGCCGACGAGCACAGCCACGCCGAGGATCATGCCGCCACGACGCCGCTCCGAGCTCTTCTGCTTGTTGCGGATCTCGTCGATGACAGCCTGACGGCTGCTCTTGTCCTGCTTCGCCACGTGGAGTCCTCGGTCGTCTGGTCGGTTCGCGGGCAGAGTCTACGTAGTCACGGGTGACACCAGCACGGCGATGCCCGAAGTCGTGTCGTCGACGGCGTCGACCTGCCAGCCGAAGGCGAAGCAGATCGCCGCGACGGCGGCGCCGGTCGGGCGGCCGTCGGCGGTGACCCGCGCGCCGAGGGGCCGTCCGCGGAGACCTGACGCACGCCGGACACCTGTGTCAGCGCCGCCGCGAGGTCGTCGAAGGGGGCCGGTGCGCCGAACGGCGCCCGGTCGGCCGGCCGCCCGGCCAGCGCGCGGACGACGGCCTCGCGGGCGCCGTACCCGAAGAGGTCGGTGGCGTCGTCGCGCACCAGCGCCCGGGCGCCCGGCCCGTGGTCGCCCGCAGCGAGCACCAGGTCCGCCCGCCCCCGGAGCACGGCGACCGGCCGGCCGTGCAGCTTGCCCTGCACCAGCTCCGCGGCACCGGCCATCTCGTCGGCGACGGCCGGGCGCGTGACGGCGAGCTCGTTGCCGTGGGCGTCGACCCGGCCGGCGAAGTCCTCGAGCGGGGTGAGCCCGGCGGCGCCGATCGCCATGTCGGTCTGGCCCTCGCGCCAGGCGCGGCCGGCGGTGTCGGTGACGACGACGCCGACGTTGACGCCGGTGAGCGTGAGGATCCGCTCGCGCAGGCGCCGTGCGGAGGCGTCGGGGTCGACCGGCAGGAGCACGACGGTGCCGGCGGCCACGTTGGACGCGTCGACGCCGGCGGCGGCCATCGTCAGGCCGTGGTGGGTGCGCACGATGAGGACCGGCCCGCGGCGGGCCACGATGCGGGCGGTCTCACCCGCCACCGCGTCGTCACGGTGGCCGGCCCGCACGCGGCCCTCGGCCTTGCCGACGACCTTGCTGGTCACCGCGACCACGTCGCCGTCGCGCAGGTCGGTGTGGTCGAGCGACCAGTCGCGGCCAGGTCGTCGCCCGGCGCGATCTCGGGGAGACCGTCGGGTGCGAAGACCTCCAGCCGCGCGCCGCTCACGACACGAGCTCGACGGCGGCCGCCGCCATCGCGGCGGTCGCGTCGGGGGTCGTCATCATCAGCGGCACGGCCGCGGCGCTGATGCCGGCAGCGGCCAGTGCGGGGAGGTGGCTCGCGTCGCGCTCGTCGACCAGCCAGCCGTCGAGCACGCCGCCGGCGCTGCGCGCGCCGTAGTGGAGGCCGACCCCGCCGGCCGACACCTCGACACCGATGGAGTCGAGCAGCTGGTGCGGCCATGCCGCGCACGTGGGTGTCGCCGACGATGGGGGAGAGGCCGACCACGGGCGCGCCGGTCGACACGCAGGGCGTCGCGGATGCCGGGGACGCCCAGGATCGTGCCGACCGACACGACCGGGTTGGACGGCGGCAGGATGACCAGGTCGGCGCCGGTGATCGCCTCGATGACGCCGGGCGCCGGCGACGACTCCTCGAGGCCCACCACCACGACGGCCTCGGCAGGGACCTGGGCGCGGAGCCGGACCCAGTACTCCTGGAAGTGCACGACCCGGCGGCCGCTGGGTGACTCGGCGTCGGCGATCGCGATGTGCGTCTCGACCCGGTCGTCGGTCATCGGCAGCAGCCGGACTCCGGGCTGCCAGCGCTGGCACAGGGCAGTCGTCACGTCGGAGAGCGAGTAGCCCGCCTCGAGCATCTGCGTGCGGACCAGGTGGGTGGCGATGTCGCGGTCGCCCAGACCGAACCAGGTCTTGTCGACGGCGTACGCCTCGAGCTCGTCCTTGATGCTCCACGTCTCGTCGCGCCGGCCCCAGCCGCGGTCGGTGTCGAGGCCGTCGCCGAGGGTGTACATCACGGTGTCGAGGTCGGGGCACACCTTCAGGCCGTGGATCCACAGGTCGTCGGCGGTGTTGGACACCACCGTGACGGTCGCGTCGGAGTCGACGTGTGACAGGCTGCCGGCACTGAGCGCGTGCCGCAGGCCGCGGAGGAAGGTCGCTCCGCCGAAGCCGCCCGACAGCACGGTGATGTTCTGCATGCGCACACTGTGCCGGACCACCCGAGCTGACTAGTCACCCCGTAGTCCATCTGGGCCAGAACGTATAGCAGATCCGGGCTTGACTTCCGGGGTACGACAGGCATGTAATTCCCACAGTGTTCTTCCAGCAGGGGGCTGGCACTGCCAGGAGGTCCGCAAGGGCCATCTGGGACACCGCTTCGAACACGATGGGTCGAAAGGGCGAAAGCCGATGCGAGAACTGTTTCTCCTTGATCCCGAGGCCGACGAGATGGGTTGGCAGGACCGCGCCCTGTGCGCGCAGACCGACCCCGAGGCGTTCTTCCCCGAGAAGGGCGGATCGACGCGCGAGGCGAAGAAGGTGTGCCTGACGTGCGACGTCCGCGACAGCTGCCTCGAGTACGCACTGATGAACGACGAGCGGTTCGGCATCTGGGGCGGGCTCTCCGAGCGCGAGCGCCGCAAGCTGAAGAAGCGCGCCGTCTGACGCACCACCGGCGGGCCGATCCGCTCTCCCAGAGCTGATTCGGCCCTTGCCAGACCGGTCGTTAGGCTGCCCCGGTGATCGTCACCGCAGTCCTCGTCAGCCATGACGGGGCCCGGTGGCTGCCCGCGGTGATCGACGGCCTGCGCGCCCAAGAGCGTCCCGTCGACCGCGTGGTCGCGATCGACACCGGCAGCAAGGACGCCAGCCCGACCCTGCTCTCCGACGCCTTCGGCGCCGACGCCGTGCACGTCGTCTCGGGCGCCACCACGTGGCCGCAGGCGGTCGACCTCGCCCTCGACCACGCCCCGCCGACCGACGGCGACGAGTGGCTCTGGCTGCTCCACGACGACGCCAATCCCGACGCGGGCGCCCTCGCCGCCCTGCTGGCGGTCGCAGCCGAACGCCCCGACGCGGCGATCCTCGGCCCGAAGCTGCGCGAGTGGCCCTCCCTGCGCCGGCTGCTCGAGCTCGGCGTGACCATCTCCGGCACCGGTCGCCGCGAGACCGGCCTCGAGCGCGGCGAGTACGACCAGGGACAGCACGACGAGGTCCGCGACGTCCTCGCCGTCAACACCGCCGGCATGCTCGTACGACGGCGCACGCTCGAGGAGCTCGGCGGCTTCGACACCGACCTGCCGATCTTCGGCAACGACATCGACTTCGGCTGGCGGGCCGCGCTCGCCGGCCACGCCACGGTCGTGGTGCCGCAGGCCGTCGTGTTCCACGCGGAGGCCGCACACCGCGGGGTGCGGCGCACGCCGCTCACCGGCCGGCACACCCACTACCAGGAACGCCGCGCCGCACTGTTCACGCTGCTCGCCAACTCCCCGACGCGCCGGCTGCCGTGGCAGGTCGTCCGGCTCTTCCTCGGCACCCTGCTGCGGGTGCTCGGGTTCCTCTCCGTGCGCTCGGTCGGAGAGGCCCTCGACGAGCTGGCGGCCCTGGTCTCGATCTACTCGCGGCCCCGGCACCTGCTGGCCGGGCGCCGGGCGCGAGCCGGTCGTCGTACGGGGGAGGCGGCTGACGTCCGGCCCTTGCTGGCGCCGGTCTGGGTGCCCTACCGGCACGGCCTCGACTTCCTCAGCGACCTCGCGAGCGCGATCACCAGCCAGGCGCAGGACGTCGCCGAGCGGCGGCGCGCGGCCAAGCTGGCCGAAGCCGGTCCAGGGCCCGACGCCCACCCCGAGGGACGGCACGCGGTGCCGCGCCGCAGCCACGCCGACGACGAGGACGACGAGCTGCTCGCCGACACCGGCTTCGTCGCGCGCTTCTTCACCAACCCCGTGGCCCTGACCCTGACCCTGGTCGTCGTGCTCGCCCTCGTGGCCGCCCGGGTGTCGTTCGGCTCCGTCGTCGGTGGCGGGCTGGGCCCGGTGCCCGAGTCGGTCGCGGACTGGTGGCGGCTGCACGTCGAGGGCTGGCACCCGCTCGGCACCGGCACCGGCGTGCCCGCACCGGCGTACCTCCTGCCGTTCGCGTTCGTCGGCGCCCTCATCGGGGGCCCCGGCTCGGTGGTCTCGGCGCTGATGCTGCTGTCGGTGCCGTTCGCACTCTGGGGGGCGTGGCGGCTGCTCAAGGTCGTCGGCCACCTCGTCGACGCGCAGGGCGTGCCTCGCTGGCTGCTCGTGTGGGGCTCGGTGACCTACGCCCTCGTGCCGGCCACGTCGGGTGCGTGGGGCGAGGGCCGGTTCGGCACCGTCGCCGTGACCGCGCTGCTGCCCTGGCTCGCGCACGCGGCCCTCGGCTTCGCCGACCCCGAGCCCGACCGCCGGTGGCGCGCCGCCTGGCGAACCGCTCTGCTGATCGCCCTAGCGACGGCGTTCGTGCCGGAGGTGTGGCTCTTCGCCGTGCTGGCGGCGGTCATCGTGGTCGCCGCGGGTTTCGCCATCGCGCCGCGACTGCTGCGCGACCGCTCGGCATGGGGCCCGCCCGCCGCCGCGCTGGGGATCGTGCCGGTGCTGCTGGCCCCGTGGCTGCTGCCGCTCATCACCACGGGTTCGGCGGCCGGGCTGCTGCTCGAGGCCGGCCGGCTGCCGGTGGCGAGCGTCGACCGGCTCGATCTGCTGACCGGCCGGATGGGCGACCTGGGTGCACCCTGGTGGCTGGGTGCCGTCGTCGGCCTGCTCGCGGTCCTCGCCCTCGCGCCCCGCGCCACCCGCGTGCCGGTGCTGGTGTGCTGGGTGGTGGCCCTGGCCGCCGCCCTCGTCGCTGCCGCCCTGGGCTTCGTCACCCTGCGGCTCCCGGCCACCACGACCTCTCCCAGCCTCGGCTTCCTCGTCGTCGTGCTCCAGGGGCTGGCGGTGGTCGCGACCGTCCTCGGCGCAGAGGCCTGGCTGCGCCGTCTCCAGGAGCATCACCCCGCCTGGCAGCGCGCGCTCGCGGCCGGACTCGCCGTCGTGGCCGCGGTCGTGCCGCTCGGCGGACTGGTCTGGTGGCTCACCGACTCCCCGCACGACCTCGAACGCGACCGCGAGGCCGTCGTGCCGGCGTACATGGAGCAGAGCTCGCGCACCGGTGACGAGCACGGCGTCCTCGTCGTGCGGGGCAGCGTCGACGAGGGACTGACCTATCGCGTACGCCGCGGCGACGGCGTCACGCTCGGCGAGGACGAGATCCTCGCGCTGGCCGACGAGGACACCGCCTTCTCGGGCGAGGTCACCGAGCTGGTCTCGCGACCGACGCCCGACTCCGTCTCCGCGCTCGCCGCCGCCGGTGTCGAGTACGTCGTGATGCCGTCGCCCGTCGACGGCCGCGTCGCCGCCGGGCTCGATGCGACAGCTGGGCTCGTGCAGGCCAGCGCCGAGGACCGGCAGACGCGGGCCTGGCGCGTCGACCGGCCGCTGGACGCCGACGCGCTCGACGGACCCGGCTCGGTGCTGCGCGTCGTACTCCTCGTCGTGCAGGGACTCGCGATCGTCGTGGTCGCCGTGCTGGCCGGCCCGACCGTGCGGAGGCGGGAGCCGTGACGACCGACCACCGCGCACCCGGCCCCGGCCGCCGCGCTGCCATCTCGGCGGGGCGCCGGCCCGGACCGACGACGATCCTGGCCGTGCTCGTGCCCGTGCTCACGGTGGGCGCTCTCGCCGTGGTGCAGCCCGACACGGTGCCCGAACCGACCAGCGAACCGACGAGCACCTCGCTGACCCGGGCGACGATGGTCTGCCCGTCCGCGGTGCCCGGAGCAGAGACCGTCGCGGTCGCCAGCGCCGATCCGGAGGTCTCCGGAGAGGTGGGGGTCGGCGACGAGGGCGAGATCCTCGACATCGGGGCCGGCGAGGTCGTCGACACCGATGCCGAAGACCCGCTCGTGATCCGAGGCGAGGACGAGATGGCCCCCGGACTCGTGGCCGGTCGCGCCGGACCGACAGCCGCCACGGCGTGTGTCGACCCGCAACCCGAAGCGTGGTTCACCGGCGTCGGGGCCGGCGCCGAGCACCGCTCGGTCCTCGAGCTCGTCAACCCGGACGGCGGGCCGGCCGTCGCCGACATCACCGTCCTGGGACCGGACGGCCCACTCGACGTGCCCGCCCTGCGGGGGATCACCGTCCGTGGGCATCGCGCCGAGCGCCTCGACCTGGCCGACATCGTGCCGTCGCGAGACGACCTCGGCCTGCACGTGCAGGTCACCCGCGGCCGCCTCGCCTCGTCGGTGCTCGACACCGTGGAGAACCTCGGCACCGACGAGGTCGCCCGCGAGTGGCTGGGCGGCCAGCCCGAGCCCGGCACGACCTCGTACCTGCTGGGACTGGGCGCCGGCAAGGGCGAGCGCACCCTCGCCGTGGCCAACCCGGGCGAGGACGAGGTGCGCGTGGAGATTCGACTGGTGGCGGCTCGCAGCGAGTTCGCGCCCGCAGGCCTCGAGGAGCTCACGGTCGGACCCGGCGCGACGGTCACCATCGACCTCACCAGGGTGCTCGCCGGCAAGACCGCCCGCGACGCGATCGGCCTGCGCGTCGACGCCACCGGTCCGGTCGCGTCGACCGTGCGCACCCTGGTCGACGGCGACGTCGCCCACGCGGTCGCCGGCACCCGCCTCACGGATCGGTCGGCGGCCGTCGTACCCGTCGGCCCGAAGCGCATCGTGCTCGCCGGCATCACCCGGGTGGGCGAGGCCACGGTCGTCATGCGTACGGCGTCGGGCAAGGTCCTGGAGCCCCGCACCGTCCCGCTCGACGTCGGCGCGGCCGCGCGCATCCGACTGCCCGAGCGGGCGACGTACGTCGAGGTGCAGCTGGACCGGACGTCCGCCGTCGGCGACCTCGAGCTCGGACCGCGCGGCCTGGCCGTGGTGCCACTCGTGCCGCTGGTGCTCAGCGGGCAGGTCGCCGACGTCCGCCCGGCACTGCAGTGAGGGCGTTGTCGCGGGGTGACCTGGTCGCGCTGGTCGCTCCGGCCAGCTGGTCCACCGAGGAGTGGATCGAGACGAGCACGGACCTCCTCGAGTCCTGGGGCTTCCGGGTCCGACTCGGCGACCATGCGCGAGACGAGCTCGGCTACCTGGCCGGGCGGGACGAGGACCGGCTCGCGGACCTGAACGCCGCGATCCGTGACCCCGAGGTTCGGGCAGTCGTCACCCTGCGCGGCGGCTGCGGCAGCTTCCGGCTTCTCCACGACGTCGATGTCGACGCACTCGTGGCGGACCCGAAGCCCCTGGTCGGCTTCAGCGACATCACGGCGCTGCAGCGTCTCTGGCACCTCGCTGGAGTGCCGTCGCTCCATGGCGCCCTCGCCGGAGACCATGCAGGGATCGTGCGCGACGTCCTGTGCGGCGGCACCCCCGCGCCCGTGCAGACCGACCCGGCGCAGTTCGGGGCCGAGCTCACGACCGGCGGCCGGGCGGCAGGACCGCTCTTCGGCGGGAACCTCGAGATGCTGGCGCGCAGCGTCGGGGTCCTGGACTTCGACCTACGCGGACACGTGCTGCTGCTGGAGATCAACAAGGCCGCGGGACTCGGCAACGTCGACCGTGCCCTGACCCAACTCCTGATGTCGGGCTCCCTGAACGGCGTTGTCGGTGTCGCGCTCGGCCAGCTGTCGGGCTTCGAGGACTACAGCGACAGGGGCTGGACCATCGTCGACGTGCTGCGCGAGCGCCTGGCCGTGCTCGGCGTGCCGGTGCTCGCCGGGCTGCCGTTCGGTCACGACCCGCACCCGAAGGTGGCCACCCTCGGCGTGCCGTGCATCCTCGACGCAGACGGGGGCGTGCTCACGCTCGCCGCCGTGCTCACTCGGGACCCACCTCGTAGGTAGCCGAGAAGCACCCCGGCTCAGCCGCCGGCATACCGCGGGTCGACGTCCTCGGCGTCCATGCCCAGCAGCTCGGCGACCTGCTCGACCACCACGGTCAGCACCAGCGCGTGCAGCTCGTCGCGGGTCTCGCAGCGGTGCTCGATCGGCCGCCGGAACAGCACCAACCGCGTCGCCTGCCCGCCCTGGCCGCGGATCAGCGACGACAGTGGCACGGTCTCGGCGGTCCAGTCGTCGGGGACGAGCGGGGTGTCCTCGACGGCGTACTCGACGAGCCCGAGCTGCTGGTGCCAGCGGTCGTCGACCTCGGTGACGAGGTCGAGCACCAGGGCGTCGAAGCGCTCGCGTGCGGTGCGCAGCGCGGGTGTGCCGAGCCGGGTGGGCAGGATCCCCGGGCCCCGCATGCCGCGGCCGCGGCGGTCCCGGGTGCGTCGTACGGGCCGCTCCGACAGCGTCTGGCTCGGGCTGCTCTCATCCACGCCGCGAGCCTAGACCGGCGCCGTCGCACTGCGGGGTAGCCTGCCCGCGTGAGCCTCGCCCGACGCTGTTCGCGCACCGCCTGTGGCCGTGCCGCGGTGTGCACGTTGACCTACGTGTACGCCGACCAGACCGCTGTCCTGGGCCCGCTCGCGACCTACGCCGAGCCGCACGCCTACGACCTCTGCGAGCAGCACAGCGAGCGACTCTCGGCGCCGCGAGGCTGGGAGGTCATGCGTCTCGCCACCGACATCTCGGCGCGCGGCCCGAGCAGCGACGACCTGCTCGCCCTCGCCGACGCCGTGCGCGAGGCGGCCCGGCCGCCCGACCCGGCCGCGCCGCTCCACCCGGCCGACAGCCCCCAGCACGGCACCAAGCGCGGCCACCTCCGCGTGCTCTCGTCCGACTGAGCAGCACTAGGCTGCACGCCATGGCCTCCGGCACCCTGGACGCCGCCAACCTCGACGCCGTCTTCAAGGCGTACGACGTGCGCGGCACCGTCCCCGACCAGATCGACGAGGCCCTCGCCCGCGCCACCGGGGCGGCCTTCGTGGCCGTGACCGGCGCCCGCGCGGTCGTGGTCGGTCACGACATGCGGCCGAGCTCGCCCGGCATGGCCGGCGCGTTCGCCGACGGTGCCGCCTACGCCGGCGCCGACGTGGTGCTGATCGGCCAGGCGTCGACCGACCAGCTCTACTTCGCGTCCGGCCACCTCGACCTGGCGGGCGTGATGTTCACCGCCAGCCACAACCCAGCGCAGTACAACGGCATGAAGATGTGCCGAACCGGTGCCCAACCGATCGGCCTCGACACCGGGCTGGCCGCGATCCGCGACCTGGTCGCGGCCGGCGCGACCACCGAGGCCGTGGTCACCGGCGACATCACCCACCACGACGTCCTCGCGGCGTACGCCGCCCACCTGCTCTCGCTGGCGCCCGTCACGGGCCGCAAGCTGAAGGTGGTCGTCGACGCGGGCAACGGCATGGCCGGCCTCACCGCGCCGGTGGTCTTCGGACGGATGGGCGCCGAGCAGGTCGAGCTGGTCCCGATGTACTTCGAGCTCGACGGCTCGTTCCCCAACCACGAGGCCAACCCGATCGAGCCCGCCAACCTCGTCGACCTCCAACGCCGCGTCCTGGAGGAGCACGCCGACATCGGGTTGGCCTTCGACGGCGACGCCGATCGCTGCTTCCTGGTCGACGAGCGCGGTGCCCTGGTCTCGCCGTCGACGCTCACCGCCCTGATCGGCGCGCGCGAGCTGGCGAAGGAGCCGGGCAGCACGGTCATCCACAACCTCATCACGTCGCGCGCCGTGCCCGAGATCGTCACCGAGCTCGGCGGCAAGCCGGTGCGCACCCGCGTCGGGCACTCCTTCATCAAGGCGACGATGGCCGAGACCGGGGCCATCTTCGGCGGCGAGCACAGCGGCCACTTCTACTTCCGCGACTTCTGGCGCGCCGACTCCGGCATGCTCGCGGCGCTGCACGCCCTGGCGGCGCTGGCCGAGACGGACCAGCCGCTGTCGCTGCTGCTCACTGAGTACTCCCGCTACCCGATGAGCGGCGAGATCAACTCGACCGTGGCCGATGCCGCCGTCGTTGTCGCGGAGCTCGAGAAGGCGTACGCCGGCGCCGACGGCGTCGTCATCGACACCCTCGACGGGCTGACCGTGACCCACGACGACTGGTGGTTCAACGTGCGCGCCTCCAACACCGAACCTCTGCTGCGGCTCAACGCCGAGGGCAAGGACGAGGCCACGATGGCCTCCGTCCGCGACGACGTACTGACCATCATCAGGAGTGAGCGATGAACCTCGACCCCCAGCTGCTCGACATCATCCGCTGCCCGGCCTGCCGGTCGACGCTGGCGCCCGAAGGCGAGGAGCTCGTCTGCACCGGCTGCGGCAACGCCTACCCCGTACGCGACGACATCCCGGTGTTGTTGCTCGACGAGGCGCGCAAGCCGGCCTGATGGCGACCTGGTTCGACGAGTCGCGACTCGACGACGAGGCCACTCTGGCGGCGGCCGACGCTGCGCTGCGTCCGCTCGCCGAGGCGGGTGCCCGCGTACGCCGCGAGGCCCACGACGCGCAGGAGGCGACCCGCGAGGCGCTGAGCCGCAGCCGCGACCTGTCGCGCCCGCGCGCCGTCATCGCGGCCGGCCCCGACTCGCGTCTGCTCCGCGCCGTGCTCGAGCCGTGGTGCCCGGTGCCGTTCGTGGCCTGGCCCGGTCCCGCCCTGCCCGGCTGGGCGGGCAGCCTCGACCTGGTCGTGATGCTCGCGCCCGGCGGCTCCGACGCCGGCTCGGCGGCAGCGGTCGCCGAGGCGGTACGCCGCGGTTGCCAGGTCGTCGTCGCGTGCCCGCCCAAGTCGCTGGTCGCCGAGCACGCCGCCGGCCGCGACGTCACGATCCTGCCCACCGTCACCGGCGACCAGCTCGCCATGGCCGTGGTGATGCTCGAGTTCCTCGAGCAGATCCACCTCGGCCCGCGCGCCGACGCCGAGGTCGTCGCCAACGCACTCGAAGCGGTCGCCATCGCGTGCTCGCCGCACCGGGACCTCGCCATCAACCCCGCCAAGATGCTGGCCATCGCGCTGGCCGACACCAACCCGATCGTCTGGGGCGGCATCGGTGCTGGCGGCCAGCGCCGCGCGCCGGGTCGCCGAGTCGATCCGCCGGGCCAGCGGCCGGTCGGCGATCGCGGGCGACATGGAGCACCTGCTCCCCGTGCTCGAGGCGACCCAGCAGCGCGACGTGTTCGCCGACCCCTTCGCCGACGGGCCCCGCGGGCGACCTTCGACCGCTCCTCCTGGTGCTCGACGACGGCGCCGAGGAGGCGGTGGTCCGCGAGCAGCGCGGCCGGCTGCTGGCCGGCGCCGCCTCGCGCGGCGTACGCGTCGAGACCCTCGACACCGACGCCGACACCGAGCTCGCCCGCTACAGCCTCGCTGCTGCTCAGCGGCACCTATGCCGCCGAGTACCTCCGCATCGGGCTCGTCGAGGACTGACCGAACCATGGCAACGATCGATCCCGACCGCCTGGATCTCGCCCACGGCCGTCGTGTCCGGTGACGTGACCGTCGGCCCGGGCTCGCGCGTCCTCGACCTCGCGGTGCTCGACGGCCGCCGCGGCCCGGTGTCGATCGGGGCCGACGTCGTCGTCATGGAGCACGCGCTGGTGCGGGGTCGCCGCGGACCATCCCGTGCGGGTGGGCGATGCCGTGCTCGTCGGGCCGCACACGCACCTCAACGGCACGACCATCGAGGACGAGGTCTTCGTCGCCACGGGGGTGTCGATGTTCCCGGGCTCCCGTGCCGGCACCCGATCGGAGCTGCGCATCAACAGCGTGCTGCACGTGCG
The DNA here is from genome assembly GCA_963825755.1 of uncultured Actinomycetota bacterium. Classification (GTDB taxonomy): domain Bacteria; phylum Actinomycetota; class Actinomycetes; order Propionibacteriales; family Nocardioidaceae; genus Nocardioides. The sequence continues at coordinate 183,281 of CAWGUS010000011.1, read as the reverse complement.
GTCGGTGCTGGCTCCCGACACCGTGGTCCCCATCGGGTGGATCGCCGCCGGCGACCCGGCCCGGCTCTTCTCACCCGACCAGCACGAGGAGCTGTGGGCGGTGCAGGAGCCGCTGGACTTCCCGGGCACCGTCTACGGCGTGCCTCGCGGCACCAGCATGCGCGAGATCATGCGCCGCCAGTCCGAGGCTGTTCGGGCCCGACCCGCGGACTGAGCCGACACGCGCGGGTTTGTGTCGGGCGCGCGGGCCTGCAACGGTGGAGGAGTCCTGACCGCCACGGAAGGAGAGCACATGCTCACCCTCACCGAGAACGCCAGCACGATCGTCCGAGACATCACCACCCAGGCCGGCGAGGCCGACGAGGCCGGGCTCCGGATCGCCACCGAGGACGCGCCCGAGCCCTCGTTCGCCATCAGCGCCGTACAGGTCCCCGAGCCGGGCGACGCCAAGGTCGAGCAGGACGGCGCGACCGTCTACCTCGACCCCACGTCCGCCCAGCAGCTCGACGGGATGGTGCTCGATGCCAGCCTCGACCCGAGCGGTGGCGTGCAGTTCGCGCTCGGCGCCCAAGCCTGACGCGACCCCGCGACGTACATCGGCATGACCTCGGTGGTCGAGTACCGAGCGAGGAACGAGCGAGGTGTATCGAGACCGCCCTTCCCGAACCAGGTCTCGATGCGGGCCTGGCGGCCCTACTCGACCACCGAAGTCCGAGCCCTGCTCGGCGGCCGAGGGCGGCCGGGAGCGATCCCGGCCGCCCTCGGGCATGTCCACCGGTTCGGCACGAACGTTCCAACAACAGTGAGGGCCCGCCCGGCCATCGGACGCCACCGGTCCACCACCCCGAGCGCCGCGTCCCGTGGCTCCGCCGGCCGCGAGCACGGCCCGCGCGTCCTGTTCATCACACCCTCTAGGCTGAGCCTCGTGATGACGCACAGCCTCCGGGCGACGGCATGAACACCCCACGGTGTTCTCCGCCTCTCCCGCCTCGCACCTCCGGCGGACGACACCGCGGGGATTGCGCATGAGCGCCGGCCTGTTCGCCCTCCTCGATGACGTCGCGGTGCTGGCGCGGCTCGCGGCCGCGTCGATCGACGACGTCGGTGCCGCAGCCGGCCGGGCCAGCATGAAGGCCGCCGGAGTGGTGGTCGACGACACCGCCGTCACGCCGCAGTACGTCCACGGCGTCGCCGCCGAGCGCGAGCTGCCGATCATCAGCAAGATCGCGATCGGCTCGCTGCGCAACAAGCTGTTGTTCATCCTGCCCGCGGCACTCCTGCTCAGCCAGTTCCTGCCGGACCTGCTGACCCCGATCCTGATGGTCGGCGGCACCTACCTCTGCTACGAGGGCGCCGAGAAGATCTGGGAGAAGGTCAGCGGCCACGAGGAGCACCAGGAGCTCGCCACCGAGATCAGTCCCGAGGCGGAGAAGTCGATGGTGAGCGGCGCGATCCGCACCGACTTCATCCTCTCGGCCGAGATCATGGTGATCTCGCTCAACGAGGTGGCCGACGAGTCGTTCCTGCCCCGGGCGATCATCCTGGTCCTGGTCGCCGTCGGCATCACGATCCTCGTCTACGGCGTGGTCGGCCTGATCGTGAAGATGGACGACATCGGCCTGAGCCTCACCCAGCGCAAGTCTTCCGGCACCCAGCAGATCGGGCACGCGCTGGTCAAGGGCATGCCGGGTCTGCTCAACGTCATCTCGGTCGTCGGCACCGCCGCCATGCTCTGGGTCGGTGGCCACATCCTGCTCGTCGGCACCGACGACCTCGGCTGGCACGGCCTGTACGACGTCGTCCACCACCTCGAGGAGGGTGCGCACGACGCCCTGCCCGCCATCGGCGCCGTCGTCGGCTGGCTGACCAACACCGCACTGTCCGCGGTGATCGGCCTGGTGGTTGGCGCGGTCGTCGTGACCGTCATGCACTTCCTCCCGTTCGGCCCCGGACACGGCGGCGCTGCGCATGACGAGAAGGCTGCGGAAGACGACGACGAGGCAGCCCTCGACGACGACAGCGACAGCGAGACGCGCGCCGAGAACCATCGTCCGGGGATCCCACCGACGGAGCACTGAGAGGCAGCGGGAAAGGACAAGGCCCCGGAGCGTATCCGGGGCCTTGACGTTGGTGGCGCGTGCCGTCAGCGCTGGCTGTACGGGCCGTAGTAGTCCTCGTACGACGTGCGCGTCGAGCCATCGAGCGCGGCGTCGTTGTAGTCCGGGGCGTTCTTGATCTCGTCCTTCGTCATCGACACCGAGACCGTCTTGCGCTCGTGGTCGGCCGCTGTCACCGCCCCGGCGGGGATCAGGCGCTTCTTGCCGAAGATCCAGAAGCCGGTGTCCACTACGACGTACGACGAGGATGCCTCGTTGCTCTTGGCATCGACCTTGCCGATCGATCCGTCGGTGGCCTCGACGTCGTAACCCACGAGGTCCCCGTTCCACGTGTCGTCCCGGTAGTTCCAAGTGTTGTCGGTCATGTCCTCTTCCCTTCGGTTGTCCGCACGACGATGTGCGTTCACCCTCGACGCTAGGTGCGGCCTCGCCGGCCGGGCACACCCCTAAGTAGGCAGCCGTCCCGCGGACCCGGCCGTTCTCTGGGGAGTGCGCAACCGGTTCCTGTCCGACCGGCGCGGCGTCGAGCACTGGCGCGGCGGTCCCTGACGATCCCGTGTGCGCACGGCGGCGCGTGGCACGGTGAGGATTCTGTCTCAGGACGGCTCCAGTCCTACCCTTGATCCCGTCACGCCGACACCGCACGCCGTACTGATGGGGACACTTCATGGACTTCAAGGTTGCCGACCTGAACCTGGCCGACTTCGGCCGGACCGAGATCACCCTCGCCGAGCACGAGATGCCCGGCCTGATGGCGATGCGCGAGCGCTACGGCGACTCGAAGCCGCTCGCCGGTGCTCGCATCGCGGGCTCGCTGCACATGACGATCCAGACCGCCGTCCTCATCGAGACGCTGGTCGCGCTCGGTGCCGAGGTGCGCTGGGCCTCGTGCAACATCTTCTCCACCCAGGACCACGCCGCGGCGGCCGTCGCGGTCGGTCCGAACGGCTCGGTCGACGCCCCCGCCGGCGTCCCGGTCTTCGCGTGGAAGGGCGAGTCGCTGGAGGAGTACTGGTGGTGCACCCAGCAGATCCTGATGTGGCCGGAGGGCACGTTCGCGAACATGATCCTCGACGACGGCGGTGACGCCACGATGCTGGTGCACCTCGGCGTCGACGCCGAGAAGACCGGGGTCGCCCCCGACCCGGCCACCGCCGCGAGCCACGAGCAGAAGGTCGTCTTCGACGTCCTCAACGCCTCGCTGGCCGAGAGCAAGGACCGCTGGACCGCCATCGCGGGCGAGCTCAAGGGCGTCACCGAGGAGACCACCACCGGCGTGCTCCGCCTCTACGACATGATGAAGGAGGGCTCGCTGCTCTTCCCGGCCATCAACGTCAACGACTCGGTCACCAAGTCGAAGTTCGACAACAAGTACGGCTGCCGCCACTCGCTCATCGACGGCATCAACCGCGCCACCGACGTCCTCATCGGCGGCAAGGTCGCGGTCGTCTGCGGCTACGGCGACGTGGGCAAGGGCTGCGCCGAGTCGCTGCGCGGCCAGGGTGCCCGGGTCATCGTCACCGAGATCGACCCGATCTGCGCCCTGCAGGCGGCCATGGACGGCTACCAGGTCTCCACGCTCGACGACGTCATCGAGACCGCCGACATCATCATCACGGCCACCGGCAACAAGGACGTCGTCACCGTCGACCAGATGGCCCGGATGCGCCACAACGCGATCCTCGGCAACATCGGCCACTTCGACAACGAGATCGACATGGCCGGCCTCGAGAAGGCCGGCGTCGCCGAGCGCAAGAACGTCAAGCCGCAGGTCGACGTGTGGACGTTCCCCGCCGGCAACGCGATCATCGTCCTGTCGGAGGGTCGCCTGATGAACCTCGGCAACGCGACCGGCCACCCGTCGTTCGTGATGTCGAACTCCTTCACCAACCAGGTCCTCGCCCAGATCGAGATCTTCACCAAGCCCGAGGACTACCCGGTCGGCGTCTACGTGCTGCCCAAGCACCTCGACGAAGAGGTCGCCCGTCTCCACCTCGACGCGCTCGGCGTGAAGCTGACGACGCTGACCGACGACCAGGCCAGCTACCTCGGCCTCGCCGTCGAGGGCCCCTACAAGTCGGAGCAGTACCGCTACTGACCTCCCTGCGGGGCGTCGGCTGGCACAATGACCGCATGAGTCAGCAGCCGGCCGATGCCCCCAACAAGGGGCGCGTCCTCGTCATCGACGACGACGCCTCTCTCGCGGAGATGCTCACCATCGTGCTGCGCCAGGAGGGCTTCGACAGCCGCATGGTCGGCCGCGGTGACCTCGCGATGGCCGCGTTCCGCGACTACCGCCCCGATCTCGTGCTGCTCGACCTGATGCTGCCCGGCAAGGACGGCATCGACGTGTGCAAGGAGATCCGCGCCGAGTCCGGCGTACCCATCGTCATGCTCACCGCCAAGGGCGACACGATCGACGTCGTGGTCGGCCTCGAGTCCGGGGCCGACGACTACGTCGTCAAGCCGTTCAAGCCCAAGGAGCTCGTGGCCCGCATCCGCGCCCGCGTACGCCGCTTCGACACGCCCGAGTCGGAGTCGCTCCACATCGGCGACCTCGACATCGACGTCGCCGGGCACCGGGTCACCCGCGGCGACGAGCCGATCAACCTGACACCGCTGGAGTTCGACCTGCTGGTCGCACTCGCGCGCAAGCCCTGGCAGGTCTTCACCCGCGAGATCCTGCTCGAGCAGGTCTGGGGCTACCGGCACGCCGCCGACACCCGGCTGGTCAACGTGCACGTCCAGCGGCTGCGATCCAAGGTCGAGCACGATCCCGAGAACCCCGAGATCGTGGTGACCGTTCGAGGCGTGGGGTACAAGGCCGGCGCCTCGTCACGCGACACCGGCTGACGGCCATGGCCCTCCGTGCCGAGCTGCCCACCGCCGTCCGCCGCGGGCTCACCGTCTGGCGTCGCTCGATCCAGGTCCGGGTCGTCGCGAGCACCGTGCTGCTGTCGGCCGCGGTCGTGAGCATCGTGGGCTGGTTCCTCCTCCAGCAGACCCGGGAGGGACTCCTCGAGCACCGGGTCGACGCCGTGGTGGCCGAGGCCCGCACCGAGACCGCCGAGGCGCGCACCCGGCTGTCGTTCGCGACCGGCCTGAACGTCGACGTCCCCGGCCAGCAGGACGAGCTCGTCGAGCCGATCATCGACCGCGGCGCGACCCGGGGCTTCGGTGTCATCCTGTCACCGCCGGTCGGCAGCGGCGGCACTCTCGCCACGGGTGGCGTCAAGTTCACCCGGAACCTCGACAAGGCCACGGTCCCGGCCGCGCTCGAGCGCACGTTCTCCGAGCAGTCGGCGACCTCGTGGACCTACACCCGCATCCGCACGACCGGCCCCGTCGCCGGCCTCGAGCCCGGACCCGGGATCGTCGTCGGGTCCCAGCTCACCCTGGCCGCCGACGGTCAGACCTACACGCTCTACTACGTCTTCCCGCTCGACGAGGAGACCGAGACCCTGGCGCTGGTCTCGCGGGCGCTGCTCACCGCGGGCATCCTCCTGCTGCTGCTCGTGGCCGGCCTCACCTGGCTGGTCACGCGGCAGGTCGTGACGCCCATCCGGATGGCCCGCCGCGTGGCCGAGCGGCTGGCGGCGGGGCAGCTCCAGGAACGGCTGCGCGTGACGGGTGAGGACGACCTCGCGCGCCTCGCCACGTCGTTCAACCAGATGGCCTCCAACCTCCAGCGGCAGATCCGTCAGCTCGAGGAGCTGAGTCGGCTGCAACGCCGGTTCGTGTCCGATGTCTCGCACGAGCTCCGCACGCCCCTCACGACGGTGCGGATGGCCGGCGACGTGCTGCACGACGCCAAGCACGAGTTCGACCCGGTGACGTCGCGGGCCGCGGAGCTGCTGCAGACCGAGCTCGACCGCTTCGAGACCCTGCTCGCCGACCTTCTCGAGATCAGCCGGTTCGACGCCGGAGCGGCCGTGCTCGAGATCGACGACGTCAACCTCGTCGACGTCGCCCACCGGGTCGCCGACACCACCAAGGCGCTCGCGGCGCAGCGCAACACCCGGGTGCTGGTGCGGGACCCCGGCCATCCGTGCCTCGCCGAGGCCGACGTACGCCGCGTCGAGCGCGTCGTACGCAACCTGGTCACCAACGCCATCGACCACGCCGAGAGCGGCGACATCGTCGTGCATGTGGCGGGCGACGACGACTCGGCCGCGATCGCGGTGCGCGACTACGGCGTCGGCCTGGCGCCGGGGGAGTCGGCCATGGTCTTCAACCGTTTCTGGCGCGCCGACCCGGCGCGGGCGCGCACCAGCGGCGGCACCGGACTGGGCCTCTCGATCAGTCTCGAGGACACCCACCTGCACGGGGGCTGGCTGCAGGCCTGGGGCCGGCCCGGCGACGGCGCGCAGTTCCGGTTGACCCTGCCGCGCCGGATCGGCCAGAAGCTCAGGCACAGCCCGCTGCCGTTGGTGCCCCTCGACGCGGAGGCCTCGGCATGAGACGACTCGCCCTCACCGGCATCGCCCTGATGCTGTCCCTGATCGTGCTCACCGGGTGCGTCCGGATGCCGACGTCCGGGCCCGTCGTGCAGTCGCAGGGCGGTACCTCCGACGACGTCGCCACCGAGACGGACTACGACCCGAAGCCGCCGCAGTCCGGCGAGTCGGCCAACGAGATCGTGGTCGACTTCCTCGAGGCCATGAAGGCGACCCCGATCAACACCAGTGTCGCCCAGGAGTACCTCACCCAGGCCGCCCAGAAGACCTGGGACCCCGGGCTATCGACGATCACCTACGACGACATCGGTGAGCCCACCGGCGAGCTCAACCTCTCCGTGCCGATCACCGGCGTCAACGAGTACGACGCCCGCGGCTCCTGGGTACGGCAGGTCGGCAACGGCGCGGCCGACGGCGTACCCGACGACTCGCTCGACTTCCGGCTGACCATCGAGGACGAGGAGTGGCGCATCAGCGACCTGCCCGACGCGCTCGTCGTACCCACGTCGTGGTTCAACGACCGGTTCCGCCGGGTATCCCTCTACTTCTTCGACCCGACCGCCCAGATCCTGGTGCCCGAGCCGGTCTTCGCGCCTGTGGGAGACCAGTTCGCGACGTCTCTGCTGAACGGCCTGCTGGCCGGGCCGGGGCCGGGGCGGTCCCGGGTGACCAGCACGTTCATCCCCGAAGCGATGCGGCCGGGCCTGTCGGTGCCGATCAAGGACGGCGTCGCCGAGGTCACCCTGCCCGGCGAGCTCGGCGACGCCAGCGAGCTGGTGACCGAGCAGATGCTCGCGCAGCTGGTGTGGACGCTCCGCCAGGAGCCCCGGATCGAGGCCCTGAGGCTCTATCAGGGCGCGGAGCCTCTGACGTTGCCCGGGGGCGAGTCCACGGTGAGCATCGACTCCGCCGGTCGCTATGACCCCAACGGTGCCCAGACCAGCAACCAGCTGTTCGCGCTGCGCGACGGGCTGCTCGTCACCGGGGGTGTCGACGAGCTGCAGCCGACGGGTGGCAGGTTCGGCACCGAGCGGCTCGGCCTGCGTGACGTCTCCGTCGACCTCACCGGCGCGATCGCCACGGGCATCTCCGGTCAGGGCACCTCCGTCCTGACCGCGCCGGTCGACGCCTCCGACGCGACCGCCACCGAGATCGACAGCGACGCCATCGACCTCCTGCGTCCCGCCTGGGACGTCGGCAACCGGCTGTGGCTCGTCGACCGGGCCAACGGGAGCGCCCGGGTCTCGATCCTCGTCGACGGCGTGCCACGCGAGCTGACCGTGCCCGGGGTGACCGGCAAGCGAGTTCAGGACTTCCTCGTGTCGCGCGACGGCACCCGTTTCGTGGCCCTGGTGCGCGGTCGCGTCGACAAGGTCGTGGTTGCCCGGGTGCTCCACGACGCGCAGGGCCGGGTGCTGCGCGCGGGGGAGTCGCGCCGGCTCGACCTCGGCGAGGACCAGTCCCGTCGCATCCGCGACATCGCCTGGCGGTCCCTGACGTCGCTGGCGATCCTCAACCCCGTCACCGGCGACCTCTCACAGGTGCGCACCGTCTCGGTCGACGGTGCGCCCGGCGACGCCGAGCCTCCCGGCTGGTCGCGGATGCGTGGCGGGGCCCAGCGGCTGGTCAGCTCCTCGGTGGACGGTGACGGCGTCTACGTGCTGTCCGACGAGGAGTACTCCGACCTCACCGACACCAACCGGACGATCGACCTGCTGGACCCCGGGGTCACCGCGATGGGTTACGCGGGCTAGTTCTCCACAGGCGGGTCGGCCGGGCCTTGCGCGGTCGGCCGGTTCGCGTTGTCCTGCCTCGGTGACGATCCTCGACGACCTGCTCGACCTCGCCACCGGCAGCAGCTGCCTGGGCTGCGGCCGGGCCGGGCGCCTGCTGTGCGCGGCGTGCCGGGACGATCTGGCCGGTGCGGCGTTCCCGGCCTGGCCGACCCCGACGCCCGCCGGCCTGGCAGCACCGTGGGCGGCCGCGTCGTACGACGGTGTCGTGCGCGACCTCGTCGTCGGCCACAAGGAGCACCGGCGCTTCGCGTTGGCCGCACCCCTCGGCGAGCTGCTCGCGACGGCGGTCGCGGCGGCCGCGGGAGATGTCGGCGGACCTCTCGTCGTCGTGCCCGTCCCGTCGCGCCCGGGCACCGCCCGACGCCGTGGCTACGCGCCGACCGAGACCATCGTGAGGGGAGCGGCTCGGCGCCTCCGCACCATCGGGCGCGACGTCGTCGTGGCCGACCTGCTGGTCTCCCGGCGGGGTGTTCGCGACCAGTCCGAGCTCGGCGCGGCCGCCCGTGCGGCCAATCTCGCCGAGACGATGCACTGCCCGTCGCGGCGACTGCGTGCCCTCGCCGTACGACGTCCGCAGGCGCGGCTGGTGGTGTGCGACGACGTCCTCACGACCGGCGCGACGGCGCGCGAGGCGCAGCGTGCCCTGGAGGCCGTGGGCCTCCGCGTGGCCGGCATCGCGGCCGTCGCGGCCACCCCGCGGCGTACTCCTCCGGGCCGGTGCTGACCTCATGGTCAATCTTCAGGATGTTCGCTTTCATCCTTTGACGACAGGGGCTAGCGTCTGTGCATGGAGTCCGTCCGGGTCCGTGGTTGCGTCACCTGGACACCACGTGTGCCCCGGTGGCAAGCCGATGCCAGTCGCAGGCGAAACGGTCCACGTAAGGCTCGCGGAGCTCACGCTCCGGGCAGCCGATCACGGTGCGGCTTAGTCGTAAGTCCTGCCTCGGCGTCGTCGTCATATGCGGCGGCGGCCGGGAGAAGGCCAGTAGTGGCAGAGAAGCTGCGAACGCCTCAGCAGGCGATTGTGGGGTCGAAGACCAGGTCGGCCGGGCGGGCTCCATCCCATCCCGGATCACGCGCCACAGACCGGCGCCGGGGTGCGGTCGAACACGTGTAACCAACGCACATACGGAGGTTCACATGGAGGTTGTGGTCACGGGACGACACTGCGAGGTGTCCGACAGGTTCCGAAGTCACGTCTCGGAGAAGCTCGCCCGACTCGAGAAGCACGACCATCGGATCATCCGGGTCCAGGTCGAGATCGAGCAGGAGAAGAACCCTCGACAACACGACCGCGCCACGCGCGTCGAGCTCACGGCCTTCTCCAAGGGCCCGGTGATCCGGGCCGAGGCGGCAGCCGAGGACAAGATGGGCGCGCTGGACCTGGCACTGGACAAGATGGCCGCGCAGATGCGCAGGGCCGCCGACCGTCGCCGCATCCACCGCGGCCGGCACACCCCGGTCTCGGTCGGCCAGGCGCTCGCCGACACCGCACCCGACACCACACCCGCCACGAGTACGACGAGTGACGGTGACACGGTCATCGACCGCCAGGTCGGGCCGATCACCGTCACCGGCGACGGACCGCTGGTGGTGCGCGAGAAGTCGCACCCGGCCGGCCCGATGACCCTCGACCAGGCGCTCTACGAGATGGAGCTGGTCGGCCACGACTTCTACCTGTTCGTCGACAAGGAGAGCGAACGACCCTCGGTCGTCTACCGCCGTCGCGGCTACGACTACGGCGTCATCTCGCTCGACGTCCAGGACAACGTGGACTGAGCATCGTGGCCTGCTGACCGGCACGGGGGCGTCGACGCGTGTCATGATGCCCCCGTGACCGAGCAGCCCGTTTCCATCGAGCCGATCCGTGCCCTTGTCGTCGACGACCAGGAGCTGTTCCGGCGTGGCCTCGTGATGCTGCTCAGCACCGAGGCCGACATCGAGGTGATCGGCGAGGCCAGTGACGGCGTTGCCGGCACCGAGATGGCGACCAGCCTGGCGCCCGACGTCGTGCTCCTCGACGTACGCATGCCCAAGCGCACCGGCATCGAGGCCTGCCGCGCCATCAAGGAGGTCGTGCCGTCGGCCAAGATCATCATGCTGACGGTCTCCGACGAGGAGGCCGACCTCTACGAGGCGGTCAAGAACGGCGCCGCGGGCTACCTGCTGAAGGACTCCTCCATCGAGGACGTCGCCCAGGCGATCCGCGTGGTCGCCGACGGCCAGTCGCTCATCTCGCCGTCGATGGCGGTCAAGCTGATCGACGAGTTCAAGCAGATGTCCAAGCCCAACCGCGGCCAGGTGCCCGGACTCCGGCTCACCGAGCGCGAGCTCGAGGTGCTGCGCCTGGTCGCGAAGGGCCTCAACAACCGCGACATCGCCAAGCAGCTGTTCATCTCCGAGAACACCGTCAAGAACCACGTGCGCAACATCCTCGAGAAGCTCCAGCTGCACTCCCGCATGGAAGCCGTCATGTACGCCGTGAAGGAGAAGCTGCTGGACCTGCCGTAGGGCCAGCCGAGGAACGAGGCTGGGCCTGCGAAAGCGGGGAAGGTTGAGGAGCGTCGACGCAGAGCCGAGCTTGCTCGGGGCCGCGTGACGCGTCTCGAAACCCAGTGAGACGAGAAGCAGCCATGACCACTGTCGGCGCCGCGTGGTTGCATGCTCCCGTGACCGACTCGCTCTCCCTCGCGCAGGCGCGCCGGATCGCCCTCGCCGCCCAGGGGTTCGCCGACAAGCCGCACGCCACCCCCACCATGCGCACCCTGACCCGCACCGTCGAGCGCACCGGCGTGCTCCAGGTCGACTCGGTCAACGTGCTCCAGCGTGCGCACTACATGCCGCTCTACTCCCGCATGGGCGGCTACGACGTCGACCTGCTCCGCCGCGCCTCGCAGTCGCGGCCGCGCCGCCTGGTCGAGTACTGGGCGCACGTGCAGGCCCTGATGCCGGTCGAGCTGTGGCCGGTCATGCGGCACCGGATGGAGCACTACCGCGCGCAGCGGGGCAAGTGGTTCACCACCGTCGAGGACCCTGAGCTCGAGTCCTCGCTGCTCGCCGAGGTCCGCGAGCTCGGCCCCAGCACGGCCCGAGACCTCGACGACGGCCTGCCCCGCGCCAAGAAGCACTGGGGTTGGAACTGGTCCGACACGCGCAAGGTCCTCGACTTCCTCTACATGGCGGGCGACGTGGCGATCGCGGGCCGCAACTCCCAGTTCGAGGTGCTCTACGACGTGCCCGAGCGCGTCATCCCGGCCGCCGTGCTGGCCCGGCCGACGCCGACCCGCGCGGAGGCGTCCCTCGAGCTCGTACGCCGTGCCGCGGCCTCGCACGGGGTGGCGACGGCGGCGTGCCTGCGCGACTACTACCGGATGCACAACGACGACGTGAAGCCCGCGATCGCGACCCTCGTCGAGACCGGCGAGCTGCGCCCGGTCACGATCCAGGGCTGGGCCCGGCCGGCGTACCTCGATCGAGACGCCCGGCTGCCGCGCCGGGTCGCGGCCCGGACCCTGCTGAGCCCCTTCGACCCGGTGGTCTGGGAGCGCGCGCGAGCCGAGGCGCTCTTCGACTTCTTCTACCGCATCGAGATCTACACGCCGGCGGCCAAGCGGGTGCACGGCTACTACGTGCTGCCGTTCCTGCTGGGCGACGAGATCGTCGCGCGGGTCGACCTCAAGGCCGACCGCGCGACCGGGAGGCTGCTGGTGAAGGCCGCGTATGCCGAGCCGCACGCTCCCGGCACCACCGCCGAGGAGCTCGCGGCCGAGCTCGGCCGGCTCGCCGGCTGGCTGGGCCTCTCGGAGATCGTGGTCGAGCCCCGGGGCGACCTCGCGCCCGCGCTCGCCGGTGCGCTCCTTGCTGGGGTCCGTGGGTAGCATGACCGGTGCTGCCGCCTGCCCGGTGTGCAGCCGCCCCAGACGTTTCAGGAGACAAGTTCCGTGCCTGCCATCATCGACAAGCTCCTCCGCATCGGCGAAGGCAAGATCCTCCGACAGCTCGAGTCCATCTCGAAGGCCGTCAGCGCCATCGAGGACGACTTCGTCACGATGACCGACGACGAGCTGCGCGCCATGACCACGGAGTTCAAGGAGCGGCTGGCCAACGGTGAGGAGCTCGACGACCTGATGCCCGAGGCGTTCGCCACGGTGCGCGAGGCCGCCAAACGTGTCATCGGGCAGCGCCACTACGACGTGCAGATCATGGGCGGGGCGGCGCTCCACCTCGGCAACATCGCGGAGATGAAGACCGGCGAGGGCAAGACCCTGGTCTCGACCCTCCCGGCCTACCTCAACGCGCTGACCGGCAAGGGCGTCCACGTCGTCACGGTCAACGACTACCTCGCCAAGTACCACGCCGAGTGGATGGGCCGCATCCACCACTTCCTGGGCCTCACCACCGGCGTCATCCTGCCGTCGATGCGCCCCGACGAGCGCCGGGTGGCCTACGCCGCCGACATCACCTACGGCACCAACAACGAGCTCGGGTTCGACTACCTGCGCGACAACATGGCCGACGCCCTCGAGGACTGCGTGCAGCGCGGCCACAACTTCGCGATCGTCGACGAGGTCGACTCGATCCTCATCGACGAGGCGCGCACCCCGCTCATCATCAGCGGCCCCACGCAGGACGAGGTCCACTGGTACGCCGAGTTCGCCAAGCTCGCCCGCACTCTCACGATCGACGTCGACTACGAGGTCGACGAGAAGAAGCGCACCATCTCCGTCCTCGAGCCCGGCATCACCAAGGTCGAGGACCACCTGGGCATCGACAACCTCTACGACTCCGTCAACACCCCGCTCATCTCGTTCCTCAACAACTCCATCAAGGCCAAGGAGCTGTTCCGCAACGACAAGGAGTACGTCGTCATGGACGGCGAGGTGCTCATCGTCGACGAGCACACCGGCCGGATGCTCGCCGGCCGCCGCTACAACGACGGGCTGCACCAGGCGATCGAGGCCAAGGAGGGCGTCACGGTCCGCGAGGAGTACCAGACCCTCGCCACCGTCACCCTGCAGAACTACTTCCGCCTCTACGACAAGCTCTCCGGCATGACCGGCACCGCCATGACCGAGGCCAGCGAGTTCGACAAGATCTACGGCCTCGGCGTCGTGCCGATCCCGACCAACAAGCCGATGCTGCGCGCCGACAACGCCGACCTGGTGTTCCGCACCGAGGACGCCAAGTACGACGCCGTCGTCGCCGACATCGCCGAGCGCCACGAGGTCGGGCAGCCGGTGCTGGTCGGCACCGTGTCCGTCGAGAAGTCCGAGCACCTCTCCGGCCTCCTCAAGAAGCGCGGCGTCCCGCACACCGTGCTCAACGCGAAGGTGCACGCCGACGAGGCCAAGATCGTCGCGATGGCCGGCCACAAGGGTGCCGTCACCGTCGCCACCAACATGGCCGGTCGAGGCACCGACATCATGCTCGGCGGCTCGGTGGAGTTCCTCGCCGACCAGGAGCTCCGCAAGCAGGGCCTCGAGCCGACCGGCGAGACCTCCGACGCCTACGAGGAGGCCTGGCCGACGACGCTCGAGCGGGTCAGGTCCCAGGTCGCCAACGAGCACGACGAGGTCAAGGCCGTCGGCGGCCTCTACGTCGTCGGCACCGAGCGCCACGAGTCGCGCCGCATCGACAACCAGCTGCGCGGTCGTTCCGGCCGGCAGGGAGACCCGGGCGAGTCCCGCTTCTACCTGTCCCTGCAGGACGAGCTGATGCGGCTCTTCAAGTCCGACTGGGTCGACCGCATCCTGCAGGTCCTCAAGGTCCCCGACGACGTACCCATCGAGAACAAGCGCGTCACCGGCGCCATCGCCAGCGCGCAGGGCCAGGTGGAGTCGCAGAACTTCGAGTCCCGCAAGAACGTCCTCAAGTACGACGACGTGATGAGCCGCCAGCGCGAGGTCATCTACGGCGAGCGGCGCCGGGTGCTCGAGGGCGCCGACCTCGAGGAGCAGATCCGCACCTTCATCGACGACGTCGTCGCCGGCTACGTCATGGGCGCGACCACCGACTTCGCCGAGCAGTGGGACCTCGAGGCGCTGTGGACCGCACTCGGCCAGCTCTACCCGATCCAGCTCTCGCTCGAGACGCTCGAGAAGGAGGCCGGCGGCCGGGCCGGGCTGTCGCGCGAGGTCCTCGTCGAGGACATCACCAAGGACGCCCAGGCGGCGTACGACCGGCGGGAGGCCGAGGTCGGCGACGAGGTCATGCGCGAGCTCGAGCGCCGCGTCGTGCTGTCCGTGCTCGACCGCAAGTGGCGCGAGCACCTCTACGAGATGGACTACCTCCGCGAGGGCATCTACCTGCGCGCGTACTCCCAGCGTGACCCGCTGGTCGAGTACCAGCGCGAGGGGTTCGACATGTTCGCCGCCATGATGGACGGCATCAAGGAGGAGTCGGTCGGCTTCCTGTTCAACCTGCAGGTCGAGGTCGGCGACGACGACGACGAGGACGACGCCGAGGTCCACGACCACGAGCACGACCACGAGCCCGTCGCGGCCCCGGCCGGTGGCATCGACATGGCCGCAGCCGCGGCCCACGCCCCGAGCATCCGGGCCAAGGGTCTCGAGCGGCAGAAGAAGCCCGAGCGCCTCTCCTACTCCGCGCCCAGCGAGGACGGCGAGGCGGCCGTCACCGGTCAGCCGGCCCGCGCCGACGACGAGTTCGCCGGGGTCGGCCGCAACGCCGACTGCCCCTGTGGCTCGGGCAAGAAGTTCAAGAAGTGCCACGGCGCACCCGGCGGGCCCACGGGCCTGACGGCGCGCGTCAACGGCTGATCCCGACGTCATACGGACGGAGCCTCCTGGGGCTCCGTCCGTATGACGTTGTTGGGCTGGGCTGGGGCTGCCTCAGGTCTCACCGGGTCTCGACGCCCCGTCGCGGCCTCGTTCCTCGGCCGCGGGGCTTGCCCGACCTCCCGGAGCCACGGCCCGACTCGTACCTCGGCGTGCCTGCTCCGTGATCGGTCGCGGGGCTTGCTCGACCTGGATGACCCCACAGAGCCTTGTTCGTGCCTCACACGCTCCTGGTCAGGCAAACTCCAGGGCAACGCAGATCCAGCGGTCGCGCTCGCGCTCGAACCGGGCGGCCACGGCCCGGCAGCGGGCGCCGTAGCGGACGGTCATGCTCGCCTCCACGGCGTCCTCGCGGACGAAGCTGGTGCGCGCCGACATGAGCTGGGGGCGGATCGCCTCGACGGTGCGGCCCTGGCCGGGGGTGTGCCCTCCGGCGCGGGCGACGAGCACGGCGCGGCGACGCAGGTCGGCGTAGACCTCGGGCTGCGTGTGGCGCACCAACTGGGACGCCGGCCGGTCGCCGGCGACGATCTCGACGGCGGCTCGCAGGTAACGCCCGACGAACGCGTCGACGCGGGCGTGCTCCGCATCGTCGATGTCGACGACGTCTGGTGAAGGGATGCTCGGGACCAGGGCCGGCGACGGAGGATCGAAGCGCGGCGCCAGCTCGAGCGCCAGGGAGCCCTGCACGCTGGCCACGCCGACGGGGGCGCGGAGGGGAGTGACCGAGGCGTTCGGCTTGCTGGTCATGTCGAGACCTTTCCGAGGAGGTTCGAGGCTGGGACGGGTCAGGCGGGTGGCAGCGTCAGGCGCTGCCCGGGACGGATGACGTCGGGGTCGGGGCCGATGGCGGCCCGGTTGGCGGCGTAGATCTCTCGCCAGCGGCGCGTCGACCTGCTCGTCGTCGGCGCCCGCGGGAAGGGTCGCTGTGGCGATCGACCACAACGAGTCGCCCGTGAGTACGACGACCGACCCGGCGTCGAGGGGTGCGCGATGGGCCACCGGCTGCGCGGCCACCGGCGCCGGCGCGGGGGAGTCGTGGATGCTCGCCCGGTCGGGCAGCGGCAGGCCGCCGAGCAGCCGGCCCTGTGGCGACGTGGTGGAAGCGTCGGTGCCGTCGGCGTGCCCGGACGCGGCTCCGGCGGGTGCGGCGACCACACCGCTCGCCAGCGCCACCCCGCACGCGGCCAGCACCAGTCGGCGCACCGGTCCGCTCGCGACGGTCGGTCGCTCGATGCGGCCCGCTGCCTCGACCACGGTCACGGTGGTGACCAGCCAGATCCACGCGCCGGCCAGGGCCGCCACGACGGCGGTGCCCCGCACCAGGAGGTCCTCGAAGGGCAGCCCCGACCATCCGCCGGCGATCGCCGCGGCCAGCTCGTCGCGGACCGCGACGAGCCCGAGCCCGACCGCGACCGTGACGACGAGCCAGACCAGCACACAGCGCACCATGCGGCGACCGGCTGCTCGCATCCCCCGAGACATGGTTGACGAACCTTTCGTTTGCTTCTGTTTGCATTATTCAAAGGCGTTTTACCTTGGCAGTCAACCGCTTGTGCACAGGTGAGGACGAGGGGCGCACGCCGGCGTCGGGTGCGCCAGACTGGCCGCATGACGGGGGCGGCATGAGCTGGGAGGAGCAGCTGTTCGCGCTCTTCGACGACCTGGAGGGGCAGGCCGAGGCGCTCTACGACGCCGAACGCGAGGCAGAAGTGGCCGACCGCAGCCGCGCGGAGTACCAGCACGTCACCTTGGCCAGCCGGCTGATGGCCTCCCTCGACGACGAGGTCGCCCTGGAGGTGGCCGGGCTGGGCGCGATCCGCGGCGAGCTGCACCGGGTCAACGCCGAGTGGTGCCTGCTCGCAGCCCGAGGTCAGGAGTGGATCGTGCCGCTGTCAGCGATCGCCGCCGTCCGCGACGTCTCACCGCGGTCGGTGCCCGAGGTCGCCTGGTCGCCGCTGACCCGCCTCGGGCTCGGCTCGGCGTTGCGCCGGCTGGCGGACGCCGGCGAGCGCTGCCTGGTGCACCTGGCCGACGGCTCGCGGCACGAGGCGCGCTTCACCCGCGTGGGTGCCGACTTCGTGGAGGCCACGGGTGACAACGGTGCCACCCTGCTCGTCAGCTTCGCCCGGTTGGCGGCGGTGCAGAGCAGGAAGAGCTAGGTCGCTTCGACGTCGTACGGCGGGAGCTGGCCCTCGGGGAGCCGCGGGGTCCTGCGCCGGCCCTCGTCGGCGTCGCCCTCTTCCATCGCCTCGATGATGTGCTTGCGCACGATGCTGCGCGGGTCGAGGTCGCGCAGCTCGAGGTCGGCGAACTCCGGGCCGAGCTCGGTGCGCAGCTCGTCACGGGCGCTGTTGGCGATGTTGCGGGCCTTGCGGAGCAGCTGGCCGGCCTGCTTGGCGAGCCCGGGCAGCTTGTCGGGGCCGAACACCAGCACGGCGATGAACGCGATCAGCGCCATCTCGGGCAGGCCCACTCCGAACACGGGTCAGAACCTACTCGACGGCGTGAGGCCGAGCTGCATGCCAGCAAGACCGCGGCCGCGGCCCGAGAGGGTGGAAGCGATGTCGGAGAGTACGACGGCAGCAGGCGTCGTCGGGTCGGACTCGACGATCGGCTTGCCGGCGTCGCCGCCCTCGCGCAGCGAGAGGTCGAGTGGGATGGAACCGAGGACGGGCACGTCGTAGCCGAAGCGCTGCGACAGCGTGGCCGCGACGCGCTCACCACCACCGGAGCCGAAGATCTCGAGGCGGTGCTCGACGCCCTCGGCGGTGCAGTGCGGGCAGGGCAGGTAGCTCATGTTCTCGACGACGCCGATGACGCGCTGGTGCATCATCGAGGCCATCGTGCCGGCCCGCTCGGCCACCTCGGCGGCGGCCTCCTGCGGCGTGGTCACGACCAGGACCTCGGCGTTGGGCAGGTGCTGGCCCAGCGAGATGGCGACGTCGCCGGTGCCGGGCGGCAGGTCGAGGAGCAGCACGTCGAGGTCGCCCCAGTAGACGTCGGCGAGCATCTGGACGAGCGCCCGGTCGAGCATCGGCCCGCGCCACGCGACGACCTGGTCGCGACGCGGCTTGAGCATGCCGATCGAGATGACCGAGACGCCCGAGGGTGTCGGCACCGGCATGATCAGGTCGTCGACCTGCGTCGGCCGCGCGTCGGCGACGCCGAGCATGGCGGGCACCGAGTGGCCGTAGATGTCGGCGTCGACCACACCGACCTTGAGGCCCTGCTTGGCCAGCGACAGGGCGAGGTTGACGGTGACCGACGACTTGCCGACGCCGCCCTTGCCGCTCGCGATCGCGTAGACCTTGGTGAGGGAGCCGGGCTGGGCGAACGGGATCTCGCGCTGGGCCTGGCCGCCGCGCAGCGTCGTGCCGAGCTCGCCGCGCTGCTCGGCCGACATCACGCCGAGGGTGAGCTCGACCCGGGCCACGCCGGGGACGCCCTCGACGGCGGCGGTGACGTCGCGGGTGATGGTGTCCTTCATCGGGCAGCCGGCCACGGTCAGCAGCACGGTCACCGACACGACGCCGTCGGCGGCCACGTCGACCGACTCGACCATGCCGATGTCGGTGATGGGGCGCTTGATCTCGGGGTCGTTGACCGTGGCGAGAGCGGCCTGGACCTGCTCGAGAGTGGGGGTGCTCATGATGCCCCAGCGTAGTTGCTGCCCCGAAGCCGCCGACCGCGGGAGCGGGTCAGGAGTCTGTGACCTCTGCCTCGGGGTCGGGTTCTGGGCGGGCGCGCTCGTCGAGGTCGCTCAGCAGGGAGCGCAGCTCGGAGCGCAGGAAGTCACGGGTGGCCATCTCCCCGACCGACATCCGCAGCGAGGCGACCTCACGCGCGAGGTACTCCATGTCGGCGTGCGCCCGGGCGTTGGCCTGCCGGTCACGTTCGTTGATGATCTTGTCGCGGTTCTCCTGCCGGTTCTGCGCGAGCAGGATCAGCGGCGCGGCGTACGACGCCTGCAGGCTGAGCATCAGCGTCAGGAAGATGAAGGGGTAGTCGTCCCACCGCAGGTCCCGGGGGGCCATCAGGTTCCAGCCGACCCAGATCAGCACGAAGAGCGTCATGTAGATCAGGAAGCTCGCCGTCCCCATGAACCTGGCGAACTGCTCGGCGAAGACCCCGAACGCATCGGAGTCGTACGTCGGCCGGCGGACCAGTGCCCGACGCGTCTCCCTCGGGGTGTCGAGGCGGGAGCGGGGGGAGCGTCGCTCGCTCATGCGCCACCCCCGATCGGGCCGGGCCGGACCGCGTTGTCGCGCCAGTTCTCGGGCAGCATGTGATCGAGGAGGTCGTCGACGGTGACCGCGCCCAGCAGCCGGCCCTCGTCGTCGACGACGGGCGCCGCCACCAGGTTGTAGGTAGCGAGGTGCGCGGCGACCTGGTCGATCGTGGCCTCCGGGCGGAGCGGGTCCATCGACTCGTCGAGGGCCGCGGCCACCAGCGTCGAGGGCGGCTCGCGCAGGAGCCGCTGGATGTGAGCGGCACCCAGCAGCCGCCCCGTGGGTGTCTCGAGCGGCTGGCGGCAGATGTAGACCAGCGCGGCGAGCGACGGGGTCAGCTCGGGGTTGCGCACGTGGGCCAGGGCGTCGGCCACGGTGGCCTGCGGGTCGAGGATCACCGGCTCGGGGGTCATCATCGCGCCGGCCGTGTGCTCGGCGTACGACATCAGCCGCCGGACGTCCTCGGCCTCGTCGGGCTCCATCAGGGCGAGCAGGGTGGCCGCCATGTCGGGCGGCAGGTCGGCGATCAGGTCGGCGGCGTCGTCGGGGGACATCTCCTCGAGCACGTCGGCGGCCCGCTCGGAGTCGAGGTGCTCGAGGATCTCGACCTGGTCCTCCTCGGGCAGCTCCTCCAGCACGTCGGCCAGCCGCTCGTCGTCGAGGGCCGCGATGACGGCGCGGCGGCGCTCGGCGGGCAGGTCGTGGATCATGTGCGCCGCGTCGGCGGGCCGCATCTCGTTCATGGTGGCCAGCAGCTGGGTGGCGCCCTGGGTCTCCTCGCGGCGGGTCAGCCCCTCGACGTCGCGCCACTCGGCGACGTGGGTCTGCCCCCTGCGACGGAAGCCCTTGGCGGGCTCGGCCACCGCGACCCGGCTGACCACCCAGTCGCGGTTGCGTGCCTGCTCCATCGCGACGTCGTAGACCGTGCCCTGCACGCCCGACGGCTGGACCGTCACCGAGCGGTCGAGCATCTGCGCCATCACCAGGGTCTCGGTCGGCCGCTGCTCGAAGCGCCGCATGTTGAGCAGCCCGGTCGTGTAGACCTGCCCGGCGTCCACGTGCGTCACCCGGGTCATCGGCACGAAGATCCGACGCCGCCCGAACACCTCCGCCACGAGCCCCAGCACGCGCGGCTGGTTGGCCTCCGACCTCAGCGCCACCACGATGTCGCGGACCTTCGCCACCTGGTCGCCCTGGGGGTCGAAGACCGGCAGCCCGACGAGGCGGGCGACGTAGACGCGGGTCGGGGTGGTGCTCACCCTCCAAACCTAGCGGGCTGTGCCGGTGGTCCGATGGACTGTTCGGCCCGCGCGCTCAGCGGGCCCGCGGGTCTCGAGCACCTCGGGTCTCGATGCACCTCGGGTCTCGATACACCTCGGGTCTCGATACACCTCGGGTCTCGATACCCTCGGGTCTCGATACACCTCGCTCGTCCCTCGCGAGGCACTCGACCACCGAGGGCTGCGGCGAGGCACTCGACCACCGAGGGCTGCGGCGAGGCACTCGACCACCGAGGGCTGCGGCGAGGCACTCGACCACCGAGGGCTGCGGCGAGGCACTCGACCACCGAGGGCTGCGGCGAGGCACTCGACCACCGAGGGCTGCGGCGAGGCACTCGACCACCGAGGGCTGCGGCGAGGCACTCGACCACCGATCTTCGTTGGTCGAGTAGGGAGCGCCAGCGAGCGTATCGAGACCGCCGTCAGCTCGACGGCACGATCAGCGTTGCGCCGACGAGTAGAACTCCCGCGCACACGTGTCACCGGCGCAGGTGTGCTGTTCCTTGGCGAGCCGCCGCAGCTCGCCGAGCTGGGTGGCGAAGCGGGGGTCGGCGGCCACGCTGCTCAGCTCGTACGGGTCGAGGTCGCGGTTGTAGAGCTCCTCGCGACGGCCGGGAGTGCGCACGTAGGTCCACGGGCCGGCCCAGACGCCGTAGTAGAGGGGCTTGAGTCCGCCCTTGACGCGGTAGCCCTCGATCGGGACGACGCGGGTGTCGGCCCCGGTCGTGAGGTACGGCGTCACGTCGACGCCGTCCTGCGGCCGGGTGGGCGTCGCGCCGGCCAGGGTGGCGAAGGTGGTGGCCAGGTCGGGGTTGCTGACCGGGGTCGAGACGGTCCCGCCCGGCGGGAGACCGGGGCCGCGCATCACCATCGGGATGCCGACGATGTCGGAGAAGTACCAGAGCTTGCCCGCGATGTTGTGCTGGCCCGACGCGTAGCCGTTGTCACCGGTGAACACGACCCACGTGTTGTCGAGCTGCCCGGTCTCGCGCAGCGCCTCGATCGTCTGGGCGACAGCGTCGTCGACGGACTGGAGGGACTCGAGCCGCTGCTGGTAGGACTCGCGCAGCAGGACGCGGTCCTCGTCGTTCCACCGTGGCCAGGTGACCTTGGCGACGGTCTTGTCGGAGGTCTCGGCCTCGAACATGTCGGGCGTGGCCGGCAGCTCCTCGTCCCTGAACGAGTTGTCGTACTCCGGCGCCGGCACCGTCGTCTTGAGCTGCTTCTCGTTGTCGGGCTCGGTCTTCAGCGGGTCGTCGTCCTGCTGCGGCTGGCCCGTGTGCGGCGCGACGTAGTTGACCCACATGTACCAGGGCTTCGCCTGGCGCGCCGGGTCGGTGATCTCGTCGATGGACAGGTCGCGCAGCAGGTCGGTGGAGTACTGCTCGCGCTCGGACACCACGCCGTTGTGGTTGATCGTCGGCCTGTCGAAGTTGTACGTCGTGGGGTCGACGGTGGCCTGCCAGTCGGTCCAGCCCGGCGGGACGTACTCCGGGTCGTCCTCGCCGTAGCCGTTGAGGTACTTGCCCACGAACATCGTGTCGTAGCCGGCCGTCTGCAGCCACACGGGCAGCGTGTCGGTGTCGGTGAACGCGGCGAACCCGCCGCCCTCGCCCTCGATCGTCACCGCGCCGTGGTTGTGGGCGTACTGCCCGGTGAGCAGGGACGCGCGGGCCGGCACGCAGATCGGCGTGGGTGCCAGGCCGTTCTCGACCGTGACGCCCTCGTCGGCGACGTACTGCTGGAGCTGGGGCATGAAGGCGAGGTCGCCGGGGGCGGCGTCGTCGGCGGTGATCAGCAGGATGTTGGGCCGCTTCGCCCGTGCGGCGAGAGGCTTGGGCGCCACGGCCGACGTCGGCAGGACCGTGTCGCGCGGGCCCGGGTCGGGCACGGGTGCCGCAGACGTGGGCGTCTGCCGCTTCGGCTTCGCGGGGCGCTCCGGCTCGTCGGAGCTGCAGGCGACGGCGCCGGTGGCCATCAGTGCCAGGGTCGTCGTGGCCACCAGCCAGCGGCGACCGGGGCGTTGCGGGCCGAGCCGCATGCAAACACCTCGTGGTCGAGTGGGGACGGCGGACCCCGTAATCCTAGACTCGGGCCGGTGGCGGTCCGGATGCTAGGTTCGCCCGTGTTGACGAGCCTTTGGAGAGCGGATCGAGGCAGCAAGTGACCCGTCGCGTGATTCTTCACGTGGGTGCCATGAAGACCGGCACGAGCTTCATCCAGTCAGTGCTGGCCACCCACCGCGAGGCCCTCGCCGACGCCGGAGTCGGCTACCCGGCCGCCAGCCCACAGGCCGTGCTCGACCTGCTCAAGCTGCCCCGCCTGCCCCGTGAGCACCGGGAGCGCTGGCAGGCCCTTGCCGCGAGCACCGACGGCGACCTGCTCGTCTCGATGGAGTTCCTGAGCTTCGCCCAGGACCGGCACGTCGCCGCCGCCCTCGAGCCGTTCGCCGGCGACCGCATCGAGGTCGTCGTGTCGGTGCGCGACCAGCTCGGCGCGATCCCGGCCCAGTGGCAGACCTACTGCCGCAACCTCGGCACGGAGGGCTGGCCCGACTACCTGCGCTCGATCGAGCCGACGTTCCTCGGTCGGCCGCGCAAGACCCGCGCGTTCAAGACGTTCAACCGGGCCCAGCAGATCCCCTCGTTCGTACGACGCTGGGAGGAGGCCGCCGGCGTCGAGAGCGTGCACGTCGTCACCGTGCCCCCGTCGGGCTCCCCGCCGGAAGTGCTGTGGCAGCGCTTCGTCGCGGCCGCGGGGCTGCCCGAGATCGACGTCGACCTGTCGATCGTCGAGTCCAACCCGTCGCTGGGCTACGGCTCCTGCGACTTCCTGCGCCGAGCCAACGCCCACCTCTCGGCCGTACGGCCCAAGAACTACCGCCGGGGCATGCGTCAGCTCGCCCGCGGTGCGCTGGTCCGCCGCCGGGCCGACGAGACCAAGCCGGTGCTCGACCGCGGCGGCGTCAAGCTCGGCCTCGCCATCAACAGGGAGGTCCGGTCGTTCCTCCAGGAGCGGGCCTACCCGGTCTTCGGCGACCTCGCAGACATCCGTCTGGAGGCCGACGTGTCCGGCGTACCCGACAAGGCACCCGAGGTCGACGAGGCCGAGACATGGGCTGCGGGCATCGCTGCGCGCGCGTGGCTGGCCGCCCAGCTCGACGAGCCGGGGGGCCCGGCGCCCGAGTCGCTCGACGCACTCGTCCGTGACACCTGCCTGATGCTCGGCCGGCTCAACGACTGGACCGCCGTGACGTCGCCCGGCGCCGCTGAAGTGGGAGCGCGATGACGATGGCCACCATGCAGGACGTCCGGGTCGACGACAACGGCATCCGCTTCAGCTCGCGCGACGACGTGGTGGTCGACGTGACCTTCGACGGACGCCGCGTGTGGTCCTTCTGGCTCCAGCGCGACACCGACGGCCGTGGAGGAGACCGTGAGGTGACCTGGCCACCGCCGCTGCGCCGCTTCCTGGACGGTGCCACGCGGCTGGCGCTGGTCGACCACGTCGCCGACGAGGAGCTGTACGCCGACGACGTGTGCTTCGGCGCCGGCCATGGCCGGGTCGCCGTACAGGATCGCAAGGGCCGGCCGCTCGGCCTCGACAAGTCCAACCGCCTGTCGCGGCTGTTCGTGAGCCGTGACAGCGACCAGGTCGCGCCGCTGATGGATGCCATCGACACGGTGCTCAAGGCGCTCGACGACTGCGGGATCGAGGGCTTCCTGGCCTACGGCACCCTGCTGGGAGCCCACCGCGACGGCAAGCTCATCGGTCACGACTCCGACGCCGACCTCGGCTACGTCAGCCGGCACACCCACCCCGTGGACGTGATGCTCGAGTCGTTCGCGCTCCAGCGGACCCTCGTCGAGATGGGCTTCGTGGTCACCCGCTACAGCGGCATCGCGGTCAAGGTGCACGTGCCCGAGGCCGACGGGAGCATCCGCGGCCTCGACGTCTTCGGCGGCTTCATGCGCGACGGGATGCTGTACCTGATGGGCGAGGTCGGCGCGCCGTTCGAGGAGTCGTGGATCTTCCCGCGCGGCACGGTCGAGCTCGAAGGGCGCACGTTCGCGGCGCCCGCCCAGCCCGACCGCCTGCTGGCCGCGATGTACGGCGAGAGCTGGCGGGTGCCCGACCCGGCGTACGTCTTCACCACGCCCGACTCCACCCGGCTGCGGCTCAACGGCTGGTTCCGCGGCATCCGCGTCGGGCAGGGGCGCGGCATCGGTCGCAAGGACATCAGCCCCGACGAGCCGAGCAGCTTCGCGCAGTGGGTGCACGCGGAGGCCGAGCCCGACATCGGGACGCTCGTGGACCTCGGCTGCGGCTTCGGTACCGACGCCGTGTGGCTGGGCCGGCAGGGCCGGTCGACGTGGGGGATGGACGCGCACTACAAGTCGTACGTCCGGATGCGGAAGGTGGCCGAGGCGGAGGACCTGCCGGTGCGCTTCCGGTGGCTCAACCTCACCGAGAACCGCTCGATCCTCGATGCGGCAGCCGACCTGTCCCAGCTCCCGGGACCGCGCGTGGTGACGGCCCGACACGTCCTCGACGCTGTCGACGGGCCGGGCCGGGCCAACCTGCTTCGCCTGGCGCGGGTGCTGACCCGTGGCGGCGGCGCGCTGTTCGCCCAGGTGCAGGTGGGTGCGGAGCACAACCCCGAGAGCCACGGCCCGGTCACACCGATCGACCTGACCGACCTGCTCGACCTCGTCGCTGCCCACGGTGGCACCGTGGTGCATCGCGAGACGCTCAACGAGAACGACGCCGCTGGCGCCGACAACATCGCCAGACTGGTGGTCACCTGGAAGTGAGAGCCATGAAGACTGACAACGTGAAGAACCTCGCCGACCGCCTTGCCTCGCGCCGCACGCTGCGGGGTCGCGTGG
This sequence comes from uncultured Actinomycetota bacterium, assembly GCA_963825755.1. Classification (GTDB taxonomy): domain Bacteria; phylum Actinomycetota; class Actinomycetes; order Propionibacteriales; family Nocardioidaceae; genus Nocardioides. Next base: position 157,713 of record CAWGUS010000011.1, on the reverse strand, counting down.
CAGCGCTCGAGGAGGCCGTGCAGGAGAACCGCCAGCTCAACCTGCGGATCGCCGAGCTGACCGACGCCATGATGGAGCTCGTCGTACCCCTCTCGGAGCGGGACGAGTCCAAGGTCCAGGCCGTCGTCGACCGCTATCGCGAAAGTCTCGGCGGGCCGCGCTGATGGCCCGCCGGGTCTTCATCCATCTCGGGCTTCCCAAGACCGGCACGACCTACATCCAGGCCGCGCTGTGGTCCAACAAGGACCGACTTCGACGGGCCGGGGTGCTGGTGCCGGGCCCGGGCCACCGCCGTCACCTTCTCGCGTCGCTCGACATCCGCCAGGACCCGCGGCTCTCGAGGCGGGCCGGCAACATCACTACCCCGTGGCAGGACCTCGTCGACGAGGCGCTCGCCTTCGACGGTGACGTCGTCATCAGCCACGAGTTCTTCGGCGCCGCGGCCCCCGAGCACGTCCAGCGGATGGTCGACTCGTTCCCCGACGCCCACCTGCACGCCATCGTCACGGCCCGGCCGCTCACCGAGCTGGTCGTGTCCCGCTGGCAGGAGTGGATCAAGAACGGCGGCACGCTGGCCATCGACGACTGGCCGGCCCGTAAGGCCTACGACCCGGTCAACGAATGGGGCTGGGGCTCCTTCGACCTCCACGACATCCTCAAGCGCTGGGCACAGGTGCTGCCGCGCGAGCACATCCACGTGCTTCCCGTCGACCCCGGTGCCGGTGACCCCGACGAGCTGTGGCGGCGCTTCTGCGAGGTGATCGGAGTCGACGGGTCCGGTCTCGCGGCGCCCCCCGAGGCGGTGAACCCGTCACTGGGCGTCGTCGAGGTCGAGCTGCTGCGCCGGGTCACGCCCCACCTCACCGACTTCCTGACCGCGGGTGACCGTGGCCGGTGGGTCCGCGGCTATCTTGCCGAGGGCGGCGTGCTCCCGGAGGCCGGGGAGCGGTTCCGGGCCGGCGTGGAGCCCTACGAGAAGCAGCACGTCAAGCGTGCCCAGAAGGCGGTCGACCTGCTCGCCGAGGGTGGCTTCGACATCCGCGGCGACGCTGGTCTGCTCGCACCGCGGCCGCTGCCCCACCTGCGTCACCCCAGCGAGGTGAGTGACGCGGAGCTCGTGGAGTCGGCCGCGCAGACGATCGCCGCCATGCTCGAGGACGTGCGGAGCATTTCCCGGGAGCGCGACGAGCTGCGGCGCCAGCTCGCCGAGGAGGAAGGACTCGGGGTCTCCGCGGGCGGCTCCGTCGATGAGGAGGAGCCGGCATCCTGGGTTAGGCTCTCTCGGTCGTTGAACCGACTTCGGAGGCATGGGGAATGAAGTTCCGGGGGATCACCCTTCTGATCGTGGCGCTGCTCTTCACCGCGCTCGCTGCACCTGCTGAGGCGGGTCGCAAGTGGGAGCCGCGGGAGGGCGGCCACTTCAACCACCCCCGGGAGAAGCACACCAAGGAGCTGCGGATCGAGAAGCAGATCCTCAAGACGATCAACCACGCCAAGAAGGGGTCGCGCATCCGCGTCTCGCTCTTCTCGTGGGACCGCCAGCGCATGGCCAGCGCCCTCGTGCGCGCCAAGAAGCGCGGCGTGCGGGTGCAGGTGCTCCTCAACAACCACCAGTTCACCGGCGCGCAGAAGATCCTCAAGCAGGGCCTGGGCGGCAACCGCTGGAAGAAGAACTTCTCCTACGAGTGCCACTTCGGCTGCCGCCACCTCGGCCGCGGCGAGAACCTGCACACCAAGATGTTCCTGTTCTCCGGGCTCAAGAGCGGCGCGACCAACGTGGTGTTCACCGGGTCGTTCAACCTCACCGAGAACTCCGTGGTCAACCAGTGGAACGACATGTTCGTCCGCAAGAACGACCCGGCCCTCTACGCGGGCATGGACGAGCTGTGGCGCTCGATGCGCCGGGACAAGCGCACGAAGACCCCCTACTACGTCAAGCAGGCGGGCGAGTTCCTGCTCCAGGCGACGCCGTTCCCGAACCCGACGATCAAGACCGACCCCGAGATGGCGATCCTCAACCAGATCGACTGCAAGACACCGCCCGCGCCGGGCTACGGCCGCAACGGCAAGACCCTGGTGCGCGTCTCCATGCACTCCTGGGCCGACGGGCGCGGTGTCTACCTCGCCGAGAAGATGCGCCAGCTGTACGCCGAGGGCTGTGACGTCCAGGTGATGTACGGCATGGCCGGCGCGGCCGTTCGCCAGGCCTTCACCACAGCGACCCCACGGGGCTACCTCCCCGTCCACGTCGACGGCTACGACACCGACTACGACGGCGAGATCGACCTCTACAGCCACCAGAAGTACCTCGCCGTCTCGGGCACCTACGAGGGCAACCCGGCCAACGCCGGCGTGTGGACCGGTTCCAGCAACTGGAACTTCGGCGGCCTGCGCGGCGACGAGCTCATCATCCGGCTCCCCGGGCGCTACTTCGGCCAGTGGCTGCGCAACTTCGAGTACATCTGGAAGAACGGCTCGCACCTCGCGCTCTACATCCCCTACCGCGTCCCGAACGCCTACGGCCGCATGGTGGTGCAGGAGCCCGTCGAGGAGCCCCAGCTGAAGAAGGGCGATGCCTGGGAGGACGACTGATCCTCCTGGCGCCCGGCGCGAGCCGTCTCGGCAGGCAGGTCGCGTGCGCGCGCCGTCGTACCCGCCCGTAACATGACGCGTCGTCGCGCTCGCACCACAGATAGGACGTGTCATGGGTCGTCTCTGCCAGACCGAGGGCCTCTCCGAGGACCAGACCGAGATCCTCAAGGCGGTCCGCCAGTTCGTGGACACGCAGATCATCCCGGTGGCCACCGAGCTCGAGCACGCCGATGAGTACCCGCAGGAGATCGTCGACGGGCTCAAGGAGCTGGGCATCTTCGGGCTGATGATCCCCGAGGAGTACGACGGCCTGGGTGAGTCGCTGCTGACCTACGCGCTGTGCGTGGAGGAGATCGCCCGCGGCTGGATGAGCGTGTCGGGGGTGATCAACACGCACTTCATCGTGGCCTACCTGCTGATGCAGCACGGCACGGAGGAGCAGAAGAGGAAATACCTGCCGAAGATGGCCACCGGGGAGGTCCGGGGGTCGTTCTCGATGTCGGAGCCCGGTCTCGGCTCGGACGTGGCGGCGATCAAGACCCGGGCGAGGAAGACCGATGACGGCTACGAGATCACCGGCCAGAAGATGTGGCTGACCAACGGTGGCAGCTCGAACCTGGTCGCGGTGCTGGTGCGCACCGGCCAAGAGGATGAGCAGAGCGACGACGACACCCCGGTCTACAAGAAGATGACGACGTTCCTGGTGGACAAGGAGCCGGGCTTCGGCGAGACCGCCCAGGGGGTCACCATCCCCGGCAAGATCGACAAGATGGGCTACAAGGGCGTCGACACCACCGAGGCGGTCTTCGAGGGCCACCGGATCTCCGCCGACCAGATCCTCGGCGGCGAGGCCGGCAAGGGCTTCTACCAGATGATGGACGGCGTCGAGGTCGGCCGCGTCAACGTCGCCGCCCGGGCCTGCGGGATCGCGAACCGGGCGTTCGAGCTCGGCATCGCCTACGCCCAGCAGCGCGAGACCTTCGGCAAGCCGATCGCCCAGCACCAGGCGATCCTGTTCCGCCTCGCGGAGATGGCGACCAAGGTCGAGACCGCCCACGCGATGATGGTGCGGGCGGCCCGGCTCAAGGACAAGGGCGAGCGCAACGACGTCGAGGCCGGGATGGCCAAGTACCTCGCGGCGGAGTACTGCAAGGAGGTCGTCGAGGACTCCTTCCGGATCCACGGCGGCTACGGCTACTCCAAGGAGTACGAGATCGAGCGGCTCTACCGAGAGGCCGCGTTCATGCTCATCGGCGAGGGCACCGCCGACATCCAGAAGATGATCATCGGCCGCCGCCTCCTGGAGGACTACAAGCTCCGCTGACCTGGGGCCAGAGTGGCCCGTGGCACTCCGGTGGTCTGCGAATGTGCGGCCCAGGAACGGTCCAGCGGTTAGACTCGGGCCACCGCCCGGCGCTCGACGGCTGTGGCGCGACCTGAACCTAGCCCTGAGGAGGGACTTCGTGCGGCCATCTCGGTACGCCCACTCCGACGTACTCCGCGCCGGCGCGGTGGCGGTGGTCGTCGCTCTGGTCCTGGCCGCGCTGACCCTCGATCTCGACGGGTCGCCCCGCACCCCGGACGCCGTCCGCGAGGAGGCGCCACCCGCCGACGTGGTCGAGCAGGTCGCGGCGCGCCCGAAGAAGACCGAGGGCAAGTCCGCCAAGGTCCAGGTCGCCGAGCGTGAGAAGGCCGTCAAGAAGCTCGCCCGGGTCGCCCAGTCGAAGGCCGACTACCGCGAGGACCTCCTCGTCAAGCTCGGCCGGGTCCCGGTCGGTGCCACCGCGCCCGACGCAGCGTGCGCATCAGCTCCTTCAACCTCCTCGGCGCCGGTCACACCGCGCCGGGCGGCGACCGCAAGGGCTTCGCCTCCGGCGCCACCCGCATGCAGTGGTCGATGAGCCTGCTGCAGCTGCACGACGTCGACGTCGTGGGCTTCCAGGAGTTCCAGCCGCCGCAGTACTCCGCCTTCATGTCGTCGTTCGGCGGCCAGTACGGCGTCTACCCGGGCGCGCAGCTCGGCCCGGCGTCGATGGCCAACTCCATCGCCTACCGCCTCGACAAGTGGGAGCTCGTCTCCGCCACCGGCATCGACATCCCCTACTTCGGTGGCAACCCGATCAAGATGCCGTTGATCCTGCTCAAGAACAAGCAGACCGGCCGGCAGATCTACTTCGCCAACTTCCACAACCCCGCTGACGCGCAGGGACCGGCGCAGGGCTACCGCAACCAGGCCACCCAGATCCAGGTCGCCATGGTCAACAACCTGCGGGCCACCACCGGCCTCCCGGTGTTCATCACCGGTGACATGAACGACCGCGAGGAGTACTTCTGCCCGATCACCACCCAGGCGTCCATGAAGGCCGCCAACGGTGGCGGTACCGGGCCGGGCGCCTGCTCGATGCCGCCCAAGCCGTGGCAGGTCGACTGGATCTTCGGCTCCTCCGAGGTCACCTTCTCCAACTACGTCGCCGACCGCAGCCCGCTCGTCGCCCGCACGACCGACCACCCGATGGTGGTGGCCGACGCGGTCGTGGCTTCAGCGATCGGCACCGGCGAGTGCTTCCCGGTCCGCAAGGGGGCCGGTTGGGTCGGCTGTCCCGGAGACGGCACACTGGGTCGCACCGACGGTACGACCGACGAGGGAGACCAGTGACGATGACCGACAACCGCAACGAAGACCTCAAGGCCAAGATGCGCGAGGCCCTGGAGCGCAAGAACACCAAGGAGAAGGGCGTCCACCAGGACGGCCCGGTGCGCGAGAAGGCGCACGGCTCCGAGGTCGAGGGCGGCGCCGGTCCGAAGATGCACCGTCGCAAGGCCGGTGGCGGGGGCGCCTAGCCACTCCGCCGTCTCTCGCGGGTCGAGGGCGGTCTCGATACACCTCGCGAGTTGGTTGTCGAGTAGGGCCGCCGGGCCCGTTTCGAGACCTCCTCGCTCGGCACTCGACCGCCGAGGCTCGAGGTCGAGGCCCGCCTGCCGGAGGGCGTCGTGAGATAGCCCATGCTGCCGTGGGTGTCGTCGTGCGGCCCGGTCCGACAGGATGGGGCGCATGCAGTTCGGACGCAGCTATGAGGAGTTCGAGGTCGGTGCGACCTACAAGCACTGGCCCGGCAAGACGGTCACCGAGTTCGACGACCACATGTTCTGCCTCCTCACCATGAACCACCACCCGCTCCACCTCGACACGCACTACGCCGAGGAGACGACGCAGTTCGGCAAGAACGTCGTGGTCGGCAACTACGTCTACTCGATCCTGCTCGGCATGAGCGTGCCCGACGTGTCCGGCAAGGCGATCGCCAACCTCGAGATCGAGTCGTTGCGTCACGTGGCGCCGACCTTCCACGGCGACACCCTGTACGGCGAGACGACGGTGCTCGACAAGTGGGAGTCGAAGTCCAAGGACGACCGGGGCGTCGTACACGTGGAGACGATCGGTTACAACCAGGACGGCACAGTCGTGTGCATCTTCCGCCGCAAGGTGATGGTGCCGAAGGACAGCTACCTGGCCGAGCGCGGCGGCGAGCAGCCGGGCCGCCCGACCCCGCAGCCCGACAAGAACTGGCCCGGGTCTCAGGACGACTGAGGCTCGACCGCGAACAGGTCGCCGGGCTGGCACTCGAGGGCGTCGCAGATCGCGGTGAGCGTGGAGAACCTGATGGCCTTGGCCCGCTGGTTCTTCAGCACGCTGATGTTGACCACGGTGACGCCGATGCGTTCGGCCAGCGCCACCACGGTCAGGCCGCGGGCGGCGAGCAGCTCGTCGAGGCGGCAGACCACCCGGTGCGGGTCCTCGACGGGCATCAGACCAGTCCGTCGACGTCGTCGCGGAGCCTGACCCCCTGCCGGAACGCCTCCGCCAGCGCCCCCACGGCCAGGCCGAGCGCCGAGATCGCCAGGGCGCTGCCGTCCACGACGACAAAGAACTCCTCCGGCGACCCGAAGGCTCGCTCGAGGACTGCGGCGTTGGCGAAACCGGCGAAGGCGTGATGCAGCCAGGGCGCGAGCAGCAGGGTGAGGCCGATGACGCGCAGCCGCGTGACGGCCGTGGAGCTGAAGCTGTCGCCCCGCTGGATCGTGCGCACCAGGGTGAGCAGCGGCCAGGCGATGAGCACCACAGCGACCGCGACCACCACGGAAGGGAGCAGCGTAAGGATCCGGAGACCGGCGGATGCCTCGGCGACGGTGACCACCGCACTGCCGTCCCATACTGCCTCCACGCCGTTCCGGACCTCGGGGCTGCTCACGACCCCCTGTTCGTCCAGCGCCGCGGTCCAGACGAGTGCGTCGCCGGTGACCCACGACAGCAGCGGCAGGCCCACCACCAGGAGAGGTACGCCGACCAGGGCCCCGAGGAGCAGCACCCTGGTAACGCCGTAGTCCCAGCGATCGAACGCGAGGCTTGGCTTCATGTCTTCCCTCATCTCAAGCGAACGAGAATATCGAAAAACGATAACATCGATGAACGATACGTCAAGGGTCTGCCATGCTCTGTCCATGACCAACGAGCTCTGGGTCTGCCGGCACGGCGAGACCGAGTGGAGTCGCGACGGCAAGCACACCTCCACCACCGACCTGCCGCTGACTGCCGAGGGCGAGGAGGTCGCGGCGACCCTCCGGGAGCGGTTGGCCGGCACGTCGTTCGAGCTGGTGCTGACCAGCCCGCGGCTGCGCGCCCGGCGGACGGCAGAGCTGGCCGGCTTCGGCGACGTCGCCGAGGTCGACGACGACCTGGTCGAGTGGGACTACGGCGACTACGAGGGCATCACCACCGACGAGATCCGTCAGACGGTGCCCGGCTGGACCGTCTTCAACAAGCCGACGCCGGGTGGCGAGACGGCCGAGCAGGTCGGCGAGCGCCTCCACCGGGTGGTCGACCGCGCGCGGGCCGCCAGCGGGAAGGTCCTCGTCTTCGGGCACGGCCACTCCCTGCGCGTGCTGGCCGCTCTCTGGCTCCAGCAGGACGTCGTCGACGGACGCCACCTGCGCCTCGACACGTCCACCATCTCGACACTCGGCTACGAGCGCGAGACGCCGGTGCTGCTCCGCTGGAACACCTGACCGGCCCTTGACCGCCGGCCGGCGTCCACCCCACGGTTGACCCATGTCCCTCGTCGCGGGCTGTCCACGGTGCCCGGCTCCGGTCACGGAGTCCGACGGCGCCTGGACGTGCGCGGACCACGGGCCCACGGTGCCGCTGTGGCGGCCGGAGGAGGCGTCGTACGACAGCTTCGCGAGGCATCTGAACGCAGCGGGTGCGTTCCCGACGTACCTGCCCTGGCCGCTCGGCCCCGGCTGGCACGTCAGCGACTTCGGGGTGGTGTCGGAGTCGGGCCGGCACACCCGCGCCACGCTCACCTGCAGCTCCGGCACGAGCGACCTCGACGGGCCGGTCGACGTGTTCGTCATCGCCGAGGAGCCCGGCACCGGCCTGGGCTCCCGCGTCGCCGGCACCGCCGGCCGCGACCCTGGCACCGCGGTGGGCGAGGGCACACCGATGGCCAAGGTCAGGATCGGCCACAAGACCGTCCCGGTGTGGGCCGTGTCGACCAGCGGGGCCGACGAGGAGTTCAACCGGTTCGTGGTGGCCGGTGAGTTCGCCGGGCGCTGGCTGTGGCTCGTGCTGCGCCCCGCCTCGGCGGTGCTGATGCTGCGTGACGACTGGATCCTGCGCGACGTCTCGGGCCTCGGGCCGCCGCTGGTGGAGACGAGTTTCGGGGGTCCGCCACCGGCCTGGTGAGGGCCGTTCTGGATGCGAGCGGGGCCCGGCCCAGGCACTACCCTCGGGGCGTGCGCATCGACCTCCACACCCACTCGCTCGCGAGTGACGGGACGCAGACTCCCGCGGAGCTGATCGAGGCGGCGGCGCACGCCGGGCTCGACGTGGTCGCGCTCACCGACCACGACACGGACGCCGGCTGGCCCGAGGCCGCCCGCGCGGCGGAGTCGTTCGGCATCGCCCTCGTGCGCGGCATGGAGATCAGCACCCGGCACGAGGGCCGCGGCGTGCACCTGCTGGCCTACCTGCCCGACCCGGCCTACCCGCCGCTCGTCGAGCGACTGGGGCTGATCCTCCAGGGCCGCAACGCACGCGTGCCGGCGATCGTCGAGCGGCTGCGCGAGCAGGGCGTCGACCTCACCGAGGCCGATGTACGCCGGGTGGCCGGCGCGTCCGCCGCTGCGGGCCGTCCGCACATCGCCGACGCGCTCATCGAGCGGGGCGTCGTGGCCGACCGGCGCGAGGCGTTCCGGCGCTACCTCAATCCGGGACGGCCCGGGCACGTGCACCGCTACGCCGCCGAGCTGGTCACCATGATCGAGACGGTGCGCGACGCGGGCGGGGTCAGCGTGATGGCCCACCCATGGGGTCGCTCGGCCCCGGGCACGCTCGACGAGGCCGCCTTCGCCGGGCTGGCCCGGCACGGGCTCGTCGGCATCGAGGCCGACCACCGCGACCACACCGACGAGCAGCGCGCCGAGCTGCGCGGCATCGCCACCAACCTCGGCCTGGTCGTCACCGGCTCCAGCGACCACCACGGCCTGGGCAAGGTCGACCACGACCTCGGCTGCTTCACCACCGCGCCCGACCAGTACGCCCGCCTCCTCGAGCTCGCCGACGCGTCGGCCGACCGCTCCGGTCGTACGACGCCGCGTGTGGTGGCGGCATGAACCCCACCCCACGGAGTTCTGCGCTCCCCCCGCTGCGCTCCTTCCGCGCACGACTCCTCGGGGACCCCGGATGAGCAGCGTGCTCGACGTCGTACTGCTGACCGAGGTGTTCGTCACCCTGTTCGTCATCATGGACCCGGTCGGCACGGTCCCGATCTTCCTGTCGCTGACGTCGGGCCGCTCGCCCGCCACCGCCCGCAAGGCCGCGTGGCAGGCGGTGGCGGTGTCGTTCGTGGTGATCACGGCGTTCGCGTTCTTCGGCCAGCAGATCCTGTCCTACCTGCACATCTCGCTGCCTGCGCTGCAGTGTGCCGGCGGCCTGCTGCTCCTCCTCGTCGCGCTCGAGCTGCTGACGGGCAACGAGAAGGAGCCGACCGCCGCCGCCGGCACCAACGTCGCACTGGTGCCGCTCGGCACCCCGCTGCTCGCCGGGCCGGGCGCGATCGTGGCGACGATGCTGTTCTCGCAGCAGGTCGACGGGCTGCCGAGCTTCACGGCGGTCGCCCTCGGCGTGGTGCTGACGCACATCAGCCTGTGGCTGGCGATGCGCTACTCGCTGCCGATCCTGCGGCTGATCCGCGAGAGCGGCGTGCTGCTCGTGACCCGGATCGCCGGCCTGCTGCTCTCGGCGATCGCCGTACAGCTCGTCGCTGACGCCGTGCGCGCGTTCATCGCCGGCGAGGGCTGACTCACCGGCGCCCGAGCGACTGGGCGGCCTGCAGCGCCCGGTGGGGCACGAGCCTGGTCAGTGCGGCGACGGCCTTGTACTGGGCACCGGGCACCGAGAGGCTGCGGCCCTTGTCGAAGTCGGCGAGGGCCCGGCTCACCACGAAGTCGGCGTCGAGCCACATGAACTCCGGCGCCGAGCCCCGGGCGACGTCCATCCGCTCGTGGAACTCCGTGCGGGTGAACCCGGGGCACAGCGTCATCACGCGCAGGGCGTCGGTGGCGTACTCCGCCGCTGCCCACTCGCCGAAGCTGTTGACCCACGACTTCGCCGCACCGTAGGTGCCGCGTGGGAGGTACGCCGCCACGCTGGACACGTTGATCAGCCCGCCGTGGCCGCGCGACGACATGGCGCCGAGGGCCGCGTGGCTGAGCCGCATCACGGCGATGATGAGCACGTCGAGCATCGCCTGCTCGGTGGCCACGTCGTTGTCGAGGAACCGCTCCTTGAGACCGAAGCCGGCGTTGTTGACCAGGAGGTCGACCGGTTGCTCGAGGTCGGCCAGACGCGCCTCGACCCGCGCCAGCTGGTCGCGGTCGCCGAGGTCGGCGCGCAGCACCTCGACGTCCACGTCGTACGACGTCCGCAGCTCCTCGGCGACCTCCGCGAGCCTGGCTTCGGTGCGGGCCACGAGCACCAGGTCGTTGCCCCGGCGGGCGAGGTGGTGGGCGAAGCGGAGTCCGAGACCGGCCGTGGGGCCGGTGATCATCGCAGTCGACATGCGCCCAGCCAACTGTGTCGCCGCCCGCTGCGGCAACCCGGTCCGGCATGATGGGCACTGATGACCACGACACTCGCGATCGCCAACCAGAAGGGCGGGGTCGCCAAGACGACCTCCGTCGCTTCGATCGGCGCCGCGCTGGCCGAGCTCGGCCACTCCGTGCTGCTCGTCGACCTCGACCCGCAAGCCTGCCTGACGTTCTCGCTCGGCATCGACCCCGAGGACCTCGACACCTCCATCCACCACGTGCTGACGAAGGGTCTCGACCCTGCCGAGGTGATCATCGAGACCGACGACGGGGTCGACCTGCTGCCGGCGACCATCGAGCTCGCGCGCGCCGAGATGGACCTGCTCACCCGCACCGGTCGCGAGCACGTGATCAAGGGCGCGCTCGACCTGCTGGACGACGGCTACGACTGGGTCCTGCTCGACTGCCCGCCCTCGCTCGGCGTCCTCACCGTCGCCGCGCTCACCGCCGCCGACGGCGTGCTGATCCCGCTGCAGTGCGAGACCCTGTCGCACCGCGGCGTCGGCCAGCTGCTCGACACCGTGCACGACGTGCGGCGGTTCACCAACCGCGGCCTGGAGGTGTGGGGCGTGCTGCCCACGCTGTACGACGGCCGCACCAACCACGCGCGCACCGTGCTCGAGACCATCTCCGACACCTACGACCTCGACGTGGTCGAGCCGCCGATCCCGAAGACGATCAAGTTCGCCGAGGCACCTGCCGCCGGCCGGTCGATCCTGTCGACCAGCCGCAGCAGCAAGGGCGCGAAGGCCTACCGCGACGTGGCGGCCAACCTCGTCGCGCGAGCGCAGCGGCCGAGGAAGAAGGCCGCTGCCAAGAAGAGGTCCCCCCGCAAGGGCGCGCCGGCATGACCCGGCACCGCCTCGAGCACGTTCGGCCGAGGTACGGCCGCCTGGTCCTCTGCGGTCGCGTCGATGTCCGTGACCGTCGGTGGCCGTGCTGGGCGGAGTCGGTGTGCTCCCCACGGCGCAGGCCGGCGAGCGTCGTACTCCCGAGGCGCACGTTGTCGACCTCCGAGCTCCAGCCGCGGCGACGCCGCCCACCGCCGACGCCGACCCCCACGGCCGAGGTCACGCCGACCGCACCGCGCCGCGGACGCCCCTGCCGGCCGACGTCGGGCGAGGGGCGCCGGGTCGTCTTCAGCGAGAGCGGCCAGCGGGTCTGGATCGTCGGCAGCGACGACCGGGTCCGCCGCACCTACCTGGTCTCGGGGAGCCTCGACGACAACCTGGACCCCGGCACCTACGAGGTCTACTCGCGATCGCGCTGGGCGGTCGGCGTCGACGACTCCGGGGTGATGGAGTACTTCGTGCGCTTCACCCAGGGCGAGAACGCCGCCATCGGCTTCCACTCGATCCCGTCGAAGCTCGGCACGCCGCTCCAGACGCGCAAGGAGCTCGGCACCCCGCAGTCGCACGGCTGCATCCGGCAGGACCTGCCCGACGCCGTGAAGATGTGGGAGTTCGCCCAGGTCGGGACGACGGTCGTCGTCACCGCCTGAACGGGGTCTCGGGTGACGAGGGCCCGCGCGCGGAGCAGGTCGGTCGCGGCGTCAAGAGTTCCCTGCGGCGCCTTCGGCGCTCTTGACCGAGCCTCTCCCGACCTGCTGTACGGCGCGCGGCGGCCGCGCGGGTTCGATCCTGCTCGTCCCTCGCGTCGCACGATCCGTTGGTCGAGTGAGTCCGGACGACCGACGGTCCCGCTGGGTCGGCGCCGTCCCGATAAGAGCCAAGTCAGGCTGGAGCCGGCGTGCCAGGGCGCGACGCGGCGAGTGGCCCCGACGGCCGTGACGGCCAGCGGCGCGCGGGAGGACGCGACATCTCCACGCCGGTGGTGGCGGGAGCTCGGCGGGCCCGGCCGCCGACGGCGACACCGACGGTTGCGGGAGGCCCCGGTGGAACCCTCGCCCTCGGACTGCTTGACGTCGGTGGCGGCGGTCTCGCCCTCGACCGGGCGGCCGCGCGTCCGGCTGCGGTCGTCGCGGTTGCGGGGGGCCCCTTGCGCTCGCGGTCGGGCCGGGGTGCGCGCTCGACCGGAGCCGGGTCGACGATGCCGGCCCTTGGTGCCCGGCGGGATGCCCTGGTCGTGGAAGAGGTGCTCGGAGGTCGAGTAGGTCTCCTGCGGCTCGTCGAACGGCAGGTCGAGGGTCTTGTTGATGACCTTCCAGCGGGTCACGTCGGCCCAGTCGACGAACGTGATCGCCGATGCCCGTGGCGCCCGCGCGGCCGGTGCGGCCGATGCGGTGGATGTAGGTCTTGTCGTCCTCGGGGCAGGTGTAGTTGATGACGTGCGAGACGCCGCGCACGTCGATGCCGCGGGCGGCGACGTCGGTGGAGACCAGGACGTCGAGCTTGTCCTCGCGGAAGCGGGTCAGCGCCTTCTCGCGGGCCACCTGGGCCATGTCGCCGTGCAGGGCGCTGGCGCGGAAGCCGCGCTCGGCGAGGTCGTCGGCGACCCGCTGGGCCTGCCGCTTGGTGCGGGTGAACACGATGATCTTGCCGGCGTCCTCGGCCTGCAGCACGCGGCCGATGATCTCGGGCTTGTCGAGGTCGTGGGCCAGGTAGATGAACTGCGCGGTCGCCGGCACCATCTGCGTTCTCGTACGACGACTCGGCGCGGATGTTCATCGGGTGCCGCATGTGGGTGCGGGCCAGCGCGACGATCGCGGCCGGCATGGTGGCCGAGAACAGCATCGTCTGGCGGGTCTCGGGCGTCTTCTTCAGCAGCTGCTCGACGTCGGGCAGGAAGCCCAGGTCGAGCATCTCGTCGGCCTCGTCGAGCACGAGGGCGTGCACGTGGGAGAGGTCGAGGGCGCCGCGGTTGGCCAGGTCGAGCAGGCGGCCGGGGGTGCCGACGACGATGTCGACGCCCTCCTGGAGCGCGTCGAGCTGGGCGTCGTAGCCGACGCCGCCGTAGACGGTGAGCACGCGCATGCCGCGGTCGGCGCTGGCGAGGCTCATGTCGCAGGACACCTGGAGGGCGAGCTCGCGGGTCGGCGCGACGATCAGCGCCTGCGGCTTGCCCTGCGGGATCTCGGCGTAGTCGGGGTCCTTGCGGCGCGATCGATCGCTGGATGATCGGGATGCCGAACGCCAGCGTCTTGCCGGTGCCCGTGCGGGCCTGGCCGATCAGGTCGGTGCCGATCAGGGCGACCGAGAGGGTCATCTCCTGGATGGCGAAGGGGGTGGTGATGCCGCCGCGCTCGAGCGCGTCGCAGATCTCGGGGTGCACCCCGAGCTCACGGAAGGTCGTCACAATATGTCGCTTTCGTCTGGTCTCAGTCCACAGCAGATGCGGCGGACCAGTCGAGTCGAAAGACGACGGGACATCCACCGCGCACATGCTCGGCGGGGGCTCCCGCCGGAAGTCATTCGTCGACTCAGTCTATCGGTAGGGTCGGAACATGACGGAATCGCCTCGGGCCGGTGGCGCTTCCAGGACGACGACTACCGGGAGGCCGTCGTCGACCTGCTCGGCGCCATCGCGTACGGCGAGCTGCTCGGCGTTCGAGCGGCTCGCCGAGGACGCCAAGCTGGCGCCGTCCCTGGAGGACAAGGTCGAGATCAGCGCGATGGCCGCCGCGGAGTTCGGCCACCTCGAACGCCTTGCGCGACCCGGCTGGTCGAGCTCGGTGCCGATCCGTACGCCGCGATGCGCCCGTTCCGCCGCGCCATCGACGACTTCCACGAGCACACCGCGCCGTCCGACTGGTTCGAGGGACTGATCAAGGCGTACGTCGGCGACGGGCTGGCCGCCGACTTCTACCGCGAGATCGCGGCGTACCTCGATCCCGACACCCGCGACCTGATCATCGACTCGCTCGCCGACACCGGCCACTCGGCGTTCGTCGTCGACCGGGTCCGCGGCGCCATCGCCGCGGACCCGCGACTGGGCGGCCGGCTGGCGCTGTGGGGCCGACGGCTGATGGGGGAGGCGCTCACCCAGGGCCAGCGGGTGGCCGCCGAGCGCGACGCCCTCAGCGCCCTGCTGGCCGGCGGCGTCGACCGTCCCGGCCTCGACCTGGCCGCGATCGGCCGGATGTTCAGCCGTCTCACCGAGCGGCACGCCGAGCGGATGGCCGAGCTCGGGCTCGACTCCTGACGTGCGCCGGTGGCTGAGGTGCGAGGAGCCCTTGGTTTCGAGGCTCGCTGCGCTCGCACCTCAACCACGGGCAACATGCGGGAAGGCTGCGCTCGCACCTCCACCAGCGGGAAGGCTGCCGTGTCAGGCGCGGGTGCGCGCCCTGCCGGTCACCATCGAGGCGATGATGACCAGGACCATGGCGGTGAGGACGGTGACGATGCCTTGCGTCCAGTCCAGGCCCTTGCTGCCGTCGCCGTCGAACGCGCGGTAGATGACATCACCCAGCAGCATGCCGCCGATGCCGCACACGAGCACCAGCCACAGCGGGATGTTGTCCTTGTCGCCGGGCGCCAGGAACTTCCCGAGCAGGCCGACGATGGCTCCGACAATCAGGTAGAACAAGATGGTTCCGATGTCCATGGCTACCTACCTTCTCCGGGGTGCCGAACGGCGTCGGCGCTCACTCGATCATGCTCCCGGTGCGCCCGGATGGCACGGAACCCGGACGTTGCCGTCCGGGCGTGTCGGTCAGCGGAAGCCGACGGTGCCGGCCGTACCGGTGCCGATCTCGACGTACGCGATGTTGGTGGCGGGTACGACGATGCGCCGGCCCTTGCTGTCGGTGAGGGCGAGTACGCCGTCGTCGGAGACGGCCTTCTCGAGCTGCTTCTCGACGTCCTCGGCGGTCGCGTCGGTCTCGATCACGAGCTCTCGGGGGGCGTGCAGCACGCCGATCTTGACCTCCACGGTCAGGTCTCCTTCTGTTGTCACGTTCAGTGGTCGTCGGTGAGGGGGTAGCCGCGGATGCCACGCCAGGCCAGACCCGCCACGAGTGCGGCGGCGTCGCTTCTGGGTGATGTCGCCGGAGGCGCCCTCCCCGGACAACCAGAACCGCGCGCTGACCTGAGCCATTCCCACCAGCGACACCGCCAGCAGGCGCGACGCCTCGTCGGGCAGGCCGGTGTCCTCGTGGATCACGTCGGCGATCATCTCGGCGCAGTCGATGGTGACCCGGTCGACCAGCGCCCGCACGGCGGGCTCGTTGGTCAGGTCGGACTCGAAGACGAGCCGGAACGCCCCGGTCTCGCTGGCGACGTACGCGAAGAAGACCTCCATCGTCGCGCCGACCCGCAGCTTGTTGTCGGTGGTCGACGCGAGCGCCTGCCGGCAGTTGTCGATGATCTGGTCGCAGGAGGTGTCGAGGAGCGCGAGGTAGAGCTCGAGCTTGCCGGGGAAGTGCTGGTAGAGCACCGGCTTGGAGACGCCGGCGCGCTCGGCGATGTCGTCCATGGCGGCAGCGTGGTAGCCCTGTGCGACGAAGACCTCCAGCGCGGACCCGAGCAGCTGTTCGCGCCGCTCCCGGCGCGGCATCCGGCCACCACGGGGACGGACCTCGGTGGCGTCGTGCTCGGCCACTAAGCGGCTCCTTCGGCTGGTCGGGTCAGGCGTACGTCGCGGCGTGGGGCCGCTGTCGGTGCACCTTACCGGCACGCAGGAGGGACCCCGCGAGCGAGGTCCCTCCTGGTCGTGCGTGTTCATCAGCCCGTCATGGGCCGGTCACTGGGCGGCGGGGTTCGAGACCCTCACCTCCAGGTGACCCTTCCGGTCCTCCACGACGGTGGCGCGGACGCCGAGACCCGAGACGAGCGTGCTGTTCTGCGGGTTGGCCGCAGACCAGTAGCGGTCGGGGTCGGAGTCGTTGAACGTCGCGAGGCCGGGGCTCGCGGTGGTGCACGCCTCGAGCCGCTTGTAGCCGTTGCGGTTGTCGAACGGGATCTGCTTGTGCAGGCAGGTCCGCTTGACCTTGGCCAGGCCGAACGCCGCGTCCCAGGGCTGACGCCGGTTGGTGGGCATGGTGCCGTCGGAGTACTTCATCGGCTTCGGCCGGGCGTCGACCGGGAGGGCCTCGCCGTGGCCGGGCGTCAACGAGGTGTTGTTGTTGGCGTACGCCTTGTCGACGACCCAGACGATCATGCCCGGTCGGAACTGGAAGAACTCGACCCAGTCCGGCCGGCTGACCGCCTCGGAGAAGTTGTACGGGCCGGTGCGCAGGGTGTCGTCCCAGCCGACGTACTGCCGGTTCTCGAGCAGGTAGTAGTAGTCGGTCGTCTTGGTGTCGGTGCCGGTGGAGCGGGTCCAGCCGTCGACCGTCCAGCCGTTGTCGCCGACCTCGGCTCCGTCCGTGAGCACGGTCCCGCCGTCGACGGTGATGCTGATCTCGTCGAGGAACGCGCCGGCCAGGTTGAAGCCACCGTCGGTCTGGTAGCGGAAGCGGAACATGCTCGGCTGGCCGCCGGCGTCGTAGCTCCAGGACAGGTCGGTCCAGGCGTCGCCCGACGAGCCGTCGACCGGGGTGCCGGCGTCGGCCCAGGTGGCGCCGCCGTCGGTGGAGTACTCGCCGTAGAGGTAGTCGTAGCCGGCCTCGATGTCGTACCACGCCGACGCTGTCACGCTCACGGCCACCACCGGCAGGGAGGGCGCGTGTCATCGTGTCGTTGAGCCCGTCGTCGCGACCCGACCACCAGGCACGACTGCCCTCGGCGGAGTGGTGTACTCGGTCTCCGTCGTCTTGCTCGGGCAGGTTGACCTTGACCGCCTGGTCGGCTTGTTCTCGACGGTGCCGGGTTGTCGTAGGTGTTCTGCGACGGGCCGAGCTTCGCGGTGAACGTCTGGCCCTCGGTCGACCTCGGTGTAGTCGAGCCAGCCGAGTTCCAGCTTCTCCTGCGGACCCATCAGGCCGGGCGTGGTGCCGATGCCCTCGTCGCCGTGCCGGGCAGCCACGAGCCGGAGGACATCAGCGACCAGAAGGACGTGCCGTTCTCGCCGCCGTTGGTGTCGTAGAAGTCGGGCAGGCCGAGGTCGTGGCCGTACTCGTGAGCGAAGACGCCCAGGCCGCCGTTCTCGGGCTCGACCGTGTAGTCGCCGATCCAGAAGTCGGTGGTGCCGATCCGGGTGCCGCCGAACTCGGGCGCCTCGACCGGGCCGGTGTCGCCGTAGTCGTCCTGGTTGACGTACCAGCGGTGCGACCAGATGGCGTCATCGCCCTGGGCGCCGCCGCCGGCTTCCTCGCCCTCACCGGCGTGGACGGCCTGGAAGTGGTCGATGTAGCCGTCGGACTCGTTGAAGTCGCCGTCGCCGTCGTAGTCGTAGCGGTCCCACTGGTCGAGGGTCTGCAGGTAGGCGTTGATCTCGGCGTCTGACTTGCCCTGCGTCTTCTGGGCGGCGTACCAGGAGTTGGCGCTGTCGGTGATGAAGTCCCACGAGCCGCCCTCGTCCTCGTGCGGGTTGGCGCCGTAGAACGCCGCGTTGCCGGGCACGGTCACCCAGTCCTGCACGTTGTTGATCGCGGTGTAGCGGCCACCGGACTGCTCGAGGTAGTAGTTCTTGAACGACTCGCCCTCGCCGTTGAACAGCTCCTCGAAGTGCGCCTTGCTGAAGTCCGGCACCCAGTAAGTCGAGTTGTCGGTGTTGCGGTTCGGTGCCGGGATCTCGTTGGCGGCCGGACCGGTGCCGCCGAAGCTCGCCAGGATCGTGAAGACCTGGTCGGTCTTGTCGAGCGGGAACTCGTAGTACTTCGTGTTCTGCGCCCGGGCCGCCTTCGCTGCCGCGCCCTTCTGAGAGGCGCCGCGCGGGCCGCCCTCGAGGGTGACCACGGCGCCGCCCTCGGCGCTCGGCCGGAGGGTCGCGGAGCCGTTCTCGAGGCTCGCGAGCGCCTTCTCGCGGAGCTTGTCCTGCCGGGCGGTGAGCGGGCCGGGGCGGTTGTCGAGGCGGTGGCCGCCGGTCTTGGCGACACCCTTCCTGGTGGTGTCCTTGCTGGCGCTGGACCCGACACCGGTGTCGTCCTTCTGTGCCTTCTGTTGCGCTTGTGCCGAGGGGAGCGCGGTGGCGCTCAGTGCCAGGGCGGCGACTCCGGCCACGAGGCCGGGCAGCAGCTTCTTCACAGGGTTGAACCTTTCGTCCGAGAACGGGCCGCGATGGCCCAGCCGCCCCGGTCGGGGACGACTCCGGGAGCACCTTCACCCGGATTCCTCGGCAGAAGCAAGCACCTTGCGGGACTTACCACCGGGTAGGTCCGGGATCCGGTCCCGGTCGGTCCGTCCCAGCGCTGCGAGGGAGGATGGGAAGAAGTCGCTCCCGGTCGTCGTTGTGCCAGTCGTCCCAGGGAGTCGCCGACCACAGAAGGAGCACCCGTGTCCTACCCAGCGCTCGTGGAACCTGCCGCCGAGCTGACCATCGACGAGGTACGCCGCTACAGCCGGCACCTGATCATCCCCGACGTCGGCATGACCGGTCAGAAGCGCCTCAAGAACGCGAAGGTGCTCGTGATCGGGGCCGGCGGCCTCGGCAGCCCGGCACTGCTCTACCTGGCGGCGGCCGGGGTGCACACGATCGGCATCGCGGAGTTCGACGAGGTCGACGAGTCCAACCTGCAGCGCCAGATCATCCACGGCCAGTCCGACATCGGGAAGTCGAAGGCGCTTTCGGCCAAGGAGTCGATCGCGGAGGCCAACCCCTACGTCACCGTGATCCTGCACGAGGAGCGCCTCGACAACGACAACGTCATGGGCGTCTTCGAGGGCTACGACCTGATCGTCGACGGCACCGACAACTTCGCGACGCGCTACATGGTCAACGACGCGGCGTACTTCCTGAAGATCCCCTACGTGTGGGGCTCGATCTACCGCTTCGACGGCCAGGCCAGCGTCTTCGCGCCGTCCATGGCCGAGGATGCGCCGTGCTACCGGTGCCTCTACCCCGAGCCCCCGCCGCCCGGCATGGTGCCGAGCTGCGCCGAGGGCGGCGTGCTGGGCGTGCTCTGCGCCAGCATCGGCTCGATCCAGGTCAACGAGGCGATCAAGCTGATCACCGGCATCGGCGAGCCGGCGATCGGCAAGCTGGTGATCTACGACGCCCTCGAGCTCGAGTGGCGCAAGCTCAAGGTGCGCAAGGACCCGAACTGCGCGCTCTGCGGCGAGAACCCCACCGTCACCGGCCTCATCGACTACGACGCCTTCTGCGGCGCGATCTCCGACGAGGCCGCCGACGCGGCGGTCGGCTCGACGATCTCCGTGGTGCAGCTCGAGCACATGCTCAAGGAGCGCGAGGAGGGCACCCGCGACTTCGTGCTGGTCGACGTGCGCGAGCCGAACGAGTACGAGATCAACAAGATCCCCGGCTCCGTGCTGATCCCGAAGGGCGACTTCCTCAACGGCAGCGCCCTCGAGCAGCTCCCGTCGGACAGGCAGGTGGTCATGCACTGCAAGTCCGGCGTGCGGTCGGCCGAGACGCTGGCGATCGTCAAGGGTGCGGGGTACGCCGACGCCGTGCACGTGGGCGGTGGCGTGGTGGCGTGGGTCGACCAGATCGACCCCAGCCAGCCGACGTACTGACGCAGCTGGATGGTCGCGGGTTTCGAGACAGGCCAGGGCGCCTTCCGCAACCAGCGAGAGCCGCTGGTTGAGGAGGTTGCGCAGCAACCGTCTCGAAACCAAGATGCGGGCAGCAGTAACCCGCGGGTAACCGCGTCGTTGGACCTCTCGTCAGACACCTGGACGAGAGGCAACTCATGCGTACCCATCGCACTCGCGCGGCTGTCGGAGCCGTGCTCGGCGCCGCCGTACTGGCCGTCGCCACCGTGGCCGCCGCCGTGACCGGCACCGCGAACGCCGCCGCTCCCACGTGGGCGCCGGCCGACACCGCGCAGATCCACCCCGGCGTGCAGATGTACACCGAGGGTGCCCAGTGCACCGCCAACTTCGTCTTCACCGACGGCGCCGGCAACACCTACGTCGGGTATGCCGCGCACTGCGCCGGCCTCGGCGCGGCGACCGACACCGACGGCTGCCTGGCCGAGTCGCTGCCGCTCGGCACGCGGGTGACGTTCAACGAGGGCGGCTCACTGCTGTCCGAGGGCACGCAGGTCGGCGCCGGCACGCTGGCGTACAGCTCATGGTTGACCATGCACCAGCGCAACGAGCAGGACGCCAACGCCTGCGCCTACAACGACCTCGCGCTGGTCAAGGTCGACGCCGCCGACGTCGCCAAGGTCAACCCGTCCGTGCCGTTCTGGGGTGGGCCGGTCGGCATCGACACCGACGGCACCGCTGCAGCGGACAAGCTCTACACCTACGGCAACTCCAGCCTGCGCGGCGGCATCGAGATCCTCTCACCCCACGTCGGGGCGAGCCTCGGCGACGACGCGACCACGGACGGCTGGACGCACCCGCTCTACACCGTGACCCCGGGCGTCCCGGGTGACTCGGGCTCGGGCTTCCTGAGCGCGGACGGCTCGGCCGTCGGCACCCTGTCGACGCTCGGCCTCGCACCGCTGCCGCTGTCGAACAACATCGGCGACCTGGGCCGCGAGCTCGGCTACGCCCAGGCGCACTCCGGCATCTCCGGTCTGTCGCTGGTCAACGGCACGGAGCCCTTCAGCCCGATCCTCTGACCTCCCCGGGTGCGACGTCCCCGTCCGCGCATGCGGGCGGGGCGTCGTGCTGTGGGACTAGGTTGCTGCCATGCGGGGGCAGACGACGAGCGGCACACGGGCCGGCGTGGTCGCCGTCCTGGCCGTTGCGGGCGTGCTGCTCGTCGCGGTGCTGGCCGTGTGGGCCGCCTCGATCGACGGCGACACGGTGCTGTCGGGGGACGGCCCGGCGCGCAGGGACGCGTCCACGCTCACGCCTTCGGCCAGCGAGAGCCTGTCCGGCAGTGCCGCGCCGACGGAGGAGAGGGAGCCCAAGGACCCTCCGTGGTTCTTCACGGTGCTCGCCCTGATCGTCGTCGCCGTCTTCTGGGTGCTGCTCGCCGCCGTCGTGTTCTTCGTGGTCCGCGGGCTGTGGCGGCAGGCGAAGCTGCTGCGCAAGGAGCCCGAGCCCCCGCCCGTGGAGTTCGACGTCCTCGACCAGCCCGCCCTCGTGAGCCGGCAGATGGAGCGGGACGCCTCGATCCAGCGGGCGCTCCTCGAGGAGGGCTCGCCGCGCTCGGCGATCGAGGCGTGCTGGCACCGGTTCGAGGTGCAGGCCCGCGAGGCGGGCGTGCCCCGGAAGCCGTGGGAGACGTCGTCGGAGTTCACCTACCGGATGCTCGACCTGGTCGGCGCCGACCCGCACGCCGCGTTCACGCTGGGCGAGCTCTACCGCGAGGCGAGGTTCTCCGAGCACCCGCTCGGCGAGGACGCCAGGGTCGCTGCGCGCACTGCCCTCGAGGCCATCCAGCTGCGCGCCGGCGTCGGCCCGGCCGCCGAGGACCCCTCGTGAAGGGCTGGCAGGGGAGGATCGCGCGCGACCGCGGTTGTCTACGTCGTGCTGTACGCCGCCTGCCGGCTGCTCGACTTCGAGCCGCAAGCGGTGCCGCTGCTGCTGCTCGTCGTGCTCGTGCTGCTGGTCTGGTGGCTGGTCAGGGACGCGCTCGACGCGCCGCCCGCCGACTGGCCGACGGGGGCGAGCCGGCCCTTCCAACCGCCCGGACAGGACGTCGTACTCGCGGGGTACCTGCGGCTGCTGGAGAGCCACGCGGCCTCGCGCCATGCCGACTTCGCCCTGCGCCAGCGGCTGCTCCAGCTCGGACGGATGCGGCTGGAGGAGCGGCTGGGCGTGCCGCCGGACGACGCGACTGCCGACCACCGGTTGGGGGCCGAGTGGGCGGCCCTGCGCCGCGACCCCGACCGTCACCTCTCCGTGGCCGAGATCGACCGACTCCTGACCCGAATCGAGGACCTGTGACCGCAGAGACGATCCCGCCGATGAGTGTCGCCGACGCAGCCGAGCTGGCCGGCCGGGTGCTGACGGAGGTCGAGAAGGCAGTCGTCGGCAAGCACGACAAGCTGGCACTGGTGCTGGCCGCCGTGCTGGCCAAGGGGCACGTGCTCCTGGAGGACTTCCCGGGTCTCGGCAAGACCCTCGCCGCCCGGTCGTTCGCGCAGGCCCTCGGGCTCGACTTCGCGCGCGCCCAGTTCACCCCCGACCTGCTCCCGGCCGACCTGACCGGGTCGTTCATCTACGACCAGCGCGAGGGCCGGTTCGACTTCCGCAAGGGCCCCCTCTTCACCGGGCTGCTGCTCGCCGACGAGATCAACCGCACCCCGCCCAAGACGCAGGCCGCCCTGCTGGAGGCGATGCAGGAGCGCCAGATCACCATCGAGGGCGAGACTTTCCAGCTGCCCGCGCCGTTCCACGTGCTCGCGACGGCCAACCCCGTGGAGTACGAAGGCACCTACCCGCTGCCCGAGGCGCAGCTCGACCGGTTCCTGCTGAGGGTCAGCTTCGGCTATCCCGGCGCCGAGCAGGAGTACGACGTGGTGGCGCGGCGGCTCGCGCGCCGGCGCGAGGAGATCCAGCTCGACCAGGTGACCGACGCGACCGGCGTGCTGGCCATGCAGGCCGCGGTCGAGGAGATCGAGGTCGACGAGAGCATCGGCCGCTACTGCGTCGACCTGGTCACCGCGACCCGGGCGCATCCCGACGCGCTGACCGGTTCCTCGCCCCGCGGCTCGCTCGGGCTGGTGCTGGCGGCGCGCGGCTTCGCGTTGCTGCGCGGCCGCGACTACCTGATCCCCGAGGACGTCAAGGCGGTGGCGCGACCCGTGCTGTCGCACCGCATCACCGTGCGGCCGGAGCTGTGGATGACGCAGGCGTCGGGGGAGCGGATCGTCGACGCCGTCCTCTCCGACGTACCCACGCCGCCGACCCTGGGCGGCAGGCGGTCGTGAACGCCTGGAAGACGACGCCGGCGCTGGCGCGCTCCGTCGTGCTCGCCGCCGTCGGCGCGCTGTCGGCCATCACCCTGGGCGAGCCGGTGGTGGTCGTGCTCGTCGTGCCGTTCCTGCTCATGGCGGTGATGTCCCTGCTGCACCGGCCTCGTGCCGAGGTGCGCATCGACGACCGGCTCGGGCACGTGAGCCTGCACGAGGGTCAGGGCACCGTGTCGCGGCTCCACCTGACCGGCGGCGAGGGCGTGGAGACCGTGTCGCGGGTCGCCCGGCGTGCGCCGTACGTCGCGATGCAACCCGCCGCCGGGGCGCTGGTCGCCCTCGTCGACGACGACCACGACCTGCAGCTGAGCCCGCGCCGGTGGGGCCGCCGGCAGCTCGGTGCCGAGGGGGTTGCGCTGACCAGCGGGTGGGCGGGCTTCCGGTCGGGCGTGGTGACGCTCGGCGGGCAGGAGATGTTCGTGCTGCCGGCCCGGGCGCCGTACGACTCGCGTGCGGAGGCACCTGCCCCGGTCGGCCTCGTCGGCGCACACCGGTCGCGACGCAACGGATCCGGCACGGAGTTCTCCGGCATCCGGCCGTTCGCCTCGGGTGACCGGCTGCGGCGCATCCAGTGGCGCACCTCGCTGCGCACCGGTGCCCTGCACGTCGTCACCACGCGGGCCGAGGAGGACAGCGCGGTGCTCGTCGTGCTGGACGCCCTCGTCGATCTGGGTCGCTCCGGCGGTGTGGACGGAGAGGCCAGCAGCCTCGACCTCGGCATCCGGGCGGCGTCGGCGCTGGCGGAGCACCACGTACGCCGCGGCGACCGCGTCGGTCTGCGGGTGCTGGGTGCGCACGACGTGCGGCTCGCCCCGGCCGCCGGCCAGCGCCACCTGCGACGGCTGCAGGGGCTGCTGGCGCGCACGCACATCGAGCGGGCCGGCCTGCCCGACGGGTTCGCGCTCGGCGTCTCCGGCGGCACCGTCGTCTACGTGCTGTCGCCCGATGCTCGACGACGGCGTGGTCACGGCCGTGGCGAGCGCCAGCCGGCGCGGACTCCCGGTCGTCGTGGTCGACACGCTGCCCCCGGACGTACGCATGGCCGTGTCGAGGGCACCGACGAGCGGCTGGCCGACCTGGCTTGGCGGATGCGCCGGCTCGACCGCGAGGACCTGCTGCTCCACCTGGCCGCCACCGGCTGCCCGGTCGTGCCGTGGCGTGGCCCGGGCACCCTCGACGAGGTGCTGTACCGGCTCGCCAGGCGCGCCCAGCTGCCGTCGGTGCGGGTCCGATGATCCGCTGGCGTGGTGGCCCGGCGCTGTGGCTGATGCGGTTGGCGACGGTGGCCGGACCGGTCGTGGCGACCCTGCTGACGGATGTCGTCGGGCCGCGCCCGGGCCCCTGGCTGGTGATCCTGGTCGCCGTGCTCGGGTGCGGGTGGGCCATCTTCCCGGAGTCGGCCGTCGGGATCGCCGTGCTCGGCCTGGTGGTGGCCTGGTGGGCCGTCGGCCCGGACGGCGACGACGCGCTCCATCCCGTGGTCGTGGCGGTCGCCGCCTGCCTGGTGCTCGCGCACCTGGCCGCGCTGCTCGCGTCGTACGCACCGGCCGAGGCGGTGCCGCCACGGCGGCTCGTTCAGCTGTGGCTACGACGCGGCCTGGCCGTGCTGCTGCCGGTGCCGGCGCTGCTGACGCTGGCGTGGCTGCTGCGGGGTGACGTGGACGTCGCGGGTGCCTGGACGGCCGGCCTGGTCGGCGTGATGGCGGCCACCGCCCTGTGTGCCCTGGCGGTTCGCGGTGCCGGTGAGGACGCGTCGTCGTGACGCGCGTCGACCCGATGAGTACGCCGAGCTGGTGCTGTCGTGCGTCGAGCTGGTGCCCTGGGGGCGGGTGACGACGTACGGCTCGATCGCGGAGGCCGTCGGCGCGGTCGCCGGCGGGGGCGGGCCGCGGCAGGTGGGCTCGGTGATGGCGTCGTACGGCGGACCGGTCCCGTGGTGGCGCGTGGTGCGCGCCGACGGCTCGCTGCCGCCGAGTCACCAGGACGAGGCCCGTCAGGCGTACCTCGAGGAGGCGACGCCGATGCGGCCGTCGGGTGCGATCGACCTGGCCCGGGCCTTCTGGCCGGCGGTGCTTCCTGTGGACGAAGCTGGGGATGAACCGCGTCCTTCTGTGGACAGTGCTCCCGACTCTGTGGACGACACGCCGCGGGGCGAGAAATAGTCGAGAAAGATCGCGAAACCCCTTGTGCGGATGGGTTCTGGGCGAATAGAACTTCTCCCACGCACTTCCTCCGGGAAGAGCGGGATGGCTCGGAGACGATGATCCGTGCGGCAGTTCCTCCCTTCGGGGCGGGGCCGCCGAGGCGCCAGGGTGACGGGGTGCCGGGATCAGCGGCGATGGGCGATCGACCGGAAGCGTCACCACGATCCGGTCATCAGAAGGGCCCCTGCATCTCATACATGCAGGGGCCCTTCGTCCATCCCGGGACTGGTCGTGGCCCACCGCCCGGACGCGGCATGATGGGCGCCATGCTCTACGGCCTGATCCACCGCGTCGTCGCCCCGCTCTCCAAGGCGGTATGGCGCCCCGTCATCACCGGGCTCGACAACGTGCCGCCGACCGGTGGGGTGATCCTGGCCAGCAACCACCTCAGCTTCGTCGACTCGGTGGTCATTCCGGTCGTGGTGCCGCGCAAGGTGGCTTTCCTGGCGAAGAAGGACTACTTCGAGGGCACGGGCATCAAGGGGTTCCTCACCAGAGCATGGTTCGTGGGCATCGGCATGCTGCCGGTCGACCGCGACGACCCGCAGGCCGCGATCAACAGCCTCGACACCGCGCTCGAGGTGGTGGGCCGGGGCGAGGCGTTCGGCATCTATCCCGAAGGGACCCGGAGTCGCGACGGCCGGCTCTACCGGGGCCGCACCGGCGCCGCCCACGTCGCCCTCACCGCCGGCGTACCCATCGTGCCGGTCGCCGTGCGCGGCACCGAGGACCTGATGCCGGTCGGCACCAACCGGCCGCGGCTGGTCAAGGTGCACGTCACGTTCGGCGAGCCGCTCGACTTCACCGGGCGCTTCGACGGCGTGCCACTGGGCAGGGCCCGCCGGGTCGTCACCGACGAGGTGATGGCGGCGATCGCCCAGTTGTCCGGCCAGGAGGTCGCGGGCGTCTACAACGACCGGGCGCCCGAGATCTGACCCCTTGTCGAGGTTGGGCCAGCAGCTCACGTCGACCATGCGTGGGGCCAGCCCAACGGTGGGTGGGCCGTGCCAGGCTGGTGCCATGACCATCGACGAAGTCATCGGGTGCGTCGAGTCGCTCGACGGGGTGCTGACCCTGCGGCCGCACGAGGGCGACGGCTCGCCGGAGATCGCCTGGGGTGACTCGTTCTTCTACTACGCACCCGACGGGGTTGTGCCGCAGACCCAGCCGTTCGCGACCATCGTGGCGAAGGACTACCCGGACGACACGTCGTCACGACTCGACCGGGACGGAGCCTTCCGGGTCAACGTCGCGGCCGGCGCGGAGGAGTTCTGGACCTGGACGTCGGCCGGGGTCGACCCGGCCACCGAGGACGTGGTGATGGCTCACCCGGCGTACGCCGCCCTGAGTGATCGTTGAGTTGCGTGCCCGTGCCCGTCCAGTTGCGCCTCTGTGTCGGAAAACCGGCACGGAGGCGCGACTCAACGAGAACGCGGCCGCGTCTCAACGGGCACGGGGGCGCGACTCAACGATTCCGAGCCCGCGCCTTCTCGGCGAGGCGGGTGAGGGCGGCGGGGAAGATGTCGGCGGGCGGGGTCACCAGGCCGGCGCCGACCTGCCCGGTGCCGGCGACCCTGCCGGCCATGCCGGTGTTGATCTGCGGCAGGATCCCGGTGCGGCAGACGCGGGTGACGTCGATGCCGGAAGGTACGCCGCGGAAGTCGAGGATCGGCACCGACCAGCGCGGGTTCTCGCCGAGCGTGATCTCGTGCATCCGTCGAGTGGTCGCGAGCGCGTCGGGCACGGTGCCGCCGACGAGGCGGACGATCGCGGGGGCGGTGGCCATCGCGAAGCCGCCGATGCCGGCGGTCTCGGTGATCGCCGAGTCGCCGATGTCGGCGTTGGCGTCGTCGGGACCGTAGTCTCCGAGGTAGAGCCCGTCGGCGACCTGGGCCGGTCCGGTGAACCACTCGTCGCCGGTGCCGGAGACCTGGATGCCGAAGTCGGTGCCGTTGCGCGCCATCGCCACCACCATCGTCGAGCCCTCGATGTCGCGGGCGGCGTCGAGCGCGAGCTTGCACGCCGGCATCGCGAGATTGAGGAAGAAGTGGTCGTTGGCGCCCACGAAGCGCAGCGCCTCGCCGATGTCGGCCGAGTCGGCACCTGACATCGCCATCGCCGGCGCCAGGTCGCGCAGCAGCATCAGCGTGCCGGCCCGATTGCGGTTGTGGGCCTCGTCGCCCATCTGCAGCATCTGGGTGAGGATGCCGGTCACATCGACCGGTCCGGTCGCGCGGACGGCGGTGCGCAGCAGCGGGCCGAGCACGTCGCCCATCCAGCGCAGTCGCTTCAGGACGTCCGGGCCGTAGGCGCCGTACCGCAGGACCTTGCCGAGCCCCTCGTTCAGGGAGCAGTGGGTACGCCGCCCGGTGGTGGGGTCCTCGAGCACGAACATCCACATCGACGGCGTGACGACGCCGGCCATCGGGCCGACCGCCGCGTGGTGGTGGCAGGGGTCGAGGCTGACGGAGGTGCCGGCCTCGAAGAGGGGTACGGCGTCGTCGGGGTCGTCGACCAGCCCCTCCAGCGCGGCACCACCCATGAGGGCGCCGCGCAGCGGTCCGGTGGTGCGGGCCCACTCGATCGGGGGGCCGGCGTGCAGGAACTCACCCTTCTGCAGGCCGAGCACCTCGGAGGCCGGACCGACGTCGACGAGCATCGCCTGGACGCCGAGCATGGCGGCGAGCGCCTTCTCGTTGGCCGCGGCGCGCAGCGGGTCGCCGGCCACCGTCGCCAGGTCGTCGGCGGTGTCGGGCATCGGCGGACGCCAGTCGACGCGGGTGACGTCGACGGCCTGACCGGCCACCGCGTCGGCGAAGAGGTCGGCGCCGACGCCGACGACGAGCTGGGGTGTGGCGGTCATCGGTTGCCTCCGGCGAGGGTGAGGGCGACGGCCGCGCGGGTGGCGGTCGCGTTGGAGAGGTGCACCTGGGCGCCGGCCTCGACCAGCGCGGCCACCTGACGCTCGAGACCTTGCGGGTCCGCGGCCGCGCCGACCACGGAGACCACCACCGGCTGCGAGACCGCCGCGATGGCCGGGGCCAGAAGCGCCGCGGGATCGGGCTCGGCGCCGTGGCCGAGGACGACGTCGAGGAGGAGTACGCCGGTGGTGGCGTCGGCGGCGGTGCGGGCGAGGTGCTCGAGCCGCAGGGTCGGGTCGATCATCGGGTGGGCGCGGCCGGCGGTCAGCGCGTCGTCGCCGAAGTCGATCATCGTCGGCCCGTCGGCGCTCAGGTCGGGACCGAGCTCCAGCCCTTCGGAGAGCGGGATGTTGCTGCGGATCGGGCCGAGCTCGTCGGTCGCGATGAGCATCGCCTCGTCGCACAGCGTGCCGCCGACGAACAGGCCGCGGAGGTGGCCGCCCTTCGACTCGCGGGCGACGGCCGGCTCGTGCACCGGCCACTCGGGGACGGGTCGGCCGAGTGCCTTCAGCGTCGACTCGGCCGCGGCGGTCAGGTCTGGCCGCCCGGCGCCGAGGAACGCCAGCTCGACCGGCGTGCCCAGCCCGGCGGCGTACTCGCGGATCTCGGCGGCGACGTCGTCTGCCGGTGGCTTGGAGACCAGGACGATCAGCTCGACGGAATCGTCGGCGTCGAGCCGGGCCAGCGCGGCGCGCGTGGAGCGGCCGCGGACCTGCCCGGACAGGTCGCGGCCGCCCACCCCCAGCGCGTTCGTGACGCCGACACCGGCGTGGTCGAGGAGGCACAGCAGCTGCTGGCACCGGTGCCGGACGCGGCGACGAGGCCGACCGGGCCGGGCTCGGTGGTGTTGGCGAACCCGAGCCCGATGCCGCCCAGGACGCTGGTGCCGCAGTCGGGTCCCATGACGAGTACGCCGCGCTCGGCCGCCGCGTCCTTGAGCGCGAGCTCGTGCTCGAGCGGCATGTTGTCGCTGAACACCATCACGTCGCGGCCGGCGTCGACGCGTCCATGGCCTCCACGAGTCGCGTTGGCGCCCGGCACCGAGACCAGCACCAGGGCGGGGTCCGGCGCCGACCGGAGTGCCGTGGCCGTCGTGCGCGGCGGCGCCTGCTCGACCGAGGCCGACTCGGTGCGGGTGGCGCGCGGCAGCCGCCATGTCGGCATGCGGCCGAGCGCAGGCGTCGGGGGCCGCGTCGTCGTCGAGCCGTACCGCGACGACCATGTCGTTGGGGGTGGCGCCGTCCGGGCACCTCGAAGCCCATCTGGCGTCGAGCACCTCGACGTTGAGCGGCGTGGCCATCGCGACCTGCGCGGCCGCGACCCCGTCGACTGCTGCACGGTCCGGCTGACCTGGAGCAGCGTCGACCGAGTCGGCGTACGCGCCGGGGCGCAGCTCGACGTGGCTGGAGGGGTCATGCAGCGGCCTTCCGGCGGAGTGGATGAGCGCGGAGCGGGCGCCGTACAGCAGACCGGAGCCGGAGGAGTGGCCGACCGCCGCGAGCGGCGGTCGCTCGGGTGGGTTCGTCGGTGTCGGTGGCGGCGACCCAGGCGCCCGAACTCGGGGATCACCTCGCCGCGCGCGGCACACTCGAGAGCGTCGCGGACAGCGTGGTGGTGCGCGTCGCGGGCGGCGCGGACGAGTCGTCGGCCGCCGGGTCGCGACTCCGAGCGCGTAGTGCGCCGCGAGCCAGCCGCACACGACGTCGTCGCCGAGCGGGGTCAGCCCGCCGCCGCTGCCGAGGACGCGGTCGAGGTGGCCCGCGTCGAGGTCGCGGGCGCGAGCTCGGCGGCGATGCGCCGGGTCGATGCCGCGCACGGATCTCCGTCGTGGCGCGAGCGGGCGAGGTGAGGCACGGAGGCGTCGACCACGCCGGCGTACGGGAAGGGCGATGTCGTCGACGTGCAGCACGCCCTCGCCGTCGGCGTGCGTCCCGGTGAGCGGGGGCGACGGTGACGTGGCCACGCGCAGCCCGCAGGGCACGCCGTGGCGGGGCCCGAGACGCCGACGCACCGAGCCTCGGGGCCGGCAGCACGACGTAGACCGCGTGCGGACCGCGGTGCACGACCGGCAGGCCGGAGTCGGGGGTCCGCTCGCCAGCAGCGAGCGCAGCCCGACGGCGGCGCTGACTGGCAGTCCCAGGACCTCATGCTCGACCGACGCTACAGGTGAGGCATACTGTTTGCGATGTGAGGTTCTGCCAACGATCCAGCGAATGAGGTCCAACAGTTGACGAGCACGTGGTGCGGGCCACCGCCGCGCTGGCCCGGATCGACGCCCTGCACTCCGCGCTGACCGAGCTCGTGCTCGAGGGCGGCGACCTCGACCAGATCGCCGCCGAGGCGGCGCGGGTGCTCGACATCGGCGTGCTGGTCACGACCACCGACGGCCGCGAGCTCGCCGCCGCGCCTCCGACGAGCTGCGGGCCGGCTCGCCGAGGCCGGACTGGTCGACCCGACGGGACGGTTCCGCATCGAGCGGGCCGGTGCCGACGGCATGCCCGTCGGCAACGGGCGAGGCCCGGATGCTGCGCGTCGTCGCGGGCGGCACCGACCTGGCGAGGCTGGTGGGCTGCCGCGCGACGCGCAGGATCACCCGCGACGACGTGCGGGCGATGGAGCGGGCCGCCGCGGTCGCCGCTCTGCTGATCACCCGGGAGCAGGCGGTGTCCGCCGTCGAGAGAAGTACCGCGGCGACTTCCTGCGCGACCTGTTCCTCGGTCGCGGCGGCGACGACGCCTACGTCATCGAGCACGCGGCGCGTCCTTCGGCTGGGACCTCGCCCGGCCGCTGGTCGTGGTCGTGCCGCCGAGATCGACCCGGCGCCCGCCGACGCGGCCGGGGTCGGCCCAGCAGCCGGCAGTGGCAGGAGCGCTTCTCGCCGCCTGGCGGCGGTCACCGCCGGATCGCGCCGGGCATCCCGAGCGCCGACTTCTCCTCCGAGGTGGTCTGCCTGCTGCCCGTCCTGCGGGCGCGACCACCTCGCCCCGCGTCGTACGGCGGGCGGTCAAGGCGTCGCCGGCGACAAGGGCGGCGGCCGCCGGCCGTTCGCCGTCGGGGTCAGCCGGGTGATCTCGTCGCTGGGCGAGCTGCCCGACGCCTACGCGCAGTCGCGCCGGGCGCTCGAGATCGGCAGCCGCTCCACGGCAGCGGCTCGACCACGTTCTTCGACCAGCTCGGCGTGCACCGCCTGTTCGCGCTGGTGCCCGACACCGCTGGAGCTCCGGGAGTTCGCCCACGACGTGCTCGGTACCTCGCCGGCCCACCAGGAGGCGGCCAGGCCCGCGAGACGCTGCAGGTGCTGATCGACACGAACTTCAACGTGGCCGAGGCGGCGCGCGACGCAGTTCGTGCACTACAACACGCTGCGCTACCGGGTCAGCAAGCTCGAGCGGCAGCTCGGCCCGCTGTCCACCGACCCGCACCTGCGGCTCGACGTCGCCGTGGCCCTGCGGGTGCTCGAGATCTCCTGAGCGGTGCCTTGGTTTCGAGGCTCATCCGCCAGGGCGCCTTTGCACCTCAACCGGCGGCGGTCGCGCGGGCCCGCTGGTTGAGGTGCGAGCGCAGCGAGCCTCGAAACCAAGGGCGGTCAACCTCTGAACGACCACGGCGTTCCTTCGACAGTTCTCGCCCTGACTGGGTGTGATGGGGAGCACTAACTTCTGGCCTTCTCGGGCACACCGGCCCGTGCGCGCTCGACTGACGAGAGGGACTCCATGTCGATGTTCAACTGGACGTCGTGCAGACGGGAAGACCCCGCCCCCGGGCGAGGCCGTCGGCCCGATGGAGCGGCTCAGCTGGGGCCGGACGGCGGGCTCGGTGCCCAGCACGTGGTCGCCATGTTCGGCGCCACCTTCGTGTTCCCGCTGGTGATGGGGCTCGACCCCAACCTGGCGATCATGTTCTCCGGCCTCTGCACGATCCTGTTCCTGCTGGTCGTGCAGCAACCGGGTGCCGAGCTACCTCGGCACCAGCGCGTCGTTCGTGGCCAGCGTCGCCGCGATCCGCGCGCAGGGCGGCGACTCCGCCGACGTCACCGGCGCGATCATGGTCGCCGGCATCGTGCTGGCCCTGGTCGGCGTGCTCGTGCACTTCGCCGGCGCCG
Source organism: uncultured Actinomycetota bacterium (assembly GCA_963825755.1). Taxonomy (GTDB): domain Bacteria; phylum Actinomycetota; class Actinomycetes; order Propionibacteriales; family Nocardioidaceae; genus Nocardioides. The sequence continues at coordinate 124,914 of CAWGUS010000011.1, read as the reverse complement.
GCCTGATCCACGCGATCCTCCCGCCCGCCGTCACCGGCGCCGTCGTGATGCTGATCGGCTTCAACCTGGCGCCCGTCGTGGCCGGCATCTACTGGCCGCAGGACCAGTGGATCGCGCTGCTGACCGCGACGTTCATGGTGGTCGCCGCGGTCGCTGCTGCCCGGGCTTCTGGTCGCGGATCGCGGTGTTCCTGGCGCTGATCTTCGGCTACGTCCTCTCGTGGATCGCCGACGTGCTCTTCGGCCAGATCCACTCGGTCACCGGCGCGGCCTCGACCAAGCAGGTCGACCACGACCGGGTGAGCTGGGCCGGCGTCAAGGCCGCCGACTGGATCGGCTTCCCCTCGCGGCAAGCTCGCCGACGGCGTCTCCGTGGTGCACGGGCCGAGCCTCTCGCTCACCTTCATCCTGCTGGTGCTGCCCGGCGTCATCGCCCTGATCGCCGAGAACACCGGCCACGTCAAGGCGGTCGCCGAGATGACCGGCCAGGACCTCGACCCCTACATGGGCCGCGCGATCGGCGCCGACGGCGCCGCGACCGCGCTGTCCAGCGCGTTCGGCGGCTCGCCGACCACGACGTACGCCGAGAACATCGGCGTCATGGGTGCCACCCGGGTCTACTCCACGGCGGCGTACTACGTCGCCGCGGCGGTCGCGATCCTGCTCGGGCTGTGCCCGAAGTTCGGCGCGATCGTCAGCGCGACGCCCGGCGGCGTGCTCGGCGGGATCACCGTCGTCCTCTACGGGATGATCGGCCTGGTCGGCGCCAAGATCTGGGTCGAGAACCGCGTCGACTTCGGCAACCCGGTCAACCTGGTCGGCCTCGCCGCCGGCCTGATCGCCGGCATCGGTGGCGTACGCTCCAGATCACCGACGACTTCTCGCTCGAGCGGCATCGCGCCTCGGCACGATCCTGGTGATCGTCTACTACCACCTGGTAAGGGCCGTCGCGAGGAGCTCGGCGCCGGCGAAGCCACGAAGGTCGATGTGACCCGACCTGTGAGAATCGACAGGTGAAGCCGGCACCCTTCGCGTTCGCCCGCCCGCAGACGCTCGACGAAGCCGTCGGGCTGCTCGGCGGGCGGGCGGACGCGAAGGTGCTGGCCGGCGGGCAGAGCCTGGTGCCGCTGCTCTCGATGCGGCTCGCCGCGCCCGTCGATGCTGGTCGACATCAACGCCCTGCCCGACCTCGACCACGTGACGTCCGACGACGGCGTGCGGGTCGGCGCGCTCGCCCGGCACGCCGCGGTGCTCGCCGACGAGGACGCCGCGCCGCGTGCAGCCGCTGCTCGCGACTGGCGCTCGCCCGCGTCGCGCACGCCGACCATCCGCAACCGCGGCACCACCGTCGGCTCGCTGGCGCACGCCGACGCCGCGGCCGAGATGCCGGTCGTGCTGCGGCTGCTCGGCGGCTCGCTCGACGTGGTCGGCCCCGCGGGCCGGCGCACGATCGCGGCCGACGACCTGTTCGCCGGACCGATGGAGTCGCGCTGCGCACCCGGCGAGATCGCGGTCGAGGCGTTCTTCCCGGCGCTGGCGCCGGCGCCGGTGTCGCGTTCGACGAGATCGCCCGCCGGCACGGCGACTACGCGCTGGTCGGCGTCGCCGCCCTCGTCACGGTCGACGGCGACGAGGTCACCTCGGCGAGGGCGGGCTACCTCTCGGTCTGCGACGTGCCCACCGTCGTCGACCTGACCGGGCGTCGGGCTCGACGACGACCCGGTGCCGCCGCGCTCGCCGCAGCTCGAGCCGCCGGCCGACATCCACGCCACCGCCGACTACCGCACCCAGCTGGTGCGGGTGCTGACCGCCCGCGTGCTGCGCGCGGCGTACGACGACGCACGCGCGAGCGGCAGGGCCCAGCAGCGGCGAGGAGCTCTTCGACGTCCGGCTCCACGTCAACGGCGCGACGTACGACGTGCGCGTGCCCGCCCGGCGGCTGCTCTCCGACGCGCTGCGCCACGACCTCGGCCTGACCGGCACCCACGTCGGCTGCGAGCACGGCGTCTGCGGCGCCTGCACGGTCCTCGTCGACGGCGAGCCGATGCGGTCCTGCCTGATGCTCGCCGTGTCCGCCGTCGACGCGCGGATCACCACCGTCGAGGGCCTGACCGACGCCGACGGCTCGCTCGGCCCGCGTGCAGCAGGCGTTCAAGGACTGCCACGCGCTCCAGTGCGGCTTCTGCACGCCCGGCTTCCTGACCACGATCACCGCCGGCCTCGCGACAACCCCGACCCGACGCGAGGACGAGGCCCGCGACATGATCGCCGGCAACCTGTGCCGCTGCACGGGCTACCAGAACATCGTCAAGGCGGTCCTGCGGAGCAGCGGGCCGAGCGCGAGGCGTGACGCACATGACCACCAAGCTCTTCGGCACCAAGGTGCCCGCGGGTCGAGGACGACCGGCTGCTGCGCGGCAACGGCCGCTACGTCGACGACCTGGTCGCCGCGACGCCGCTGCACGCCGCGGTGCTCCGCAGCCCGCACGCGCACGCCCGGATCACCGGCATCGAGGTCGACGCCGTGCTCGACGTCGAGGGCGTGCTCGCGGTCTACACCTACGACGACCTCGAGGGCCCGATGGCCGAGCCGCTGCCGCTGCTGATCCCGCACCCGACGCTGACCCACGGCCGCACGCAGTACGCGCTGGCGAAGGACGAGGTGAACTACGTCGGCGAGGCGATCGCGTTCGTGGTCGCGGTCGACCGCTACGTCGCCGAGGACGCGCTCGACCGGATCCGGGTGACGTACGAGTCGCTGCCCGCCGTCGTCGGCATCCCCGCGGCCCGCGCGGCGACGCACCTGGTCCACGACGACGTGCCCGGCAACGTCGGCGCCCACATGGAGCAGCACGTCGGCGACGCCGCGGCCGCGATCGAGGCGGCGCCGCACCGGCTCTCCCTCGACCTCGACGATCGAGCGCAGCGCCTGCCAGCCGATGGAGGGCCGGGGCACGGTCGCCCGCTGGGACCCCGACCAGGGCCGGCTCCAGGTCTGGACCTCGACCCAGACCTCGACCGGCGTGCGCGCAGCGTGGCCGCCAAGCTCGACCTCGACCTGCGACCGTCGACGTGATCACGCCCGACGTCGGCGGCGGCTTCGGCGTGAAGATCAACCACCCCTGGCCCGAGGAGCTGCTGGTGCCGCTGGCGGCGCGCGCGCTCGGCCGGCCGGTGAAGTTCGTCGAGGACCGGCGCGAGCACTTCATCTCCAGCCGCCCACGAGCGCGGCCAGCAGCACCACGTCGAGGTCGGCTTCGACGACGACGGCCGGCTGCTCGGGCTCGACGTGCGGTTCTGGCACGACCACGGCGCCTACACGCCGTACGGCCTGATCGTCCCGATCATCACCTCGACCCAGCTGCTCGGCCCGTACAAGCCGCAGAGCTACCGCGTCGTCTTCGACAGCCTCTACACCAACACCGTGATGGTCACGCCCTACCGCGGCGCCGGCCGGCCGCAGGGCTGCTACGCGATGGAGCGCACGATGGACGCGATCGCGGCGTACCTCGGCAAGGACCGCACCGAGGTCGGGCCGACGAACTTCATCCAGCCCGACGAGTTCCCCTACGAGCACGGCCTGGTCTTCCAGGACGGCCGGCCGCTGACCTACGACTCCGGCGACTACCCGGCGTCGCTGGTGAAGCTCAAGGCGCTGGTCGGCTGGGACGAGTTCCAGGCGCTCCGCGGCAGATGGCCGCGCCGAGGGACGCCGGGTCGGGATCGGCCTCGCCTGCTACGTCGAGGGCACCGGCGTCGGCCCCTACGAGGGCGCCCACGTGCACGTCGAGACCTCCGGCAAGGTCAAGGTCGCGACCGGCCTGACCAGCCAGGGCCAGGGCCACCAGACCGTGTTCGCGCAGCTCGTCGCCGACGAGCTCGGGGTGCGCTTCGAGGACGTCGAGGTGGTCACCGGCGACACCCGCCGGATGCCGTACGCCGTGGGCACGTTCGCCTCCCGCGCGGCGGTGATGAGCGGCTCGGCGATCCACCTGGCGGCGCAGCGCACCCAGCGAGAAGGCGCTGCGGATCGCGGCCGAGGCGCTGGAGGCCGACGTCGACGACCTCGAGATCGTCGACGGCATCGTGTCGGTGCAGGGGCGCCCGGCGCCGAGCTCGCCTCGGCACGGTGGCGGTGCTGTCCAACCCGCTGCGCTACGCCTTCGACGAGGCGTCCAAGTCGGCCACCCAGTTCGCCGTCGGCGACCCGGGCAAGCCGCCGGTCGCCGAGGGCGAGCAGCCGGGCCTGGAGGGCACGGACTTCTACTCGCCGGAGCGCTCGACGTTCGCCAGCGGCATGCACGCGGTGATCGTCGAGACCGACCCGGACACCGCGGAGATCACGATCCTGCAAGTACGCCGTCGTCCACGACTGCGGCCACCTGATCAACCCGATGATCGTCGAGGGCCAGATCCACGGCGGCGTCGCGCAGGGCGTCGGCGGCGCGCTCTACGAGAGGATGGCGTACGACGAGCACGGCCAGCTGCTCAACGCCTCCTTCATGGACTTCCTGATGCCCTACGTCACCGAGGTCCCGACCGAGCATCGAGATCGACCACCTCGAGACCCCGTCACCGCTCAACCCGCTCGGCATCAAGGGCGCCGGCGAGGCCGGCGTGATCCCGTCGGCTCCGCCGCTTCGCCTCCGCCATCGAGGACGCCGAGGGCTTCCCGATCACGGCGATGCCGATCAGGCCGTGCGACCTGTTCGCACTGCGCCTGACCCACAAGGAGTCCCATGAAGTTCACGGGCGAGAACGTCCTCGCCGCCCCGGTCCAGCAGGTCTGGGACGCGCTGCTCGACCCGGCGGTGCTGGTGCGCACGATCCCGGGCTGCGAGCGGCTCGAGGAGACCGGCGAGCACTCCTACGCGATGACCGTGACCGCCGGCGTCGCCGCGATCAAGGGCACGTACGACGGCACCTGCACGCTGCACGACCTCCAGCCGCACGAGTCGCTGACGATGGAGGTGCAGGGCGCGGGCGCCCCCGGCACGATCGGCGCCCAGGTCGCGGTCGCGCTTCGACGACGCCGGCGACGGCACCACCCGCTGCACTACGACGCCGACGCGGTCGTCGGCGGCATGATCGGCGGCGTCGGCCAGCGGATGCTCACCAGCGTCTCGCGCAGATGGCGGGCGAGTTCTTCGGCAACGTCGGCGCGTCCTCTCCGGCGCCGGACACCTTCGACTCCCGCCGGTCGAGCGAGCGTCGCGCAGCCAGCGCGTCCGAGCCACGGAGGCTCGGGGCCAGGTCTTCACCGCCCCGGCCACGCCCGGCGGGCTCGACGAGCAGTCCTTCCTCAAGGGCGTCGCGGTCGGCGCCGGGCTGGTGCTCGCTCGGCGTCGCTCGCCGGCGCGGCTGCTCCGCGCGGCGATGAGCGACGTCCGGGTCGACTGTCGACCGTCCTCGGCCCGGTCGATGGCCGCCGCGGTCGCCGACCGCGACGATCTCGGCCGCGGAGCTGATGGACCTGCACCTGGCCCGGATCGCGGAGCGCAACCCCGAGCTCAACGCGATCGTCTCGCTCGACGAGGAGCGCGCCCGCGCCGGCGCCGCGGCGGCCGACCGGGCGCCGGCCTCCGGAGCGGCGGTCGGGCCGCTGCACGGGCTGCCGTTCGCGTTCAAGGACACGCACGACGTCGCCGGCTGGCGCACGACGTACGGCTCGCCGCTTTCGCCGACCACGTGCCCGACGCACGACGAGCTGGTCGTCGAGCGCGATCCGCCGCGGCCGGCGCCGTGCCGATCGGCAAGACGAACGTGCCGGAGTTCGCCGCCGGCTCGCACACCTTCAACACGGTCTTCGGCACCACGCTCAACCCGGTCGACCCGCGCTCGGTCCGCCGGCGGCTCCAGCGGGGGAGCGGCGTGCGCGCTGGCCGCCGGCATGGTGCCGCTCGCCGAGGGCTCCGACATGGGCGGCTCGCTGCGCAACCCGGCGTCGTTCTGCGGTGTCGTCGGGCTGCGGCCCGTCGCTCGGCCGGGTGCCGGAGTGGCCGCCCACGAACCACTGGGAGACCACGTCGGTCAGCGGCCCGCTGGCCCGCACCGTCGACGACGTCGCGCTGCTGCTGTCGGTGATCGCCGGCCCGGACCCGCGGTCGCCGCGGCGCTCGGCGACCCGGGCCGACCTTCGCCGACCCGGCGCAGCGGATCGCTGGTCGGGATCCGGGTGGCGCTGTCGCATCGACCTCGGCGGCGCGTTCGAGGTCGACGACCGAGGTCGCGGCGGTCGTCGAGGAGGCGCGGCCGGAGCTCCGCCGCGCACGGCGCCGCGCGTCGACGCGGCGCACCCGGACCTCGGCGCTCGCCGACGACACGTTCCGCACGCTGCGCGCGTGGCAGTTCCAGGCGAAGTTCGGCCAGCTGCTGGCCGAGCAACCCCGACGCCTTCAAGCCCTCGCTGGCCGACAACATCCGCGCTCGGGGAGTCGCTCACCGGCGCCGACGTCGCCCGCGCCTACGCCCAGCGCACCGCCCTCGCCGAGACGATGCGCGCCTTCTTCGAGCAGTACGACGTGCTGGTGCTGCCGGTCTCGCAGGTGCCGCCGTTCCCGGCCGACCAGGAGTTCCCGCACGACATCAACGGCCGGCCGATGGAGACCTACCTGGACTGGATGCGGTCGGCGTACCTCATCACCGTCACCGGCTGCCCCGCGATCTCGGTGCCGGCCGGCCACCGCCGACGGGCTGCCGGTGGGCATCCAGCTCGTCGCCCCGCACGGCACCGACCGGCGGCTGCTGGAGGTCGCCGCGGCGTTCGAGCTCAGGTAGCTCCGCGGTCCGGTTCCAGTCGGAGCATGACGGGTGTCGACAGGGCGCCGTGCACGAGGACCGAGGCGATGACGGTGAACGATACCGTCGACCACAGCCAGTCCTGCCCGAGCTCGGGCGCCTTGCCGGCGGCGTACGCGAGGTAGTACAGCGAGCCGACGCCCCGCACACCGAAGAACGCCGTCGCCCATCTCTGGGGGCGGGTCAGCCCCATGCCGTCCGACTTCGACCAGACGGTGAGTGCGAGGGCGCCGGCCGCCGGACGGACCACCAGGATCAGGGCGAGGCCGATGGCCACGCCACGCCAGTCCAGGGCGTCCAGCAGGCCGCGCGTGACCGCGATCCCGAGCACCAGCAGGACGAAGAGCGTCAGCAGGCGCTCCAACCGCTCGGCCACCTCGTGCATGGCCGCGTGGTAGTCGTGCGACCGCTCGGCGGATCGGAAGGTCATGGCGCACACGAACACGGCGAGGAAGCCGTAGCCGCCGACCACCTCGCCGACGCCGTACGACGCGATCAGGGCGGCCAGGGCCAGCAGCGACTCCCCGCGCTCGGCCACCCGGAGGGACTTGTTGCTGGATCGGAACGCGAGATGGGCGAGGACCCGACCCACGACGATGCCGGCGACCACGCCGATGACGACCTTGGCGACGAGGTGGAAGCCGAGCCACTTCAGCCCCCAGTGCGAGACGGCACCCTCGGTCGCGAGCAGGATGGCGACGTAGACGAAGGGGAAGGCCAGGCCGTCGTTGAGCCCCGCCTCGGAGGTGAGGGTGAACCGCAGCTCGTCGGTCTCGTCCACCTCGTGGTCGCCGGTCTGCGGTCCGGCGACCTGGACGTCGGAGGCGAGGACGGGGTCGGTCGGCGCGAGGGCGGCGCCGAGCAGGATCGCAGCCGCGGGCGCCAGGCCCGCCGCCCAGCCGAGCAGCGCGATCACCGCGATCGTGACCGGCATGCCGATCACCAGCAGTCGCCACGTCGCGGACCACTGCCTCCAGCTCGCCCGGTTCCTGAGCTCGAGCGGACGGTCCAGGGCGAGGCCCACGCCCATCAGCGCCACGATCACGACCAGCTCGGTCATGTGCTCGATGGCTGCCCGGTTGTCCTGCGGATCCAGCGGGAGGTCGTCGGGCAGGGACGTGAGGCCGATCAGCATCCCCACGCCCACGAGCACCATCGGGGACGAGATCGCCCAACGGGAGAGGAGCTCCGGCAACACGATGGCGAGGAGCAGGCTGGCTCCGGCGACGAGGTAGACGAGGTCGGCTGTCACAGGGACTGTGTACCCGTTCGGTGGGGGAAGGACACGATCGTGACATCGCGATCGGCGACTATCGTTGCGGGCAGCCTCGCGACGTGAGGAGCGGACCCATGCCACGTGACCCAGACATCCCCGACGCGTTCGACGTCTACACCGTCGTGGTGCTGAGACGCCCGGACGATGCGCCGGAGCTGGGCGATGCGGAGCTCGATGAGCTCCAGGCGAGTCACCTCGCCTACCGGGCCGAGCTGGCGCGGCGGGGCGTGGTCGTCGTGAACGGACCGTTCGACGAGCAGAGCGACCCGTCGTACCGCGGGATGTCGATCTTCGCGTGCGACCCGGCCGAGGCCGCGCGGCTGTCGGACGGCGACCCCTCGGTCGTGGCGGGTCGGCTCGCCTACGACGTGATGGAGTGGTGGGTTCGCGACGGCTCGCTCGCCTTCCCTCTCGCCGATCGTCCGGTCGGTGGCCGCCGCGAGATGGCCGACTGACTTCCCGAAGCCGGGCCGTCGGTGGGCTGAGGCCGACCCATCACCCAACTTGGGCGATGACAGAACCCCGCTCGCGGGGTGGACTGGGCTCGTCACCGCCGCCCGGCCGGAGAGGTCAGCATGCCCGCGTCCATGTCAGGCGCCTTCGTGGAGCTCGCCCGCGCCGGTGACGGCCTGGAGCGGTTCGTCCGGCTGACCCGGCTCATCTCCGCCATCGCGGCCCAGGGCGCGTCGCCCGCCCAGGTCGACGAGCTCTACGACATCCGTCGGGGGACCCGTCCCGACGCGCGCCGCCACGCCGAGGCGTTGGTGACCTTCTTCGACGGCCACAGGGGTGTCATCGAAGCGGCGATGGCGGTCGCGGCGAAGGAAGGACGCTTCGTGCCGCAACGGTTCGCCGACGACTTCGTGGGCAGGGGAGCGGCGGGTGCCCGGGCGCTCGTCGACCGCTACGACCCGGACTCCGCGGCCGACGACGACGATGACGACGACATCTGCGGCGCCATCGAGGAGCTCGCGATCGTGGAGTACGCCGAGTGGCTCCGCGGACACGGCGACGAGCACGAGGTGTACGCCGAGCAGTGGATCGCCATCGGCGAGGACGAAGGCTGCTTCGCGAGCTGACCTCACGCGACCTTGCGTCGGTAGGTGGCCATCGCCAGGGCGTACGCCACGACCAGGAGACCGACGCACCAGGCCAGCGCGATCCAGATGCCGTCGCCGACGGGCTGCTGCGCGAACAGGGCGCGGATCGTGTCGACGATCGACGTCACCGGCTGGTTCTCGGCGAAGGCGCGCACCGGGCCGGGCATGGTGTCGGTGGGCACGAAGGCCGAGCTGAGGAACGGCAGGAAGATCAACGGGTAGGAGAACGCGCTGGCGCCGTCCACGGTCTTCGCCGACAGGCCGGCCATGACGGCGAGCCAGGTCAGCGCCAGGGTGAACAGGACCAGGATGCCGCCGACCGCGAGCCACGCCAGCACGCCGGCGCCCGAGCGGAAGCCCATCAGGAGGGCGACGACCACGACGATCACGAGCGCGACCAGGTTGGCCACCAGGGAGGTCAGCACGTGCGCCCAGAGCACGGCCGACCGCGCGATCGGCATGGACTGGAACCGCTCGAAGATGCCGCCCTTCATGTCGAGGAAGAGCCGGAACGCGGTGTAGGCGATGCCCGAGGCGACCGTGATGAGCAGGATGCCGGGCAGCAGGTAGGTGACATACGAGTCCGTCCCGGTGTCGATCGCCCCGCCGAACACGTAGACGAACATCAGCAGCATGGCGATCGGCATGATCGCGGTCGTGACGATGGTGTCCGGGCTGCGCGCGATGTGGCGCAGGGACCGGCCGAGCAGGACGGCGGTGTCGCCGAGGAAGTGGGTCTTCATCGCTGTTCCTCAGGGGTCGGAGTGACGAGGGCGAGGAAGACGTCCTCGAGGGTCGGCTGCTTCTCGACGTACTCGACCGTGGCTGGCGGGAGCAGCTGCTTCAGCTCGGCGAGGGTGCCGCTCACGATGATCCGGCCCTCGTGGAGGATCGCGATCCGGTCGGCGAGCTGCTCGGCCTCGTCGAGGTACTGCGTCGTGAGCAGCACCGTCGTGCCCCGGCCGGCCAGCTCCCGGATCGCCTGCCACACCTCGAGGCGCGCCTGCGGGTCGAGCCCGGTCGTCGGCTCGTCGAGGAAGATGACCGGCGGGTCCCCGATCAGGCTCATCGCGATGTCGAGGCGGCGGCGCATCCCACCGGAGTACGTCGCCACCGCGCGGCCGCCCGCGTCGGCCAGCGAGAAGCGGCCGAGCAGCTCGTCCGCGATGCTGCCCGGGTCGGCGAGATGCCGCAGCCGGGCGACCAGCACCAGGTTCTCCCGACCGGTCAGGACCTCGTCGACCGCAGCGAACTGGCCGGTGAGGCTGAACGACTCCCGCACCTCCGCTGCCTGCGTGGCGACGTCGAAGCCGCAGACACTGGCGCTGCCGGCGTCGGCCCTGAGCAGCGTGGCCAGGATCCGCACGACCGTCGTCTTGCCGGCGCCGTTCGAGCCGAGCAGGGCGAAGATGCTGCCGCGCTCGACGTCGAGGTCGACCCCGCGCAGCACGTCCAGGTCGCCGTACGACTTCTCCAGGCCCTGCACGTGGATGGTGCTCATCGCGCTTCCTCGGCCGTGACCTCGTCGATCGCCTTGACCAGACGAGCGCGCTCCTTGTCGATCCACCGCTTGCCGCCGTAGGCGTCGGCGAAGCTCTCGGCGAACTCGACGGGGTCGTCGCCGACGATCTCGCTGACCGGCGTGCCGTCGAGGACGGCGCGCTCCCAGAAGTCGGCGAGGTCCACGAACATCCGGACGACCGTGTCGCCATCGGTGACGCCGCCGAAGTACATGAAGTACCGGTTGAACGCGTTCGCCGCGGTGAGGTACGGCTCGGGCAGGGCCTCCAGCCGCGCCTTGGCCTGCTTGTACTGCTTCTTGTGCTCGAGCGATCCCGTGAGCTTCTCGATCCACATGGTCATGTCCCCTCGTTCCGGAGCTGGTCAAGTTGTTCTGAGAGGAAGCTCCAGGTCCTCCAGAAGTCTTCGAGGTAGTCCCGACCGTGTGCGTTGAGCGAGTAGACCTTGCGCGGCGGCCCCTTCTCCGACGGCACCTTCTCCACGTCGACGTAGCCGCGCTGCTCGATCCTGATGAGCAGGGCGTAGACGGTGCCCTCGGCGATGTCGGTGAAGCCCTTGTCTCGCAGCCGGGCGGTGATCTCGTAGCCGTAGGCGGGCCGGCCGGCCAGGATCGCGAGCACGATGCCCTCCAGCGTCCCCTTGAGCATCTCCGTGACCTGCTTGCCCACCGGACCTCCCCCAGCTACTCAGCGTTATTGACTACCGGTAGATAGTAACACTGAATAGTGATCGCGCGAGACGTCGTTCTTGACTCGCTCAAGTCACGTCGCAACACTCGTTGACGTGGTCGACGCCCCGGATGTCACGCAGCTGCTGCGGGACGTCGCGATGCGCGTCACCCGCCCGCGGGTGGCCGTGCTGGGCGCCGTACACACTCATCCGCACGCCGACACCGACGCGATCATCCGGGCCACCCGGGTGTCCCTGCCCGGGGTCTCCCACCAGGCGGTGTACGACGTGCTGCGGGCGCTGACCGACGCCGGACTGGTGCGCCGCCTCCAGCCCGCCGGGTCGGTGGCCCGCTACGAGGCCCGGGTCGGCGACAACCACCACCACATGGTGTGCCGCGCGTGCGGCGCCATCGAGGACGTCGACTGCGCCAGCGGCGCGGCGCCCTGCCTCACGCCCGACGACGACCGGGGCTACTCGGTCGACGAGGCCGAAGTGACCTATTGGGGGCTGTGCCCCGCCTGCTCCTGACCGCCCCACCCGAAAGGCCGACCATGAACCCCATGCCCGACGCTCCCACCGACGGCAGCGAGAGCGAGAACCCGGTCATCGACGCGCCGGAGCCGACGACGCCGACGCCGCGCACCAACAAGGACTGGTGGCCCAACCAGCTCGACCTCCAGGTGCTGAAGAAGTACTCCTCGTCGAGCAACCCGATGGGTGAGGGCTTCGACTACGCGAAGGAGATCGAGCGGCTCGACGTCGACGCCCTCAAGCGCGACATCGTCGAGGTGATGACCACCTCGCAGGACTGGTGGCCGGCCGACTTCGGGCACTACGGCGGGCTGTTCATCAGGATGAGTTGGCACGCCGCCGGCACCTACCGGATCGCCGACGGTCGCGGTGGCGCGGGCGACGGCGGGCAGCGCTTCGCTCCGCTCAACAGCTGGCCCGACAACGCCAACCTCGACAAGGCGCGCCGGCTGCTGTGGCCGGTCAAGCAGAAGTACGGCCGCAGCATCTCGTGGGCCGACCTGCTCGTGCTCGCCGGCAACGTCGCCCTGGAGGACATGGGACTCGAGCCGTTCGGGTTCGCGTTCGGCCGCGAGGACATCTGGGAGCCGGAGGAGATCTTCTGGGGCCCCGAGGACACCTGGCTCGGTGACGAGCGGTACGCCGACGAGCGCGAGCTGACGGGCCCGCTCGGCGCCGTCCAGATGGGGCTCATCTACGTCAACCCCGAGGGTCCCAACGGCAACCCGGACCCCGTCGAGGCGGCCCGCGACATCCGCGAGACGTTCCGCCGGATGGCGATGAACGACGAGGAGACCGTGGCACTCATCGCCGGCGGCCACACGTTCGGCAAGACGCACGGCGCGGCGTCGGGCGACTACGTCGGTGCCGAGCCCGAGGGCTGCCCGATCGAGGCGCAGGGGCTCGGCTGGAAGAACAGCCACGGCACGGGCAAGGGCGCCGACACGATCACCAGCGGTCTCGAGGTGACGTGGACGGCCACCCCGACGCGCTGGAGCAACGGCTTCTTCGACAATCTCTTCGGCCACGAGTGGGAGCTGACGCAGAGCCCGGCGGGCGCGCACCAGTGGGTCGCCAGGGACGCCGAGGAGACCGTGCCCGACGCGCACGACCCGACGAGGAAGCACCGGCCGACGATGCTGACGACCGACCTCGCGCTGCGCTTCGACCCGGCGTACGAGGAGGTCTCGAGGCGGTTCCACGAGCACCCCGACGAGTTCGCCGACGCCTTCGCACGGGCCTGGTACAAGCTGCTGCACCGCGACATGGGCCCGATCTCGCGCTACCTCGGCCCGTGGGTCCCGGAGCCGCAGCTGTGGCAGGACCCGGTGCCCGCGGTCGACCACGACCTGGTCGGCGACGACGATGTCGCAGCCCTCAAGGCGACGCTGCTCGACTCGGGGCTGACGGTCTCGCAGCTCGCGTGCACCGCCTGGGCGTCCGCCGCGAGCTACCGGGGCACCGACAAGCGCGGCGGCGCCAACGGTGCACGCATCCGCCTCGAGCCCCAGCGTGGCTGGGCGGTCAACCAGCCCGAGGAGCTCGACACGGTGCTGCCGATCCTCGAACGGGTGCAGGAGGAGTTCAACGCCGGGCAGTCCGGTGGCACCCGCGTCTCGCTGGCCGACCTGATCGTGCTCGGCGGCTGCGCGGCCGTGGAGCAGGCGGCTCGCAATGCTGGTCACGAGGTGACCGTGCCCTTCCGGCCCGGTCGCACCGATGCCACCCAGCAGGACACCGACGTCGAGTCCTTCGGCGTGCTCGAGCCGCAGGCCGACGGCTTCCGCAACTACCTCCGCGCGGGGGAGAAGCTGGCCCCCGAGACCCTGCTGCTCGACCGTGCCTACAACCTCGAGCTCACGGCACCGGAGATGACGGTCCTGGTCGGTGGCATGCGCGCCCTCGGCACCAACCACGCCGGGTCGACGCACGGCGTCTTCACCGACCGCACCGAGGCGCTGACCAACGACTTCTTCGTCAACCTGCTGGGCGCAGGCACGCAGTGGCGGGCGTCGGAGTCCGACGAGGGCGTCTACGACATCCGCGACCTTGCCACCGACGAGCCCAGGGGTACGGCGACCGCCGTCGACCTGGTCTTCGGCTCCAACTCCCAGCTGCGTGCCATTGCCGAGGTCTACGCCAGCGACGACGCGGGGGAGAAGTTCGTCCACGACTTCGTGGCCGCGTGGGTGAAGGTGATGGAGCTCGACCGGTTCGACCTGCGCTGACCCGCCCTCCCCGACCTGGGGGATGGACGAGCGACGGCCGCCCCGCCAAGATGACCGGTGCGGGGGTCCTCCAGCGTTGGGAGCGCGCCATGAGCATCCGTCATCGAAGGGTGGGCGTAGCCGCGCTCGCAGCGGGCCTGCTGGCCGGGGTCGTTCTGCCGGCCCTGGCCGCGGGCTCGGCCGACGCGTCGGGTCGTGGCGGGCATCCGTCCGGACACCACGAGAGGCCGACCCGAGTCGTGCAGATCGTGCTCGACCAGCTCCGGCCGGAGTTCGTCGAGGCGTTCGACATGGAGAACGTCGAGCGGCTGATGCGCTCGGGGGCGAACTACCGCAACGCCTACCTCGGGCACATGGCCTCGGAGACCGTGATCTCCCACAACGTGATGACCAGCGGCATGCTGCCCAAGCACATGGGCTGGTCCGACGAGTGGTACCGCGACACCGCCGGCCTGCTCGGGCCCGTCAACGGCCGCTACGTGTCGGGCTCGATGTCGGCCGCACAGTTCGACACTCTCGTCACCGCGAAGGGCTACCCCAAGCTGGCCGACTACCTGCACGCGGCGTTCCCGGGCACGACGGTCGCCGCGATCGGGGAGAAGAACTACGCCGTGCACACCATGGGCGGGCCCGGCGCTGACATGCGGATCACGTTCGGGAGCCGCACCGCCGACTGTGACTCCGTGCCGAACGAGCCGACCGACCTCACGTGGCGGGGACCCGCGGGCGTCGGCGTGCCGTCGTACGTCTCGAGCCCGGTCTGCGGTCGCTTCTACGTCGACGCCGACCGCGCGCTCGATTACGGCACGCTCACCACGTCACCGGCCTGGATGTACGCCGTCGAGGGCAACCGCGACGTGCCCGGCTTCGACGCGGCGCACCTGGGCGGCGACCCGTGGGTGACCGACGTGGCGTTCGAGGTGATGGACAACGAGGACTGGAGCGGGCTGCTGCTGACGTACGGCGGCATCGACAAGGCGGGACACATGTGGGGCGGCCTCAACGACCGCCCGCCGTACCCCGGCGGCGACCCGCAGACCCACATGGCCGAGGCGGCCCGGATCGCCGACGAGCAGGTGGGCCGGCTCGTCCAGCGACTGAAGGAAGACGACCTGCTCGACGAGACGCTGATCGTGCTGACCACCGACCACGGTCAGCAGACCAGCGAGCACTTCTACGGCGTCGACGGGGCCGGCCGCGGCAACTTCAACTGGTACTACGGCTCCGACGCCGACGAGACGTACCTGAGCCCGCAGCCGGAGATCCAACGGCTGATCACGGAGACCGGCAACGTCGAGATGAGCATGCAGGACTCCGCCATCCGGACGTGGCTGGTCGACCGGTCCTGGACGGCCAAGAGACGCGCCGCGAACGTGATGTCGACGCTCGGCGGCGTGCGGGCGACGTACGCGCTGGCGGGCGACCGCTACCACCTGGTCTGGAACGCCCCCCGTCGGCACTGGACCTCGTCCGAGTGGAAGTGGTGGCGCCGGCACGGCCAGGAGATCGTCGACACGGCCGCCGCGGACTACGGCCCCGACGTGATCGGGCTGCTGCGCGACAACGCGAGCTACGGCGTGGCCGGCGACCACGGTGGCGCGCAGGAGAGCGTGCAGCGGATCCCGATCGTGTTCTCCGGTCCCGGTGTCGACCGCGGCACCCGGCCGCGCGACGAGATCCGGTCGGTCGACATCATGCCGACGGTGCTGCGCGCGCTCGGCATCCGGCAGACGCACTGGACGGACGGGCGCGCCTACCGGCTGCCCTGAGGCGGGCATCGTGGCCGATCGAGCAGGAATCGAGAAGCAGCCGAGACGTGCGCGCTCCTAGCCTTGGTCTCGTGGGCGACGCACGGTCGCCGGCCACCGACGAGAGGGAGCCAGCCATGTCCGACGGATTCAGCGCCGAGGAGCGCGCCGCGATGAAGGAGCGCGCCGCCGAGCTGCGCGCGGAGGGCAAGAAGGGTGCCAAGAAGGCCGACGGCCTGAAGGCGGTCCTCGACCGGATCGCGGAGATGGCGCCGGCCGACCGGGCCATCGCCGAACGCGTGCACGTCGTGGTCACCAAGCACGCCCCCGACCTGGCCCCGAAGACCTGGTACGGCATGCCCTCCTACGCGAACGCGGACGGCAAGATCGTGGTGTTCTTCCAGGACGCCGGCAAGTTCGACTACCGCTACTCGACCCTGGGCTTCCAGGACGCGGCGAAGCTCGACGACGGCGACATGTGGCCGGCGTCGTTCGCGCTGACCGGCTGGAGCCCCGCGGTGGAGAAGAAGGTCATCGCGCTCGTGAAGGCCGCGGTCAAGGACTGACGGACCAGGGCCGGTGAGCTACGACTCGTCGGCGTCGCGGGTCGGCACCAGTGCCGCGAGGACGGCACCGGCGACGACATCGCGCCGGAGGTCCTCGCGCGTCGTCGTCCCGTCGTCGCGGACGGCCGACTCCACCAGCAGCACGCCGGCGTGCCCGGCTTCGACGACCCGCTCCAGCCATGCGGGGTCGATGCCGTTCAGCGGGATCCGGCTCGCCCCGACCCGGTCCCCGATCGTCACGAGCAGCTCGGCACCCACCGGCCCGAGGCGGGTGAGCGCACACCCGTTGGCCGCCCGCAGGTCGAGCTCGTCGGTCTCGTGGATCGGCCGGAAGCCGCGGCGTACGAACAGGGCCTTCATCGCGTCGTGCGCTCCACCGCCGGTCGTCGCCGGGACCGGAGGCAGCTGGAGGACGAGGAAGTCCGGGTCGGTGTTGGTGGCCCAGCGGAGCTCGGGGCTCGGCTGCGGGACGTCGGTCACCCGGACATCCTCGCAGCCCGTCAGGCGAGGGTGGCGGCGTCGATGACGAACCGGTAGCGGACGTCGGAGGCCAGGACCCGCTCGTAGGCCTCGTTGACCTGGTCGGCGCGGATGACCTCGACCTCCGAGCCGATGTTGTGCTCGGCGCAGAAGTCGAGCATCTCCTGGGTCTCGGCGATGCCGCCGATCATCGAGCCGGCGAAGGAACGGCGGTTCGACAGCAGGGCGAACACGTTCAGGCTCAGCGGCTCGGCCGGCGCACCGACGTTGACCAGCGCACCGTTGACGTCGAGCAGTCCGAGGTAGGCGCTGACGTCGATGCTCGCACTGACGGTGTTGATGATCAGGTCGAACGAGCCGGCGAGGACCTCGAACGTGTCGGGGTCGCTGGTCGCGTGGTAGTGGTCGGCGCCCAGGCGGAGGCCGTCCTCCTGCTTCTTCAGCGACTGCGAGAGGACGGTGACCTCGGCTCCCATCGCATGGGCGATCTTGACGGCCATGTGGCCGAGCCCGCCCAGGCCGACGACGGCGACCTTCGTGCCCGGGCCGGCGCCCCAGTGCCGCAGCGGGGAGTACGTCGTGATGCCCGCGCACAGCAGGGGAGCAGCAGCGGCGGGGTCGAGGCCGGCCGGCACGGTCAGGACGTAGTCGGCGTCGACGACGACGTGGGTGGAGTAGCCGCCCTGCGTCGCGGTGCCGTCGCGGTCGGTGGCGGCATAGGTGCCGACCATGCCGTCGAGGCAGTACTGCTCGTCGCCGTTGCGGCAGTTGGCGCACTCGCCGCACGAGTTGACCATGCAGCCGACGCCGACCCGGTCGCCGACCTGGTGACGGGTGACATCGGGTCCGGCCTCGGCGACCACGCCGACGATCTCGTGGCCCGGCACGACGGGGAAGGGCTGGGGACCCCAGTCGCCGTTGACCGTGTGGATGTCGGAGTGGCAGATGCCGGCGTACTCGATGGCGATGAGCACGTCGTTGGCGCCGACGTCGCGGCGATCGATGGTGGTGGGGGCGAGGGGCTGGCCGGCGGCGGGAGCCGCGTAGGCGTTGACGCGCATGTGTTGGTGTTCCTTCATCTCTTGGTGTCGTACGGGAATGGAGGGTGGTCGAGCACGCCGCGGGACGCGGCGTCCTACTGCTTCGTCGCTCGCTTGAGCTCGTCGGCCAGCGCTCGCGCCCTGGTCGACAGCTGGTCGGCACGGGCGTCATCGCCCGCCTGAACCGCCTGCCAGTAGTCGATCTTGAGCCGGACGTACCGCTGTCGCAGGGAGATGTGCTCGGCTTCCAGCGCCAACCGTCGCTGCTGCGCTGTGAGCAGCTCGATCTGCTCGCCGGCGGCCGACGGCCCCAGCTGCCCGTTCGCGACGTACTGCCGCATGTCGCTCACGGACAAGCCCGTGGCGGCCAGGCAGGCCACCCACATCAGCTGGTCGAGGTCGTCCTCGTCGTAGACCCGGTGCCTGCTGCTGGCGCCACGCCCGATCGGGGAGATCACCCCGATCGACTCGTAGTAGCGCAGGGTGCTGGCGGGGAGCCCGGTGAGGGCTGCCGCCTCCTTGATCGAGTACGTCTGCTGGGCGGTTGATGGACTCACTTCATCGACGGTAGGAACTTCAAGTACTTGAAGTCAAAGGCACACTGGCAGCTGCCGTGCCATCATCGGTGCCGTGACTGCCACGCCCGCGCGCGAGAGTCGGCGCTACGACTTCCCGCCGCTGTGGGCCGTTCCCCTCCTGCTCATCGCCGTCATCACGATCGGGATGTGGATCGCCGTCGCCTACGGCTGGCCGTGGTTCATCCTGGCTCTCGCCGCGATGTGGTGGCTCGAGACCAAGGCCGATGCCTACGTGCGGACCCGGGACGCACGACTCGACTGACTTTTCCGGCGGGCGCAACCCGGTCACGGGTAGCCTCTCGCGAGACCGCTCGCCCGGCTCGGGCGCGACGAGAGGATCGAACCCGTGCACGTCCTGACCCGCCTGACGGCACTCGCCGCGGCCACCTGGCTGAGCGTCGCCGGCCTCGCCGCGCCCTCGGTCGCGGAGCCGTCCACCCCGAAGCCTGCCCGGGCGGCCACGTCCGTGACGGCTCCAGGCCCGTTCACCGGCTACGGCTTCGACACCTGCGCGGCTCCCGACCAGGCGACCATGGACGCGTGGCGGCTCGCGTCGCCGTACGCCGCGGTCGGGATCTACACGGGCGGCAGCAACCGGCTCTGCGAGCAGCCCAACCTCACCGCCGACTGGGTCCGTGCCCAGGTGGCCGGTGGCTGGCGCCTGATGCCGATCCACGTCGGGCCGCAGGCCTCGTGCACGACGTACACGAGCGTGATGGCCTCCGACCGGCCGACGGCCGAGATGCAGGGCCGGCTCGAGGCGTCCGCCGCCGTCGCCTCGGTGCAGGCGCTCGCCATCGGGACGGGCAGCACGATCTACTACGACCTCGAGGACTACGACATCACCGACCAGGCGTGTCGCCAGGCGGCGCTGTCGTTCCTGTCCGGGTGGACCCAGCAGCTGCGCAGCCAGGGCTACCGCTCCGGCGTCTACTCCAACGTCGCCGCCGCCATCACGTCGCTCGACCTCGCCAACAACGTCTCGCGAGGCTCCTACGTGATGCCCGACGACATCTGGTTCGCGTGGGGCAACGGCGTCGCCGACACCGAGGCGAGCACCTGGGTGAACACCTCCGAGTGGGACGACCACGAGCGGGCGCACCAGTACCTCCTCGACGTCGTACAGACCCACGGGGGCGTGACCCAGACGATCGACCTGAACTGGGTCGACGTGGACGGCGGCTCCGTCGCACCGAAGGACAAGAAGACGTGCCGGGGCGTCGAGGTCGACCAGAAGAGGTATCCCCGGCTCCGTCCCGGGTCCCGCGGCAAGCGCGTCGAAGCCCTGCAGTGCGTGCTGCGCAAGCAGCACTTCGGCAAGCCGGCGACCAGCGGACGGTACGACGCCAGGACGGCGCGCGCCGTCCGGAAGGCGCAGCGCAGGCTCGACCTCGAGGTCACCGGGAAGGTCACCCGCCAGACCTGGACCGCCCTGCACGCCCGCGGCTCCCGGCCGCTGCTGAAGGTCGGCTCCACGGGCGACCCCGTACGCCGCCTGCAGCGCGCCCTGACCGCCACGCTCGGCAAGAAGGTGCGCGTGGACGGCGTGATGAGCGCACAGACCCGCGCCGCGGTGGTCAGGCTCCAGCAGCGCGAGCAGCTGGCCCCGACCGGCAACGTCGACGTCGCGACCTGGGAGCGGCTGGCCGCCGGCGGCTGAGGAGTCGCGTGCGCTGCCCCGTGCCGGAGGCATCAACCGCAGCACGCGACGCGGACGGCGGGGCGGATTCGACTTTCCCGCCGTCACATGTTGTCGTGATGGGGCCGCTGGCGGTGTCTTTCACCCGCGAGCGCCTCCCATGCGAGGTGCTTGCACGCCGCGGCCTCGACGCCCGGTCCGAGGGTGTCGCGTCCGAGCGCCCCCGACGGCGCACGAACCCCGTGAGGTCCTTTCACGTGCTTGCCACCAACAACTTCCCTCTGCCCACGCGTCTCCGCGGGCTCGCCGCCGGCACGGCCGCAACCGCTCTCGCGCTCACGCTCGCGCCCGGCGTGGCCGCGGCCCAGGAGCCGACCGGGGACGCGGCCCGCTCCTCCGATGCCGACGGTCAGGTCTCTGTCCGCCTGAAGCTGCCCACCCTGCCCGTCGTGGAGGTGGCGGCCACACCACGGGTCTGGCCCAGTCGTCTGGTGACGGAGCAGGGCGTCGCCGTCGACGACAACGACCTCGTCGAGGTCGTCCGTGAGGGCCGCGAGATCAGCGGGCGCAGCAAGCGCGTCCGCGACGGCGACACCGTGCGCGTGGTCGACGTCGAGAAGCTCCGTACGACCGCTGACAGGACGGTCCGCGCCGGGGTGGTGAAGGTCCCCACCACGAAGCTCGCTCCCGGACGCCGCAAGGTGGTCCGTCAGGGCGAGCCCGGTCTCCGACGGGTCGTCGCCCTGCGCACTCTCCACAACGGCGAGCCGGTGAAGTATCGGGTCGTCGACCGCACCATGGTCCAGAAGCCGCGACCGCGTCGAGTGCTCGTCGGCCGCGAGCCGTGGTCCGTCCCGGGCGCGAACGGGCTCAACTGGGCCGCCCTCGCGGGCTGCGAGTCCGGAGGCAATCCGCGTGCGGTGAACCCGTCGGGCTACTACGGCCTCTACCAGTTCGACGTCGGGACCTGGCGCAGCGTCGGTGGCTCCGGCATGCCGCACCACGCGTCGGCGGGGGAGCAGACCTACCGTGCCAAGCTGCTCTACCAGTCTCGCGGCCGGTCGCCGTGGCCTTCGTGCGGGCGCCTGCTCTGACCCGAGTCAGGGCTTGCCGTCGAGGAACATCTTGAGGCGACCTTCCCGACCAGCGAAGGGCTGCGTCAGGACCTGACCTTCGCGGCCGCGAACGGCAGGAGCGAGTTCGACTCCGTCGGCTGCCCGGCGACGGCGATCAGGGTGCCCTCGCGGAGCACGCCGCCCGATCGGAGCGGTCGCTCGCAGTCAGTGCGTGCAGCCGCAGGCGGCGCCGCCGAATGTACGCCTGACGCATCGGCTTTTCTCGCGGCGGACCTGTTGTCTTCGTGGCGGCACAGGGCCATCGTGGGAGCAGGTGGCTCGAGGAGGAGCGATGAAGGCGAACGTAGGGGATCAGCTGCTGGTCGAGAGCAACTCGGTGGGGCAGCACCGCCGTGAGGGAGAGATCATCGAGGTGCACGGCGAGGACGGTGCTCCGCCGTTCGTGGTGCGCTGGTCCGACGGGCACCAGGCCCTGTGCTTCCCGGGGCCGGACGCGCACGTGCGCCCGGGCCCGGCGGGCTGACGGGGCCGGCATGGACGGTCGCGTCGGAAGGGCCGCCGAGTTCCACCGGCTGCACGCCTCGGGCTGCTTCGTGATGCCGAACCCGTGGGACGCGGGCAGCGCACGGGCCCTCGAACAGCTGGGGTTCAAGGCGCTGGCCACGACGAGCGCCGGCTTCGCCTGGAGCACCGGTCGCGCTGACACCCACGTCACCCGCGACGCGGTGCTCGCCCACCTCCGCCTGATCGCCGGCACCGTGACGGTCCCGGTGAACGCCGACTTCGAGGGCGGCTACGCGGTCGATCCGGCCGGCGTCGCCGCCAACGTGAAGCTGGCCGCGGACACCGGGATCGCCGGACTCTCCATCGAGGACTCCACGGGGGACGAGGCCCGGCCCCTGTTCGACGTCGACCTGGCGGTCGAGCGGATCGCCGCTGCGCGCCGGGCGATCGACGAGAGCGGGACCGGCATCGTCCTCACCGGCCGCTCGGAGGGCTTCGTGTGCGGCGTACCCGACATCGACGAGACGATCCGCCGCCTCGTGGCCTACTCCGAGGCCGGCGCCGACTGCCTCTACGCCCCACGGATCGACCAGCTCGAGCACGTCTCCGCCATCGTGTCGGCGGTGGCACCGAAGCCGGTGAACCTCCTCATCAACGCGCCCTTCACCACCGCCGCAGAGGCCGCCGAGCTCGGCGTACGGCGGATCAGCGTCGGCGGCACGCTCGCGCGGACGGCCTGGGACGGCTTCCTCAAGGCGGCCACGGAGATCGCGGACGCCGGCACCTTCTCGCGCTTCGTCGACCTGCCCGACGTCGACGGCCTGATCGACGGCTGACGGCACTACTCTCCCGGGATGAGCAGGATCTTCACCATCAGCTTCGCGTCGGTCTATCCCCACTACGTGACGAAGGTGGAGAAGAAGGGGCGCACGAAGGCCGAGCTGCACGAGGTCATCGAGTGGCTGACCGGCTTCGACGAGAAGGCCCTGAATGATCACCTGGCCGCGGGTACGACGTTCGAGGACTTCTTCGCCGCCGCGCGGCTGAACCCGTTGGCGTCGTCGATCACGGGCTCGGTGTGCGGGATGCCGGGTCGAGAGCATCGAGGACCCGTTGATGCAGAGGATCCGCTACCTCGACAAGCTCGTCGACGAGCTGGCCAAGGGCAAGGCGATGGAGAAGGTGATGAGGGGCTGAGAGCTGGCCCATCTCCGGCTGTCGGCGGCGAGGCCCAGCGTTGTTCCATGATCTCGACTTCCGCTCTGGGCTCTGCGTGGTGGCCTTCGGCTCGCCGCTCCTGGCGTTCGCAGGCGTGCTCGTGGCGCAGTTCATCGCACACAAGGGAGCGGCTGAGCTCGAGGCGCGCTCCGAGCGGGAGGAGACGATGCGCACGGTGCGATGGCCCGTCGAGCCCGCCGTAGGTGCCCATGACCGCAGGGCCGACCTGGGGGTCGCGCAGCTGGAAGCGCTGCTCGAGACGGATCTGCTGGACGATCCGAGAAGGTGTTCGTCGAGGCCGCACTCGACGCTGTGTACGAAGATCCGGAGTCCGACCTCGACGGCTTGGGTCAGCGAGCCAAGGTGGCGGTGCTGGAAGAGCAGGTCGTGCCTACCGATGACGTGCGGGCCGCGCATCCTCGACCGAAGACGAAGAAGGTGGTGGCGATGACTGAGACCGTCTACGTGACCAGCGCCCCGAAGTCTGCCGCGCAGGCGATCGTCAGGCGGACTGCGAAGACAGGTCGCCCCATCTCTGATTCCGTGCGCAAGGTCGCCAACGCCCAGGTCGAGCGAGCCGACGACCCGTCCCGGAAGGCGTCGTAGGCACCCACCGCACAACGTTCGGCGCTTGCCCGAGGGCAGCCTCAGCCGTCGAGGAGGTCCTGCATCCGGTCGATCTCGACCCGCTGGGTCACGTCGATGTCCGCGGCCAGCTCCGAGACCCGGAGATCCTCGCCGTCGACCGCGACGGTCTCGGCCATGTCCAGGGCGCCCCGGTGGTGGCTGATCATCCCGGACAGGAACAACCGGTCGAACCGCGCGCCCCTGGCCGCCGCCAGCGTGTCCAGCTCCTCGGGTGTCAGCATCCCCATCATCGGGTCGTGACCGTGCTCGCCGTGGTCGTACTCCTTGGGGTCGTCTTCGGCCGCCGGGACGTCGAGGTCGTGCTCCTCCAGCCACGAGGACATGAGCAGGATCTCGGGTCCCTGGGCCGCCCGGATGCGGGCCGCCAGGATGCGCACCGGCCGCGTCACCGCGTGCTCCTTCGCCAGGTCGGCCATCGTCAGGGCCTGGGCATGGTGGGGGATCATCATCTGCATGAAGGCGATGTCGGAGTGGTTGAAGCCACCCTCCGGCACCTCGACCGGCCCTCCGGAGGTGGCCTCCTCGCCGGGTTTGCCGGGTTGGAGGATCTTCACGTCGGAGCTCGGTGACTCCGACGCCGACGCGCTCGGCTGGGCGGAGGCGCTCGCCCCCGCGTCGTCCTGAGCACCGTCCCCGGCGGAGCAGGAGGCCAGCAACAGCACTGCCGCGCAGGCGGTCGAACAGGTGGTCGCCGCCCATCGTGGCGTACCGAAGGGACTGTTCCGAGACACACGTTCCATGGTGGAATCACCGTACGACAGTCCCTGTCGTCGCGCACCGCCTGTTCTCGGAAGGACAACGTGCATGTCTCGGAACATCTCGGCGACCCGCCGCCCTCGTCGCGGCCGATCGACCATTCTCGCCATCCTCGCGACGCTGGGACTGGCCGCGGCCCTGCTGCCCGCCGCCTCCCTCGCGCACGACGGTCACAGCCACGACCACGGCCAGTCCACCAGCGAAGGGACGGCGACCTCCTGCCCTCCCGAGCTCCAGGCCCAGCTCGACGCCGCCGGCGACAACTTCGGCCTCGGCTGCGACCTGGCCGGCGGTGACCTCGCCACCCTCGACGACAGCGGCACGGTGCTGCCTCCGGGTGCCTCCGCGAGCAGCGGCAACATCGGACTGATCGCCAACCTGCCCAAGCAGGGGGCCTTCGCACCGGAGGGGGCCTTCAACAGCGACCTGGCCTTCAAGGGCCAGTACGCCTTCGCCGGCAACTACGAGGGCTTCATGGTCTACGACATCAGCAACCCGAGCCAGCCCCAGGTCGTGACGCAGGTCGTGTGCAGCGGCTCCCAGAACGACATCTCCGTCTGGAAGAACCTCCTGGTGCTGAGCGTCGACTCCAGCCGCAACGACGACTCGTGCGCCAGCACCCCGCAGTCCGCGACGGTCAAGGAGTCGTGGGAGGGCGTCCGGGTCTTCGACATCAGCGACCCGGCGTCGCCGCAGTACGTCGCGGCCGTGGAGACCCCGTGCGGCTCGCACACCCACACGCTGGCCCCCAGCCAGGACGAGCGGAACCTCTACGTCTACGTGTCGTCGTACTCCCCGCGTGCGGAGTACCCCGACTGCCAGCCGCCGCACGACAAGATCAGCATCGTCAAGGTCCCGCGGAGCGCGCCCGACGCGGCGTTCCTCAAGGCCACGCCCGTGCTTTTCCCCGACGGAGGGGAGCCCGGTGACGGCTACTCCTCGCAGACCAGCGGCTGCCACGACATCACCGCCTACCCCTCCCGCGACGTGGCGGCCGGCGCCTGCATGGGTGACGGCATCCTGATGGACATCTCCGACCGGGAGAACCCGGTGGTCACCGAGCAGGTCCGCGACACCGAGAACTTCGCGTTCTGGCACTCCGCGACCTTCAACAACGACGGGCGCAAGGTGGTCTTCACCGACGAGCTCGGCGGTGGCGGCGGGCCCACCTGCAACCCGACGGTCGGCGCGACGAAAGGTGCCGACGGCATCTACGACATCGTCGGCGGCAAGCTGAAGTTCAAGAGCTACTACAAGATCCCGCGCACCC
The DNA here is from genome assembly GCA_963825755.1 of uncultured Actinomycetota bacterium. Classification (GTDB taxonomy): domain Bacteria; phylum Actinomycetota; class Actinomycetes; order Propionibacteriales; family Nocardioidaceae; genus Nocardioides. The sequence goes on along the minus strand of CAWGUS010000011.1, from coordinate 99,266 downwards.
AGGCCAACACCGAGAACTGCGTGGCCCACAACGGGTCGCTCATCCCGGTGAAGGGCAAGGACATCATGGTCCAGGCGTGGTACCAGGGCGGGCTCTCGGTCTTCGACTTCACCGACTCCGCCAACCCGACCGAGATCGCCTGGTTCGACCGTGGCGCGCTGAGCGCCGAGCGGCTGATCCTCGGCGGCTCGTGGTCGGCGTACTACTACAACGGCCACATCTACTCCAACGACATCCAGAAGGGCCTCGACGTGTTCGCCGTCTTCGACAAGCGCGTCGACAAGGCCAAGAAGGTGAAGATGGGGACGTTCAACCCGCAGTCGCAGCCGTCCTACAACGGCTGACCTCCGACGCCTCGACACGAGGGCCGCGCCCGATGGGCGCGGCCCTCGTGCGTAGGCACCACCGCACAACGATCTGACCATTCCTCGGCAACATCTGACGTCGCCGGTCGTCGTACCGGATCTGTTGAATGGTCCCCATGCCCGAACCCACGACGCGCAGGATCCGCATCGGCATCGACACCGGTGGCACGTTCACCGACGTGGTGGCCCTCGACGAGGAGAGCGGTGAGCTGGTCACGACCAAGACCCCGTCGACGCCGTCCAATCCGGCCGACGGGTTCATGGCCGGCATCGACAAGGTGCTGGGGCTGCTCGGCCTGCCCGAGGGCGACGGCAGCGCGATCGCGGCGGTCAGTCACGGCACCACCGTGGCGACCAACCAGCTGCTGGAGGGGAAGGTCGACGCGCTCGGGTTCATCACCACGGAGGGGTACGACGCGATGCTCGAGATCGCGCGGCAGTCGGTGCCCGACGGCTACGGCAACTCCTACTTCTGGGTGAAGCCGCCCCGGATCGTGCCCCGGCACCTGGTGAAGGCCGTCGGCGGGCGGCTCGACTTCACCGGTGCGGAGGTGCGGCCGTTCGACGAGGACGGCGCCCGCGAGGTGGCGCGCTGGTTCAGGGGCAAGGGCATCGACACGCTCGGCGTCTGCTTCCTGCACGCCTATGCCAACCCCGAGCACGAGGAGCGGATGCGGGCGGTCATCGCGGAGGAGCACCCCGAGGCGGTCGTCTCCCTCTCGAGCGAGGTGCTGCGCGAGTACCGCGAGTACGAACGCGCCATGACCACCCTGGTCGACGCCGCTGTGAAGCCGCGTCTGAGTCGCTACGTCACCAACATCAGCAACCGCCTCCAGGAGTACGGCGGCCGCAAGGTGCCGTTCTACGTGATGAAGTCCAACGGCGGCGTGCTGTCCGCCGACGAGGTCGTGCACCAGCCGATCACCACCGTGCTCTCCGGCCCGGCCGCGGGCGCGCTCGGCGCCGCGCTGATCGCCCAGGTGGCGGGCTTCGACCGGGTGCTCACCAGCGACGGGGGCGGCACGTCGACCGACGTCTCGGTCGTCATCGACGGCCATCCGGCGCTCACCACCGAGGGCAGCGTCGGCGTCTACCCGTCGAAGATCCCGATGATCGACGTCGTCACCGTGGGTGCCGGCGGTGGCTCCATCGCCTGGCTCTCGCCCGAGGGCACGCTCAAGGTCGGTCCGCACTCGGCCGGCGCCGACCCCGGCCCGATCTGCTACGCCAAGGGCGGCACCGACGTCACCATCACCGACGCGCACGTCTTCCTCGGCCGCATCCCGCCGCACCTGCTCGGTGGCGAGATCCCGCTCGACGCCGACGCCGCGAAGGCCGGCATCGAGGCGCTGGCCGGGCAGCTCGGCATGTCCGCCGAGGCCTGCGCCAACGGAGTGCTCGAGATCTCCGCGTGGAACCAGGCCAACGCGCTACGCCAGGTCACCGTCAAGCGCGGCCTCGACGTCCGCGACTTCACCCTCACCACGTTCGGCGGCTCCGGCTCGCTGCTGCTCTGCCGACTGATGGACATCCTCGGCATCCCCACGGTGCTCGTGCCGCCCAACCCCGGCAACGTGTCGGCGTTCGGGCTGCTGACCGTCGACGTCAAGAACGACTACGTCCAGACCCACGTCGCGCTGCACGAGTCGCTCGACACCGCGGCCCTGCAGACGGCGTACGACGCGCTGGCAGAGCAGGCACGCACCGCGCTGACCACCGAGGGGTTCGCCGAGGAGACGCACGTCTTCCAGCGGACCGCCGACGTGCGCTACTTCGGGCAGGCGTTCGAGGTGCGGGTGCCGGTGCCGGAGGGCCCGATCGACAGCACCGTGCTCGACGAGGTGGCGCGTCGGTTCCATGCGGAGCACAAGGCGCTCTACGGCTACGACTTCTCCGCCGACGACTCGCAGCAGGTCGAGTGGGTCAACCTGCGGACGTCCGGGATCGGGCCGATCCAGCGGCCGGAGATCCGGAAGGCTGAAGGTCTCGATACGTCCCCTCGTACGTCGGGGGCCACTCGACCGACGAACACCAGGCAAGTCTGCTTCGAGGGGGAGGCGGGGTACGTCGAGACGCCGGTGCTGTGGCGGCCCGACCTGCCACCGGGGCACTCGGTCGCCGGCCCGGTGATCATCGAGGAGTTCGGCTCGACCGTGCCCGTGCACCCCGGCTTCACCGCCCGCATCGACGAGTTCCTCAACATCATCGTGACGAAGGAGGCGTGAGATGAGTCGCCGCGCACCCACCCAGTTCCCGTACGGCATGCTCACCGACGACGCCGGCGCGAGCGCCGACCCGGTGCTGGTCGAGATCGTGCAGGGCTCGCTCGCCAGCGTCGAGATGGAGGTCGAGACCGCCATCGGCCGCACCAGCCGCAGCCCGATGATCCGCGACGCGCACGACTTCCGTGCGGGCATCCACGACCGGCTGCTGCGCAAGCTCACCGGCCGGTCCTACTCCGCGCTCGTGCACCCGGTCGCGCGCGACTTCCCGATCGAGGAGATGCGCGAGGGCGACGTCTTCTTCCACAACGACGTCTACCGCTCCGAGGGCGGCATCGGCCACCTGCCCGACCTCTGTGTGACCGTGCCGGTCTTCGCCGAGGGCAAGGTGGTCGCCTTCGTACAGGCTTTTGGTCACCATGACGACATTGGCGGCGCGGTGCCGGGATCGATGCCCAGCCACGCCACCAGCGTCTTCGAGGAGGGTCTGATGGTGCCCCCGATCCGGCTCTGGGACGCCGGCGTGCCCAACCGGGCTGCGCTCAGCATCATGACCCGCAACTCCCGGATGCCCGAGTCGCTGGCTGCCGACCTCGACGCCGAGTGCTCGGCCTGCCTGATGGGTGCCCGACGTCTCGGTGAGCTCTTCGAGGTACGGCGTCGGCACGGTCGAGTCGTGCTTCGACGCGATCCTCGACCGCACCACCACGACGTACCGCCGCGAGATCCTCAGCCAGATCCCGGTCGGCTCGTGGACCTGGGAGGACTACGCCGAGCACGACGGCGTCGACGAGCCGCAGCTGCACACGCAACGGATCACGCTCACCCGCACGCCCGCCGACGACCCCGACGGCGAGCGGCTGGTCCTCGACTTCGACGGCACCAGCCCGCAGGCGAAGGGCCCGATCAACCACTGCGGCGACTACAGCGACGGCGTCTTCCTCAAGAAGTGGCTCGCGCCGATCCTGCGCAACCTCGCCGAGTCGCCCGAGCGGATGGCCGAGCTCGACGTCAACGAGGGCATCGTGCCGCTCATCGAGATGCGCTTCCCCGAGCCCGGCACGCTGCTGACGCCGGTCTTCCCGGCGCCGACCAACGCGCGCACGTTCGTCATCCTCCGCCTCCTCGGCGTACTCGCCGGCGTCGTCGCCAAGGCCGTCGACGGCAAGATGCCGGCCGACCAGGAGACGATCCGCTACACCGGTGTCTACGGCGAGGATCGCGACGGCCGGTCGTACCTCATGCGCGAGGTGCTCGGCGGCGGCTCTGGCGGGCGCTACTACGCCGACGGCGAGGACACCATCCACGTCGTGCCCGACTCCCGCAACCTGCCCAGCGAGTTCACCGAGTCGCGCTTTCCGTTCCTCGTCGAGTCCCTCGGGCTGGCGATGGACTCCGGCGGCGCGGGCCAGTTCCGCGGCGGCCTCGGCTACGAGAAGCACATCCGGATGGTCAAGGACGGCCACTTCATGTCCATCGCCGACCGCTCGATCCTGGCCTGCTGGGGCGTGCGCGGCGGCAAGGCCGGCCGGCCGTTCGAGGTCACCATCGACCCGGGCGGCCCCAACGAGCGCGACGTCGAGGCGCTCGCCGACGACGAGCCCGTGAAGGCCGGCGAGGTGATCCGCATCCGTACGACGGGTGGTGGCGGCTGGGGCGACCCGCTGGCCCGCGACCCGGAGCTGGTGGTGCGCGACGTGGTCTGGCGCAAGGTCTCGCCGGAGGCGGCGCTGGCCGACTACGGCGTGGTGCTGACCGGCTCGCTCGACGACGACACCCTGGCGTTCGACGCGGCCGCCACCGAGAGCGAACGCGACTCGCGGGCCGCGTGGGTGCGCGAGGACGCGTTCTTCGACCGCGGCCCGGGCTACGCCCACCTGGCCGCCGGCGCGCTGCACGCCGACGTCGACCTGGTGTGATCAGGGCAGGGTGATCCGGAACGTGCTGCCCCGCCCGACCTCGCTCTCCAGGGTCACCGAACCGTCGTGCGCGGCGACGATGGAGCTGACGATGTTGAGCCCGAGCCCGGTGCCGGGGATGTGCTTCTCGAGGGCCTCGCCGCCGCGGAAGAAGCGGCCGAAGACGTGCTCGACCTCGTCCGGGCCGATCCCCATCCCGGTGTCGCCCACCTCGAGCTCGATGGCGTCGGCGCCCTGTCGCAGCACGACGGTCACCGAGCCACCCGCGCCGCCGTACTTGATGGCGTTGGAGAGGAGGTTGTCCAGCACCTGGCGGATGCGCTGCTCGTCGACGACCGCTGGGAGGTGGTCCGGTGCGTCGACCTCGACGGTCATCCCGCACGTCTCCGCCGAGGGGCGCGTCGCCTCGACGGCTTGATCGACCAGCGCGACGAGATCCACCGGAGCTCGCTGGAGCAGCAGTCTGCCCTCCCCGACCTGCCCCACATGGAGCAGGTCCGAGAGCAGCGCCCGCAACCGGAGGGCGTTGCGCTGGACGACCACCAGCTGGGTCATCACGTCGGGCGGCAGGTCTTCATGCTCGCTGAGAATCTCGAGGTGGCCGAGGACCGAGGTCAACGGCGTGCGCAGCTCGTGGGACACCGACGACACGAACTCGTCCTGGACCTGCATGGCATGCATGAGGGCGGTGATGTCCTGGTAGGAGAGCGCGGCGCCCAGCTGCTCTCCGTCGGGACCGCGCACCTGGCGAGCCGAGGTGGAGAGGGCCACACGGGTGCGGGGATCCTCGCCCACCCAGTAGGTGTAGTCGTCGAACTCCTCGCCCTGGACGGCTCTGTACGACGGCATGTCCTCCCGGCCCATCAGGGTCTTGCCGTCCTGGAAGTACACGTGCCCGAGCTGCCCGGCCTCACCCTTGTGCCCGTCGGGGAAGGCCAGGGGCAGGGTCTCGCGGTGCCGGCGGTTCATCCGTTCGTAGCGGCCGTCGCTGTCGATCAGCAGCAGTCCCACGCTGACCGCTTCGAAGATCGCCTCGAGCCTCTGGTGCTCGCGCTCGACCTCCGCCCTGGCCGCCTCGAGCCGCTGTTCGTGCTCGATCTGCTCGGTCACGTCGAGGATCTGCGAGATGAAGTGGAGGGGGTCGCCGTCCGGTCCCCGCACCAGGGCCACCGAGAGGTCGCCCCAGACGAAGCGGCCATCGGCGTGCAGGTAGCGCTTGCGCAGCCGGTAGGAGTCGATCGCGCCGGCCACGGCCTGGTCGAACAGCTCGAGGTCGGCGTCGAGGTCCTCGGGATGCGTGAGCTCCTGGAAACCCCGCTGCCTCAAGCTCTCGGCGTCGTACCCGAGCATCTCGCACAGGGCGCGGTTGACCATCAGGAGCGCACCGTCGAGGCCGACCAGCGTCATGCCGATCGGTGAGTGCTGCAGGGTCAGGCGCCAGAGGTCGTCGCTGACGGATGCCTCGTCCATTCGGCACCTCCTGCGCGCCGCGAAGGGCGCGTGCTCACGCCGCGGTCAACGGACAACCTAACGGGCCACACGCGCGCGGGGTGGCGGATCGTCAGGATTCGTGAGCCGGGCGAGTCGCGTGCGCGGCCCGCCGCCGAGCATCAACCTCGGCGCGACGCGCGGCCCGCTGTCGGTGCCCGGATGCACACTGTCTGCCATGGCGACCTTCGACGACCAGGACCTGACCGACGCGGAGTTCCGCGAGTGCGACCTGACCGGCGCCCGCTTCATCGGGGTGGTGATGCAGGACGTCGTCGTCGACGGGCTGGTCGGCAACCTGGTGGTCAACGGCGTCGAGGTGACGTCGTACGTCGAGGCCGAGCTGGACCGGCGCGATCCGGTCCGGGTGCTGATCCGCTCGTCGGATCCGGCCGACCTGGTGGAGGGCGATCGACAGCTGCGGGCCACGTGGGCGTCGACGATCGACCGCCTCCGGGCGATGCCATCGGGCTCGGAGCACGCGCGGGTCGGCGGTGAGTGGTCGGCGGTCGAGACCCTGCGCCACCTGGTCTTCGTGCACGACTCGTGGTTCCGGCGCTGCTGCCTCGGGTCGACCCGGCCGTTCACGGGCATGGGGCTGGCGACCGACTTCGTGCCCGACCAGGAGGAGCAGGGCCTCGACCCGGCATCGACACCCACGCTCGACGAGGTGCTGGCCGTGCGCGACGCGCAGGCGGCCGAGCTGGAGGCCTGGCTGTCGACCGTGACCACCGAGGAGCTCGAGGCGCCGGCGCCGGTGCCGGACGGTCCGGGGTGGCCGCCGTACGCCCGGGGGAGGTCCGTGCTCGGGTGCCTGCACGTCGTCCTCAACGAGGAGTGGGCCCACCACGGCTTCTGCCTGCGTGACCTCGACCTGCTCGAGCTGGTCTGATGGCGCCCATGGCGACCTTCACCCGGTCCGACGAGCTCCAGGGCGCGGAGTTCGTCGACACCAACCTGCGTGGCGCCCGGTTCGTCGGGGCCGACCTGTCCGGCGTCGTGATGCGCGGAGTCGAGGTGTCCGGCGCGGAGATCGACGCACCGTGGCTCCGGCACGGCGAGCCACTGCTCGTCAACGGCGTCGACGTGATCGCGTTCGTCGAGGTGGAGCTCGACCGCCGCTTTCCCGGCCGCTCCGAGCGACGCGCCGCGGATCCCGAGGGACTGCGCGCCGCCTGGGCCGCGCTCGAGGCCACCTGGTCGGCCACGCTAGATCGCGTCACGGCGATGCCGGCCGGCACGGTCGACGTGTCGGTGGGCGGAGAGTGGTCGTTCGCGCAGACGTTGCGGCACCTGGTGATGGCCACCGACACGTGGCTGGGCAAGGCGATCCTCGAGATCGACCAGCCCTACCACCCCCTCGGCCTGGCGAACGCCGAGGCCGAGGAGGACGGACTGGACATGTCGCTCTTCACGACCGGCACCCCGTCGTACGCCGAGGTGCTCGAGGCCCGCGCCGGCCGCGTCGCGATGGTGCGCGACCTCATCGCAGGTGTCACCACGGACGAGCTGGCCGTCGAACACAGGAACCCGTGGGCACCCGCGCACGCCGAGACCACTCGCTCGTGCCTGCACGTGATCCTCGACGAGGAGTGGGAGCACCACCGCTACGCCGTCCGCGACCTCGACGCGATCCAGGCGGCCGAAGCGTGAGCCGCGGGACAGGCCTGCTCGTGGCAGTGCGCGGTTGGGTGGTCCTGTGTGCGACCGCCGTGTGCGTGACGGGGCTCCCGGCCACGGCAGCAGTGCGGGCCGACGACGCGCCGCGCACCTGGCGGGTCGGGCCGGGCCGGTCGCTCGCGACCCCCAGCGCTGCCGCGGCGGTGGCCCGCGACGGTGACACCGTGCTGATCGACGCGGGCACCTACGTCGGCGACGTCGCCACCTGGACCCAGGACGACCTCGTCCTGCGCGGCGACGGCGGGCGGGCGCACCTGCGGGCCGGTGGGCAAAGCGCCCAGGGGAAGGCGATCTGGGTGATCGCCGGAGACCGTACGACGGTCGATCGTGTCGAGTTCAGCGGTGCGACGGTGCCCGACGAGAACGGTGCCGGCATCCGCCAGGAGGGCACCGGCCTCACGGTGACCCGCAGCTGGTTCCACGACAACCAGAACGGCATCCTCACCGGCGCCGATCCCGCGAGCGACATCGTCATCCGGCGCTCCCGGTTCTTCCGAAGCGGCGCGGGCGACGGCTACACGCACAACCTCTACGTCGGTGCGGTGCGCTCATTGACCGTCACGGGCAGCTATCTGTGGGGTGCCGACGTCGGCCACGAGCTCAAGTCGCGGGCCGCCCGCAACACCATCGTCGGCAACCGGATCACCGATGCCGCCGCCACCGCCAGCTACTCCGTCGACCTGCCCAACGGGGGCCGGTCCCTGATCGCCGGCAACGTCGTCATCCAGGGGCCCGACTCGCAGAACTCGACCCTGGTCTCCTACGGCGCGGAGGGGTTCGCCGGGGGCTCCCGAGAGCTGTGGGTGGTCAACAACACCTTCGTGAACCGTCGCCCGTCCGGCACCTTCGTCGGTCTCGCCGTGGGCAGCCGGGCCCGCCTCCGCAACAACCTGCTGGTCGGACCGGGCGACCTGACCAATCTCGGCGGAGCTGCGGCGAAGGCGAACCGAAGGGTCGGGATGCAGGGCTTCGCCGACCCGGCGGCCGACGACTTCCGGCTCCTGGCCGGCTCACCTGCGATCAACCGAGGAGCTCGGGTGCCGGCGCGATGGAGGGCTCGCTGGGAGTACCTCCACCCGACCAGGCAGGTGCGTCGCACGGAGGTCGGCCGGATCGACCTCGGAGCCTACGAGCGACGCTGACCGAAAGCTGCCGGTCACGCCAGGTAGTCGGCCCGCACCTCGGGGTCGAGCCTCTCGGTCGCCAGCCGCAGGCCCGGTCGGGGCATCGAGCTCGCGTGCCTGTCGAGGAACGACCGCAGGCCGTCGACGTCGGCGGTGCCGGCGTGCTTGAGGAAGATGCCGACGGCGTTCTGCACCACGGGCTCGACGTCGGTCGCCAGCCGCGCGGCGATGTCGAAGCCGCCGGCGAGGTCGGCGAAGCTGCCCGACTTCACGAAGTAGAGCGGGGCCGTGATCGCCGTACGACGACGCAGGGGCTCGGGCGCGGCGGCCAGCTCGTGCAGCGGCGTGAGCGAGCTGCCCACCAGGTGGCCGCCCACGACGCGGGGTGCCGCCCGGTCGACCATGTCCCAGGTGGTGATGCGGTCGTGGCGGCGCAGGTAGATGTCGTACAGCTCGGTGCGCGCGTCGTCGTCGAGGCGCTGGCGGGCCTTGAAGTCGAGGATGCAGAACGCCGCCATCCGGGGCTCGTACGCCGGGTGCTCCAGCAGCGACTCGACCTCGACGAGCGGCAGGGCGGCGTACGCCTTGGCGGTGTCGAAGAGGTCGCCCATCCGCATCCCGATCGCGGGCTCGCCGGGCGCGAGGCGGCGGCGTACGGTCGCGAGCTCGGCCTCGTCCCGGTGGGCCTCGAGCTCGGCGACGACGGCGGCAGCGCTGAGAGGGACGTTCACCCGGCCACCCTAGGGTTTGCCCCATGTTGGTCACGGTGGTGGGCGGGCACGGCAAGACGGGGCGGGCGGTCGCGGCGGCTCTCGCGAAGCGAGGCGCCGAGGTGGTCGCCACCGGACGCAGGGAGTGGGACGACCTGGCCGGCGCGATGGCCGGCTCCGACGCGGCGTACGTCGTCGCGCCCAACCTCCACCCCGACGAGGCGGCGTACGTCGGCACGGTGGTCGAGGCAGCGCGCATGGCCGGCATCGGCCGGGTCGTGCTGCACTCGGTCGCGTCTCCCTACACGCCCGCGATGCCGCACCACGTCGGCAAGGCAGAGGCCGAGGACGTCGTGCGCCGCTCGGGGCTGCCGTGGACGATCCTGCAGCCGGGTGCGTACCTGCAGAACCTCGACCTGACGCAGACCGTGCGGCTGCCCTACCGCGCGGACGCGCCGTTCGGCTTCGCCGACCTCGACGAGGTCGCCGAGGCGGCGGCCGTGGTGCTGACCGAGGCCGGTCACGACGGCGCGACGTACGAGCTGGCCTCCCGACAGGCGACCGTGGCCGAGCTGGCCGCGGAGACGGGCGTCGACGTGGTCGTCGAGCGGCCGGCCGGCGAGCCGGGCAGCCGCGAGGAGGCGTGGCTGTGGGCGATGTTCGACTACTACGAGGAGCACGGCCTGCCCGTCGGCACCAGGACTCTGCGCATGCTCCTCGGGGGAGCCGTGCGAGCATGAATCCGTGAGCAAGGTGATGAAGTCCATCGGTCCGAGGCTGCGTGAGTGGCTGCTGGCCCAGCCGATGTTCGTGGTCGCGACCGCGCCGTCCGACGGCGGGCATGTCAACGCGTCGCCCAAGGGGATGGCGGGCACGTTCGTGGTGCTCGACCCGACGACCGTGGCCTACCTCGACTACACGGGCAGCGGAGCGGAGACCATCGCGCACGTGCGCGAGAACGGCCGCATCACGCTGATGTTCAGCGCGTTCGAAGGCCCTCCCAACATCGTCCGGCTCCAAGGCCGCGGCCGGGTGGTGCACGTCGGCGAGCCGGAGTTCGACCTGCTGCGGCCGCTCTTCTCGAAGGAGCGCGAGCTCGGCCAGCGCTCGATCGTCGTCGTCGAGTGCGACCGGATCGCCGACTCCTGCGGCTACTCCGTCCCGCACATGGAGTTCGTCGGCGACCGCGACCTCCTCGACCGCAACGCCGCTCGGCGCGACCAGGACTACTACGACCGCTACTGGGTCGAGCGCAACGCCGTCAGCATCGACGGGCTGCCGGCCGTGCCGGTCCGTGAGGCAGATCCGCGATGACCGTCACCGACGCCGACCTCGCCCACCTGCGCACGTGCGTGGACCTCGCCCGCGAGGCGCTCCAGGACGGTGACGAGCCGTTCGGCTCGGTGCTCGTGGACGCCTCCGGCGAGGTGCGGTTCGCCGACCGCAACCGGGTCAAGGACGGCGACGAGACCAGGCACCCCGAGTTCGAGATCGCCCGGTGGTCGGCGACCAACCTGACGGCCGACGAGCGCGCCGCGGCGACGGTCTACACCTCGGGCGAGCACTGCCCGATGTGCTCCGCCGCCCATGCGTGGATGGGACTCGGCCGCATCGTGTACGCCGTCTCGTCGGCGACGCTGACCGGCTGGCTGTCCGAGTGGGGAGTGCCGCGGGGACCGGTGCTGCCGCTGCCGGTCGACGCCGTCGCGCCGGAGGTGCGGGTCGACGGACCCGCCCCCGAGCTCGAGGCGGAGATGAAGGAGCTGCACCGACGGCGGTTCGCCTGATGCAGCCCGGGCCGGACGCCTATGCGGACCTCGCCGAGGCGGGCTGGCGCTGGGTGCTCGGCCAGGTCCGCTGGGACGACGGTCCGTGGATCCCCGAGTCCGTGCCGCCCGCGATGGACGGGGTGCCCGACTACCGGGACGGCATGCACAGCGGCATCGGCGGGCTCGCGCACGTGCTCGCCGAGATCCGGCTGACCCGCCCGTGGACGGCCGATGAAGCCGCGCTGGCCGACGGCATCGCCACGCGGGTGCAGGACGGCCTCGCCACCACGGCGACGTACTCCTACTTCGACGGGTTGGTGAGCGACCTCGGAGTCCTCACCGCGCTCGGCGCGCCGGGGGCCGAGGCCGTGGTCGCACGGTTGGCCGCGCTCGCCACGCCGGACGGCTGGCCGCAGGCCTTCGAGGGGCCCCCGCGCTTCGCGCCGGACACACGGATCAACGACGTCACGCTCGGCACGGCCGGCGTGCTGCTCGGTGCCCTCTGGGCCAGGCGCCACGGCATCGGAGCCGCGACCGCACTGGCCGGGCACGCCGTCGACGTCCTGATGGCGGAGGCGGAGCCCGTCGCGACCGGCACCGACTGGCGCTTCGCGCCGCTCCGCTTCCGGGTGGACCCCGAGGTCGACGTGCCGAGGGAGATGCCGAACTGGTCGCACGGCCTGGCCGGCATCGCAGCCGCCCTCGCCGTCGCCGGGGCGGACCTGGACCGGCCCGCGCTGGTCGACGCTGCCCGCAGCGGGGCCGAGCACCTCGTCGCGCTGGGTGACACGCGTGACCGAGGCTTCGTCGTGCCCCACTTCATCCCGGGCATCGAGGACTTCGACGACGTCACGTTCACGTGGTGCCACGGACCGGTCGGCACCTCCTTGCTCTTCACCGCGCTCGAGCACGCCCGAGTCGACGAGGTGGCGGGTGAGTCGCCCGCCGCCTGGCACCGACGGTGCCTGCACAGCACCCGCACGTCGGGGCTGCCCGACCGGTTGTGGCCGGGCTTCTGGGACAACGACGGTCGCTGCTGCGGTACGGCGGGGGTCGGCGATGCCTTCCTCGACGCCTGGCAGCGGGGCGGGCCGGACGACGACCTGACCTTCGCCACCCGGCTCGCGGACGCCCTTCTCGCGCGGGCCGTCACCGACGGACCGCACGCCTACTGGCGCTTCGTCGAGCACCGCAACGACGAGCCCCTGCTGCCGCCGGGCGTCGGGTGGATGCAGGGCGCGGCCGGCATCGCGGCGTACCTCTTCCGTACGGCGCGGGTGCTGCGCGATGGTCGCGACGCCGAGGCGGTCGCCCGGCTGGACACCTGGTGGAACGTCCCTCCGGCAGTGCATCACTAGACATCACGGGGCTGCGCTTCCATGCGAGCGTGGCAGCGCGAGTCGGCCCGTCGGCTCGTGTCGTACGCAGGGGTGGTGCCCGCGCTGTTCACACCGGGCGAGCCGCTGCGCGTGTTCCTCGCGGCATGGGACCTGTACGCGCTGGTCCACCTCGGCCTGACCTGGCTGGCCGTACGCCGGGGCGGCATCGTCTTCCTGCGCGCGATGTCGGCGCAGTCGCGACGGCCTGGCCGGGCCGAGCGCTGGTTCATGAGCTCGCCCGAGCAGTTCTCCCGGGCGGCGGCAGGGGTGGCCCTGATCGCGGTCATCCTGGTGATGCCGCAGGCCGAGAGCCAGGGCACGGCCGTGCGCTACGTGCTCGCCGCCTGCCTGGTCGCCGTCGTCGCGTCCTGGCTGATGCTGCAGACCGGCTTCCTGACGACGTACGTCGGCACGCACGGTGATCACGGAGGCCTGCGCTTCCCGGACGAGAAGGACGCCGGCCTGGTGGACTTCGCCTCCTTCACCGTCGCGGTGGGGACCACGTTCGGGACCACCGACGTGTCGGTGACCCACACCGCGATGCGACGCCAGGTGCCGTCGCACGGGGTCCTGGCGTCGTGTTCAACACCCTGGTGCTCACTCTCGCCATCACGTTCACGACGAGCTACCTCGGCTAGACGTGGCAGGATCGGGGTCATGAGGTTCGAGGACTCGGCACGCATCGACGCACCCACCCAGGTCGTGTGGGAGACCTACACGGACGTCGTGTCGTGGCCGGAGTGGACGGAGTCCGTGACCTCCGTCGAGTTGCTCGACCCCGGCCCATTGCGGGTCGGGTCGCGGGCCCGGATCCGCCAGCCGAGGCTGCCGGTCGCCGTCTGGACGGTCACCGAGGTCGTCGAGGGTCGCTCCTTCACCTGGGTGGCGAAGGGGCCCGGCCTGCGCTCCACTGCCACGCACCGGGTCGACCCCGACGGCGCCGGCGCGCTGGCCACGGCGCGCGTCGACCAAGAGGGTCCGCTCGGTGGCCTGCTCGGTCGGCTCACCGCGGGGCTGACGCGGCGCTACCTGGCGCTGGAGACCGCCGGGCTCAAGGCACGCGCCGAGGGTCGTTGACCGTCGCCTAGCGTGACGGGCATGAACCAGGCCGCCCCTGCGCGAGGTTCAGGCGCCTTCGCGCACCCGGGGTTCGCGCGCTTCTGGGTCGCCGAGACGGTCTCCGGCTTCGGCACCTACGTCACCACGATCGCCCTGCAGGTGCTGGTCGTCCTGACACTCGACGGCACGGCCGCCGACGTCGGGCTCGTGAACGCGGCCCGCTGGTTGCCGTACGTCGTGCTCGGCCTGGTCGTCGGGGCGCTCGTCGACCGCCACCGGCGGCAGCCGGTCCTCGTCGTCACGGACCTCGGGCGCGGGCTGCTGCTCACCGCGATCCCGTTGCTGTGGTGGCTCGGGGGGCTGTCACTGCCGGTGCTGATGGCCGTGATGGTCACGTTCGGCACGCTGGCCCTGCTGAACGACGCGGCGAGCCAGTCGTTCCTGCCCAGGCTGGTGCCGAGGTCCGCCCTGCTCGCGGCGAACGCACGGCTCGACCAGAGCGACGCCGTGGCCCAGACCTCCGGGCCGGCGCTCGGCGGTGCGTTGGTGAGCCTGGTGGGCGCACCCGTGGCGGTGCTGGTCGACGCGGCGTCGTACCTCGTCTCCGGCGTGCTCACCGCGACGATCCGGGTGACCGAGACGGTCCGGGCGTCCACCGAGCCACGGCACCTGCGTCGTGAGATCGCCGAAGGGCTGCGCTGGGTCTACGGGCACCGGATGCTCGCACCGTTCGCCCTCACCACCCACGCGTGGTTCGTGTTCAACAGCGCGCTGGTCACGGTCTACGTGCCCTACGCCCTGCTGCAGCTGGGGCTGAGCCCCTTCGAGCTCGGCCTGACCCTGGCCGCGGCCGGGGTCGGAGGCCTGGTCGGCAGCCTCGCGGCCGTGCGGGTCGGCCTGCGCTGGGGCGTCGGGTGGACCGTGATCGCGGCTCACGTGATGACGCCCCTGGGCTGGGGGATCGTCGCCCTGGCCCCGGGACCGGACTCGGGGCTGACCGTCGCCGTGCTGGCTCTCGGGCAGCTCGTCTACGGGCTGGCGCTGGGAGTCGAGAACGCCAACTCGATGGGCTACCGCCAGGCCGTCACCCCGGATGCGCTGCAGGGCCGGATGAACATCACCATGCGGTCGATCAACCGCGCCATGGTCGTCGTCGGAGCTCCGATCGGCGGCCTGCTGGGCGATGCCGTGGGATTCGGCCCGGTCTTCGTCGGTGGCATCGCCGGCTTCCTGCTCCTCGCGGTCGCGCTGGCCCTCTCGCCGTACCGGCACGCGCAGCACGGCGACGCAGCCCCCGACGACCCTGCTTGACTGGCGCGCATGGACCGACCCCTCACCCTGGTCACCGGCGGCACCCGAGGCATCGGCGCCGCCACCGCCCTCCGGCTGGCCGACGACGGCCACGACCTGGTGCTCGGCTACGCCCACGACGACGCGGCCGCCGAGGAGTGCCGGCTCGCCGTCGAGGACGCCGGCGCGCGGTGCGTGGTCGTGAAGGCCGACGTCGCCGACCCGGCCGGTGTCGACGGGCTCTTCGCCGAGGCCGCGCGGCACGGGCGGCTCACCGGCGTGGTCAACAACGCCGGCGCCACCCTCCACGTCGGGCCGCTCGCCGAGACCCCGGTCGACGTCATCGCCCGCACCGTCGAGCTCAACCTGACCGGTGCCCTCTACGTCGCCCGCGCCGCGGTGCGTGCCCTCGCCACGACGTTCGGCGGGGCGGGCGGGGTGCTCGTCAACGTCAGCTCGGGCGCCGCGACGCTCGGGTCGCCGGGGGAGTACGTGCAGTACGCCGCCGCGAAGGCCGGCGTCGACGCGCTGACCATCGGGCTGGCCCAGGAGGTGGCCGACGCCGGGGTGCGGGTCGTCGGCGTCGCCCCGGGCATGGTGCGCACGCGCATCCACGAGGACGCCGGCGACCCGGGCCGGCTGGAGCGCGTCTCGGCGCGGATCCCGCTCGGCCGCCCGGGCGAGCCGGCCGAGATCGCCGACGCGATCGCGTGGCTGATGAGCGACGCCGCGTCCTACGTCACCGGCAGCACGTTGCGCGTCGCGGGCGGGCGCTGACCCTCCGGCCGGGCTGACGGTGCGGCAGACTCGGCCGAGTGGGCAGGGTCATCGTGATCGGGGCGGGGGTCGTCGGGCTGACGTCTGCGGTCCGGCTCCTCGAGGACGGGCACCGGGTCGACGTGCTGGCCCGCGACCTGCCGCTCGAGACCACGTCCGTGGTGGCGGCCGCGCTCTGGTACCCCTACCGGGCCGGTCCCGCCGACCGGGTCGCGGCGTGGGGCGAGACGTCGTACGACGTGTTCGCCGGCCTCGCCCCGGACGAGGCGACCGGCGTCCGGATGCTGTCCGGCGTCGATCTCTCGCCCGGGCCCGAGACCCGGCGGCTGCCGGTGATCGACACCCCGGTGTACCTCGCGTGGCTCGCCGGCCGGGTCGCCCACCTCGGCGGCACGGTGACCCGGATGAACGTCACCTCCCTGCCGACGCCGCTGGAGGACGGGCTGGTGGTGAACTGCTCCGGCATCGGCGCCCGGCACCTCGCAGCGGACCCGACCGTCGGGCCGGTCCAGGGCCAGGTCGTGTACGTCGAGCAGTTCGGGCTCCACACCTGGCACCTCGACCCGGCCGGACCCACCTACGTGGTGCCGAGGTCGCGCGAGGTGGTGGTGGGAGGCACGGACGTCGAGGGTGAGTGGAGCCGGACGCCCTCGGAGGACGTGACCGCGCAGATCCTGTCCCGGGCCACCCACCTGGTGCCGGCGCTCGCGCAGGCACGGGTGCTGAGGACCCGGGTCGGGCTGCGTCCCGCGCGCCCCGAGGTGCGGGTGGAGCGGGTCGGCCGGGTCATCCACTGTTACGGGCACGGCGGGTCGGGCGTGACCCTGTCGTGGGGCACGGCGGCCGAGGTGGTGTCGCTGGCCCGCGGCGTGGGACGATGAACGATGGCCACGGTGCCGGCTCCCTGGGTGGAGCTTCGCGTCCACGGCGTCAGCGGTCGGCCCCCGGAGGAGCTGCTCGACCGGCCGCACGTGCGCCAGGTCGACGGCGACGCCCGCTCCCGCTTCTTCCGCGCCACCGACGCCGACCGCCACGACCTGGTCGATCCCGGCGACGGGCACGTGATCGAGGGGTTCCACTGGGGGCTCTACACGTCCGGCTCGTGGCGGCAGGCCTTCTGGATCGCGCTCCTGCCGTTCGGGCTGGCCAACCTCGCGGCGTTCATGCTGCCCGGACCGGCGGTCGACGAGGACGGCGTCGAGGACCGGCGGGGCCTGGTGCTGCGCCATACGGCGCTGGCCCTGCTCCGCGTGCTCGGGCTGCTGCTGACGATGCTGCTCAGCCTGGGGCTGTGCCAGACCCTCATCGACGTCGTGAGCGCCCGCTGGCTGCCGGCGCAGTCGTGGTCGCCGCCGTGGCTGGACTCGGTGTCACCGACCCTGGCCACGCTCTTCGTCGGTCTCCTGGTGACCTGGCTCGGCGGCGCGTCGTGGGTGCGCTCGCGGCTGGGCCGCCAGGACGTCGACACGTCAGCCGACAGCGACCAGCCGCTGGGTGCGAGCCCGACGACCGGCGTCCGCGTCGCACCCGTCGTCGTGGCCGACGAGACCCGGACGACGCCGTTCGGCAGCAACGAGTTCTACCGCGGCGACCCCGAGACGATGACCCTGCGCGGGCTGCACGTCGCCGCCGGCCTGGTCATCCCTGCGCTGATCTCGCTCAGCGTGGCGGGGCTGGACGGCCGTCACCTCGCCATGGCCGTCGTGGTCGTCCTGCTTGTCGTCGCGTTCCTCCTGGGCGACCGCGAGGGCGCGGCGACCACCGGCCTCGGCGCGCCCATCGTGCTATTGCGGCGCACGTTCAGCTGGGTGGTCACGGGCGCCGTCGTCGTCGGCGCCGTGCTACTGGTGCGCGGAGCCCTCTCCGTCCACGACCTGGGCCGGGCAAGGGTCGCGCCGGGTCCGGTCCCGCCCGAGGGCCTGGCCTGGGACTCCAGCGACTACGACCGGCTCTCCGAGCTGCTTCTCCACACCAGCCTCGGCACCGTCCTCGCACTCTCCGTCTCCGTCGTGCTGCTGGCACGAGCGACCCGGCCGCCCGAGCCCGACGGGCCGTGGACCTACTTCCGCGCCTACACCGCGCGCTGTGCGGCCATCCCCGTCGCGGCTCTCGGCCTCTTCCTCGGCGTGGGGTTCACCGCGGCATTCCTCACGGCCACCTCGACCGCGTTGAACGGCGGCTCACCCCGGCTCTCGGACTCCGCGACGACCGACATCCTGCAAGCCGTGGGCTATGCGTGGGGGATCGGCGCGCTCCCGGTCGTGGTCATCGGACTGGTTCTCGTCGTCTACCGGGTGCGCAGCGGTGACGCCCTCCGGCACAAGGCGCTGACGGCCTACCCGAAGCCGTCGGTGTTCCCCGAGTCCAGGGTGGCCGCCTGGCGACGGTCGCTGGCGGCGGCGGTCTGGTTCGCCCGCATGAAGAACGCCGTGGCCCCCATCATCTGGGTGCTGGTCGGGAGCGCGGCCGTGCTGTCGCTGGCCATGGCGGTCAGCATCGCGACCGACGTCGACCTCTGGCTGCTCACGGCCGACCCCGAGCACCCGGACGCGTGGGACCGCGCCTGGATGGCGGTGGGCACCTGGGTCCTCTTCGGGATGGCCACCGGGATGGTCGCCCTGGCCCGAGGAGCGCTGCGCGACTCCAACCTCCGGCGCGCGACCAACATCATCTGGGACGTCGTGGCGTTCTGGCCGCACGCCGTCCACCCGTTCATCCCGACGCCGTACTCGTTGCGCGTCGTGGGCGACCTCGCCCAGCGGATCCGCGACCACCTCGCCGCCACCCCGCCGACGGACCGGCGCAGCGTCGTGGTGTGCGCGCACAGCCAGGGCAGCCTGATCACCTTCGCCGCGCTGAACCTGCTCAGCGACGAGGAGATGGCGCGCGTCGGGCTGGTGACGTTCGGGTCGCAGCTGCGGGCGATCTTCCCGCGCGCGTTCCCGCTGTACGTCAACTTCGCGGCGATCGAGCGGACCTTCGACCGGCTCGACGGCCGGTGGGTCAACCTCTATCGCGACACCGACCCGCTGGCCGGCCCGGTGCTGTCGTGGCACCACGCCGACAACGGCACGAGCGAGCACTTCCCCGCGCCGTACGACGGGCTGCGGCCGGCCACGATCGTCGGCACCCACGGGACGCTTCGGCACGGCAACGACTGGCGGCTGGTCGACCCGGTGCCGCGCGTGGACCCCCTGCAGACGGCGCCGGTGAACACGCTGCACGGGCACAGCGGCTACTGGGCTAGCCCCGACTGGACCCGGGCGCTCGCCGCCGTCCGCGACTGAGTCGTTTGGCAACACCTGCCTGCTCTCGCACGTTCCGTTGACCGATGTTGCTGGTGCCCGACGCTCGCGGTCCGCACTAGGTTCGTCGCCATGAAGGTCCTCCTCGCGCTCGGCGGCAACGCCATGACGAATGCCGACGGCCGGGCGCGCCCGGAGGACCAGATCGCCGCGGCCGAGGTGGCGATGGAGGCGGTGGCCGGGCTCGTCGCCGCCGGTGTCGAGGTCGTCGTGACCCACGGCAACGGGCCGCAGGTGGGCAACCTGCTCGTCAAGAACGAGCTCGCCGCGGCCGTCGTACCCCCCGTGCCGCTGGACTGGTGCGGCGCGCAGACGCAGGCCACGCTCGGCTTCGTGCTGATGGACGCGCTCGACGCGTCGCTGGCCCGCCGCGGCGTCGACAAGCGCAGCGCCGCCGTCGTGACCCGCACCCTCGTCGACGCGGCCGACCCCGGCTTCACCAAGCCCACCAAGCCGATCGGCCGGTTCCTGCCCGCCGAGCGAGTCCGCCCTGCTCGTCGAGCACGGCGAGACCTGGGAGGACCGTGGCGAGAAGGGCTGGCGTCGCGTCGTCGCCTCGCCCGAGCCGCTCGAGGTCGTCGACGCACCGGCCGTGCACGCCCTGGTCGAGGCCGGCTTCGTGGTGGTCGCCAACGGCGGCGGCGGGATCCCCGTCGTACGCCGTGAGGACGGCTCGCTCGCAGGCGTCGAGGCCGTCATCGACAAGGACCTCGGCGCCGCCGTGCTCGCCCGCTCGATCACCGTCGACGTGCTCGTCATCGCCACCGACGTGCCCAACGCCGTGCTGCACTACGGCACCCCCCAGGCCGCACCCGTCGGCCGGGTGACCGTCGACGAGATGCGCGGCCTCGCCGCCGAGGGCCACTTCGCCAGCGGGTCCATGGGCCCGAAGGTCGACGCCGTCTGCCGCTTCGTCGAGAACGGCGGAGGTCGCGCCGTCATCACCAACCTGGACCACATCGTCGAGGCGGTGACCGGTGAGGACACCGGCACCGTCGTCGTACCCAACTGAAGTCCCGTCGAAAGGAATCCCATGCCCAGCGCCATCGAAGTCCGCAAGGTCCCGATCCACTCCGTCGCCGACGCGTCCGAGCTCGCGAAGCTCATCGACGACGGCGTGATGGCTGCCGACCGCGTGATCGCGATCATCGGCAAGACCGAGGGCAACGGCGGGGTGAACGACTACACGCGGATCATCTCCGACCGGGCGTTCCGCGAGGTGCTGGTCGAGAAGGGTGCCGACGCCGAGGCCGTCAAGCAGATCCCGATCGTGTGGTCCGGCGGCACCGACGGCGTCATCAGCCCGCACGCCACGATCTTCGCCACCACCGACGCCGAGCCGTCGGAGGAGCCACGGCTGACCGTCGGCTTCGCGATGAGCGAGGTGCTGCTGCCCGAGGACATCGGTCGGGTGGCGATGGTGAGCAAGGTCGCCGACGCGGTGAAGGTCGCGATGGAGAAGGCCGGCATCACCGACGTCGCCGACGTGCACTACGTGCAGACCAAGACGCCGCTGCTGACCGTGCACACGATCCGCGACGCCAAGTCGCGCGGCAAGACGGTCTGGACCGAGCACACCCACGAGTCGATGGACCTCTCCAACGGGTGTACGGCGCTCGGCATCGCCGTCGCCCTCGGCGAGATCGAGATGCCGACCGACGAGGACGTCATGCACAACCGCTCGCTGTTCTCGGCGGTCGCCTCGTGCTCGTCGGGCGTCGAGCTCGACGTGGCCCAGGTGGTCGTGGTCGGCAACGCGACGGGTGTCGGCGGCCGCTACAAGGTCGGCCACTCGGTCATGAACGACGCCCTCGACCAGGACGGCATCTGGGAGGCGATCCGCTCCGCCGGGCTCGACCTGCCCGAGCGCCCGCACACCTCCGACCTCGACGGCAGGCTCGTCAACGTCTTCCTCAAGTGCGAGGTGTCGCAGGACGGTGCCGTGCGCGGCCGCCGCAACGCGATGCTCGACGACTCAGACGTGCACTGGCACCGCCAGATCAAGGCCGCGGTCGGCGGCGTGACCGCTGCCGTCACCGGCGACCCCGCGGTCTTCGTGTCGGTGTCCGCGGCCCACCAGGGCCCCGACGGCGGTGGCCCGGTCGCCGCCATCGTCGACCTCGGCTGACGGCGTACCCCTGCGACGTCATGCGGATGGAGCCTCCGGTGGCTCCCTCCGTATGACGTCCGGCGGTGTCTACGGCGTGCGGCCCGCCCACGCGGCCAGCCGGTCGTAGACCGGGGCGTCCTCGGGCAGGTCCACCGCCGGCCTGAACACGCCACCCCGGTTCTCGTCGGTCAGCGCACCCCTCATCAGCGCGAGCCCGCGCTCGGCGACCTCGGGGTCGAGCCGGTCGACGGACTGGCCGGTCGCCCGGGCGAGGTCCCACGTGTGGACCGCCAGCTCGGCGGTCTGCATGTCGATCTGGCCCGCGTCGACGTCGTCGCCCTGCTGGTGCCAGTGGTGGATGAGGTCGTCGGCCGCCGACCGGAAGTCGGCCGCCCAGCCGCTGGTCGCGGGCACCGGTGCGGCAGTCAGGTCGACGTCCTCGCTGCGTGCCATCGCCAGGAAGTTGCGGGGGCTGGTCGTGACGTGGCCGATGAGCAGGGCGACGTCCCAGTCGGCACACGGTGTCGGTAGGGAGAGCTGGTCCTCGTGGATCGCGGCCAGCACGTCTCCGGTCTGGTCGAGCGCGCGCGAGAGCACGATGACGGCGTCGGTGGGAGAGGTCATGGCTCCACGGTAGGCCAGCGGCTGCCTGTCGGCGCCCTCTGCTTGGCTGGACTCATGACCTCGACGCCGGCCACCGCGACCTATCGCCTGGCGCGCGCGCAGGCGGAGGTCGCCGTCCCCGAGCTCGACGACGACCAGCGCCGGGTCGTCGAGCACCCGGGCGGGCCACTGCTGGTGCTCGCCGGTCCGGGCACCGGCAAGACGACCACGCTCGTCGAGGCGATCGTCGACCGGGTCGGGCGCGGCGCGCAGCCCGACTCCGTGCTCGCACTGACGTTCTCGCGCAAGGCCGCCGAGCAGCTCCGCGACCGTGTCACCGCCCGCCTCGGCCGCACCACCGCGACCTCGATGAGCTCGACGTTCCACTCGTTCGCCTACCAGCTGGTGCGCCGCTACGCCCCCGCCGAGCTGTACGCCGCCCCGTTGCGGCTGCTGTCCGCGCCCGAGCAGGACGTCGTGCTGCAGGAGCTGCTGGCCGACACCCCCGAGTCGGTCCGGTGGCCCGAGTCGCTGCGCGCCGCCGTCGGCACACGCGGGTTCGCGCGCGAGGTGCACGCTGTGCTGGCCCGCGCGCGCGAGCGCGGCCTCGACCCCGAGGACCTCGTAGCCCTCGGTCGCGCCGAGGGGGTGCCCGAGCTCGAGGCGGCGGGTGCCTTCATGGGGCAGTACCTCGACAACCTCGGCGATCAGAGCGCGATCGACTACGCCGACCTGGTCGCCCGGGCGGTGGTCGAGGCCGAGCTCCACCGCGACGAGCTGCGGGCGCGCTTCACGGCCGTGTTCGTGGACGAGTACCAGGACACCGACCCCAGTCAGGTGCGGCTGCTCCGGGCGGTCGCCGGGCACGGCCGCGACCTCGTGGTGGTCGGCGACCCCGACCAGTCGATCTACGGCTTCCGCGGCGCTGACGTGCGCGGCATCCTCGACTTCCCGACCGACTTCCCGCAGGCCGACGGTGAGCCGGCGCCGGTGATCGCCCTGGGGGTCACCCGGCGGTTCGGCTCCCGCCTGCTCACCGCGTCCCGCTCGATCGCCGCCGGCATCGGCATCACCGGCGCGATCCCGGCCGGCACCTACGAGGCGTTCCGGCACCCCAGCCCGGCAGTGCACGAGCTCGGGCCGGGCCAGGTCGAGGTGCTCACCTTCGACACCGCGCGCGCCGAGACCGAGCAGGTCGCCGACCTGCTGAGGCGGGCCCACCTCGAGGACGGCGTCGCCTGGGCCGACATGGCGGTGCTGGTGCGCTCCGGGCGCGCCACGATCCCCGGCCTACGCCGTTCCCTCGCCGCGGCGGGGGTGCCCGTCGAGGTCGCGAGCGACGAGACGCCACTGGTGCGCGAGCCGGCGGTGCTGCCCCTGCTCGATGCGCTGCGTGCCGTCGTCGACGCCGGCATCGACGACGCCGAGGACCCGCGCTACGTCGGTCCCGACCGCATCGACTCGCTGCTCACCTCGCCGATCGGCGGCCTCGACGCGACCGACGTACGCGCGCTGGCCCGTGTCCTTCGCGAGCGTGACGACTCGGGCTCGTCGTCCCGTGCTCTGTTGCGACGAGCGGTCGTGCAGGTCGGTTTCCTCGACGGGCTGACCGGTGCGTCCGTCGAGCGGGCCGCGCGGTTCGCCGCGTTGCTCGCCTCCGCGCGCGAGTCCCTGGCCGCCGGCGACACCGTCGAGGAGGTGCTCTGGGTGCTGTGGGACGGCACCGACTGGGGGCGCCGGCTGCGTGCGTCGACACGCACCGGCGGGCAGGGTGCGCGACTGGCACACCGCGATCTCGACGCCATCTGCGCGCTGTTCGAGGTGGCCGCACAGACCGAGGAGCGCAAGGGCCACACGTCGGTCGAGTCCTTCCTCGAGACCCTCGTCGGCCAGCAGATCCCCGCCGACACCCTGGCCGACCGCGGCGTGCGTGGCGAAGCCGTGCGGCTGCTCACGGCCCACCGGTCCAAGGGGCTCGAGTGGCGGCTCGTCGTGGTCGCCCACGTGCAGGACGGCGTGTGGCCAGACCTGCGGCGCCGCGACTCGCTGCTGTCGGCCGACCGCATCAGCCGCGACCACCTGCTGCCGCCGGTCACGACCACCGCGATGCTGGCCGAGGAACGCCGGCTGTTCTACGTCGCCAGCACCCGCGCCCGGCAGCGCCTCGTCGTCACCGCCGTCGCGTCGCCCGACGACGACGGCGAGCAACCGTCGCGGTTCGTCAACGAGCTCGGTGTCGTTCCGGTCCACCGGGTCGGCCGGCCCCGGCGCCCGTTGTCCCTGGCCGGGCTGGTCGCCGAGCTGCGCCGTACCCTCGCCGATCCCGACCAGCCCGAGGCCCTCCGCGACGCCGCCGCGACCCGGCTCGCGGCGTTGGCCGCCACCCGGGTGCACGGTCGGAGCGTCGCCCCGCACGCCGACCCGGGATCCTGGTGGGGGCTGCGGGCACCCAGCCGCGCCGACCAGCCGGTGCGGCCGGGCGACGAGCCGCTGGTGCTCTCGGCCTCTGCCCTCGAGGGACTGCTCACCTGCCCGGCGCAGTGGTTCCTCACCCGTGAGGCA
The DNA here is from genome assembly GCA_963825755.1 of uncultured Actinomycetota bacterium. Lineage (GTDB taxonomy): Bacteria > Actinomycetota > Actinomycetes > Propionibacteriales > Nocardioidaceae > Nocardioides. The sequence continues at coordinate 74,904 of CAWGUS010000011.1, read as the reverse complement.
GGCGGCGCGGTCCGCAGCTCGGCGAGCCAGGGCTTCGGCAAGGTCGTGCACGCGCTCGCCGACCGCATCGCCCGCGGCGAGCTGCCCTCCGGCCCCGAGGCGATCGACGACCTGATGGTCCTCGTCGACGACGTCTGGGGGCGCATCGACTTCCGCACCCCGTGGTCCGGTCGGCGCGAGCGTGACGAGGTGCAGGCGGCGCTGGCGCGGTTCCTCGCCTGGCACCAGCGTCCCGGCGCTCGCACGCTGCTCGCCACCGAGTCGACGGTCCGGGCCGAGGTGGAGCTGCCCGACGGTCAGGTCGTGCGCCTGCACGGCTACGCCGACCGCCTCGAGCTCGACGAGGACGGCCGGGTCTGGGTGATCGACCTCAAGACCGGCAAGTACCCACCCACCGGTCCGCAGGTGAAGGAGCACGCCCAGCTCGGGCTCTACCAGCTCGCCGTACGCCACGGCGCGGCCGCCGACCTCGCCGGCTCCGACGCGGAGGCCGGCGGCGCCGAGCTGGTCCAGCTGCGACACGGCGGGGAGCTGCCCAAGGTCCAGCCGCAGGAGGTCCAGGCGCCCGATGGCGACGGGGTCACCCTGATCGAACGCCAGCTGCTGCAGGCAGTGACGACCGTGCGCGACGAGGAGTTCGTCGCGCGACCCGGTGCCCACTGCGAGAGGTGCCCGTTCACCGCCATCTGTCCCGACAAGACCGCCGGGTCGGTCCTCGCATGACGGCCCGCGAGATCACCACGCCGCAGCAGCTCCGGGAGCTGATGCACGCCGACTTCGCCTTCAGCCCGCAGCAGTTCGACGCCATCACCGCGCCGCTCGGTCCGGCCGTGGTGATCGCCGGCGCCGGGTCGGGCAAGACCACGGTGATGGCGGCCCGCGTCGTCTGGCTGGTCGCCACCGGTCGTGTGAGGCCGAGCGAGGTGCTCGGCCTGACGTTCACGACCAAGGCCACGGCCGAGCTCGCCCACCGGGTCCGGGGCGCGCTGCGCGACGCCGGGCTGCTTCCCGAGCGGGGCCCGGTCGGCGACGGCGAGGAGGTGGAGGAACCGACGGTCGCGACCTACCACTCCTACGCCGCCAACCTGCTCGCGGAGCACGGCCTGCGCATCGGGCACGAGCCCGACGCCCGACTCATCGCCGACGCGTCCCGCTACCAGCTCGCCGCCCGCGCCGTACAACGTCACGCGGGCACGGTCGAGCACCTCACCGACTCGCCCACGCACGTGGTCCAGTACCTCTTGTCCCTCGACGCCGAGATGAGCGAGCACCTCGTCGACCCTGCGCGCGTGCGCGAGCTCGACGGGGCGGAGCGGCCGCGGTTCGTCGAGGGCATGGCGGCCGAGTCGCGCAAGACCTACCGCGAGAAGAACGAGAAGGCGATCCTCGCCATCGACCGGCGGGCCGAGCTGCTCGACCTGGTCGACGGCTACCGGCAACTCAAGGCCCACCTCGGGCTCGTCGACTTCTCCGACCAGATCGCGCTCGCCGCGCGGCTGGCGGAGCAGTGCCCCGAGGTCGGCGAGCTCGAGCGCGCGAAGTTCAAAGTGGTTCTCCTCGACGAGTACCAGGACACCTCGGTCGCCCAGGCGCTGATGCTGAGCCGGCTGTTCTCCGGGCCCGACGACGCCACCGGGCTCGGTCACCCGGTCACGGCGGTCGGTGACCCCAACCAGGCGATCTACGGCTGGCGCGGCGCCTCGGTGTCCAACATCCTCGAGTTCGGTCGCGACTTCCCGTCCTCCACGGGGGAGACCGCGACCTACCCGCTCACGGTCAACCGGCGCTCTGACCGCCGCATCCTCGCCACCGCCAACCACCTCGCCGTCGACCTCTACGCCGAGACCGGTCGCGTGCTCCCGCTCGAGGCCAAGCCCGACGCCGACGACGGCCAGGTCACGGTCGCCGTCCACCCGACGTACGACGACGAGCTGGCGTGGCTGGCCGACTCGGTCGTCGCCGCCCGCGACGCCATGGAGACCCCCTCGTGGCGCGAGATCGGCGTCCTGACCCGCAACAACGCGCACGCCGCCGACGTGTTCGACGCCCTGACCGGGCGCGAGATCCCGGTCGAGATCGTCGGCCTCAAGGGGCTGCTCCGGCTGCCCGAGGTGGCCGAGATCGTGGCCACCCTCCAGCTGGTCTCCGACGTGACGGCCAACCCCGCGCTGCTGACCCTGCTGGCCGGCCCGCGCTGGGCGATCGGGCCCCGCGATCTCGCGCTGCTGGGCAAGCGGTCGGCCGAGCTGGCGAGGTCCGGCACCGGCCGCGACACCAGCCTCTCCGTCGGCGACGAGCTCGCGCTCGCGGTCGAGGGCGCCGACCCGACCGAGATGGCGGCCCTCGGCGACGCACTGGACGATCCCGGCGACCTGGCCTACTCGGCGGAGGCACGCGAGCGGTTCGCCCTGCTGGCGGCCGAGCTCCGGCGGCTCCGTGCCGCCGCCAACGAGCCGATCCTGGATCTGGTGCGCCGCATCATCGACCTGACCGGCATCGACGTCGAGCTGGCGTCGTCGGTCAGCCCGTCGGCTGCGGCCAGGCGCGACAACCTCGACCTCTTCGTCCAGGCCGTCGCCGAGTTCCAGGCGGTCGACGGCGCCGTCACCTTGCCCGCGCTGATGGCCTGGCTCGAGGCGGAGGACACCTTCGGCCAGGGCCTCGACGTGGCCACGCCGTCGGAGGCCGACTCGGTCAAGCTGCTCACGGTGCACCGTGCCAAGGGGCTCGAGTGGGACGTCGTCTTCCTCGTCGGCGTCACCGAGCGCAAGTTCCCCACCAACCAGACCCGCAGCAGCTGGCTCACCGTGCCCTTCGTCATGCCCAACAGCCTCCGTGGCGATGCGCGCGACCTGCCACCGCTCGGCGGGCACACGCCCGACGACATCGCGAAGTTCGCGGTCGCGGCCAAGGCGCACGAGGCGGTCGAGGAGCTCCGCCTCGCCTACGTCGCCTGGACCCGACCCCGCCACCATCTCTTCGTGAGCGCGTGGTGCTGGCACCCGACCCTCAAGACCGGTCTCGGCGCGTCCAGCTTCGTCCACCGCACCCGCGAGGCGATCGGCGAGTGGGGCGGCGAGCCCGAGCTGTGGACAGCCGCGGCGGTCAAGGGCGACATCAGCCCCTACGCGATGGTCGGCGGCGACCTGACCTGGCCGATGTCGCACCACACCCCCGAGGTCGTGCGCCGCGCCGAGGCGGCCCGCCGGTTCACCGCTGCTGAGCAGCGGCTCCGCGACGGCGTCCCCGACGAGGCGGTCGAGGACATCCTGGTCGCCGACCAGGTCGCCCAGTGGGACGCCGAGCTGACCAGGCTGCTCGACGAGGCGCGCCGCGACCGCGCCGACACCATCGAGGTCACCCTGCCGAGCAGCCTCTCGGCGACGTCACTCGCGCGGCTGCGCGAGGACCCCGACCGCTTCGCCGCCGACCTGGCCCGGCCGATGCCGCGCAAGCCGTCGGCCTCGGCGCGCTTCGGCACCCGGTTCCATGCCTGGGTCGAGTCGCGGTTCGGGCAGCAGGGCCTGCTCGACCCCGACGAGCTGCCCGGCCGCTTCGACACCGGCATCGACGACGAGGACGACCTGGCCGAGCTGATCGCGACGTTCGAGGCCGGTGAGTTCGCCGACCGGATGCCGCACTCGGTGGAGGCGCCGTTCGCGCTGGTGCTCGACGGGCAGGTCGTGCGCGGCCGCATCGACGCGGTCTACGCCGACGGCGACGGCTTCCTGCTCGTCGACTGGAAGACCAACCGGCACGAGTCGGCCGACCCGCTCCAGCTCGCCGTCTACCGGGTGGCCTGGGCCGAGCTGCACGGCATCGACCTCGAGAGGGTGCGCGTGGCGTTCCACTACGTGCGCACCGGCCACACGGTCGAGCCGACCGACCTGCCCGACCGGGCCGCGCTGGCCGGCCTGCTCAGCCCAGCGCAGCGGTGAGCGCGATGTCGACCATCGCGCCGAACGTCTGCTCGCGCTCCTGCGACGTCGTCTCCTCGCCGGTGACGATGTGGTCGGAGACCGTGCAGATCGCCAGCGCCCGCCGGCCGTGCTTGGCCGCCAGCGTGTAGAGCGCGCTCGCCTCCATCTCGATCGCCAGCACCCCGTGCTCGACCATCGGCGTCATCAGCTCAGGGCGCGGCGAGTAGAACGAGTCGCCCGAGAAGATCAGCCCGACGTGCGGGTCGATGCCCAGGGCCGTCGCCGCGTCGTACGCCGCCCGCAGCAGGCCGAAGTCGGCGACCGGGGCGTAGTCGTACCCGTGGAACCGGTGGGTGTTCATCGACGAGTCGGTGCATGCGCCCGACGCGATCACGACGTCGCGGATCGCGATCGTCTCGGTGAGCGCACCGCACGAGCCGACGCGGATGACCGACTGCACGTCGTACTCCGTGAAGAGCTCGTGGGCGTAGATCGCCAGCGACGGCTGGCCCATGCCGGAGCCCTGCACCGAGACGGGCTGGCCGCGCCAGGTGCCCGTGTAGCCGTACATGCCGCGGACCTCGCTGTAGCAGCGGGCGTCGTCGAGGAACGTCTCGGCGATCCACTTCGCGCGCAGCGGGTCGCCGGGCATCAGGACCGTGGGGGCGATGTCGCCGGTGGCGGCGCCGATGTGGGTGCTCATGGACGTGGAAACTACCCAAGTACCGTGGCGGGGTGACCACCCAGGACACCAGCGAACGCAGCGCCACCCTCCCGCATCTCGCCCTCTCGGCCCACGCGCACAACCGCGAGGGGATGCTCCGCACCGACGACGCCTGGCTGGCGGGCAGGTGGGCCGACCCGGAGACCCTGGTATTGGTGGTCGCAGGCACCCGCATCCGCCCGGTCGACGGCGCTCTCGACTGGGTCGCGCCGGGCGAGGCACCCGACGGCGTACGCGTCCTGCTGGGGGAGCGCGACGGCCTCACGCGGTTCGCCGTCATCTGCGACCCGGAGGTCGCCCCGGGCGCACGCGACGAGTGGGTCGGCATCCGTGCCCTCTTCCCGCACCTCGGCGAGGGCGGCGAGGACGACGCACCGTGGCTCTTCCACGCGATCGGCCTGGCGGAGTGGCACTGGGCCACCAAGTTCTGCCCGCGCTGCGGCGGTCACCTCGAGTCGCGTCATGCCGGTCACGAGCTTCTCTGTACGTCGTGCGGCAAGCCGCAGTTCCCGCGCACCGACCCCGCCGTGATCATGGCCGTCACCATGGGCGAGCCCGGGTCGGACGACGAGAGGATCCTGCTGGGGCGGCAGAGCTCCTGGCCCGCTGGCCGCTGGTCGACACTGGCCGGTTTCGTCGAGCCGGGGGAGACCTTCGAGGACGCCGTACGCCGCGAGGTGATGGAGGAGGTCGGCACCCCCGTCGGCGAGGTGACCTACTTCGGCAACCAGCCGTGGCCGCTGCCCGCCAGCCTGATGGTCGGCTTCACCGCCCGCGCGACCAGCGACGTGATCGACGTCGACGGCGCGGAGATCGAGGAGGCCCGCTGGTTCACCCGCGACCAGCTGCGCGCCGACACTGCGGCCGGTCGCGTCGTCGTACCGAGGAGCGTCTCGATCTCGTCGTCACTGCTCGAGAGCTGGGTCGGCGAGTCGCTCGCCGGCGGCTGGTAGTCCCGAAGACTCCCGAGCTTCGCGGGGTTTCCCCGCGCTTTGAGTACGTCGCAACGACGCCGAACGACAGAGGTCACCTCAGACCAGCGCGGCCAGCTTGTCCTTCACCTGCGCCAGCGACGGGTTCGTCTGCGCAGACCCGTCGGAGTAGACCAGCGTCGGGACGGTCTGGTTGCCGTTGTTGGCCTTCTCCACGATCTGCGCGGCCTCGGGCACCTGCTCGATGTCGACGATCTCGAAGGGGATTCCCTCGCGGTCGAGCTGGCTCTTGAGCCGGTGGCAGTAGCCGCACCACGGGGTGCTGTACATGGTGAAGGTCATCGCGGGACTGTCCCCTCGGACGTCTAGGGTTGCTGGCACCCCTTCCAACCACCACGGTCCAGGAGTTGTTCCCGCCTTGCCTGCCCCCGACGACCTGCTCGCCGCGCTCGATCCCGAGCAGCGCCTGGTCGCTGAGACGCTGCGCGGTCCGGTGCGCGTGCTGGCCGGAGCGGGCACCGGCAAGACCCGTGCGATCACCCACCGCATCGCGAACGGCGTGGCTTCGGGCGTCTACGCGCCGACCGAGGTGCTGGCGCTGTCGTTCACCACGAGGGCGGCGGGAGAGATGCGTGGCCGGCTGCGCCTGCTGGGTGCCACGGGCGTCCAGGCACGCACGTTCCACTCCGCCGCGCTGCGGCAGCTGCGGTTCTTCTGGCCCCGGCTCTACGGCCACGAGCTGCCCGCGCTCATCGAGTCCAAGCTCGGCATCCTCGCCACCGCCGCGCGGCGTCGCCGGCTGACCACCGACCAGGCGCTGCTGCGCGACCTGGCGTCGGAGATCGAGTGGGCCAAGGTCAGCAACGTCTCGCCCGACGACTACGCCCGCGTCGCCCCGCAGCGCTCCCGCAGCGTCGGCGACGTCGCCCCCGAGGTCGTGGCCGGCGTGTTCGAGTCCTACGAGGAGACCAAGCGCGAGCAGGGCCGGATGGACATGGAGGACGTCCTGCTCTTCACCGCGGGCATGCTCGCCGACGATCCCCGGGTCGCCGCCCAGGTCCGGCAGCAGTACAAATGGTTCGTCGTCGACGAGTTCCAGGACGTCTCGCCCATCCAGTACTCCCTTCTCGACCTGTGGCTCGGCGGCCGTGACGAGCTGTGCGTCGTGGGCGACCCCGCCCAGACGATCTACTCGTTCGCCGGCGCCCAGGCGTCCTACCTCCGCGACTTCCCGACCCGCTTCCCCGAGACGACCTCCATCGACCTGGTGCGCAACTACCGCTCCACGCCCGAGGTCGTCGGCTTCGCCAACCAGATCCTGGCCGGCACCCCCAGCCAGGGCGTCAAGCTGGTGGCGCAGCGGCCGGCCGGGCCGGCCGTGGTCGCCCAGGCCTGTCCCGACGAGGTCGCCGAGGGCCAGCACGTCGCCGGCCGCATCGCCGAGCTCCGCGCCGCCGGCACCCCCGCCTCCGAGATCGCGGTGCTGTTCCGCATCAACGCCCAGTCCGAGGCCTACGAGGACGCCCTCGCCGGCCGCGGCATCCCCTACGTCATCCGCGGCGCCCGCCGGTTCTTCGACCGGCCCGAGGTGCGCCAGGCGGTGACCATGCTGCGCGGTACGGCGCGCGGCGGGCAGTCGGCCGAGGAGCCGCTCGTCGACATCGTCAAGGCCACTCTCGGTGGCATGGGCTGGTCTCCCGAGGCGCCCACCAGCCGGGGTCAGACCCGTGACCGCTGGGAGTCCTTGCAGGCGCTCGTCGACCAGGCCGTCGAGTTCGCGGCGGCCGATCCGCTCGACCTGGGCGGCTTCGTCGACGAGCTCGACCGGCGCGCCTCCGAGCAGCACGCACCGGTCGCCGACGGCGTCACCCTCGCCACCCTGCACGCTGCCAAGGGCCTCGAGTGGGACTCCGTCTTCCTCTGCGGCGTGCAGGAGGGCACGCTGCCGATCGTCTACGCCGAGTCACCGGCCGAGATCGAGGAGGAGCGCCGGCTCCTCTACGTCGGCATCACCCGCGCCCGGCGCGACCTCTCGATCTCGTGGGCGGCCGCCCGCAACCCCGGGGGTCGCGCCAGCCGCAAGCCGTCCCGGTTCCTCGACGGGGTGCTGCGAGACCCTCGTGCGGTGCGGGCAACGGGCCTCGAGACCGGCACCCGCCGCAACCGCAGGGCCGTCCACTGCCGCGAGTGCGGCAAGCCCCTCGACACCCCCGCGCAGAAGAAGGTCGGCCGCTGCGCCGACTGCCCGGCCTCCTACGACGAGGCACTGTTCGAGGCGCTGCGCACCTGGCGCCGCGAGCGGGCCAGTGACGACGAGGTGCCGCCGTACGTCGTGTTCACCGACGCGACCCTCCAGCTCATCGCCGAGCACCGGCCCAGCACCGACGCGGGCCTGCTCAAGATCGCCGGCGTGGGCCCGGCGAAGCTCGAGAAGTACGGCCCCGACGTGCTCGCCCTGCTGGCCTGAAGGACGATCGCGAAGAATTTTCGAAGAAATACCCAGAAAATCGTTTGCCCATTACGCGGCCGGCACGATAACTTTCTCTCGTTCCAGTCCACGCGCTCAGGACCTTGGCACGGCCCGCGCACTAGGCACCGAAGGAGGTGGCACCCGTGAAGAAGCTCACCAACACGATGACGGCCCTCAAGCCGTCCTTCGGCATGCCCGCATACGGCGCCGCCTTCGCGACCCCGGCCTGCTCCGGCCCGGTCGTCACGGAGCGAGTGCGTCCCCTCGGCGGCATTGCCGCGGACGCCACCGTCGTCGCGACCGCCCAGGGTTCGTTCCCGGGGACCACTGCCTGGAGACCACCGTCCTGTTGAGACCCAACAGCACCGGCGCCTCCAGGCCGCGGAACCCGATACAGGGATCCGCGGCCTTTCTGTTTCTCCCAAATCATTGCATCAGCGATCAGGTCAGCAGAGGAGGTGACTTACATGACCATCAGTGTTCTCGACCGCGTTCCGGAAGAACTCCAGACACAGGCTCCGTGCCGCATCAACGACCCGGACCTGTGGTTCGCCGAATCGCCCATCGACGTCGAGCACGCCAAGGCCCTCTGCCAGGCCTGCCCGGTCCAGGCCCTGTGCCTCGACAGCGCACTCGAACGGCGTGAGCCGTGGGGTGTCTGGGGCGGCGAGCTCTTCCTGCAAGGCGTGGTGATCCCGCGCAAGCGCCCGCGCGGCCGGCCCCGAAAGAACCCCACCGAAGGGGTGGCTGCCTGAGCGGCGGACCTCCACATCACGAAAGAAACCAACTCGATGAACCTCACCTCCACCACCGAAGGACGTAACGACATGAATCTCATGCATGAAAATCTCGCACGTGCGCAAATGACCGCGCGCCTGGGAGAGGCGCAGCAGCTTCGTCGCGGACACCAGCTGGCTCTTGCCCGCCGGATGAGCCGCAAGGCCGAACTGGCCGCGCAGCAGGCTCGACTCGCCCTCGCTCGCGCACTCTGATCAGAACAGTCACCAGCACTGACCTGATCGCGGGTGACACGCACTGGCACCAAGGGAGCCGGGTACGACGACCGTCGTCGTACCCGGCTCTCGTGCGTCGTGACGGGCGTAGCCTCGGGCCCGTGTTCACGTGCGACTACTGCGGGCGCCAGGTCGAGACCGAGGCGGAGACCCTGACCTGGACCACGTCGGTCGAGCGAGGCCGGACCCGGATCTACTGCGACACCTGCTCGCGCACCCACCTGCGCGCCATGGAGGGCAAGCTCGACAGCGAGTGGTGGTGACCGGCGGCTCTCACCCGGTGACGTCGAGGCCCGCCCAGCCGCAGCCGCACCACGCGTGGCGGGTCCACGACCAGATGTCGGGCAGCGCGTCCTCGCTGAGCCAGATCGTCGACGACCACGTCGTCGGCACCTGCCCGTGACACCACCGGACCACGTCGGCACATGCCCACGCCAGCGCCATCGACACCAGGGTGGGCTCGACCTCCGCGAGGGGCTCGGTGGCGTTCCACTGCTCGACCAGCACCGGGTGCCGGGCGTCGCGCTCACGGGCGTGCGCGTCCAGGCACTGCAGGCAGGCGGTCCGCCCGGGGACGACCCACGGCCCGAGCCGGACCCGGCCGTCGATGGCGGCCACGAAGAGCGCCGGCTGGTCGGTGTGGAGGCACCGGTCGGCGACGTCGCGGTCGTGCTCCCCAGCGGTCAGCACGACGGACAGGTCGGCCGCGTCCCCCGTGCGGATGCCGACGGCGGCCAACCGGGCAGCGAGGTCGGTCCGCCACGGCCCGGACACCTCGACCACGGTCGCCGTACGCCGCAGCAGGCGTCGGTCGCGCTCGCCGGGCGCGACGACCAGCCCGGCGGCGACGAGGTCGGCGACGACGGCTGCCGGGCCGGGCCCGAGCAGCGAGGGGTCGAGCCCGATGGTGAGCTGGTCCAGCAGGGCGGCGTACGCATCGGTGGCCTCGACCACGAGGCTGACCTCGGGATGGGACCCGACCTGGAGGTGCTCGTCGTCGCGGCGTACGACGGGCACTCCCGACCGCAGCCGCACCCACCGGGCGGTGTCGTCCTCGCGCATGCCCCTACCCTCGCACCGCGGGGCGAGGGAGAAGGGTCCTCATCCACAGGCCCCGAAATCACAGCGACGGCGCCACCCGTGAGGGTGACGCCGACGTGTCAGCTGTGGGGCGCTACTTACGCCTTGCCGAGAATGCGGTTCAGGTTGGTGCTGCAGACGGGGCAGACGGCCTTGGCCATCCGGGTGCCCTTGTCGTTGACCCTGACCTCACCCTCCGCCTCGCGCTTCTCCTTGCACTTGACGCAGTAGAACTCGCCGCTCCAGGTCTCCGCCATGACGGCCTCCTTGCCTATGAATTTCTTCGGTCGTCGCGACGGGGGTTTCGGGGAAGCCCGCCGGTGCTCTGGGACGGGTGTCCCTGAGCCGATAATGACCCTACTTCACGCCTGAGCGCAGGCGTAGGAGGTCCCCCTCCAAGCGTGGCCGTGTCGGCTGCGCGCAGGCCCTCGTATCCTCCAGCCATGGCTGACCACGACCACCCCCATCTGCGGCTCGAGCGACCCTCCGACGGGGTCGCGATGCTGACCCTCGACAACCCCGACCAGCGCAACGCGATGTCCGACGACATGACCCGTTCGTGGGTGTCGGCGATCGACGAGCTCGCCGCCGACCGCTCGGTGCGCGCCGTCGTCGTGACGGGGGAGGGCAGCGCGTTCTGCTCCGGCGGCGACACCAGCTGGATCTCGGGCGAGCCCGACGCGACCGTCGTCGAGCTGCGTGAGCGGATGCTGCCCTTCTACCGCGCGTGGCTGTCGATCCGCCGCCTCGAGGTGCCGACGATCGCGGCGGTCAACGGGCCGGCCATCGGCGCCGGGCTCTGCCTCGCCCTGGCCTGCGACATCCGGTACGCCGCGGCGGGGGCGCGCCTGGGAGCACCGTTCGTCCGGCTCGGCATGCACGCCGGCATGGCGGGGACGCACCTGCTGCCCGACGTGGTCGGCCGCGCCGCCGCCCGTGACCTCCTGCTGACCGGGCGGCTGGTCGACGCAGACGAGGCCCTGGCCCTCGGCCTCGTGTCGCGGGTGATCGCCGCCGACGGGTTCCTCGACGAGGTGCTGGCCACGGCTGCCGGCATCGCGGGCACCGCCCCGATCGCCAGCCGACTCACCAAGCTGGCGCTGGCCGGCAGCGGCCACGCCGACATCGAGGCCTGCCTGCAGTGGGAGGCGCTGGCGCAGCCGGTGACCCTGGCGACGGCGGACCTGCAGGAGGGCGTCGCCGCGGCGCGGGAGAGGCGGCCACCGGTGTTCCGGGGGCGCTGAGCGCCGGGCACGAGAAGAGGCCCCCTGCCGCTCCACCCTGCGCTTGCCTTCCCCTTGCGAACGCAGTCCGGATGGGCCGGGGGCCTCGTCGCGGGCCACGCTAGGAGCCTGGTGCCACCGTGGTCAACGCAGCGTTGTCAACGCCTGTGGACAACCTTGTGGACAAAGCTGTGGACGATTGTCTCGAGCCGTGGAGAACCCGGGTGCCGCCGGGGATGAGCCTGTGCAGGACACGCGGGGCTGCTCGTCGTACACCCACCTGACCAGCAACAATGGCCGGGACGGGATGTGGAGGAGAAATTGGTCGAGGCATCGAAGGCCGGAGCGCCGTACGACGGGGTGCGGTCGCGGCGCTGCGCCGGATCGCGTTCCTGCTCGAGCGGGGCCGTGAGGACACCCGGCGCGTCCAGGCGTTCCGGGCGGCCGCGGCCGCGGTGCTGCCGATCCCCGACGCAGAGCTGGCGGCGATGGTCCAGGCCGGCACGGTCACCGACCTGCCCGGCATCGGGCCCAGCACGGGCTCGGTGATCGCCGACGCCGTGCGCGGCGTCGTACCCGAACGGCTCGCACGGGCCGAGCACGACCACGCCGGCCCGCTGACCAAGGGCGGCACCACGATCCGGGCCGCGCTGCGCGGCGACCTGCACTCCCACTCCGACTGGTCCGACGGTGGCTCGCCGATCGAGGAGATGGCGTTCACGGCGATCGAGCTCGGCCACGACTACCTCGTGCTGACCGACCACTCGCCGCGCCTCACGGTGGCCCACGGGCTCAGCGCCGAGCGGCTGGCTCGCCAGCTCGACGTCGTCGACGCCGTCAACACCCACCTCGGCGGGGCGTTCACGCTGCTGAAGGGCATCGAGGTCGACATCCTCGACAACGGTGAGCTCGACCAGACCGACGAGATGCTCGCCCGGCTCGACCTGCGCGTGGCCAGTGTGCACTCCAAGCTGAAGATGGAGTCGGCCGCGATGACCCGGCGCATGGTCGGCGCGATCGAGAACCCGCGGATGAACGTCCTCGGCCATTGCACCGGTCGCCTCGTCACCGGCAACCGCGGGGTCCGCGGGCAGAGCCAGTTCGACGCGAAGGCGGTGTTCGAGGCGTGCGCCGAGCACGACGTCGCGGTCGAGATCAACTCCCGGCCCGAGCGCCGCGACCCGCCGACGAAGCTGCTCGAGCTCGCGCGCGACATCGGCTGCCTCTTCTCCATCGACAGCGACGCGCACGCGCCGGGGCAGCTCGACTTCCTGGTCTACGGCGCCGAGCGCGCCGAGGCCGCGGGCATCGAGGCCGAGCGGATCGTCAACACGTGGCCGCGCGACCGGCTGCTCGCCTGGGCGGCGGGAGGATCGTCGTGACCGACCAGCAGCCGGAGGTCGAGGTACGCCGCTCGGCGCGGCGGCGCCGTACCGTCTCGGCGTACCGCGACGGCGACCGGTTCGTGGTGATGATCCCCGCGACGATGAGCAAGAAGGACGAGGCCTCGTGGGTGGCCACGATGGTCGCCCGGCTCGAGAAGGCCGAGGCCCGCAAGCGCCCCAGTGACGACCAGCTGATGGCCCGCGCGCGGCAGCTCAACGACGACGTCTTCGGCGGCCTGGCGATGCCCGACACGGTGCGATGGGTGGCCAACCAGCGGTCGCGCTGGGGCTCGTGCACGCCGGGGGACCGGTCTATCCGGCTCTCCGAGCGGCTGCAGGGCATGCCGACGTGGGTGATCGACTACGTGCTCGTGCACGAGCTGGCGCACCTGCTCGAGCCGGCGCACGACGCGAACTTCTGGGCCTGGGTCGACCGGTTCCCGCGGGCCGAGCGGGCGAAGGGCTACCTCATCGGCTGGTCCGCCGCCGCCAACATGGAGCCGCCCGACGACGGTGACCCGGTCGACTGAGCTTCTCCCGGCCGTGGAGTGCCCGAGAGCGGTGACCTGTGGTCGGTTCGGGGTGGCGAGACCGCCCCTGGCTCACCGCTGCCGCGGGAGGGGTGGCTAGGAGACGCGCTGCGCCCAGCGCGCCCGCGAGAGCTCGATCAGCGTGAGCATCTCGGGCTCGAGCTCGGGCAGGTCGGTCACCGGCCACCAGCGCACGTCGAGCGACTCCTCGCTCACCACGTGTACGGCGTCCGGTGCGGCCCGGGCGGTGAAGCGCACGTCGAGGTGACCGACCGGCCCGCGCGGGTCGCAGAACCCGACCGTGTGCTCGTCGAGGTGCACCGGCACCGGGTCGACGTCGAGCCCCGCGATGCCGGACTCCTCGGCGGCCTCGCGGGTGGCGGCGGAGAGCAGGGTGAGATCACCGGGCTCGCAGTGCCCGCCGAACGCGAACCAGCGCCGGGCCTTGCCGTGCAGGTTGAGCAGCACCTCGTCGAGGTCGGCCGACAGCACGAGCGTCCCTGCGGTGACGTGGTCGGGGAAACAGTCGCGCGTCACTCCGTCGTGGTGGGCGCGCAGGTGCGTGACGAACCGATCCCGCAGCGCCCGCTGGTCCGGCGAGGGCGGCGTCCAGCGTTCGAGGCACCCGAGTGCGTCGGTGTGGAGCGTCACTCCTGCGGACGGTCGTCGCCGGGGCCGTCGAGCAGGTCGCGCAGACCCGCCTCGAAGTCCTCGTCCGTCAGCGAATCGGGAGCCGCGGAGTCCTCACGGAAGCCCAGCGGGTCGTCGAGGTCGGCTGCCGTCGGCAGCAGGTCGGGGTGCATCCACACCCCGTCGCGGGCCTCGGTGCCCTGGCGGGTGCGCAACGAGCCCCACAGTGTGGAGGCGTCGCGCAGCCGACGCGGTCGCAGCTCGAGCCCGACCAGTGAGGCGAAGGTCTGCTCGGCCGGGCCGCCGGCCGCGCGGCGGCGGCGTACGGCCTCCTGCAGCTTGCCGGCGTTCGGCATCCGCTCGGCGGTGGCCTGGCCCACCACCTCGTCGACCCAGCCCTCGACCAGGGCCAGGGTGATCTCGAGGCGCTGGAGCGCGGCCTGCTGCGCGGGCGACTGGGCGAGGTCGAACAGGCCGCCCTCGAAGGCGTCCTGGAGTGCAGCGGGATTGCTGAGGTCGAGGCCGCGCACCTGCTCCTCCATGGCGGAGGTGTTGATCTCGATCCCGCTGGCGTAGTCGGTGACGGCGCCGATCAGGTGCTCGCGCAGCCACGGAACGTGCGGCGAAGAGCCGCTGATGGGCGGCTTCGCGCAGGGCGAGGTAGAGCGTCACGTCGTCGTCGCTGACGTCGAGCCCGCTCGAGAAGGCCTTGACGTTCTCGGGCACCAGCGCGGCCACGCCGGGCGCCGAGAGCGGCAGGCCGATGTCGGTGGCGCCGAGCACCTCGCCGGCGAGCGCGCCGAGCCCCGAGCCGACCTGGCTGGCGACCATCGCGCCGGTGGCCTTCGACAGCATGCCGATCAGCGGACCGGCCATCGCGCGGGCCTCCTCGGGCAGCGCGTTGCCGAGCGACTCGACGGCCTGGCTCGGCGATCGGCTCGACCAGAACCTTCCACGCGTCGGTGGTGTTGACGATCCACTCGGCGCGGCTCCAGGCCGCGGTGCTCGTGACGCCGGACGGGAAGTCGGTCGCCGAGTCGAGCCAGTGGTCGGCCAGCCGCATCGCGTCGGCGATGGCGTCCTTGTCGCGCGACGTGGGGGAGGGGTCGGGCTGCTGGGCAGCGGCCCGGCGCGCCATGTCGATGGCGACGTCCCAGTTGATGGCGCCGTCGTGCGGCTGCATCATCGCCTGCATCTGGCCCATCAGGGCGGAGAGATCCATGCCGCCGAACCCCGCGCCGCCGCCGGCTCCGGAGAAGAGCTGCTCGAACGGCGTGCCCTTGAAGGGGTTCTGCTCCGGCTCTTCGGGCGGGGGACCTGTCGGATCGTTCGTGAAACCCATGCCCCCACGGTACTCACGCATCCCTAGACTCGACACCGTGACTGACGCCGTACGACTGGTCGACCTGCGCGAGACCCCGCTCGACGTGGCCGAGGTGATCGCCGCCCTCGACGACGCCGAGTCCGGCGGGCTCACGCTGTTCGTCGGCCGGGTGCGCGACCACGACCACGGCAAGGGCGTCAGCGGTCTCGACTACTCCGCCCACCCCAGCGCCCTCGACAAGCTGCGCGAGGTCGCGGAGAAGATCGCCATGGAGCACGACGTGCAGGGCGTGGTCGCCGTGCACCGCATCGGGACCCTGGCCGTCGGCGACGTCGCGGTCATCGTCGCGACCACCGCGGCCCACCGGGGTGACGCGTTCGCTGCGTCCCGGGCGCTGATCGACACGTTGAAGGCGGAGGTCCCGGTGTGGAAGCACCAGCGCTTCGAGGACGGCACCGACGAATGGGTCGGCACGCCGTAGGCACGCCTCACGTGCCGCGGCCCGAGATGTCCCTACCCTGAGCCCGTGGACATCCTCCTGTGGCTCGTGCCGCCCCTGGTCGTCACGTTCGGCGCCATGCTGTGGGTGACGTGGCTCGGCCGCGCGGGCCGCGGCGAGGTCGACCGCGACGTCGCCGTACGACGCCTCGCCAGGGCCCTCGAGAAGGACCTCCCGCACGCCGAGCCGCGATGGTGCGGATCCGCGAGCGCAGCACCGGCATCGCCGTTCGCCCGACCCGAGACGCGTCGTAGTTGCCCGCGTTTGAGAGGGTTGGTGCATGACGCAGCGCACCTGGCGGGGATCCTCGCGGTCCCGCTGCTCGTGGCGCTCTGGGCCGTGGCACTCTCGTCGGGCCTGCCCTACGTCACCTACCAGCCGGGCGTGACCGTCGACGTCCTCAGCTCCGACGACGGCAAGGAGATCGTGCAGGTCTCCGGCCACAAGACCTACCGTGACGACGGCCAGCTGCGGATGACCACGGTCTACGTCACCCGGCCGCAGTCCACGGTCAACCTCTTCGAGGCGACCGGCGCCTGGATCAGCCGCGACGACGCCGTCATCCCGTACGACGCGGTCTACTCGCCCGACGAGACGCAGGAGGACTCCAAGACCGAGTCCGCCGTCGAGATGGTGTCGTCGCAGGACTCCGCGATCGCGTCCGCGCTCACCGAGCTGGGCTACGACGTCTCACCCGTCACCGAGGTGCTGAACGTCGGCGAGGGCATGCCCGCCGCCGGCAAGCTCGAGGTGCGCGACGTGCTGCTGAAGATCGACGGCACGACCATCACGTCGCCCGACGACGTCGTCAAGGCCGTGCGGGGGGTGCCGGCCGGCAGCCGCTGGACTTCAGGATCCGTCGCGGCGACAAGGAGCGCACCGTCGAGGTGACGCCGAGGAAGATCGGCACGGAGACGCGCGTCGGCATCACGCCCGGCCCCGGCTTCGACTTCCCGTTCCAGGTCAGCGTCAACATCGACCCCGAGATCGGCGGGCCGAGCGCCGGGCTGCTGTTCTCCCTGGGCATCTACGACACCCTCACCCCGGGATCGCTGACCGGACGACGCCGTCGTGGCCGGCACCGGCACCATCGACGAGACCGGCAAGGTCGGCCCGATCGGCGGCATCCCGCAGAAGATCGCGGCCTCCCGCGACGCCGGCGCCGAGCTCTTCCTGGTGCCGCTCGGCAACTGCAAGGAGGCCGAGACGGCCCCGCGCGGCGACATGCGGCTGGCCGTCGTCGCCACCATGCACGAGGCCGTGCAGGCCATCGAGACCTGGACCGACGACCACGACGCTCCGCTCCCGACGTGCCCCGAGGAGGCCGCGCAGTGACCGACCTGCCCGACGGTCTGAGCATCGAGCTGCCGAGCGACCCCGCCCTGGCGACCGCCGTACTCGAGATCGAGGCGCACGCCGCCGACCTCCGGCTGGGACCAGCAGTCGCGCCTCTACGCGCTCGTCGACACCCGGCGGCTGGTCGACTCCGAGCCCGGCCTGGCCGCCGTCGATGGGGCTCGACGACAGCGCCGAGGACGGGTCGTTCACGGCGATCGAGCAGGACGACCTGCCGCCCGGCCAGCAGCTCGAGCGCGTCGCTCGAGCAGATCGTCTGGCCCCCGACGCGTGATCGGCTGCGCCGCGGTCGTCGAGCGGCTGGTGCTGCCGCCCGACGTCGACGACGAGATCCCCGACGACCCCGACGCGGCGGCCCGGTTCGCCGCGAGCACCCCCTGCGCCAGGAGGTGCGGATCGTCGCCGGAGCCACGCGCGCCGGCGCGACGTACTCCTGCCCTGCGACTGCGCGCGCACGACGACGACCAGTCCGTGGTCGACGGCACCGAGCTGGTGCCGGGACTGCTGCAACTGCTGTTGAGTACCTTCGATGACACCACCCTCGATGAGGAGCATCCGTGAGCGACATGTTCGGCGACGACCAGAAGCCCGGTCGGCCGCAGCCTGCCGCCAGCACGTCCGCGCCCCGGCGCTCGCGCAGCCTGGTGATCACGGCCGGGGTGCTGCTCGCGGCGTTCCTGCTCTTCACCGGCTTCGCGTCCTTCTGGACCGAGCGCCTGTGGTTCGGCGTCCGTCGGCTACGCCGGGGTCTTCAGCAAGCTCGTCTGGACCCGCATCGGGCTCTTCCTCGTCTTCGGCGCCCTGATGGCGGCGACGGTCGCGCTCAACATGTACCTCGCCCACCGCTTCCGCCCGTTCTTCCGCCCGACCTCGATGGAGCAGGACAGCCTCGAGCGCTACCGCGGGGCCGTCGCGCCGATCAAGCGCTGGCTGCTGATCGGCATCTCCGTCCTGATGGGCATCTTCGCCGGTACGTCGGCCGCCGGGCAGTGGCGCCAGTTCTCGCTGTGGCAGAACGGCGTGCCGTTCGGCCAGAAGGACCCCTACTTCAACCGCGACGTCGGCTTCTACGTCTTCGAGCTGCCCGTGGTGGCACTACGTCGTCGACTTCACGATGGCCATCGCCATCATCGGCCTGATGGCCGCGGCGGTCGTGCACTACCTCTACGGCGGCATCCGCCTCCAGGTCCCGTCGCGACCGGCTCAGCCCGGCCGCGCAGGCCCAGTTCTCCGCGTTGGTGGGCGTCTTCGTGCTCGCGAAGGCCGCCGACTACTGGCTCGACCGCTTCGACCTGCTCAACGGCTCCGGCGGGCTGATCACCGGCATGAACTACACCGACGACCGGGCCGTGCTGCCCGCCAAGAACATCCTGATGGGCATCGCCGTCATCTGCGCGCGTGCTCTTCTTCCTCAACGTCTGGCGCCGCACGTGGATGCTGCCGACGCTGGGCGTCGGCCTGCTCGCGCTCTCCGCGATCCTGCTCGGCCTGATCTGGCCGGGCGTCGTGCAGCGCTTCCAGGTCTCGCCGAGCGAGGCCGACAAGGAGGCGCCGTACATCGAGAAGAACATCGACGCGACCCGCGCGGCGTACGACGTCGAGAATGTGGAGGAGAGCACCTTCACGAGCAGCACGGCCGCCCTCAGCACCGACATCGACGAGCTCGACGCGGCGACGGCCTCGGTGCCGCTGGTCGACCCCCAGCTGGTGCGCGCGACGTTCGAGCAGCTCCAGCAGGTGCGCGCCTACTACTCCGTGGCCCCGGTGCTCGACGTCGACCGCTACGGCGAGCGGCGCCGACCAGCGGGCGCTCGTGCTCGGCGTGCGCGAGCTGCAGCAGTCCGGCCTCGCCGACGACAACCAGAACTGGTCCAACCTGCACACCGTCTACACCCACGGCAACGGCGTCATCGCCGCCTACGCCAACCAGCGCGGCGCCGACGACGCCAGCCAGCGCACCGAGGTGCAGTGGGCCGAGGGCGGCGAGCCCGACCAGACGGCGCTGACCGACCTGCCGCCGGAGCCCTACGAGACCCGCGTCTACTACGGCGAGCAGAGCCCGGCGTACTCCATCGTCGGCAAGACGACCCCGACGGCAAGGCCGTCGAGCTCGACCTCCCGCGCGGCGACCGCAGCGACGAGGACAACCAGACCACGTCGTACGACGGCGAGGGCGGGGTGTCGGTCGGCGGCCTGTTCAACAAGCTGCTCTACGCGACGAAGTTCGGCGAGCCCAACCTCGTGCTGAGCTCGCGCGGGTCCACGAGGACAGCAAGATCCTCTACGACCGCAACCCGCGCGACGATGGTCGAGAAGGTCGCGCCGTGGCTGACCGTCGACGCCGACCCCTACCCGGCGGTGATCGACGGCCGGATCCAGTGGATCCTCGACGGCTACACCACCACCGACCAGTACCCGCTCTCGCAGCGCGAGTCGCTCGAGACGATGACCGACGACTCCCTGCAGCGAGCAGCCGGGCTTCCAGACGCTGCCGACCGACGAGATCAACTACATGCGCAACGCCGTGAAGGCGACGGTCGACGCGTACGACGGCACCGTGACGCTCTACGCGTGGGACGAGGACGACCCGATCCTCAAGGCGTGGCGCTCGATCTTCCCGGGCGTCGTCAAGGACAAGGCCGAGATGTCCGACGGCCTGATGGCGCACGTGCGCTACCCCGAGGACCTCTTCAAGGTGCAGCGCTACCAGTACGCCCGCTACCACGTCACCGACGCGAAGCGACTGGTACGAGGGCAACAACCGCTGGGCGGTCCCGACCGACCCCAACGACACGACCAACCGCAGCTGCAGCCGCCGTACCGGCTCTTCGTCGAACGCGCCCGAGACCGAGGGCGCCGCGGACCAGGTCTACTCGCTGACGTCGGTCTACGTGCCGCGCGGCAAGAACAACCTGGCCGCGTTCGTCTCGGTCAACAGCGACGCGACGAGTCCCGACTACGGCAAGATGCCGCGCCCTCGAGCTGCCCAACGAGGCCACCAGCGGACCCGGCCAGATCGCCAACGAGTTCGCCGCCGACGACGACGTCCGTGCCGAGCTGCTGAAGTTCGAGCAGGGCGATCGACGCCGGTCTACGGCAACATGCTGACGCTGCCGGTGGGCGACGGGCTGATGTACGTCCAGCCGCTGTACGCCGCCGCAGTCCGGCTCGACCGCGTCGTACCCGATCCTGCAGTTCGTCCTGGTCTCGTACGGCGGCGCGCGTCGGCATCGCCGCCAGCCTGACCGAGCGCCATCGACGACTCGCTGACCGGCGCGCAGCGACGCAGCCCGACCGGTCCGCCGACCGGCGAGCCCACCGGCGAGCCGACCGACCCGCCGCGAGCGAGCCCACGAGAGCCCACCGAGGAGCCGACCGAGGCACCGACCGGCACCCTCAACAGCCGCGTGGTCGAGCTGCTCGACCAGGCCGAGGCCAAGTTCGCCGAGGCCGACCGCCTCCAGCAGCAGGGCGACACCGTCGGCTGGGCCGAGGCGCTCGACGATGCCCGCGCCCTGGTGGCCCAGGCCGTCCGGATCGCCGACCGCAACGGCGGGGGCAACGGCGGCGGCAACGGCTGAGACGGGTCTCCCTGTTTGACTCTCCACGCCGCGGGTTGAGGAAGGCGCCCTGGCGCGGCCCCGCTGGTTGAGGAAGGCGCCCTGGCGCGGCCCCGCTGGTTGAGGAAGGCGCCCCTGGCGCCGCCCCGCTGGTTGAGGCAGGGCGCCTGGCGCGGCCCCGCTGGTTGAGGAAGGCGCCCTGGCGCGGCCCCGCTGGTTGAGGAAGGCGCCCTGGCGCGGCCCCGCGGTGAGGAAGGCGTCCTGGCGCGGCTTCGCTGGTCGAGGAAGGCGCCCTGGCGCGGCCCCGCTGGTCGAGGAAGGCGCCCTGGCGCGGCCCCGCTGGTTGAGGAAGGCGCCCTGGCGCCTGTCTCGAAACCACGGTGTTCGGCGCCACCCCACCCGATTTGGGATCGCTCGACCGCATCACGTAAGGTTGTGTTCACCGACGCGGGGTGGAGCAGTTCGGTAGCTCGCTGGGCTCATAACCCAGAGGTCGCAGGTTCAAATCCTGCCCCCGCTACAAAGTTTCAGGCTCGGAGATCACGGATCTCCGAGCCTGAAAGCATTTGAGATTTGATCCGACTGCCACAAACCTGCCAGAAACCCCGTCGCATCGCCCCTCGAGCGGCCCTCGCGAGCATCGGCATGGGACGTCACGGACCCCCGCGGAACCGGCCTTCGGGCGCACCTCACGGTCATGGAGACCACTCACAGCACGCCGAGCGGCCTTGGAGCCGCTGCTGAGCATCGAGGAGCTCGCCGAGTACCTCGACGTGCCTGTCACGACGATCCGCGACTGGCGCACCGACGGCAAGGGGCCGTGCGCGATCAAGGTCGGCGGTCGCGTTCGAGAGGACCCAGGACGGTCGAGCCCGAGCGCTGACCCGTTTCCCACACCCTCACCCCCTTCGGCAGATGACCTACTTCAGACACGGTGTCCCAGTCCCGGGTTCCGGGACTACGACGGCCAGCTGCGCCGCGTCCAGGCCACAGCGGACACCCCCAAGGCGGCTGAGCGCCGGCTCAAGGCGATGCCGCCGAGAGGACCGAACAGACCGTCGCACAGGGCGAGCCCACGTCCGCCAGCTCCTTCCGCCACCTCGTCGACGTGTGGCTCGCCGACCTCGACCTCGAGGACGCGCTCGCACCCAGCACCCGAGCCCTCTACGAGCGCAACATGCGCCAGCTCGTCCTCCCGGCCTTCGAGCACTAGGCGCTGCGCGAGATCAGCGTCCGGAAGGTCGACCAGTTCATCAAGACGCTCGCCAAGACCAAGAGCTACAGCATGGCGAAGCAAGCACGCACGGTCCTGAGCCTCGCCTTCGGGCTCGCCGTCCGCTACGACGCGATGCGGCTGCACGACTAAGAGCGGCGGTTCATCGCGAGGTTCATCGCCCAGATGGAGCCCGGGACGAGCTCGTTGATCAGCACCAGGGAACCGTCGGAAGCGACCAACCCGGCCAGGGTGAGGATCAGCGGCAGGCCGGCGGCGACCAGCGCGCCGAAGGCGAGCACGAGGATGGCCATCGTGACGGGCCAGGAGACCATCTCGGACTTGAGCATCGCGTCGAGGTTGGCCTCGTTGAAGTCCGACCAGAGCAACGAGGAGCCGGTGGGGTTGACCTGCACTCCTTCGACCGAGAGGTCCTGGAGCGGCTGCTTGAGGTCCGTGGCGACCCAGACCATCTCGTTGGTGTCGGCGCCGGCACCGGCGAGAACGATGGCGGTGCTGCCGTCCTGGCTGAAGGTGGCGCCGGGCAGCGGGGCGACGACGTCAGTGATCCGGTGCTCGTCCTGGAGCATCTGGGTCACCTCGGCGAGGACCTTCGCGCCTTCGCCCTCGGTGACGGGGCCGTCCGAGGACTGGACGACGACCTGGATGGCGGAGCTGGCGTTGCCGCCGAAGTGCTCCCGGGCGAGTCCGCTGGCGGCGACGGACTCGGAGCCGTCGGCCTGCCAGCCAGCGCCGGAGAGGTTGTGCTCGACCTGCGGGGCGAAGGCGCCGAGGCCGATGATGAGCAGCAGCCACACTCCGGTGACGAGCTTGGCGTGGTCGGTGACCCAGATGCCGAGCCGACCCAGTGGGCCGGTCTTGAAGCCGGGCGAGAGCCCGGGGTCCTGTCGTGCTTGCGGGCGTGGCGGCGGGTGGCCGTCGACGTCAAGGCCTGAGAAGTTGAGGGGGTTCGGTGGTTGAGCGGTTCAGAGGAGCGCGGGGAGGGCCTGGGTGCCCGTGTAGAGGGCGACGGCCAGCACCAGGACGGTGAATGCGGCTGAGAGGTTGGTGGTGTGAATGCGGTCGGCGAGCCGGACGCCTGCGAAGCCACCGACCGCTGAAGCGGCGGTGAGTGTGGCGACCAGGGTCCAGTCGGGGGTGGTGCCGGCGCCGGCGCGCACCGCGAGGGCGGCGGCGCTGGTCAAGGTGATGACCACCAGAGAGGTGCCTGCGGCGTAGGTCATCGGAAGCGCGAGCGCGAGTACGAGGGCGGGCACGACCAGGAAGCCGCCGCCGACTCCGAGGAAGCCGGTGAGAAATCCGACCGCGGTGGCGGTGACCAGGACCTTGACCGCACGCGGGCAGTCACACATGAACCCCTCGCGGAACGCGATGATGGGGTCGTCCAACGTCGGCCGTGGCGAGTCTGGTCGATCTGGCTGGCCTTCGTCGCTGCACGAGGCTTGCCGAGACTGACGAGCATGGCGGAGCTGCCGGAACGCCATCACGCCGCCGACGAGCAACATCAGGGTGGCGAATGCCGCGAGAAGCACCGGATCTGCCACGTGGGCCGAGGCCTTCGCTCCGGCAGCCGCGCCGCCGATCGCGACGACGCCGAAGGTGACGGCCCTGGCGAGCATCACGTTGCCTGCCCGGTGCGCGGTCACCGCGCCGATCAGTGAGGTGACCCCGACGACGACCAGGGAGCCGGTCGTCGCCTGCCCGGCGTCCTGGCCCAGCAGATAGACGAGCACCGGGACAGCGAGGATGGAGCCGCCGCCGCCGAGCGCACCCAGGCTGAGCCCGATGAGCGCGCCGGCGGCGATGGCGAGCAGCAGGGTCACGCGTCGGGACCGACCAGGTGCAGGCCGACCTTCTCGGCGTTCTCGAAGCTGTCGTCGATCGCCACCAAGCGACGACCGGCAGCGTCGAGGACCGAGGCGGCGACGCTGGCGCGGTAGCCGCTGGCGCAGTGCACCCACAACTCACCCTCGGGGACCTCGTCGACGCGCCGGGGCAGCTCGTGGATCGGGATGTTGACCGCACCCTTGATCCGGGTCGAGTCGTACTCGTCGGCACGGCGGACGTCCAGGACGACCACCGGGCGGTGTCGGCGGACTTGCTCGAGGTCGGCGAAGGTGCCCGTCGGGAAGGAGGCGAGCTCACGGTCGGTCCAGTCCTCGGGGCCGCCGGTGGCCTGCGCCGCTGGGCGGTCGATGCCGATCCGGACGAGCTCGCGCTGGGCCTCGGCGACGTCCTCGGGAGTCTCGCCGAGAAGGGTCACCGGGGTGCCCCAGGTGATCAGCCAACCGAGGTAGGTGGCGAAGCTGCCGTCGATGCCGAAGTTGAGGGTGCCCGGTGCGTGACCGGCCGCGAAGGCGGTCCGGTTGCGCAGGTCGACCACCCACTCACCCGCCTCGATCCGGCGCCGCAGCTCTCTGGCATCGGCGGCCCTCGGCGGGGACAGGTCGGGCTCGGAGGGGCCCGCGGCGTTCGCCGGCATCATGTGGGCGTAGTACGCCGGCCACGCCCCGAGGCCCTCGAGAAGTTCGCGGACGTAGGTGTCCTCGTCCTGGGTCAGGACCGGGTTGGACTCCTTCTCCTGACCGATGGTCGACTCGGTCGCATCCGACTGCGTCGCCGCGCAGAAGGACCCGAAGCCATGGGTGGGGAAGACGTCCGCGTCATCGGGGAGCAGGTCGGCCAGCTTGAGCGCCGACGCGTGCTGGTGGCGGGCCAGATTGTCGGTGTGCTCCTCGCCGAGCAGGTCGGGCCGGCCGGTGGCGCCGTACAGCAGCGAACCGCCGGAGAAGACGCCCACCGAGGCATCCACCTCGGCCGAACGACCATCTGTGGCGACTGCCGGGGAGGCCTGGGTGAGTGCGTAGGAGAGGTGGGTAAAGGTATGGCCCGGGGTGGAGATCGCAGTCATCCGCATCCGAGATCCCACCTCGACGGTGTCGCCGTCGCGGATCGGGGTCCGCTCGAAGGAGACCTCGTCGTCGGCATTGACGTGGTACGCCGCGCCGGTGCGCTGGGCGAGCGCGAGTCCGCCGGTGAGGTAGTCGTTGTGGAGATGGGTCTCAAAGACGTCGGTCAACCGGACCGCGTGCTCGTCCAGGATCGCCAGGACCCGGTCGATGTCACGCTGGGGGTCGACGACGAAGGCGACCTCGCCGTCGTGGACCACGTAGCTGCGATCCCCCAGGCTCGGGGTCTCGATCGGGATCATGGCCAGGTCGCTCGTGGTCATGCCAGTCCTCCTTCCAGGGGGCGGCCGGAGCGCGCCCAGGCGCCAGTGCCACCGGCCACGGAGACGGCATCGAAGCCGGCGGCGCGCAGCAGGTCGGTCATTGCACTGCTCCGATTGCCTGAGGCGCAGATGACGAACACCGGCGAGGTCTTGTCGATCTCGCCCATTCGGTTCGCGAGCTGGCTCATCGGGATCAGCACCGCGCCGGGCACGTGGCCGGCGACGTACTCATCGGGCTCACGCACGTCGACGAGGAGGCCGCGCTCACGTTGGGCGGCAACCAGTTCCTCGAGGTCGATCTCGGGAGTCGTGGTGTCACTCATGCAGTGGCTTCCTTTCCGCTGCCCGGCAGACTGCTTGGCAATACCGGTGGGGGTATGTACGATGAAGACCATAACACCCCCTGGGGTATCGTCAAGTTCATGAAGAGGGGAGACCGTCCATGACCACGATCGAGCTGAACGCGGAGAACTTCGAACGCACCCTCACCGAGAACGGCATCGTTCTCGTTGACTTCTGGGCGTCCTGGTGCGGTCCCTGCCGCCAGTTCGCGCCCGTCTACGAGCAGGCGTCGCTGGGCCACCTGGATGTCGCCTTCGGCAAGGTCGACACCGAGACCGAGCAGTCCCTCGCCGCCGCCGCGCAGATCACGTCGATCCCCACCCTGATGGTCTTCAAGGACGGCTCGCTGGTCTTCTCCCAGCCGGGCGCCCTGCCCGCGGCCGCCCTGGAGCAGGTCATCGCCGCTGTGCGCGAGCTCGACATCGAGCAGATCCGTCCTGACAACGACTGCCCGAGGAGCGCCTGATGAGCAGCTACACCATCACCACGACCCTGAACCAGCCCTACGAAGCCGCCGTCGAGACAGTCCGCGCCGCGCTCGGAGACCAAGGGTTCGGGGTGCTCACCGAGATCGACCTCAAGGCGACCCTGAAGGACAAGCTCGACGTCGACATCCAGCCCCAGATCATCCTCGGCGCCTGCCGACCGCCGCTGGCCTACGAGGCGATCCAGGCCGAGCCGTCGATCGCGGCCGTGCTGCCCTGCAACGTCGTCGTCCGTTCCGTGACCGACGACACCACGATGGTGGAGGCGTTCGACCCCGACGCGATGATGGGGCTCGCGGACAACGAGGCCCTGCACACGATCGCGGCCGACGCCAAGCAACGACTGACCGCGGCGTTCGCCGCCCTGAACGAGGAGAACTGATGGAGCTCGTCCCCGCGGAGATGACCCCGGTCATCAACCGCATCAAGCGCGCCCAGGGCCAACTGGGCGGTGTGCTCCGGATGCTGGAGGAGGGTCGTGAGTGCGAGGACGTCGTCACCCAGCTCGCAGCGGTCTCCCGGGCCCTGGACCGGGCCGGCTTCGCGATCGTGGCCACCGGGCTCCAGCACTGCCTCACCGACGGCGACGGCATTGACAGTGTCGACGTCAAGAAGATGGAAAAGCTCTTCCTCTCCCTGGCGTAGGGATCGCCTGATGGTGGGCGGGCACCGCGGAGCTCGCTACCCAGAGATGTTGCACGACAGAGGCGGCTCCCGGAGAGATCTGGGAGCCGCCTTTGGCGTTCTCCGCCGCCGTTCGAGGCGCAGCCTGGACACCACCGGCCCTCAGGAAGCCAGCGGCGGTGGGCCCACCGCTACCTCCACCGGCTTCTCCACGGACGCAGAGTCCAGCTCCGGCAGCAGCCGATCCAGCCACCCTGGCAGCCACCAGTTCGCGTCGCCCAGGAGCTTCATGGCGGCCGGGACGAGCACCAGGCGTACGACGGTCGCGTCGAGGAAGATGGCTGTGGCCAGTCCCACTCCCATCATCTTCACCACCGGGTCACTGCCCAGGACGAAGCCCGAGAAGACCGCCACCATGATCAGCGCGGCTGCTGTGATGGTGCGCCCGGTGCCGGCGATCCCCTCGATGACTGCTCGGGTGTTGTCGCCGTGGCGGCGGTACTCCTCGCGCACCCGCGACAGCAGGAAGACCTCGTAGTCCATGGAGAGGCCGAACAGGATCGCGAACATGAACAGCGGGATGAACGACACGATCGGCACCGTCGACTCCACCCCGATGAGGCCGGCCGCCCAGCCCCACTGGAAGACCATGACGAGCACGCCGTACGCCGCACCGACGCTCAGCAGGTTGAGCACGACCGCCTTCAGCGGCACCAGGACCGACCGGAACAGCACCGTGAGCAGGAGGAACGACAGCACCAGCACGGCCACCACGAAGCGTGGCATCCGCTCCTGCACCCGGTCGCCGAGGTCGGCGAAGGTGGCGGTCTGGCCGCCGACATGGGCGGTCGCCAGGGTGCCGTCGAGCACCGTCGGGAAGACCTCGCTGCGGAGCCTCGCGACGGTCTCCTGGGTGGCAACGTCCTGGGGTGACGTGGTGGGCTGCGCCACCAGGGTCGCTACGCCTGCGGCGAGATCGATGGTCTGGTCGCCGACCGAGGCGATGCCGGGGTCGGCTGCCGTCGCCGCGGCCAGCGGCGCCACGACGGAACCGTCCTGGGAGATGTCGACCGCGATCACCAGCGGCCCGTTGGCCCCGGGGCCGAAGCCGTCGGCGATCAGGTCGTAGGCCCGGCGTTCGGTCCTCGACTCGGGCTTGGTCCCGTCGTCCGGGAAGCCCAGGTCGAGCGCGAGGACGGGGGCGGCCAGGGCGATCATGAGGACCGCTCCTCCGACGAGGTAGACCGTCGCGTTGCGGGTCACGTGAGCGCCCCACCGGTACCAGCCGGTGCTCGGCCGGTGCGCCCCATCGATGACCCGTCGCCGCCGTCCGTTGATCCGGTGCCCCGCCAGTCCGAGAAGTGCCGGGAGCACGGTGAGCGAAGCGAGCACCATCACGAGCACCATCGCGGAGATGGCGACCCCACCACCGGTCACGAACGGGATCCCCGCCACGAGCAACCCGAGGATCGCCACGACGACCGTGCCGCCGGCGAAGATCACCGCCTGTCCTGCTGTCGCCAGGGCTCGGCCGGCCGCTTCGGCGACCGGCATCCCCAGGGCCAGGTGCTCGCGGTGCCGGGTGACCAGGAAGAGCGCGTAGTCGATGCCGACGCCGAGCCCGACCATGGCCGCGAGCTGCGGCGCCCACGCCGGGATGTCGATCAGGTACGTCACCAGCTTCATCGAGGTGACGCCGATGACCAGACCGAACAGCGCCATCCCGATCGGCAGCCCCATCGCGACGAAGGAGCCGAAGGCGATCAGCAGGACGATCATCGCGACGACGATCCCCGCGACCTCGCCGAGCCCGGTGGGTGCTTCCTCGAACGCGAAGAACAGATCGCCCCCGGTCTCCATGGTCAGCGACGACTCGTCACGCAGGTCGGCGACGGCGTCCTTGAGGTGGTCCAGGTCGGAGGCATCGAGGTGCTCGATCGCGGGGTACTGCACGCGCACGAGTGCGATGTTCCCATCCGGCGAGACGTTGCTGGTCGTGCTCAGGACGTGCGGGAGCTCCGCGAGAGCGGTCTCCACCGGCGCCAGGTGCGCCGCCGCGTCCTGGGCCTCGAGTACGACGTGGGCGGTGACCCCGCCCTCGTCGGAGTGCGCCTCGGTGAGCAGCTCCGCAGCTTGGTAGGAGTCGAGGCCGGGTGCCTCGAAGCTCTCCTCGAGATCGCGGCCGAAGGCAACGGAGGAGGCGATGACGACGAGCGCGAGGACGACCCAGGCGGCGATGGCGACCCAGGGCCGGGTGGCAGCAGACCGGCCGAGCCGGTAGAGGAGATTCGACATGCCTCCACCGTGGCCCGGCGGCGAGCGACGTACATCGGGCCCAGGAGTGGGGGACTCCTCGGCCGAAAGAAGGAGAAGGGACTCATGCTTGTGCCCCGTACGACGAGCGTCACCGCTCTCTAGGCTGGCGAGGTGTTCGCCGCCTTCATCCGCTCGGTCCTTGCCGAGCCCCGTGCCCCGGACCCGCCGGTGCGGGTGTGGCGGGACTGGGTCCTGGTCGGCGCCCTGCTGGTCACGGCCGTGGGCGAGGCGATCTTCCGCCCCGAGGTGCAGTGGCGCCCCCTGGCCACCGTGGTCGCGCTCCTGGTGATCCCGGTCCTGCTCTGGCGACGTACCCATCCCCTGCTGGCGACCGCGGTCGGCTTCGGCGGCGCGCTGGTGCTGCACATCCCCACCGTCGTCGACGGCAACCCCGATGTGGGGCTGTACTCCATGGCCGGCATCGTGTTGCTGCCCTACGCGTTGTACCGCTGGGCTTCCGGACCCGAGGCGCTGGTCGGGACCGCGATCGTCGCCGTGCCGGCGGGCCTGGGCCTCGCGGCCAGCGCGACCCTCGGGGACCTGATCGGCGGCACCACCGTGCTGGTCGCGGTGTTCGCGCTCGGGGCCGCGATGCGCTACCGCGCGGTTGCCCGCCAGCGCGAGGTGCAGCAGGTCCGGACGCTCGAGCGCGGTGAGCTCGCCCGCGAGCTGCACGACACCGTCGCGCACCACGTGTCGGCCATCGCGATCCAGGCCCAGGCGGGGCGGGCGGTGGCGGCCACCGACCCGGCATTGGCGGTCGAGGCGCTGGCGGTGATCGAGGCCGAGGCGTCCCGGACCTTGTACGAGATGCGCACGATGGTCCGGGTGCTCCGCGACGGCGAGGCGGCCGACGCTGGTTCAGTCGAGTATGGGCCGCAGCGGGGCATCGGCGATCTGGACGAGCTGACCCGGATGAGCCCCGTGGTGCAGGTCCACCGCAGCGGCGACCTCGCTGGCCTGCCGCAACCGGTGGAGGTGGCGATCTACCGGATCTGTCAGGAGTCGGTCACCAACGCGATCCGGCACTCGCTGAACGCCACGGCGGTCACCGTGGGGGTCACCGGCGACGTCGGCGTCGTACGGTTGCGTGTGCACGACGACGGAGAGGCAGCCCGCCCCGCGACCACCGGGGGCTACGGCCTGCTCGGCATGGCAGAGCGAGCCAAGCTGCTCGGCGGCGCCTGTCAGGCCGGGCCGGACCCGGCCGGCGGCTGGACCGTCGAGGCGACTCTCCCGCGGGAGGTGCTCCAGTGACCAGCCGCGGGACCATCCGGGTGGTGGTCGCCGACGACCAGCTCCTGGTCCGCACCGGGCTCACGATGATCCTCAACGCGCAGCCCGGCATCGAGGTCGTCGGCGAGGCGACGGACGGTCACGAGGCGGTGGCCGTGGCACGCGAGCTGCGTCCCGACGTCTGCCTCTTCGACATCCGGATGCCCGGCATCGACGGCGTCGAGGCCACCCGCCGGCTCGCTGGCCCCGGCGTCGAGGACCCCCTCGCCATCGTGATCATCACGACCTTCGATCTCGACGAGTACGTCCATGGCGCCCTCAAGGCCGGCGCCCGAGGCTTCCTCCTCAAGGACGCCGGGCCCGAGCTGCTGGTCCAGGCGATCCACGCAGCCGCGAACGGCGACGCGCTCATCTCACCCGACATCACCCGCCGCCTGCTCACCACGCTGGCCGGCCTGGCGCGAGCGTCCCCGCCGACCCAGCCGATCGAGCCGCTCACCGAACGCGAGGAAGGGGTGCTGCTCACCGTCGCCCGCGGCCGGACCAACGCCGAGATCGCCGAGGAGCTGCACATCACCCTGAGCACGGTGAAGACCCATGTCGCCGCGCTGATGAACAAGCTCGGCGCCCGCAACCGCGTCGAGGTCGCGATGTGGGCCTACGAGACCAGGCGCGTCAAGGAATAGGGCTGGCTGACCTCCCGCGCGTTCACGCGGTACGCCGCAACGCCAGGTCGAGCAACCGGGCGACACGCACGACGGAGGCGGCTTCCGGAGAGATCCGGGGTCGCCTCTTCGTCTTCCGGCCCCACTTCGACGATCCGCCGCAGGACCACGGGCAGGGCGAGGCTCGATCGATCAGCCGGCTGAGCAGGGCATCCAGCTCGAGACGCGGGCCCGCCGAGCTCGTCGAGTCGGAGGTGCTGCCGGTGGACATGTCTGCACCGTAGACCTTCGAGTCTCGTCAGCGGGTGACGGTGTTGTCGGTGCTGGTGGAGGCGGTGTTGGCGTTGCCGGCGAGGTCGGTGGCCTTGGCCGCCGCGATGGTGGCGATGACGGTGCCGGTGCCGGTCATCCCGGTGACCGCGACGTTGTAGGTGGTGCCGCTGCCGGTCACGGTCGCCACCTTCGTGCCGCCCGCGGTGCCGGAGATGGTGACGTCACCGGTGGCGAACCCGGTCACCGCCTCGCTGAACACCACCGTGAAGTTGATGGTCGAGCCCGACGTGGGGTCGGCCTGTCCGGCGGCCTGGTTGATCGTGACCGTCGGGGCGGTGACGTCCCAGGTGACGGTGTTGTCGGTGCTGGTCGAGGCCGTGTTGGCGTTGCCGGCGGCGTCGGCGCCGACCCCGGCCGCGATGGTGGCGATGACGGTGCCGCTGGTGGTCATGCCGCGACCGCGACGTTGTAGGTGGTGCCCGCTGCCGGTGACGGTCACGGTCTTGGTGCCGCCGGCGGTGCCGGCGAGGGTGACGTCGGCGGTGGCGAAGTCGGTCACCGCCTCGCTGAAGACCACCGTGAAGTGGATCGGCGATGCCTTGGTCGGGTCGGCCTGGGCGGCGGCCTGGTTGATCGTCACCGTCGGCGCTGCCCCGTCCCAGGTCACCGTGTTGTCGGTCCTGGTGGCCACCGTGTTGGTGTTGCCCGCGGCGTCCGTGGCCACGCCAGCGGGGACGGCCGGGATGACGGTGCCGTTGGTGGTCATGCCGGTGACCGCGACGTTGTAGGTGGTGCCGCTGCCCGTGACGGTGCCCACCTTGGTGCCGCCGGCGGTGCCGGTGAGCGTGACGTCGCCGGTGGCGAAGCCGGTCACCGCCTCGCTGAACACCACCGTGAAGTTGATGGTCGATCCCGACGCGGGGTCGGCCTGGCCGCCGGCCTGGTTGATCGTGGCCGACGGCTTGGTCGTGTCGCAGGTGACGGTGTTGTCGGTGCTGGTCGAGGCGGTGTTGGCGCTGCCGCCGAGTCGTGACCCGTGCTGCGGCGATGGTGGCGATGACGGTGCCGCTGGTGGTCATGCCGGTGACCGCGACGTTGTAGGTGGTCCCGGTGCCGGTGACGGTCACGGTCTTGGTGCCGCCAGCCGTGCCGCAGAGGGTGACGTCGTCGCTGGCGAAGCCGGTCACCGCCTCGCTGAACACCACCGTGAAGTTGATCGGTGACACCGCAGTCGGGTCGGCCTGGGCGGCGGCCTGGTTGATGGTCACCGTCGGTGCCACGGCGACGGCGACAGCAGGGCTCTTGGCACTCTCGGCACCGACCCAGTTGGTGGCGAACCTCGGGGTGACCGTGTAGACCCAACTGCCTTCAGGCACGTTGCTCTCGGCGCAGGTGGTCGCAGTGACCGTGCCTGCGCACGCCGAGGTGATCGTCTGGGACACCAGCGTGACGGAGTCGTAGCGCTTGATCTGGTAGCCGTCCACCGCCTGCCCACCGGCCAGGGTGCTCGCCGGCCAGGTGACGGTCACGGTGCGACCGAGGGCACTGGCGCTCGGCGTCGACCCCTGACCGACGGTCGTGGCCGCCGCTGCTCCGTGGCCGCCCGCAAGCGAGCCCGCCGTCCAGTGCGCCAGGGCTGCCACCCCCGACAGCAGCAACAGGCACAGCACCAGAGGCACGACGATGATCCGTCTGACGATCATGGCGTCGTCACCAGGTAGACGGTGAACGTCGCGCCCTGGCAGGCGTTGGCCGCGCCGGGACCCATCGTCACTGCATTCGCGAGCGTCAGGGGAAGCGAGCCGTTGACCTGGCCCACCTTGGCCGGCACGGTCCAGCCGGCACCGCCGTTCGACTGGGTGGCGAAGCCCAGGGACGAGACGTCACACCCGGCGTGTCCGGCATCGACCGAGAAGCCGCCCGTCCCCTGGGCCACGTCGAGCACGAGCGACCCGACGTGGATGCTGGCGAGGTTGAGGTTGGTGATGTCGAGCTTCACGCCGGCCTGTCCGCCGGGGAAGAGCTGAGCGGACGGCGTGGCCGGGGTCAGGACCAGGGGCAGGGCGTCTCCGGTGGCGCTCGCACCCGTGCCACTGCCGCCGCTCTTCCAGAAGGCGACAGCCGTGCCGCCGTACCCGAGGACCACGAGAGCCATCGCCGCCGCGATGGCCACGCGCAGGGGAGTCAGGCGCCTCATGACCGGTCCGCTCTCGAGGTGCCGGTGAAGCCGAGCCTGAGCCTCGCACCGATGCAACCGTCCTGGTTGCGGGCGGTGTTGAGCATGTGGATCGTGGGCCACTGCTCGGGCGGGAGCCCGAGGGCGAGGAGGTCCGTCCTGCCGGTGCGGACGGTGAGCGGGTACGCCGCCCGCAGCTGAGTGGCGGCGAAGTCGGCGGTCGTGCAGGGACGCCTAGGGTCCGCCCTGGGTGCGACGACGGCCTTGACGGTCACGGTGAGACCGGTGACCGACAGCGACTTCCGCGTGTGGTTGTGGATCGACAGGTTCAGCGGCTGCCGCGTCCCGGGCACGAGTCGGCCCGTCACGGTCCCGCTGACGGTGAACGACCGTGCGGACGAGCGGACGCCGTCCCCGGACCCGCCGGCGACTGCCTCACCGCCGCTCCCCGGACCGTCCTGGGTGCCCGGCCCACCGAGCACGAGCCACGCGCACAGGAGGGCGACCACCGGGAGCACGGCCAAGCGCGCCAGAACGGTGCGCCTCGGCGCGACCGATCTGCTCGGCCGGGTCGCACTGGTCATGCCGTCTCCCGGGGATGGGTGCGCCGCTGGGGCGCACGATGGACTCACTCGAGGGCAGGTGACTGGTGGGCGTCCCGCTCGGACGCCCACCTCACCAGGGTGTGGTGGCTCAGTTGCTGGTGTACGCCAGGTTGATCGTGGCGTTCTTGCACGCGTCCTGGTTGGTGCCGGAGTTCAGCATCCTGACCTTGATGCCGGACCACGTGGTGGTGTCGTCGGCGGCGGCCTGGGCGCCGATCGCGACGGTGGCCGTCTCGAGCTGGTAGTCGGCCACGGTGCAGGCCGGGGTCCCGACCGAGCCGGACACGGAGGCGAGGGTGGCGGTGACCGAGGTGACGTACACCGGGTTGTTGTTGGGGTTGGTGAAGGTGCCGGACAGTGTCGACGATGCTCCGCCGGGCACCAGGGGCACGCTGGAGGCGGTCTGGGTGATGGTGATCGGGGAGTTGGTGCCGGCCGAGGCCGAGCCGGTGCCCGAGCCCGTGTTGGTCCAGTAGGCGAAGGCAACCCCGCCCACCAGGACGAGGGCAGCAGCGATGAGGAGGGCTGCGGTCTTCTTGGTCACTCTGTTCATGGGTGTTTCCGTCCAGGTGGGGGCGGTGCCGGGCTAGTCCGGTTCACGCCAGGAGAGGTGTGTGCAGGTGCACTAAAGGAAAGGTTAGGGAGAATGCCTTGAGCGCACAGACGTTCCGTGATATCGGCGATTTTGTTACCCGTTTGTGGATATTGGTGCCGCTCGAGCAGGTCCGCGCGTGACCGAGAGCACGTCGACCAGGCGGTGGCTGCGCGAGGGCGGCGAGGGCTGACCAGCCGACGGGTCGCCGAGGAGCAGCAGCACCTCAAGGACTGACGCCGTGAGACCTGTGACGCAGCCGCGCGGTCACCAGGGCGAGCAGCGCCAGCGCAGCGACCAGGTAGGCGTTGCCGACGACGTGGTCCAGCGCTGTCCACCCGAGCTCACGTCCCTCTCCCCACGGGGGCCAGAGGACGGGGCGGGTCACGAACACCGCGGTCCAGGCGACGGCCGCCCACCGGTGGCGCTCCCACAGCACGAGGGCGACGGGCACCGCCCAGACCCAGTGGTGCGACCAGGAGACCGGCGAGGCGAGCAGCATCGCCACCGCACCCAGGCACGCGCCGAGCATCCGGTCACCGCGCCGCCACACCACGGCGGCGACGAGCAGCGCGGCCACCGCGAGGGGTGCGGCAACGGCGAGCCACAGGGGGAGCGCCGGAGGGGAGTCGAGCAACCGCGTCAGCGCGCCGTACACCGACTGGTTGTGGGCGAGCGCCGGCGGGCCGACCCGGCTGGCGTCGAGCAGTCC
The DNA here is from genome assembly GCA_963825755.1 of uncultured Actinomycetota bacterium. Lineage (GTDB taxonomy): Bacteria > Actinomycetota > Actinomycetes > Propionibacteriales > Nocardioidaceae > Nocardioides. The sequence continues at coordinate 39,766 of CAWGUS010000011.1, read as the reverse complement.
GTCGGTCCAGTACGCCGCCGAGCCCGGCACCGCCACGAACCCGATGGCCACGGTGCACCCGAAGGCGAGGACCGCGCGAGCGGCGGTGGCCCGGTGCCCGGCCAGCACCAGCAGCACGACGAACACGAGCGGGGTCAGCTTCACACCGGCCGCGATGCCCAGCGCGACGCCTGACAGTCGACGTTCCGGTCGGACCAGGTCCACCAGCACGACCACCATGAGGATCAGGTTGACCTGGCCGAACGTCAGGTTCTGCCACACCGGCTCGAGGGCGAGGGCCAGACCGCTCACCAGGACGACGAGCACGGTCGGCGACGTCCGGCCCAGCGCGCGACGGACGACGACGACGGATGCCCCGAGCGCGCCGATCGAGGCGCCCGTCCACAGCGCCGCGGCGAGCCCCGTCGGCAGGGGTGCCAGCGGCACCATGAGCACCGCCGCGAACGGAGGGTAGGTGAACGGCAAGCCGGTGACCGGGTCGTCGCCGGCGTAGGGGGACACGCCGTCCAGGACGGACCGGCCGCCGTACTGGTAGACGACCAGATCCGTGAGCCGGCCGCGGACCGCTCCCACGACGCACCCTGCGACCGCGAGCGCGAGGATCGCCCACGAGGTCGGGTCACGGAACGGACGCCCGGCGTGCACGATCGCAGGGTAGACGCCGGGCGCTGCAGAAGGGCCGACGGTTGGCCAGACCGGCACTGAGGGCCACCATGGGTGCATGCCACACCACGCCGTGGACCTCGCCGCGAAGCTGTCGTCGTTCGACGACCACTGGTCACCGAAGGTGGTGGCCCGGCTGAACGACTACGAGATCAAGGTGGTGAAGATCCAGGGTGAGTTCGTCTGGCACAGCCACGCCGACACCGATGAGCTGTTCCTCGTGATCCACGGCGAGCTGACGATCCAGCTTCGCGACGGCGAGGTGTCCGTCGGTCCCGGGCAGCTGTACGTCGTGCCGAGCGGCGTGGAGCACTGCCCGATCGCGGACGGGGAGGTCCACGCGGTGCTCATCGAGCCCCGGGGAGTGGTCAACACCGGGGACACAGGCGGCTCGCTGACCGCTGGGTACGACGACTCGCTCGCGTAGCCTCCGGCGAGGCGCATTTAGGCGCCTTTCAGGGTCGACCCGTACGGTCGATCCGGATGACTGAACTGAAGCGAACCCGAACCGTCCTCGGCCTCGTCCTGGCCGCCGCCGTCCTCGCCCTCGCCGCGTGCGGTGACGGCGACGACAAGGGCTCCGGCAGCGCCGGTGCGTCCGAGGACCCGACCTCCCAGGAGAGCCCGGCGGACGCCGCGCCGGCCCCCGACCTCGAGGGCATCCCCGACGTCGTGGCCGAGGTGAACGGCGAGGAGGTGACGAAGGACGAGTTCGTGGCGGTCTACGAGGCGCAGTTCCAGCAGGCCAGCATGCAGGCACAGATGGGCGGCGGCGAGCAGCCCGACGAGGAGGCGCTGAAGAAGCAGACGGCCGAGACCCTGGTGGACACCGAGCTGCTGGCGCAGGAGGCCGAGGCCCGCGACATCGCCGTCAGTGACGGGGACGTGGACGAGGAGCTGACCGCGCTGGCGAAGCAGAACCAGATGGCGTCTGCCGACGAGCTGCTCGCAGCCCTCGAGAAGCAGGGCACCACCGAGGACCAGGCCCGCGCCCAGGTCGAGACGCAGGTCCTGGTCGAGCAGCTGGTGGCCGACGAGGACGGCCCGTTCGAGCCCACGGAGAAGGAGCTCCGCACGATCTACGACCAGGCCAAGAAGCAGCAGGAGCAGATGGGTCAGCAGGGCGGTGAGCAGCAGCCGATCCCGCCGTACGACGACGTGAAGGCGCAGCTCGAGGCGCAGGCGAAGTCCGACCAGGTGGGCAAGGTGGCGCAGAAGCTGCTCGAGGGCCTGCGCAAGGACGCGGACATCACGATCAACCTCTGACCGGTCCTACGCCGGGCTCTCCAGCACCACGGCGAGGGCCTGGCCGACACCGATGCAGATCGCCGCGACGCCCCAGCGGTCGCCGGTCTCGCGCAGCCGGTGCGCGAGGGTGCCGAGGATGCGAGCCCCGGAGGCGCCGAGCGGATGGCCGATCGCGATCGCCCCGCCCTTGGTGTTCACGATCTCGGGGTCGACCTGCCACGCGTCGACGCAGGCCAGTGACTGCACCGCGAACGCCTCGTTCAGCTCCACGGCCGACACGTCGGCCCACGAGATGCCGGCCCGCGCCAGTGCCCGGTTGGCGGCCTCGATGGGCGCGATCCCGAAGAGCTGCGGCTCCAGGGCGGCCGCGCCGCGCCCGGCGATCCGGGCCAGCGGTGCGAGCCCGATGCGATCGGCAGCCGCCTCCGAGCCGATCAGCAGCGCCGATGCGCCGTCGTTCAACGGCGACGCGTTGCCCGGCGTGATGGTGCCGTCGGGGCGGAACGACGGCGTGAGGCCGGCGAGCTTCTGGGCACTGCTGCCGGGCCGGATGCCCTCGTCGCGGGCCAGGTCGACGCCCTCGACCGGCACCACGAGCTCGTCGTAGAAGCCGGCGCTCCACGCTGCGTCGGCGAGCACGTGCGAACGGGCCGCGAACTCGTCCTGCCGCTCTCGCGAGATGCCGTGGCTGTCGGCGACCTGCTCGTTGCACTCGCCCAGCGAGATCGTCCACTCCTTCGGCATCCGCTCGTTGACGAGCCGCCAGCCCAGCGTCGTGCTGACCGCGGTCACGTTGCCGGCCGGGAAGGCGCGCGACGGCTTCGGCAGCACCCACGGCGCCCGCGTCATCGACTCGACCCCGCCGGCCACGACCACGTCGGCGTCGTCGGTCTCGACGGTGCGGGAGGCCATCATCGCCGCGTCCAGGCTCGAGCCGCAGAGCCGGTTGACGGTGGTCGCGGGCACCGAGACCGGCAGCCCGGCCAGGAGCACGGCCATCCGGCCGACGTTGCGGTTGTCCTCACCGGCGCCGTTGGCGTTGCCCCACACCACCTCGCCCACCGTGGCCGGGTCGAGGTCCGGGGCCTTGTCGAGCACTCCGCGCAGCGCGGTCGCGGCCAGGTCGTCCGGTCGTACGCCGGCCAACGCGCCGCCGAAGCGGCCGAACGGGGTGCGCGCCGCGGCGTACAGGAAGGAGGTGGTCATGGCATGGAACGGTAGAGGGTCAGTGTTGAACGGTCGACGTGATGTCCGGACGCGCTGACCCCGATACGCACGAAGCGGGAGCCGGTCCGAGGACCGGCTCCCGCTCCGGGATGTGCTGGATCGTCAGGTCAGCGCCTGACGACCTTGATCTTGTCCTTGACCGTCTCCGACTCCACCAGCGCACTGCCGTTGTAGGTGATGGTCAGCTTCTTCTTGCCGGGCCGGTTGAACGTCGGCAGCCTCACCGTCGCCCTGCCGTCCTCCAGCGTGGCCTTCACCTTGACGCCACCCGGGAGTTCGACGACGACCTTGCCGGTGGGCTCGACGCCACCGGCCATGACCTTGATCTTGACCGTGGCGCGGCCCCTGTCGACCTTCACGACCTCGGGCGACACGTTGACCTTGATCCTGGCGGTGGCCTTGGCCACCGTCGCGGTGAAGGTGCCCTCCGAGGGCTTGTACGTCGCGTCGCCCAGGTAGCTGACCGTGAGGGTGCGGGTCCCGGGCAGCAGCGACTCGGCGGGGAGCGTGACGCTCGCCTTGCCGTTGCTGATCGTGCCCATGCCCAGGACGACGGAGCCGTTCTTGACCTGCACGGTCCCTGTGGCGCCGTTGGTGACGGTCACCACGACGGTGGCCGCCTTTCCGTAGGTCATCGACACGTTGCTCGCCGAGACAGTCGACGGAAGCGGCGTTGGCGTGCCTGGGCCGCTCATGACCTGGATCGGCACCCGGACCTGCGTGCCGGTCGTCGCACCCACGAGGGTGAGCACCTGGGCTCCGCCCGGGGTGCCGGCCGGCAGCACGACATCGACACTGGCCTTGCCCGCGTCGTCGTTGCTGTTGGCGCTGCCGTCCGCGGACGCGCTCACCGTGTTGTCGACGGGTGCGGAGCCAAGCACGGCGTCACCGAGCTTGACCTGGACCGTGGCGTCCTGGAGGTCTCCGGGAGCGGTCATCGCCAGTGACGTCACGTCGAACTTCACGTGGTCACCCGTGGCGTACGTCGCCGGGGCTCCCGCCGGGAAGGTGACCCCGACGGCTCGCTGGGCGTAGTCGACCGCGACCGGCGACTCCCGCTCCATGTAGTCGACCATCGCCTGCAGGTCGGTGACACCGGTGTCCTGCTTGGTGCTGCCGAGGGCCAGCTCGCGGAAGTTGTCGCCGCCGGAAGCGAGGAACGAGTTCGCCGTCACCGAGTAGGACGCCGCGGGATCGATCGGCACGCCGTCGAGCCACATCCCCGTGACCTCGCCGAGCTTCTGGCCGGCGTTGGCCGGGTCGTCGCTCTGCGAGTAGGTGTAGGTGAAGCCTTCCGAGACGCCCAGCCTGAGGAACGCCCGGCTCGGCACTGCGCCGGCGCTGGTGCGCTGCCACTGCTGCTCGAGCACGGTCTCGATCTGGGAGCCGGTCAGGTCCATGTTCACCAGGGTGTTGGCGAACGGCTGGACGTTGGCGGCCTGACGGAAGGTCAGGTCGCGTGGGAAGGCACCGCTGCCGAGACCGACCATGTCCGCCCGCAGACCGCCGGGGTTCATGAACGCGATGTCGGCGGACCCGACCGTGGCCGGTGTCTGGGCACGCTGCACCTCGGCCACCAGGTTGTTCAGGGTGGACTCACCACCGCGGTTCTCGGTGGTGCCGTTGGCGAACTTGGCCCGGTTGAAGGGGCCGTCGAGCTGTCCCAGCACCTCGTTGCCCGCCACGTCGGCGAAGGCCTTGGCAGCGTCGACGATCGTCGTGACCGCCGGGTCGGGCTCGTAGCCGGTGCCGGTGAGGTTGACGATCTCCTGCGCCTTGGCGACGAGCTCGCCGGTGGTGTCGTCGAACGTGAACACCAGCTGGTTGAGGTTGGTGCCGTACTGACCGGCGGAGACCACCGGACGCTCCGTGACCTCCCGGTCAGACCAGGCGGCCACCGGGAAGGAGCAGTTGTAGGCAAGATGTGTGTGACCGGAGACGATCGCGTCGACGTCCTCGTCGACGCCGGTGACGATGTTGCCCCAAGTGGTCGCGGGGTTCGTCATGGTCGCGCAGCTGGTGCTCGGTGAGCCCTCGTGGACCAGGAGGACGACGAGGTCTGCACCCTCGTCCTTGAGGTCGTCGGCGGCTCGGTTGGTCGCTTCGACGATGTCGGTCACGGTCACGCCCTGGTTGAGGTCGGGCGAGACCAGCGACGGCAGGTCCTCGGTGACCGCGCCGACGAAGCCGACCTTGATGTCACCGAAGTCCTTGGTCCAGGTCTCGGCGAGCTCGTCCGAGCCCTCCGGCCCGTCGACGTTGGCGGCGATGTAGGCCCAGTCGGCCCGGTCCTGCGACGCGACCGAGGAGGTCCTCGTAGCCGGCATCGAACTCGTGGTTGCCCGCAGCGGACACCTCGAGCTCGGCCTCGTTGAGGGCGTCGATGGTCGGCGCGTCCTGCTGGATGAAGGACTCGAACGTCGACGCACCGATCAGGTCGCCCGCAGCGGCGAACACGGTGTCGGGGTTGTCGGCACGCAACTCCTTGACGGCGCCCGATAGCACCGCGGCACCCGCGGCGTTCGTGCCGTCGGCCAGCAGTCGACCGTGGAAGTCGTTGGTGGCCAGGATCTGGATAGGCGTGTAGTCCGTGCCGTAGGCCGGCAGGTCGATTCCTACGATCTCCGGGTTGTGGTCGGACGCCGCGAACGGGTTGTCGGCGTCGAAGAACGTCGTGGCGTTGTAGTTGAAGCGGCTGTACTGGAACGCAACCGACTCGCTCGCGTTGATGTCCCAGACGTCGGAGCCGGTCGCCATGTCCACGGCGGCGGGGTTGCCGAGCACGTGGTCGACCGAGCCGGACAGACCGCTGAACGAGTAGGTCTCGTTGTCGCCCACAGTCTCGATGACGTTGAAGCCGCCGTCGTAGAGGACGTGCATCGGGTCCTCCTCGGTGTAGGAGTTGAAGTCGCCCACGAGGAAGACCGCGTCCGTGCCGCGCGCCTCTGCGAAGTCGCCCGCGAACTCCAGGAGCTTCGTCGCCTGCCGCGTGCGGTCACCGTTGAACGCACCGGTGTCGGGGCTGTTGGCGTTGTCGCCGGTCGCCGGCGGGTCGCTGTCACCCTTGGACTTGAAGTGGTTGGCGACCACGGCGAAGGCCGTCGAGTCCAGAGCACCCGTCGGTTTGAAGGCCTGGGCCAGCGGTTCGCGAGCGTTCGCGAACTCGGTCGTCCCGAAGAGGATGTCGGACTGACCGACCGGCCGGACCTGGGCCGGCTTGTAGATGTAGGCCGACCGGATGACGTCCTGCTCGCCGACCGCAGCCGACGTCAGGGCCTCGCCGGGGGAGTGGACGAACTTCCACGTCCCGGCGCCAGCCGCCGTGTTGAGCGCCTTGACCAGGGTGGTCAGGGCATCGTCACGGTTGGTCTCCCCGACCAGCTTCATCGAGTTCTCGATCTCCTCGAGCGCCACGATGTCGGCGTCGAGGGTGTTGATGGCCGTGACGATCTTGGCCTGCTGCCGGGCCAGGCTCGCGTCGGTGGCCGCACCGCGGGGGCCGGCACCGTTGTTGTTGCCGTTCGTGACGACACCGCACCGGTTGTTGCCGATGGGTGCACCCGCGCGGTCGTTGTAGTAGGTGCAGGCGGTGTTGACCGGAGGTCTGCGCGGCACCGTTGGCGACGTACTGCTGGCCGGTGGTGTTGAAGTAGTTCAGCACGTTGAAGGTGGCGAGCTTGATGTCGCCGCCGACGTCGGCCGGGGTCGCGTTCGCGGGGCGGGTGTTCTCGAAGGTCGCAACGTCGGCACCCTCGTCGGTCACCTGCTCGGTCGGTTGGAACTTCCAGGCACCGAAGCGGTACTCCAGCACCACCGGGGCCTCGAGGTTCGCCTCTGCGCCGACCCTGATCGGGTTGGTCTGTGAGAGCCAGGGCAGCGGCAGGTTCTTGGCCGTGGCGTTGGAGAAGTAGTTCACGGAGGATCCGTCGTCGAGCACGACCTTGCGTGCGTCGTTGTCGGCCTTGACCTCGTCGAGGCCGGCGGTGTCGTCGTCACGGGCGACCTCGGTCGGCTGGACCAGAGGCGTGTCACCGGTGGCGAGGCCGATCTCGGCGAAGGTGTTGGTGTCGTAGACGTTGGTGACGGTGAAGTCGTCGGTGGGGGCGAGCAGCTCGCCCTCGTGCGCCTCGCGGCCGACCTCGGTGGTCGGGTAGGCGATGGCGCGCGCCTCGGCGTCCGCGAGCGGGGTCTCCAGCTCGACGATGCCGCCCGCGCCGGGGGTGCTCTGCGTGGAGCCGTTGAACTCCGAGATCCGCCCGGTCACCCTGACCGAGTCACCGAGCGTGAGGCCCGCGGGCAGATTGACGGCGCCCTGACCGGCGTAGACGAACAGGCCGTCCGAGGCGCCGCTGGTCGCGTCCGGCCCCGGGGTCTGGATGAACAGGCCGTCAAGGCCACCTGTGGGGTACAGGCCCGTCACGACGCCCTCGGCCACGACCGTGGTGCCGGCGAGCGGAGAGGCCGGACCGGTGCCCTGGATCTCTGCGATCGTCCTCAGCTCAGGCGCTCCTTCGACCGTGATGACGAAGGTCTCGCTGTCCGTGCGCGGGGTCGGGGTCGTCGAGTCCGTGACGGTGACGGTGACCTCGGAGGTCCCGGTGGTGGTCGGGGTCCCTGTGATCTGGTTGCCGGCCAGGTTCAGTCCGGCGGGCAGACCCTCGGCCGCCCAGGTGTACGGCGCGACGCCACCGGTTGCGGCGAGCGCGATGGTCGTCGGGGTACCGACGAAGGCGGTCCGGTCGCCGGGGTCGGTGGCCGCGAACGGCGACTGCGTCTCGCCCTCGCTGTTGGTCGGGGTGGGGGCGGCGGTATCGAAGTCGGCCGCGTTGCTGTCCGTGTCGGCACCGTCGCGCTGGATCGACAGCGTGGCGCTGGACGCCGAGGTCACCGGCGCCGTCTCGAACGAAGCAGCGTTGGTCGCGCCGCCGACGAAGTCGATGATGCCGAGGCCGGCGGTCAACGCCTTGACGTCCCCAGCCACCGGGTCGAGCGGAGCGGTCCCGGTGGACAGCCATACCTGCCACCCCGCGGCACCCATCGCGAAGTTGCCTTCGGCGTCGGGGGCAGGGAGGTCAGCGGTGCCACCGGCTCCGTTCGCCTCCTTGACGAGGTAGGAGCCACCAGCGGGCACCGAGCCGGTCAGCGCGGTCACGGCTGCGGGATCGCCACTGGTGGCAGACCTGCCCTGCACCGACCAGCCGTCGACCGAGATGGCGGCCGCCGTCGGGTTGTAGAGCTCGATGAAGTCGCTCTTCCACGTCGAGCCGCCGTTGCCGCCTCCGCCGTAGACCTCGCTGATGACCAGGCCCGAGCTGGCAGCGGTGGCGGAGGGTGCAGTGACGAGCTGGAGGCCGGTGAAGGCGACGCCGAGGCTGAGGGCCGCGGCGAGTCTCTTGCGAGCGGGCATGAAGGAATCTCCGTGTCAGAGGGGGAGCGGGAGAGCGTGGGGTGCGCTGAACCATAAGCCCGTGGTGCAGGCGAATCCAGACCTGCGCATGAACGATGCGCAAAGGATCCGTCGGCCCGTGGCTGACGCATCTGTGCCATCGGCCGCAATGTGCCCCGCGCGGCGTTGTGGGGGCCGCGGCGAGCGGGCTATACCGGTGCCCACTCAATGTCGGCTCGGGGCACGTGGGGTGCCGTTTCCACCAGGAGTTCAGCCATGCCGCTTCTCGGGGGCGCTCGGCGCCGCAACCTGTCCGCGCTCGTCGTCGCGGCGACGCTGGCGGTCACCGGCCTGACGGCCACGAGCCACGCGTCCCGGTCCCCAGGGTCGTCTGCTGCTGCACCGGAGGCAGGGCGGGAGCAGGTGATCGTCCTGCTCGAGGGTCGTCCCGCGCTGCAACAGGTCGGCCGCTCCGCGGACCCGGGCGCGCTGTCGACCGCCCGGGCCCGGGTGCGCGACCGCCAGCGGACCGTGCTCGACCTGGCCCGCTCGCGCGGTCTCGACGTGCGGGAGGAGCACGCCTACACCGACCTGGTCGACGGCCTGGCGGTGACGGTGGCGGCCGGGCGCTCCGAGGATCTGAGGTCGTTGCCGGGCGTGGTGGCCGTGCATCCCGACCGGCCGATGCGGGCCAGCACCGACGTCAGCGTCCCGTTGGTGGGTGCGCCCGAGGTCTGGGAGCGGGCCGACGCGCAGGGCCGGCCGGTGCGCGGGGAGGGTGTCACCGTGGCGGTGCTCGACACCGGCGTGGACTACGGCCTCCCGTCGCTCGGCGGAGGGTTCGGGCCGGGCCACCGGGTGGTCGGTGGCTACGACTTCGCGAACGACGACGCCGACCCGATGGACGACAACGGCCACGGCACCCACGTGACCGGCATCGTCGCGGGCAGTGGACCGGTCACCGGTGTCGCACCGGCAGCCGAGATGACGTCGTACAAGGTCCTCGACGGCGATGGCGCCGGCTACGAGTCCGACATCATCGCCGGCCTGGAGGCCGCGGTCGCACCGGACAACCCGCACAGCGCCGGCGTGGTCAACATGAGTCTCGGGGGGGCCGGAGACGGCACGGGCCCGATCGACCTGGCGGCCACGGCCGCCACCCGGCAAGGCGTCGTCGTGGTCGCCGCGGCCGGCAACTCGGGGCCGGCCGCGGGGACGGTGGGCAGCCCTGCCGTGGCCGAGGGCGTCGTGAGCGTGGGTGCGTCGGCCAGCGGGGTCCGACTCCCCGTCGCCTTCGTCGAGTCACCCCGGCACCAGAAGCTCCAGTCCTACCGGGCGCCGTACTCCGCCAACCCGCCCGCCGAGCCCGTGACGGGCGAGCTCGTCGACGTCGGCGCCGGCACGGCCGCCGACTACGACCGCGTCGGAGACGTCACCGGCAAGGTGGTCGGCGTCCAGTCGGTCATCCCGGGCGGCATCGAGCAGGTCAGTGCCTACTACCTCGACCAGGCCCGCCGGGCCGAGGAGCGCGGCGCGATCGCGTTGCTCGGCTACCGGCGGTCTGCCGGCGGACCGGTCCTGGCAGGACCCGACGCGGAGCCCGGCCGGCGTACTGACAAGAGCGCTGACTCGAGCCCCAGCGACGGCCTCGCCGACGTGCCGCTGCGCACGGCCGGTTCCGGTGACAGCTTCCGGATGGACAGCATCGTCGTGCTCGGTGTGGACGCCCTGCAGTGGAACGAGCTCGCCGGGTTCCTCGAGACCGGACCGGTGCGCATCAGCGTCGCCGGCGACGACATCACGGACCGGGTGGCGTCCTTCAGCTCCCAGGGTCCGGGCCCGCGGTTCACCATGGAGCCCGACCTCGTGGCCCCCGGGGTGGAGATCAGGTCCACCTGGCCGTCCCGGCAGTGGGCGCCGGGCGAGTTCCGGCTCTCGGGCACCAGCATGGCGTCGCCGCACGTCGCCGGCGCCGCAGCCCTGCTGCGTCAGCTGCGACCCGACGACGGGGCCGATGCGGTCGCGGCAGCCCTGATCGGCTCGGCGAAGGGCCTGGAGGACGTTGGGCCGAGTGCGCAGGGCGCCGGGAGGCTGGACGTGGACGCAGCGGCAGCCTCCGTCGTCACGGCGTCGCCTTCGTCCGTCTCCCTCGGTCTCGCAGACCTGGCTCGCCAGGAGGTGGGCGGTGCCGGCTCGGTCATGTTGCGCAACAGGACCGCTGCCCCGGTGCAGGTGGCGCTCTCCGGACGTCCGGCCGACGGCAGCACGCACGGGGTGACGGTCACGCCTGCCTCGGCAACGATCCCGGCGAACGGCACGGTCCAGGTGCACGTGCGCGTCTCTGGTGCCGCACCGCCCGCCGACGGCGAGTTGGGTGGCTGGGTCGTGGCGGACGTGACCGGTGGGCCGGACGTGCGGGTGCCGTACCTCCTCTCGGTGCGGCACCTCGTCGTCCAGGCGTCCCCGGACCCGACTGCCGGAGGCACCGAGGCGTTCGTCTACAGCCCGACCGCGCTGGCCGGCCCTCCCGTCGTCACCGTGACGTCACCCCGGGGACGCGTCACCACGGTCCCCAGCACGCTCGACCACGGCACCTGGTACCGCGCCCGCATCACCTCCGGCGAGACCGGGTTCCACCGCGTCTCCGCAGCCGCGTGGACGACGCTGGGAAACAGGAAGCTGGTCGGCTCCGGGTCGTTCGAGGTGCTGGCCCGCGACAACCGGCCCGGTGGCGACCGCTGGGCGCCGGTCGGGCCGAACGGCGAGGCCGGCCAGCTGTCGCGCACGCCGGCCGATCCCGACACGGCCGCCGTCGTGCAGTACACCAAGCTCGCGCCGTGGCTGACGGGTGACGGTGGCCGGCGGTGGCGCCAGGCCGACCGGCTCCCGGTCGCCGGCGGCAGCGGCACGGTCGTCGTCGACGCGGACGACGCCGACCACCTCTGGTACGCGGTCAACGGCACGGTGGGCAGCTTCTTCCAGGAGCTGCTGGACCCGACGTACCAGGGCAAGGTGCTCGAGAGCGACGACGGCGGCCGGTCGTGGTCGGTGCTGGACTTCCCCGACAGCCACATCTTCGCCTTCTTCGGCGACCCGGACACGCGGCTGCTGGCCGCGGTGGTCGCGGACGCCGTCGTCCTCAGCACCGACGGGGGGCGCACGTGGAGCAGCCACGCATCGCCGGTACCCGGCGAGGAGGTGCTCGACGCGGCGATGAGCGGCGACGACCTGGTCCTGGGTACGGCGCACGGGGTCTGGGCCGTGCGCGGCGCACTCGACGGCGTGCCCGACGCCACCGAGCAGGTGTACGACGCCGGCGAGGTCATGCTCCGGGGCGTGGTCGCCGACGACGAGCTGATCGGGGTGCTGCACCAGGACAACCGCTTCGTGGGGAGCTTCGACGGCGGCGGCACCTGGGCCACGCTCCACGAGTTCCCGCGCTACGGCCCGTGGAAGATCCTGATGCGCGAGGGGGTGATCATGGTCGGCACCTACCAGCAGGCCAATCACATCAGCCGTGACCACGGCCGGACCTGGACGGAGGTCCCGCGTCCCCTGCGGGGCCCGGTGGAGGTCGACTTCAGCCCGTGGTCCGACGACTCGCTGGTCTTCGCCTCGGAGCGCGCGGGCCTGTTCCGCACCGGTGCCACGGGCAGCGACCCGGTCCGCATCGGCGTGCAGGGAGTGACGGCCTACGACCTCGCGGTGACGTCGCGTGGCGGCGGTGGCCTGGTGGCCGGCACCGACGCCGACGTCTACGCGACCGACCTGCCGACCGAGGACCGGCTGCCCGCATCGGTGGTCGAGTGGGGCCTCTCCGGCTACGAGGGCTATCAGGGCACGACGGTCCGGCACGTCGAGACGGCACCGGACGATCCGTCGGAGGTGTGGAAGATCCGCCAGGACGCCGTCAGCAGCTTCTGGGTCTACCGCAGCCCCGACGGTGGCGCGACCTGGGACGTGCGCGGCCGGGACTCGGAGGACCCCTACGACCTGGTGATCTCCCCGGCCGATCCCGACCGCGTCGTGATCCCGTTCGGCAGCTGGGACGGCTTCGGCCTCCTCGTGACCCGGGACGCCGGGGAGACGTGGAAGAAGCTGTTCCACGACGAGGTCTTCACGGCTGTGGAGCCGGACCCCACGGATCCCGACCGGCTGTGGCTCGGCAGCGCGTCGGGGCTCTACCGGTCCGACGACTTCGGCGAGTCGGTGACGAAGGTCGCCTCCGGGCGGGTGACGGCGATCTCCGTGCACGGCGACCGCGTGGTCGCGGGCGGGCAGCGCATCCTCGTCAGCCGGGACGGTGGCACGACCTTCCGGGAGGCAGACGCGGGCGGGCCGCTGTGGACCAGCGACCTGGTCGCGAAGCCCCGACAGGCCAGCACGATGTACGCCGCGACCTCGTCGTACACGGCCAACGGGCTGGTCAAGGGCGGCCGCGGTGTGCTCCGCAGCAGGGACGGCGGACGGACCTGGGAGAACCTGTCCGGCGGTCTGCAGAACCGGTCGGTGCTGTCCCTGACGACCAGCCGGGACGGTCGGTGGCTCTACGCCGGCACCGCGCAGGGAGGTGTGCACCGGCTGCGCATCCGCTGACGGGTCCGGCACCTGCCGGGAGGGCCGCGTCTCGCTAGGCTGATCGTCCCCGCTGTCAAGGACGTGAGGTCTCGCGATGCTCGACATCCTCGGACTCGACGAGGTGCAGGAGCTGGCGTACGGAACCCTGATCGGGGTCCCGTCTGCGTCGGTCGAGGCGCTGGCCGCGGCCACCGACCTTCCTGAGCCGGCGGTGCGGGCCGCGCTGGTCGCGCTGGAGGAGAAGGGGCTGGTCGCGCGGTCGACGACCGCAGTCGGCGACTTCGTCGCGTCACCGCCGACGCTGGCACTCGGCTCGGTGATCGTCCGGCGGCAGGACGACATCCGGCGCGCCGAGCTCGAGCTGGAGCGGCTGGCCTCGCAGTACCGCCAGACGATGGCGGTCCGCGCCGAGAGCAACGTGATCGACGTCGTGCACGGCACGCAGGCGGTGGCCCAGCGGTTCGCCCAGCTGCAGCGGGGCGCGCGCCACGAGGTGCTCGCGCTGGTGCGCTCCTCGGTGGCCGTCGTACCCGCCGACGACAACCCCGACGAGGAGCAGGCCGTCGCCCGGGGCGTCAGCTACCGCGTCGTGCTGGAGCGTGCGGCGTTCGACCGGCCGGGCTTCCTCGACGCGGTCACCGAGTCGATCAGTGCGGGGGAGCAGGTGCGCATCGTCGAGTCGCTCCCGCTGCGGCTCGTGATCGCCGACCGGTCACTGGCCCTGCTGCCGCTGGCCACGACCGCGCAGGACTCCGGCGGGGGAGCGCTCCTCGTGCACCCGTCGGGCCTGCTCGACGCGCTGGTGCACCTCTTCGACCTCGTCTGGGCGGCGGCGTACGACGTGGTGCCGGGCCGCGGTGAGACCAGTGACGTCGCCGACGCGGATGCCCGGTTGCTGACCCTGCTCGCCGCCGGGCTGACCGACCGGGCGATCGGCGGCCAGCTCGGCCTGTCGATGCGCACCGTGCAGCGGCGCATCTCGGCGCTGATGGAACGGGCCGGCGTGGCCAGCAGGTTCCAGCTCGGGCGCGAGGCCTCCCGGCGAGGCTGGCTCGACTGACGGGTTGCTGGCGCATGTGCGCCACTGGCTAGATCTCGCCTCCGCAGCGCTGGCGCGGGGTGACGGCGGGGGGTCAGGGTGCTGTTCACCCCGTCCCCACCCAGCCTTCTCGGAGCTACCGATGCCCTCGTCCCTGCCTCGGCGCCGCACCGCCGTGCGTCTCCTCGCCGTCCCCGTCCTCGCCGCCCTGGTCGCCTCCCTCACCGTGGTGAGCACCGGGGCCGCCCCGGCCGGTGACCTGACCGGCCACCACGCCGGCATCGTCGGCGCTGAGACACCCGAGGCAGGGCAGGCGGCGGTCTCCGTCACCCTCGTCACCGGCGACGTCGTGCTGGTGACGCGGGCCGGCGACGGCACGCCGTCCGCCCTCTTCCAGGGCGAGGGCGACCACTACGCGCACCGGGTCGGCGACGACCTCTACGTCATCCCGGCCGGCGCCCAGCCGGCGCTCGCCGCCGACCGCCTGGACGTCGAGCTGTTCAACGTGACGAGCCTGGTCGAGCAGGGGTACGACGACGAGCAGGCCGCGGAGCTGCCGCTGATCGTGGAGGGCAGCCTGCCGCGCACGCGGAGCGCCGCGATCCAGGTCGCCGCCGAGCTGGACTCGGCCGACTCGACCGCGGTCAGGGTCGCGAAGGACCAGCTGCGGGCGGCGTACGCCGACCTCGTCGGCAGCCGCGGCCGCGCCGCGACGTCCGTGGAGAAGGTGTGGCTGGACGCGAAGGTCCGGCCCACCGGCGAGCTCGACCCCGCCACCGGAGTCGGCCAGACCGGGGCGCCGGAGGCCTGGGACCTCGGCTACGACGGGACCGGCACGACGGTCGCGGTGCTCGACACCGGCTACGACCCCGAGCACCCCGACCTCGCCGGCCGGGTGCGGCTCGCGCAGGACTTCACCGGCCAGGGCGTGGAGGACCAGGACGGGCACGGCACGCACGTCGCCTCGACCGTGGCCGGCACGGGCGCGGCCGACCCGTCCAAGGTGGGCATGGCTCCGGGCGCCGACCTCATCGTCGGCAAGGTGCTCGGCTGGAGCGGCGGGCAGACCTCGTGGATCATCGCGGGGATGGAGTGGGCGGTCGCCCAGGGTGCCGACGCCGTGAACATGAGCCTCGGGTCGGGTGCGCCGACCGACTGCACGGACCCGATGGCCCAGGCCACGGCCGCGCTCACCGAGCAGACCGGCACCCTCTTCGTGATCGCGGCCGGCAACAGCGGCGCGAAGCAGACCGTCTCGTCGCCCGGCTGCGTCGAAGGGGCGCTGACCGTCGGCGCCGTCGACCCGGAGGGCGGGACCGCGCCGTTCTCCAGCCGTGGCTCGGTGCTCGGCAACCACGACATCAAGCCCGACATCGCGGCGCCCGGCGTGCAGATCGTCGGCGCCCAGGCCGGCAGCCCGGGCGGCATCGACTACACGGTGATGTCGGGCACCTCGATGGCCTCGCCCCACGTCGCAGGTGCGGCGGCGATCCTGCGCGAGGCCCACCCCGACTGGACCGCCCAGCAGGTGAAGGCCGCCCTCGTCGGCTCGGTCAAGGCTTCGAGCAGCGGCACCGTCAATGACCAGGGGGCCGGCGAGCTCTGGGTCCCCGACGCCCTCGACGCCACCGTCACCAGCGACGTGGGCGTGGAGCTCGCGGACTTCGACTGGCCGCACGGACGTGACGAGAGAGCGGTCGAGCAGGTTCGCTACACCAACGACTCCGACGCCCCGGTGCGGCTGCAGCTCCGGCTGCGCGACCTGGCCGGCGCCGACGGGCGAGGGGTGCCCAGCGACCTGATCAGGTTGAAGGACCAGAGCGTGACGGTCCCGCCCCGCGGCTCCCGCACGATCGACGTAGAGGCTCGTGGCAACACCGATCGCCTGCGCGACTCGGCGTACGGCGAGATCTCGGCCCGCATCGTGGCGACCGGTCGCGACGACGACGGCCAGGTCCGCGTGACCACGGCCGTGGGCCTGTGGCTGGAGCCCGAGACCGTGACGGTCACGCTCCGGGTGCTCGACCGCACCGGCGCGCCCGCGACGTCCGGCACCCTCGACATCACCGACATGCACCAGCCCACCCGCGCACTCCACCAGCTGACCGGCGAGGACATCGAGCTGCGCGTCCGCGCGGGGAGCTACCACCTCACGACGTTCATCCGCACCCAGGCGGCCGACGGCTCGTACTCATACACCTACCTCGGCGACCCCGATGCCCGCTTCAGCCGCGACACGACTCGGGTGCTGGACGCGCGCCGGGCCGAGAAGGTGACCGTGCGCGGCGACCGGCCGATGGAGATCGGCTCCGGCAGCTTCGGCGTGCAGCGCACGTTCGACGGCTGGATCGTCGGCACCTCCCTGTTCGCCCAGAGGGACCCGACCTTCTACGCGGCCGGCACCGACCGACGGCAGCGCGGCGACTTCCGGTTCGGCACCTACCTGCGCGCCTACCAGCCGGACGTCGCGACGCAGGACAGCCCCTACGTCTACAACCTCGCCTTCGTCGACGACGAGCGGGTGTCCTCGGACCAGTCGCACCGGGTCTCCGACCGTCGGCTCGGCTCGGCCACGGAACACTGGCACAGCCAGCGGACGCCGTGGGAGGCCGAGGAGTGGAGCCGCGTGGTCACCGACAACGGGACCGGCCCCTTCTACTCCTCCTCGAGCGACCGGGTCGCGGCGCCGGGCACGCGGACGGCGTACTTCACGCCGAGCATCCCCTGGCAGCAGCACTCCTCGAGCGGCGGCTTCCGGACCCGGCCCGAGACCTGGTTCGACCCCGTGCGCACCTACCGCGCCGGGCAGCACCGCGAGTCCGAGTGGCTCAAGATGCCCAGCCTGACGGCGATGGCGGTCAACCGGGACGGATCCCCGGCGCGCATCGCTGAGCGGCAGGGCTCACTGGTGGGCTTCGCGTTCCCGACGTGGCAGGACACGACGCCCGGACGCTTTGCCGCAGGAGGCTTCGGCGACATCGGCGGGCTGTCGCTCTGGAAGGACGGCGTCTTCGTCGGGCACAACGGGTGGCCGTCGGGTCAGGCCGACATCGGCGAGGGCGAGCACGAGCTGACCGTCGAGGTGGGCATGCAGCGCCTCTCGCGGAGCACGTTCTGGGAGCTCGGTCGCGGCGCGCGGACCCGCTTCACGTTCCGGACCGCCAGGCCCGAGGGCGACACCACCGCCGCGCTGCCCATCGCCCTGCCGAGGTACGACGCCCCGGTCGACGAGCACAACCTGGCCCCGGCGGGACCGGAGTTCCCGGTGTCGGTCGCGTTCCACGGGCAGGACGGCTACGACCCCGGTGCCATCGGCTCGTTCACCGCGAAGGTCAGCTTCGACGACATCGACCCCTTCGGCGACGTACCCCTGGAGGACCACACCTGGACCGAGATCCCGGTCGTCCAGCGGGACGGCGCCTGGGTCGCACTCGTCGACAACACCGGCGCCGCCGGCAAGGTCGCCTCGCTGGTCGTCACCGCCGAGGACGCGCACGGCACGGAGTACGAGCAGTACGTGGTGGGGGTCTACGGAGTGGAGGGATAGCGACTCAGTCCCCGAAGTCGAGGATCACCTTCCCGATCTTGCCGGGCGTCTCCAGGTGGTCGAACGCCGCGGCGACGTCGTCGGCCGCGAAGACCTTCTCGACAGGCACGGCCACCCGAGCGTCGGCGACGAAGGGGAGCACGTGCCGTCGGACCTCCTCGACGAGCATGGCCTTCTCCGCGGTGGACCTGGGGCGGAGCACGGTGCCCATGACGTCGGCGCGCTTGCCCAGCAGCAGCTGGGTGGAGATCGGGGCCGAGTCGCCCGCGGCGACGCTCACGACGACGATGCGCCCGCGCGGCGCGATGAGCTCCAGGTCCTCGGCGACGAACGCACCGCCGACGAGCTCGATCATGACGGCGCAGCCGTCGGGTGCGGAGAAGGCCTCCGCAGCGGACTCCTGGGCGACGGCCTCGACACCGATGGCCGAGAGCGCGTCGGCCATCGCAGCCGAGCGAGCAATCCCGAGAGGCCGGGCGCCCATGACCGTGGCGAGCTGGTACGTCGCGATGCCGACGCCGCCGTTGGCCCCGCGGATGGCGACCCGGTCGTGCATGCGGGTGCGACCGCGCACCAGCGCGTCGAAGGCGGTCAGCACCGCCTCCGGCAGGGCCGCCGCGACGAGGTCGGTGACCTGGTCGGGTACGGCGAGCAGGTGGTGCTGGTGAGCTGCGACCCGGTCGGCGAGGCCGCCCTCGTTCACCAGGCCCATCACCCGGTCGCCGAGGTCCCATCGACCGACCTTGCTGCCGACGGCGACGACGGTGCCGGCCACCTCGACGCCGGGCAGGTGCTGCGAGGCACCGTGCGGGACGGGGTACTTGCCGTCGCGCTGCAGCACGTCCAGCGGGTTGACCCCCGCGTAGCGCGCCGCGACGAGCACCTCCTCGTCGCCGATGCGGGGATCGTCCGACGACACCAGGCTGACGACCTCGTTGCCCCCGGCGCCGTCGTACGTCACGCGCCTCACAGAGCGGCCCGGACCCGGGGCAGGACCTCGCGGCCGAGGAGCTCGATGCACTCCAGGGCGTCGGTCGCGTCGGAGCCGGGCCAGGCCAGCCGCATCGCGAGGTGCGTGACGCCGACCTCCCGGTGCTGCTGCAGGAGGCCGGCGACCACCTCGTCGGGGTCGCCGATGACGAACCGGTCCTGAGCCAGCTCGGCGAAGTCGTCCTCACCGTCCACGGAGCCGGCCGACCGGGCGGCCTCACCGGCACTGCCGGTGAGGCCCCAGGAGGCGTAGGCGGCGTACTTGGTCAGCAGGTGCGGAGCGGCCCGGCGCCGCGCCTCGGTGGCGTCGGTGTGGCAGTAGACCTCGAGCATCCGGCCGACGTGGGGCTCGCCGGTCGCTCCCAGCTCGGTGCGGGTCGCGCGGTACAGCTCGACCTGGCGGGCCACCTCGGCGTTGTCGGCGTTCGGCGTGGCCATGAAGCCGTCGCCGATGTCGGCGGCGCGGCGGATGGCGCGGTCGGCGGTGGCGCCGACCCAGACCGGCGGGCCGCCTTCCTGGAACGGGCCGGGCCGCAGGGTGGCCTTCGCCAGCTTGAACCACGAGCCGTCGTGGTCGACCTCGGTCTCGGTCCAGAGCCGTCGGATGACCGATATCCCCTCAACCATGCGGGCGAGCCGGTCCTCGTACGGCGCCCCGAGCGCCTCGAACTCCTCGCGGCGGTAGCCCTGCCCCACCGCCAGGATGAACCGGCCGCGGCAGGCCAGGTCGATCAGGGCCACCTGCTCGGCGACGTCGACCGGCCGGTGCATGGGGAGCAGGAGCAGGTTCGTGCCGAGGTGCATCGAGCCGCTGAAGGCGGCCAGGTGCGACAGCAGCGCGAGCTGCGAGAAGAAGTGGTAGCCGGGCGTGAGGTGGTGCTCACCGGCCCAGACGGAGTCGAAGCCCAGTGACTCGGCGAGCCGCACCTGCTCGACGAGCTCCTGCAGTCGCTCGGCGGCGTCGTCGGTGTCGGGGTTCTGCGAGT
This sequence comes from uncultured Actinomycetota bacterium, assembly GCA_963825755.1. GTDB lineage: Bacteria > Actinomycetota > Actinomycetes > Propionibacteriales > Nocardioidaceae > Nocardioides. The sequence continues at coordinate 20,102 of CAWGUS010000011.1, read as the reverse complement.
TGAGGTAGATGCCGATCTCGAGTGCGCCCATGTCAGGCAGCCCAGCGGAGGACGAGGGCGTCGCGACGCCGGGCCAGCTCGACGAGGGCCTTGCGGGTCTCGTCGTGCAGCGGTGCGTACGGCGACCGGACCCTCGCGCTGCCGATGACACCGCCCTCCTCGAGCATGACCTTCGCCGCGAGGAGTCCGCACTGGCGGTTCTCGAAGTGCACCAGGGGGAGCACGTCCTCCCACCGGGCCACGGCCGCGTCACGGTTGCCGGCCAGGTGGTCGCGCACGATCGCACCCATCACCTCGGGCACCAGGCAGCTCGTCATCGTGCCTCGGGCACCGGCGTCCAGATCGGGGATCAACGTCACGCCCTCCTCGCCGTCGTACAGGCCGGGGAGAGCGCTGCCCGCGGCCTCCTGCAGCGCGCGGATCTTGTCGGCCGCGCGCGGGGTCTCGACCTTGGCGTAGCGCAGGTGCGGGATCTCGCGGGCCAGGTCGGCGAGCTGCTCGACGCCCAGCGGGGTCGAGCTCATGGGGGCGTCCTGCACCATGATCGGGATGTCGACGGCGGCCGAGACCTCGAGGAAGAACGCCCGCACCGCGTCGGCGCCGACGCTCATCGTCGCGCCGAAGAACGGCGGCATGAGCATGACCATCGCGGCGCCCATGTCCTGGGCCTCCCTGCTGCGCAGGGCCGCAACACGCGCGCTGTAGTGGCTGGTCGTGACGGTCACGGGGATCCGGTCCGACGCCTGGTCGATCGTCGCCGCCACGATCTCGCGGCGCTCGTCGTCGGTGAGCGAGAACTGCTCGGAGTAGTTGGCAAGGACGCACACCCCGTCGCTGCCCGCGTCCACGAGGAAGTCGACGACCCGGCGCTGACCGGCCAGGTCCACCTCCTCACTGTCGTGGAAGACGGTGGGCGCGACAGGGAGAACTCCCGTGACGATGTCGGACACGGATCACCTTTCGGTTGCGGGGTGCCTGCTCAGGCGTACTTCGCCTGGTGGCTGGTGCTGAACTCGCGGGACAGCGCCCGCGCGATGGTGAGCAGGGCCGGGCCGAGGTTGCGGGCGCCGATGATCGACTCGAGGCTCGACACGGAGATCGCGCCGAGGAGGTCGCCCCGTCCGTCGAAGATCGGCGTGCCGATGCAGAAGAGGCCCAGCGCGAGCTCCTCGCGGTCGAAGGCCAGGCGGGTGTTGCGCACCTGCGCGAGCTCACGCCTGAACACGGCCTGGCTCGTGATGCTGCGCTCGCTCACGGGCGTGAGGCCGCTCCGGATGACCTGGTCGCTCAGGGCGGGTGGTGAGAACGCCAGCATCGCCTTCCCCAGCGCCGTGCAGTGCAACGGGAAGCGGCTCCCCGAACGGGACACGGTGGGGGAGTCCGGGGCCTCGAGCTTCTCGACGTAGACGATCTCGTTCTTGTCGAGCACAGCGAGGTTCACGGTCTTCTTCGAGATGTTGTAGAGATCCTCGAGGAACGGCCTCGCCACCTCCGCGAGCTCGCGTTGGACGGGGACGAAGCGGCCGAGCTCGAAGAGGCGCATGCCGAGCCGCAGGCCGGACTCCGTGCGCTCGAGCCCGCCCCACTCCACCAGGTCCGTCACGAGCCGGTGCGCGGTGGACTTCGGCAGGCCGGCGCGCTGCGCGATCTGGGTCAGGGACAGCTCGGTGTCCTCGGACCGGAATGCGTCGAGGACCGACAGCCCACGCATGAACGACGAGTCGTTCCGCATGGTGGACCCTCCCTTCCTCCAGATTCGGCCCGGTTGCTCCATTGAACTCCGGGTGCCGGGAATGCACAGCAATTGTTCCGTCATACGGAACCTTGCTGGGAATCCGGCAGCCGATCTCACGACAGTGGTGGCCGTCACAGTTCGAGTGACCACCACCACAGCCGGGGCGATTCACCGCCTGGCGTGGGACGGAGAGCCAGCAAAGGATGCCCATGGAGCCGGAAGTCCTCTACGAGGTCCGGGAGCACGTCGCGTACGTGACGATCAACCGTCCCGAGCGACGCAACGCCCTGAACCTCGCTGCGACGACCGAGCTCGTACGCCGCTTCTGCGAGGCCGGCGAGGACCCGGATGTCCGGGTCATCATGCTGACCGGCGCCGGCGACAAGGCGTTCTGTGCGGGCGGCGACCTCAAGGAGTTCGACGAGCTCGCCCGCCAGGGTGCGCGCTTCCCGATGCCGATGACCGGGCCGGAGCGCAACCTCTTCGAGGTCGTGCTCGAGACCTACAAGCCCGTGGTCGCGGCGATCAACGGGCCGGTGCTGGCGGGCGGCTGCGAGCTCGCGCTGGCCTGCGACCTGCGCATCGCGGCCGACCATGCCGTGCTGGGCATGCCCGAGGCCAAGCGGGGGATGGGCGCCAACTACGCGACGGTGCTGCTGCCGCGCCTGGTGCCCCGCGCGATCGCCCTGGAGATGCTCTACACCGGCGACCCGTTGAGCGCCGAGGACGCGCTCCGGTGGGGCCTCTTCAACAAGGTGGTCCCGAGCGCGACCCTCCGCGACGAGGCCGAGACCTACGTGCGATCGATCGCCGCGAACGCGCCGCTGACCCTGCGGCGCTACAAGGAGATGACCACCAAGGGCTGGGAGCTCTCGGTGCACCAGGCACTCCGGCTGAACGTCGGGCCGAACCCGTACCTCAGCGAGGACCGGGAAGAAGGGATCCGCGCCTTCGTCGAGAAGCGCGAACCTCGATGGACGGGCCGCTGAAGCGGTCGGTCGCAGCGACATCGCCCTCTCGGGGCAGGGCGAGCTCCACGAGAAGTCCAGGCACATTCGTCAAGTCCCCAGGAGGACGGCATGAAGACAACAACCAGAGTGCAATCGCTGTTGGCACTGGCGGTCCTCGCGACCGCCGGAGTGCTCGCCGGGTGTGGCGCGGACGCCACTCAGAGCAGCACCAACAGTGACGGTGAGTGCGTGCTGAAGATCGGCACCCTCGGTCCGCTGACCGGCCCGGCCGCCGACTTCGGCCTCTCCATGGAGGCGACCGCCAAGTTCGTCGCGGCCGAGGCCAACGAGGCCGGCGGGGTCGAGGTGGGCGACGACACGTGCAAGGTCGAGGTGTCCAGCTACGACACCGGCTACACGAGTGCCGGCGCCGCCTCGGGAGCCACGGAGTTCGCCTCCAAGGGCATCAAGTTCGTGATCGGCCCCCTCGGCGCGACCGAGCTGACCGGCATGAAGCCGGTGGCCGCGCGCTACGACATGCTGCTCGACGCCAACGGGTTCGGCCGCGACGCGCTGTCGAAGGAGTACCCGCTCGTCTTCCACATGGGCCCCGGCCCCTTCGTCTGGGCCGGGCCGATCATCGAGGCGGCCCGCGAGCAGTTCGACTTCTCCAACGTCAAGATCATCGCTCCCAACGACCAGAGCGGTGACGACATCGCGATCGTCAACGAGGAGCAGTTCCAGGAGCTGGGCATCGACGTGGCCCGCGACAGCTACCAGCGAGGCACCCAGGACTTCGCGCCCGTGGTCTCGCGGCTGCTGCGTGACCAGCCGGACCTGATCGACTTCGCGTCGAGCCCGGCCGGCGACGTCGGCATCATGATCAAGCAGCTCCGGCAGGCCGGGTACGACGGCACGTTCGCCCGTCTCGGCGGCGACAGCACCGCCGAGATCACCAAGGTGGCCGGCCTGGACAACATGCGGGACTTCTTCTACTACGCACCGGTGGACTTCGAGTCCCCCGAGGTCAAGGAGATCCTTCCCGACTTCAAGGACAAGACCGGCATGGACGCCACCGGCATCTCGCTCGGCTGGATCCCCGGAGGCCGTTCGCTGCTCGAGGCGATCACCGCCGCGGGGACCATCGACGACACCGCCGCGGTCGCCGAGGAGCTCGCCAAGAACGACCTCTCCGACCCGCTGCTGGGCCAGGGCGTCTGGACCGGCGAGGAGGAGTTCGGCATGAACCAGGAGATGTCGTGGCCCTTCAACATGGGGGTCATCAAGGACGCCAAGCCGCCCGTGTTCACCCAGCTCGAAGCCGACAGCTGACCCGGTGGGACCCGGGCGTCAGCGACGCCCGGGTCCGCCATCCACTTCGAGGAGGAGGACAGAATGGGTGAGTTCATCCAGACCACCATCGGTGGTCTCACGCTCGGCGCGCAGTACGCCTTGATGGCGCTCGGCTTCTCGCTGGCGTTCGGCATTCTCCGGGTCATCAACTTCGCGCACGGAGCGTTCTACGTCGTCGGCGGCTACCTCGCCTACTTCGTCACCAGCGAGCTCGGCCTGCCCTACGTCCTGGGCGTCGTCGTGGCCGTGCTCGGCACCGCCGCCATCGGCTACCTGTTCGAGCTGTTCATCATCGAGCGGCGGATCGACGACCACCTCGCGACCATCGTGCTGACCCTCGGAGCCTCACTCATCGGTGGCGCGGCGATGCTGGCGATCTTCGGCGCCCAGGCGGTGCAGTTCGACGGTGCCGTGAGCGGCACCTTCCGGCTCGGCGGCGTCTACCTCCCCTACGCGCGGATCATGGTCATCGTGGTCGCTGCCCTGGCGATCGCCGTGGTCTACCTCCTGCTCTACAAGACCCAGATGGGCAACGCGCTGCGGGCGCTGACCGACGACCGCGAGATGGCGGTCGCCATGGGCATGCGGCCCAAGGTCCTGTTCCCGGTCGCGTTCGCCATCGCCACCGGCCTGGCAGGGCTCACCGGCGCCCTCGTGACGCCCCAGTTCTCCCTGGCTCCGTTCGTCGGCGAGCAGGTGCTCACCATCTCGTTCCTCGCGGTGATCCTCGGCGGTCTCGGGAGCCTCCCCGGTGCGGTGATCGCCTCGGTGCTGGTGGGCCTCTTCGAGTCCTTCGTCGGCGTGTACGTCGGCGGCTCCTGGGCGCCGCTCCTCCTCTTCAGCGGAATCCTCGTCGTGCTGGTCGTGCGCCCGTCGGGACTCCTCGGACACAGGACGATCAATGCCTGACACCACGGAAGCGCCACTGACCCCCGACGAGGCCTCAGCCCCCGGACCGGAGGCGAAGGGCGGTGCCTGGAAGCGACGCTCCTGGGGCGTGCTGGTCAGCCCCCTCGTGGCGGTCGCGCTCGTGGCCCTCGCCTACGTCAGTCCCAAGATGACGGCCGACCCGTTCCTGCTGTCGTTCGTGCCGACGGTGCTGGTGGCCCTGCTGGCCTCCATGCACGTGTGGCTGCTGCTGCGGGTCAACCTGCTGTCGTTCGCGTCGCCGCCGTTCATGGCGGTGGGCGGCTACGTGCTGGCCCTGGTCGCCGCGAAGGGCACCACCAACATCGGCCTGCTGATCGTGCTGTGCTTCGTGGTCCCGGCCGCGTTCGCCCTGCCGCTCGGGCTCGTCCTGCTGCGGCTGCGCGGCACCTACTTCGCGCTGGTGACGTTCGTGCTCGCGCAGGTGGCGGTGCTCATCATCATCATCGCGGAGGGTCCGCTCGGCGGCAGCAGCGGCATCTCGGGCATCCCGCCCGCCACCCTGGGCGCGACGACCTTCGCCGCCGCCGGCGACCTGGTCCGGTTCTCGGTGATGGTCGCGCTGGTGGGCATCGTCGTGGCTGCGGTCGTCTCCGTGGTGTGGCGTCGCCAGTTCGCCGCCATCGACGAGAACGAGCCGCTGGCCGCGAGCCTCGGCCTGCAGCCGTGGCTCTTCAAGACCCTGGCCTTCGTCTGTGCCGCAGGCGTGGCCGGACTGGCCGGGCTGATCCTGATCAACCAGCTCGGCAACGCGCACCCCGACTCGTTCCTGCCGCTGAGCGCCGTCAACCACGTGGCCGGCGCCGTCATCGGCGGCGCGTCCTTCCTGGGTCCGGTCGTCGGCGCCCTGCTGCTGTCCTGGCTGGTGCACACGTTCGCGTCCCAGGCGCAGTACTCCCAGATGCTCCTCGGTGCGGCCCTGATCGCCGTGACCCTCTTCGCCAAGCGCGGGCTGACCGGCCTGGTCGCCGACGGGGCCAGGCTCGTCATGGGCCTCGGCGGTCGTCGTACCAGGAACGACCAGGCGTCCGACGAGCCGGCGGCCCGGCAGGCCGAGCACGCCGACCGGGCGGAGACACCGCAGACCCGGCGCCGCGAGGTGGTCGAGACGGGTGAGGTCGTGCTCAAGGTCGAGTCCCTGTCCAAGCGCTTCGGTGGCGTCGCCGCCGTCGACCAGGTGTCGCTCGAGCTGCGCGCCGGCGACGTGCTCGGGGTCATCGGCCCCAACGGTGCCGGCAAGACCACGCTGATCAACCTCGTGTCGGGCGCCATGACGCCGTCCGACGGCACCGTCACCCTGTCCGGCAAGACGGTCACCGGGTCCTCGCCCCAGCGGATGAGCCGCCGCGGGATCGCCCGCAGCTACCAGCAGACGTCGGTCTTCTCGTCCGCCACGGTCCGCGAGAACCTCGCGCGGGCCAAGGCGTTCAGCAAGCGCTGGATCACCGACGCCGAGCTCGACGAGCTGCTCCTCTCGACGGGCCTGCACAAGCGGCTCGACGACCGGGCCGGTGACCTGCCGTACGGCATGCAGAAGCTGCTCGGGCTGCTGCTGCCGCTGGCGACCCAGCCCACCGTGCTCCTGCTCGACGAGCCGGCCGCCGGCCTCGAAGTGTCCGAGCGGGTCCGCATCGACCAGCTGGTCGACTGGGCCGTCGAGCGCGGCAGCGCCGTACTCCTCGTCGAGCACGACATGGACCTGGTGCGGCGGATCTGCCCGCGGCTGCTGGTCATGGACACCGGCAAGACCCTCGCTCACGGATCGCCCGAGGACGTCCTGTCCGACCCGGACGTGATCACCGCCTACCTCGGCGTCACCGACGACGACGAGGAAGACCTGAGCGAGCTGTCCGACCTGGCCCGCCGCAGTGACGACGCCGCGCCCACACGCGACGAGGACTCCACCAAGGAGGTGCAGCATGGCTGAGCAGACGCTGCTCGAGGTCCGTGGCCTCGGCGTCCGGTACGGCGGCATCGAGGCGGTGCGCGACCTCGACATCGAGGTCCGGTCCGGCGAGACCGTGGTCGTCGTCGGCGCGAACGGAGCCGGCAAGTCGAGCGTGATGAACGCCGTCATGGGCATGGTGCCGACGAGCGCCGGTCAGATCCTCTTCGAGGGCGACGACATCACGTCCGTGTCGACGGCACGACGTGCCAAGCGCGGCATCCGCATCTCCCCCGAAGGGCGACGCGTCTTCGCGAACCTGACCATCGAGGAGAACGTCCTCGCCGGCGGCTACACGATGCCGGCGAAGGACCGAGCCTCGTCACTCGCCTGGCTCTACGACACGTTCCCGCTGCTCTCCGACCGCCGCAACACGCGCGCCGGGACGCTGAGCGGCGGCCAGCAGCAGCTCGTGGCCATCGCGCGGGCGCTCACCGCGCGACCCAAGCTGCTGCTCCTCGACGAGCCGTTCCTCGGCCTGTCGCCGGTGGCCATCGCCGCGACGAGCGCGGCGATCCGCGTCGTGCAGGAGCAGGGCATGGCCGTGCTCATCTCCGAGCAGATGGCGCGCCCCGCCCTGAAGCTCGCCACCCGCGGCTACGTGCTGCGCTCCGGAGCCCTGCGCCGCAGCGGCGACGTGGCGGAGATCCGTGAGCTCGCCCTTTCGGAGGACTACCTGTGACCACCCACCCCGCCCTGGCCGCCGCCACCAGCTTCGTGGCCGAGGAGAAGTACGCCGACCCGGCCGTGCGCGAGCGCGCCCGGATCCTGCTGGCCGACGCGGTCACGCTGGCCCTGGCCGCCGGCACCGTGCCCGGTGCCTCCGACCTGTTCGAGCTCGGCGTCGGCGAGGGTGACCACCTGGCCTGGTTCAGCGGCCACCGGCTCGGTGCGGCGGACGCGGTGCAGGCCAACTCGGCGGCGGTGTGCGCCAGGTTCCAGGACGACACCGAGATGAGCTCGTGGAGCCACCCCGGCAGCTTCGTGGTCCCGGCCGCCGTGGCGGCCGGCATCGAGGTCGGCCGCTCCTTCGGTGAGGTCGTCGACGGCCTCGTCGCCGGCTACGCGCTCACGGTCTGGCTCGGCGGCGGGGGGCCCGTCGCGCTCGGCATGATGACGGGCGGCCGCCGGCCGAGCCCCAACTTCGGTCCCGCCGGTGCGTGCGCCGCGGCCTCCCGGGCCGCAGGCCTGACCGCCGAGCAGACGCTCGACGCCGTCAGCGGTGCCCTGCTGGTCGGCCGCGGCTCGCTGCACAGCGTCGGCTCGGGCGGCGAGGACTGGCGGCTGCACAACCCCGGTGCGGCGCGCGACGGGCTGCTCTACGCCCTGGCCGCGCGGGCCGGCATGACCTCGGGGCCCGGAGCCCTCGACGCCCGGCACGGCTACCTCCGGATGTTCGCCGGCATCGACGAGGTGCCGGCGGAGCTGCAGCAGCCGCCGCGCGCGGAGATGGTCCTCGACGTATGGACCAAGGCACTGCCGACCCTCGGCGACAACATGGCGGTGGCACTGGCGGCCCGCGAGCTGCACACGCGTGGCGACGCCGGGACCCCGACGAGCGTCACCGTGCACATGAACGAGCACTTCGCGAACTTCCCCGGCACCCAGACGCGGCCGCCGTACCCGAGCCTGACCTCAGCCCTCTCGAGCGTCCGGTTCGTCACCGCCCAGCTGCTCGTGCACGGGAAGCTGGACTTCGACGACTACGCGCGGCGCAACGACGACGCCGCGGTCACCGCGCTCGCGGACCTCATCGAGGTCGTGCCGGACGCCGCACTCGACTACACCGACGCGGTCGTGACCGTCGACGGCGACCGCACCTGCCGGGCGTCGGACCTGCCCCGCACCCTGTTCTACCGCGACGCCGCCGAGCAGCGCCGCGTGGCCGGCGAGCTGCTCGGCGACCCCGGTGTCGCCGTGGTCGACGTCCTGCTGGCCGCCGCCGACGACGTACCCGCTGCCGAGGTGCTCCACCAGGCCGTCGGCGGCTTCCACGGCAACACCAACCACGTGACGGAGTGATCACCCCATGGACTTTCAGCTGAACGACGACCAGCTCGCGATCCAGGAGGCGGTCAACGACCTGTGCTCCCGCTTCCCGGAGGAGTACTGGCGCAAGTGCGACGCGGAGCTGGCCTACCCCGACGCGTTCGTCGACGCCCTGGCTGCTGCCGGCTGGCTCGCCGTGCTGGTCCCCGAGGAGTACGGCGGCGGCGGTGGCAGCGTGATGGACGCGGCCGTCGTCCTCGAGACCATCAACCGCTCCGGCGGGAGCGGGGTGCCGGCGCACGCGCAGATGTACACGATGGGCACGGTGCTGCGGCACGGCAGCGACGAGCAGAAGAAGCGGCTGCTCCCGAAGATCGCGACCAACGAGATCCGCCTGCAGGCGTTCGGAGTCACCGAGGCCGACGCGGGCTCCGAGACGACGAAGATCCGCACCTTCGCCGAGCGCGACGGCGACGAGTACGTCGTCAACGGCGCGAAGATCTGGACCTCCCGCTTCCAGCACTCCGACTACCTGCTCCTCCTGTGCCGGACCACCAGGTACGAGGACGTCGAGAAGAAGACCGACGGCCTCTCCATCCTGCTCGTCGACATCAAGGCGGCCGGGGACGCCATCCGGGTCCAGCCGATCCGCACGATGACCTCCCACGAGACCAACGAGCTGATCATCGACAACCTGCGGGTGCCGGTCGAGAACCGCATCGGCGAGGAGGGCAAGGGCTTCCGCTACATCCTCTCGGGTCTCAACGTCGAGCGGATCCTGGTGGCGTCCGAGTCCCTCGGCGACGGCTACTGGTTCATCGAGCGCGCCGCGCAGTACGCCAACGAGCGCGTCGTCTTCGGCAAGCCGATCGGCGCCAACCAGGGAGTGGCGTTCCCGCTCGCCCGCGCTTACGCCGACCTCGAGGCGGCCAGCCTCATGCGGTCGAAGGCGGCCGCACTGTTCGACGCCGGTGGCAACCCGGGGTTCGAGGCGAACGCCGCCAAGCTGCTCGCCTCGACCGCCACCTGGGCCGCCGCCAACGCGGCCATGGACACGTTCGGTGGCTACGGACTGGCCGTGGAGTTCGGGATCGAGCGGAAGTTCCGCGAGGCCCGCCTGCCCCTGGTCGCCCCGGTGAACAACAACCTGGTGCTCGCCTACATCGGCCAGCACGTCCTCGGCCTGCCCAAGTCCTACTGAATTCTGCCGGTGCGCCGGCGCCCGTGACGAGAGAAGAGGAGAAGCACGTGGATCTGAACCTGAAGGACAAGGTCGTGGTGGTGACCGGCGGCAGTGCCGGCATCGGCCTGGAGACCAGTCGGCAGTTCGCGGAGGAGGGTGCCCGCGTCCTGATCTGCAGCCGCCGCGAGGAGGTGCTCGCCAAGGCCGCAGCCGACATCTCGGGCTCGACCGGCACGTCGGTCGACACCCTGTCGGTCGACGTCACGAAGGTCGAGGACCTCGACCGGCTGGTGGCCCACGTCACCGAGAACTACGGCCGCATCGACGTGCTCGTCAACAACGCCGGCACCGGCACCTACAAGCCCTTCCTCGAGGTGACCGACGAGGAGCTGGTGCACGGGATGGCGATCAACTTCTTCGCGCAGTTCCGGCTCACCCAGCGCTTCGCGCCGATGATGATCGAGCAGGCGTACGGCGTCGTCATCAACATCGCGGGCGAGACCGGGATCCGGGTCACCCCGCCGCCGTTCCTCTCCTCGTGCACCGGCCCGGCCAAGGCCGCGGAGCTGCGGCTGAGCAAGGTGCTCGCGTCCGAGCTGGGCGAGCACGGCATCCGCGTGAACTGTGTGATCCCGGGCCTGGTCTACACAGACGAGCGCTTCGGCAAGTGGGAGCGCGAGATGGCGAAGGACGAGCTGGACGAGGAGGCCGCCAGCGCGACGCGGGCCGAGTGGGGTCGCAACATCGCGCGGCCCGACCACGCCTGGGGCACCGCGCAGGAGCTCGCCAACCTGATCGTCTTCGCCGCGTCCGACCGGGCCAGCTACGTCAACGGCGCGGTCCTCGTCGCCGACGGCGGCGAGGACAAGTCCTGACCCACCCACCGCACGAGACGGCCGAACAACCCACCCGGGGAGGCGCGACATGGCGTTGAAGATCGAGGCACTGCACGTAGGGACGCTGAAGAACTTGACATGTTAGACAAAAGTTTCGGTTTGCTTTTCTATTTGAAAAAGCGAAGGAACTACGAGAAGGGAGAAATCCCAATCTATTTGCGCATTACAGTTGACGGTATTTCAAAGGAATTATCAGTTAAAAGAAATTGCGATCCTGATCGTTGGAATTCATCGGCAGGAAGGGCAATGGGAACAAAGGAAAGCGTCAAGTCTCTAAATGCCTACCTGGAATCTTATCAATCCAAAGTTTATGATGCGAAGCGTAAACTCGTCGATGGCGGCCATCTAATTACAGCATCCGCGATAAAAGATGTGTTGATGGGCAATGACCAAAGAGGTAAAATGCTGATCAAAATCTTCGAAGACTACAATGCCAACGTGAAAAAATTAATCGGTATTGACTATTCCAATTCTACCTGGACAAAATACGACCGCACAAAACGACATACTAGAGAATTCATCAAATGGAAATACAACGCTGATGACATTCATATCCGGCAGATAAACTTCGAATTTGCCTCTGAAATTGAGGTGTGGTATAAAACAAATCGTACATGCGGCCATAATGCCACGCTCAAGTATATGAGCATACTAAAAATGATCATACTTTATTGCGTAGATAATCAATGGCTCGATCATGATCCCTTTGCCCGATTTGAAATGAAAAAAGAAGAAGTGCATCCCACTTTCCTTACCAAGGAAGAAATCCAGCGAATTGCGGAAAAAGAAATTTCCATTGATAGGCTTAGGCAGGTCAGGGACGTATATGTCTTTTGTTGCTTCACAGGCCTTGCCTATGCGGACGTGGAGAAATTAAAAAGAACCGAGATATCGGTAGGTATAGACAATGAGCTTTGGATATTTACGGATCGTCTTAAAACCAGTGTTAAGTCAAGAATCCCGCTACTACCAACATCACTTGAAATAATAAAGCGGTATGAGGATGATCCTGCTTGTATCAACACAAACAAAGTACTGCCGGTATTAAGTAACCAGGAATACAATGCATACCTAAAGGAAATTGCTGCCATTTGCGGAATTACTAAAACACTTACTACGCATACTGCCCGTCACACTTTTGGAACAACAGTCACGCTCAGCAATGGTGTACCAATTGAATCAGTAAGGAATATGCTTGGGGCACAAGAAAATTTCAACGACACAGCACTATGCCAGAGTATTGGATTCTAAGGTGAGCGAGGATATGCAGAAACTGAAAAACAAATTAACGTCGAGTCCGAAAGTGGCATCCAATTAAATCAATATTTTATGAAATCAAAAAATAGCAATCTTTACCTGTCTATAAAATGCCTTATTGAGCAATCAAAGGCTCATATAGTTCGAAACGTAAAATACCACTATTGTCGTGACCTATTTTGAAATAGGGAAAATGATAGTGGATGATGAACAGAGCGGAGCATTAAGAGCCGAGTATGCCGACAAGACCCTTAAGCAATTGAGCGCTGATCTGACGAGGGATTATGGCAAAGGATTTTCTCATCGCAAATCTTGAATATTTCCGAAAATTTTACCTGACTTATTCTGTACGGATTTCGGAGACACCGTCTGCGAAATCCAAGACATTTACTAAGAAGGATGTTCCCTCCAAGCAGAATACGATTTCGCAAACACTGTCTGCGTTTTCACAAAAATTTCCGTTAAGCTGGTCACACTATGTGCAGTTAATTAAAATTGAAAACGAGGCTGAGAGAATGTTCTATGAAATTGAAGCTGAAAAAAGCAACTGGTCTGTGAGAGAACTCCAAAGGCAGTTTGATTCTTCCCTTTATGAGCGACTGGCTCTTAGTAGAGATAAGAAAGCTGTCAAGGAACTTGCACGAAAAGGTCAAATCATCGAAAAACCTACGGATGCCCTAAAGCATCAAACTGTGCTTGAATTCCTGACTTGAGGGAAGATGAACGCTATACCGAATCAGATCTAGAAAATGCGATTATAAGCAAGATCGAGAATTTTATGTTGGAGCTTGGCAAAGGGTTTTTATTTGAGGGGAGGCAAAGGCGATTGGTAAAGGGGATTATTAGCAAGCAGGCGCAATTGGTTGATGAATACAAAGCTGCCTGGGGCCTTTTTAAACAAGACAAGAATTTTACTACAGACGAAGTTAATTACATGCAACAGGTGTATAGTGGAATCATGGCAGAAAGCATTAAGAACCTTGATCAACTATTTCTTGTAATCAACGCCTTCGCAACTCAAATGAGTGATGCTAAGCGCCTGGAAATTGTCAATGAGTTGACATGAGGCTGGACGAAAACATTGGAGACTTGAGAGAATTCAATAGTCAGAACAAAATGATAAGTCTTCAAAGGGCATCTGAAAAAGGGGAAATTGAAACTGTAAAAAGATTATACGGCTTATGAAAAAGTTCCTATATATAGCATCCATATTATTTTCAATGTCTTGCTATTCGCAAACAATGGCTGAATGGACGAAACAAAAGAAGACTTTATCGGTAAACTTAATGGAAGACACAAAGTTTGAAACATGGTTAGGTAGCATTATTAAACCAGGCGAAGAATTTTATTTAACAGGAAAAAACACAGACCAGCTTCAAAGGTTAATTGAACGGGCTGCAGCTATAGGATATGAAACTCAGATTAAAGAAGCATTTGTATTGGAGTATGCAACCGAAAATGAAGAACCAATTAATGTAGAATATTTTAAACAGCATCAGGAAGATTACACCATTGTGGACGTCAGGAATACATCAGAAGTAAAAGAGGGCAAACCATTTAAAAACAGCCTTTCTATACCACTTGCAGAGCTAAGAAGCAAGGTTAACGAAATACCAACCGACAAGCCGATTGTAGTGCATTGTGCTGGGGGCTACCGCAGCGCGGCAGCCAGTTCAATAATACAATCTACCATCAATCAGGAGGTACAGGTTTTTGACTTAGGAGAGGCTATAAAAGAATTACAATAAGCCGACAGAATTGCAAAATAACCATCCTCGAATTTTTCGAAACGGCTGATTTGTAAATACCCATAGTGATTTTTGGGAGTTTTTTTCCACTATAAGGGGAATTTGATCTGCGTACCGCTATTTACTTATTTGCCGCTAAATCAGTTGGACCAGGATTTGTTATTTTGTTAGTAAATTCCACATGAGGCTTTTGCTACTTATTTTCTTTGCTAAGTCTCTCTTTTCTCACTAATGCCTGCCCATTCTGCAACTCAGAAACAGCCAAAGAAATTAGAAGTTCTCTTTTTGGCCCAGATCTTCCTTTCAATTTGTTTATTACAATACTTCCTTTTGTTTTTTTCTTTTTGATTGTCTATTTTATTTATCATGGCGGATTTCGATCAAAAAAGGAAAATAATTCAGGCTCAATTTTATAATATGAACAGTAAACCTTTAATAGCAGCAGGAACACTTCTAGGAATTGGAATGGGAGGTTTTTTTGATGGAATTTTATTTCATCAAATATTGCAGGTCCACAGTATGCTGTCCGCAAAAATGCCTCAAGATGTGTTAGTGAATGTCAAAACCAGTATGGTATGGGATGGTCTATTTCATGCTTTAACCTGGCTGACTACAGCTATTGGATTGGCAGCTCTCTGGCACGCTGGGAAAGTTCGGAACTGTCCATGGTCTGGTCAAACGTTTTGGGGTTCACTATTCTTAGGCTGGGGAATATTTAATGTAGTAGAAGGATTCATTGATCATCACATTTTGGGCATTCATCATGTTGTAGAGCGTTTAGGACTTTCAACATACGATTATATCTTTCTTGCCTCAGGAGTAATTTTTTTACTTGTCGGATGGTCGTTGATACGTGCAGGTCGGAGAGATACAGATTTCCACTAATGTATCCCCGGCATTTAAAGCCAGTCAATTAAAGATGCCAGCAGATATAGGTTCATTAGTGTAGTGACTTTTTTTTACAACTACCTTGGAGAGTTTGTTTAAATAAAGTTTATTACGAAAGGAAACCAAACATTGTCACCTTCAAAACATTTCAAATGAATATCACATCAGCTCAAATGGAAGACAGGGTCAGACAGGCAACTCCCGCATCAATAAATAATGAAATAGAAGCCAGAATGTGGAGTCGCGTAGCCAAGTTTGCAGACCGTAGTCCTGAAGAAATAGGCGCGAGAATAAAAGAACTGGAAGAAGAGTGGGATATCGAAAGATACCTCGGAATTAATATGAGTACTTTAGCCATGTCCGGTCTGGCAATCACTGCTCTCACAAAAAATTTAAAATGGCTAATTTTACCAGGTGTTGTGTTAGCTTTTTTTATGCAACATGCCATTCAAGGCTGGTGCCCTCCGCTGCCAATTCTACGTAAATTTCATATCAGAACGAGCAAAGAGATTGAACAGGAAAAGTATGCACTTAAATTTATAAGGGGTGATTTTGATAATCCTGAATAACCTTTCAAGTGCAGATATCGCGAAACTTAAACAAGCAATAAAGAGAAACTAATTTGAATGGAGATAAGTTTTTCCAAAGGCATCGTTTCACCCAAAGTGGGTTGTTTCTATGAGCCACTCATTGATAACCGAGGCCTATCAGCCCAAATCTTCTTAATCATTTGCGCCTTTTGTAAGTTATCAGCTTTAATATAGTTTCTAAATGCTTTTTCTGTCTTGTGACCACTAATTGCCATAATCAAAGGCACTGGCGTCCCATCCAAAAATTCGTTGGTGCAAAATGAACGACGGCAGGTATGTGACATCACCCAGGCATGCTTGGGCCTTGTCTCCTCTATCATTTTATTTCCACGTTTGTAGGTGAACTTTATCATCTCATTCAAACCAGCCTGTTTGGCAACTTCTTTTATATAGAAATTAAAATCAGGGTTACTGATCTGAGGCATTTCCATGTCGTATTTTTCAAGTATGGCTTTTGTTTCAGGTCGCAAGGGAACGACGATTCTATCTGTCGTTTTGGTTTGGGTAATAAATAACATTCCTTCCCTGATTTCATCAGGCTTTACATCAGAATAATCACTGAAACGAAACCCGGTCAAGCACCCCAAAACAAATTCGTCACGAACTTCTTCGAGCATAGGCGTTTCGGATAAGTCCAACTGATATATTCGCGAAATCTCCGTCCAACTTAGATAAATCGCATCCACGTATTCTTCAACTACCTTAAAGGCAGATATATCTATGTAAGGAATTATTTTCTTGGTCATTCTGTTTTTCAAAAATATTTTTAACCATTTAATTGTCTTTCCAATGCTGTTTACTCTTAGCCCCTTTGTCGGTTGCTTTTTTCGTAACAGCGGATATTCATAAGTGAGATACTTCATGAACTCTGCGTAGAAACTATAATCGAAACTGTCAAAGGTGATTGGAGTTCCCCGATACTTCTCAAAACTCTGGAGATGAATTTTCATCATATTGATTACATCAATAGTGCATGATTTGACTTCGGACCTGCGCTCTTCGATAAAGAGGTCGATATTATGATATACATCTAAATCCTGTTTTCTATCTTTCATTTGATCAATCTGCCATTGATCAGCCAGGGGAAAATTTACTCTTAGAAAGTTAAGGGGACAGACATTGTTTTTTTGGCGTGCCGGACCATATCCTCTGCTTTACGGAGCTTTGCGGTTAACACAGTTTCCAGTTGTTCTACATTACCGAATTGGGAGGGAAGTTCAGTTGAAATACGCCTTGTTTTTTTGTTCCAATATTTTGGTGGAATGGCAACACCGGTTCCCAATACTACACGCTTGTTTTGTGAATGGCAATACTGAACAGATATCAATCTGGTTCCATCAGCGCGGGCAATTCCTTTCTTGACGATTAACTTGATAGGTTGACGCATAACTTGGTCTATTTTTAGTCTATACAAACCCTATCAAGTAGATTAAAAGGTACAGGCTGTTTAAACATTAGAAAGTTATAAAGCGTTTAAAAACAGGCCCCCGTTTTAAAGTTATTTAAAGTTGATTAAAGCATTGAAAATCATAACCTTAACCGTCCGGTCCGCAAAGGTCCTGAGCAATCGGGGCCTCTATTTTTTATTGCACCCTTCATTAAGGAAGCATTCATTTTAAGTTATTACGGAATCGAACAACGCACTCACACCCTCTTTCGAGTTTGCAAGCCAACAACTCAGAAACCACTAATCTTTATAGATCACGTATTTCTTGCGCATCTTTTTATAATTGCTCAATCCAGGCTCCCATGTTTTACGGATCTCCGCTTCTGGAACGCCGTCGATGATCTGTTGCCGGAATAAGCCGCGATGACCTATCTGAATTTCGATGGTATTCATTTGGTTGCTTTGCTTTGAATCGAAAAACTTTTCTTTTTCCGGCGATGCTTTGTACAGCTCCATGATCCATTGCAGATTTATCTTTTTGCTTTTCAGCAACAAATTTATATCATAGTTTCTAAGGTCGAGGCCATAACAAACCTGGTCCACAAAAATGGCGTTTCGGCCATGCCTTTGATGCCGGTAGGAGTAAAGGAGAATGAATATTTGTCTTTGAAATAAGGAGCGCCAAAAACTGTAAACGGAAAATAAGTGCCGCGGCCATGATTTACATACACGCCTTCAAACATACAGGTGGAAGGATACAACATGATCGACTGCTGCGTATTAAGATTGGGTGATGGCTTTACCGGCAGCGTATAATACATGCTATGATTGTAATTGGCAACGGGAATAATTTTCAGCGGACATTTTACTTTGTTCGTCAACCATCCTTCGCCATTCGCCATCTTTGCAAATTCGGCTACCGTTAATCCATGCGACATGGGAATGGGAAACATACCTATGCCTGATTTGATATTTCATATCCAGTATCGGCCCGTCTATCAAATAAGCATTGGGATTGGGACGGTCGAGGATCATCAGTTCTTTTTTACTATCTGCACAGGCTTCCATCAGTCTCGACAGCGCATTGATATTGGTATAAAAGCGAACACCAACATCCTGCACATCGTAGATCACGATATCTACATCGGCGAGGTCTTCTTTGGTTGGCTTATTCTTTTTTCCATATAAAGAAATGATGGGAATGCCTGTTTTTTGATCTTTTTCATCGGCCACCTGTGTACCCGCACTGGCATTGCCACGAAAACCATGTTCGGGTCCGAACACTTTTACGATATTAACGCCGCGCGATTGCAGGCTGTCCACCATATGCCTGCTGCCGATGATGGAAGTTTGATTGGCGAGTATGGCTACACGTTTTCCTTTCAGATAAGGCAAATATTTTTCTGTTTGATCAGCGCCGGTTTTGATCGAATCTTTTTTATTACTAACAGCAGATTTGCTTTTGCTGCGAAGGATTTTTATAGGCGGTGATCAGCACTATAACAAAGAGTGCGATCGAAAATGAAGGCTGGAATTTTTTTCATCATTTTCAAAGATATAATCAACGCGCTGTACATACCTGCTGTTTGATATAAAGAAGATTGTTCTGCAAGTTTCTGCAACCGGCTAAACCCGATTCGTCAATAATTGTTGCAGGTTTTTGCAACTGATCTGCTATGGCACTCGATCGGTTAAGGATCTAGAACCAGGGAGTCGTTACGAATTTTGCTCGGAGAAATTGAAGCTGCTCTGAAGGATATAAAACAAAATGGCAGGCAGACATTTCTTGAAAAGCAGAATGCTGATTTTAGTAAGATCGTTCATGATTATTCGGATGCGAAGAAGGGATTTGTTGCCTGGAAAGGCACGCTGGAAGAGAAATTGACATGAAAAAGGTTGCTTAAGTTATGGGTATTTACGGGTAAATATTTGGGTAAATGGCCATAAAATACGACGCCCGGGCCATCCGGTCCCAATATATAATTGCATGAAACCGCTCTAGAAGCGGGGTTCAACATTTTAGGTTTCCCACATTCACTAATTAATATCCTTACTCGCTTTCAACTTATCGATCATTCCCTGGACAACTGTTTTAGTTTGATCGTTTGGTGCAAGAGGTAGTGCCTTGGTAGCAAAGTCAAGGGCCTTGGCATAATCTCCGTTAGCGGAAAGCCCACGCGCCATACCAGTCAAGGTGATGAACTGATCCGGTGCTTTATTGTAATTAAATTGAAATACTTCAAGGGCTATTTTAGGCTTCTTTGAACTTATTAGTTGTCTGCCGAATTGCTGAAGCTGACCGGGATTTCCGAAAGGAAGTGCGGTTTTTATCACTGCGGCGGCTTCGTCGGACCGTCCTAACTTATCAAGAATAATTGCCTTAGTGGAAAGCGCGGGAAATGATGTAGGGTCGCCCGGAAACGCAGGAGCGCTGGCAAGAGTAGCCCATTCCAGTGCTTTTTCAAGACCGTAATTGTTTTGCAATGCCCAATTTGCTGCGATGTTCAAACCCTGTGGCGTGAATCCTTTAGGGTTTTGTGCTTCGGCAGTAAAAGCATCCAGTTGTTGTTTCAAATAATCTACTTCCACCTTAAAAGGAATAGACAGCTTATCCCAGGAAAGAGAAATAATTGCTGAGTTGGGAGTTTGACCTGAGAATTCAAACTTTAAATTCTCAACAGCTTTATCAATCGGCTGCGGCTTAACTTTTACACGTAAGGCATCATCTTTTTCATCATAAAAAAATGAGCCCCATGAATCATTTCTTCTGGAAAAAATGACTATGCTTTCTAAGGAGTCGTAAGCAATAAAAAAACCATACTTCCCTTTTGCAAGTAGTTGGCCTTCCACTTTTACGTCATGATCAAATTCAATAACCGTATTTTCATTAGCACCAGCGCGCCATGGCGCAGGTTTGCGGCTTCCGAACCCTTGATCTACAAATCCTTTGTGAACGACCTGTCCCCAAATCTTCCCTTCACGTCCATTCACTTTTGGCCGCTGGTAAGCAATTGATACGTTTGTGAGCCCCACTTGTTCAACAACCAACGCTTTTTTCGTATAACCGTTGGGAGCTGCTGAATTATATGGTACCTGGGAAAAAGATGACATGCCCAAGCAAGTAAAAATAATTGCAAATAAATATCTCCTGGTTCTATTGTAAGATGTTCTTTGTTGCATATGAAGCTTTAGATGTTTTTAGATAATAAATAAACTGTGAATACATGATTTTACACAGATAAGATAAATTAGCC
>CAWGUS010000010.1:0-84330 GCA_963825755.1 uncultured Actinomycetota bacterium | reverse complement strand
GCTTGTCGGTTCCGCTCACGCCAGAATCGTCGATCGTGTCTCGGCCCTGGCCGCGATAGTAGTGATAGGTGTCGCCGTCGGCGCCGCCGTCGAGAGTATCGCTGCCGTAGCCGCCGTTGATCGTGTCGTTGCCCGCGCCACCGTTGACCATTCGTCGCCGGAACCGCCGTTGAGCGTGTCGGCTCCCGCGCCGCCCGTGATGTGGTTCGCCCCCGTCGTTTCCGTCGATCTGATTGCCGTCATTACTTGCAGCGACCGAGATGTTGGAAGTCGCCGGCGAGAACGATGTTGTCGACGCCGGCCCCGAGTTGGAGCGCCAGGCCCGTTCCCGCTGCCGGGATGCTGATGGTGAGGTTGTCGAGCCCGACCGTGACGGTCCCCTCGCCGGCATAGTTGCCGGCCGAGCCATGAAGCGTGTCACCTGCCTGCGAGACGCCGAGCGCCTGCGTCACCGTCGAGAACACGCCGTTGCGGCCCGGTCATAGACCCACGTCACCGTGAAGCTGTTCTGACCGATCAGTGTCGATTCGGTATAGGCGCCCGCCGAGTCGAGGATGTGCGGCGCGCCGGTTGCCGAGAACGTGTTCTGCTGCACGTCGCCACCGGCCGCGCGCAAGTCGAGTTCCGCGCCGCTCGCGGTGCCGGTGAAGAGGTTGCCCTTGACCTGGCTGCCGGTCGCCTCGGTGACGAGTCCCGCGCCGCTCTGAATGTCGAAGGTGTTGCCGAGGATGTTGACGCCGATCGTCGGCGTTGCCGCCGCCGTAGGCGCCGTCGACGAACACCAGTGCGCGCGGTCGTCGCGCCACCGAACTTGCTGTTCTCGACCGTGATGCCGTTCTGGCCATCCTCGATCAGCAGCGCTGAACGCCATGCTCGCGCGTTCGCCGTGATGCGGTTGATCACCGTGCCGTCATTGCTGCCAGCAAGCTTGATCGCCGCGTGCTGGCCGGCCGCCGCGTTGAACACCAGCCGGTCGGGCGAGTCGCCCTTGATGGTGATGCTGCGGCCCGCTTGCGACCTCGAGAGCGCCGCCTCCCGCAACACCATTGATCACCACATAAGTATCGGCGCCGTTGACGATCAGCAGGTCGTTGACGGCGGTGACCAGAGCTCTCGTTGAACACCCTTGCGTTGTCGGCGTCCGGCCGCCGACGATCTCGATCGTATCGCTCGGGCTGGCGGCTCGATGGCCTCCTGGATCGTCGAGAAGATCAGATCGCTCGGACTATCGTTCCGTGGTCGCGGATCGACCACCAGCGGCGGCGGCTGGAGGCCCTGGCCGGAGAATCGCTGCATCTCGCACGCCGAAGCCGCTGCCGTCCTGGCCATACGACTGCCAGACGACGACGAAGCCGCGGTCGAGCGTGGCGATCGCCGGAGCATACTGGTCGCTCGCCGTGTAGGTGTTGACCAGCACGTCGTTGCCGTAGGGCTCGGTCGGCTTGACCGGCGGCGTCGAAGCGGCGAACGACGACGCCGGCGCGTTTCCGTCCACATGTTCGACTGCCAGGAGACGATGAAGCCGCCGTCCTGGGCTGCGATACGGCCGGCGTGCACCTGATAGTCCTGGGCGATCGCGTCGATCTGGAACTGCGTCCCAACGCGTTTGCCGGCAGCGTCGTAGAGTTGGCCGGCGATGCCATAGCCAGTTGTCGTCCGTCCGTCGCCGTCCCAGACGACGACGAAGCCGCCGCCGCTGAGCGCAGCGACGATGGATTCGTTGCTTGCCCGCGGTATTGGCGTTGATCAGGAATTCGCCGCCGATCGCGGTCCCGTTGGCGTTGAACCGCTGGCCGATAGACCCCACTGCCGCTGCCGTCGGCCTAGTTGTCGGCCTGCCAGACCACGACGTAGCCGCCGTCGCCAAGCCGGTGATCTGCGAGTTGTACTGGCTGCCGCTGACGTGGGTGTTGACCGCACGTCGAGCCGGCGGCCATCTGCAGCTGGCGCCGGAGACGTCGATGAACAGTCTTCGCGATAGACGCCGGTGCTGCTGCCGTCGAGACCGTTCTCGCTGTCCCACGTCACCACGAAGCCGCCGTCGGCGAGGGCGGCGATCGAGGGGTTGGCCTGCTGGCCGCTGGTGCTGCTGTTGACCCGCAGCTCGGTCGTGCGCGACACCCCGCCCGCGTCGTCAGCGCCAGAGGCGTGCCGTCGGCTGCGAAATGACGGACATAGACGCCCCAGTCGCCGTCGCCTTGCGTTCCGGCCGTAGCTCTGCCACACCGCCACGAACGAGCCGTCCGCGAGCGCCATGATGCCGCACGTTGGTCTGCTCGCTGCTGGTGTAGCTGTTGAGCCGGAGCTCGCTGCGACGCCGTCGTCCCAGTGGATCTCGGCGTCCTGGTGGCGTCGAAGTGCCTGGCGTAGACGCCCCAGTACTGGCCGTCCTGGCCATTGGACTGCCAGGTCACCACATAGGTGCCGTCGGTCGAGCTTGGTGACCGACGGATTGGATCTGGTCGTTCGCCGTCGTGACGTTGACCTGCCGCTCGGTGCTGGCGGCTCGATCGCCTGGCCCGTGCTGGCGTCGGGCAGCGGGATCCGCTTCGCCAGGACGGCGCCGCGCTGTCGTGCTCGTACACGATGATGACGCCCGAGCCGTCGGCCTGCGCGACGAGTGCCGGGCGTGCTCTGGACGCCGGCCGTCGGTTTCGTTGATGCGGAATTCCGTGCCGACCCGGTCGCCGAGTGCGTCGAAGCGCTGGGCGTAGACGCCCCACTGGTTGCCGTCCTGGCCGTGAGAGGTCCAGGCGACCATGAAGCCGCCGTCCGGCAGCGAGGTGATCTGCGGCTCCTGCTGGTGTGTCGTAGCTGTAGCTCGAGATCTTGATCTCGGCGCCGCGCGCGATGCCGTCCGCGTTGTAGACCTGGCCGTAGATGCCCCAGTTGCTGCCGTCCTGGCCCGTAGGAGCTCCAGACGACGACGAAGCCCCCGTCCTCGAGCGCCGCCAGGGTCCCGCCATGATAGAAGGCGCCTTGCTCGCAGTTCGTATAGCTGTTGACCTGGAATTCCGGCTCGAAGCCGGTCGAGGATCATAGATGCGGGCAAACATGCCGCGGCCGTTCGAGTCGTTGCCTTCCCAGGCGAAGACGAGACGGCCGTCGGTCAGTTGCCCGACCGAGGAGTAGAGTTGCTCGCCGAGCCGTGGTATGGTTGACGCGGATGATTTCCCGGCATCGCTCGGACGCGTCTTCCATCGGAACGATGCGCCGCTCGCGGAAAGCGTTGCGCGTAGACTCCCCAGCCGGATCCGTCCTCGCCCTGCCATTCCAGATCACGATCCAGCCGCCGTCCGCGAGCGCGGCGACGTTTGGGTCGTTCTGCTGTTGTAGAGCGCTGACGCCGGCCGCATCCTTGCCGGTGCCGAGAAGGAACGGGCTCGGAGTACCTCCGCTCGACCCGTCCGCGTTGAGCTTGGTCCGTTGCGGAGAACCGTTGGCCCTAGATGTTCGAGGTGTTGTCGTCGCCCTGCCAGGTGACGAGGAATGTGCCATCGGCCAGCACGGCCACGGCCGGGTATTGGTCGTAGTAGGCGGCGCTGACCAGTTGGGCCGGTCCCTGCGGTGTGCCGTCCGCATCGTAGAGACGTATCATCACGTGAGCCGGACCAAGCCTGCTTGGCTGGGCAGGAATCCGCACCCGGCGTAGAAGTCGGCCAGCTGCGGCTCGTGGTCCACGTGCAACCAGTCACACCCCGCCGCCGACGCATCGGAGATCGCGGCCTGCACCAGGAGGCGACCGATGCCACGGCGCTGGTGCTCCGGATGCACCACCGTGTCGAGCAGGAACGCATGGGCGCCGCCGTCCCAGATCACGTTGACGAAGCCGACCAGCGCGTCGTCGTCGAAGGCGCCTACCCAGGTCAGGCTGTGGGCCGACAGCCGGGCACCCCACGGTCGGACGACGGGATCCGACCTGAAGGCCAGCGCGTGCAGATGTGAGATCTCGCCGTCGTCCGGGGTGAAGCGGAGCCGGATCGTCACGTCGCTCGCCATCGCGTCACGGTACGCCCGCTGTCGGTGGCTCCCCCTACCGTGTGCCCCGTGGACGTGCCACCCGATGTCGTCGCGCGACTGCGCGCGATCTGCGACCCGCTGCCCGGCGCCTACGAGGAGGCTGCCTGGGCGGGCATCCGGTTCCGGGTGCGCGGGCGCACGTTCGTGCACTGCGTGGCGATCGACGAGGGCCGGCCGCCGGCGTACTCGAGGCACGCCGGCACTCGCGGGCCCGCGCTCGTCCTGACGTTCGAGGCGGAGGGCGAGGAGCTGCTCGCCCTGCGCAGCAACGGCCACCCGTTCTGGGTGCCGCCGTGGCGGCACACGGTGGTGGGCATGTTCGTCGACCACGCGACCGACTGGGGCGAGGTCGCCGAGCTGGTGACCGACAGCTTCTGCGTGCAGGCGCCCCAGCGGCTTGCGGCGCAGGTGCGGGGACGCTAGGCGGGGTCTCGGCGAAGACCTGCTGGGCGATCCGGAAGGCCGTGTTGGCGTCGGGGACCCCGCAGTAGATCGCGGTCTGGAGCAGCAGCTCCTTGATCTCGTCGACCGTGACGCCGTTGGTGCGCGCGGCGCGCAGGTGCATCGCGAGCTCCTCGTGGTGACCGCGGGCGACCAGCGCGGTGAGGGTGATCAGCGAGCGGCTGCGCCGGTCGAGCCCGGGACGCGTCCAGATGGTGCCCCAGGCGTACGTCGTGATGAGCTCCTGGAACTCGGCGGTCAGGTCGGTCGTCGCAGCGGTCGCCCGGTCGACGTGGGCGTCGCCGAGGACCTCGCGGCGTACGGCGAGGCCGGCGTCGTAGACCTCACGCAGGGTGCGGTCCTGCCCGTCGTCGGGAGCGTCGAGCGGCTCCCCCAGCAGGTGATGACGGATGAGCCGGGCCACGAGCTCCGGCTGTTCGGCCGGCGCGAGATGGGCGACCCCGTCGAGCTCGACCAGCCGACCGTCCGTGACCCCGTCGGCGATCTCGCGGAGCTTGTCGGGCGGTGTCGCGACGTCGTGGCGCCGGCCACCGCGAGCACGGGCGCGGTGACCTCATGCAGCCGATCGCGTACGTCGAACGCCGCGAGCGCCCCGCACACCTGCGCGTAGCCGGCGTCGTCGGCGTCCTGCAGAGCGTGCAGCAGCGCCGACGCCCGGTCGGGCTCGCGCTCGACGAAGCCCGGGCCGAACCACCGCTCGGCGGAGCCGGTCACCATCGCCGGGGTGCCCGAGGCGCGCACCTGCTCGATCCGGCCGGACCACATCGCGTCGTCACCGATCTGGGCGCCGGTACACAGGAGCACGGCGGCCGTCACCCGCGCGGGCGCGTCGAGCATCAGCTGGAGGCCGACCGCGCCACCGACCGAGTCGCCGGCGTAGCCGAACGAGCCACCGGCGTCGCCGCGCTGCTCGAGCACGGCGTCGACCACCCGCAGCACCCCGGCCGCCAGCTCCGCCATCGTGAACGGCTCGTCGTGCACCGCCCGGTTGTGGCCGTGGCCGGGCAGGTCCCAGGCGACCACGTCGAACGCGTCGGTGAGCCCCTGCGCGCAGGCCGACCAGAGCGTCGTCGCCGACGTGCCGAGGCTCGGGCCCAGCACCAGCAGCGGCAGCTCCGACCGGTGGCTCGCGCCGGTCAGCCGGACGGTGGTGACGGCCGGGATCATGCGTCCTCCTCGATGGTCGTCCGAGCACGGGCGACGACGGCGTCAACCAGGTCCCGCGCCTCGCCGGTGTAGTCGTCGGCCGGCGAACGGCCCGCGACCTCCGCCATGCTGCGCTGCTCCGTGCGTACGTCGTCGCGCGCGAGGTCGAGGGTCGCGGCCATCCTGTCGTGATGAACGCGGAGCCCGTCGAGCAGGTCTGCGGTCTGGCTGCCGGCGACGAGCGTGCGGCGTACGAGAAGGCGAAGGGTGTCCCACTCGACGTGCCACGCGCCGCTCGCGCGCTCGTCGGACTGGTCGGCCGCCGCGAGGTGCAGCGTCGCGGCCAGCTGTGGCGCGGAGAGACCGGCGCGACGTACGAGGGTCGAGAGCACGGGATTGGCCTTGTGCGGCATGGTCGACGAGCCGCCGCCGACTCCCTCGGACAGCTCTCCGATCTCGGGCCGCGACAGGGTGGCCACGTCGGTTGCGATCCGCGAGCAGGCATCGGTGCAGGCAACGAGAGCGTCGGCCGCGCGGGTCACCGGGCGGCGGGCGGTGTGCCAGGGCAGCGACTCGGCGAGACCGAGCCCGCCCGCCAGCGACGCACGGGCTGCGGCCGGGTCGAGGCCCAGCTCGACGACCGCCGCGTTGGTGCCGCCGGCCCCACCCAGCTGGACGGGAAAGGACAGGGCGGCCACGTCGTCGTACGCATCGAGCACGCCGGTCAGCCAGGCGGCGGCCTTGGCGCCGAAGGTCGTGGGTACGGCGTGCTGGGTGAGGGTGCGGGCCACCATCGGGGTGTCGCGGTGCGCGTCGGCGAGCTCGGCCAGTCGCGCAAGAGCACGACGCAGGTCGAGGCGCAGCGCGGCGACAGCGTCGCGCAGCAGCACCATCAGCGCGGAGTCGACGACGTCCTGGCTGGTGAGCCCGCGGTGCAGCCAGCGCGCCGGGTGGCCGTCCAGCTGGGACCGAAGCGCATCGACGAGGGGCAGGACCGGGTTGCCTCCGGACTCGGTGCCCGCGAGGTCGCCGGGCGGCGGCAGCCGCTCGACCGGGTGCCTCCAGTACCGACAGCCAGACCCGCTCCACCTCGACCATGGCCGCGACGAACGCCGCGTCGCTGAAGTGCTCACCCGCCCGCTCGTCCCCGGGCCAGAAGAGGTTGCTCACGAGGTCAGTGTCGCGGATGGGTGAGGAAGACGGTCTCGCCCTCGCCCTGGAGACGGATGTCGAACTCGAACCCACCGTCCTCGGGGCGGGCCAGCAGCGTCTCCCGGCGCGAGACGTCGACCGTCCGGAGGAACGCGTCGTCGACCGCGCTCGGGAGGTAGGCGCGGGTGAACAGCACGTCGAGCAGTCCGCGGGCGAACACCGCCAGCGCGAAGAACGGCGCACCCGTCTCGAGGGTCGTGAACGCGTAGCGGCCCTCGTCGTCGGTGCCGCACCGACCCCAGCCCGTGAACGTCGTCCCGTCGCGGCGCATCGACCCGGCCGCCCGCACCGGCCGGCCGGCCGGGTCGGCCTGCCACAGCTCGATCAGGGCGTCCGGCACGGGCTGGCCGGCGCCGTCGAGGACCCGGCCGTGCAGTCGCACGGCGTCGGGGTGGTCGTCGGGCACCAGCGACGAGTCGCCGTCGTACTCGAGGCCGAAGGAGAAGAAGGGCCCGACCGTCTGGCCCGGCGTCGGCAGCGAGGTCATGAGGTCTCCTCCTCGAGAGGCGTCCGGTGGCTGCCGGTCAGCACGATGTCCCAGCGGTAGCCCGTGCACCACTCGTGCTCGGTCACGTCGTGGTCGTACGCCGCGACCAGCCGGGCCCGGGCACGGGGGTCGAGGATGGACTGGTAGATCGGGTCCAGCGCGAAGAGCGGGTCGCCGGGGAAGTACATCTGGGTCACCAACCGCTGGGTGAAGTCCGTGCCGAACAGCGAGAAGTGGATGTGCGCCGGCCGCCAGGCGTTGCGGTGGTTCTTCCACGGGTAGGGGCCGGGCTTGATCGTGGTGAACTCGTAGCGCCCCTCGCCGTCGGTCAGGCAACGGCCCACCCCGGTGAAGTTCGGGTCGATCGCGGCCGGGTGGTCGTCGCGCTTGTGGATGTAGCGGCCGCCCGCGTTGGCCTGCCAGATCTCCACCAGCTGGTGCCGCACCGGGCGACCGTCGCCGTCGAGCACCCGGCCGGTCACCTTCATCCGCTCCCCCACCGGTTCGCCGCCGTGCTGCACGGTCAGGTCGGCCTCGCTCGGGTCGAGGTCGTGCTCACCGAAGACCGGCGACCACAGCTCCACGCCCTCGGGATCGGCATGATGGGGGTCCTTGGTGGGGTGGCGCAGCACGCTGCTCCGGTACGGCGGGTAGGCCAGGCGCACGCGCGTCTCACCATCCCCGTCGGACGCCGGCGAGGCGTCGTACGCGCGGGAGATCTCGTCCATCTCGGCACTCATCTCGGCCTGGCTGATCAACTCGCTCACGCGGAGGACGCTAGGGCTCGATGACGTCGCGCGCGCTGGCGGGCTTTCGTTCAGTGGAAGGTCGGATCGGCGGTTCGGCGTGGCCGCTGGCACGGTGAGGTGATCCCCCGAAGAGCAAGGAGCAACCGATGCCCGCCTCCAACCCCACGTCAGACACCGCATCGAGACCGGGCGGGCCGGCAGGCGGCGGCTCCTGGCCGGTCGTGCTCTGCTGGGTGGCGGTCGCGCTCGACGGGTTCGACCTCGTGGTGCTCGGCGCGGTCATCCCGACGCTGCTCGGCACCGGAGACCTGGGCTTCACGCCGTCGTCGGTGACCACGGCCTCGACGATCGGGCTGGTGGGGGTCGGCGTGGGTGCGGTCGCCATCGGCCCGCTGACCGACCGCTTCGGCCGGCGCCGGAGCCTGATCTCGTGCGTGCTGGTGTTCTCCCTCTTCACCCTCGCCATTCCGCTGGCGACCGACGTCACCCAGTTCACGGCACTGCGGTTCCTGGCCGGCCTCGGACTCGGCGCCTGCCTGCCGACCGCGCTCGCCTACATGAGCGAGCACGCGTCGGCCGGCCGGAACGGCCGGGCCGTGACGCTCACGATGACCGGCTACCACGTCGGCGCCGTGCTCACCGCCCTCCTCGCGCTGGTGATGGTCGACTCGGTCGGCTGGGAGTCGATGTTCGTCATCGGCGGTCTCGCCGGGCTCGCCACCGTGCCGCTGCTGTGGGCCAAGCTGCCCGAGTCGGAGGCCTACCTGCGCGCCCTCGAGAACGTCGACGCCACGACACCTGCCGTGGTGCGCAGCGCCGACGTCGTGAAGGGTCGCTACCTGCGCGTCAGCATCGGCCTCTGGGTCGCGTCGTTCATGGGCCTGCTGCTCGTCTACGGCCTCAACACGTGGCTGCCGACGATCATGGGCGAGGCCGGCTACTCCATCAAGGCCGGCACCGGCCTGCTGCTGGTCCTGAACATCGGCGCCGTCATCGGGCTCGTCGCCGCCGGCGGCATCAGCGATGCCCGTGGGAACAAGAGGACCGTGCTCGCGTGGTTCGGACTGGCGGCCGTCTTTCTCGCTCTGCTGTCGATCAGGATCGACACGTCCATGCTCGTGTACGTCGCCGTCCTGCTGGCCGGCATCTTCGTGTTCAGCGCCCAGGTGCTCGTCTACGCGTTCGTCGGCCACCTCTACCCACCCGAGATCCGCGGCACCGCCCTCGGCATGTCTGCCGGTGTCGGACGCGTCGGCGCCATCGTCGGCCCGTCGCTGGGTGGCGCGCTGGTGACGGCCGGGATCGCCTACCCATGGGGGTTCTACGCCTTCGCCGTCGCCGCCGTGCTGGCCGTGGCCGCGCTGTCGACCGTGCCTGCCGACCTGCAGCCTGTCGGGACCTGATGTATGGCGCCGCGTTCCGGTGGGTGGAAGACTCATCCGAATGGCCGGCAACTCCTCCTCCCCCGGCGCCTCGGTGACGAGCCGGGCGCTGGCCCTGATCGGCGCGTTCGACGAGGACCACCGACGCCTCACGCTCACCGAGCTCGCCGAGCGTGCCGACCTGCCCGTGCCCACGGCCCACCGGCTGTCGGCGGAGCTGGTCGCCTGGGGTGCGCTGGCGCGCGGCGCCGACGGCCGGTTCGTCATCGGCCGGCGGCTGTGGGACATCGGTCTGCTCGCACCCCTCCAGGCCGGGCTCGTCGAGCTGGCATCGCCCTACCTCCACGACCTGTACGGCGCCACGCTGGCCACCGTGCACCTGGCTGTGCGCGACGGCACCGAGGTGCTGTACCTCGACCGGCTCCGCGGCAGCTCGTCCGTGCCGATCGTGAGCACCGTCGGCTCGCGGCTGCCGATGCACGCCACCGGGGTCGGCAAGGTGCTGCTGGCCCACGCCCCGGCCGAGGTGCAGCACGCGGTGCTCGCCGACCTGCCCCGGCTGACGGCGTACACGCTCACCCAGCCGGGGCACCTGCGCCGCCAGCTGGCCAAGGTGCTGCGCGTCGGCTACGCGACGACGTCGGAGGAGATGAGCCTCGGCGCGCTGCTCGGCCGCCGTGCCGGTCCGGCGCGGTGACGTCGTCGTCGCGGCCCTCGGCATCGTCGTACCGTCGCTGCGCAACGACCGGCCCCGCCTCGTCGCCGCGCTCGAGGTCGCGGCCCGCGGCATCGGCCGGGCCCTCGAACGCAGCTTCCAGCCAGCGGACGACCTGCATGGCCCGGTGGCTGCGGGTTCGGGTTGACTCGTGCCATGCCAGCGCCGATCCGCACCCAGGTGGCGATCGTGGGAGCCGGACCCGCCGGCCTGCTCCTGGCCCATCTGCTGGCCGACGGGGGCGTCGAGTCGGTCGTCGTCGAGACCCGCTCGCAGGAGTACGTCGCCTCCCGGATCCGCGCCGGCATCCTCGAGCAGTCGACGGTCGACCTGCTGCGCGCGGCCGGTCTGGGTGAGCGTCTCGACCGCGAGGGGTCGCGGCACCGCGGGATCCACCTCCAGTGGCCGGGCGAACGGCACCACCTCGACTTCGTCGACCTCACCGACCGCTCGGTCTGGCTCTACGGACAGACCGAGGTGCAGCGCGACCTCGTCGATGCCTGCACGGCCGCCGGACGGGAGGTGCACTACGAGGTGTCCGACACGGCGCTGCACGATGTCGAGACCGACACCCCGTCGGTCACCTTCACGTCGGCCGACGGCGAGACCCGGGAGATCCGGGCCGACGTGGTCGTGGGCTGCGACGGGTCGTTCGGGCCCTCGCGTGACGCCGTACCGTCGTCGGTGCGCCAGACCTGGGAGCGGACCTACCCCTACTCCTGGCTCGGCATCCTGGCCGAGGTCGCGCCGTCGACCGACGACCTGATCTACGCGTGGCACCCCGACGGCTTCGCGATGCACTCGATGCGGTCCGAGACCGTCTCGCGGCTCTATCTCCAGGTGCCCAACGACACGTCTCTCGACGACTGGCCCGACGACCGCATCTGGGACGCGCTCGCCACGCGCCTCGGGCACGGGCAGGACGGCTGGACCCTGACGCCCGGGCCGGTGACCGACAAGTCGGTGCTGCCGATGCGATCGCACGTCTCGACGCCGATGCGGCACGGCCGGCTGTTCCTCGCCGGCGACGCCGCGCACATCGTGCCGCCGACCGGCGCCAAGGGCCTCAACCTCGCGGTCGCCGACGTCGGCCTGCTCGCGCCCGCGCTGGTCGACCTGTTGCGCAACGGCGACTCCCGGCTGGCCGACGCCTACTCCGACACCGCCCTCCGCCGGGTCTGGCGGTGCACCCACTTCTCGTGGTGGATGACCACGATGCTGCACAGCAGCGGGGACCCGTTCGACGAGCAGCTCCAGCTCTCGCAGCTGCGCTGGGTCACCTCGAGCGAGGCGGGCGCCACCGGTCTGGCGGAGAACTACGCCGGCCTGCCGATCGGCTTCTGAGTCGACTCAGCCGGCCAGCAGCACGAGCGAGGCGAGCGCGATGGTCCAGCTGACGAAGCTGCCGACGAGGAAGTACTCGGTGACCTCGTGCACGCCTTGGCTCACCGGACCGTCGCGGTCGCGGTCGCGGTCGCGCGCGGCCTGCAGCTCGGGGAACCTGATCAGCCCCTTGGCCGCGACCACGATGCCCGCGGCGGTCACCTGACCGGCGAGCCCGAGGCCGAGGATGAACACCCGCTCCAGCGGACCGAGCAGCCGGCCACCCTTGAGCTGCGGCGTGGGCAGGTCATGGGAGGTGCCGCCCTTGCGGGGGTTGAGCGTGTGGGTCGCGATGAGCACCAGCCGCACCAGCACGTTGCCGGTCGACAGCTGGAGCAGCACCAGCCCGAGGAGCAGCAGGGCACGGTCAGGCGACAGGTCGGCCAGCACCGGGATCGGTGAGTCGGCGAGCCAGGTCTCCAGCCACCCGCCGGCCTCTCCCGCCTCGCCCCCGGCGGCGACCGCGAGCACCACCGCTCCCGCGAAGACGGCCAGCGGCCACCAGGCCGGACCCCTGCCGAAGCCGCGCGTGACGGACCAGCCCCACGCCACCACGGCGGCGGCGACGACGATCAGGGCGACGACGTCGGCCACCTCGGTCAGCCCGACCGACAGCCCCAGGAGTACGACGACGATCGCGGCCACACCCTCGGGCACCGTCGCCCTGGGCCGGACCGAGAAGATGAGGTCGGTCAGCCCGAACCCGAGCAGCAGCAGCGCCAACCAGCTCATCGGATCCCCCTCAGCTGTGCGTCCATGGCCATCACGACCCCGAGCCCATCGTTGCGCACCCGCTGCGAGACGGCGGAGGCGGAGATGCCCTCGGCGCGAGCCAGGTCGTGCTGGGTGCTCCCCGACAGCAGACCACGCAGCACCGACAGGGATCGCTCGTCGAGCCGGCCGACCAGGTGGTCGCGGGCCAGGAGTGCGGCGTTGACGGGCCGCGGGTCGGGACCGGCCACGCCGGGCGCGAGCGCGTAGCCGGTGCGGGCACTGCGGGTGCCCGACCGGCTCGCCTCGGCCTTCACCGCGTCGATCGCGGCCCTAGCGGTCCACCAGCCGGGGCCGTCCTCGATCCGCGGCGACTCGGCGATCACGGTCACCGGCCCCCAGCCGATCCCCTGCCGCGCGTCGGCGTCCGGGAGGAGGGCGAGCCGCAGGTGCAGCGACGCGGCCAGCGCCGTACCGATGTCGGCGAAGGTGCCCTGGAACTCGTCGCCGGCGGTGACCGCGAGGTCGGCCACGGGTGCGAAGGTCTCGTTGACCTCGGCGAGCATCGCGGTGAGCCGGTCGTGCAGGGCGGACCGGTCGTCGGCCCGGCGCGATCCGACCAGGTCACCGATGACCACGGCTGAAGGTTCCTGCTTCATCTCCTTCATATGAAGAAGATACCTTACTTCTGTCGAAATGAACCCATCTGCTTCACACGACGTACGACGCGGCGGACCGGCGCCCGGTCGAGGCGGGCCTTCAGCTGCCTGGCCCGGTCCCGGGCCTCGAGCGTGCGCGCCTGCGCGTCCGTCAGCTCGCCCAGCAGCGCGTCGAACAGGGAGGGCAGCGCGGTCTCGCCCAGCAGCCGGGCCGGTGCGCCCGCCCCGCGGCGCACGATCCACACCGGCTCGTGCTCCTCGACCCGCAGCCACGCGCACATGTCGGCGCCGAGCAGCTCCAGCGGCGTCACGCGCTGGAACGTCAGCCCCGCCTCGTGGAGGCGGTCCTCGAAGTCGTCGCCGTACCACCGCACGTGGTCGCGCTGACCGAACCGTGCCTTGCGTTCCTCGGGTGTCGTGTCGGCGTCCTCGTCGGTGAGGGTGCCGAACTTGATCGGCACCTGCACGAGCGCCAGCCCCTCCGCAGTCAGCACCCGCGCGATCTCGCGCATGGCGGCGCGGTCGTCGGGGATGTGCTCGAGCACGTGGTAGCAGAAGACCAGGTCGACCGAGGCGTCGGCCAGCGGCAGGTCGGTGAGGCTGGCGAGCACGTCGACGCGGCGGCCGTCGAGGCCGAGGTCGAGGCCGATGTGCCGGCCGGGGCGCAGGCTCGACAGGATCTCGGTCGTCTGAGGGGACGGCGCGACGTCGAGCAGCACGTCGACGGTGCCGATGGCCGGCTTCAGGCTGCTGACCAGCACCGAGAGGAAGCGGTGGCGCTCGAGGCTCCTGCACCGCGGGCAGCTCGCGTGCGGCCGGCCGTTGGGGCCGGGCTTGAAGTTGCGCAGCCACACCACGTTGCCGCAGGCGGAGCAGTAGCGCTTGGGCAGGCTGGCGACGGCTGACACGGGCTCACCCTACGGGCGACCAGCCAGCTCTCCGAACCAGTCCGCCACCTGCGCCGGATCGTGCTGGAGGGCCTGTCCGTAGCACGAGAGCTCGACCACCGCGGTGCCCGGCATCTCGCCGTCGCGCCACGCCGGACTGACGGCGACGCCGGTGCGCTCGACCAACCCGACAAGACGCTCGTTGACCTCGTCGGCCGGCCGGTCGGCGTACACCTCGAAGATGCAGGTGTGCGGGGTCGCGGGGTGGGGGCGCAGGCCGCGTTCGGTCAGCTCGGTGGCCAGCGCGCGCGCCCAGGCCAGCTCCTCGGCAGCGCGTGGCAGCCGGTCGCGCAGTCCCACGAGGGCGCTGAGCGCGAGGGAGGTGAGCCGGTAGAGCGTGCCGCCCATCCGCTTGCGCCACAGCCGCACCTCGTCGACGATGTCGGCATCGGCTGCCACCGCGGCGCCGGCCAGCCCGCCGAGCCCCTTGTAGAACGAGACATACAGCGAGTCGGCGAGCCCGGCCAGCTCGGCGTGCGGCACGTCGTAGTACGGCTGGCTCTCCCACAG
The DNA here is from genome assembly GCA_963825755.1 of uncultured Actinomycetota bacterium. Taxonomy (GTDB): domain Bacteria; phylum Actinomycetota; class Actinomycetes; order Propionibacteriales; family Nocardioidaceae; genus Nocardioides. The sequence goes on along the minus strand of CAWGUS010000010.1, from coordinate 69,947 downwards.
CCGGGCGGCGTCGAGGTGCAGGGGTACGCCGCGTTCGCGGGCCGCCGCCGACAGCTCGCGGAGCTCGGCCAGCGTCGGCAGCAGGCAGCCGGCGTCGCGCAACGGCAGCTCGACGAGCGCGGCGCCGAGCCGCCCGGGGATCTTCGCGAGGTGGTCGGCGGTCGCCACCTCGCGCCCGGTCGTGAGGGTTTCGAACGCGAACCCGTGCAGCAGCCGCGGCCCGTCGGCCTCGTGCGTGAGCAGGTGGGACAGGTCGGGCAGCGCCACGCGGCGGATGCCGGTGCGGTCGCACCACACCCGCAGCACCGACTGCTGGGCCATCACGCCGCTCGGCACGAAGACCGCAGCCTCCTTGCCGAGCAACGTCGCGACCTGCTCCTCGAGCTTCGCGACCGCGCCGCCGTCGCCGTAGACGTCCCACTCGGTGAGGTCGAGGTCGCCCGCCGCCTCCGCCAGCGCCGCGAACACCTCCGCCGGGGTGCGTGCCGGGTGCCAGAAGACACCCGTGTCGGTCGAGCGGAGCGCCTCGCGCACCCGGGTCATCAGCTCGTCGTTCGTCACGGCTGTGAGGCTAGGCCACCCCGAAGAACTCGCCCATCGGCTTCACGCGCCGGAGCACGAAGCGATCGAGCAGCAGCACCACCAGCACCGAGACGCCGAACACCGGCAGCAGCACGCCCAGCGCCACGATCCCGACCAGGAGCAGCGGCGAGGATCGCAGCGGCAGCCGCCCGCGCGGCGCCCCCATCGCCGCGGTGCCCTTCGGCCGGCGCCGCCACCACATCAGCGGGCCGGTGACGCACATGAACATCACACCGAGGCACATCAGCAGCGACGCCCAGAACGAGACGAGCCCGAGCGAGCGCCCTTCGTGCAGTCCGATGCCCTGCGACACGACCTTCGCGAGCAGCGGGTAGTCGTCGAAGCCGTACGACGACACCACCTGGCCGCCGTACCTGTCGACGTGCACGGTGCGCTCGTCCGACGGCGCATCGAAGGCGTAGCCGATCACCGAGAACACCCCGTCGTCATCGGCGGGCAGCGCCACCGTCATCGGGTGCCGGAGTCCTTCGCCGTCGGCGACGGTGAGGGCGGTGTCGACGTTGGCGATGTTGACGCCCTCTCCCGACGGGTCGGACCGCGGCACCGGCGACTCCCCCATCGCCCACGGCACGTCCGTCGCGTGGCTGTGCGGCAGCGACTCGTCGAGGCTCGACGTCGGGTCGGACAGGGCGCCGTGGTCGAGGCTCCACATCGAGGTGTCGTTGGCGGTCGCGATCTTCTGCGCCTGCCCGCCCCACACGCCGGTCCACGGCAGGCCGGAGACGAGGAGTCCCAGCAGGCCGACGCCGACGAACGAGCCGACGATGCCGTGCCGCATCCGCAGCCGCTTGCCGGTGCGCTTGGCCTGCCGTCGCCGCGCCTTCCGGCCCTTGAAGAACAGGTAGTAGCCGGTCAGCGCCATCACAAGCGCCCAGCACGCGGCGAGCTCGATGACCAGGTCGCCGAGGCGCCCGCTCATCAGCTCGCCGTGCAGGCGGACGGCGTACCCGGAGAGCGTGGTGTCGGGGTTGAGTGAGCCGAGCACCTCGGCGCCGTACGGGTTGACGTAGGCGTCGCGGGTGGTGCCGTCGGGCTCGGTGAGCGAGAAGACGGTGCTGCGGTCGGCGGCCGAGGGCTCGGTCATCGACACCACGGTGTCGTCGGGGTAGGCGCGCTCGACCGCGGCCTGCTGGGCGGCGTACGGCTGCCGGATCTGGGAGTCGGAGGCCGCCTCGATCTTCATCAGGTCGGCATGGAGCAGGGGTTCGAGCTGGAAGCGGAGCAGGTAGATCAGTCCCGTGCTGGCCAGCACCAGCAGGATCGGGACGACCAGGAAGCTGGCATAGAAGTGCCAGCGCCAGAAGGCCCGGAACCAGCCGGTCTTCTGCCGGACCGGTCTGTCCTTCTGGGGTGGGTCGGTGGTGAGTACGTCGGTCACGTGGAGCTCTCCTCGAGAGGGCGCGCGGGCGCGCGCGGGTCAGCACGGGCGTGGCCCGTGGCGGTGATGGGTGCCGTGCCGCCCGAAGGATCAGGCGGCGAGGAGAGCCGGCGGCCCGCGGCGTACGACGACGCGGGCGAGGAGTGCTGGAGCGCGCGGCGGCCGCGGCTCGGTGGCGATCGGGACGACCGCGGCGGGCGGAGCGAGCACGACGCGGCAGGCGGCGAACGCGGCGGCGAGCGGGCCGAGAGCGGCCCGGGACGCGAACGCGACCAGTGACCACAGCGCGCGCTCGCCGGCGGCCAGCCAGAGGCCGACGAGAGCGGCGGCGGCCAGGTGGGCGGCCATCATCGGCGCGTGCGCCGAGAGGTCGTTGACGAGGTGGCCGATCGGCACGGCGGGCGCGACGCCCGAGGCGGTGCCGACCGTGGCGTGGTAGGAGTCCATCAGCGAGCCGACGCGGTGCCCGTCGACGGACGGCAGGCCGCCGGTGCCGACGTGCCTCGTCGTCGCGACGGCGCGGTCGCCGACGTGGCCCGCGGTGACGGTGAAGACGAGGTGCACGGCCGCCTGGCCGAGCACCAGCAGGCCGACGATGCGTCGGCGCGACGCCGGCCGGTTGAGCAGGGTCGCGCTCATCACGACGCCCACCAGGAGGAGCCCGGTGAGGACCGGCAGGCCGGGCAGCAGACCGTCGGCGGAGACGTGCCCGACGATGCCGGCCAGCATCGTGACGGCCGCAAGCGCGAACGCGCGCGACCAGACGAGGACCGGATCCATGGACGCATTCTCACCCATGGCCGCAGCCACTGTCAGTTCAGGTTGCGGAACGGTGGGATGCCCCCGCCTGCGTGGATGGCCGAGACGGCGTCCTGCAGGGCGGTGAGCGCGACCCGCTGCGTCATCGGTCCGTACGACACCCGCGCGACACCGAGCTCCTGCAGCCGGGCGTTCGGCACCGATCCCGGGGCCCCGATGGTGGTCAGCCTCTGCGGACCGTAGGCCTCGACGAGCGTCGACACCATCGCCTCGTCGAGCATGCCCGGCACGAACACGACCGGCGCGCCCGCGTCGATGAACGCCTTGCCGCGTTCGACCGCGTCGGCCAGCACGTCGGCCTGGTCGCGGTCGCGGCCCTTCACGAACGCGTCGGTGCGGGCGTTGAGCACGAAGTCGGGCACGCCCTCCGCCTCCGCCACCTTCATGATGGCCTCGACCTGGGCCGCGGCCTCGGCCAGCGGCTTCATCTGGTCCTCGATGTTGGCGCCGACGATGCCGAGGCCGATCGCCTTGCGGATGGTCTCGGCCGCGTCGCCGTACCCAGCTTCGAGGTCGGCGCTCACCGGCAGGTCGGTCGCCTTCACGATGCGGCCGCACATGTCGAGCATCTCGTCGACGGGGATGTTCTCGCCGTCCTCGTAGCCCAGCGTCGCCGCGATCGAGTGGCTGGCGGTGGCGAGGGCCAGCGTGCCGTCCACGCCGGCGACGGCCTTCGCGCTGATCACGTCCCAGACGTTGACGACGGTGAGCAGCTCGGGCGCCCGGTGCAGCTCGAGGAGCGTCGTAGCCTGGGCAGCGGTGTCGGTAGCGGTCATGGATTTCACACTAGCCGCAGCGCCATCGCCTGTGTCGCCGGTCGACCTGGCCGTGCCTTGCTTTCGAGACAGGACTTCCTCGTTCCTCAACCAGCGACCCGGTCGTGGCTGTGGGTGAGGAGGGCGGTCAAGGCCGTCTGGACACAAGGCTCGGCGACCGGGGGCGTCGCGCTGGCCCGTAGCGACCGCAGGGTCAACCGAGTCGGTGGTTCAACTCTTCACGGCCGACACGTCGACGCAGACGATCCCCTTGTTGCCGTCCTGGTCGGCGATCACGGTGAGCGAGGGGGCGTTGCTGTCGTCAACGACGGTCCCACCCGCGGCTACGGCGGCGGCGATCCGTTGCTCGACCACCTCGGGCGGCACGTAGACCTCGACGTGAAATTGTTGACGCGAGTTCTCGAGGTCGTCGGCCTCCCCGAACCACAGGTTCGGCACCCGTGCCGTGGCGTCACGGATCTCGTCGCTGGGTGATCCGCGGCCCTGGGCCTCGGCACTCCCGGTCAGCAGGATGGCCCATACCGGGGCGATGGTCGCTGAGCGTGCGGTGTCGAGGCCGAGCTCGATGACGCTGACCGAGGCCGGGTCGGCCTCGATCCCGTGGTCGGCGGCGATCTCGGTGATCCGTCGCGCGAGGTCGACGTCCTGCTGGGTCGGCCACTCCACGACGTACTCGGTGCCGTCATCGTCGCGATAGATGGCGTCGTCGGTGACCAGCTTGAGGTCGACGTATCCCGGGCCGATCGACACGCTCGGGTGGTGGCCCAGCGCATCGCCGGCCTCACCCACTGCGGTGACGAACCGTGCGCCCGCGCCGAAGTCGTCCACGACGTAGCGGGCGTGCAGTCCCTGGGCGAGCTTGCGCCAGTCGGTGAGGTCGGCCTCGGCGATCTGTTCGCCCCTCAGCATGTCCATACCCGGGGACCCTAGCTGCGATCCAGCCGCCGCGCCCGAGCCCGACGCTTCGCCGACCCTGCCCGGGCACGTCGTGCGATCGGGTACGGCGATGCGAGACGTCCGGCCCTCGGGTGATGGACCATGGGACCGTGTCCAGAGAGTCGCCGTCCGGCTACGTCCCGAACGAGTTGCTTGGTCGACTGGTCGGATTCCGCCTCTTCTCGGTCCAGTTCGTCATGGACTATGTCCAGCTGCGCTTCGATGGCCCCACGAAGGACCTGCCGGTCCTCACCTGCGACGTGATGCCCTGCGTGGAGCGCGGCACCGACACCGCCGCCGATGGGCAGATCGGCTACGCGGACGCGCTGCGGGGCCTGATCCCCGGAGTGGTGCGGCAGACCCGTGAGGGCACCGGCATCGGGTTGCGGATCGAGTTCGACGATCGCGCCATCGTCGTGCACCCCCACCGCGATGATCTCGTCAGCCCCGAGATCGCACTGTTGCAAGGCTTCGAGGACCGTCGGTGGATGTGCTGGCGGCCCGGCGAGGACTCGTTCGAGGACTTGGCCCAGCTGCAACCATCCGCGGCACGCCCTAGTCCCAGAAGACCCGCTCGACCACGGCGTGCGCCTGGCGGGTGATGCGCAGGTAGTCGTTGGCCATCCGGTCCGACTCCCCCGCCGGATAGCCCAGCACGCTTGCGACCGCGGCCTTCTCCGTCGCATCGCGTGGCAGCTGCTCGGCCGCCTTGCCGCGCACCAGCGTGACGGCGTTGCGGACCTTGCTGACGGTGCGCCAGGCCGACGCGAGGACGGCGGCGTCGGCGGCGTCGATGAGCCCGGCCTCCGACGCCGCAGCGAGCGCCGTGAGCGTGCGGGGCGTGCGCAACCCGGGCACCTGGCCGGCATGCCGCATCTGCAACAGCTGGACGGTCCACTCGACGTCGGCCAGGCCGCCGCGACCGAGCTTGAAGTGGGTGTGCGGGTCGGCGCCTCGGGGCAGCCGCTCGATGTCGACGCGTGCCTTGATGCGGCGCACCTCGACCACGTCGTCGTCGCTGATGCCAGTGTCGGGGAAGCGCAGCGGGTCGATCAGTGCGGTGAAGCGCTCGCGCAGCGCGGGGTCGCCGACGACCGGGTCGGCGCGCAGCAGCGCCTGGAACTCCCACACCTTCGACCACTTCGCGTAGTAGGCGGCGTACGACTCGAGGGTCCGCACGAGCGGCCCCTGCTTGCCCTCGGGCCGCAGCCCCGCGTCGACCTCGAGCGCCGGGTCGGTGCCGGGCAGCGCGAGCAGGCGGCGTACCTCGTTGGCCACGGCCTGGGCGTACGACGCGGCCTCGGTGGCGTCGGCGCCGGTCACCGGCTCGTGCACGAACATCACGTCGGCGTCGGACGCGTAGGACAGCTCGAACCCGCCGTAGCGACCCATGGCGACGATCGCCATGGCAGTGGGTACGGCGTCGAGCGAGCGCTGCTCGCGCACCGACTCCAGGGCGACGGCCAGCGTCGCTTCGAGCGTCGCGTCGGTCAGGCGCGACAGGCCGGCACCGACGGCCTCGACGTCGTTCTCGCCGAGCAGCTCGCCGACGGCGATGCGGAAGAGCTCGCGGCGGCGCACCGCCCGGATCGCGCGTACGGCGTGCTCCGGGTCCGCCTGGCGCGACGCCGTCGACGCCATCTCGGTGCCGAGTGCCTCGGCCGTCAACGGCGCGAGGTCGTCGCCCAACATCTTCACGCCCTGCGGCTCGCGCACGAGCAGGTCGGTGGCGAAGCGCGACGTCGCCAGGATCATCGCCAGCCGCTCGGCCACCTCGCCCTCGTCGCGCAGCAGCTTCAGGTACCAGTGGGAGCGGCCGAGCGTCTCGCTGATCTTGCGGAAGCCGAAGAGCCCGGCATCGGGGTCGGGCGCGTCGGCGAACCACTCGAGCATCACCGGCAGCAGGGTGCGCTGGATGGCCGCGGTCCGGGACACGCCGCTGGTGAGCGCCTCGAGGTGGCGCAGCGCGGCCTTCGGGTCGGCGTACCCGAGGGCCGCCATCCGCTGCTCGGCCTGCTCCGCAGAGAGCCGGGCCTCGTCGCCGGGGATGCGCGCGACGGCCGCGAGCAGCGGACGGTAGAACAGCTTCTCGTGCAGCCGCCGCACCTCGCGGCGATGGTGGGCCCACTCGTCGGTGAGCGCCGTGACCGACTCCTTGTGCATGCCCATCGAGCGCCCGAGGCGGCGCAGCGACGCCTCGTCCTCGGGTACGACGTGCGTGCGGCGCAGCGCGTACAGCTGGATGCGGTGCTCGAGCGTCCGGAGGAAGACGTAGGCGTTGTGGAGCGCCTCGCCGTCCTCGCGCCCGACGTAGCCCCCGGTGGTCAGGCTGGCCAGGGCACTCAGCGTCGTGGACTGGCGGAGCGTCTCGTCGCTGCGGCCGTGCACGAGCTGGAGCAGCTGCACGGCGAACTCCACGTCGCGCAGGCCACCCGCGCCCAGCTTGAGCTGGCGACCGGCCTCGTGCGCCGGGATGTGGTCGACCACGCGGCGACGCATCGCCTGCACGTCGCCCACGAACCCGTCGGACCCCGCGACGCTCCACACCATCGGCGCCACCATCTCCACGAACGCGTGTCCCAGCTCCAGGTCGCCCGCGGCCGGCCGGGCCTTGAGCAGCGCCTGGAACTCCCACGTCTTCGCCCACCGCTCGTAGTAGCCGCGGTGACTCGCCATCGTGCGCACGAGCGGCCCGGACTTGCCCTCCGGCCGCAGTGCCGCGTCGACGGGCCAGAGGGTGCCCTCGCTGGTGTGGTCGGAGCAGACCTGCATCAGGTGCGAGGCCAGCTGGGTCGCGGCTCTCGTCGCCCGGCCCTCGTCGGCGCCCTCGCACGGCTCGAACGCGTAGACGACATCGACATCGGACACGTAGTTGAGCTCGTGGCCACCGCACTTGCCCATCGCGATCACCGCGAGCCGCGCGAGTGCGGCGTCCTCGCCCACGCGGGCGCGGGCCACCGCCAAGGCCGCGTCCAGGGTGCCCGCGGCGAGGTCGGACAGCTCGGCGGCGGTGTCCTCGAGCGCCTGGTCGTGGGCGAGATCGCGGGCCGCAAGCCGCACCAGGACTCGGCGATACTCCACGCGCAGCGCGTCCAGGGCCGCTGCGTCGGGCAGGGTCGAGACCGGCACCGGGTCGTCCGGGTCGGCCCCGACAGCACGCAGCAGCGCCGCGCGGACGGCGTACGCCGCGGGGCGGGTGCACCCCATGGTCGGGTCGGTGAGCTCTCGCCACTGGTCGGGGTGCCGGACGAGATGGTCGGAGAGCGCCGTGCTCGCGCCCAGGACGAGGAGCAGGCGCATCGCCGTGCCCTCGTCTTCGGCCAGGGAAGCCAACAGCGTGCCACCGTCGTCGGACGCCTCGACCATCCGGACCAGGCCGAGGAGGGCCAGGTCGGGGTCGGCCGCTCGGCCGAGGATCGCCAGCAGCTCCTCCCCCGGCGCCCCCAACGACGCCAGGTGCAGAAGCGCGCGGTCGGGCTGCTGGAAGCCCAGCCGGGCCAGGCTCCCGCTCGTCGGTCGCTCGCTCCTCGCCACGTGCCGGGCCTCAGATGACCGGCAGCATGCGGTCCCGCTCGAACGCGGAGACCTGGCCGCGGTACTCCTCCCACTCCGAGCGCTTGTTGCGCAGGAAGAAGTCGAAGACGTGCTCGCCGAGGGTCTCGGCGAGGAGCTCTGAGTTCTCGGCGACGCCGATCGCGTCGTACAGGCTCTTCGGCAGCGGTGCGATGCCGAGGCTGGTGCGCTCGCGCTCGGTCAGCGACCACACGTCGTCCTCCGCCTCGCGGGGCAGCTCGTAGCCCTCCTCGATGCCCTTCATGCCGGCCGCCAGGGTCACCGCGAAGGCGAGGTAGGGGTTGGCAGCGGAGTCGACCGTGCGCAGCTCGATGCGCGTCGACTGGCCCTTGTTGGGCTTGTACATCGGCACCCGGATCATCGCCGAGCGGTTGTTGTGCCCCCAGCAGATGTAGGACGGCGCCTCGCCGCCGCCGATCAGTCGCTTGTAGGAGTTGACCCACTGGTTGGTGACGCAGGTGATCTCGGCCGCATGCTTCAGGATGCCCGCGATGAACTGCCGGCCGGTCGCCGACAGCTGGTACTCCGCGCCGGCCTCGAAGAACGCGTTGCGGTCGCCCTCGAACAGCGACACGTGGGTGTGCATCCCGGAGCCCGGGTGCGTGGTGAACGGCTTGGGCATGAAGCTGGCCCAGATGTCCTGCGTCAGCGCCACCTCACGGACCACCGTGCGGAACGTCATGATGTTGTCGGCCGTCGTCAGCGCGTCGGCGTAGCGCAGGTCGATCTCCTGCTGCCCCGGGCCGCCCTCGTGGTGGCTGAACTCCACCGAGATGCCCATCGACTCGAGCATCGTGATCGCCTCACGGCGGAAGTCGGCGCCCATCGACTGCGCGGTGTGGTCGAAGTAGCCGCTGCGGTCGACCGGCACCGGGTCCTCGCCGGCGATCGGGGTGTTCTTGAACAGGTAGAACTCGATCTCGGGGTGCGTGTAGAACGTGAAGCCCTTGTCGGCGGCCTTGCTGAGGGTGCGCTTCAGGACGTGCCGCGGGTCGGCGTACGACGGGCTGCCGTCGGGCATCACGATGTCGCAGAACATCCGCGCGGTCGACGGGCCCTCGCCGCGCCACGGCAGGATCTGGAACGTCGCCGGGTCGGGCTTGGCCAGCATGTCGGCCTCGTAGACCCTGGCGAAGCCCTCGATGGCCGAGCCGTCGAAGCCGATGCCCTCCGAGAACGCGCCCTCCAGCTCGGCCGGCGCGACCGCCACCGACTTCAGGAAACCGAGCACGTCGGTGAACCACAGCCGTACGAAACGGACGTCGCGCTCCTCGAGAGCGCGAAGGACGAAGTCTTCCTGCTTACCCATGGCGCCCACTATCGCGCATGTGCGGTTGCGTCAGGTGTCCGGTCTCAGTCGTCCTCGGGAAGCTCATTGCGTTCGATGTCGCCGACCGTGGGCTCTCCGCGGTTGCAGTAGACCTCGATCTCGATGGAGCGCCCCTTGTTCGCGAAGACCGCGTCGATGTCGTCGTCCGGCCCGGACTCGAAGCTGACGATGCTCCAGCCATTCGCCCTGTCCGACCGTTCGGCGATGCCCAGGGCGTACGCCCCCTGGCAGGCGACATCGAGTTCGCCGAACTCCTCGCGGATCGTCTTCTCCACCAGCGGCAGGGTGGTGTCGGGCTCGACCTCACCGTCCTGGATCTCGGCACGGATGGTCTCGTTCCCCTGATTCCCCAGGGGACCCCGGTCGCGCAGGCTGTCGCCGACCGTGGTGACCGCGATGAGGCCGACGGCGATCGCGACGCCGGCAGCCAGGCCCCAGAGCAGGGCGAGCCCCAGCCCCCTGGCCCAACGGCGTTCGCTGCTCACGGCGCCATTGTGTCCGCTGTTCCCGCCAGGCTTCGACAAGCCATGGTTAAGGCGCGGCTAAGGGCGCGGCCGGTCGGTGCCGTGCGAGATAGGTTCACCCCGTGGCCCAGGTGCTCATCATCGAGGACGACCCCCGGATCCGGCCCCTGCTGATGCGGTCGCTGGGCGAGCTGGGGTACGCCGTCGCGTCCGCCTCGACGGGCATGGCCGGCCTGTCGATGGCCGTCGACACGAAGCCAGACCTGGTCATCCTCGACCTCGGGCTGCCCGACGTCGACGGCACCCAGGTGCTCTCGATGCTGCGCGCAGTCAGCAAGGTGCCGGTGATCGTGGCCAGCGCCCGCGACGACGACCCGTCGCTCATCGGCTGCCTCGACGCGGGCGCCGACGACTACGTCATCAAGCCCTACACGACCGCCCAGCTCGAGGCCCGGATCCGCGCAGTCATGCGCCGTACGTCGGGGGCCGAGAGCGACCGGCCGCGCACCCTCACCGTGGGCGGCCTGAGCATCGACGTACTCGCACGCACGGCCACGCTCGACGGCGCACGCCTCGACCTGAGCCCGCGCGAGTTCGACCTGCTCGTGCGGCTGGCCGAGAGCGCGGGTGACGTCGTCACCAAGAAGGAGCTGCTCGTCGACGTGTGGAACCAGGCGTGGGGCGGGTCCGACAAGACCGTCGACGTGCACCTCTCGTGGCTGCGACGCAAGCTCGGGGAGTCCGCGGCCGAGCCGCGCTACCTGCACACCGTGCGTGGCGTCGGCGTCAGGCTGTCGGCGCCGGAGGCCTGACCCGGTGAGACGCAGCCTGACACTCACCGTCGCGGCCGCCGTGACGATGGTGCTGCTCGCCATGCTCGTGCCGATGGCGGTGCTGCTGCGCGACTTCGCGCTGGAGGACAGGCTGGCCAGCGCCGCGCTGGAGGTGCAGGCGACCGAGACCGTCGTGTCCGTCGGCCGGCGACAGCGGGTACGGCAGGGTCAGCGTCTACCTCGACCTCATCAATGCCGAGTCCACCACCGTCACCACGGTGCTCTACCCCGACGGCCAAGGAGTCGGGCCGCAGCCCGGAGAGGACGACCGGGTCAGGCAGGCAAGGTCGACCGGTCAGGCGCGGGTCGACGACGTGGCCGGCGGTGCCGAGATCCTGGTGCCCGTGTCGCTCGGGGGAAGCAGCACCACCGCCGAGACAACGCCGGTCATCAGGGTCTTCGTGCCCGAGCCCGGGTTCTTCTCCGACGCGACCCTGCGCGCCTACCTCGCCCTGACGGGCCTGGGACTAGCGCTGCTGGTGGGCGCGCTGCTGATCGCCGATCGTCTCGGAAGGTCGTTCGTCGATCCGATCCGCCGGCTCGCGACGTACACGCAGAGCCTCGGCACCTCGCGCACCCTGCCGCCGGAGCCGTCGGGCCCGCCCGAGGTGCGCGAGCTGACGGCCACCATGCACCGGCTGGTCGGCCGCATCGAGCTGTTGCTGGAGCGCGAGCGCGAGGCGGTCTCCGACCTGTCGCACCGGCTACGCACCCCGATCACCGCGCTCCGGCTGCGCATCGAGGGCCTCGCCGAGAGCGACGAGCGCGCCCGCCTCTCCGACGACCTCGACCAGCTCGCAGCAGATGGTCGACCACGTCGTCAGCGAGGCGCGGCGCTCCGAGCGCGAGGGCCTGGTGGCGGGTACGCCGGCCATCGGCCTGCTGACCGAGCGGGTCGGAGTTCTGGCAGCCGCTGGCCGAGGACCAGGGCCGTGAGCTGACCATCGACGTGGCGGCCGGGCCGGAGGTCGCCGTCCACGCCAGCGCCCACGACCTGCAGGCCCTGGTCGACGTACTCCTCGACAACGTGTTCAGCCACACCCCCGAGGGCGCCGCCCTCGCGGTGACCGTGGCCGCGCGCGACGGTGGCGGGCTGGTGCTGACCGTCGACGACGACGGACCGGGCTTTCCCGATGGCGTCGACGTCGTACGCCGCGGCATCAGCGGCGCCGACTCGTCGGGCCTGGGGCTCTCCATCGCACACAAGACCGCCACCGAGTCCGGTGGCGGTCTTGTCGTGACCCGGTCTCCCGGGGGCGGCGGGCGGGTCGTCGTGGAGCTCGGCCCACCCGCCTAGCGGTGTTGCGTCAGGAGACGGTGATGCTGGTGCCGCACTTGACGGAGCCGCCGACCTGCTTGGCCTTGAACGTGAACTTGTCCTTGCCGGCGGTGTTGCTGCGGAACGCGTCGACGTCGACCTCGCCCTCGTTGTCGGCGACGCGGTTCACCTTGAGGAACTGCTTGCCGTCCTGGCGGACGACGAACTTCCAGGTCGAGCCCGGCTTGACGTAGTCGAGGCCGGCGTCGATCTCCCAACCGTTGCCCTCGCGGTCGACGCTGAACTCGTAGCGGGCCGAGCCGCAGCTGCCGTTGCGGTCCACATCTGCGTTGGCGGGCGCCGCGACGGCGAGGGTCAGCGGGGCGGCGACCAGGGCGGCTGCCCCGGCGAGTGCGGTGATGCGGGTCTTCGTGGACATGTTGATCTCCTCGGAGGGGTCGGCTGGTCAGCTCGTCGATGGTGGCGGTGCAGGTCTGGTCGCCCTGGGTGGCGGTCGCGGTGATCTCACCGGAGCCGTCCGTGGGGGCGTAGGCGTCGACGTCTAGCTCGGCGTCCTCGTCGGTCTGGCGCTCGCCCTCGAGCAGGACCTCGTCGCCCTGCGAGATGGTGACCTGCCAGGTCTCACCGGGCGCGCTCGACTGCACCTCGAACGACACCTCGAGAGTCGTTGTCCTCACGCTCGCTCTCGAGCTGGTACGTCGCGCCGGAGCACGAGCCGGTGGCGCGGGCCTCGTCGTCGCCGGACAGCCACCACACCAGGCTTGCGACGATGGCGCAGGCGACGAACGCGATGGCCGCCGTCAGTGCGATTCTCTGGATCTTCACGGGATCTCCTCCTGTCGGGATGACAGGACGAGACTCGCTCGTGCGGCGCTAAGCGCGAACCATGCTTGCGTTAAGGCCGGGCAATGGTTCGTGCGTCACGACGCGGGCGCGCAGACGGTGACGTCCTGAGTGCCCTTGACGCCGTCGTACACGCGCTCGCTCGGCTCGAGATACGCCTGCGTGCGCGGCGTCCAGGCCATCACGCCGGGCGGTGGGTCCGATGTTGCCGTCGACCGTGACGCGACGGACCTTGACGCGCAGGGTGGCCGACCGCTGGTCGGTGCCGGCCCAGCAGCCGCTGGCGCGACGCTGCTCGCGGGCCTCGCGTGAACGAGACCTTGTCACCGGGCTGGGTGCCCGCGTAGCGCAGGGAGGCGAGCGCGACGTAGCCGGTGTCGCCCTCCCAGGGAGCGCTGATCGGGATGCTGAGGCCGACGGTGCGATCGGTGGGCACCACGAAGGTGGCCCGACCGTCCTTCACCCGCTTGGCCTTGGCGCTCCACACGTCGGATCTCGTCGCCTGTTGTCGACGGCCGAAGTGAGGCCGACCTCGCAGTTCTCGCAGCCCACGACGCGGATCGTGACCTTGGTGGTCGGGCGCCTGCGCCTCGGCAGGGCCGGCGGTCAGCAGGGCGGCAGCGGCGGCCAGGCCAGCGGCGGACGCGACGATGTCGCTGTGCACGGGTCTTCATGGTTTCCCCCGATGGATCTCGATGAAGTGCTCTTCCACCATAGAGATGCGCTGAGGTCAGGGAACGTTGGTATCGATCTCGGCGAGCCACGCGGCCGCCGATGCGTCGGACGGCATCCGCCAGTCGCCGCGCGGGCTCATCGTCCCGCCGGCGCTGACCTTCGGGCCGTTCGGCAGCGCGCTGCGCTTGAACTGGTTGGCGAAGAATCTCGTCACGAACACCGTCAGCCAGCGCCTGACCGTCGCGAGGTCGTACGCCGGCCGGTCCTGCTCCGGGTAGCCCGGCGGCCACTCCCCCTGCGCCGCGTCGGCCCAGGCGTGCATCGCCATGAAGGCGATCTTGCTGGGCCGGAAGCCGCGGCGTACGACGTGGAAGAGCGTGAAGTCCTGGAGGTTGTAGGGGCCGACGGTGTCCTGGGTGGCCTGTGGCTTGGTGCCCTCGGTGTGCGGGATCAGCTCGGGCGTGATCTCCTGCGTCAGGATCTCGCCCAGCAGCTGGTTGGTCTCGGGGTCGAACTCCCCGGAGTCCGCGACCCAGCGGATCAGGTGCTGCACCAGCGTCTTCGGCACCCCGGCGTTGACCGAGTAGTGCGACATCTGGTCGCCGACGCCGTACGTGCACCAGCCGAGCGCGAGCTCGGACAGGTCGCCGGTGCCGACGACGATCCCGCCGCGCTGGTTGGCGAGCCGGAAGAGGTAGTCGTAGCGCAGGCCGGCCTGGATGTTCTCGAACGTGACGTCGTAGACCTCCTCGCCGTCGGCGAACGGATGCCCGATGTCGGCGAGCATCTGCTGCGCCGACGCGGTGATGTCGAGCTCCTCGAAGGTGACACCGAGGCTCTTGCAGAGCCGGGTGGCGTAGGACTTCGTCGTGTCGCCGGTCGCGAAGCCGGGCATCGTGAACGCCAGGATGTCGCTGCGCGGCCGGCCCAGCCGCTCCATCGCCTTTGCGGCCACGATCAGCGCGTGGGTCGAGTCGAGCCCACCACTGACACCGATGACGGCCTTGGGCGACCCGATCGCGGCGATCCGCTGCTCGAGCCCGGAGACCTGGATGTTGTAGGCCTCGTAGCAGTCGAGCGCCAGCCGCTGCGGATCGTCGGGTACGAACGGGAACCGGTCGACCTTGCGCCGCAGCCCGATGTCACCTCCCGGAGGAGTCGAGGGTGAACTCGACGGTCCGGAACGGGCGAGCTCCGTCGAACGTGCGCCGGTTGTCGTCGAACGTCCCCTGCCGTTGCCGGTCCTGCCGGATCCGGTCGAGGTCGACGTCTGCCACGGTGATGACCGCCCTGTCGGGGAACCTCTCGCCCTCGGCAAGCAGGTCGCCCGACTCGTAGATCATCGTCTGGCCGTCCCAGCTCAGGTCGGTCGTCGACTCGCCCTGCCCGGCCGCGGCGTAGAGGTACGCCACGCTGCACCGTGAGCTGGCGCTGCGCACCAGGAGCCGGCGGTCCTCGGCGCGCGCGACCGTGATCGGGCTGCCACTCAGGTTCGCCACCACCGTCGCGCCGGCCAGCGCGGCCTCGGCGCTCGGCGGGATCGGCACCCACATGTCCTCGCAGATCTCGACGTGCAGCCGCAGGCCCTGCACGTCGCGCGCGTCGAAGATCAGGTCGGGCCCGAACGGCACCTCCTCGTCGTTGATCCGGATGCTGCCGCCGCGGCGGTCGTCGCCCGGCGCGAAGTGCCGGCGCTCGTAGAACTCGCGGTAGTTGGGCAGGTACGACTTCGGCGAGACGCCGAGCACGCGCCCGCGGTGGATCACCACTGCGCAGTTGAGCACCCGCGTGCCCTGCACCAGCGGTGCGCCCACCACCAGCACCGTCATCAGGTCGGCGCTGGCCGCGACAACCTCCGCGATCGCCGCGTGCACACCCTCGAGCAGGGTGTCCTGCAGCAGCAGGTCGTCGATGGCGTACCCGCTCAGCGCCAGCTCCGGAAAGACCGCCACCGCCACCGAGTCGTCGTGACACCCCCGGGCCGCCTCGAGGATCGACGCTGCGTTGGCGGCCGGGTCGGCGATCGCGACCGGCACCGTCACCGTCGCGACGCGCGCAAAGCCATGGGCATAGGCGGAGTAGAAGTCCACGCGGCGAGTCTAGGGCGAGGGTCGGTCGATCAGGCTCGGCGCGACCGCGATGGTCCGCATCTCCGGCCCGCCGCTGCTGACGAGCTCGAACTCCCCGGTCCGGAGCTGCCAGGCCACCAGGTGAACCTGGCCGTCGTCGGGTCAGCCGACGACGTCGGCATCGTTGTCGGCTGGAGCAGGGGCCCGGAGGAACAACGTCAGCACCGAGGCGACGACGCCGAAGGCGGTGAACACCGCGATCACCTGCAGGCCCGTCAACATGCCCGGCATCAGCTCGCCGACTCGCGCCGGGCCCTCCGAGGCCGAGGCATTCACCAGGATGGCCGAGACCACCGCGAGCACGACGGCTCCGCCGATCTGGACGCTGGTGTTCACCAGGCCCGAGGCCAGGCCCTGCTCGTGGTCGGCGACCCCCGACGTCGCCTGGGCGTTGATCGAGGGGAACGTCAGGGCGAAGCCGACACCCAGGAGCAGCATCGTCGGGAGCAGCAGGGCGGCGTAGCCGAGGTCCGGGTCGACCCGCAGGAAGAGCACGTAGGCCACGAGGAACGACGCCATGCCCGCGGCGATCAGCACCTGGGTCCTGACCCGAGCCAGGACTCGGTCGATCCGGGTCGAGCTGGCCACCACCAGCAGACCGGCAGGCAGGAAGCCCAGCGCCATGGTCAGCGGGGACCAGCCCAGCGAGTCCTGCAGGTAGAGCGTGACGAGGAACTGGAAGGCGAAGTAGCCACCGGCCATGATCGCCCCGGCCACGTTGGCGTGCACGAGGTGTGCCGAACGCAGGATGCCGAGCCGGATCAGCGGCGTGGGATGGCGCAGCTCCAGACCCACGAACGCGACGGCCAGCACGCCGCTCGTCACGAAGAGCGACACCACGGGTGCGCTCGTCCAGCCGCGCGTCGGTGCCTCGACCACGGCGACGACGAACAGCAGCAGCGCCGCTGTGCTCGACAGCGCACCGAAGAGGTCGAACTCGGCCAGTCGGGTCAGGGAGCGCCTCGAGACCGGGATGACCTGCAGTCCGAGCGCGACGAGCAGCAACGACACGGGGCCGGGCAGCAGGAACGTGGCCCGCCAGCCCAGCTCGGTCAGCACGCCCCCGAACACCAGGCCGAGCGAGAAGCCACTGGCACCGACGACGGTGTAGATGCTCAGCGCCTTGTTGCGGGCCGGGCCCTCGGCGAACGTCGTGGTGATGATCGAGAGCCCGGCGGGCACGGTGAACGCGGCCGCGACGCCCTTGACGAACCGGAGGGCGACGATCGCCTCGGGACTGCTGAGCATCGCGCTGACCACGGACGCGATGCCGAAGACCGTGACTGCCGCGAGGAAGACGCTGCGCCGTCCGAGCAGATCGGAGGCGCGTCCCCCGAGCAGCAGCAGGCCTCCGTAGCCGAGGACGTAGCCGCTGACGATCCATTGAAGTGCTGCCGGGGTCATGCCGAGGTCTGCTCCGATCGACGGCAACGCGACTCCGACCATGGAGATGTCGAGCCCGTCGAGGAACAGGGCCCCGCACAGGACGACGAGCAAGAGCCAGGTGCGGGAGCTCCAGCCGTCGGCGGAGTGGATGGAGATGGAGGGCGGCGCGGTCGGTGCCGCCGTGAGGGTTGAGGACATGACGCCCATACTTATGCATATGCATTGATTGCACAAGCATAATTTGCAGACACATCTTATGCGCGCGCATGTGGTACCCTGCCTTCATGACTCGCCTCAGCAATGACGACGTGCTGGCGCGCGAGTGGCACCAGCTGATGGGCCGCTACCAACGCCTGATGTGCTCCCTCGACCGCGAGCTCGGCGCCGCACACTCCCTCTCCGCCAGCGAGTTCGAGGTCCTGCAGCAGCTCTCCCAGGCCGACGACTGCAGCCTGCGGATGACCCAGCTGGGCGAGAGCGCCCACCTCACGCAGAGCGCGCTCTCCCGGTTGGTGAGCCGGCTCGAACGCGACGGGCTGATCACGCGCACGTCCTGCGCCGAGGACCGTCGCGCCTTGTTCGTCGCCCTGACCGACGCGGGTCGCGATCGGTACGCCGAAGCACGACCCACCCAGCGCAGGGTCCTGCGCGAGGCCGGCTCCGACTGCCTCGAGCGCACCAGCTGATCTCACGGCCGTTCTGGTCAGCGCGTGTAGGTGGCTCGCCAGCGCGACGGCTCCACCCGCTCCTCCAGCCGTACGACGTCGAGCCCGCCGCGCCCGAGGCGCTCCATGAACGTCCGGGTCAGCGGGAAGGGCGGGCCGGCCTCCGACGGCTCCGTGTCGTCGTGCCGGAACGCGACGGCGAACAAGGTGCCACCCGTTGCGACCAGTCGGGTGACGGCGTCGGCCATCACCTCGCGCGGCGGGTCGGGGACCGCCTGCAGAGTGAAGATCTCGACCACGAGGTCGAAGGCGAGGTGCCAGTCCGGCGGCAGTGCCAACAGGTCGGCGACCCGGTATTCGACGGTGGAGCCGGGGTTGCGACTGCGGGCCAGGTCGACCGCGGTGGGCGCGACGTCGAAGGCGACGGTGTCGAAGCCCAGCGACGCCAGGAACTCCGCGTCGGCGCCCAGGCCGCAGCCGACCACGACGGCGCGCCGGCCGCCGCCGTCGAGTCGCTCGTCGTCGGCCCACTCCTGCAGCAGCGGGTGCGGCTCGGTGCGGTCCCAGGGCATCGACACCTCCCCCGCCGCGCCCTCGGCGTACAGCTCGTCGAACCAGGCCGTCGGATGGCCACGCCGGATCGCGTCCGTCGACAGCTCGTTGGCCCGGACGTCCCAGTCCCGAGGATTCGTCATGTCCGCATTCTGCACGTGGTAGACCACCACCATGCTGATCGAGCGCCGCCGCCCGCCCGGGCCACCGTTCGACTCGGGCCATCCCGAAGACGACGAGCGCCTCGAGCTCGCCGTCGCTCAGGCACCGCTCGGCATCCCGCGACGGCTGACGCACTTCCTCTTCTTCGACGGCGAGGTGGACGCGCGGGCCGTGGCCGACGAGCAGTCGGACCAGTGGGAGGTCGACGTGGACCCCGCCCCCGAGGGCGAGGGATGGATGGTCCGGCTCAGCCGCGACGGCGTACGGATCTCGGTGCCGGCCGTCCAGGAGGCGCGCGCGACCCTCACCGCCCTGGCCGCTGCACACCAGGGCGAGTACGACGGCTGGCAGGCCTGGGTCTGACCGGCTCCCTTGCGCCCGCCCGGTCGACGCGGGAGGTTGGAGGCATCCATCCGTTCGCAGATTGGAGTCGCCCATGACGACCGCACGTGACGTGATGAACCGGGGCGCCCAGTGCGTGACCGAGGACCAGACCCTGCTCGACGCCGCGAGATACATGAAGAGCCTCGGCATCGGCTCGCTGCCGATCCAGTCGGCCGACGGCACGCTCACCGGCATGATCACCGACCGCGACATCGTGGTGCGGTGCGTGGCCGACGGCGCCGACGCCGCCAGCACCAGCGCCGGATCCCTCGCCACGGGCGCCGTACAGACCGTGGACGCCGACACCAGCATCGACGACGTCCTCAGCGTCATGCGTCACCACCAGGTGAAGCGGCTGCCGGTCATGGGCGAGGGCCAGGTCGTCGGCATGATCAGCGAGTCCGACCTCGTCGCCGCGCTGACCTCGGAGCAGGTCGCCCATTTCGCCGAGGGCGTCTACCAACGGGACTGACCGACCCGCCTTCAATCTGACCGGCCGTCGCGGGTTTGGACGGGCCCTCGGCGCGGAATGGTCTGCCCATGGTGGCCACCGATCCTGCGCGCAACGACCCGTTCTTCTCGGAGCTGCGCAGCAAGCACCCCGACGTCGACATCGTGCTGCTGCCTCCAGTGCCGGAGACGCCACCAGACCTACCTCCTGCCACGACCGGCCAGGCACTCGCCACCCAGCGCCACGCCACAGCGGTGCTGGACGCGCTGTGGACCCGCATCGGGCGCACTCCGGCCGCCACCGTCGGTCTCTGGTGGGCGCAGGCCGACCCCCATCTCCACCGCTACGTCGTCAACGCCGCCGTGTCGGGCCTGGAGGAGTCCGAGAACGACCTGGTCGTCAACGAGATCGCCCGCGCACTCCTCGACCTCGGCTGGGAGCCCCAGCCCTCGCCGGTCGACCAGCCGTCCCTGAAGGCCCGGGTCGGCACCCTCGACGTACAGGTGACCGGCACCGCGTCCGGGGTCGCCGTCGAGATCATCACCGACGCCCTCCACCTGACTCCGGAGACACGGCGCGAGCTGGCGGCGACGTCATGACGCTGCAGGTGTGGACCCAGAAGCTGCGGGACTCCGCCGCGCAATGGGAGGAGCAGGGCGACGACCTGCACGGTGCCGGCAAGACACTCTCGGGCGCCGGCGACAACGTCAGCCTGCTGGGCTCCCGGGTGGCCCCCGTCGCGACGTCGTTCCTCTCGACGTGGGGCACGCAGGTCGAGGCGCTCCGCACACAGGCCAACGGCCACAGCGCCGCGCTCACCCAGACGGCCCGTGAGTTCTCGGTGTCCGACAAGGACACCGTCGAGGCCATGCAACGGCTGCTCGCATGGGAGGACCGCGACACGGTCCCGGTCCAGCAGAGGGTCCGACGATGACGCGGATCGACGTGCCCGCGAAGATCGCGGAGATCCCCGAGCTCGAGGCCAAGGCGACCGCATCGTCGATCACCACGGCGTTCCGTGCCGCGGCCACCGCGCTCAGCGACGTCACGAGCTGGACCGCCAGCAACGGCGCGCCCGCCGACTGGGCCGGCGACGCTTCCGAGGCCGCGGACCACGCGATCACGTCGTTCGGCAAGGACTCCGACGCCGTGACCGCCGCGCTCGAGAAGGCCACCGCGGCGTGCGACACCTACGTCGACCAGGTCGTCCAGCTCACCACCGACCGCGTGGAGCTCGACGCGGACCGGGTCGAGCTCAACAACGACATCGACGCCCTGATGGCCGAGATCGAGGCTTCGACGGAGGAGGACGTGCCGGCCCTGCAGGCCAAGGGCGAGCGCCTGCGCAGCCGCGCGACGCTCCTGCGGACCCGGATCAGGACTTCTGGGAGCGGGTGACCTCGGCGGAGGACAGGTTCATCAACGCCCTCCAGTCGGTCGACACCAGGGCCGAGGCGACCTCGGCCGCCGAGAACGGCTACCGACCCGACACCACCGTGCTGCTCAACGAGCTGGCCACGGTCGGCACCGACCCACTGCCGTCACGGCGTGGTGGAACGGTCTCTCCGCCGCCGACGCGAAGCACTGAAGATCAGCGACCCGGACCTCGTCGGCAATACCAACGGCATTCCGACCGGCGACCGCGACGAGGCGAACCGAACGTCGCTGCAGCGCGACCTCGACCACCTCACCGGCATCGGCGAGGACGACGAGGAGCTCACCGACGACAGAGCGGCAGCTGGCGAACGCCAGGAGCGCGCGCGACGCCCTCAACATCCCGGCGTCCAATGGCCACGACGACGTCGACGTCAACCTGATCGTCTACCAGCCGACCGCCTTCAACGGAGACGGCGCGGCGGCGGTCGGTTACGGCGACCCGGACACGGCCGACAACACCGCGGTCATCGTGCCGGGCATCATGAACGACGGGGCCTCGATCGCCGGCCAGGGCAGGGACGCCTACACCCTCTACCAGGAGGCGGTCCGCAACGGCGAGTCCATGGCCAGCATCGCGTGGATGGGCTACGACGCACCCAACTGGAACCCCGAGGGCGTGCTCGACTACCCCGGCAGCGGCCTCGACATCGGCAGCGTGGTCCGCGAGGACAAGGCGATCGCCGGCGGCCACGCGCTCTCCGACTTCGTCGACGGGCTGCGGGCCACCGACGAGGGCGACCACTCGCACCTGTCGGTCATCGGGCACAGCTACGGCTCCACGACGGCCGCACACGCCGCCGCCGGAGACGGTCTCGATGCCGACTCGCTCACCTTGATCGGCAGCCCCGGTGCCGGTGGAGACGACGTCAACGGCGTCGCCGACCTCAACATGCCCGCCGGCTCGGTCTACGCCGGCTCGGCCGACAACGACTTCGTGAGCTGGCTCGGGCGCGACGGCGACCTGGGCATGGGCCAGGACCCGACCCAGGCCGACTTCGGTGCCACAGTGTTCGGCGTCGACCCCGGCACCGACTTCCACGCCGAGACGATCGGGCAGGGCGTCACCAACCACACGTCGTACTTCGCCGAGGACAGCCAGAGTCTCGACAACCTCACGAGGATCGTGCAGGGCGACGAGCCCGACATCGTCGGCGGCCGCACCCGGGACGCCAACGACTACGCCCTGGACTGGGCGCGCGACGAGGTCGTGCACCAGGCCGACCGTGCCGTCGACGCGGTGGTCGACCAGGTGCAGGAGACCTACGAGGAGGGCAGGCAGTGGGTGGGCGACCGATGGGACGACGTGCGAAGCATCTTCTAGTGGTTCGTCCGGGGAGTTGTTGACCGGTTGGAGTGCTCATGGTGCGTGCAGCGCAAGGCTCCGGCGCGAAGCGCACAAGAACCTCCGAGACGGGCCACTAGGGTCGTCAGCATGACTCGCTTCACGTTCTGCCTGGTGCTCGCCCTGCTGGTGTCCGGGTGCTCGTTCGGCCAGGGATCCGAGCCGGGCGGCGAGAACGACGCCGAGACCTTCAAGAAGACGATGGACGCCCTGGCCCGCGATCTCCTGCCCGAGCTGCGGACGGCGGTCGGCGGTGGCGAGGTGAAGGGCCTCCGGGCCGACTTCTACGAGCCCGGCGGCAGCTTCGGCGTGTGGAAGTACGACGCCGAGGGCGTCATCGAGTCGCCCCGGGGATCCGCCGACGAGATCTTCACCGCCGCGGCCCGGGTCTTCGAGGACCACGGGCTCGAGGTGAAGCGCGACCCCGGCGGCGACGACGTGACCGGCCGCAAGGACGGCGTCCTCGTGAAGGTCGCGCGCACCCTGTCCTCCGAGGTCGACTCGGTCTCCCGTCTCGACGTCAGGTTCGTCTCCGACGTGGGGCTCTCCTCGCGCGACGACTTCGCGGAGGACGCCGAGCCCGAGGACTACGCCGCCTACGTCGAGTGACCGGCGCCACAGCGCCATCGGTCGTGTGCGGGACTAGCCTGAAGATGGTCCGTGGATCTCATCCGAGCCCTTCTAGACGGTCGCTTCGCAACCGCCTCAGGAGCCGCCGCCACATGTCAGGAGAGTCGCGATGAACGAGCAGCAGGCACCCGAGATCGCATCGCCGTACGGCGCCGGAGCGGCGTCCTCTGCCAAGCCCCTCAAGCGGGTGCGCACCCATCACCTGCGGGAGATGAAGGAGCGCGGCGAGAAGGTCACGATGCTCACGGCGTACGACATGTACACCGCCGCCACGTTCGACGAGGCCGGCGTGGAGCTGCTCCTGGTGGGCGACAGCGCCTCCAACAACGTCTTCGGCAACGAGACCTCGCTGCCCGTCACGGTCGACGAGCTGCTCCCCCTCACCCGCGCGGTGGCCCGGTCGGTGAAGCGGGCGATGGTCGTGGGCGACCTGCCGTTCGGGTCCTACCAGGCGTCACCTGAGCAGGGCTACCTCACCGCCGTCCGCTTCATGAAGGAGGCCGGCGCACACTGCGTCAAGCTCGAGGGCGGTGCCGAGATGGCTCCGGTCATCGAGAAGTGCACCCGTGGCGGCATCCCGGTGATGGCCCACATCGGCTTCACCCCGCAGAGCGAGCACACCCTCGGGGGCTACCGCGTGCAGGGCCGCGGCGAGCAGTCCGACCGCATCCTCGCCGACGCGCACGCCGTGCAGGAGGCCGGCGCCTTCGCCGTCGTCATGGAGATGGTGCCGGCCGACGTCGCGGCCAGGGTCACCAAGGAGCTCGACATCTCGACGATCGGGATCGGCGCCGGACCCGACTGCGACGGCCAGGTCCTGGTCTGGCAGGACGCCTTCGGCCTGCGCACCGGGCGGATGGCCACGTTCGTCAAGCAGTACGCCGACGTGCACGGCGTCCTGCTGGAGGCGGCCCGCGCCTACGCAGACGACGTGCGCGGTGGCACGTTCCCGGGCCCCGAGCACTCCTTCTGACGCGGCTCAGGCGCTCCAGCCGAGCCAGTGGGCACCGGCGTTGAGCACGACGAACCACAGCACCACCAAGACGACGGGCAGCACCACGACTCGTCGTGGGTGCGGAGTCCACCAGCGCGTCGCGACGACGAAGGCCACGCACCACAGCAGCAGGAGCAGCGTCACGGCCCACCAGGGCGCCACGAGCCCGCTCGCGGCGTACAGGAAGAAGGCGGCGGCCATGCCGATCATGCCGATGAACGGCCACACCGGCGTCGCGTGCGGGTTGTGCTGACGTCCATTGGCCACGAGCCAACCCTAGGCCGCCGTCCGCGCCCTATGCGTGACTCGGCCGTCATGGCAGGCTGACGCCATGAGCGAGACGCCGAGCACCCCCGCCAAGAAGACCACCGCCAAGAAGTCGCCCGCGAAGAAGACTGTGGCCAAGAAGACCGCGGCGAAGAAGACGCCGGCGAAGAAGACGGCAGCCAGGAAGGCCCCCGCGAAGAAGGCCCCCGCGAAGAAGGCCCCGGTCAAGAAGGCTCCCGCGAAGAAGGCCGCCCCGGCCGCCCCGGCCGCCAAGGCTGCCCCGGCCGCGACCCTTCCGCCGGCCGCGACCCTTCCGCCGACGGCGCCCGACGGGTCCGCCGTGCCCCCGCCCGGGGTCACGGCCGCCGCTCAGCTCTCGGCCGCCGTCGCCACGGCGGAGGCCACCGTCAAGATGGCGCAGGCAGCCGCCGAGAAGGTCGCCACCGAGGTCGCGGCCCGGGTGGCGGCTCAGATCAGCTCGAACGCCGTCACCAAGGAGCTCTCGCAGACGGTGCAGAAGGCGGTGCTCAAGGCGATGAAGCAGGCCCAGATGGGCGCCGAGAAGCTGCCGGGCAAGAAGCGGAAGAAGGACAAGAAGTAGCGCTCAGTCCTCGAGCTGCTCGTCGTTCCACTTCGGGTCGTTGTCCCACTCCTCGTTGCGCTCCTCGACCTTCTCGAGCGCGCGCGACGCCTCCGCGGCGGTGGCGTAGGGACCAAGGCGGTCGGCGTTGCTGGCAGCCGTCCCTGCCCTCGACGGTGTGGTGGGTGAGGCAGAACCAGTACTCCGTGCTCCGAGTCGCTCATGTCTCGTGAAACTACACTCGCCGGCGTGAGTGCTGTAGCCCCCTGCCCCGCCATCTCCGCGCGCCGCCCCGTGCCCGCCCACATCCCGCGTCCGGAGTACGTCGACCGGCCGGCGCCCGGCACCGTTCACCGGCAGCGAGGTCAAGGACGCCGAGACCATCGAGAAGATGCGGGTCGCCGGCCGGCTGGCGGCGCAGGCCCGCGAGCTGGTGGGCGCCGCCATCGTGCCCGGCGTCACCACCGACGAGCTCGACCGCATCGGCCACGAGTTCCTGTGCG
Source organism: uncultured Actinomycetota bacterium (assembly GCA_963825755.1). GTDB lineage: Bacteria > Actinomycetota > Actinomycetes > Propionibacteriales > Nocardioidaceae > Nocardioides. Next base: position 44,956 of record CAWGUS010000010.1, on the reverse strand, counting down.
ACCACGACGCCTACCCGTCGACGCTGGGCTACCGGGGCTTCCCCAAGTCGCTGTGCACGCAGCGTCAACGAGGTCGTCTGCCACGGCATCCCCGACTCGCGGGTCGTCGAGGACGGCGACATCGTCAACATCGACATCACCGCGTTCATCGGCGGCGTGCACGGCGACACCAACGCGACGTTCCTCGCCGGCGACGTCGACGAGGAGTCGCGGCTGCTGGTCGAGCGCACCCGTGAGGCACTCGACCGCGGCATCAAGGCGGTCAGGCCCGGCCGCCGCATCAACGTCATCGGCCGGGTCATCGAGTCGCTACGCCCGGCGGTTCGGCTACGGCGTCGTGCGCGACTTCACCGGCCACGGCATCGGCACGTCGTTCCACTCCGGCCTGATGATCCCGCACTACGACGCCGCCGCACTACGACGACGTGATCGAGGTCGGCATGACCTTCACGATCGAGCCGATGCTCAACCTCGGCACGCACGAGTGGAACATGTGGGACGACGACTGGACCGTCGTCACCAAGGACCTCCAGCGGAGCGCGCAGTTCGAGCACACCCTGCTGGTGACGCCGACCGGCGCAGAGGTCCTGACCAACCCCTGAGCTCGCCGCTGGTCGAGGAGGTTGCGCAGCAACCGTCTCGAAACCAAGGCTCACCACCCGTAGGTTCGCCAGCGCGCCTTCCTCAACCAGCGGAGGGCGCTACTGGATGGCGTCGAGCGCGTCGACCATGCCCTGGCCGGCGTAGCTGTTGTCGCCGAGGTTGCCGACGCACACCGCGCCGGTGTTGCCCTGCGCGGCCGAGCACGCCTTGTCGTCAGCCTGGGCCCGGAGCAGCGCCGCATCGCCTTGGGCCTCATGTTCGGGTGCGCCGACCTCATCAGCGCGAGCACGCCCGCGACGTGGGGTGAGGCCATCGACGTACCGCTCTTCAGGCCGTAGCCGTTGCCGCTGACGATGGTCGAGAGGATCCGGGAGCCCGGCGCGCCGACGTCGATCTTGCCGAGGCCGCGGTTGGAGAACGACGACAGCTGGCTGTCGAGCGTCGCACCGATCTGTGCGAACGACGACACGGTCACGACGCCGTCGAGCTCTGTCGGGATGTCCTCGCACCTGTTGTTGATGGTGCGGTTGACCGGCGTGCTGTCGTCGGGGCTGGTGGTGTCGGTCGTGTTGTTCGTCAGGTCGGTGGCCGCGTTGCCGGCGGCTGCGGCGTGCACGGTGCCCTGCTTCGTCGACCACTGGACGGCCCGGTCGACCGCTTCCTTGGCGGCGGCCTGGTCGGGCTGGTCGGAGCAGTAGTACATGAAGGGATCGACGTAGTAGCTGTTGTTGGTCACGTCCATCCCGTGCAGACCGGCCCACACGAAGCCGCACACGGCGTACTCCGGGTAGATGAAGCCGGCGTCGTTGACGACCTTGACCGATGCCATGCGTACGCCGGGCGCGACGCCGACGATGCCGACACCGTTGCGGGCGGCGGCGATGGTGCCGGCCACGTGGGTGCCGTGGTCGCTGGTGGTCGGCTGCCAGCCGGTGGCCGAGGTGTCCGGGCGGCCGGCGTCGGTGCAGTTGACCGAGTCCGCGACGTCGATGTTGGGCGCCAGGTCGGGGTGGTCGGCGTCGATGCCGCTGTCGAGCACGCCGACGACGACGTCGCGCGAGCCGTCGCTGATCTGGTGGGCCTGGTCGGCCTTGATCATCTGCATGTCCCACTGCTCGCCCTCGCGCGGATCGGGCACGACATCGGCCTCCGCGGTGTTGGCGAACTCCGCCTTCGAGACGCCACCGCGCCGGGCGTCGGGCGTGCCCTCGCTGACGGCCACGGTGCGGGTGGCACCGACGGTGTCGACGGCGTACCCGCCCTTGCGCACCACGTCGGCCCGGAACGCGGCCTTGTCGGAGTGCGCGACGACCACGCCGATCTGCGGCCACGCCTGTACGACGACGCCGCCGGCCTTGACGACAGCCCGCTCGACCTTGCGGGTCTGGCCGGGGTTCTCGTGCCGGGCGTTGACGACGTAGGCACTCAACTGGCCGTCGGGGGTGGGCATCGGGACCGGCGTGGATGCGTTCTCCCGGGCCGGGGACGCCGTGGCTCCGCCGGTCAGTGTGAGAGCCGCGACGAACGTCACGGCGAGGGTGGCGCCCAGGAGGGCGCGCGGGCGGGCATGGGTCATCTGGTGCTCCTTGTGGTCGTGACATCCCGAGCTGTCCGGACTCGAAGGAGACGCCCCGGCAGTGGAGTCACTCCAGCATCCGCAGCCCTCTGCGTCAACGGCTAGGGTGGGGAACGCGAATGGGCTGGCCGGGCGACCGCGTTCTCCTCACGGGGAGACCGAGGAAGGTCCGGGCTCCACAGGGCAAGGTGGTGGGTAACACCCACCCGGGGCAACCCGCGGGAAAGTGCCACAGAAAACAGACCGCCGCTCCTCACGGGGAGCGGTAAGGGTGAAACGGCGGTGCAAGAGACCACCAGCGCCCCGGGCGACCGGGGCGGCTCGGCAAACCCCACCTGGAGCAAGATCAAGAAGCTCCCGCTACGGCGGGGGCGCGTGTGCGTTCGAGGGCGGCCCGCCCGAGCACACGGGTAGATCGCTGGAGGCGGCCGGCAACGGTCGTCGTAGATGGATGGTCGCCACGGCGCCTCCGGGCGTCGTACAGAACCCGGCCTACAGGCCAGCCCATTCGTTGCACTCTCTGACCTGCGAAAGCGTTCCGGAGGTTTCTACTGTGCACACACACTGCGGTGTAACAGTGAGGTAGCGGGCGGTGAAGCCCACCAGGGTGGTTCCGGGCGCCTCCGGCTGGTCAGCGATCCAGCCGGACCCTCACCCTCACCTCGACCTTCGTGCCGTTCTTGGTGCTGACGAGCAGCGTCGCACGCACGGGCGACCGGCGGAGCACGTGGCGGCGCCGAGGGCATCGAGGGGATCGTTCGCTACGTCCCGACGACTCGGGCCCTGGGGAAGGTCGCCTCCGCCAAGAGAGGCCTGCGAGTACAGAGGCGGGATGCCTCGGGACGAAGGATCTCATGCCCGGCGACGGGCGCACGCTGCGCGGGCACGGTTCGACTCACGTCAGCCGGGAAGAAGCCCAAGCCACTCACCGCATCCTCGACCTACAGGATCCGCCCGGGCAGGGCGTTCCGCGTGTCGCTCAAGCTCAATGCACGTGGCAGGAGCTTCGTCCGCGCCCACCACAGGAAGGCGATCGTCGTCCTCGGGGCCGACGACCTGCCCGGCAGGCGCACGGCGATCAGGATCCGCTGTCGATCGGACGTCCGCCGCAACTCGTCCCTGGTCTCCGACGCAGACCCGCGGCCTGCTGGCCGGTGACCGGACGCGGCGCTGTTCATCGACGACCCGGGGTCCTCGTCGCCGACGCCGGTGACCCGGCGGAGCGTCAACGCATCTCGCCGGCCCCCACGTAGGGGTGCAGGCTGCTGAGGAGGTTGCCCTCCGCGAACCGCGCGAGCCGGAAGTCCGAGGCCGGGATGTCCGGGTCGGTGCTGTCCCCCTCGATGACCAGGTCCGCGACGAGGTCGCCCACTGCCGGACTGATCTTGAAGCCGTGACCCGCGAAGCCGGCGCACACGAGCAAGCCGTCGACGTTCCCCACCGGCCCGATGACCGGGTTCCAGTCGGGCGGCACGTCGTAGACACCGGCGTAGGTGTGGGTGACCGAGGGGTCCGGGAACCCGGGGAAGCGGTGCATCACCTTCTCGGCGTACTGCACGATGCTCGCCTCGCCGGCGATGTTGGAGTAGCTGTCCGGGTTCACCAGCTTCCTCTGGAAGTCGGAGTGGTCGCTGTTCCCGACCAGGAACTGGCCGGCGCCCTCCAGCCGGCAGTACTGCAGGCTGACCAGGTCGGAGACCACCGGCAGGTCGGGGAGCGGCTCCCCGGCGTCGACGATGATCAGCTCCGAGCGGTACGCCTCGATCGGGACGTCGATGCCGAGGTCGGCGAGCAGCCGCTTCGACCACCACCCCGAGGCGACGACGACGAGGTCGGCATCGACCACCTCTCCCCCGTCGAGCTCGACGCCCGTGACCTTGTCGCCCGCGGTGAGGATCCGCGCGACGGGCGTCTGCTGACGGATCCGTGCGCCGCCTGCACGCGCGACGGCTCCGTAGTGGAGGGCGAGCTGGGAGGCGTCGGCGAAGCCTCCCCGAGGCTCGTACGACGCGAGCGCGACGTCGCCCACCTCCATCATCGGCCACAGCCCGGCGAGCCGGTCGATGTCGATCAGGTCCACGTCGATCCCGAGTTCCTGGTGCATGGCGGTGTTGGCCTTGAGCGCCTCGACGTTCTCCTCGCCGACGATGACCGTGTAGCCGACCTGACGGAAGCCGACGTCGTCACCGAGCCCCTCGAACACGGGGAGGCTTCGCCAGGCCATCGCGGCGATGGAAGGCACGCCGTAGTGGGCCCGGAAGATGCCACTGGACTTGCCGGTTCCTCCGCTCGCGAGGCTGCGGCGCTCGAGGACGAGCACGTCGGACAGCCCGCGCTCGGTGAGGGCACGGGCGATCGAGAGGCCGATCAGTCCACCGCCGACGACGACTGCCTTGGTGCTCATGCGCATGCTCCTCGGTCCGCGTCCTTCACTGCAGGAGGTAGGGATAGGTCCAGTCGGTGGAGGGGGTGAGGGTCTCCTTGACGAACCGCGGGGACAGCCAGCGCTGGAGCGCCAGGCGTTGAGCCGGTGCGATCATTGGTCCCGGATGCGCGCCCACCGCCGAACGACACCTGTCCCATCAGCGCGCCTGTCGGCTTGTCGTTGATGTAGGTCATCCCTGCCGCGTTGCGCAGGACGTCGAGCGCGCCGGAGATGGCGCGGCGGTCGGAGCCGAAGATGGACAGCGTCAGCGCGTAGCCGCTCCGGCGCGATCGACCTCGCGAAGGACCTTGTCCCACTCGGCGTCCTCATAGACGTAGACGCTCAGGAGAGGGCCGAAGACTCCTCCGAGAGCGTGAAGGCCGTCGGATCCGTGGTGGTGAAGATCGTCGGGTCGACGAACCAGCCGACCCAGACGTGTCCTGGTCGCTCCTCCCGCCAGCAGCTCGTGAGAGTCCGTCGAGCCTCGGGCACGGTCGAATGCGCCCTGGAGGCGGTGTGCGGCGGCCCGGTCGATCACGGCGCCCACGTAGGTCTCGTGCCTGGTCGGGTCCCCCACCGGGAGCTCGCGCACCGTGTCGACGAGATCGTCGCGCAGCCTGTCCCAGACCGAGCGGGCGATGTAGGCGCGCGACGCAGCGGAGCATTTCTGCCCTGAAACTCGAACGACGCCCGCACGAGCGCCGTACGCACGGCATCGACGTCCGCCGTGGGGTGGACGATGACCGCGTTCTTGCCGCCTGTCTCGCCGACCAGGCGAGGGAAGGACCGGTAGGCGTCCATGTTCTCGCCGACCGAGCGCCACAGGCCGCGGAACACCTGGGTTGATCCCGTGAAGCTCAGGCCGGCGAAGTCCGGGTGCGCGATCGCGGTGCCCGAGACCGACGCGCCGGAGCCGTGCACCAGGTCGATGACACCCGGTGGCAGGCCGGCCTCCTCGAGGACTCGCATCGTGACGTCCGCTGCAAGCGCCGCCTTCTCCGAGGGCTTCCAGACCACCGTGTTGCCCATGAGCGCCGGCGTGGTGGGCAGGTTGACGCCGATGGCGGTGAAGTTGAAGGGAGTGAGGGCCAGCACGAAGCCCTCGAGCGGCCGCTGGTCGAGGATGTTGATGTCGCCGGGGAGCGAGGCGGGCTGATCGGCGTAGATCTGCTGCGCGAGGTGCGCGTTGAAGCGCATGAAGTCGGCAAACTCACAGGCCGCGTCGATCTCGGCCTGATGGAACGTCTTGGACTGCCCGAGCATCGTCGCGGCGACCAGCTGGTCGCGGTACTTGCCGGCAGCAAGGTCACCGGCACGAAGCATGATCGCGGCGCGCTCCCACCACGGGGTGCGCGACCATTCGTGCTGCGCCTCGAGCGACGCAGCGATGGCGCGCTTGGTCACGGTTTGGTCGGCCGTGGCCATGGTGCCGAGCACGCTCTGGTGGGCGTGCGGCTCGACGACGCGCTCGGAGTCGCTCGTCATGATCCGCTCGCCGTCGATGACGTGGCTGACCTCGGTCGGGGTCCGCCTCAGGTTCTCGATCACTGCCGCGACCGACTCGGACTCTGGCGATCCGGGCCGGAAGTCGCGGGCGGGCTCGTTGAGGGGGGCGGGCATCCGGGGGTTCGCGGCGATGGTGACGAGGGTGGCGCTCATGGGACTCTCCTGCGAGGTGAGGGAAGGTGTGGGCCGGCTCCGGCAGGCATCAGGAGCCGACGATCGACCGGAGGAAGAGGAAGAGGTTCGCGGGCCTCTCCGCCATGCGCCGCGTCAGGTACGGGTACCACTCGGTGCCGTAGGGCAGGTACACGCGGACGCGGTACCCCTCACGGACGAGCTGCTCCTGAAGGTCGCGACGTACGCCGTGGAGCATCTGGAACTCGAACGAGCCCTTGTCGATCCCGAGCTCTCGGGCCGCCTGCCTGACGGTGTCGATGCAGAGATCGTCGTGGGTCCCGAAGGCGGGGTCGGGAAGATGCGCGAGGGCCCACCTGGCGAGGTGCTGGTACTGCGCCGTCACGTCGGCCTTCTCCCCTGGATCGACACCTCGACCTGCTCGTCGAAGGCGCCCTTGACGAGCCGGATCCTGGGCGGGTGGTCCCCGAACTCGTACAGGTCGTGGCCGGCGGTGCGCAGGCACGCCTGGATGGCGACGCGGGCCTCGGGGTGGTCCACCTGGACGCGGCGGAAGATGGCCAGCGTCTCGCGGCCCACCGAGCTGTGCTCCATGTCGACCTCGACCGCGCAGCCGTGGTCCCCGCGCGCCACTTCCAGGAGCCTGCGCAGGTTCTTCTCGCAGTGCTCCGACTCGAGATCACGATGCCGAGCTGGGACAGCTTGACGGACACCGTCGCGTCCTTGCTGCGGGGAGCCATGCCCTCGATGGCGCGGATGTACTCCTCCGTCGCGGCGTCCGACTGAGCGAGGTCGGTGACCGACTCGCCCAGCAGGTCGAGGCTGACGTCGATGCCCAGGGAGTTCAGCTGCTCGGTCACGGCCAGCGCCTCCGCGAGGGTCGGTGCCCGCGACGTACCGCTGAACGATCGGACGCGTCAGCCGACTCCTGGTCACCAGGCGCCCGAGCGACTTGTTCTCGGACGCGACGAGGAGGAGCTTGTTCGGCATGGCACACCTTCGGATCGGAGCGATCTCAGTCGCGGACTCCCAGACTCTAGTTTGTGATCACATTACTGGTCAACAAGCGCTGGCGCATGCGCACCGAGGCTTCCTGATGTGCCTGTCGGCGCAATCTGGAACATGATGTGATCACCTTTGGCTCTCGTCGCTGTGTCCGAGCACGACTGGGTGGCGTGCGACGCGGTGAGGAGCCACGGTTTTCGACGAACGGCGTGACGGCATGAGTATCGTCTCCCTGTCCCAACCGGAGCCGCGATGGAGGTAGGAGTGGTCCCGCAACCCGAAGGCTCGCCCGAGACGGGGAGCGCCAGCTCCACCCTCGTCGCCGACCAGGTGTACGAGCTCCTCGCGCAGCGGATCTTCGATGGCGAGCTGGCCGCCGGCGATCGGCTTCCCGTCCGTGACCTGGCGAGCCAGGTGGGCACCAGTGTCATGCCGGTGCGCGAGGCGATCCGGGTCCTGGTCGAGAACGGACTCGCCGTCACTCACCCGCATCGTGGTGCTCGGGTCCGGGAGTTCACGGTGCACGAGCTGCTCGACCTCTACGAGGTGCGGACGCTCCTCGAGACGGAGGCCGCTCGCAAGGGAGCACTCGCGGTGGGCGAGACCGACCTGCGGGAGATGCGGGCCGCGTGCGAGCGCATGTACCGCGCGGTGGTGCAGCAGCGGGTCATCGATGCGCTCGACGAGGACGAGGCCATGTTGCGCCTGCTGTATCGAGCCGGCGGCAACCACGTGCTCGTCGCGAACATCGAGTCCCTGTGGGTGCAGTGCCGTCCCTACAAGGTCATCGGCGCCCGAGCCGCGATCGAGGCCCACGACTCCTCTCTCTGGACGCCTCAACCGGCACTCATCGACGCGCTCGTAGCGGGAGACGCGGCACTGGCGGTGAGGATCACGCACGATTCGCTCATCAGCGCACGACGCCGCCTGGAGCGCGAGATCCCCGGACCGGACGAAGGCCAATCGGTTCCCTGAAGGTGCCGGGTGTCCGGAGGCCTGGCGCCCGGCTCAACCCGGCTTCGGGTATCCGTTGCGTTCGGAGATCTCGGCCGCGGCAGCAACCAGGTGCGGGGCGACTGCGGGGATCGTGTGCTCGTTGATGCGGAAGTTCGGCCCCGAGACGGTCAACGCCGCGATCACCTCGCCACCCAGGGCCTTGATGGGCGCGGCGATGGCGGCCAGCCCTACTTCGTGCTCTTCCAGCGTGTGGGCGTACCCCTGCAGGCGCACCTCGTCGAGCTGCTCGGTGAGCACCCCGGCGTCGACGATGGTGTGCTCGGTGAAGCGTTCCAACCCTCCCGCGAGACTCGTCTTCAGCTCGCCGGGTGTCATGCTCGCGAGGAACACCTTTCCGGCGGAGGTGGCGTGCATGGGAGTGCGCTGTCCCACCCAGTTCATGGTCGTGACCGTGGACGCGCCGATCACCTGATCGATGCTGACCACGCTGTGACCATCCCTGACAGCCACATTCACCGTCTCCCCGACAGCATCCGCGAGCTCATGGCAGATGGGACGACTGATCACCGACAGGTCGTGCTTCCGCGTGGCTCCGGCAGCCAGCTGGACCACGCCGTGGCCGAGGCGGTAGCGACCGCGACGCGATCCCTGCTCCACCATGCCACGTGCTTCCAGCGTGCCCAGGAGTCGGGACACCGTCGACTTGTGCACGTCGAGCTCGGTCGCGATCTCCGTGACACCGGCGGCACCGTGGCGCGCGAGAACCTGCAGGATCGAGATCGCGCGGTCCACGGAATGGACCGAGTTGTCTCGCGCTCCGCGACCGTTCACCACGATGCACACCCTAAACGCTCGGTCACCGGCCACACCCAGCACCGGGCGCGCACGCCGACGTCCCGATCAGCTGTCGATGCGCAGGTCGGTCAGCGGCTTGGAGCAACAGACCAGGACCTTGCCCAGCGCGATCTCCTTGGGTCTGATGCCTCCGTTGTGCTGCATGTCGACCTCGCCCGACAAGATGGTGGTCTTGCACGTGCCGCACATGCCCTCGGTGCACGAGGCGGGCAGCCTGAGCCCGGCTGCCGCAGCCGCGTCGAGGACGTACTCGTCCGCGTCGCACGTCACCGTGATCCCACTCCGGACGAACTCGACGTCGAACGTCGTGGTGGCGTCGGCGTCTCCGTCGTCCTCGGCCTCCCCCGGCTCGTCATGGGCGACCGCTCGGGGCAGCTCAGAGGTCGGGAGCCGGTCGAACGAGAAGCTCTCCTCGTGGTGCTGGCGCATGTCGAATCCGATGTCGTCAAGGATGCGTCGCACGGACACCATGTACGCCGCCGGGCCGCACACGAAGGTCTCCCGATCGCGGATGTCGGGAGCAACGGCCTGCAGCATGGCCGTGGACAGGCGTCCCCGCAGGCCCGTCCACCGCTCTGACGGGTAGTCGCCCTCGCACACGTGGATGACACGGATGTTCGGCATCACCGCGGCGATGGCGTCCAGCTCCCGCCTGAAGATGATGTCGGCGGGCGTCCGGGCACTGTGCACGAAGACCACGTCGGCATCCGACCCGAGGTCGTACAGCGTGCGCGTCATGGACATCAACGGTGTGATGCCGCTGCCGGCGGACAGGAAGAGGTACTTCTCGGCGGGCCCGCTCTGAAGGGTGAACGCGCCCAGAGGCGCCCGGGCGACGACCCGAGTGCCGGGCACGACGTTGTCGTGCAGCCAGTTCGAGACCGGTCCGCCCACGACTCGCTTCACGGTGATCGAGATCAGGTGCGGCCGGGTGGGCGGCGACGAAATGGTGTAGCAACGGGCGACCTGCCCGCCGTCGATCTCCAGCTGCAGCGTGATGAACTGCCCGGGGTCGAACGTGAAGGTGCCCTCCCCTACCGGTTCGAAGTGGAAGCTCCGCACGTCGTGGGTGATGTCGAGGACTCGACGGCACACCAGTTCGGCCTGCTCGTCATCGCCCCAGCAGTCCGGCGCCCACGACGACGTCGCCCGGCCGGGTACGGACTCGAGAACGCGCATGTCGGCGCCCTCGACGCCGGCGACCTGCGTGGAGTCCCGCATGATGGTCATGGCAGCCTTCCTGCTTCCTGCGGCGGCGGTCAGATGCCCAGGTGGTCGGTGACGCGCCCGACGTACCAGTTCACGAAGGCCTCGACGTCGTCCTCGACCAAGGAGTAGGGGCCCGGTTCGTAGCCGGGATTGGTGACGCCCTTCTGTGCATTCGCCACCAGCGCCCGGTCCTGGTCGTTGGTGGCCGTCCACACTCCCGTCAGGAGCTCGAGGTCGTAGTCCACGCCCTCCACGGCGTCCGGGTGGACCAGCCACGTGGTGCGCACGACGCTCCTGTCCGGTCCCAGCGGCAGCGCCCGGAACACCACGGCGTGGTCACCGAGCAGGTGGAACCACGAGTTCGGCTGCATGTGCATCGACAGGTCGCCGAACTGGGCCGTCGAGATGGTGCCCATGAGCTTCTTGCACACCTGACGTCCACCTGGACCGAAGGATGCGCCGTCGCCGTCAAGCGGAAGGTGGGACACCTGGAAGCCGGTGACGCGGTCATCGAGCTCGCGTCGCTCGTCACGCGGGAAGGCGTTGGCCGCGCAGGCCGACTCCAGGCTGGCTGCTGCAGCACGGTATCGCTCGAAGACGGGTCTCAGGCGCGGCGTGATGTCGTCCTCGGAGTAGCCGAACAGCGGGAAGTAGGCGGTGATCAGCTCCGGGTGGGCGGCGTCGCAGTGCTGGCACTCGCGGTTGTTCTCCATCACCAGCTTCCAGTTGCCCTCCTCGACGAGGTCCACCTGGTGCGCGACCTTGGCCGAGGCCAGCCCGTACGGGCTCAGGTAGGGCTCGATCGCGGCGGCGACCTCCTCGAAGTCCGTGGGCACTTGGTCCGCGAGGCACACGAAGATCAAGCCGGCGAGGGTGCGGACGTGCACGGGCTTGAGCCCGAACTTCGTCTTGTCGAAGCTCGAGGGCTGCGCCTCGGCGAAGATGAGGCTGCCGTCGGTGCGGTAGGTCCACTGGTGATAGGGGCACACGAGGTTGCCGACACTGCCGCACGGGGAGTCGAGGATCCGGGAGCCGCGGTGACGACAGACGTTGTGCAGGGCACGAACGTTCTCGTCGTCGTCGCGCAGGATGATGACGGAGTACGGACCGATGTCGACGGTGGTGTAGTCGCCGGGTTCCGGGATCTCCGCCTCCGTGGCGCAGAACAACCAGTGCCGCCCGAACACGGCTGCCAGGTCGAGCTCGTAGAACTCGCGGCTCGTGTAGAAGGGGGCGTCCAGGCTGTAGCCGACCACGCGGCCCTTGACCAGGGACTCGAGGTCCGCCGGCGACGTCTTGGCGTTCAAGTCAATCCTCCATCGTGGTGCCGGGTGATGGCCGTTCCTGTCATCGAGAGCAGATCAACGCTGTTTCATTGTGCGCAACAACACTGCTGAGCGAAACAAGCATGGATCTCCGTCACGCGCGATGTCAACCGGTCCGACGTCACGAGAAGTTCACTCGAAAGCCTTGACAGGTGCGTGGCGTCGCGAGCACCTTTGTCCCGTCTGACATGTGTGTTTCGTCATACGAGACACATGCGGAGACGCCCCCACTTCACTCACCCCGGAGGGGTTCAGGATGACTGTCGACATCGACCAGAACATTCCCGAGGAACATCCACAGGAGCCCCACGAGGTCCGAGCGGCCGATCGAGACGCGAAGGTCGACTACGTCGTCTTCGGTACGGCGATGGCCGTCACGATCGCCTTCGTCCTGTGGGGCGTCTTCGCGCCCACCAGCCTTGCGGACACCGCCACGTCGGTCCTCAACGCCACCATCGACGGAACGGGCTGGATCTACGTCCTGACCACGTTCGGCTTCGTGGCACTGATGCTTGCGCTCGCCATGTCGCGCTACGGCAGGATCCGACTGGGCCGCGATGACGAGCGACCCGAGTTCAGCACCGGATCCTGGATCTCGATGATGTTCGCCACCGGCATGGGCATCGGGCTCATCTTCTGGGGCGTGGCCGAGCCGCTGTCCCACCTGCTCACGCCACCGATGGACATGGCTGAGGCGTCCAGCCCCGAGAGCGCTCAGCTCGGCCTGGAGTACACCGTCTTCCATTGGGGGCTGCACCCTTGGGCTCTCTACGGCGTGGTGGGCATGGCCCTCGCCTACGCCACCTTCCGCAAGGGCCTGCCCAATCTTCTGAGCTCGCTGGTCCTGCCGAAGAAGCCGACCAGCCACCCGGGACGTCGCGCGATCGACATCTTCGGGATCTTCATCACGACGTTCGGGGCGGCCACCTCCCTGGGGCTCGGGGCACTCCAGATCAACTCGGGGCTCACTCGCGTCTTCGACGCACCCACGGGCAACACCGTTGCGATCGTCGTCATCGCTGGGCTGACCGCGGCGTTCGTCGTCTCTGCCGTCAGCGGCACACACAAGGGCATCAAGTGGCTGGCCAACACCAACGCCGTGCTCGCGGTGGGCATTCTCGTGTTCGTGTTCGTGTTCGGGCCGACCATCTTCCTGCTCAACACCTTCACCGAGACCGCTGGTGGCTACATCGAGCAGTTCTTCCCGATGAGCTTCCGCACCGGAGCGTTCGGCGGCGGGGAGTGGCTTGCCGGCTGGACCATCTTCTACTGGGCCTGGTGGATGTCGTGGGCACCCTTCGTCGGCACGTTCATGGCCCGCATCTCGCGGGGACGCACCATCCGTGAGTTCGTCGTCTGCGTGCTGATCGTGCCGACCGTCGTGAGCACCGTGTGGTTCGTGGTCATGGGCGGCACCGCCATCGACTTCCAGCTCAACGGTGTCACCGACATGGCCGGCTCACTCGACAGCGGGGTCGAGAACACCCTCTTCACCCTCCTCGACGCCATGCCCGCATCGACGTTGACCGCGCTGGTCGTCGTCGTACTGATCATGCTCTTCTACGTGGCCGGCGCGGACTCGGCAGCGCTCGTCCTGGCCATGTTCAACCAGGGCGGCTCCCTCCACCCGAAGACGTGGCTCGTGGTCGTCTGGGGTTGCATGATCGGTGCCGTCGCGATCGCCCTGCTGCTGGCCGGCGGGCTGTCCGCCATCCAGACCACGGTGATCGTCTTCGGGATCCCGTTCCTGCTGATGATGCTCTGGGTGTGCTACAGCCTCGTTCGCCAGCTACGAGCGGAGCCGGTCACGACGACGGTGCCGCCGGGCGTTCGCACCATGCTCGCCGAGCAGGGCAAGGACCCGGTCGCCTCCCCCAACGGCGTGACCCCGCCGTCGACGGAGCCGGCACCACGGTCGGACCAGCTCACGCCGTAGGGCGTCGAGCACAGGCTGGCCGGCCGGCGAGCACATCACGTGCTCGCCGGCGGGCGGCTCGTCCGGCCGGATGCGGACCCAGGTCAGGCCAGCTGGGCGAGGAGTACGGCGTTGAGCGCGATGATCAGTCCGGCGACGAGGGCGCCGGCGATGGTGGTGGTGCGTCGGTTGACGAGGGAGCCCATCAGGTCGCGGCGACGGGTGAAGTAGATCAGCGGGACCAACGCGAACGGGATGCCGAAGGACAGCACGACCTGGGAGAGCACCAGGGCCCGGGTGGGGTCGACGCCGACGCCGATGATGACCAGGGCCGGGAGCAGGGTGATCAGCCGGCGCATGACCAGCGGGATGCGGCGGCGGAGGAAGCCCTCCATCACGATCTGTCCCGAGAGGGTGCCGACGCTGGAGGAGGCGAAGCCGGAGGCCAGCAGGCCGAGGGCGAAGAGGAGTCCGGAGGCGGGTCCGAGGTTCGTGCTGAGGCCGGCGTGGGCGCCCTCGATGGAGTCGATGTTCTGGCCGGAGAGGGCCGAGGCGGCGATCAGCAGCAGGGAGAGGTTCATCAGGCCGGCGATGCTCATCGCGGCGATGACGTCGATGCGCTGGCTGCGCATGACGGTACGGCGCTCGGGCTCGGTGCGCGGGCGGAACCGCTCGCTCGTCAGCGCACCGTGCAGGTAGATCGCGTGCGGCATCACGGTGGCGCCGAGCATGCCGGCGGCGATCAGCATGCTGTCGGACCCGGCGAAGCGCGGCATGGTGCCGTCGAGGATGGCCATCGAGTCGACGCCGCTGATCGCGATGTCGTAGACGAAGCCCATCAGGATGACGCCGAGCAGGCCGGTGATCACCGCCTCGAAGGGCCGGTGGCCGCGCGACTTCAGGCCGAGCAGCGCGAACGCGACCACCGCGGTGATGGTGCCGCCGACGATCAGCGGCAGGTCGAAGAGGAGCTTGAGGGCGAGGGCACCGCCGACGACCTCGGCGAGGTCGGTCGCGATGGCGACCGCTTCGGCCTGGACCCACAGTCCGCGCACCATCGGACGCGGCAGGTTGTCCCGGCACAGTGCGGGCAGGCTCTTGCCGGTGGCGACCCCGGCCTTGGCGGAGAGGTACTGGATCAGCATCGCCATCACGTTGCTGACGATGATCACCCACACCAGCAGGTAGCCGTAGGTCGAGCCGGCGGTGATGTTGGTCGCGAAGTTGCCGGGGTCGACGTACGCGATCGCGGTGACGAACGCGGGGCCCAGCAGCGGCCAGAGCTGACGGGTACGTCGCGGGCCGGAAATGGTGGGAACGTCGGTCTTGTCAGCGGTCAGCGTCGACGCCCCGAGCTCGGGCGCGATCGGCACGGCGGCGCCGTGCCGGCGCGGGCTGGGTGCAAAGCGGCGGGTCTGGAACATCGCTTCTCCGTCGAGGGGATGTAGCGGAGCGTACGGGTGGTCCCGCGCAGGAGGCCGGTGAGTGCCGGCCTCCTGCACGAGCCGGAGTCAGGAGAACGTCCCGACCCCGGTCAGGCCATCACTTGCCCTTGCCGCCACTGGTGTTGATGCCACCGTTGACGCCCTTCGGGAAGAAGCCGCCCTTCTTGGTCCTCTTCGGGTTGAGGTACACGATGTTGAGCACCTGACCCGGCGAACGACTGAACGCGATGCCGTTCTTGTCGGTCGGCACCAGGTTGGCGTAGGACGAGCCACCGATCCCCTGGTCCAGGTTCCTCTTGCCGTCCAGGCTGTCCCGGGCTCCGGAGATCGCTTCGGCAGCGGTCTGCAGGCCCTTGCTGTACAGCGCGGTGCGGACGATGCCCGCGTGGTACGCCTCGACCGCCAGGATGCCGGCCGCCGCCTCCAGGTAGGTCTTGTTCTGGATCAACGGAGCAGCGCCCTTGTACGCCGTGACGCCGACGTCCTCGAACACGAACGCAGCCAGGAGGAAGTTGTCCTCGTTGGCGTACGGGTCGAACGTCTCGACCGGGCTTGATCAGCCCGGCCGCGGTGGCCGCAGCCGTGAAGCTGCTCTGGATGTTGATCGCGGGGCGCGAGACCTTGGCCGAGCCGAGTGCCTTGCGCAGGAACTTGACGTGGTCGAGCTCATCGGCCGCGATCTCCACGGCGTAGTTGCGGATGGCGGGGGTCTTGAACGGGACCGCCCGTCCACCCGTGACGCCACCGCGCTTGCCCTTGCCCGTGGTGAGCTTGTCGGCCAGACCGGTGCCGTGGGCGGCGTACTGGTAGAACTCCGCCTCGAGGTACTCCAGGTTCAGGGCGAAGTTGAGGACCGCCCCGTCGCTGATCGGTGCTGCGTCGGCGGCGATCGTGCCGAAGCCGTTCAGGGCACCTGCACCCACGACACCGAGACCCGCGACGCCCGCCGACTTGAGGAACAGCCGACGGTCGGTCTCGTTCTCGGCACTGCGCTCGATCATGTTGCGTACAACTGTCTTTCCGAACATCGTGACTCCTTCGCATGATGCGTCGTGCACTCTTCGGAACCCGACGGGCGATATGCGCCCGCGAGCCGACGCGCAGGCCGGAGCCCGAGCGCCGAGCCGGATGGGCACCGCTGCGCTGGCTGCGGAGCCACCGCCTCACCCAGCGGATGTGTCACACGTCATTCGGAGCCGGGGCACGCACCGGATTGGTGGTTCCGGGAACAGTGCCGGCATCACCGCTCGGTGGTCGAGCCGGGAGAGCGCCGGCAAGCCCGTGTCGAGAGCGTCGAGAGCGCCGTACGACGGGCGCGTCAGGAGAGCGTGAACCCCACCGACCGTGTGTGTACGTCGGCCTTGGCGAGGGTGACCTGCACGTCCTCCCCCAGCGGCAACCGGCCAGGGCCGTCGACGGGGGCCTCGATGGCGGGGTCCTGGACGGTCACGTCGCCGTGGCTGTCGTCCTTCTCGTCGAGCTCGACGACCACGGCCGCGAAGCTCTCGCCCACCCGGTCGGCGAGCACGTGCGCCTCGGCCAGGTTGATGACGGCGTTCTCGTACTGGTTGGCCCGGCGCCCGGAGTCGCGCATCGTGTCGGGCACCTCGCCCAGCTTCGCGATCACCCAGTCGGGCACCTCGTCGCCCGAGCAGAGGGCCAGGCAGATCTCGCCGGCGTAGCGGTCGACGAGGCGGCGCAGCGGGGCGGTGACGTGGGCGTACTCCGACGCCAGTGCCGCGTGCAGCGGCTGCTCCGGCAGCTCGCCGTTGAAGCCGACGTACCCGCTGCCGCGGAGCAGGCGTGTGGACGCCACGATCATCGCGGCGTGGGCGGGCTGGTTGGGGTCGAGCGAGCGGATGAAGTCGGGGTAGGGCTGCTCGGCCGGCCACTCGATGTGCAGCGCGCGGGCGGTGCGGTGCAGGCGCTGGATGTCGCGCGGGTCGGCGGGCGGCAGGGTCCGCAGCAGGCCGACGCGGGCATAGACCATCAGCGAGGCCGCGGCGAAGCCGGTGAGGAGCGAGATCTGGGCGTTCCACGTCTCGACGGGCAGCAGCTCCCGGAACTCCAGCCGCCACTGCTCGCCGTCGATGACGATCTCCTGCTCGGGCAGCGGCAGCGAGACGCCGCCGCGCGCGGCCTCGCGCGCCAGGCGCAGCTCGCCGATCTCCTTGAGGAGGGTGAGGACCTCGTCTGCGGTGCCGTCGTCGATCTGCGCCTGCACGCCGGCGTAGTCGAGCTTCGCGCGGGACTTCACGAGCGCCCGCTCGACCTGCACGTCGGTGCCCTCGCCCACGGAGTCGACCCTGATCGTCCACAGCAGTGCGGGCCGCACCTGGTCGGGCAGCAGGGACCCGGCGTCCTCGGAGATCGACTTCGGGTGAAGCGGGATCTTCGCGTCGGCCCCGTAGAGCGTCTCGCCGCGGCGGTTGGCCTCGACATCGACGGGGTCGCCGGGCGTGATGAACGCACCCAGGTCGGCGATGGCGTAGTGGACGACGTAGCCGTCGCCGTCGCGCTCGAAGTGCAGCGCCTGGTCGAGGTCCATCGAGGAGGGCGGGTCGATCGTGACGAACGGCAGGTCGGTGCGGTCGAGCTCGGGCAGCCGTGGGTTGGCGGCAGCCTCGGCCGCGGCCGCCTCGACGTCTGCCGGGAACTCCTTCGGCAGCTTCATCTCCGCCCAGATCGCGGCGATCCCGTCACGCATCTCCTGGGCGGCGACGCCGTCGTCGGCCGTCCGAACACTCACCACGCGGTTGCTCGACATGCCCAGCACACTAGCGTTGCCGCGTGCTGATCCTGCTGCCCCCGAGCGAGGGCAAGGCCGCGCCCCGGCGCGGCAAGCCGCTCGACCTGGCTTCCCTGACCTCCCCCACCCTCACCCACGCCCGCGAGCGTCTCGTGACAGCCCTGCAGAAGCTCAGTGAGCAACCGGACGCGGCACAGGTGCTCGGCATCGGCGGCACCCAGACCGAGCTGGTCGCACTCAACGCGCGGGTGCGCACGTCGCCCACGGCCCGGGCCGACACGATCTACACCGGCGTCCTGTACGACGCCCTGGGCTTCGCCGGCCTCTCCCCCGCGGCCCGCCGCCGTGCCACCGGCCGGGTGGCCGTTGTGTCGTCTCTGTTCGGCCTCGTCAGGCCGGGCGACCGGATCCCCGCCTACCGGCTCTCGGGCGACGTCAGCCTGCCCGGCGTCGGGCCGGTCGCGGGCGTGTGGCGGGCCGAGCTCGGCGCCGCGATCCTCGAGGCACTCGGGCCGGGACTGCTCGTCGACCTCCGGTCCACGTCGTACGCCGCGTTCTGGCGGCCGCCGGTGGAGCTGGCTCGGCGCACGGCGACCGTGCGGGTGCTGCACGAGACCGACGGCAAGCGCAGCGTCGTCAGCCACTTCAACAAGGCCACCAAGGGCCGGATCGTCCGAGCGCTGCTGGAGGACGGCCGCAACCCGGGCACGCCCGCAGCACTCGCGCGGGTGCTCGGCGACCTCGGCTGGCACGTCGAGGCGACCGCCGAGCGCACCGGCACCCGCCTCGACGTGGTGGTCAGCGAGGTCTAGAGACCGGACTCCGACGTACGCACCAGGATGCGCTGGCACTCCTCGCAGCGGATGACCTCGTCGCTGGGGGCCGCCTTGATGACGGCCAGCTCGGCGTTGTCGATGTTGAGCATGCAGCCGCCGCACTGGCGGGCGCGCAGCAGGGCGGCACCGACGCCGTTCTTGCTCGCGCGCAGCTTGTCGTAGAGCGCCAGCAGGTCGGCCGGCACGTCCGCGACCGTCGGGGCCCGCTCGGCCTCGATGCCGCTCAGCTCCGTGTCGATGGCGGCGGTCTTCTCGTCGCGGCTGGCGACCAGGTCGGCCAGGCGCACGTCGGTCGCGGAGACCTGCGAGGACAGGGAGTCGAGTCCAGCCTGTGCCTCCTCGAGCTTCTCCATGATCTCGATCTCGGTGTCCTCGAGCGAGGTGATGCGGCGTTCGAGGGAGACCAGCTCCTGCTGCATCCGCGCGAGGTCCTTGGGGTTGGTGATCAGCCCCTGGTCCATCCGGTCGCGGTCGCGCGTGCGCCGGGTCTTCACCTGCTCGACGTCGGCGTCGGCCTTGGTCTGCTCGACCGTCAGGTCGTCGACCAAGATCTGCGCGTCGCGCTGCTGGTCGAGCAGCTCGGCGCGGCTCTGGGTGAGGGAGTCGATCTCGGCCAGCTCGGGCAGCGTTGCCCTCTGGTGGCGCAGCTGGTCGGCGTGGGCGTCGAGCTCCTGCACGTCGAGCAGCTTGAGTTGGGCGAACGGATCGGCTTTCAGCGTCTGCTCCTCGATGTCATCGGGCTGTCGGGTGTGGGAGTCACGCCCGGAAGTCCCAGGGATCGGTGCACGTCGTGCTCACGATGACCTCCACCGTATCCCCCAGCGACTCCGCCAGCTTCGCCCGGAGCACCGGTAGCCAGGTCCACTCAGCGGCCCAGTGGGAGATGTCGACCAGCGCCGGCCCCGCGTGCTCGCGGAACTCCGAGGCCGGATGGTGGCGCAGGTCGCTGGTGACGTACGCGTCGACGTCCTGGAGCCGCGCGTCGTCGAGGTGCTCGTCGCCGGCACCACCGAGCACTGCGACGGTCTCGACGCGGTCGTCCCGGCCGCCCGAGACCCGGACACCGTGGGCAGTACGCGGCAGGGCGTGCGCTACCGACGCGGCGAAGTCGGCGAGGGTCACCGGCTCGATGCGACCGACCCGGCCGGCCCCCGAGTCGGCGGCCGGCGCCGAGGCGAGTCTCCACGACGTCGTACGCCGGGGTCTCGTAGGGGTGCGCCTCCATCAGGGCGGCGACCACGACCTGCCGAGCTGCGAGCGGCAGCACGACCTCGATGCGCACCTCGTCGACGACCTCGAACTCGCCGACCGACCCGATTGCCGGACGGGCACCGACGAGCGGCCGGAACCGGCCCTCGCCCGACGAGCTGAACGACGCGGAGTCGTAGTCGCCGATCGCACCGGCACCCGCGGCCGCGAGCGCCGCACGTACCGCCTCGGCATCGCGGGATGGCACGTACGTCGTCAGCTTGGCTCGACGCTCCGTCGGGTAGGCCACCAGCGGACGCAGGTCCGTCAGCCCGAGCGCGAGTGCCAGCGACTCGGAGACACCACCGGCGGGAGCGTCGGCGTTGGTGTGGGCGGTGAGCAGGCCGCAACCGGCCGAGACCAGGTCGTGCACGACGCGGCCCTTCGGCGTGGTCGCGGCGACGCTGGAGACGCCACGCAGCAGAAGCGGGTGGTGGGTGATCAGCAGGTCGGCACGGTCGCCGATCGTCTCGCGCACGACCGCCTGGACGGGGTCGACGGCCAGCACGATCCGGCGTACGTCGGCTCCGGGATCGCCGACCGTGAGGCCGATGCGGTCCCACTCGGCCGCGATGGCGGGCGGGTACCAGCCGTGGACCAGGCCGACGACGTCCGCGAGCGATGGCATGGCCAGAGGCTAGTTGACCTGCCGGTCGCGGCCCTCCCAGTAGGGGGCCCGCAGCTTGAACTTCTGCAGCTTGCCGGTGGCGGTGCGGGCCAGCTCCTCGCGGAACTCGACGACGGTGGGCGCCTTGTAGCCGGCCGCCTTGTCCTTGCACCACGCGATGAGCTCGGCCTCGGTGGCCTCCTCGCCCTCCGCCAGCACGACGAGCGCCATGATCGTCTCGCCCCACTTGTCACTGGGCACGCCGATCACGGCGACCTCCGCGACGGCCGGGTGCGAGAAGAGCACGTCCTCGACCTCGATCGACGAGACGTTCTCGCCGCCGGTGATGATGACGTCCTTCTTGCGGTCGCTGATCGACAGGTACCCGTCGTCGCCGATGACGCCGCCGTCGCCGGTGTGGAACCACCCGTCCGCCAGGGCCTTCTCGCTCTCCTCCGGCTGCTCCCAGTAGCCCTCGAGCACCACGTTGGAGCGCGCGAGCACCTCGCCGCCACCGTCGCCCTCGTGGTCGGGCTCGGAGACCGACAGCGTCACGCCGAGAGCCGGCGCACCGGCCCGCACGAGCTTGTGCGCCCGCTCCTCGGCGTCCAGGCCGTCCCACTCCTCGCGGGTGCGGTTGAACGTCAGCAGCGGCGAGGTCTCGGTGAGCCCGTAGATCTGGATGAACTCCCAGCCCAGCTCCTCCTCGACCCGCACGACCGTCTTCGTCGGCGGCGGCGCACCGGCCATGATGATGCGCACCGTGCCGCGGCCGGGGATCTCGCCGTCCCAGTCCTGAGCAGCGTCGAGTACGGCGGCCGCGACTGCGGGCGCGGCACACATCACGGTCACGCCGTGCTCCTCGACACGGCGGAGGATCTCGGCACCGTCGATCTTGCGGATCACGACCTGCTTGACGCCCAGCCCGGTCATCGCGAACGGCATCCCCCAGCCGTTGGCGTGGAACATCGGCAGCGTGTGGAGGTAGACGTCGCGGTCGGTGACCGCGGCGTGCATGGCGAACGTGACCGCGTTGACCCAGATGTTGCGGTGGGTGATCTGCACGCCCTTGGGCCGGGCGGTCGTGCCGGAGGTGTAGTTGATGCACGCGGTGGCGTTCTCGTCGGGCTCCCAGGCAGCGGGCTCGACCCCGTCGGCGGCGTAGAGGTCGTCGTCGTCACCCAGCACGAACCGGTGCTCGGCGGTGACCTTCTCCAGCGCGTCGTCGAGCTCGGGGTCGACGTAGAGCACCCGCGCGCCGGAGTGCTCGACGATGTAGCTCGACCTCGTCGGGCCGGAGCCGGAAGTTCACCGGCACCAGCACTCGCCCGGACCCGGCGACTCCGAAGAACGACGCGAGCAGCCGCGCACTGTTGTGCGACACCACCGCGACCCGGTCGCCGACGCCGATGCCCAGCGCGTCGAGCTTCGCCGCCTGCCTGCGCGCGTACGCCGCGATCTCGGCGTACGTCACGGATCCCAGCGACGCGGCCGGCTGGTCGGGCTCGTCGACGACGCCGACGCGGCCGCCGTAGACCGTCTCGGCCCGCTGGATGAAGTCGGACACGCTGAAGGGAACGAACACGGTGCCTCCTGGCGATCGTCGGTGACTCGGTTCACTGTAGGAGGGTCGGGTTGGCACTGGGTTGTCGGCGTTCATGAGACCCGTCTCATGCAGGTCTCATGGCCACCCCACGACGGACGCGCAGGATGCGCCCATGGGTACCTTCTGGAAGGCACTGATCGGCCTGGCGATCGCCGTGCCGCTCGCAGCGTACGTCGTGGGTCCGCTCACGCCCTCCGACTCCGACAACGGCGACCGCAGCCGGCCGGTGATCGTCGGCGAGGTGGGCGACGCAGGACGAGCCGCCGCCCACACCCTCCCCGACACCGGCGGCGCCCACCGACGGTGACGACACGCAGAGCCCCGGAGGCGATACTGACGACGAGGGGGCGCGCGCCTACAACCCGGAAGGACGGCGCTTCGGCGGGCAGGACGACGGCGGGGACGACGAGGAGGGCTCCGGTCAGCGTGACGACGAGACGGACGACCGACGAGCACCCGACGGCGGAGCTGCCGGTGGTGACGACGACACCGACGACGGCGGCGGGGACGACGACAGCGACGACGGGGGGGCGACGACTGAGCCCACCGTCGCCAGTCGGCGCTGGTGGCAGTTCCCGGTCCGCACCCGCATCGCCGCGACGATCTTCGTGCTCACCGCGGTCGCGATGGGCGGCGCCGGCCTGCTTGTCTACGCCCTGGAGTCGGCCCAGATCGACAACGACATCAACCAGCAGATCGACCAGGAGATCGCCGAGTTCCGCCAGCTCGAGCGCGGCACCGATCCCGAGACGCAGCGAGCCGTTCGCCAGCGTCTCGGCCCTGTTGGAGCTCTACCTCGCGCGCAACGTCACGGACGACGACGAGATGCTGGTGATCTACAAGCCCGAGGAGAACGTCCACAGCCTCAACCCATCCCGACAGGCCGTCCTGGACGAACCCGGCTACCAGCAGGTCGTCGCCGAGGGGCGTGGACAGGGCGGCACGGTCGTCTACGACAGCCCCCGCTACCGCGAGGTCTGGGTCACCCAGCTGCCCGTGCAGAATGCCACCGACGGCAGCGAGGGCGCCCTGGTGATCGTCAACTTCCTCCACGACGAGCGCAGCGAGCTGGACCGCACCATCCGTACCTACGCCGTCATCACCGTGCTGTCCCTGGTGATCATCACGTTCCTCGCCCTGTGGCAGTCCGGCCGACTCCTGGCGCCGCTGCGCACCGTGCGCGAGACCGCCAGCGACATCACCACGAGCGACCTCTCGCGGCGCATACCCGAGCAGGGCAACGACGACGTCACGGCGCTGACGCGCACCTTCAACGGCATGCTCGACCGCCTGGAGAGCGGCTTCGACAGCCAGCGCCGGTTCCTCGACGACGCCGGCCACGAGCTCAAGACCCCGCTGACCGTGCTGCGCGGGCACCTCGAGCTGCTCGACACGGTCAGTCCGGAGGACGTCGACGAGACGCGGGCCCTGCTGCTCGACGAGGTCGACCGGATGGCGCGCCTGGTGGGCGACCTGATCCTGCTCGCCAAGAGCAATCGGCCCGACTTCGTGCAGGCGACACCGGTCGACCTCCACGACCTGACCGAGACCGTGCTGGCCAAGGCCCGCGGACTCGGTGACAGGGAGTGGCTCAGCGACGGCGCCGCGGCCGGCACCGTGGTGGTCGACGAGCAACGGATCACGCAGGCGCTGCTCCAGCTCTGCGACAACGCCGTCAAGCACACGCAGCCGGGCGACACCGTCGCCATCGGCTCGTTGTACGACGCGACCACGGTGCGCCTGTGGGTGCGCGACTCGGGTCCCGGTGTGCCCGTCGAGGACCGCGAGCAGATCTTCGAGCGGTTCGGCCGCAGCGCCGTACCCGACCACGACGAGGGCTTCGGGCTCGGCCTCTCGATCGTCAGCGCGATCGCCACCGCCCATGGGGGCCGGGTGCACGTCGAGGACGCCCAGACTGGTGATCAGCCGTCGGGCGCCCGGTTCGTCATCACCCTGAGCAGCACCCCCACCGAGGAGGACCCATGGCCCGCATCCTGATCGTCGAGGACGAGGCGCGGATCGCGTCGTTCGTGGCCAAGGGCCTTGGCGCCGAGGGCCACCGCACCACCGTGGCCGGCGACGGCGTCGACCGGCCTGGACGAGGCGCTCAGCGGAGACCACGACCTGGTGATCCTCGACGTCGGGCTGCCCCGGCTCAACGGCTTCGACCTGCTCGACCAGCTGCGCGCGCAGGGTTCGCGGGTCCCGGTCATCGTGCTGACCGCCCGCGACTCGGTCACCGACACGGTCTCGGCGCTCGACAGCGGCGCCGACGACTACATGCCCAAGCCGTTCCGCTTCGCCGAGCTGCTCGCGCGCGTGCGGCTCCGGCTCAGGCAGACCAACCGGGGTGACGGCGAGGGCACCACCGGCACCCTCGAGGCAGGCGGCGTACGCCTCGATCTGCGCACCCGGCGCGCCACCATCGGCGGCAAGGAGGTCGACCTGTCGGCGCGCGAGTTCACCCTGGCCGAGATCTTCATGCTCAACCCCGGCCAGGTGCTCTCGCGCGAGCAGCTGCTCGACCACGCCTGGGGTCTCGACTTCGACCCCGGCTCCAACGTCGTGGACGTCTACGTCGGCTACCTGCGCAAGAAGTTCGGCGCCGACACCATCACCACGGTCCGCGGGATGGGCTACCGCTTCAGCGTCTGAAACGGACGGGTAGTCCGGTGCAAATCAGGGCTCCAACGGGCACGCGAGCCCGGATCGCACCGGACTACCCGGAGATCGGTGCCGTCAGTGGTGGATCTTGGGGCTCAACCGGACGGCGGGCTGGGCCGCGAGCACCGGCTCGAGGGCGCTGGCGATCTCGGCCGGCAGCGGCCGGTTGGCGGGATCCGCGTCGAGGGCGGCGTACACGACCTTCGCGACCTCTGCAGGCACCTGCCCCGGGAGCCCGTACGGCGCCGCGACGAGCTGCGGGTGCCGCGCGACCGGGTCGTCGGCGTCGCGGTCACCGGCGTCGAACGCCCGGTAGCCCGCGACCGCCTCGAACAGTGTGGCGCCCAGCCCCCAGACGTCGCTGGCGTAGCCGGGTGTGCCGCGGCGGCCCGGGTCACACTGCTCCGGTGACATGTAGGCGTCGGTGCCGATCGAGCCAGTGATCTCGGCGGCCGCGGCCGCGGACCGGGCCACCGTGAGGTCGATGAGCCGCGCGGGCGCGCCCATGATGATGTTGCTCGGCTTGATGTCGAGATGGCACAGGTCGACGTGCCCGAAGTAGTGCAGCGCGGAGGCGATCTCGATGGCCAGCGGCAGGTACTGCTGCTCCGAGAGCCGCCCGTGGCGGCGTACCAGCGTCGAGAGTCGCGGCCCGTCGAGGTTCTCGAGGACGACGTGCGGCCGCGGCCCGTCGAGCTGGTGCCGCAGCCCCCGCACCACCACCGGGTGGTTGACCCTGGCCAGCGACTCGACCTCACGCCGGAGCCCTCGCAGGGTGTGGTCGTCTCAGCTCGGTCGGCCGGACGACCTTGACGACCACCGGGCCGTAGGTCACCTCGTCGAAGGCCAGGTAGGCCTCGTAGGCCGAGCCGCCGCCGAGCTTCTTCACCGTCGTCAGCTCGGGGGTGAGGAGTCGCCCTTCACCAGCTGCCAACTGTCCTCGCGCGGGGGCAGCTCGATCGCTCGCACGGTGACCTCCTGGTCAGCCGCGGGTGTTGTTGCGCGACCGGTCGTTGGTCTGGTTGCGCGACGGTCGATGGTACGGTCGCCCGGGCCGTCCTTGGTCCAGTCCTTGCGAGACTTGTCGCCACGGCTGTTGTCGCGGTCGCGCTGCCCGGTCACCGCTGCGCGGTCCGTCGCGCGGCGCCGTTGTTGCCGGTGTCCGGCCGCTGCTCGGTGTCGCGCGTTGGTGTCGTCGTCATCGTCGTCGTCCAGCATGACGACGTCCGGGGTGTCCTCGTTGCGCTTCAGCTCTCGACGAGGCGGCGCTCCGCCGTCATCGGCAGGGTCATCAGGCCGGCCGCGGACGAGCCCGGCGAGTCCGGCGGTGCCGATCGGGAGCAGGACCTTGAGGTTCATGGGTGGTCCCATCTTCATGGGTCGGTGCCTGTCTCGTGAGGAGGACACTGCCGGGCCCCGATGCATGGGGTGTGTGAAGGCCGGATGAGAGGGCTCTTAGTCACCGGCAGTGAGCCGGAGTGGTGCGTCGGGACGGTTTCGAACCGCCGACCGCTCGGGTGTAAACCGAGTGCTCTACCGCTGAGCTACCGACGCCGGAGCGCCCACCCTACGGGAGCCGACCGAGCAGTGAAGCCAACGACCACAAATGAGAAGAGTCGAGCCGCTGACGTCTCGGGTCATCAGCGGCTCGACAGGTAGAAGATTACGGCCCCCGTTCAACCCTTGTCACCCGAAACGCCGAAATTGCTGAAAATTTCCCCACTGGTGATCTAGACCAGTGCCTGCAGCTGGGACAGGTGCTCGTCGAGGTCGCGGCCCTCGGGCATGGCGTTGTGCACCGCCCAGGCGAGGTGCCCTCGCGGTCGATGACGTACGACGACCGGCGCGGGCAGCCCTTGACCTCGTCGAACACGTCGTACTCCGACGCGACGGCGCCGTGCGGCCAGAAGTCCGAGAGCAGCGGGAAGTTCAGCCCGTCGGAGTCGGCGAACGCGCGCAACGAGTAGACCGGGTCGCACGAGATGCCGAGCACCTCCGTGTCGAACGTCATGAACTGCGCCAGCCGGTCGCGGATGCCCGCCATCTCGCCGGTGCAGACGCCCGGAGAAGGCGTAGGGGTAGAAGACGATGCGCCACGGCCTTGCGCCCGCGGAAGCTCGACGAGGCTGACGTCGGCTCCGAACTGGTCGCGCAGGGTGAAGTCGGGGGCCGGTCCGCCCAGGGTGAGTCCGCTCATGGTGGCCTCATCCTCCCACCCGGCCGTTCGCCGGCCGGCGGGGGCTCGGCCAGGTCGCGCTTGAGGATCTTGCCGGTCGCGTTGCGGGGCAGCTCGTCGAGGAAGACGATCTCGCGCGGCACCTTGAACCGCGCCAGGTTGTCCTTGACCCAGCCCTTGAGGTCGTCCTCGGACGCCGCGCCGGCGTCGACGAGCACGACGTAGGCCCGAAGGCGCTGTGCCGAAGTCGTCGTCGGCGACCCCGACCGCCGCCGCCTCGACCACCGCGTCGTGGCGGGCCAGGCAGTCCTCGACCTCCTTGGGGAAGACGTTCTCGCCGCCGCAGACGATCATCTCGTCGTCGCGCCCCTCGACGTAGAGCCGCCCGTCGGCGTCGAACCGGCCGACGTCGCCGGTCGACATCAGGCCGTCGATCATGTCCTTGTGGCCGCCGCCGGTGTAGCCCTCGAAGAGCAGCGAGTTGCCGACGAAGATCCGCCCGGACTCCCCCGGCGCGACGGCTCGGCCCTGGTCGTCGTACAGCTTGACGATCGGTGCTGTACGGCGGCCGGCCGGCCGACGAGGGCGCCGCCCGGAGGTCGTCGGGACGGGCCACGCTGGCGTAGGCGACCTCGGTGGAGCCGTAGATGTTGTAGAGGTTGTCGCCGAAGCGGTCCATCCACGCGAGGGCCAGGTCGCCGGGCAGCGCCGAGCCGGACGCGGCCACCACCCGCAGCGGCGTCTCGTCGAGCTCGTCGAGCGTCTCGGCGGGCAGTGAAGGATGCGCTGGAGCATCACCGGGATCACGACCAGCGACCGGCACTCCTCGTCGCGCACGACGCGCAGCGCCTGCTCGGGGTCGAACTTGCGCCGCAGCACGACCGTGGAGCCCGAGCAGCATCGCCAGGGCGAGGTGCGCGAAGCCCCAGGTGTGGAAGAGCGGCGCCGCGATGTGGGTGCGCCAGCCGTGGCGCAGCGGGATGCGTGAGAGCAGCGCGACCGCGGCGTCGATGCCGGCCTCGTTGCGCGGCGCGCCCTTGGGCGTGCCCGTGGTGCCGGAGGTCAGGATCACGATGCGCGTGTGCCGCTCGGGGGGCCTGAGGTCGGTGACCGGATAGGTCGCGATCAGCGACTCGAGGGTCGTCTCGTCGGAGTCGGGGTCGTCGGACCAGGCGATCACCCGGTCGGCGATCTCGGCGCCCGCGAGCAGCCCGGTGAACTCCTCGTCGTGGATGACCACGCCCGGCCTCTCCCGCTCGAGGACGTCGACCAGCTGGGGCCCGGCGAACGCGGTGTTGAGGTAGAGGATGTCGGCGCCGAGCTTGGCGACCGCCACGCGACGCGTCGACGAAGCCACGGTGGTTGCGGCACATCACCGCCACCGAGTCGCCCTCGCCGATGCCGCGCTCCGACAGGGCGTGGGCCAGCGCGTTGCTGCGACGGTGCAGCTCGCCGAAGGTCAGCGAGCCGAGCTCGTCGACCAGGCCGACCCGGTCGGGCGAGCGGGCGGCGAGCGCCGCGAACCCGCCGGCGGGGCCGGTGCCCCAGCGTCGTACGGACAGGAGGATGCCGGCCAGCGCACGCGGCGAGTAGGGCCGCACGATCCCGGCCTCGGTCAGGACCTTCAGGCTGACGGCGGCCGAGGCCGCCCGGCCGATGAGCTTCTTCATGGTGACCTGTCGAACGCGGGTGGCCGGGCCGGGTTACGCCGGAGTCTCGGGCGGCGTCTCAGGCCGGCGTCTTGGGGGCCACGAGCCGGGTGGCCTGCCAGTCCTTGCTGACCGCGGCCGTGGTCGTCTGCGCGAGCCCCGCGATGGGCGCTGCCTCCGCGATGTCGGCCGGCCTCGACGCTGCCGGGCCGGCCCACCTTGGGGGTGAGCAGCCAGATCGCACCGCCGCCGACCAGGTCGGTCAGGGCGTCGACGAGCCCGTCGACGAGGTCGCCGTCGTCGTCGCGCCACCACAGGAGCACCGCGTCGACGACGTTGCCGTAGTCACCGTCCACCAGGTCGGCGTCGATGGTGTCCTCGACAGCCATGCGCAGCTCGTCGTCGGTGTCGTTGTCCCAGCCGAGCTCCTGGACGACCATGCCCTGCTTGAGTCCCAGCCGGGATGCCGGTGTGTCGGGTCCGTTGCTCTGGCCACCGGGCTGATCACCGGTCTGGGCGGACTCGCCGCCCATCGTCGCGCTCACCGCACGCCTCCTGTGTCTTGACTGTCTGTTTCGCCCTGCCCACGGCAGGGAGTGGGGAGTAGTCCAGCGGAGTTGGGTCGAGGGCGCAACCCTGCGCGTGCCAGCCGGGCGTTCGAGTACCCGTCGGTAGATTTTGGATGCAGCGCGCACATGCAACGATGCAGTGGTGACCGATCAGCCCAGCGCACAGAGCAAGAGCGCCCCCGCGTCCCCCGCAACGCCGAGAAGGCCGTCATCCACGAGGGACTGCCGACCCAGCTCCCCGACATCGATCCCGAAGAGACCACGGAGTGGATCGACTCGTTCGACGCGATGATCGACGACCGTGGCCGCGACCGCGCCCGCTACGTCATGCTCCGGCTGCTCGAACGGGCCCGCGAGACAGCAGGTCGGCGTGCCCGCGCTGCGCAGCACCGACTACATCAACACCATCACCGCCCCAGCGCGAGCCGTGGTTCCCCGGCGACGAGGAGGTCGAGCGGCGCATCCGTGCGTTCATCCGCTGGAACGCCGCCGTGATGGTGTCCAGCGCCAACCGCAAGGGCCTCGAGGTCGGCGGGCACATCGCGACGTACCAGTCCTCGGCGAGCCTCTACGAGGTCGGCTTCAACCACTTCTTCCGCGGCCACGACCACCCCGGCGGCGGCGACCAGATCTACTTCCAGGGCCACGCCTCCCCCGGCATCTACGCCCGGGCGTTCCTCGAGGGCCGGCTCAACGAGGAGCAGCTCTACCGGTTCCGCCAAGAGGTGCAGCACGGCGTGGGCGACGGCCTGCCGTCGTACCCGCACCCGCGGCTGATGCCCGACTTCTGGGAGTTCCCCACGGTCTCGATGGGCCTCACCGGCATCAACTCGATCTACCAGGCACGGTTCAACCGCTACCTGCAGAACCGCGGCGTCAAGGACACCAGCCAGCAGAACGTGTGGGCCTTCCTCGGCGACGGCGAGATGGCCGAGCCCGAGTCGCTGGGCGCGATCCGGATCGCCGCGCGCGAGGAGCTCGACAACCTGACCTGGGTCATCAACTGCAACCTGCAGCAGCTCGACGGCCCGGTCACCGGCAACGGCAAGATCATCCAGGAGCTCGAGGCCAACTTCCGCGGTGCCGGCTGGAACGTCATCAAGGTGATCTGGGGACGCGAGTGGGACGAGCTGCTCGCCCGCGACGTCGACGGCGTGCTCGTCAACCAGATGAACAACACGCCCGACGGCGACTTCCAGACCTACTCCACCGAGAACGGCGGCTACATCCGCGAGCACTTCTTCGGCGGCGACCAGCGGCTGCGCAAGATGGTCGAGCACATGACCGACGGCCAGATCGAGCACCTGCCGCGCGGCGGCCACGACTACCGCAAGGTGTACGCCGCGTTCGACGCCGCGACCAAGCACGTCGGCCAGCCGACGGTGATCCTCGCCCACACCATCAAGGGCTGGACCATCGACGCCCTCGAGGGCAAGAACGCCACCCACCAGATGAAGAAGCTCACTCTCGACGACCTCAAGAAGTACCGCGACCGGCTCTACCTGCCGATCAGCGACCGCGACCTCGACGAGTCCTACGAGAACACCGGTGGGGCGCCGTTCTTCCACCCCGGCAAGGACTCGCACCGAGATCCAGTACATGCTCGACCGCCGCAAGGCGCTGGGCGGGTCGCGTGCCGCGCGCGCCTCGACCGCTCGTCGACGCTGAAGCTGCCCGACGACTCGATCTACTCCGAGCTGAAGCAGGGCTCGGGCAAGAACAAGATCGCGTCGACGATGGCCGTGGTCCGGCTGCTCAAGGACTGGATGAAGGACCCCGAGATCGGCAAGCGGATCGTGCCGATCGCGCCAGACGAGTACCGCACGTTCGGCATGGACGCGATGTTCCCGACCGCGAAGGTCTACAACCCGGGCGGTCAGCAGTACGAAGCGGTCGACCGCAAGTTGTTGCTGGCCTACAAGGAGTCGCAGCAGGGCCAGATGCTCCACGAGGGCATCTCGGAGGCCGGCGCGATGGCGTCCGCGACCGCTGCCGGGTCGGCGTACTCCACGCACGGCGAGCACATGATCCCGTTCTACATCTTCTACTCGATGTTCGGGTTCCAGCGCACCGGCGACTCGATCTGGGCGATGGCCGACCAGCTCGCTCGCGGCTTCCTGATCGGCGCCACCGCCGGTCGCACCACACTGACCGGTGAGGGCCTCCAGCACGCCGACGGGCACTCGCCGCTGCTCGCGGCGACCAACCCCGCGGTCGTGCACTACGACCCGTCGTTCGCCTACGAGATCAGCCACATCATGCGGTCGGGCCTGGAGCGGATGTACGGCGCCGACGCCGAGAACGTCATCTTCTACCTGACCGTCTACAACGAGCCGGTCTCGCAGCCCGCCGAGCCCGACGGGCGTCGACGTCGACGGCATCCTGCGCGGCATCCACCACGTGTCGTCCGTCGAGCACCGACGGTCCGCGTGTGCAGCTGCTCGCCTCGGGCGTCGGCTTCCCGTGGATCGCGGAGGCCCAGCAGATGCTGGCCGACGACTGGGGCGTGGCCGCCGACACCTGGTCGGTGACGTCGTGGAACGAGCTGTCGCGCGACGCGATCGACGCCGAGAAGTGGAACCTCAACCACCCCGGCGAGGAGCCCCGCCGGGCCTACGTCGCCGACAAGCTGGCCGACGCGGCCGGCCCGAAGGTGGCCGTCACCGACTACATGCGCGCCGTCCCGATGCAGATCGCCCGGTGGGTGCCCGGCGACTACCGCGTGCTCGGCACCGACGGCTTCGGCTTCGCCGACACGCGCGCGGCCGCCCGGCGCTACTTCCAGGTCGACGCCCCGTCGGTCGTCGTCGAGGCCCTCTCGGCGCTCGCCGACGCCGGCGAGTTCCCCCGCGAGAAGGTCGCCGAGGCGTTCGCCAAGTACCGCATCGACGACCCCACCGCCGTCCGCGGCGTCGCCCAGGAGGGCGGGGACGCCTGACCGCTGGTTGAGGAAGGCGCGCCTGACCGCGTGGTCTGAGGAATGCGCGCCCTGACCGCTGGCTGGGAAGGCGCCTGACT
Organism: uncultured Actinomycetota bacterium; assembly: GCA_963825755.1. Taxonomy (GTDB): domain Bacteria; phylum Actinomycetota; class Actinomycetes; order Propionibacteriales; family Nocardioidaceae; genus Nocardioides. Next base: position 12,881 of record CAWGUS010000010.1, on the reverse strand, counting down.
CGCTGGTTGCACGCGAAGGCGCGCTAGCGCCTGTCTCGAAACCCGGTCACGCGCCCGCGTTGCCGATCGCGTGCACCGGCGCGATCGGCGCCTCGCCGGCTTCGGCCTGCAGCGCTGGCCGGACCGGACCGCTCTCGAGCAGCGTCCGCCAGCGCGCCCGCGTGTAGGCCGCGGGCTGGGTGGTGCGGATGAACTCGTTGAGGATCTTCACGAACCGCTGCGGGTGGTCCTTGTGCGGGAAGTGCCCGGCGTTCGGGATCACCTCGACCCGCGCCATCGGCGCCAGGGCTGCGGCGTTGCTCGCGTGGCGCACCGGGATCACGCCGTCGTCGCGGCCCCAGATCACGCACATCGGCATCGCCTCGGTCAGGTAGGCGCGGTCGGCCATCGTGACGATCTGGCCGCGCCAGTCGACCACGGCGCGTACGACGTGCCGGATGGCCGCGCGCGAGCGCGGGTCCTTGAACGACTCGTAGATGTCGGCGACCTCGTCGAGGTCGCGGGCGGGCTTCCAGCCGGTGGCCGCCAGGGCGCGCAGGCCCGGCGACTCCGACGTGCCGGACGCCGGGCAGCGTCAGCACGCCCATCGCCTGGTGGAAGCCCGGGCGTGGTGATCGCGCGGATCGCCGGCGACACCTCGGGGCCGAGGCCACCGGTGGAGACGAGCAGCATCCGCTCGGTGCGCTCGGGGAACTGGTAGGCGAACTGCATCGCCACGCCGCCGCCGAAGCTGTGCCCCACCACCGTCACCTTGTCGATGCCGAGCACGGTCAGCAGGTCGCGCATGCCGTTGGCGTAGCCACCGACGCTGTAGTCGGCGCGCGGCTTGTCGGACATGCCGTGGCCGAGCAGGTCGGGCGCGATCACGGTGTAGCGACGGGCCAGCGACTCGATGACCGGGTGCCACGTGGTGTGGTCGCAGCCGAGTCCGTGGCAGCAGGAGCACGGCCGGCCCCTCGCCGACCTTCACGTAGGCGCGGCGGTGTCCGTGGATGTCGACGTACGAGACCTCGTGTCCGGTGCCTGTCACAGATCCTCCTGCGGAGTGACGATCGGGCGATTCAACCATCAACCATCCGGCGGGCCGGGCAGCGACCCTGGACTAGCCTCAAGACATGAGCAACTGTCCGGCGGCTGCACACCACGCGCGACCGGGTCGCCGACACCCTGGCACGGTCGACGGGCACGCTCAGCCGCACCGCCATGGCACGCATGGAGTCCGACATGTCGTGGTTCCGCGAGCTCAGCGCCGAGGACCGGTCCTGGGTCGGCCTGATCGTGCAGTCGGGCATCAAGGGCTTCGTCGACTGGTTCCGCAGGTCCGACGACGACGACCACGACGGCAGCGCGCTGGCGACCTCGGTCTTCGGCGCCGCGCCCCGCGCCCTCACCGGCGTCATCAACCTCCAGCAGACGGTCGACCTCGTGCGGCTCAGCATCGACGTCGTGGAGAGCAACGTCGACGAGATCCTCGACCCCGAGGACGCGCCCGAGGTGCACGCGGCCGTCCTCCGTTACGCCCGCGAGGTGGCGTTCGCGACCGCCGAGGTCTACGCGCGGGCCGCGGAGGTGCGCGGCGCCTGGGACGCCCGGCTCGAGGCGCTGGTCGTCGACGCGGTGCTCCGCTCCGAGGCCGACGAGACCGTCCTGTCGCGGGCCAACGCCCTCGGCTGGGGCAACCACGGCGACGTCGTCGTCGTGCTCGGGTCCGTACGCCGCGAGCGCGCGGAGCACGACCTCTTCGACGAGGTACGCCGGCTGGCCGGCGACGCCGGGATGGACGCCCTGTGCGCCGCGCAGGGCGACCGGCTGGTCGTCGTCCTCGGCGGCGTGCGCGACGCGCTCAAGGGTGCCGAGCGCGTCGTGTCGCTGTTCGGCCCCGGCCCGGTCGTGGTCGGCCCGATCACCTCCGACCTGGGCCATGCCCACCTGTCGGCGCGGGCGGCCCTCTCGGCCCACCGCAGCGCCGGCGGCTGGCCCGAAGCACCACGGCCGGTGCGCACGATCGACCTGCTGCCCGAGCGCGCGCTGGCCGGCGACGGCCACGCCCGGCGGCACCTCGTCGACGAGATCTACCTGCCGCTGGCGACCGCGAAGGGCACGCTCGTCGAGACCCTGTCGGCCTACTTCGCCTCCGGGGCGTCGCTCGAGGGCGCCGGCCGGATGCTGTTCGTGCACCCCAACACCGTGCGCTACCGCCTGCGCCAGGTCGCCGACCTCACCGGCTACGCCCCGGGTACGCCGCGCGACGCGTTCACGCTGCAGATCGCGCTCGTCCTGGGCCGCCAGTCCGGCCGCGATTCTTTGTAGGGACCCTACAAAGTTTGACCGGGCGTTTTCGTGCGCGCCCGAGGCGCGCCGACGGCCCCGGACGCGAGACTGTGGACACGTGCTCGTCATCGTCGCTCCCGGCCAAGGGGCCCAGACTCCCGGTTTCCTCCAGCCCTGGCTCGAGGACCGCACCTTCCGGTCCCGCTTCGAGTGGCTCTCCACGGTCGCCGGGATCGACCTGGTCCACTACGGCACCGAGGCTGACGCCGACGCGATCCGCGAGACCGCAGATCGCCCAGCCGCTGCTGGTGGCCACCGGTCTGGTCGCCGCCCTCGAGCTGTTCCCCCACCCGGCCGACGCGTTCGCCCGGATCGGCGCGGTCGCCGGCCACAGCGTCGGCGAGCTCACCGCCGCCACCGGTGCCCGCGTCATCACCGCCGAGCAGGCGATGGTGCTCGTCCGCGAGCGCGGCAACGCGATGGCCGGCGCCGCGGCGGTCACCCCGACTGGCATGACGGCGATCCTCGGCGGCGACCGCGACGCCGTACTCTCCACGCTCGAGAAGCACGGGCTCACCCCGGCCAACGACAACGGCCCCGGCCAGATCGTCGCCGCCGGCACGACCGAGCAGCTCGCCGCCCTCGCGGCCGACCCGCCCGAGAAGGCCCGGCTGATGCCGCTCAGCGTGGCCGGCGCCTTCCACACCGTGCACATGGAGCCCGCCGTCGGTCAGCTGGCCGCGCACGCCCGGTCGGTGTCCACCCACGACCCGCGCACCCGCGTGATCTCCAACAAGGACGGCAACGTCATCCACGACGGCCGCGACGTGCTGGCCCGGATGGTCGGCCAGATCGCCAACCCGGTCCGCTGGGACCTCTGCATGGACACCATGCTCGACCTCGGGGTCACCGGCATCCTCGAGATGCCGCCCGCCGGCACGCTCACCGGCATCGCCAAGCGGGCGATGAAGGGTGTCGAGACGTTCGCGCTCAAGACGCCCGACCAGCTCGACGACGCCCGCGCGTTCTGCGACAAGCACGGCGAGGCCTCGCCGATGGAGAACTCCCCCACCTGGCGGATGGTCGTCTCGCCGGTGAAGGGCATGTTCCACCGCACCGACGAGGCGATCGACGGCGACCTGCTGCCAGCCGGCACCCCCATCGGTGACGTCGCCAGCTCGCGCGACCGCGTGACGATCCGCACCGCCCACGGCGGCCAGATCGTCGAGTGGCTCGTCGAGGACGGCGACCCGGTCTCCCCCGGCCAGCCTCTGCTGCGCCTCCACCCGGAAGGCTCGAACTGATGGCCGCCCTGACCACCGCCACCGGTGCGGACCACGCAACGATCCTCGGGATCGGCGCCTACCGCCCCACCCGCGTCGTACCCAACTCCGACGTCGTCGAGGCGATCGACTCGAGCGACGAGTGGATCCAGCAGCGGTCGGGCATCAAGTCGCGCCGCTGGGCCGGGCCCGACGAGTCCGTCCAGATGATGTCGGTCGCCGCGTCCCGCATCGCCCTCGAGCGGGCCGGCATCGACGCCCGCCAGATCGACTGCGTGGTCGTCGCCACTGTCAGCCACATGCTCCAGACCCCCGCCGTCGCCACCGCGATCGCCCACGAGCTCGGCACCGAGCAGGCGGCCGCCTTCGACATCTCGGCGGCGTGTGCCGGTTTCTGCCACGGCATCGCGATGGCTTCCGACTTCGTCCGTGCGGGGAGCGCCCGCCACGTGCTGGTCGTCGGCGTCGAGCGGCTCACCGACATCCTCGACCTCACCGACCGCGGCACCGCCTTCATCTTCGCCGACGGCGCGGGTGCGGCCGTCGTGGGCCCGAGCGACACCCCCGGCATCGCCCCGGTGGTGTGGGGCTCCGACGGTGAGCAGTTCGACCTGATCCGGCAGCGCGAGGACTGGCGCGACGTCGTCGGCACCCCCGAGACGCCCGGCAGCGGAGTGATGCCGCACCTGATGATGCAGGGCAACCCCGTCTTCCGCTGGGCGTCGTTCGCGATGGCCAAGATCGGCCAGCAGGCTCTCGACAGGGCCGGCATCACCATCGACGAGCTCGACCTCTTCGTGCCGCACCAGGCCAACATGCGCATCATCGACGCGATGGCGCGCTCGATGAAGCTGCCCGAGCGAGTCCGCATCGCCCGCGACATCGCCGACCAGGGCAACACCTCGGCCGCCTCGATCCCGCTGGCGCTCGACCGGATGATCGCCGAGGGCGACGCCAGGTCCGGCGACACCGCCCTGCTCATCGCCTTCGGCGCCGGGCTGTCGTACGCCGCCCAGGTCGTCGTCGTCCCCTGACTCGTCGAGCCCTGCCCGACCCACCACAGTTCAGCCCGAGATCCAACCCAAGAAAAGGAACCCAGATGGCCACCACCGAAGAGATCCGCACCGACCTCGCCGACATCGTCAACGAGGTCGCCGGCATCCCCGCCGAGGACGTCCAGCTCGACAAGTCGTTCGTCGACGACCTCGACGTCGACTCGCTGTCGATGGTCGAGGTGGTCGTGGCCGCCGAGGAGAAGTTCGGCGTCGCGATCCCCGACGACGAGGTCAAGAACCTCAAGACCGTCGGCGACGCCGTCGCGTTCATCGAGCGCGCCCAGGGCTGAGCGCCCTCCGTCGCCCCAGCACATCCCTCGCACAGGAAGTAGTCGCCCATGAGCAGCACCCGTGTGGTCGTGACCGGACTCGGCACCACCAACCCCGTCGGCGGAGACGTCGCCAGCACCTGGGAGGCCATGCTCAAGGGTGAGTCCGGCGTCCGCCGGATCGAGGAGGACTGGGGCGACGACTTCCCCGTGCAGATCGCCGGGACCGCCAAGGTCGACCCGGCAAGCGTGCTCGACCGGGTCAAGGCCCGCCGCCTCGATCGGTCGTCGCAGCTGGCACTGGTCGCTGCGATGGAGGCCTGGGCCGACTCCGGCCTCGACGACGGGGGTGTCGAGGCGGAGCGGCTCGGTGTCGCACTGGCGTCCGGCATCGGAGGCGTCCACACGCTGCTGGCCAACTACGACACGCTCAAGGAGAAGGGCTTCCGGCGGGTCTCACCCCTCGCCGTACCCATGCTCATGCCCAACGCGCCTGCCGCCAATGTCGGCCTGTACGTCGGCGCCCGCGCCGGCGTGAACACCCCGGTCTCCGCGTGCGCGTCGGGCAACGAGGCGGTCGCGCTCGGCCTCGACCAGATCCGGCTCGGTCGCGCCGACGTCGTGCTCTGCGGCGGCACCGAGGCCGCGATCCACGCGCTGCCGATGGCGGCTTTCGCGCAGATGATGGCGCTGTCCAAGAACGCCGACGACCCGACGACGGTCTCGCGGCCGTGGGACGTCGCCCGTGACGGCTTCGTCCTCGGCGAGGGTGCCGGCGTGCTCGTGCTCGAGTCCGAGGAGCACGCGCTGGCCCGCGGCGCCAACATCTACGCCGTGGTGCTCGGTGCAGCGATCACCAACGACGGCCACGACATCGCCCAGCCCGACCCGAGCGGCCAAGGTGGATCGCGCGCCATGGCCGGAGCGATCAAGGACGCCGACATCGCGCCGTCCGACGTCATCCACATCAACGCGCACGCGACCTCCACCCCGCAGGGCGACATCGCCGAGGGCCTGATGATCCACGCGGTGCTCGGCGACTCCGCCGACGACGTGGTCGTCACCAGCACCAAGTCGATGACCGGTCACCTGCTCGGCGGTGCCGGCGCCCTGGAGGCCGTGGCGACCGTGCTGGCGCTGCGCGACCGGGTCTCGCCACCGACGATCAACCTCGACGACAAGGACCCGAAGGTCGACCTCGACATCCCGACCGAGAAGCGCGAGCTGCGCTGCGGCGACGCCGTCGCGATCAACAACTCCTTCGGCTTCGGTGGCGCCAACGTCGCCGTCGTCTTCGGCGAGTCGCTGCTGCCTCCGACAACCTCGCGGGGACCCCGGAAGGACACATATGACCACCACCGCCGCCGCCGCGAAGCCGGCCAAGCTGCCCCGCGAGCAGGACCCCCGCAACCCGGTGCACCGGCTCACCGCCCTGTTCGACGAGGGCACGCTCGAGCTGATCACGCCCGACGACGACTCGGGCATGCTGGCGGCGGTCGGCCGGGTCAACGGCACCTCCGTGGTCGCCTTCTGCTCCGACGCCACCGTGATGGGCGGCGCGATGGGCGACGTCGGCTGCCGCGTCGTCGTCGACGCCTACCACCGCGCGATCACCGACGGCGTGCCGATCATCGGGCTCTGGCACTCCGGCGGCGCCCGGCTGGCCGAGGGCGTCCTCTCGCTGCACGCCGTGGGCCGGATCTTCCACGTGATGACCCAGGCGTCCGGAGTCATCCCGCAGATCTCCGTCGTGCTCGGCCCGGCCGCCGGCGGCGCCGCCTACGGCCCCGCGCTCACCGACGTGGTCATCCTCGGCCCCGAGGGTCGCATCTTCGTCACCGGTCCCGACGTCGTCCGCTCGGTCACCGGCGAGGACGTCGACATGCTGCGGCTCGGCGGTCCGGAGCCGCACGGACGCCGGTCGGGCGTCGTGCACATCCTCACGGAGTCGGAGCAGGAGGCGCTCGACCGCGCCCGCACCGTCGCCACGCTGCTCGGCTCACAGGGCAGCCTCGACGCCGCCGCGGTCGACGACCGCGACCTCGCGGCGCTGCTGCCGGAGTCGAAGAAGCGCGCCTACGACGTGCACCCGCTGGTCGAGGCCGTCCTCGACGAGGGCACCGCGCAGGAGCTGCACACCCGCTGGGCGCCCAACATCGTCACCACGCTCGGCCGCTTCGGCGGCCGCACCGTCGGCATCGTCGCCAACAACCCGCTGCGCCTCGGTGGCTGTCTCGACTCGCTGTCGGCCGAGAAGGCGTCCCGCTTCGTCCGCATGTGCGACGCCTTCGGCGTGCCGCTCATCGTGCTGGTCGACGTGCCCGGCTACCTGCCCGGCGTCGGCCAGGAGTGGGACGGCGTCGTACGCCGCGGCGCGAAGCTCCTGCACGCCTTCGGCGAGTGCGTGGTGCCCCGGGTCACCCTGGTGACCCGCAAGACCTACGGCGGCGCCTACATCGCCATGAACGCACGCTCGCTCGGTGCCACCCGCGTCTTCGCGTGGCCGGGTGCCGAGGTCGCCGTGATGGGTGCCGTCGCCGCCATCCGGATCCTCCACCGCCGCAAGCTGGCCGAGGTCTCGCCCGAGATCCGCCCGCAGGTCGAGGCCGAGCTGGCCGCCGAGCACGAGCGCATCGCCGGTGGCGTCGACAAGGCCGTCGAGATCGGGGTGGTCGACGAGGTGGTCGAGCCGTCAGCCACCCGTTCGGCGATCGCCCGGGCGATCGTCGAGGCGGTCGACACGGTCGGCGTACGCCGCGGCGCGCACGGCAACATCCCGCTCTGACGCGCGACCGCCGTCGAGAACACCCCCATGGTGTCTTCCCGACGACATCTCACGACGCGTCGGGTCACACCACCTGGTGCAGCCACCTCACCGGGGCGCCCTCGCCGGCGTGCCGGAAGGTCTCCAGCTCGTCGTCCCACGGCTTGCCGAGCAGCTTGTCGATCTCGTTGAGCAGCGTGGTGTCGCCGAGCGCGGCCTTGACGACGGCGGCCTTGAGCCGGTCCTCGGGGATCATCAGGTCGCCGTGCAGGCCGGTCACGGCGTGGAAGACGCCGAGCTCGGGGGTGAAGGAGAAGCGGGCGCCCTCGGTGCCCGCCGTCGGCTCCTCGGTGATCTCGAAGCGCAGGTGGTTCCAGCCACGCAGCGCGGACGCCACCGCGGCGGCAGAGCCCGCGGCACCGCTCCAGGAGAGCTCGGCGCGGTAGGTGCCGGGCTGGGCCGGCTGCGGGGTCCAGTCGAGGCTCACGGCCACGCCGAGGACACCGCCCACCGCCCACTCGATGTGGGGGCACAGCGCCGACGGCGCCGAGTGGACGTACATGACGCCCCGGGTGGCAGTGCGGGATGCAGCAGTAGCAGCGGTCACCATGACCTCCTTGATCACCGGCGTCGAGGTACGCCTTCCCCAGCGGTCTCGATATGGCGATCAGGTGTGACAGGTGACACGATGTGGTTGTTGGCCCCATTGTGACCCATGGGGCAGCGCGAGCGCCAGTGATGTGGGCGCGCGCGGTCCGGCGTGTCCGGTCAGCCCATCCGCTTCTCGAGCAGCTCGGCACGCGAGGCCGCGTCGGTGATCTCGTCGCTGTCGATCGAGTGGGTGCGGTGGAACCAGGCCAGCGCGTCGCTCTCGCGGCCGGCCGCCTCGAGGGTGTCGGCGTACGCGTAGCGCAGGCGCACCACCCAGGACGACCGGCTCTTGGACGTCAGCGGCGCGAGCTCGAGGGTGCGCAGGGCCGCGTCGAGCTGCCCCATGTCGCGCCGGGCACCGGCCTCGACCAGCGTCATCTCGGCCTTGGCCTCGGCGCGAGAAGTTGGGCACTGACGGGCTCTTGGCGAGCTTGAGCGCCTGCTCGGGCTGACCGAGCGCGCGGTGGCAGTCGGCCATGATCGGCAGGTAGGCGGTCGCGCCGTTCATCCGCTTCGCGGCACGCAGCTCGGACGAGCGCCTCGGCGTAGTGCCCCGCGGCGTACGCCGACTCACCGACCGCCTCGCGCACCACGGCCAGCCGCGATGCCCGGGCCCGCGCGGCCAGGGCGTGCTGGTAGGCGGTCTCCGGGTCCTCGTCGATGAGCATGCCGGCGGCGGCCAGGTGCCGGGCCACCCGGGCCGCGAGCTTCTCGGGCAGCCCCTTCAGCTGGGCGATGACGGAGCGGTCGAGCTCCTTGCCGGTGATCATCCTCGGGCAGCGTCCGGGCCGTCGTACTGTGCCTGGTCGGCGGTCCGCGGCTCTCGCTCCTCGCGCGGACCACGACGGTCGTCACGGCGCGCCGGAAGCCGCCACCACGCTGGCCACGCCCCCGGTCGGGACGGCCGCCGCCCGAGCGCTCCGGCTTGCCGCCACGGTCGGGACGGCCAGCAGCCACGCTCGGGCTTGCCACGACCGCCCGAGCTGCTGGGGCGCCCGCCGCCTCCAGGGCGACTGGGGCGCTGGCTGCGACGTTCCTCGGCCACGACTTCACCTTTCAGGGGCGTGCTCATGCGATTGCTCGACGGGGGGTCGAAATGGCGTAGAGGCCACCCGTATCCGGGTGGCCTCTACGGAGTGTATGTCCGGCGGCGTCCTACTCTCCCACAGCCTCTCGGGTGCAGTACCATCGGCGCTGAAAGGCTTAACTTCCGGGTTCGGTATGGGACCGGGTGTTTCCCTTTCGCTATGGCCGCCGTAACTCTGGCGGAACACTGTCCACTGGTGTTGTGTGGTGTGTTCCAAACTTGTGGTTTGGTGTTGCTGTGTAGTGGACGCGGACAACCGATCCCTGGTGTTGGGTGTGTTCGTTGACGTGTGCGCGTGTGTTACTGGCCACGCACAGTGTGCGTGTTTGTGTGGTTTTGTACGGTGTTGGGACAAGCCCTCGGCCTATTAGTACCGGTCGGCTGGGCATTGCTGCTGTACACCTCCGGCCTATCAACCCAGTGTTCTGCTGGGGGCCTTACCCGGTTGTCCCGGTGGGAAACCTCATCTTGAAACGTGCTTCCCGCTTAGATGCATTCAGCGGTTATCACTTCCGAACGTAGCTAACCAGCCGTGCCCCTGGCGGGACAACTGGCACACCAGAGGTTCGTCCATCCCGGTCCTCTCGTACTAGGGACAGCCTTTCTCAAGTTTCCTGCGCGCGCGGCGGATAGGGACCGAACTGTCTCACGACGTTCTAAACCCAGCTCGCGTGCCGCTTTAATGGGCGAACAGCCCAACCCTTGGGACCTACTCCAGCCCCAGGATGCGACGAGCCGACATCGAGGTGCCAAACCATCCCGTCGATATGGACTCTTGGGGAAGATCAGCCTGTTATCCCCGGGGTACCTTTTATCCGTTGAGCGACGCCGCTTCCACATGCTGGCGCCGGATCACTAGTTCCGACTTTCGTCCCTGCTCGACATGTCTGTCTCACAGTCAAGCTCCCTTGTGCACTTACACTCGAAACCTGATTGCCAACCAGGCTGAGGGAACCTTTGAGCGCCTCCGTTACATTTTAGGAGGCAACCGCCCCAGTTAAACTACCCATCAGGCACTGTCCCTGATCCGGATTACGGACCTAGGTTAGACATCTAGTACGACCAGAGTGGTATTTCAACGTTGACTCCACACCCACTGGCGTGAATGCTTCACAGTCTCCCACCTATCCTACACAAGCCGAACCAAACACCAATACCAAACTATAGTAAAGGTCCCGGGGTCTTTCCGTCCTGCCGCGCGTAACGAGCATCTTTACTCGTAGTGCAATTTCGCCGAGTCCACGGTTGAGACAGCGCCCAAGTCGTTACTCCATTCGTGCAGGTCGGAACTTACCCGACAAGGAATTTCGCTACCTTAGGATGGTTATAGTTACCACCGCCGTTTACTGGGGCTTAAGTTCTCAGCTTCGACCCCGAAGGGTCTAACCGGTCCCCTTAACCTTCCAGCACCGGGCAGGAGTCAGTCCGTATACATCGTCTTACAACTTCGCACGGACCTGTGTTTTTAGTAAACAGTCGCTTGGGCCTGGTCTCTGCGGCCATCACCGCTTCACACCGCACGGGTGCTGACGGATCCGGCCCCCCTTCTCCCGAAGTTACGGGGGCATTTTGCCGAGTTCCTTAACCATGGTTATCTCGATCGCCTTAGTATTCTCTACCTGATCACCTGAGTCGGTTTGGGGTACGGGCGGCGCATAGCTCGCTAGAGGTTTTTCTCGACAGCATAGGATCATCCACTTCCCCATACGGGTCCCCATCAAGTCTCAGGCACATGAACGGCGGATTTGCCTACCGTTCGCCCTACACTCTTGGCCACGGACTACCATCGCCGTGGTTGGACTGCCTTCCTGCGTCACCCCATCGCTTGACTACTACCAGTTCGGGTCCCACGCTCCGCCCACCCGCCTCGCCCCGAAGGGTCCGGTCACGCTGAGTTTCGGATGGTTAGCATCACCAGGTTCGTCATGGGCGCTACTTTGCCGGTACGGGAATATCAACCCGTTGTCCATCGACTACGCCTGTCGGCCTCGCCTTAGGTCCCGACTTACCCAGGGCAGATTAGCTTGACCCTGGAACCCTTGATCATTCGGCGCAGAGTTTCTCACTCCTGATTCGCTACTCATGCCTGCATTCTCACTCGTGTCGCGTCCACAACTGGATCACTCCGCTGCTTCACTCGCGACACGACGCTCCCCTACCCATCCACACACCTGAACACCAACCCAAAGGCTGACGCTGGGTACACGCGTGAATGCCATAGCTTCGGCGGATGACTTGAGCCCCGCTACATTGTCGGCGCGGAATCACTTGACCAGTGAGCTATTACGCACTCTTTCAAGGGTGGCTGCTTCCAAGCCAACCTCCTGGTTGTCACTGCGACTCCACATCCTTTTCCACTTAGTCACCGCTTAGGGGCCTTAGCTGATGGTCTGGGCTGTTTCCCTCTCGACTACGGAGCTTATCCCCCGCAGTCTCACTGCCGCGCTCTCACTTACCGGCATTCGGAGTTTGGCTAACGTCAGTAACCTTGTAGGGCCCATTAGCTATCCAGTGCTCTACCTCCGGCAAGAAACACGCGACGCTGCACCTAAATGCATTTCGGGGAGAACCAGCTATCACGAAGTTTGATTGGCCTTTCACCCCTATCCACAGGTCATCCCCTCAGTTTTCAACCTAAGTGGGTTCGGTCCTCCACGCGGTCTTACCCGCGCTTCAACCTGCCCATGGATAGATCACTTCGCTTCGGGTCTTGATCGCGCTACTCAAACGCCCTATTCGGACTCGCTTTCGCTACGGCTTCCCCACACGGGTTAACCTCGCAACACAACGCAAACTCGCAGGCTCATTCTTCAAAAGGCACGCCGTCACAACACCACAAGGGCATCGCTCCGACGGATTGTAGGCACATGGTTTCAGGTACTATTTCACTCCCCGCCAGGGGTACTTTTCACCTTTCCCTCACGGTACTTGTCCGCTATCGGTCACCAAGGAGTATTTAGGCTTAACGGGTGGTCCCGCCAGATTCACACGGAATTTCAGGGGTTCCGTGTTACTTGGGAAACATGTCAACAGAGTCACGAACTTACGTCTACGGGGCTATCACCCTCTACGGCACCAGCTTTCCAACCGACTTCAACTTCACACATGATTTCTTACTCTGCACCGCACGGCAGCAACGATCAGACATGTCCCACAACCCCACACTCACAACCCCTGCCGGGTATCACATGAGCATGGTTTGGCCTCATCCGATTTCGCTCGCCACTACTCTCGGAATCACAATTGTTTTCTCTTCCTGTGGGTACTGAGATGTTTCACTTCCCCACGTTCCCTCCACACACCCTATGTGTTCAGATGCGGGTAACTGGACATGACTCCAGCTGGGTTTCCCCATTCGGACACCCCCGGATCACAGCTCGGTTGCCAACTCCCCAGGGCTTATCGCAGGCTCCTACGTCCTTCATCGGCTCTTGGTGCCAAGGCATCCACCATGTGCCCTTCATAGCTTGTCTCAACAACGTCAAAACAACACAACTACAA
>CAWGUS010000009.1:0-187190 GCA_963825755.1 uncultured Actinomycetota bacterium | reverse complement strand
TGGCCCAGCGCGAAGGCGGACAGCGAGGTGTCGGAACGGCGCGGTCGGCGCGGGTGCGGGCGCTGGCCCGCGGAGCGCTCGTGGTGGCGTTCGGGGCGGCCGTGCCGGTCACCGCGTGGCTGGCGCAGGGCACGGTCGCGCCCGCCACGGCCGCCCTGCTGGTATTGCTGCCGCTGGCGCTGGCCGACGTACTCGTGCCGCTGGTCGACGCGGGTGCGCTCGCCGGGCGGTGCCGCGGCGCGCGCGCCCGGCTGGCCGCGATCGACGCCCTCACTCCTGCGGTCACCGAGTCCTTCGTCTCCCGTCGAGCTGGGTAGTGATCGTCCGCACGTCGCCGTGCGTGGCGGCGGCATCGAGGAAGCGCCGGTGTCGTTCGACCTCGCCCTTGGCGACCGGGTCGGCGTGGTCGGTCCGTCGGGCAGCGGCAAGTCGACGCTGGCCGCCCAGCTGGTCCGGTTCCGCGACCCGGTGACCGGCCGGGTGTCTCTCGACTGGCCACGACCTACGCGACATGCGCCTCTCCGACGTGCGGACCCGGGTCGCCCTGGTGGACGACGACCCGTACCTCTTCGCCACCTCGATCGTCGAGAACGTCCGGCTCGCCCGGCCCGCGGCGAGCGACGACGACGTACGACGGGCGCTCGAGCAGGCACGGCTGCGGCGGCTGGCTCGCCGGGCTGCCCGACGGGCTGCACACCCTGATCGGCGAGGGTCATGCCGCGGTCTCCGGCGGCGAGCGGGCGCGGCTGGGCATCGCCCGGGCGCTGCTCGCCGACCAGCCGGTGGTGGTGCTCGACGAGCCGACGGCACACCTCGACACCGCCACCGCGCACGAGGTCGCCCGCGACGTGCTCGACGCGACCGTGGGCCGGTCGGTCGTCTGGATCTCGCACACCGATGCCGGGCTCGACCGGATGGACCGGATCGTCGACGTGGGTGCCGCGACGGGTTTGGTACCTGGTCCCTAGAATCCCCGCATGGTGGACCTCCAGCGCGTGCGCCAGCACGAGCAGCGTCTCTATGACCACGTCGACAAGCTCGGCGCCGAGCACCCGCCCATCGACCTGGCCACGGTCGACTACACGATCCGTGACGCACGGGCGATGGAGCAGCGGTTCGGGCACGTCCTCGACTACATGGCGCGAGTCGAGCTGGAGGTCGACCGCAACGTCCTCGAGCTCACCGCGATGCTGCCCGACCCGCCCGACGTCGACCGGCACTTCTACGCCGACGTGTGGCAGCCGCAGGAGATCCGGCACGGGCAGATCCTCGACGAGGTGCAGGTCAGGCTCGGCCGCGACAACGCGGTCACCGACCTGACGAGCGTCTCCGCCAAGCTCCGCATCCTCGGCATGCTGGCCCACCTCGAGCCGATGCAGGACGTCGTGCGGATGCTCTACTACCTGACCGGCATGTCCACGGAGCGCTCGGCGGTGCTGGCCTACAACCTGCTCAGCGACGGCCTCACCGAGATCGGCGAGCACGCCATCGCGCAGACCGTCGTCGGCCAGATCAAGCGCCAGGAACCCGGCCACCACGCGTTCTACACGATGTCGGCGCGCGGCCACGCCGAGCAGCTCTCGCGCTGGCAGCTGTGGTTGGTCCGCCGGATGCGGTCCCTGTCGTTCGCCCCCGTCGGCGCCAACAACGACGACCAGCGTGCCGACTTCGGCGACATCATGCGCACCCTCGGCATCGACCGCGACCTGATCGGCTTCACCGGCCAGATCGGCAAGGTCGAGGCCGACCTGCTCGACGCCCGGGGCGCCGGCCTCGAGGTGCCGGCCTACGTCATCAAGGCGTTCCGCGAGGCCGTGGAGCTGGCGGAGGCCCGGGCTGCTGGTGGCCTGTCGGGATCACCGGGTACCCGGTGATCGCGTCGCTTCACGCGGGTTGCAACCCCCGGTAGGCGTAGGAGCGCCCCGTGAACCCCGCTCGTGTACGGCGGCCGCCTCACGCAGCAGGGACCCCTGCCGGGCCGCGCCGTACGTCGGTCACGCCAGCACCCGCCGCGCGATCCACGCCAGGTCGGCCGCCGTCTCCGCGGCCGACCCCGACGGCTGCATGATGTGGCTGAGCACGACCCGCACGACCATGTCGATGGCGGCGTCGAGCTCGCGCTCGTCGAGGCCCACGTCGTAGGCGTCGACCCGCTCGCGCACCACGACCTTGGCCGCCCCCAGCAGGGCGGCCGAGTGGGTGGTGAGCAGCGGCAGCAGCTCGGTGTCGGCGCCGTGCGTCGCGGAGACGACGGCGTGCAGGAGCCGGTTGTCCCGGGCCGTCTCCAGCACTGCCCGGGCCGCTCCCTCGATCGCGCCGACCAGGTCGCCCGGGTGCGCGTCGAACGCCGCGCTCACGACGCCGAGGAACCGTTCCAGCTCGGCCAGGATCATCGCCTCGGCCAGTGCGTTCTTGGAGCCGACCTCGTTGTAGACGGTCTGCCGGCTGACGCCGACGCGGTCGGCCAGCTTGGCCATCGTGATCGCCGACCACCCGGCTTCGGCGGTCAGCGCGCTGGCCGCCGCCACGATGCGGGCCCGCATCGGTGCGGTTGCTGCCGGGACGCTCATGCCCGGCAGTCTAGGAAGACTCAGGCAGCGGGCACGAAGTCGGCCTTCTCGCGCACGCCGCAGTCGGGGCAGCACCAGTCGGCCGGTACGTCGGCCCACGCCGTGCCCGCTGCGAACCCCTCGTGCTCGTCGCCGGCCTCGACGTCGTAGGTGTAGCCGCACCCGGGGCACCGGGCCGCCAGCACCTCGTCGACCAGTCCGGGAGCGTCGTCCTCGGCCAGGATCCGGGCCCGCTCGGCGACAGCCGTGCCGGCGCCGTACGTGGCGAGGATCCGCTCGCGCTTGCGCGGACTGATGTTCGCCAGGCTCACGTCGCCCTTGAAGTGCCCGAGCACCCGGGGGTCCATCACCCGGCGCCAGACCGGCGGGAACAGCGCGAGCACGATCATCCCGGCGTACCCGGTCGGCAGCACCGGCGACTCCTCGAAGTCGCGCAACGCCTGGTAGCGCCGGGTCGGGTTGGCGTGGTGGTCGCTGTGCCGTTGGAGGTGGTAGAGCAGCACGTTGGTGGCGATGTTGTTGGAGTTCCAGCTGTGGCTCGGGTCGACCCGTTCGTAGCGCTGCCGCTCGCCGACGCCGATCTTCTGGCGCAGCATCCCGTAGTGCTCCATGTAGTTGACGACCTCGAGCAGCGAGAAGCCGATGACCGCCTGCAGGACGAGGAAGGGCACCAGCTCGACGCCGAGCCAGGCGACCAGCGCGCCCCAGAGGACGGCGGTCATCAGCCACGCGTTCAGCACGTCGTTGCCGATCCGGAACGGGTGCTGCTTCTTGCGCGCGTAGCGCCGCTTCTCGATCCGCCAGGCCGACGTCAGGGAGCCGATCACGGTGCGCGGCCAGAACTGGTAGAAGGTCTCGCCGAGCCTGCTGCTCGCGGGGTCCTCCGGCGTCGCGACGCGCACGTGATGGCCCCGGTTGTGCTCGATGTAGAAGTGGCCGTACGCGACCTGGGCGAGCGCGATCTTGGAGAGCCAGCGCTCGTTGGCCTCCCGCTTGTGCCCGAGCTCGTGGGCGGTGTTGATGCCGATGCCGCCGATGCAGCCGATCGAGATCGCCAGGCCGATCCTGTCGACGACGGCCAGGTCGCCGTGGACGAGCAGCCACATGGCGCCGACGAGGCCGACGTACTGGATGGGCAGGAAGAGGTAGGTGATCCAGCGGTAGTACCGGTCGTTCTCCAGCGCCTCGATCACGTCGTCGGGCGGGTTGGAGCGGTCGAGCCCGGCGACCAGGTCGATCGCCGGGACCACCCCGAGGATCACGATCGGGCCCAGCCAGAACCACACGCCCCAGCCCGTGAGCTCGTGCAGGCCGTAGCCCAGGAAGGCCAGGGAGGGCACGACGAGCCCGATCAGCCAGAGGTAGCGCTTCCGGTCACGCCAGGCCCGGGTCGACCCCTCGGGCACGGTGCTGTGGGCGGTGGACGACATCGGCTGCTCCTGTCGGTCGAGGATCACGACTTGACAGAACCATACGATTTGTAAACCTCCCTTGACAAGGCACCCCTCCTTGTCAAGCGGCCATCGGGCCAGCCTCAGTCGGGCAGGTCGGCGATCCTGGCCGAGAGCCGGCGCAGCATGGCCAGCTCCGTCGCAGTCAGGTGATCGATGAACCTGGCCCGCACCGAGGCCAGGTGGTGCCGCGCCGCCTCCTCGAGGACGGCGTACCCGGCGTCGGTGAGGCGCAGGATGCACCCCCGCGCGTCCTCGGGGTCGGGCTCCTTGTCCAGCAGGCCGCGCCCCTGCATGCGGGTGGCGTGGTGCGAGAGGCGGCTCCGCGACCACTCCATCTTGGCCGCCAGCTCGCGCAGCGCCCACCGGCGGTCCGGCTTCTCGGAGAGCGTGCTCAGCACCTCGTAGTCGGCCGACGAGAGCCCGGAGTCGGCGGCGAGGTCGCGACCGATCCGGGCGGGAAGGGCCGTCATCAGGCGGCGGAAGGAGCGCCACGCCTGTTCCTCGTCGGCGCTCAGCCATGGGGTGGACATGCTCCGACCCTACGCTGTTGTTGACACGTCATCAAAGTCCGGCTACTGTCGATGACATGTCAACGACCCTTACGCCGATCCCCCTCCGTGTTCTCGTCATCGTCGCGAGCACCCGCCCTGGACGGCTGGGCCCCGCCATCGCGCACTGGTTCATCGAGACCGTCACCGGTGCTGCCGGGCGCGACGCGATCGTGCTCGACCTGGCCGACCTGGCCGAGATCGCCCTGCCCATGCTCGACGAGCCGGAACACCCGTCCAGTGGCGTCTACGTCCACGAGCACACCCGCTCCTGGAGCCGTCGGGTCGCGGCCGCCGACGCCGTCGTCATCGTCACCCCGGAGTACAACTTCGGGATGCCGGCGGCGCTGAAGAACGCCCTCGACTTCCTCTACCACGAGTGGGCGTGGAAGCCGGTCGCCTTCGTCAGCTACGGCAACACCTCCGCCGGCACCCGCGCCGTGCAGATGGCCAAGCAGGTCGTCACCACGCTGAAGATGATGCCGATCGGCGCCACGACCGCGCTGCGGATCGCCGAGAGCACCCGCGACGGACAGGTCGTCTCCACGCCACGGCTCGAGGAGACCGCTCACGCGATCCTCGACGAGCTGGCGAGAGTCGCTCGTGCGCTGAGCGCGCTGCGAGTCGACACCACGGCCGCACCTGTGCTCGCGCGAGCCTGACGCCGCCTCCGCGCCCTCCGTCGGCTCACCCCCGGCGCAGCACGTCGACCACTCGGGAGAACGACTCGTCCCCGTGCCCTTCGTCCACGGCGGTGCGGGCCACCTCGTGCAGCAGGTGCGGCAGCCGCGGGTCGAGCCCGAGCTCGGCGCCGGTGTCGACGATGTGCCTGATCGCAGCGAGCTCCATCGCCAGGTTGTCCTCGGTCCCGGGATGGCTGCCCGCGTCGACGTCTGCAGCCAGCCCGGTCATCGAGTGTGCGAGCACCTCGGTGATCTGCTGGGCATAGGGCAGGAAGGTCTTCGCGTCCACGCCCTGCCCCGTCACCAGGGCCGATGCGTGCAGGAAGGCCGTCATGCCGGCGAAGAAGACCTCCAGCATCGCCACGTCGTACACAGCGGCCAGACCGTGATCGACTCCCAGGTGATCCGCTCTGCCGGCGAGCAGCCGCAGCGTCTCGACGTGCTGGTCGAAGAGGCCGCGATCTCCGGCGTACAGGACCAGCGCGCCCGGATCGCCGATCAGCGGAGTGGGCACCATGATCGCGGCGTTGAGCAGGGCGATCCCCTGCCCTGCGGCCCACGCCGCCGTACGCCTGCCCTCCTCGGGCGTCGACGACGCGAGGACCACCACGGTCTTGCCCTCGAACACGGCCGGTTCGAGGCTTCCGAGTACCTCCCGGACGGCCGCGTGGTCGCGGAGCACCACCAGCACAAGGTCGGCAGCGGCGACAGCCGCATCCGCATCGGGAGCCACCGCGGCTCCCTCCCCGGCCAGCGGAAGGCTCTTCTCCGCGGACCGGTTCCAGACCGTGGTGGACGCCCCTGCGCGGATCAGTGCCAGGGCGATCGCACTGCCCATCGGGCCGAGGCCGAGCACTGCGACGGAGGCATGGTCAGGCGTGGGCGGTGAGAGGGGGTGGGCCGGGTTCGTCATGGTTCAACCCTCGGGCCGGTGCCTGCCCAGCGGCAAGTACCCACTATTTTGTCAGGTACCCACCATTTGGTCAGCGTCAGAGGAGGATCAGCATGCCCGGTCCCGAGTTCCTGTGCGGCCTCGACGCCGCGGTGCACGTCGTCGGAGGCAAGTGGAAGGCCCTGATCCTGTGGGCGCTCAGCGTCGAGCCGCGGCGCACGGGCGAGCTGCGCCGAGAGCTCGACGGGGTCAGCGAGAAGGTGCTGATCCAGCAGCTCCGCGAGCTCGAGCGCGACGGGCTGGTCGACCGCACGGTGCACGAGCAGGTCCCACCCAAGGTCGTCTACACGCTCACGCCCACCGGGGTCGCACTCGAGGTCGCGCTCCAGCCTCTGGGCGAGTGGGGCGAGGAGCACCGCGCCGCGATCAGCGGCCGCCGGACCTCCTAAGGTCGAAGCATGTCGCCGGACCGCACGTATCGCGCGGTCATCGGTGGCCTGCGCGTGGTCTTCGCCGCGCTCGCCCTGCGCATCGACCTGAGCGGCGCCGAGCACCTGCCGTCGCGCGGCGGAGCGGTGGTCGCGGCCAACCACGTGGGCTACCTCGACTTCGCGCTCGTCGGGTACGCCGGCGCGGAGCGCGGCCGTCTCGTGCGCTTCCTGGCGAAGTCGGGCACCTTCGAGAGCCACCTCTCCGGGGCCGCGATGCGGGCGATGGGCCACGTCCCAGTGGACCGCGGGCAGGGTGCGGGAGCGTTGCGTCGAGCGACCCGGCTGGCCGCAGCCGGCGAGATCGTCGGGGTCTTCTCCGAGGGCACGATCTCGCGCTCGTGGCTGGTCAAGCCGCTCGCGCCGGGCGCGGCCGCCGTCGCGCTCGCCGCCGGGGTGCCGCTGATCCCGGTGGTGACGTTCGGGGGTCACCGGCTGCTGACGGTCGACCGGATGGGTGGCCTGCGACGGCGTACTCCCGTCACCATCAGGGTCGGCGAGCCCCTGCTTCCCGGGCCGGGGGAGGACGCGCACTCACTGACCGAGCGGCTGCACACGCGGCTGAGTGCGATGGTCGAGGAGACGATCGAGGACTACCCGCGCGCGGGCCACGACGGTGCCTGGTGGCTGCCGACCCGGTGGGGCGGGACGGCACCGACGTCCGAGGTGGCCGCACGCCTCGACGCCGACGGGCTCGCCAGGCTGGCCGCCCGCCGTCGTCGGAAGGGTCTCGACTGAGAGACGCCCTCGATCAGGCGTTCTCCTTGCGGAACGTGGACGTGCCCCACCAGACCGCGAGGACGAACAGCAGCAGCGCCCAGCCGGTGCCCCACATGACCTCCGAGCTGGCCAGGTCGCCGGCGAACGAGTCGCGGACGCCGTCGACGATCCAGCGGAACGGCATGAAGTCGCTGATGCGCAGCAGCCAGTCGGGGCCGAGCGTCATCGGCAGCAGGATGCCGCTGAGCAGCAGCACCGGCATCATCACCATGTTGATGACCGGTGCCATGACGTCCTCGGACTTGGTGGTCAGTGCCAGGGCGTTGGACGCCGCGGCGCACGCGCCGCCGACGAGCAGGGTCAGCAGGACGCCGACGACGATGCCGCCGGCTCCGCCGCGCATGCCCATCAGCAGGCCGAGCCCGATCAGGATCAGGGCCTGCACGAACAGCTGCAGCAGGTCGCGCATCAGCCGGCCCACCAGCAGGGCGGTGCGCGAGGCCGGCGTCACCCGCTCGGCCTCGACGACGCCCTCCCGCCACTCGGCAATCAGCCCGAAGCCGGCGAAGAACGCACCGAACATGCCCAGCTGCACCAGCAGGCCGGGCACCAGGAACGTGAACTCGTTGTCGGCCGCGCCGGGGAACGACGACACGATCGGCTTGAGCAGCGGGCCGAACAGCAGCAGGTAGAGCACCGGCTGCAGCGCGCCGATCACGACCCAGGCGGGATTGCGCAGGTTCATCCGGATCTGCCTCCGGAAGACGATGAAGCTCTCGCGGGCGAACGTGGTCATCGGTCGGCTCCTTCGAGAGTGGGTACGTCGGCCTGCTCGGGCTGCGTGGGGCCGGTCTCGGACTCGGCCTCCGCCTCGGACTCGGCGTCGCGCAACGAGCGGCCGGTGAGGGTGAGGAAGACGTCGTCGAGCGTCGGGCGGTGGATCTCGATCGACTCGAGCTGGACCCCGCCGGCCTCCAGGTCGCGAAGCAGGCCGGGGACCGCTCGCCCGGCGCGGGCCACCCGGCCGCGGACGTGCTGGCCCTCGACGGACACGGAGTCGCTGATCGAGCCGAGCTTCTCGGCGGCGGTGCGCACCTGGGCCGTCGGCAGCTCCAGGATCACCAGGTCGCCGGCCACCTGCGCCTTGAGGTTGTCGCTGGTGTCGGAGGCGACGATGCGGCCCTGGTCGATGATGACGATGCGGTCGGAGAGGGCGTCGGCCTCGTCGAGGTAGTGCGTCGTGAGGAAGACCGTCGCCCCGCGCTCGGTGCGCAGCTTGGCGATGTGGTCCCAGAGGTTGGCGCGCGCCTGCGGGTCGAGGCCCGTGGTCGGCTCGTCGAGGAACACCAGGGTCGGGTTGTGGATCAGCCCCATCACGATGTCGAGGCGGCGCTTCTGGCCGCCCGACATGTTCTTGGGCATCCGCTCCCACAGCCCGTCGAGCTGGAGCTGTGCGAACAGCTCGCGCCCGGTCTTCTCGACCTCCTTCTGCGAGAGGCCGTAGAGCATGCCGTGGTCCATGACCTCCTCACCGGCGCGGGCGCTGGAGAAGACGCCGCCCGCCTGCGAGACGTAGCCGATGCTGTTGCGGACCTGCTTGCTCTGCGTCACCACGTCGTAGCCCGCGACCGTTGCGGAGCCCGCCGTCGGCCTGAGCAGCGTGGTGAGCATGCGCAGCGTCGTGGTCTTGCCGGCGCCGTTGGGGCCGAGGAACCCGACCACCTCGCCCTCGGCGACATCGAGGTCGACGCCGTCGACGGCGAGGACCTCCTTCTTCTTCCTGCCCTGCCCCGTGTGGAACGTCTGCACGAGTCCCCGTGCGGTGATCATCGGCTCTCCCTACCCCTGTGTGGTGCGGCCTCGTCGGGCAGCACCCAATGTTCAATGTTGAACAGTGCTGCTGTCAACCCTGTCCGTCACACCTTCATCCCGGCCCGCCAAAGCTCCCACGAGCCACCGACAGTTCCTGGTTCGTCGCCCCGGTTCCACAGCGTCAGGTACAGCGCCACACACTCCCCCGCGAGCAGGACGTCGTACGCCGGCAGCGCGGCCGCCGGGTCCAGCCGCGTGGTCACCGGCGGCTGCTGCGAGACCTCCACGAGCCAGGTGCCACCCCCGCCATCCGCCTGTACGACGACCCGCATGACCTCCTCCGCGCGCAGCCTGGACCTCGGGCGGGGCATCAGCCCGGTGAGCAGCTCGTCGATGCCGTCGAGCGCGATCACCGGATCGATCCAGGTCTCGCTCGCCACCGGCTGGC
The DNA here is from genome assembly GCA_963825755.1 of uncultured Actinomycetota bacterium. Taxonomy (GTDB): domain Bacteria; phylum Actinomycetota; class Actinomycetes; order Propionibacteriales; family Nocardioidaceae; genus Nocardioides. The sequence goes on along the minus strand of CAWGUS010000009.1, from coordinate 177,575 downwards.
GGCCCAGCGCGGCGGCCAGCGCGTCCACCGCATGGATCGTGGTCTCGTGGCACTGCCGGCGGGCCCAGAACTCCCGCGGAGCGGCGGGGTCGGCGGCCGCCAGGAAGACCAGCGGACGCACGCCGGCCGGGACCTCCTCGCTCACCGCCTGGGCGAACTCGATCGTGCCGTCGCGCAGCCACTGCAGCGGGTCGGCCGCCGACCGGCCCTCGCGCTCCACGGCGTCCCGGTCGTTGGTGTCGCCGCGCAGATTCGCGACCGCCCACCGGTGCACGTTGCCCTGGTGCGCGACCAGGTCCCGCACGGTCCAGCCGGGGCACGTCGGCACGGGTGCCTCCAGCCCCGCACGGTCGGCGTACCGCACGAGGGCCAGCGCCGCCGTGCGCAGTCCGTCGAGGTGCCGCGCCATGTCCAACGGGCCCGTCTGCATGCGACCAGCGTGCCCGCAACGGCCGGGCATCGCCTGTGATTTATCGCGCGGTCAGGTCGATCGCGGCCAGGCTGGTCGGGTCCCGCAGGAAGTCCAGCGCGACGATCCGTCCGGCCCGCACCCTGACGGCGGCGACTGCGTACACCTCGCCGTCGAGCAGCGACACGAAGCCCGGCGCGCCGTCGACGAGCACCGGCCGCGCGTCGAGCGCGGAGAAGCGCCTCGCCCGGCGGGCGACCTCCACGGCGCCGCGCACCCTGACGAGCGGGCCGCTGCCGGTGTCCTCGCGGAGCACCACGTCGGGATCGAGCACGGCGACGAGAGCGTCGAAGTCGCCCTCGCGGGCCGCGGACAGGAATGCGTCGACGACCTCCGGCTCGGCTGCCTCGTCGGTCTCGGTCGTGGGGTCGGTCGCGCGGATGCGCCGGCGTCCGCGACTGGCGAGCTGGCGCGCCGAGTCGGTCGAGCGGTCGAGGATCGCGCCGATCTCGTCGAACGGCACCGAGAACACGTCGTGCAGGACGTACGCGAGTCGTTCGGCCGGCGTCAGCGTCTCGAGCACGACGAGCAGGGCGAGGCCCACGGAGTCCGCGAGCAGCGCCTCGTGCTCGGGGTCGACGCCGCGCGGGGCGTCGACGGGATCCGGGAGGTGGTCGAGAGGCACCTCCCGCCGCGTCCCGCGCGAGCGGAGCATGTTCAGGGCCACGCGCCCGACCGCGGTGACCAGCCAGGCCTCGAGGTTGTCGATGGCGTCGGCATCGGAGCGACTGAGGCGGAGCCAGGTCTCCTGGACCGCGTCGTCGGCCTCGCCGGTGGAGCCCAGCATCCGGTAGGCGACCGCCCGCAGTCGGGATCGGTGCGCCTCGAACCGCTCGGCCAGCACGTCGTGCTCGTCCATGTCACCTCGACCCGCCCGGGCCCGGGAATGTGACGTCACGCTTGCGGTATGGGCCGGGTCTACCGGGTGGAGATCGTAAACGACACGGAGGGTTGAGTCCCATGACGAACGTGGCAGTCATCTACTACTCGGCGACGGGCAACGTGCACGCCCTGGCCGAGGCAGTCGCCTCAGGAGCAGCCGACGCGGGTGCGCAGGTCCGCCTGCGCCGGGTGGCCGAGCTGGCCCCGGCGGAGGCGATCGACTCCCGGCCGGAGTGGCGGGCCCACGTCGACGCCACCTCCGCCATCCCGGTCGCGACCAACGACGACATCCAGTGGGCGGACGGGCTCGCCCTCGGCAGCCCGACGCGGTTCGGCAACGTCAGCGCCCAGCTCAAGCAGTTCCTCGACAGCACCGGCCCGCTCTGGGCGGCCGGCGAGCTTGCCGACAAGGTCGGCACCGGCTTCGCGAGCGCGACGAACCGGCACGGCGGCAACGAGTCGACCCTGCTCGCGCTCTACAACACGTTCCACCACTGGGGCACGATCGTCGTCGCACCCGGCTACACCGACCAGGCGGTCACCGACGCCGGCGGCAACCCGTACGGCACGACGCACCCGTCGAGTGAAGGACCGCCGACGAGTGCCGCGCTGGCGGCGGCCCGCTACCAGGGTCGCCGGCTCGCCACGATCGCCGGCCTGATCGCCGGCGACAGCCGGGAGCGCGACGACGCGGCGTAGCCGTCACCGACCGAGCATCGCCCGGTACTTCTCGCGGTCGACGTTCATCTGCCAGCCGGGGTCGTCGTCGGGAGGCAGCCAGTCCCAGTCGTCGTCGGCGGTGAACTTGAGCTCGCCCGACGCGACCTGGCGCAGCGTCTCGTCGAGCCAGACGCCCTCGGCCACCGCCAGGTCGAGCCACAGGCTCCAGCCGCGGCGGGCGTGCGGCGGCCCGTTGGCGGGGTCGTCCTTCTCGGTCTCGAAGAGGTGGATCTGCTCCGCCAGCGACGTACGCCGTCGCTCGAGGGCCCCGACCACCACGTCGCGGTCGAGGTGCGGGAGCATCCCGAAGGCCGCCTGGAACGCCACCCGGTCGTGCAGGTCGACCTCCTCGAGCGCCCGCACGACCAGGCGGTCGAGCTCGGCCCGGCCGTCGTCGGTCAGCTCGTAGATCGCCACCCCGCGGCGGCCGTCGACCAGGTCGTGGCGCTCGAGCAGGCCGTGCCGGGTGAGAGTCGCGAGGCCGGCGTAGATCGAGCCCGGGTTGACGTGCGCCCACTCGTCCACGCGCCACGAGATGAGCTCGCGGCGGATCTGGTAGCCGTTGACGGGCTCGAACAACGACACCGCACCGAGCAGCAGCATGCGCGTCGTCGGGACAGCCATGCGCGCCAGTGTAGGAGCGCGTCCGCTTGCGAGCGGGGACCGTTCCGGGAAGGCTGCGCGCATCTCCGGCAGCAGACCAGACTCCCAGCGGGATGCCCCTCGGCATCGACTTCGGCGGCAGCGGCATCAAGGGCGCGGCGGTCGACCTCGCGAAGGGCGACTTCGCCGGCGATCGGGTCAAGATCAAGACCCCCAAGCAGTCCACGCCCGACGCCGTGGCCGACGTGGTGGCCGAGCTGATCGGGAAGATCATGGAGCGCCACCCCGAGGCCACCGGCCCGGTCGGCGTGACGGTGCCGGGCGTCGTGCAGCACGGCATCGTGCGCACCGCCGCCAACATCGACAAGTCGTGGATCGACGTCGACGCCGACGAGGTCTTCACCCAGGTCTCGGGCCGCGACGTACACGTGCTCAACGACGCCGACGCGGCCGGCCTGGCCGAGGCGCGGTACGGCGCGGCGCGGGACCGCAAGGAGGGGCTCGTCATCCTCACCACCCTGGGCACCGGCATCGGCTCGGCGTTCATCCACGACGGCGTACTCGTGCCCAACAGCGAGCTCGGCCACCTCGAGATCGACGGCCACGTCGCCGAGAAGCGGGCGGCCAGCAGCGTGTTCGAGGACGAGGGGCTCACCTACGCCGAGTGGGGCGAGCGGCTGACGGTCTACTACCGCACCGTCGAGAGGCTCTTCACGCCCGACCTGTTCGTCGTCGGCGGCGGGGTCAGCCGCGACGCCGACAAGTTCCTGCACCTCATCGACATCCGCACCCCCATCGTGGCGGCGGAGCTGCAGAACCGCGCCGGCATCATCGGCGCCGCGCTGGTGGCCGAGGGGCTGCTCGGGGCCTAGCGCGGGCCGGCTCCGCGGATGCTCCTCCGGGACGTCATACGGACCGAGCCACCGACGGCTCCATCCGTGTGACGTCCGGCGCGAGCACGAGGTCGGCGATCAGGCCGGGTGCGCCTTCTCGCCGCGGATGGCGGCGGCCACGGCCTTGGGCACCTCGGCGTTGAAGACCGACGGGATGATGAAGCTCGGGTTCAGCTCCTCGTCGGTGACGACGGCTGCGATCGCGGTGGCCGCGCGCAGCAGCATGTCGATGGTGATCTCGGAGGCGCGCGCGTCGAGCAGGCCGCGGAAGACGCCGGGGAACGCGAGCACGTTGTTGATCTGGTTGGGGTAGTCGCTGCGGCCGCTCGCCACCACGGCCGCCCGCTTGCCGGCCTCTGCGGGGTCGACCTCGGGGTCGGGGTTCGCCAGCGCGAAGACGACCGGGTCGGTCGCCATGTCGTCGATCCACTCCGGCTTGAGGATGCCCGGGGCGCTGACTCCGACGAAGACGTCGGCGCCGACGAGGACGTCCTGGAGCGAGCCGGTCACCCGGCGCGGGTTGGTGGCCCCGGCGAGCTCGGCGTGCGCCTCCGAGAGCGTCTCGTCGTCGGCCGACAGCGCGCCGAAGCGGTCGACGACGACCACGTCGCCGGCGCCCGCGGCCAGCAGCAGCGTCACGATCGCGGTGCCTGCCGCGCCAGCGCCGGAGACGACGAGGCGTACGCCGGAGAGGTCCTTCTTGACCACGCGGAGGGCGTTGGTGAGCGCGGCGAGGACGACGATCGCCGTACCGTGCTGGTCGTCGTGGAAGACGGGGATGTCGAGCGACTCGCGCAGCCGCGCCTCGATCTCGAAGCAGCGCGGCGCCGCGATGTCCTCGAGGTTGATGCCGCCGAAGCCCGGCGCGATCATCTCGACGGCCTTGACGATCTCGTCGGTGTCCTGGCTGGCCAGGCAGATCGGCCAGGCGTCGATGTTGGCGAACCGCTTGAACAGCGCGGCCTTGCCCTCCATCACGGGCATGGCGGCACCCGGGCCGATGTTGCCGAGGCCGAGGACGGCCGAGCCGTCGGTGACGACCGCGACGCTGTTGCCCTTGATGGTCAGCCGCGAGACGTCGGCGGGGTTGTTGTGGATCGCCATGCTGACGCGCCCGACGCCGGGCGTGTAGGCCATCGACAGGTCGTCGCGGGTGCGCAGCGGCACCTTCGAGTTGACCTCGATCTTGCCGCCGATGTGCAGCAGGAACGTGCGGTCGCTGACCTTGTAGACCTCGACGCCGTCGAGCTTCCCGACGGCGGCCACCAGCTCCTCGGAGTGGTCGGAGTCCGACGCGCTGCACGTGACGTCGAGGACCAGCCGGTCGTGGCGGGACTCCGCGACGTCGATGCCGGTGACGATGCCACCGCACTCGGCGATGGTGGTGGCGACGGTGCCGACCACCCCGTGGTCGGGCGCGGTGTGCAGCCGCATGGTGATCGAGTACGACGAGGTGGTGGCGGCCATGTCGGCCACCCTCCACCGCCCGTGTGGTTACGGGCAAGTCACCTTGTGCCGCTGGTTGAGGTGCGAGCGCAGCGAGCCCCGAGACCGAGGTCCTCGGAGCCCGGTCTCGAGGCTCGTCGCTGGAGCTCCTCGCACCTCGACCAGCGCGGGACGTCAGGCGGCGAGCGCCTGCTCGATGTCGTCGGTGAGCGCCTCCGGCTTCGTGGTCGGCGCGTGCCGGCTGATGACCTCGCCGTCGCGGCCCACGAGGAACTTGGTGAAGTTCCACTTGATCTTGCTGCCGAGGAGGCCGCCCTTCTCCTGGCGCAGCCACCGGTAGAGCGGGTGCGCGTCGTCGCCGTTGACCTCGACCTTGGCGAACATCGGGAAGGAGACGCCGAAGCTGCTCTCGCAGAACGTCGCGATCTCGTCCTCGCTGCCGGGCTCCTGGTTGCCGAACTGGTCGCACGGGAAGCCGAGGATGGTGAAGCCCTGATCGGCGTACTGCTCCTGGAGCTTCTGGAGCCCGTCGTACTGCGGAGTGAAGCCGCACTGCGACGCCGTGTTGACCACGAGCACCACCTTGTCGGCGTAGTCGGACAGCTCGACGGGGCTGCCGTCGATGGCGGTGGCGCTGAAGCTCGTCAGGGTCATGGCTCCGATTGTGGCACCGGCTCCGAATCCGGCTCCGGCCTGCCCCGACGCCTCAGCCACCGGATCAGCAGCGCGGCGGCCACCAGCGCGTCGGCGACCAGGGTGATCACCAGGCCCAGCCGCCGCGGCTCCGCGCCGTCGACCCGGTGCGCCGCCGGGTCGCCGGGCACCACGCGCACGCCGATCTCGCGGGTCTCGTCGACCCGCGCGTACGTCGCCCGGTCGACCTCCGCGGAGTACGCCTCCCGGTCCGGGTCGACCTTCTCGTCGAAGCGGTAGGTGATCCAGTACTGCGGGCTGGACTGGTCGCCGTACACCCGGCGGCCGACGACCTCGGCGGTCCCGTCCTCGCCGTTCGAGGACACCCGGGCGTTGGTCGCCAGCGACATCAGCACCGGGGTGTTCACCAGCGCCACGACCAGCAGCAGCATCCACCAGTTCCGGCGCGTGCGTCGTGAGGCCATGTGGCCAGTATCCGGGAGCCCTCCGGCCACCGGTCGGACCCGGCGCGCTCGTCGCGTACTCTGCGCAGGCAGGTTTACGTCGCCCTCCGCGGTGGCACTCTGCCCGTTGACACACATCGATCGAGGGGGATCCATGTCCAGCCATCGCATGAAGGTGGCGCTCGTCGCGCTGCTCGCCCTGTTCCTGACGGTGTCGGTGACGGCACTGCCGGCCGAGGCCAAGCCCGGCAAGAAGCGCACCAAGGGCAACATCACCTGGGTGACCGACACCTGGGTCTCCGGTTCCGGCACGGGCTACGCCCTCTCCGGCAAGATCAACGGCTCGAAGAAGCGCAAGCTGCTCCTCCAGTACAAGGCTCCCAACGGCTGGAAGAAGCTGAACAAGACCAGGGCCGCCGGAGGCAACTTCGCCTTCACCGGCACCTGGGACTGGTACGGCAAGCACAAGGTGCGCGTCGTGGCCCCCGCGACCCGCAAGCACCAGAAGCGCACGTTCAAGGCGCACAAGGTCAACGTGGTCCCGAGCTACGCCGCCCGCGGCCTGGCCGGAGACCACAACCTGCTGAGGTTCCACGGCTGGCGTGAGCGCATCAACCCGTGCCAGACGATCCGCTACAAGCTCAACCTCGACGACATCGGCGACGGCGTCCTGCCGATCATCAACTCCGTGCTGGCCCAGTTCACCCAGGCCACCGGTGTGAGGTTCAAGTACACCGGCCGCACGCACACCATCCCGCAGGGCAAGCGGAAGATGGACCGCAACACCGACCTGGTGATCGCCTGGGCGACCCAGGCGGAGCGGCCGGCGCTCGTCGGCGCCGTGGCCGTCAGCCAGGTCGTCAAGCTCGACCCGGGCCGCGACAAGAAGGGCCGGCTGTGGAGCATCAAGCAGACCGGCGTCACGGTCAACTCCGACCTCACCGTCCCGGGCAACCCCAACACCGCGGTCGACATCGCGCTCGACTCGCCGAGCCGCGCGACGCTGGGCATGACCCTGTTGCACGAGCTCGGTCACGGGTTCGGCCTCGCCCACACGGACCAGAACGAGGCCGGCCGCACCCAGCTGATGTACTACTCGACCGACACCCTGCCCTGGAGCGACGGCTGGTTCCGCTCGCTCTTCGGCGCCGGTGACCTCGCCGGCCTGAAGAAGGTCGGCCTCGCCGGCGGTTGCGTGCGGGGCTGACCCCCACGCACGCACCGCGTCACGCGGATCTGCACGACGGCCCCGGTCCATCCGACCGGGGCCGTCGTGCGTCGGACGCGTTTACCTGACGCTCACATCGTCTCAATCACGGCGCAACCAGGGCCGGGCATCGTGGTCCCATGAACGAGCAGACCGAGGGCCCACGACCCATCGAACCCCGCGACGACACGCGACTGCGCTCCGCGCGGTACGCGTACGCCGTCACCTCCCTCCTCGAGCGGCACCCCACCATGCGCGGCGTCTCCGGCCTCGCCGACCAGGTGGACGAGGCGGCGCGATGGGCGGTGTGACGCCGCTCGTAGAGTGCCGGGCATGCGCATCTACGGCTTCCAGGAGTACGGCGACGCCTCGGTGCAGTCGTTCCACGACATCGCCGAGCCGGTGGCCGGCCCCGGCCAGCTGCTGATCGAGATGACTGCGGCCGGCGTGAACCCGGCCGACATCAAGGTCCGCTCGGGGCTCCGCAAGGACGACGTGCCCGCGGTCTTCCCGATGGCGATGGGCCGCGAGGCGGCCGGTGTCGTGCAGTCGGTCGGCGACGGGGTCGACGGCTTCGCGGCCGGGCAACGGGTGTTCGGCCAGGTCTCGCCGGGCACCGGTGGGCTGGCCGAGCGGGTGCTCCTCGACGCGGCCTCGAGCGCCGTCGTACCCGACGGAGTGGAGGACGCCCGGGCCACCTGCATCCCGGTCTCGGTCGGCACCGCCCACGACGCGCTCGACCAGCTCGGCCTGGCCTCCGGTGACACGCTGCTGGTGACCGGCGCCGGCGGCGGGGTCGGCACGGCGACCTGTCAGCTCGCCCGACTGCGCGGACTACGTGTCGTCGGACTCGCGTCCGCCGCCAAGGCCGAGGTCGTCACGAGCCTCGGGGCCACCCACGTGGTCTCCGGCGACGGGTGGCCCGACCGGGTGCGGGCGGCCGCGCCCGACGGGGTCGCGGCCGTGTTCGACCTGGTCGGCGCACCGGTGCTGGCCGACGCGACCGCCCTGCTCGCCGACCCGTCGCGGGTGATCAGCGTCGCGACGCCGGCCGCCGCCGCGGAGTCCGGCGGCTCGGGCGTCACGCGTCGTCGTACGACCGATGTGTTCGCGCACCTGGCCCGGTTGGTCGCCACCGGCGACCTCACCCCCGTCGTGTCGGCGACCTACGCGTTCGACGACGCCGCCGACGCGGTGGCCCGGGTCGAGACGGGCCACGCAGTCGGCAACGTCGTCGTCACGTCAGGCTAGGCGTCTGCCCCTGCGCGTCAGGGCGATGCCGCAGCCGAGCAGCAACAGCCCGAACAGGCCGACCCACAACGGCGGTCCGCCGGCGTCGGGCAGTCCGTCGCCCTTCCCCGTGTCGCGGTCCTCGTCGCCGTCTCCTCCGCCGTCGCCCGCGACCGCCACCCGGAACGAGGCGCCGTCCTTGTCGCCGGTCGCGGTCTCACCCCCGTCGACGGTTGCGACGTTGACGATCTTCGCGCCGGGCTCGGCCGTCACCTCGGCGACCAGGCGCACCGAGGCGGACTGACCGGCCGGGAGCGGGTCTGCGTAGGCACAGTCCATGCGACGCGGCGACGTGGTGCAGGACCAGCCGTCGCCTCGCGCCGACTCCAGGCGGAGCCCGTCGGGCAGGGGGTCGCGCAGCACGACGGCCTCGACGCTGGCACTGGGCCCGGTGTTGGTGACCTTCAGCGAGTAGACAACGCGCTCTGCGCTCGAGGACTCCACGGACTTCGCGACGACCAGCTCGACGGTCGGCGTCACCGGCGCCCTGTCGGTCCCGGAGTTGTTCTCGGTCCCGGTCTCCGTCGACGGACTCGTCACCGCTGCCGCGTTGACCACCTCGGGGTGGGCCGCCGGCAGCACGGCGACCACGAGCTCGATGGTGGAGGAGCCCGACACCTCGAGCGCGGCGGCGCGGGTGCACGTGACCACCTGGCCGTCTGCCGCACAGGACCAGCCCGGACCCGCCGCGGAGACGAACCGCAGCCCCGAGGGCAGCGCGTCGGTCACGACGATCGGACCGGGCGCCGGCGTGGGGCCGACATTGCTGACGACCAGGTCGTACGTCGCCTGCTCACCGACGACGAGGGTGCCCCGGTGCGTCTTGGCGATGGACAGGTCGACCAGTGCAGGCACGGCGACCTGGTCGGTGTCCTCGTTGTCGGTCGGGTCGAGGTCGGTCGTCGACGAGGCGACGACGGCCACGTTGTCGACCGACGGGTAGGCCGCCGGGGTCACGGTCGTGACCACGGTGATCGGGTCGGCCGCGGTGAGCGGAGCCAGCCGGCCGGCCAGGTTGCAGGTGACGCCGGCGGTCGTCGGACCACAGTTCCACCCGGTGCCCGAGGCCGACACCAGGGTGAGGCCCTTCGGCAGCGAGTCTGTGACCACGACGTCCCGTGCCTGCGACGGGCCGGCATTGGCCACGTCGAGGGTGAACCTCAGCTGGTCGCCCACGCGCACCGGTCCGGTGTGCGACTTCACCACCGACAGGTCGGCGGCCTGCACGACCACGACGTCAGCGGTGTCGGTGTCGTTGACCGGGACGGGGTCGGGCGTGACGGCCGAGACCGTCGCCGTGTTGGTGAGGGTCCCGAGGTCGGCGTCCGCTGCGACCAGCACCTGAAGGTCGAGGTCGGGCGCCGTGGAGCCGGCGATCAGGTCACCGGGCAGCGTGCACGTCACCTCCTGGCCGGGGCCGGGGGCGCAGGTCCACGGAGCGCCGGCGGAGAGGTAGCCCAGCCCGGGCGGCAGCGTGTCGGTGACGGTGAGCGGACCCACCGCGTCGGAGGGGCCCTCGTTGGTCACCGAGATGGTGAAGGACGTCGGCAGGCCGGCGGTCGCGGTGGCGCCCACGTGCGTCTTGGTCAGCGCCAGGTCGGCGGCCGCGACCACGTCGACGTCGGCGTCGTCGGTGTTGCCGGCCGGGGTGTCGCCCGGGGTGGTCGTGGCGACGGTCACGTCGTTGGTGAGCGTTGCACCGTCGGGCACACCCGACGCGACCCGGGCCACGAGCGTGATGACGGGTGCTGTGCCACCGGCCACGACCCGGTCCCGGGTGCAGACGTCGGCGACGCAGGTCCAGCCGGCACCACTGGCGGAGACCAGGGTCATGCCGGTCGGCAGCAGGTCGTGGACCGTCACTGCCCGGGCGTCGGACGAGCCGGAGTTGCTGACGGCGATCTCGAACGTCGCGTTCTCACCGGCGCGGACCGGGTCGGGGCCCGTGGTCGTCTTGACCACGGAGATCTCGGTGTCCTCGGTGACCGTGGTCGTGACCTCGGACGTGTCGTTCAGCGGCACCGGGTCGGTCGCCGTCCCCTCGACGTTGGCGACGTTGGTGAGCGTCGTCGTACCCGCGTCGGAGGCGACGGCGGCCACGACCGTGATCACGCCGGCCGGTGTGCCCGAGGCCAGCGCCGCGGCGCGATCGCAGGTGATGACCTGGCCCGCGGCACCGCACGTCCAGCCGGCGCCCGAGGCGCTGACGAACGTGAGGGCGGCCGGCAGTGCGTCGGTGACCTCGATGGGTCCGGGCGAGGTGGCCGGTCCGTTGTTGCGCACCGCGATCTCGTAGGTGACGTTCTCGCCGGCCACGACCGGGGCGGTGGCCAGCGTCTTGACGACCGCCAGGTCGGCCTCGACGACGACCCCGGTGTCGTCGGTGTCCTCGTCGTTGCCAGGGTTGGGGTCCGGTGTGGGGCCGTCGACGGCAGCGGTGTTCTGCAGGTCGCCGGTGAGCGTCTCGTCGACGTCGACGGTCAGCCGCAGGGTCGAGGACGCCTCGTCGACGAGGCCGGCGGCGAGCGTGCAGGTGACGTCCTGGCCGGCGGCCGAGCAGCTCCAGGCCTCGGAGGAGGCGGACGAGACGTAGGTCAGCTCGGCAGGCAGCGTGTCGGTCACGGTGATCGGGCCCGCCGCGTCGGAGGGCCCGAAGTTGTGCACGAGGAGCTCGTAGACGCCCTGCGTGCCCGCGTCGAAGTCGCCCGGACTGTCCTTGGTGATGCCCAGGTCGGCGCTGGGGGAAGGCGAGGTGGTGACGGAGTCCGAGTCGGGCGACTCCGGCCCCGACGTCGGGTCCGTCGGCTCGGTCACCGACGCGGTGTTGGTGACCGCGGCGGTCACGTCGGTGGCCACCTGCACGGTCACGGTGATCTGCGGCAGCGCGCCCAGGGGCACCGGAGTCGCGCCCGTCCAGGTGAAGGTGAGCTCCTGCCCGTCGCGGACGAGGTCCCAGCCGGCACCGGTGTACGCGTCGAAGGTCAGGCCCGCGGGCAGGGTGTCGGTGACGACGATCGCCCCGCGGGCGACCGAGGGGCCGTCGTTGCGCACGGCCAGCGTGTACGTCGCGGAGGAGCCCGGCACGAGGGTGCCGGCGAGCGACTTGTCGATGCCGAGGTCGGACTCCGTGACGACGTCGACGGAGACGGCGTCGTCGTTGTCGTCCTCGTCGGTCTCGTAGGTGCGGGCGTCGACGGTCGCCGAGTTCGCCAGCGTCGTGCCGGAGGGCGTTGCTGCAGGCACCAGCGCCGTCACGGTGATCGCCGGGAACGACGCACCGGAAGCCAGGGTGTTCGCCGGGTTCGTGCGCTGGCAGGTGATCGTCGTGGTTGCCGGGGAGCAGGTCCAGCCGGTGCCGGAGGCGATGGCGCCGGTGACCTGCGTGGGCAGGTCGTCGGTGACGTCGAACGGACCTGCGGCCGTGTCGGGTCCGGTGTTGCCGACGGTGAGCGTCCACGAGAACGGCTCGCCCGCGACCGGGGTGCCGACGGCAGCCTTGGTCATCGTCAGGTTCGCCGCGTCGATGCGGGTCGCCGCCGTGTCGGTGTCGTCGGTGACGACCGCTCCCCCGGGACCATCCAGGTCCTGACCGGTGGCCGAGGCCTCGTTGGTGTGGGCGATCGAGCTGCCCACGCTTGCCGGCGCCAGCGCGGCTCCCGGCGTGGCAGCGAGCACGATGACGATCTGCTCGCCGGTGTCCAGGTCGCCGAGGTTGTTCCACGTCATCGTCTGGACGGGCGAGCCGGTCACCGAGTCCGGGTCGTCCTGGGTGGCAGCCGCGCCGGCGACCGAGACCTGTGCCGAGTCGGCGTCGTACGTCCAGCCGGAGGGCAGCACGTCCTCGACGTCGACGTCGAAGGCGGTGACCGGGCCGGTGTTCTCCACGGTGATCTGCCAGCGCGTGGGCTCACCGAGGTACGCCGGCGGCGCGTCGAGCACCGTCTTGACGACCTGGAGCACGGGCAGGGCGGGCGTGACGACGGCGTCGTCCGCCGGGCCGTTGTAGGTGCGGCCCCCGTCGTCGAGCGAGGTGTAGGTCCCGATGTCGGCGACGTTGGTCTGCGCGGAGCTCGGCGCGGGGCTGACGAGCCGACCGGTGTAGGTCAGCTCGACGAAGGTGCCCGGCTCGATCGGCCCGAGGTCGCTCCACGTGATGGTGCCGCCACCGGGCGCGCCGCCGGCGGCGACGCCGCCGTTGCTCGGGGTGCCGATGACGCGGACGCCGACCGGGATGGTGTCGACCAGGTCGACGTCGTGGGCGGCCGACCTGTTGGCGCCGCCCGCGTTGGTCACCCGCACCGTGTAGGTGAAGTCCTCACCCGGACCGGGTGTGCTCTCATCGACGGTCTTGTCGATGCTCAGCGAGGGCTCGGTGACCAGCACGCTGGCCGTGCCGGGATCGGTCTGGGCGTCGAAGGCGTCGCCCACAGCCGGCGTCGCGGTCTTGTCGGTGTGGTTCCACTTGAGACGGGCGCTGTTCACGAGGCTGGTGCCGGCGGTGTTGCCGGCGACCACGCCCACGACGGCGGTGTAGGTGACCGTCACGGTGCGTGGGCGCGGATCGGAGGCGACGTCGCCGAGCAGCCAGCCGTGCAGCTGGCCGACCGGAGCCAGCTCGCTGCCCGGTGGGACCACGGGGGTGCACGGTCCCGCCGGGACGTCGGCGTACGTGCAGGTGGACTCGGTCAGCTCCACCGACGCGGTCGAGATGCCGGGCGGGAGCTGGTCGATGATCGAGGCGTCGTAGAAGTTCACCGACGCCGGCAGGTCGACCTCGAGGTCGAAGGTCACCGTGCCACCGACCGGGACGCTGCTGGGGGTCGCCGACTTCCGCAGGTCACCACCGGGCACGGTGACCGTCTCCGAGACGATCGCCGAGTAGGTCCTCTCGTCCGCGTCGCCACCGTCCATGGACGTGCCGGAGAGGCCGGCGGTGTTGACGTAGGCGACGTTGCCACCGGCCTGCGGGCTCACCGTGACGGTGTAGGCGAGGGTCGGCCACGGGTCGACCCCACCGGCGTCGGCGACCGAACGCCAGGCGATGTCACCGACCTGCCACACCACGGGCGTGCGCCCGGCGGCGCAGCCGTTCGTGCCGGCCGCCTCGACGGTCGCCGTACCGGTGACGGTGGTGAGGGAAGCCGGCACGACGGCCAGCCCGGTGGGGACGCAGTCGACGAGCACGGAGTCGAAGAGGGTGGGTCGCAGCTGACCGAGGCTGCCCGCGTTCACGTTGCGTGCCGTCAGCGTGTAGGTGACCGACTGGCCGGCGACGGGCTCCTCGTCGTCGGCCGCCTTGAGCGGCGCGGGAGAGGGCTCGACGACTGTGACGCTCGAGCTGGCGGTCTGGGTCACGAGCGGGGCGTCGGTCTCGTCGGTCGCGGTCAGCGACGCGGTGTTCGTGCGCACCGCGGCGTGGACGTTGGCCGGGTCGTTGAGCACGGTGGACGAGATCGTCATCCGCACCTGGTCGTCCGCTGCGCCCGTGGCGAGGGAGGTGGGGAACGTGACCCGCGGACCGGGAGCGGTGAGGCTGGTGGTGAAGCCGCCCGGCAGGGCGCCCCACGGGTCGGCGGGTGCGGCGCGGTACTCGAACACGACGCCGTCGACGCGCAGGCCGGCGGGCGTGGTGTCGCGGAGGACCGCGTTGTACGCCGTGGTGTGGGCGGGCACCGTGCCGGTGACGGTGTAGGTCACGGTCTCGCCGACCGCGGCGTAGTTGAGCCCGGCGTCCGTGCCCTGCGCGGCGTCGTCGACGCCGGTGTCGTTGGTCTTGGCAATGGAGCCGGACGGCGTCAGCAGGGTGTGGTCGTCGTGCGCGCGGGGCACGTCGACCTGGTCCGGCGTCACGGTGGTGTCGACGTTGGTCCCGGGGAAGTGCTGGATCAGCGTGCCGAGGTTGGAGGTCGTGGCGTACGACGCCACGTCGACGTCGTTGCGGTAGCTGCGCGTGGCCGACGTGCTCGACGGGTAGGTGACGCGGTAGGTCAGGGCGGGATCGAGCGGCTCACCGGCCTCGATGACGACGTTGTCGAGGAGGTTCCAGCGGATCGCCGACCGCGTGGTGCGGTCGGTGAAGGTGGGGTGGCCGCCGTCGCCGGGGTCGGTGCACACCCCGCCGGAGCTGATGACGGAGACGTCGGCGCAGTCGATGCCGCGCGGGAGCCGGTCCCAGACGTCGGGCCCCACGACCGGGACGTCGTTGCGGTCCGCGGCCGCGCCGTCGTTGCGCGGGGTCACGGTGAACTCCACGACGTCGCCGGCCCGGATCCGCTGTGCGGAGGTCGGGTTGCCGCCGTCGGGCAGGCTGCCGTTGGTGCCGGGCGCGACAGAGGTGATGCGGTTGGCCGCCTTGGTGACCGCGACGGGAGGCGGGGAGGAGATCGAGAAGTCCTCGCGGTCGCGGAGGAACCCGACCTCGCCCTCCGTGTCGACCCAGGTGAGCTTGGCCAGGTTGCCGGTGACGTCGGGGGCGCCTGCTGCCGAGTCGTTGACGATGCCCGAGAGGCGGTAGAGGAACACGCCGCCCTTCTGGACGAAGCGGTTGGCGCCGGCGACGTCGCCGAGGGTGAAGCCGAGGTCCGTCTCGTCGACCACCGTGGTCACGGTGTTGCCGCCGAGGGCCACGGCCGAGCCCGCCTCGTAGTCGAGGTAGTCGGGCAGGAAGTCGGTGAGCACGGGGTTCTTGGTCTCGTTGGCGCCCGGGAAGTCGATGCGCAACAGGAAGCAGACGCGCGAGCCCTCGCTGAACGTGGTCTGCGCCGCCGTCAGCGTCGAGGCGTCGGCGTACCCGGCGGTGCCGTTGGCACACGTGTGGACGGGTCCGGTGTTGGGCTGGATCCGCTTGTCGAGGATGACGCTCTCGCTCTCGAGCGTCGCCGACGACTCGTCCGCGACGGTCTCGGTGGAGACGCCCCCCGGAGGCTCGACCGAGGCCAGGGTGGTGGTCTGCGCGGTCAGTGCGACCGTGTTGACGTAGGAGTCACCGACCACGGTCGGCTCGCCGCCCGCGCCGCGGTAGTCCGCCAGCATCCGTGCCTGGTAGGTGATGGTGCGCGTGTCGCTGGCCGCGATCGCGATGGGGTCGAAGACGACCGTGAAGCCGCCGGTCGGCTCCTCGACGACGGAGTCGTAGGCGAGGCTCGGCGCGAACCCGGCGCCCGGGTCACAGCCGGTCAGGTCCTCGGCGGTGTAGTTGTCCTGGTCGTCGAGCGGGCACAGTCCGTTGGGGATCGCGTCGGTGATGACGATGCCGTCGGCGTCGGCGTACTCGCTGGTCTGCAGCTCGAGCGTGTACGTCGCGATGCCGTCCTGGGTGAACTCTCCCGGGCTCACCGACTTCTGCATCGCCAGGTCCTCGGCGGTGACCGTGAGCTCGGCGGTGTCCGTGACCGTGGTGGAGCCGCCGCCCGCGACCGGGCCGGAGTAGACGGCGCTCACGCTGGCGCGGTTGGTGAGCGACTGCTCGGCCACCTCGCGGGTCGAGGGGCCGGTGTTGTTGTCGAGGTTGGCGGCCTGCCCGAGCGAGGCCCCGGACGGAGCACCGGCAGGGAACGCCGCGGTGTTCGCTCGCTGGGGGATGCCGGCGCGGTAGACGACGTCGACGACCTGGCCGGCGGCGAGCGTGCCGAGGTTCCACTGGACCCGCGTGTAGACGCCGGCCGGGACGCCCGGAGGGTTGGTCACCGTGGTCACCGAGGCGGGGGTGAGGCACCCGGGCACGTTCGGGGTCGAGTCGTCGAGGCGGGGGGCGCCGGCGTACTCCACGCCACCGGACGGGGTGTTGTCGACGGTGCCGCACCCGAGGAACTCGAGCTGGGCGGGCAGCAGGTCGACGAGGACGACGTTGCCGTCGGCGCTGGTGGCGTTGTTGGTGACCCTGAGCGTGTACGGCGTCGAGTGGTCGTGGACGCCGCGCAGCAGCTCGTGCTCGGGGCTGGGCTCCGACTTGTCGACCGTGATGGCGGTGATGGCGGTGACGACGGGCGCCGAGGCACCCTGCGCCGACGCACCCGTCGTGTAGACACCCTGCGCATCGAACCTCGGGAGCGTGCGCGGGTCGGCGTTCGCATATCCCTGGCCGACGTTGCTGAACGTGGCCCCCACCGGGTGGACGACCGGGTCGGGAAGGGCCCGGAAGCCGATGCTCTGCACGCCGCCGACGGGCAGGTCGCTGATGTTCTCCCACAGCAGCGTCTGCCGGCCGTTGCCGGCGGTGATGATGCGCGGCTCGCCGGCCGATGACGGCTCGGTGCTGCCGGCGACGTACGTCACACCGAGCGGCAGCTGGTCGCGGAAGGTCAGGTTGTACTCCGGCTCGTCGCCGCTGTTCGACGCGGACAGCTCGATCGACACCGGGGTGCCGATCAGCACGTTGGGAGAGGCGGTCTTGGCGACCGCGAGCGACTCGGCAGCGAACGCCGGGGTCGCGGGCGCCAGCACGGTGAGCGTGCTCGCGACCACGAAGGTCACCACCGCGCCGATCCAGGTGCGCCGGCCGTGCCTGGACGTGGTCGTGAGCATGCGGTGCGACACCTGAGATCCCCCGTGGATGTGCGGCACTCGACGACGCCGGCGGTGCCGGCGCTGCCGCAACAGGACTCTCGTCACCGGGGCCCCGGACCCCGCAGTCGCCGCTATTCGGACAACATCCTGACGCACAAGCACGCCGTTGGGGCGGCTTTTGCAAAACTTCTCACCGCCGCGGCGGCGCAGCTCAGTTGCGCGGCAGCTCCGCGGGCAGCGCCTCGACCTGCTCGACGCACCACGGGCTGACGTCCCGGCGGCCTGCCGCCACGTCGGCGCGGAAGGTCGGCCAGTCCACCCACTCGTGCTCGGCGACCTCGTCGGCATCCGCTGCCAGGTCGGCAGGATCGCAACGCGCCGTGTAGACCGGGCACACCTCGTTCTCGACCGTTCCGTCGGGCATCACCGCGCGGTAGCGGAAGTCGGGCAGCACGAGCTGCACGTCGCGCACCCGGAACCCGAGCTCCTGAGCCACCCGCCGGGTGACCGCGTCGGCGACCGTCTCGTCGGGGGCGGGGTGCCCGCAGCAGCTGTTGGTCCACGCGCCCGGCCAGGTCCTCTTCGACCACGCCCGGCGAGTGAGCAGCAGCCGGCCCTCGTCGTCGAAGAGGTAGCACGAGAACGCCAGGTGCAACGGGGTCTCGGCGTGGTGCACCTCGGCCTTGGGCGCGGTGCCGATGGGGGTGCCGTCCTCGGCGAGCAGGACCACGAGCTCCTGGGTGGGTGTGTTCATGCTGGCCTCGCAAGCTGGTCGACGGCCGCCCCGAACAGTCCCGGCATGCGCTGGGCCGCCGGAACGATCCGGCGACGCACGACGGGCACGCTGGTGGCAGCGAGCAGTGAGTGGGTGAGCAGGTCGTGGCGCCGGCCGAGCCGGCGGTGGTGGCGTTCGTAGCGCGCAGGGTCATCATCGCGCACTGCGGCCACAGCGGCGCGGGCCTGTGCCAGGCCGAGCGCGATGCCCTCACCGGTCAGCGCGTCGACGTAGCCCGATGCGTCGCCGACGAGCAGCACCCGGCCGGCCACCCGGGACGTCGCCCGCTGGCGCAGCGGCCCGGCGCCGCGGACGCGGGAGAGCGGGTGTCCGGCCATGCGCTCCCCCAGGTCGGGGAAGCCGCGCAGCAGGTCCTCGAACGGCCGGCGCTCGGTGCTGAGCAGCGCGATCCCGACCAGGTCACCGCCCACCGGGGTCACGTAGGCCTCGCCTGCAGCGGCCCAGTGCACCTCGACGTACGGCGTCCACGGAGCGGTCTCCACGTGGACGCGCAGGCCGTAGCGTCGTCGTCGGGCCAGGGGTCGGTCGAGCCCGAGCAGGCGGCGCACCGGTGAGTGGAGTCCGTCGGCGGCCACGAGGTAGCGCGTGGGCTCGCCGTCCACCAGCAGGTGGTCGCCGCGGTCGACGACCTCCTGCACGGCGGCCGCGGTCGTGACGACCCCGGACTCGGCCACGCGGTCGCGCAGCGCCGCGTGGAGGGTCGTACGCCGCACGCCCATGCCCGGCCCGCTGCGGAACGTGGCCTCGGCACAGCAGGACCCGTCGACGTAGCGGATCCCCGCGATCGGGTGACCGTGCAACGCGACCCCGAGGTCGGTGAGGTCGGCCACCGCGCTCGGCATCAGCCCCTCCCCGCAGGCCTTGTCGATCACGCCGGCGCGCGGCTCACGGACCTCGACGTCGAGGCCGGCCCGGACGGCGTACAACGCCGTGGCGAGCCCCGTCGGGCCGCCGCCGGCGACGAGCAGGTCACGCATGGGCGAGCGCCTCGTTCTCGACGCGGATGCGCACGGTGAGCAGCCCGGCGTTCGCGACGGTGAAGACGACTGCCGTGATCCAGCACGCGTGCACCAGCGGCAGCGCGACGCCCTCGATGACCACCGCCACGTAGTTGGGATGCGAGAGCAAGCGGTAGGGACCCGAGCGGACGGGCCCCAGCCCGGGTACGACGATCACCCGGGTGTTCCACTGCGGCCCGAGCGTCACGATGCACCACCAGCGCAGCCCCTGGGCGGCCGCCACGAGCACGACCATGGACCAGGCCAGGGCCGCGGACACCTCCGGGCGCCGGACGAAGGCCTCGACGAGCATCGCCACCAGGAAGCCGGAGTGCAGCAGCACCATGACCGGGTAGTGGCCCCGGCCGGTCTCTCGGCCGCCTCGCTCGAAGCTCCAGGCGGCGTTGCGCTTCGACACCACCAGCTCGGCGAGCCGCTCGAGCGCCACCAGCGCCACCACGACGACGAACGCCGTCAGCGTCGTCACGTCGGCTCCCCGGACGGTGCCCGCAGCAGCACCAGCTCGGAGCAGAACCCGGGGCCCATGGCCATCAGCATCCCGTGCGACCCGGGCGCCGGCGGCCGGTCCCTCAACGTGTCGGCCAGGACGTGCAGGACCGAGGCGGACGAGAGGTTCCCGATGTCGGAGAGCGACTGCCGGGTCACGGCCAGGTCGTGGTCGGTGAGCTCGAGCGCGTCACGCAGCGCGTCGATCACCTTGGGACCACCGGGGTGGCAGACCCACCAGCCGATGTCGGCCCGGGTCAGACCGTGGTCGACGAGGAACGCATCCACGTCGTCGCGGATGTAGCGACCCACGATGGCCGGGACCTGCGCGTCGAGCACGATCCGCAGCCCGCTGCCTCCGATGTCGAAGCCCATCGTCCGCTCGGAGTCCGGGTAGAGGCGGCTCCTGCTGGCCAGGACCTCGACGTGCTCGTCGTCCTCGTCCGGGCTCCCGCCGGCGACCACGGCCGCGGCCCCGTCGCCGAAGAGGCCGCTCGCCACCAGGTTGGGCACGGAGACGTCGTCACGCTGGACGGTCAGCGAGCACAGCTCGACCGCCACCAGCACCGCGACGTGCCTGGGGTGCCCGACCAGGTAGTCCAGCAACCGGGCGACTCCCGCCGCTCCGGCGACGCACCCGAGCCCGAAGATCGGCACCCGCTTGACGTCGGGGCGCAGCCCGACCACCGCGGCGATCCGGGCGTCCAGCGAGGGGACGGCGAGCCCGGTGACGGTGGCGGAGACGATGAGGTCGACGTCGCTCGGGGTCAGGTCGGCCGCCTTGAGGGCGTCGGTCAGCGCGCGGGCGCCCAGCACGACGGCGTGCTCCAGGAAGAGGTCGTTGGCCTGGTCGAAGCTCTCCAGCTCGCCGTAGGCCTCGAGGGGCAGCGCCAGGTGACGGTGGGTCACGCCGGCGTTCGCGTGGAGCGTGCGCAGCACCCGCTCGTTGAGGGCCCCGCTGGCGCCCACCACCCGGGCGAACGTGTCCGTCACCTCGGCCTGTGGGTGGCGGTGTGACGGCAGGGCGCCGCGGACGGAGAGGATGCGCATGGCTCTAGCCCTTCCTGTTCCGGGATCGGGGGGCCAGGAGCTCGCGCCCCAGCCCTCCGACCAGCCGAGGGGTGAGTCTTCCGTCGCCGAGACCGAGCTCGACGAGGTCGTCGAAGATCCTGCGGTCTCGCGCGGAGGCAGCGATGCCCGCCTCGACCACCCGGGCGCTCCGGGAGAGTCGGGCGGCGGTCCGGGTGTGCTTCAGGTGCCGGCCCAGCAGCGAGCTCGCCGCCGACCGGTGGCGGGCTCCCGCAAGGTCGGGTCGGCCGGACCGGACGGCGTCGACCGCGACGCGACCCGAGATCGCGCCGGTGGCGACGGCGTAGTAGATGCCCTCCCCCGTCATCGGGTTGACCAGGCCGGCCGCGTCCCCCACGAGGAGCGTGGGGCCGTCGGGCTGTTCCGCACCGCGACCCCATCCCGACAGCGGGAGGTGGTGGGCACGCCACTGCGTCCCCGTCGCGGCAGCACCTGGGATCAGCTGCTCCAGCTGGTCGAGCAACAGGCTCTTCGACAACCCTGCCTCCGAGTCGACCAGCTCGCCGTAGCCGACGTTGGAGTGGCCGTCTCCGCGGTCGAACGCCCAGGCGTACGACGGCTGCCGCCGGTCGCCGTACCGGATGACCTGGAGGCCGCGACGCGCCTCGGCAGTGGGTGCGTAGCCACGGATGGCGATGGCGCGCTGGCCGCGCAGCCGGGAGCCCACCGCCTGCCTGACCACGGACTGTTCCCCGTCGGCACCGATCACCACCCGTGCGGTGATGTCGTCGTCGATGACCACGCCGTGCTCGGTCGTGCGCAGGTCGCGCACCCGGTGTCGCACCAGCGTCGCGCCGGCCGCGACCGCCCGCTCGACCAGCCGGGCGTCGAAGACGGCTCGGGGCACCACCCAGACGGGACGGGCCATCCGCCCCGAGACGCGTGTGGCGCCGCGGGACAGGTCCAGCTCCCGCACCGGCTCCCAGCCCTCGACGACATCATGGACGCCGAGCCCGGCCAGCACGTCGAGTGCGTGCGGCGCGATGCCGTCGCCGCAGCTCTTGTCCCTCGGGAAGTCGTCACGGTCGAGCAGCAGGACCCGTGCACCCGGGTCGCGTGCGAGGGCGGCGAGGGCAGCTGTCGCACCTGCCGGACCGGCGCCCACCACGACGACGTCCCACGGCTCCTCGGCGTTCACCGCGACACCACCAGCAGGACCACGTCGACCAGGGCGATGCCGACGACTGCCCGGAACGGCGTGCGGCCACCGGACACGAGTGCGGTGACCGCGAGGGCAACCACCACCAGGAGTGCCGGGACTGACACGACGGCCGGGACCGAGCGGGTGCCGGCGGCGATGACGGCGGTGGCGGCGGCCAGGACCACCACGGCCACGACCGGCGTCCACCGGGCGCCGATGCGGTGAGGCAGGCCACGCACCCCGGTGGCCTCGTCGTCGGCCAGGTCCGGCAACGCGTTGACGAGGTGGGCGCCCACACCGAGAAGGGCTCCGGCCAGCGGCACCCAGGCGGGCGGCGGTCCGGCGCCGGGGTCGGCGAGCGCCACGAACACCGGCAGGCCGCCGAACGCCACGGCGTACGGAAGCCAGGAGAGCGCGGTCGACTTGACCCCCAGGTTGTAGGCCCATCCGGACGCGACCAGAGCGAGGTGCAGCACCCCGGCCACGAGCCCGCAGAGGAGCGAGAGGGTGACGGTCGCTGCGACCGCGACCCCGCAGGAGAGCCGCACGACCGAGGCAGACAGCTCCCCGGTGGCGATCGGCTTGTCGGGGCGCCCCACCCGGTGGTCGCGCTCGCGGTCGACGAGGTCGTTGGACCACCCGATGCTCAACTGGCCCGTCAGCACGGCCAGGACGACCAGCGCCGTACGACGGGGGTCGAGGTTGCCGGCGACGGCCAGCGCCCCGGCCATGGTGCTGACAGCGACGGACGGTCCGGGGTGGGCAGCACGCACGAGCGCGGTCACTGGGCCCGTCCTCTCCGTCGACACCTGGGCGCTCATCGCACCTCCCGGACGTCGACGGTCGACCGGTTCGTCTCCGGCCGACTCTCGTGGCGGTACCCCGTGCGGGGCGGGATCATGCCGCCGGCGTCGCACTCGGTGCAGCAGGCCCCTACTCCGTGCTCGCTACCGGGGCGCCCTCGGGCGACTCCTCCTCGCGGATCTCGCGGAAGTTCAGGTAGCTGTAGACGATGGTGCCGGCCGCGATCGCCGCCGAGACGAGCAGCGAGATGCCGGTCGCCCAGCCGCCCGGAGCCACCAGCGGTCGGCCAGCGGCCACCACTCGGGCACGTCGGGGCCGATGCCCCAGACGATGCCGACAGCCACCAGTCCGCAGACGCCGAGGAACGACATGAGGATGCGCGGCGAGGTCGCCACGCCGTCGGCCGCGGCACGCAGTGCGGCGTCCTTCACGGGCTCGAGTCGCTTCTCCGCCCATTCGTACTGCGTCGAGAGCAGGGCCAGCCCGGCGAACAGCGCGAGCAGCCCGGGTCCGGGCAGCACCAGGGCGGCGATGCCGACGACGACCAGCAGCCAGCCGGCCGTCTCGATGAGGACGCGCTTCAGGTGGCGCGTCGCCTTCACCATCATGGCGTCAGCCTGCCACGGTGCTGGCTGACATCACCGCTCACCGGGTCGCACCAGACCGTGGTCGAACGCGCCACGACCACGGCCGCCGCCCGGTCGCGCAGGTCGAGCTTCGCGAACACGTGGCCGACATGCGTCTTCACCGTGCCCTCTCCGAGGGTCAGCCGGCCGGCGATCTCGGTGTTGCTGAGCCCGGCGCCGATCAGGGCGAGCACCTCGCGCTCGCGCGGAGTGAGTACGTCGACGGCCGGCGCCGGCCCGGTCACCGCGCGCGCCGTCGCGGTAGGCCCGAGCACCCGGCCGGTGACCGCCGGGTCGAGCCAGGCGCCGCCCTCGGCCACGTCGCGTACGGCGCGCTGGAGGTCCTCGGCCGGCACCCCCTTGAGCAGGAAGCCCGCTGCGCCGGCACGCAGCGCGCCGGCCAGCACCTCCTCGTCCTCGAACGTCGTCAGCACCAGCACCGGCGGCGCGCCCGGCTCGGCGCCCAGCAGCCGGGTCGCCGCGACCCCGTCGACGCCGGGCATCCGCACGTCCATCAGCACCACGTCGGGCCGCGTCTCGGCCACGCGTCCCGACGACCCCGCGCGCCGTCGCCGAGCTCGCCGACGATCTCGAAGCCGAACCGTGCGCGCAGGATGCCGCGCAGTCCGGCCCGGATCAGCTCCTGGTCGTCGACGAGAAGCACCCGGACCACTGGGCTCATCGCGTCAGGGCTCGATGCCGGCAGCACCGCCTCGACGCGCCAGCCGCCGCCGGCCGGCCCGGCGGTGCAGCCGGCCACCGACCGCCTCGGCGCGTTCGCGCATGCCGAGCAGGCCCACACCGTCCGTCGTCGACGGGCGGGCCGGCGCCGTCGCTGTCGACCGTGACCGTCGGTCGTCGGCCGAGATCGCGACCGCGCACCGACGTCGGCCGAGCCGGGCGCGTGGCGCGCCACGTTGGTCAGCGCCTCCTGCACGATCCGGTAGACGGCGAGTGCGGCGGTCGCGGGCGAGCGTCGCGGGATCGCCCTCGACACGTCGAGGGCCACGGCGATGCCTGCGCGACGGAACGACTCGACGAGCTCGTCGAGGTCGCGCGGCACCCGGCATCGGGGCGGCCTCGGAGGACCGGCGTCCGCATCAGGCCCGACCGTCGCACGCACCTCGTCCAGGCTCTTCCGGGCCAGCCGCTCGGCCTCCTCGAGCGACGCCCGCGCCTCGGCCGGGTCGTCGTCGATCGCGAGCCGGGCGCTGCTGACGTGCAGCAGCGAGACCGTCAGCGCGTGCGCCGATGACGTCGTGCATCTCGGCGGCGATGCGGTTGCGCTCCTCGGCCCGGGTCCGGTCGGCGAGGCCGGCCTGGGCCTCCTGCAGCTGGTCGAGAAGCACGCCGCTGCCGCCGGGCGAAGACGCAGGCGACGGAGGTGAAGATCGTCCCGGCGATCCAGGCACCCCACCCCGGGTCGTCTCGATCACCAGCCACTCGACGCAGAACACGGCCACCGCCGGCGCCGCGAAGGCGACCGCCTGGGTCGTCGTACCCGCCAGGGCGCACCAGCCGGCGAGCACGCACATCGCGAACCAGCCGACGTTGGCCGAGCTGCGCGCTGCCGACCACGGTCACCGCCGGCCGCCGCCGCCGCGCAACCCGGCGACCAGGGTCCAGCCGGTGGCCGCGCGGACGGCGAGCACGACGCAGGCGCCGCACCGCGACCAGGCCGGCCGCCAGGGCGACCAGCAGGGTCCGGCTGCTCAGCGCGACCCCGGTGACGACGAACAACGCGACGGCAGCGGGTGCCACCGTGCCGCGATGCGCCCGTTCGACCATGGTCACGACGCTAGCGTCACAGGGCGGTACGGCGCGCGGCCAGCGCGGCGGCGACCACGGCCAGTCCGCCGACCACGGCCATCGTACCCGGTCGCCGTTGCCGATGCCGAGCCAGGGCTGCGCGGATCGCGTCGGTGGCCAGGTCGAGCGGCAGCGAGTCGGCGACGTCGCGCAGCGCCGGGCTCATCACGGCCGGCGGCGGACCGCCGACGCCGAGCAGGAACGACGGGAAGAACAGCAGCAGCCCGACCGCCTGGGCAGCGCGCGCCGAGGGCAGCACCGTGCCGAGCAGCACGCCCAGGCCGACGAACGCGACCGAGCCGACCAGGATCCCCAGCGGCGACGCGGAGCGGTCGTGGACCGCGGGCACGCCGTACACCGGCGCGGCGACGGCCAGCAGGAGCGCCCCGGCGACCACGATCGCGACCAGCCCGACGACAGCTGGGCCAGCGCGAACGACCAGCGCGGGAAGCCCGACGCGGCGAACCGGCGGAGCACGCCGCGCTCGCGGTAGGACGCGATGTGCACCGGCAGCATGATCAGGCCGGTCGCGCCGATGACGACGGTGAGGTACGACGCGACGTACCAGTGCGACGGGTTGCACCGGGAACGCCTCGTCCGGGCTCGGTGCCGAACGAGCCGCCGATGATCAGCATCGTCACGATCGGGAAGACGAGCACGAAGGTCAGCGTCAGCGGGTCGCGGCCGAGCAGGCGCAGCTCCGCGGCGACCAGGCGCCGGGTCGCTGAGCGGTGCCGCCTCGTGGGTACGCCGTCGGCGGGCGCCGTCTCGGTGGGCAGGGTCAGTGTCTGGCTGGACATCAGGCGGCTCCGGTCTCGTGGTCGGCGGGTGCGTCGAGCAGGGCGAGCAGGGCGGTCTCGAGGTCGGGGACCTCGACGCGCAGGTCGTCGGGGATGCGGCCGCGCGCGACCAGCCAGGCGCCGGCGTGGGCGATCACGGACCGCTCGCCGTGAACGGTGACCTGGTCGCCGTGCCGCGCCACGTCGGTGACGCCCGGCAGGCTCCGCAGCGCGGCCAGCGACTCGGCGGAGCGACCCGGCGGCAGCGCGAACCGCACCGTCGCCCAGCTCGGCGTGCCGGGCCACGAGCTCAGCCGGGGTGCCGGCGTCGAGCACGAGGCCGGACCGCATGGCGACGACGCGGTCGCAGAGCTCCTCGGCCTCGTCGAGCTCGTGGGTGACGAGCAGGACGGTCGTGCCGGCCTCGCGCAGCTGGGAGACGGCGCTCCACACCTCGCGGCGGGCGGCCGGGTCGAGTCCCTGGGTGAGCTCGTCGAGGATCACCAGCCGCGGCTGGTTCAGCAGGGCGAGCACGAGGAAGAGGCGCTGGCGCTCGCCGCCGCTCATGCGTGCCGAAGGCGTACGACCGGCGGTGGCCGAGGCCGAACCGCTCGAGCAGCAGGTCGGCGTCCCTGGCCCGGCGTCCGGAGAAGAGCTCGACGGCCTCGCAGACGCGCAGCCGGTCGGGCAGGCCCGAGCTCTGGAGCTGGCTGCCGATGAGCGGCCGGAGCTTCTCGGCGTCGCGCAGCGGCTCCAGCCCGAGCACCTGGATCGTGCCGCTGTCCGGCCGGCGCAGTCCCTGGATGCACTCGACGGCGGTGGTCTTGCCGGCGCCGTTGGCGCCGATCAGCCCGACGACCTCTCCGGCGTGCACGTCGAGGTCGAGGTGGTCGACGACCACGCGGCCGCCGTACGACTTGGTCAGGCCGCGGACCGCGACCACAGGAGTTGGGTTCATGGCTCCATGCTTCGCGAACCGGGCGCCCGGCACATCGGCCCACGGGCAGAACTCCGTCTCTGCCCTCAGGGGGAGAGAGTCGTCGAAGTGCTTCAATTGACAGGTGGCGTCCAACCCTCCCGATGACATCCGTCTCGACCCCGCGGTCCCCCGCTGGCGGAGAAGGGGGCAGGAGCTCGCTGTCTCCGTGGCCGGCCGCGGCCTTCCCGATCGGGCCGCGGCCCGGTGGGTGGCCGACCAGCTGTACGCCGAGTTCGGTCGCCTGCCACCGGCGGTCGCCGTCGAGGAGGCTCACCTCCTCGACACCGGGTCCGGGCCGGTGCGCGTCCGCGAGTTCCGCGACTCGACATCGGTTGCTCCGGTGGTGCTGCTCGTGCACGGAGGCGGGTACGCCGTCGGCTCGGTCGACGATCTCGAGACCGTGGCCATGGCCAGGAGTCGGGTTCGGGGCACGGGTGCGGTGGTGCTCGCGGTCGACTACCGGCTGGCGCCGGAGTCGCCGTTCCCGGCGGCCGTCGACGACGTGACGGGGGTGGTCCGCCACGTCCTCGAGCACGCGGCCGAGCTGCGCGTCGACGCGGCCGCGATCGTGCTCGAGGGGATCTCGTCGGGTGCGGCCCTGGTCGCGGCCGCGGCCCTGCACCACCCGCCGGATGTCGCCGCACTGGCCGGACTGGTCCTGGAGATCCCGAGCCTCGACCTCAGGCCGGGGGCCCCGTGGGTCGCCGAGTTCGCGGCCGCCAGCGGCCTGATGGACCGCGCGTCCGTGCGGGACCTCTACCTCCAGGGAGCCGATCCCGGTGACCCTCGTGCGTCGCCGGCCGCGGGCGACCTCTCCCGTCTGCCGCCCACGCACGTGATGACCGCCGAGTGCGACCCTCTCCGCGACGTCGGCGAGGAGTTCGTTCGTGCCGCCCGGGCTGCCGGTGCGTCGGTGTCGGCGACCCGCCACCTGGGCGCCGTACACGGTTCGCTGAACCTGGCCGGGGTGTCGCGCGGCGCGCGACTCTGGCAGGCGGAGGTCGATGCCGTGGTCGGAGAGCTCCTGGCGCGGTGAACGCGCTCAGCGGCGCGGAGGGCCGGTGGTGCCGCGCGCGACCAGGGTCAGGTCGAGGCGCTGGCTCTCGACCGCCTTGGCCGGGTCGGCGATCATCCCTCGCAGGGCGCGCAGCCCCAGCTGACCGGAGAGCTCGAACGGGTGGCGCACCGAGGTGAGGTCGAGAGCCTCGGCCACCGGGCCGTCGTCGAAGCCGACCACCGACATGTCGTCGGGCACGGACAGGCCCCGGCGCCGGAGCTCGGCCAGGGCCCCGATGGCCACCAGGTCGCGGCAGCCCACGACCGCGGTCACGCCGGCGCGCGGCTCCCCGTCGAGCAGCCGCGTCACCGCCTCCCTTCCGGCGTCCGTGCCGCGCGGGACGACGACCTCGGTGACGTTGTCGGCTCCGAGCACGCTGCGCAGTCCGGCCAACCTCAGCACCGGCGGCGAATCGAACTCGTAGGTCTCGACCTCGTTCAGGAAGGCCACTGTGCTGTGCCCCAGGTCGGCGAGCAGCCGGCCAACCCGGTGCCCGCCGTCGCGGTCGTCGACCGAGATGTCCGGGATGCCGGGGTAGCGGGTGTCCAGCAACACCGTCGGCAGCCGGGACTTGAGCCGTTCGCCGACCCGCTCGTCCAGGGGCACGCCCAGGTTCAGCAGGCCGTCGATGTTGCCGCGCACGGGGATGCTGGCCAGAACGGGCGACTCGGAGACGGCGATGTCGGCACAGTCGACGACCACGATCTGCATCCCGCTGTCACCCACCTCCTCCAGCACCCCGTTCAGCCTCCGGGCGAAGCTCGGGTAGGAGCTGAACGGCGCCACGGCGGCGACCCGGTGCACGCCCTTGCGGGCGTGGGCGACGGCGTTCGCCTTCGGCACGAAGCCCAGGTCGTCGGCCACCTGGAGCACGCGGTCCAGCGTCGAGCGCTTGAGCCGGGCCGGGTGGTTGAGCGCCAACGACACCGTCGAGATGCTCACGTCCGCTCGCTTCGCGACGTCGTAGATGGTCGCTTCGTTCGCCAAGCCGGGCCCTCGCTCTCCGTGTGCTCCCTGTTCGCCGCTGTCACAGCCTACGTTATCGAAGTGCTTTATCGAAGTGCTTGACAAGATGCCTCCGCCCGGCGAACCTGAACCGGACAGCCCGTCACCGAAGGAGCCCCCATGCGAGACGCGACGTCCCAGCGGTCCCCGTCCCCGAAGTGGTCGCGGCGCCGGCACCGCGCGACGACCGCGGCCGCCTGGCCTCTGGTCGCGGCCCTCGCGGCCACCGCCTGCGGCTCCCCCGGCGAGGCTGAACGCTCGGCCGCTCCCCGGGAGGTCAGCACCGACCTCGGCGCCCAGCCGGCGACGGTCGACATCACCGTCGACACGACCCAGGTCGAGAGCCTCCAGCGCATCGCCGACGCGTTCACCGAGCTCCACCCCGACGTCACGTTCGACATCACGGGCGAGCAGTTCGCGACCCTCCAGCAGAACGCCCCGCGCCTGATGGCCGGCGACAACGCCCCCGACCTGATCAGCCTGCCGACCGTGGGCAACGTCGTCGAGGACGGGCTGGCGCTCAACCTCGACGGCTACGCGGACGCCTACGGCTGGAACGACTTCCCGGCCTCGCAGCTCGACCAGTGGCGGGTGTCCGACGACGGGGTCCGCGGGACTGGTTCGCTGTACGGCATGGGCATCGGCTTCACCCTGACGGGCATCTACTACAACAAGGAGCTGCTGGCCGACGCCGGAGTCGACGGTCCGGCGTCGACCCTCGAGGAGTTCGAGGAGGACCTCGCCGCCGTCAAGGCGACCGGAAGGACCCCGCTCCTCACGTCCGGAAAGGACGGCCTCACCTTCTTCCCCTATCAGGCGCTCCTGCTCGGACAGGGGGACGCCGCGGCCGTGACCGAATGGGTCTTCAACGCACCCGACGCGTCCATCGACACCCCCGCCGCGACCCAGGCGGCGGCCACCCTGCAGGACTGGGCGGCCGAGGGCTACCTGGCGACCGATGTCGCGGCCGTCGACGCGAGCAAGGCGGTCGCCGACTTCGCGGCGGGCAAGGGCGCCTACTTCCACAGCGGCAACTGGCAGGCCGCTCCCCTGGGTGAGCAGATGAAGGACGACGTCGGGTTCTTCCTCTTCCCGCCCAGCGACGGCAACCCGTACGCCGCCATGTCGGACCCGGCGAACTTCGTCATCCCGGCGGCCGCCGGCGACGCCGACGCGGCAGCGGCGTTCCTCGACTTCACCTACTCCGACGAGGGGCGCGAGCTCGTGGTCTCCGAGAAGGGCCTGGCTCCCGGCGGGCCCCCCGATGCGGCGCCGCCGGTCTCGGACGTCGCCGTCGTGGCCGACGCGTCTGAGGCGTTCCAGCAGCTCAGCGCAGACGACGGCATCGTGCCCTTCATGGGCAACGCCACAGCCTCCTTCTTCTCCGCCACCCTCACGCCTCAGCTCCAGCTGCTGCTGGCGGGCAAGGTCAGCCCCGAGGAGTTCGCGGCGACCTTGCAGGCCGACTACGAGAGCCAGCTCTCCCGGTGACGGCGGGCTCGGCGGAGAGGGCACGAAAGGCACGGAACCTGCGCGGGGTGGTCTGGGTGCTGCCCGCCTTCGCGTTCTACGCCGCGTTCGTGCTCTACCCGCTGAGCCAGACCGTCCGCTACTCGTTCTACGACTGGGACGGGTTCGGACCCGCGACGTGGGTCGGGACCGCCAACTACGAGTCGGTGCTGACCGACGAGCGGCTTCTCGGGTCCATCTGGCACGCGCTGGTCCTGATCGTCTTCTTCACGCTGCTGCCGATCCTCCTGGGCCTGTTGACCGCCGCGGTCATCGAGGACCTCCGGTCCGCAGGCCTGCGCGCCGGCGCCCGCGTCATCCTCTTCCTCCCGCAGATCATCCCGCTGGCCGGCGCGGCCATCGCCTGGTCGTGGATGTACTCACCGGGCGGCGTCATCAACCAGCTCCTGCGGCTGATCGGCCTCGACTCCGTGGCTAGGCCGTGGCTGGCCGACTTCGGCACCGCCCTGCCGGCCGTCGGCCTGATCGGCACCTGGGTGGCGACCGGGCTGTGCACGCTCCTGTTCACCGCCGGCATCCAGCGACAGGACCCCTCGGTGCTCGAGGCCGCCTCGCTCGACGGCGCGGGACGCGCCCGCCGATTCGTTGCGATCACGTTGCCCGGCCTGAGGCGGGAGGTCGTCGTCGCGGCCACCGTCCTGACCATCGCCGCCCTGGCCAGCTTCGACATCGTGTACGTCGCCACGGCAGGCGGGCCCGGCTACGCGACCACGGTCCCGGGGGTCCTGATCTTCCGGCTCGTGTTCACCGAGCAGGCCGTCGGACTCGCGTCCGCGCTCGCCGTCGTACTCGTCGTACTCGTCCTCGCGATCATCACGCCCCTGCAGCGATGGGGACGGGAGTCGTGAGCTCCGTCGCGCTGGACCGACAGCGGAGCCCGCTCGCCATCGCCGTGCTGCTGGTGGCGGCCCTGGTGACCCTGCTCCCGTTGATCAGCATGTTCCTCACGGCGCTGCAGCCGCGGGGCTCGGCCCCCGAGGGCCTGTCCTTCCCGAGCGATCCTCAGTGGGGCAACTTCGCCGATGCGTGGGAGGCGGCGGCGATGGGCCGGCTGCTGGGGTCCAGCTCGCTGATCGTGCTGGGCGTCGTACCGGTCTCGCTGGCCCTGGCCACCATGGCCGGGTTCGGGCTGGCCCACGTGCCGTTCCGGGGAGCGCGCGGCATCTTCGCGCTGTTCCTCGTCGGTCTGACCCTGCCCTTCGAGGCGCTCATCGCCCCGCTCTACCTGCAGATGGACGCGTGGGGACTGCTGAACAGCCGGTGGGCGATCGTGCTCCCGCTGATCGCTCTGTTCATGCCCTTCAGCGTGTTCTGGATGCGAGCGCATTTCCTGAACCTGCCGACTGATCTGCTCGACTCGACGCGGGTCGACGGCGCCTCGTCCTGGCAGGCGTTCCGCCACGTGTTCATGCCCCTCGCCGCACCGGCCTGGTCGTCGCTGGCGATCCTGCTCTTCCTGTGGACCTGGAACCAGTTCCTGCTGGCGGTGACGCTCGTCGACGACCCGACGAAGCGCACGATGGCGGGGGCCCTCGGCGCGTTCCAGGGCCAGTACGGCACAGACATCGTGCTGCTCTGTGCGGGGTCCCTGCTGATCATCGTGCCGACGGTCGTGGTCTTCGTCGTGTTCCAGCGCTCGTTCGTCAGCGCGATCCTCCAGGGCACCGACCGATGAGGAATCGCGATCCTCGCTACCGCGCGCTGCTCGACGTCTTTGCCGACGTCCTCGAGCGCGACCCCGCTTCCGGGGCCGCGCTCGCGGTCTCCGTCGCCGGGGATCTCGTCGTCGACCTGTGGGGAGGCACGGCCGATCCCCGCAGCGGCAGGCCGTGGGGGCCGGACACCCTGGCGCTGACGTTCTCCTGCTCCAAGGGCCTGGTCACCTCGTGCGTCCTGATGGCCGCGCAGGACGGCCAGCTCGAGCTCGATGCGCCCGTGAGCGACTACTGGCCGGCGTTCGGCGCAGCAGGCAAGCAGGACATCACCGTGCGGATGGTGCTCGGCCACACCGCCGGGGTCGCAGCCCTCGACACCGACCTCACCCTGGACGACGTGCTCGAGGGCGGGCCGGCGGTGCGGGCGATCGAGGCGCAGCGACCTCAGTGGGAGCCGGGCACCCAGCACGCCTACCACGCGATGACGTGGGGGTTGATCCTCTCGGAGCTGCTCCGCCGCACCGGCCGTCCGCTCGACGAGCACTTCGGCCGGCTCACGGACTTCCCTGGTGCCGACACCTGGCTCCGTGCGGACCGGGCGGACGTCGACCGCGTCGCCCCGGCTGCCTGGGACCCCGCGCGGTCCGACCTCGACTTCCCGCCGGACTCCCCGGCGACGCCCTGGCGGCAACGCACCATGACGCGCGCGATCACCCTCGGGGGCGCGTTCGAGCCCGGCCTCGTGGCGCCGTCGTCCGGTCTCAACGACCCGGTGCTCCAGGCGGCCGGCATCCCGGGCGTCGGCGTCGTGAGCACCGCCCGCAGCCTGGCGGAGGTGTGGGCGCGCACCATCGGCTCGGCCCCGCTGCTCGACCCCGACACCGTCCGTGACGCCACTCGCTGCGTGGCGGACGGCCCCACCGCGTTGGGCACTCCGCCGCCCCACGCCCGTTGGGCCAGCGGCTACATGCTCAGGTCCGGGCTGGCCCCGATGCTCGGGCCCGGCTCGTTCGGCCACGACGGCGCCGGCGGTCAGCTCTGCTTCGCGGACCCCGATGCGGACGTCGGCTTCGCGTTCTTGACGAACAACCTCCGCAACCGCGACGACACGCGCGCGGCGGACCTCGTGGCTGCGTTGCGCGACTGCCTGTGACCTCCCCCGCGTGCGGGAGGATCCGGACCGGCGCCAAGGACTCGTCGAGCTTTCGGCCCGTCCGGAATCGTGGCCCCGGATGTGGCGGGTATCGATGCTCTGGCCATGCGCACACTCATCAACTCCACCTACGTCACCCTCGACGGCGTCATCCCGAACCGCAGCACTGGCCGTCGCTGGGCAGCTTCTCCGGGCAGGGCAACGAGGTCCAGGCCGAGCTGCTGGCTCGGTGCGACGCCGTGCTGCTGGGCCGCGACACCTACGAGAGCTTCGCCCCGGTGTGGACGTCCATGGCCGGAGACCCGATCAGCGACCGGATGAACTCGCTCCCCAAGTACGTCGTCTCGACGACCCGCACGGAGTCGCTGTGGAACAACACCACGTTCATCGACCGCGACCCCGTCGACGCGGTCCGCGAGCTCAAGGAGCAGCCCGGCGCCGACATCGTGCAGTACGGCTTCGGCCCGCTCGCGCACGCCCTGCTGGCTGCCGGGCTGCTCGACGAGCTGCGGCTGTGGGTGCACCCGTTCTTCGTCGGCACCGGCGAGAAGGGGGTCGGCTCCATCGGCAGGGTCGTCCGGCTCGTTCGAGCTGACCGACTCGATCAGCTCGACAGCGGCATCGTCATCCTCAGCTACCGAGCCGACCCACTGATCGGGGAACGACATGGACTACCGGGGACTCGTCAAGCGCCTGCCCCTTCCCGACGGATGGACGCCGCCCGTCGAGCTGGCGTACGGCGACATCCATGCCCGCGCCCTGACCCGCCACCAACTGCGGGACGACGTACGCGGGATCAACGCCAGCCTCGACCTGATCCGGCGTACCCGCGGCGGACGCTGGCCGACCGAGCCGGTCACCGACGACTTCAACTACGTCGACCTGGTCTGGCACGAGTGCGAGTTCCGCGAGGGCGACTCCTTCACCTACGCGTCGTACGGCGACCGGGGTGAGTACCTCGGCTGCATCTACCTCTACCCGCTCGGCCGCCGGCAGCCGCTGACCGAGGAGCTGCTGGCTACGACGTCGACGTGAGCTGGTGGGTGACGCCGGATGCCTACGAGCGCGGCTGCTACGAGAAGGTGCACGCGGCGTTGCTGCACTGGATGGCGGCGGACTTCCCGTTCTGGAGGGCGCACTACTCCAACGCGGAGATCCCGGCGACTGTTGACCTCAAGGACGCCTGAAGTCCTGGCGTCACCGACATGACAGATCAGGCCGAGGTCGAGATACGCCGCCTCATCAGCCCCTCCGTCGCCGTCGTGAGCTGCCTCAAGCGGATCTCCGACACCAACCCGGACGCCGCGTCGCTGCCTCGGGTGGCCAGCCTGTCGTACGTCGTGAGCAAGGGAGACGACGAGAGCTGGCGCATCGCGCTGACGCAGACCACACCGCACCCGTGAGGCTCGCGCGATGGAGGAGCCACCCACGACCAGGCCGACGATCGCGCGACCCGGTGAGCCCGATCTCGAGGGACGCGTCAGGCCCGGAGGGTCCTGGGCCGAGGCCGCCGCCCGGGTGGTCGACGGCCCCGACGAGCATCTCGGGCGGACCCCGGGAAGCACCCCGGTGACGACGAAGCCCCCGACCCGGCGAACCCGGGTCGGGGGCTGTCCTTCGCGTGCGCGAGGGGGGAGTTGAACCCCCACGTCCTTTCGGACACACGGACCTGAACCGTGCGCGTCTGCCTATTCCGCCACTCGCGCGTGAAGCAGGCGCAAGGCTATCCCAGCCCCAGGAGTTGCCCCAAACCGGGAGAGACGGCACGGGCTGGGTGCCGGGATGGGAGCCATGGCCCGGATAGCATCGGTCGCAACCCGGACCCTGCCGGGTCGGTCGTGGTGCACGGGTGCACCCGGCCACAGCCGAGGTGAGGAGACGGAGTGGGTGGGCTGCAGCGCTTCGAACAGCGGCTGGAACAGCTGATCTCCGGCATCTTCGCCCGCGCGTTCCGCAGCGCCGTGCAGCCCGTCGAGATCTCCGCGGCCCTCCAGCGCGAGGTCGACAACAACGCCCAGATCCTCAGTCGCGACCGGAGGCTCGTGCCCAACGACTTCCACGTCGAGCTGTCGGCCACCGACCTCGAGAGGCTCTCGGCGTACGACAACGCGATGGCCCGAGAGCTCGGCGACCAGCTCGAGGAGCACGCCGACCAGCAGGGCTACGTCTTCCCGGGTCCGGTGAGCATCGCGTTCGAGGCCGCCGACGACCTGACCACCGGCCGCTTCCGCATCCGCAGCCGCGCCCAGGCCTCGGTCACGGGCGGCAGTGCCGCCGGCGTCGAGACCACGCGCCCCTCGTCGCGCCGCGCGCGGGCGAGCCTCGAGGTCAACGGCACCCGGCACCCGCTCGTCCCGCCGGGGCTCGTCATCGGCCGCGGCAGCGAGGCCGACCTGCGCATCAACGACCCCGGCATCAGCCGGCGGCACGTGGAGTTCGAGGTGGCGGCCTCCGGCGGCACCGGCCTCGACGTCTCGGTGCGCGACCTCGGCTCCACCAACGGCATGCTCGTCGACGGCCACAAGATGGCGCGGGCGTCCCTGCGCGACGGCAGCACGGTCCGCATCGGCAACACCACGATGCAGGTCAGGCTGAGCTCCGCCAGCGAGGGCGCCGATGTCTGAGCTGACCCTGTTCCTGATCCGGCTCGCCTACCTCGCGATCCTGTGGATCTTCGTGCTCTCGGCGATCTCGGTGATCCGCTCCGACATGTTCGGCGCTCGGGTGCCCGAGGCGGCGCGGGGCGCCGCTCCCGGCAAGCCTCCGAAGCCCGCGAAGGGCGGTCGTCGGCGAGGTGCACCGACCCACCTGATCGTCGTCGACGGCGAGAACACCGGTGCCCGCGCCGAGCTGGCGGATGCCCCGTTGCTGATCGGCCGTGGCACCGACGCGGCGATCCGGCTCGACGACGACTACGTCTCCACCAGGCATGCGCGGGTCGCCGCGTCCGGCGACCAGTGGTTCGTCGAGGATCTCGGCTCCACCAACGGCACCTACCTCGGCTCGGTCCGGATCACGCAGCCCACGACCCTGTCCCCGGGCACCCAGATCCGCATCGGCAAGACGATCCTCGAGCTTCGGAAGTAGGGGCGCTCATGTCACAGCGCGGGACCGACCCGGAGAACGACACCGTCATCCGCGACACCCGGATGGCGCTCGACCTCGGTCGCCTCAACGACGCCGGCACCGACAGCCACCCCGACGACGAGCACCTCGACACGGTCGAGCGCGAGGGCGTCGTACCCGAGGCAGAGCGCGCGCTGCGCCTCGACTTCTCCGCCATCTCCGACGTCGGTCGCGTACGTCGCGACAACCAGGACTCCGGCTATGCCGGACCGTGGCTGCTGGCGGTGTGTGACGGCGTGGGCGGCGCCGTGCGCGGAGACCTCGCCTCCAGCACCGCGATCGGGGTGATCCGCCGGCTCGACGTCGAACCCGCCGCCGACCTGCTCGGCCAGGTGGCGGGCTCGCTGCACCGCGCGCACGACCGCATCGGCGAGCTGGTCGACGAGGACCCCGCCCTCAACGGCACCAGCACCACCGCCACCATCGCGCTCTTCGACGGCCAGCGCCTCGGCATGGGCCACGTCGGCGACTCCCGCGCCTACCTCCTGCGTCGTGGCGAGCTCTCGCAGCTCACGCACGACCACACGTTCGTGCAGAGCCTCATCGACGAGGGCCGCATCACCGAGGAGGAGTCGCGCACCCACCCCCACCGCAACCTCATCCTCAAGGCGATCGACGGCATCCGCGAGGTGGAGCCCGACCTCTTCGTGGTCACGCTCGAGGTCGGTGACCGCGTGCTGGTGTGCTCCGACGGCGCCTGCGGCGTGCTGCCCGACGAGCGGGTGGCCGAGATCCTCGGCTCGGGCAACCCCGACTTCGCCGCGGTCGAGCTGGTGCGCGCCAGCCTGGAGGCCGGCACCACCGACAACGTCACCTGCGTCGTGGCCGAGGCGGTGCCCGTCAACCAGCCGATCAGCGCCGACCAGCCGCTGCTCGTCGGCGCCGCGGCCGAGCTGCCCCGCAAGCCGCAGGGCGACCAGCGGGCCGGCGCCTTCCTCGGTCACCGCTCGGGCGACACCGGCGAGATCTCGCCCGTGGGCGCGCCGGCATCGGAGAGGCCCGGCGACGCGGCGTACCCCGGCCGCGACGCCGACCCGGAGGAGGTCCGCTACGCCCCGCGAGCGCCCGGCCGCTACGCCTGGCTGCGCCGGGTGCTGGTGCTCGCCACGGTCGTCGGCATCGCCTGGCTGGCCGGCGCGTCGGCCTGGCACTGGACCCAGCAGCAGTTCTACGTCGGCGAGTTCGACGGCGTCGTGACGATCTACCGCGGCCTCAACACCGACGTACCCGGGCTCGACCTCTCCAGCCCCTACGAGACCTCCGACCTCTCGGTCGACACGCTGTCCGACTACGACGCCAACCAGGTGCGCGAGGGCATGGAGGTCGACAGCCTCGACGACGCCCACCTGACCGTCGACAACCTGGCCCAGGTCACCGGCTAGGTCATGACCCAGTCAGCGAGCCTTCTGGGCTTCGTGCACCGGCGGCGCCGGGGTGCGGAGCTGCTGCTGCTCGTCCTCGCGCTGGCAGTCGGCATCGGCGCGTACGCCGCCGTCGGGCTCGGCGTCGAAGGAGCGGTGCCCACGGACCTGATCGGCTACGGCGGCTGGCTGACCGCGCTGATCCTCGGCGCGCACGTCGCGATGCGCCTGACCGCGCCGTACGCCGACCCGGTGCTGCTGCCGGTCGTCGCGGCGATCAACGGCCTGGGCCTCGCGGTCATCCACCGGCTCGACCTGGCCAGGGAGGCGGCCGGCCGCGAGCACGACTTCGCCCAGCAGCAGCTCACCTGGATGACCCTCGGCGTCATCCTCTTCGTCGCGGCCCTCGTGTTGCTGCGCGACCACCGCGTGCTCCAGCGGTTCACCTACACGTTCGGCCTGATCGCGATCCTGCTGCTCCTGCTGCCCCTGATCCCGGGTCTCGGCACGACCATCAACGGCGCCACCATCTGGATCCGCCTCGGCCCCTTCAGCTTCCAGCCCGGCGAGGTCGCCAAGGTGCTGCTGGTGGTGGCTTTCGCGGGCTACCTCGTGCCGCACCGCGACGCGCTGGCGCTGGCCGGCCGCCGACTGCTCTTCGTCGACCTGCCGCGTGGCCGCGACCTCGGACCGATCCTGGTGATGTGGCTCGTCAGCCTCGGCGTACTCGTCTTCCAGCGCGACCTCGGCTCGTCCCTGCTGTTCTTCGGCCTCTTCCTCGTCATGCTCTACGTCGCCACCGAGCGGCCCGGCTGGCTGGTGATCGGCACCGGCATGTTCGCCGTCGGCGCCTACGTCGGCTACCTCGCCTTCGCCCACGTGCAGACCCGCGTCAACGTGTGGCTGAACCCGATGGACTACTACTCCGACGCCGACGGGGCCAGGAGCTACCAGATCGTCGAGGCCCTGTTCGGGATGGGCTGGGGCGGCCTGATCGGCCGCGGCTTCGGCGGCGGCAGCCCCGAGCGCATCCCCTACGCCGAGTCCGACTTCATCATCGGCGCCATCGGCGAGGAGCTCGGCCTCACCGGTGTCTTCGCGGTGATCCTGCTCTACGGCCTCATCGTCGAACGGGCCCTGCGCACCGCCCTCATCTGCCGCGACGGCTTCGGCAAGCTCGTCGCGCTCGGACTCGGCGGGGTCTTCGCGCTCCAGGTCTTCGTCGTCATCGGCGGCGTCACCAAGCTGATCCCGCTGACCGGCCTGACCACGCCGTTCCTGTCCTACGGCGGCTCCTCGCTGGTGGCCAACTGGGTGATCATCGCCCTGCTGTCGCGCATCTCCGACCAGGCCCGGCGCCCCGCCCCCGACCTCTCGGTGCCCGACGACTCCGACTCCGATGCCACCCAGGTGGTGAAGCTCTCGTGACCCCTCCCTCTGCCATGGCCTGCTGCGCGACGCCCCACGGGCGCCTCGCGGCGTTGCCGTCGATCGAGGATGAACCACAGCGCCTCACTCCGGCGCCTTGCGATGCATCCCGCGGGACGCCGCTCGCGACGGCCGAGCAGAGGGAGGCCTCACGACCATGAACAAGCCCATCCGCGCGATCTCGATCTTCTGCATGGCCCTGTTCCTCGCGCTCATGGTCAACGCGACCTACGTGCAGTACGTCGACGCCGGCGATCTTGCCGACGACCCCAACAACCGCCGGGTCATCGCGGCGGCGTTCTCCCGCGAGCGCGGCCCGATCCTGGTCGGCAAGACGCCGGTGGCCGAGAGCGTGCCGTCCGACGACCAGTACAAGTTCCAGCGCCGGTACCCCAGCCCGCTGCTCTACGCGCCCGTCACCGGCTCCTTCTCCTACTTCAGCCAGACCGGTATCGAGCGCAGCGAGAACGACGTGCTCTCCGGCGACGACTCCCGCCTGTTCGTCAACCGCCTCGTCGACATGTTCACCAACGCCGAGCCCAAGGGCGGCCGCGTCACCCTCACCCTCGACCCCGACGCCCAGCAGGCGGCGTACGACGGCCTGACGGGGTTGCCCGGTCCGGTCGAGGGTGCCGTCGTGGCGATCGCCCCGTCGTCCGGCAAGATCCTGGCGATGGCCTCGGTGCCGTCGTACGACCCGAACCGGCTGGCCAGCCACCGCTTCGGCGAGGTCTCGAAGGCCGCGGACGAGCTCGAGGCCGACGAGGCCGATCCACTGGTCAACCGCGGTGCCGCACTCCGGCTGCCGCCCGGGTCGACGTTCAAGCTCGTCACGGCCGCGGCCGCCATCGAGAGCGGCACCTACGACGCCGACTCCAGGGTGCCGGGCGGCGCGACCTACCAGCTGCCGCAGACGACCGGGCCGACCGGCCTCATCGACAACGAGGGCCGGGCCTGCGGTCAGGGCCGGATCCCGTTCGTGCAGGCCATGGAGAACTCCTGCAACACCACGTTCGCGGCCCTCGCCGTCGAGCTCGGGGCCGACGCCATGCTCGAGCAGGCCGAGAAGTTCGGCTTCAACTCGCAGTACCTCGACGACCTGCGTCAGGTGCCCTCGAACTTCCCGGAGGACATGAACCCGCCGGAGACCGGGCAGTCCGGCATCGGCCAGTTCGAGGTGTCGGCGACGCCGCTCCAGATGGCGATGGTGGCCGCGGGCATCGGCAACGGCGGTTCGGTGATGACGCCCTACATCGTCGACGAGGAGCAGACGCCCAACCTGCAGGTGCTCTTCCAGACCGAGCCGCGCGAGCTCTCGCAGGCCATCTCGTCGACCACGGCCAGCGAGCTGACCGACCTGCTCGTCGCCACCGTCGACACCGGCACCGCGTCTCCCGCAGCGATCCCGGGCGTCAAGGTGGCCGGCAAGACCGGCACCGCCCAGAGCGGCATCGACGACGTGCCGCCGTACGCCTGGTTCGTGTCCTTCGCCCCAGCCGACGACCCGGAGGTCGCCGTCGCCGTGATGATCCAGGAGGCCGGCATCGAGCGCGGTGAGATCGCCGGCGGGCGGCTCGCCGGCCCGATCGCGCGCTCCGTGATGGAGGCGGTGATGAACAAGTGAGCGAGACCCCCTCGGTCGACGACGCCGGCCGCTACCTGCTCGTGTCCCGCATCGCCACCGGCGGCATGGGCGAGGTCTGGAAGGGCACCGACTCGGTGCTCGGCCGCGCCGTCGCGATCAAGCTGCTGAAGGCGGAGTACGCCGACGACGCGACGTTCCGGGCGCGCTTCGAGGTGGAGGCGCAGCATGCCGCCGCGCTGCACCACCCCGGCATCGCTGCGGTCTACGACTTCGGCGAGGCCACGCCCCGCGACGGGTCGAGCACCCACCAGCCCTACCTCGTCATGGAGCTCGTCGACGGCGAGCCGCTCTCGGCCCTGCTCCGGCCCGGCCAGCCGCTCGACGCCGCCGCCACGCGCGACCTGCTCTCCCAGGTGGGTGACGCGCTCGGCGCGGCGCATGCGGCCGGCATCGTCCACCGCGACGTCAAGCCGGCCAACCTGCTCGTCACTCCCGACCGCCGCATCAAGGTCACCGACTTCGGCATCGCCAGGGCCGCGGAGGGCATGGCGCTGACCCAGACCGGCCAGGTGATGGGCACGCCGCAGTACCTCGCTCCCGAGCAGGCCGAGGGCAAGGCCTCGAGCCCGGCCTCCGACGTCTACTCGCTGGCCGTGGTGGCGTTCGAGTGCCTGGCCGGGCACCGACCGTTCGACGGCGAGACGCCGGTCGCCACCGCGCTCGCACACGTCCGGCAGCCGGTGCCCGACCTGCCGCGCTCGGTGCCCGCCGACCTAGCCGCCGTCGTACGCCGGGCGTTGTCGAAGGATCCCGCCGACCGCTACGCCAACGGCTCGGAGTTCGCGGCCGCGCTGAGGGATCCGGCCACGGCAGCGACGGCGATCGTGGCCCCGCCGCCGTTGCCCACCCCCACCCCGGCCGACGGGATGACGGAGGTGCTGCCCGGCGTGCCGGCCCACACCGCCACCACGCAGGCCCCCGCAGCGACCCGCGGCAAGGCGCCGCTGTGGCCGTGGATGCTGCTCGGTGTGGTGGCGACCGTGGCCGCGATCGTTGTCTGGCAGCTGGTGAGCGGCGGGTCCGAGGACCCCGGCCCCACCGCCCCGTCGGAGACGGCCAGCGAGTCCAGCTCACCGTCGCCGACCGAGGAGACGCCCGAGACGATCACCGTCGACGCCGACGACTACGTCGGCCGCAACATCAACGATGTCGCCCGCGAGCTGACCCGGGCCGGCCTGCGGGTGTCGCGCAACGAGGTCGACAACCCCGGCGGCGAGGCGCGCGGCGAGGTCACCGCGGTGGAGCCGTCCGGCGACCTCGTCGAGGGCGACACGGTGACGGTCAGCTTCTACGGCGCCGAGCCGGAGGAGCCGACCGAGACGCCCACGCCGTCGGAGACACCGACGCCGAGCGAGACGCCCACTCCGAGCGAGACGCCGACGCCGACGCCCACCCCGACCCCGACCCCGACTCCCAGCGAGACCCCGACTCCCGTCGCACCCACGGAGTCGCCGTCCCCAGCCCAGCAACGCCCGGAAGGTGATCGATGAGCAAGCCGGAGCCGACCCTGATCGGCGGCCGTTACGAGCTCGGCGAGCTGCTGGGGCGCGGCGGCATGGCCGAGGTGCGGAAGGGGACCGACTCGCGACTCGGACGCACGGTCGCGGTCAAGCGGCTGCGCACCGACCTGGCCAGCGACGCGACGTTCCAGGCCAGGTTCCGGCGCGAGGCCCAGTCGTCGGCGTCGCTCAACCACCCCGCCGTGGTCTCGGTCTACGACACCGGCGAGGACATGTCGGACGACGGCACCGGAGTCGCGCAGCCCTACATCGTCATGGAGTACGTCGCGGGCCGGACCCTGCGCGACATCCTTCGTGAGGGCCGCAAGATCCTGCCCGAGCGCGCACTCGAGATCACCAGCGGCGTGCTGTCGGCGCTCGACTACAGCCACCGCGCCGGCATCATCCACCGCGACATCAAGCCCGGCAACGTGATGCTCACGCCCAGCGGCGACGTGAAGGTGATGGACTTCGGGATCGCCCGGGCCATCTCCGACTCGGCCAACACGATGACCCAGACGGCGGCGGTCGTCGGCACCGCGCAGTACCTCTCCCCCGAGCAGGCCCGCGGCGAGACCGTCGACTCGCGCTCCGACGTCTACTCCACCGGCTGCCTGCTCTACGAGCTGCTGACCGGACGCCCGCCGTTCGTCGGCGACTCCCCCGTCGCGGTGGCGATCCAGCACGTCCGGGAGCCCGCCGTACCCCCGAGCGACCTCGACTCCGAGCTCGCGCCCGAGATCGACGCGATCGTGATGAAGGCGCTGGCCAAGCGCGTCGAGGACCGCTACCAGAGCGCGGCCGCGATGCGCGCCGACATCGAGCGCTACCTGGCCGGCAGCCCGGTCCAGGCGCCGAAGGTCGTGCCGGCGCCGGTCGCAGCGCCCCCCACGGTCGTCGTACCACAGGCCACCGGCCAGCAGCCGCCGGCCGGGCCGCCCACCGGCCGGCAGCCCGTCGCGGGCGAGCGGCGGGGCGGGCGCACCGCCCTGATCGTGCTGCTCGGGCTGCTCGCGATCGCCCTGATCGCGGCTGCGGCCTTCCTGCTGCCGCGGATGTTCGAGGATCCCAGCACCGAGGAGCAGGTGCCGAACCTGCTCGGCCTGACCGAGGCCGAGGCCCGCACGGAGATCGGGCAGGCCGGCTTCTCCGTCGGCCGCATCGACTACGAGCCGTCGCCGGACGACCCCGTCGACACCGTGATCCGGCAGGACCCCAACCGCGATGTCTACGTCGAGGCCGGGTCGACCATCGGGTTCGTCGTCTCCACCGGCAAGCCGGAGGTCGAGGTGCCCTTCGTGGTCGGGCTGCCGAAGGGGCAGGCCCGCGACGACCTGCGCGCGCGCAACCTCAAGGTCAAGCTGGTCGAGACCGAGTCCGACGAGCCCCAGGACCAGGTCATCGAGGTGACCCCGCCCGCCGGTCAGAGCGTGGCCGAGGGCACGACCGTCACCATCACCTGGTCCGACGGACCGGAGACGATCCCCGACGTCGTCGGGATGAAGCAGGCCAGGGCCGAGAAGCTGCTCACCGAGGCGAAGTTCGAGGTCGAGGTCGTGCCCACCGCCGAGACCACCGAGCCCGCCGGCACCGTCGTCCGCCAGATCCCGGAGTCGCGGGAGGCCCCCGAGGGCACCACCGTGACGATCTTCGTGTCGACGTACGTCCCCCCGACCGCGCCGCCGACCACCCCGCCCACGGTGCCGCCGACGGTCCCGCCGACCGTCCCGCCCACGACACCGCCGACGGAGCCGCCGCCGGCCTAGCCGTTCTTGGTGAGGGGCTCCGCGAAGCTCAGGCCGAGCAGGCCGTCGTACGCCGGCGCGACGGCCTCGGCGGGCAGCTCCAGACCCCAGCCGACCGCGATGCTGGGGTCGGCGGCGTCGCGGCGGTAGCGCGCGATGTACTCGTCGGTGTCGATCGAGGTGAGCAGGTCGCCCTGGTCGCCGATGCCGGTGATGACGTACGGCGGCGAGTAGGGCACGCCCTGCAGGGTCACGGTGTTGCCGGTGCACTTGATGCCGGTCGTCGAGATGATGCGCTGGCCCTGGACCGTCACGGCGCTCGCGCCGCCGCGCCACAGCGCGTTGACCACGGCCTGGATGTCCTGCTGGTGCACGACGAGGAAGTTCTTGTTCTCGCCCGCGGTCTCGACGAGCTCCTGCGGTGCGTCGGTGAGGGTGACGGTGACGCCGGGGCCGGCGTGCGGGGTCAGGCCGGCGGGGTCCTGGAGGGTGTCGATCTCGCGCTGGTAGCGGTTCACCGCCCGGTCGCCGAGGCCGGAGCTGAGCTTCTCGATGTCGTCGGTGAGGGTGGCCACCCGGTCGGTCAGCTGGGTGGCCTCGTCGCGCTCGGCGCGCACCACCGACGCCATGTCGGTGTAGCGCCCGGGCCGCAGGT
This sequence comes from uncultured Actinomycetota bacterium, assembly GCA_963825755.1. Classification (GTDB taxonomy): domain Bacteria; phylum Actinomycetota; class Actinomycetes; order Propionibacteriales; family Nocardioidaceae; genus Nocardioides. The sequence continues at coordinate 133,076 of CAWGUS010000009.1, read as the reverse complement.
CGGTGCCGTCGCTGTTCTCTGCGCTGACCACGAACAGGGCCCCGCTGAGCAGGAACACCAGCGGAGTGCCGACCTGCCACAGCCGCTGCCGGGGCGACCGCGACGGGCGCTCGCCGGGGCGTGCGTGGGAACCGTGCGGCATGGCGACTACGCTAACCCCCCGGTGGGCGCGGCGTACGCGCGCGCCCGTCGCATCCGACCCGTCGTCCCCGACAGATAGCAGTGAGGATCCACCGGTGGCCAAGCCGACCCCGTCCAGCAGCAGGTTCGTCGACCCGACCGGGGGTCCCCTGGTCACGCCGCGCTTCATCGTCGCGCTGCTGCTGGTCGCGCTGGGCATCGCCTGGCTCGTCTACTACTACGTGGCCGTGCGGGTCGATCCTGCCACCGTGCCGGCGCCCAAGCCGGGCGGCCCGGCCTTCGTGGCCGACCTCGAGGACTGGAACTACGCGATCGGCTTCGGCCTGCTCCTGCTCGGCCTCGCCGTCTCCGCGCACCCCGCCACCCCCCTCGGCCGCGGCCGCGGTGTCGTCGTCGGCATGCTCGGCTGCTTCGTCGTCGGCCTGATCTGGATCTGCACGTTCTACGTCATCAGCGAGCCCGAGTCGCTGGCCAAGGTGCCGGTCTTCAACGACCTCGGCCAGTACAACCTGCTCGTCGGCATCGCCTTCATGGCCGTCGGCTTCACCTTCGCCACCCGCTGGGAGTAGCCCTCCCCCCAGCCACGCTCCCGACCCGCCCGGCTCCAGCCGGGCGGGTCGTCGGCATTCCGGGGCGTCGTACACAGCTGGGGATGAGGCTGTGCAGAACTACACGCATGTAGTTATCCCCAGCTGTGTGCACAGCTGTTGACGAGTCCCTTCGGCCAGCCCGCACTTGTGCCGGCCTCCGTCAGGACAGGGCGAGGGTGCGGGCCACGATCAGGGCCACGAGCACGGCGGCGAGGGCGGCGAGCCCGGTCACCTGGACGGCGACGCGTCGGCCGCGGGGCGCGTAGACGATGATCGCAGCGATCAGCACGCCGCCGACGAGGCCGCCAAGATGGCCCTGCCACGAGATGAAGCCGCGGCCGACGACGGTGATCGCGACGTTGATGCCGATCCACATCAGGATCTGGGAGACGTTGCCGCGCACCTTGAACGCCAGCACGAGCAGGCCGCCCATCAGGCCGAAGACGGCACCGGACGCGCCGAGCGTCGAGCTCCCCGGCGACGACAGCAGGTAGACGAGGGTCGACCCGGCCAGCGCCGAGAGCAGGTACAGCGCGAGGAAGCGGGTGCGGCCGAGCGCGGCCTCGAGCTGCGGGCCGAGCACCCACAGGGCCAGCATGTTGAAGCCGATGTGCCAGACCTGCTCGTGCATGAATGCACTGCTGAGCAGCTGCCAGAAGGCGCCATCGGAGACGCCGCGGATCCAGACGGTGCCGGTCCCGGTCGCACAGGTCGCCGCGTCACCGACGCTGGGCGCGTACATCGTGAGCTCCTCGTTGACGCACCGACCCCGCGGCATCAGGGCCAGCCGGGCACCGATCCACGACGTCGAGCCGCCCGTGGCGAGGATCAGAGCCCACACGGCCGCGTTGATGCCGATCAGGACCTTCGAGGTGAGCGTCGGGTCACCCGACCGCTTGCCGCCGTACGCCGCGAGGCCGGACCGCGTCGAATTCGCGCCTTCGGCCACGCAGCCGGGGCACTGGTAGCCCACCGCCGCGTCGCGCATGCAGTCGGGGCAGATCGGCTTGCCGCAGCGCTGGCAGGAGATGTAGGTCTCCCGACCGGGGTGCCGGTAACACGTCGGCACCCCCGTCGGGGCGGTCGGCTCGCTCACGTCAGACGAGGTTCACGGGACGCTCAGGCGCCGGTGATCTCGACGGACTCCATGACGACGGGCTCGGCGGGGCGGTCCATCGCGCCGGTCCGGACCTTGCCGATCGCGTCGACCACATCGCGCGACGACTGGTCGGCCACCTCGCCGAAGATGGTGTGCTTGCGGTTCAGGTGCGGCGTGGGCCCGAGGGTGATGAAGAACTGCGAGCCGTTGGTCGACGGGCCGGCGTTGGCCATCGCGAGCAGGTAGGGCTTGTCGAAGACCAGCTCGGGGTGCGGCTCGTCCTTGAACGTGTAGCCCGGGCCGCCGGTGCCGGTGCCGAGCGGGCAGCCGCCCTGGATCATGAAGCCGTCGATGACCCGGTGGAAGCCGAGACCGTCGTAGTAGCGCTCGCCGCTGCGGCCGGCGTCGTCCTTGTAGTCCTTGGTGCCCTCGGCCAGGCCGACGAAGTTCGCCACGGTCTCGGGAGCGTGGTTGGGGAACAGGTTGATGACGATGTCACCCAGGTTGGTCTTCAGGGTGGCCTGCTGGTCAGCCATGGCTGCCTCTCGAGTCGACGGTGATGTGCGCTGGTGATCCTCCCACGAGCGCCAAGGAGTACGCCGCCCGGCCGAGCCGTTCACCGGACTGGCGGTAGCACCGGTTGGCCCGACATGGTGAGATGGAGGTCCACCGTAGAAAGGTTGGCCACATGCGACTGCGCCGCAAGCAGACACTGATGGATCGGGCCTCGGAGTTCGCCGAGTCGGTCCTGCCCCAGATCGAGTCGGCCCTCGAGTCGGCTCTCGAGTCCGGCAAGGAGTCGGCGCGTGACGCGCAGGCCAAGGCCGCACCCCTGATCGCCCAGGGGCGCCAGGTCGCGTCCGAGAAGGCAGCCGAGGCGGCCGCCTACTCCACCGACAAGGCCTCCACGGGTGCGGCGTACGCCGCCGAGAAGGCCCCCATCGTCGCCGCGCTGGCCGCGGAGAAGGCAGCAGCCGGCCGTGACGCCGCGGCCGCCCGGGTCGCGACCCTGCGCGGCGAGGAGCCCGAGCCCAAGGGCGGCAGGCTGAAGAAGTTTTTGCTGTTCGGTGGCCTCCTGGCCCTGGGCGGCTTCGTCTTCAACAAGCTGCGCGGCCAGACCGAGGACAGCTGGCAGTCGTCGTACACCCCGACGCCCGCGCCCGCACCGGCCACGCCGGCCGCGGCGCCTGGTGGGGCGCACGCGGGCTCGAGTGACGACGGCGCCGGCGGGACCCCCGGCGAGGCCGTCGCCGACGCCGCCGAGGAGCCGCACGAGGCGACCACGCCCGACGACCCGGCGACGATCATCGACGTGGACGACGTGCCGGCGGACGACGCCAAGAAGTAGCCGCCAGAGCTGGTTTCGAAAACTGGCGCCAGGGCGCCTTCCTCGACCAGCGGAGAAGCTCAGGACCGGCTGGAGGAGAGATCCTCCGGCCGGTTCTCTGCTATCCAGAGGTCGATCCTGGCCCACCACTCGAAGAGCCACTCGATCCGCTCCTCGCGGCCGGCGGGGATCTCCTCGCGCGGCACCTCCCACCAGCGCATGACGAGCCGCTTGTCGAGCGGCACCTCGCGCCAGACGTCGCCGACGGTCAGCAGGTGGTCGAGGCCGGTGTGCGCGACCATCACCACGTCGGCCTCGGGGGCCGCGTCGAGCGCGGCCAGGAACCCGCCGGGACGGGGCGCGAGCACGTGGATCATCTCCTCGGCCCGCTGCGCCATCCGCTCCAGGCCGAGCTTGCGCAGCTTGGCGATGGCCCGCTCGCGGCGTTGCGGGGTGAAGTTGCCCCCCTCGGGGAAGATCACGAACGCGTCGTTGCTGTCGAGCTGTGACGCCAGCGCCGCGATCTGCGACTCGATGTCCTCGCCCTGACGCGGGTTGGGCGAGATGAAGCGCGCCGGGATGCGCCGCAGCAGCACGTCGATGGCCGGGTCCCAGGCCAGCGTGTCCTTCAGCACGACGCGGGGCTCGCGGCCGTACCAGTGCATCAGCGCGTACATCAGCGTGAACGAGTCGCCCGGCCCCGCGTGCCGGCAGCACACCAGGATCGGCTTGTCGGGGTGCTGGTCGGGCGCCGGCCCGTCGGTGTGGATCGAGAGTCGCAGCACCCGCCGCGCCTCCCGGAAGAACACCACGAGCACGCCCTCGACCAGCTCGTAGTGGATGCCGGCGAAGTACGGCGACCGGATCCTCCAGCCGAACCCGCTCGCCAGCCACAGCCCGAACAGCACCGCCAGCAGCAGCGACTCGCACGTCAGGTAGAGGATCGCCACCCAGCCGACGCGCAGCGCCCGCCACTTGCCGGGCAGCACCTTCGCGACGATCGGAGACAGCGCCGCCGCCAGGATCAGCCACAGCGGGAACGTGATCCAGATCAGCACCGTGGCGCCGATGAGGGCGGGCGCGACGAGCAGCCGCCGGACCGCCCAGATCATTCGAGCCCGGCCAGGTAGTCGACGCCCGCGTCGTACGTCGCGTCGATGCGCCGCAGGATGGAGTCGAAGTCGCGGTACGCCCGCAGCGAGTCGTCGCGGGCCGAGGTGCCGGCGGTCGGCAGGACGTGCGCGACGACGCCCTCGGGCAGCTCGGCCATCTCGCGGGCGAAGCGGTGCCGCCGGGCGATCTCGAAGCTCACGCGCGCCACCTCCCACGGCCGGCTCGGCGGGGTCAGCGGCCGGTCGATGCGGCCGACCTGCAGCACGAAGATCCGCGTGGCGCCCAGCTGCGCCGCCCGGCCGACCGGGATGGAGTTGACGATGCCGCCGTCGAGGAAGTGCTCGATCCCGTGCTCGGTGGTGACCTGCGCCGGCGGCAGCAGTCCGGGTACGGCGGCGCTCGCGACCACCGCGTCGACCACCGGGCCGGTGGAGAACCAGTGCTCGGCGGCGCGCTCGATGCTGGCCGCGCACACCTGGAACCGCACCGGCAGCTCCTCGAAGGTGAGGTCGCCGAACTCCTCGCGCAACCGGCGGCTCAGCGGCTGGGCGGAGTAGGCGTGGGTGCCCGTCGAGATGACCCGGCGGACCGTGCGCAGCGGCCGGTCGCCGTACACGTCACGGGAGCGGGCGGTGTCGTGCCACAGCTCGGTGAGCCGTTCGATCACGCCGAGCGTGGGGTCGCGCGCGACCATCGCTCCGTTGAGGGCACCGACGCTGGTGCCGAGGACGAGGTCGGGGGTGATCTGGCGTTCGAGCAGGGCGCGCAGCATGCCCACCTCGACGGCGCCGAGCACGCCACCGCCGCCCAGCACGAACGCCGTGGTCACCCGGTGACTCGTGCCGGTGGCCGGAGCTCGGGGTGCTCGGCGCGCAGGCGCGCGGCCACGCTCTTCTCGACCCAGAAGATCATCACCGGGATCAGTCCGGCGAGCAGCATGACGGCGAGGTAGCCCAGCGACCAGCCGGCCCGACGCGAGAGGAAGAAGGCCACCACGACGTAGACGATGTAGATCCAGCCGTGGATCAGTGCCACGACGCCGGTGAGTTCGTCGCCGAACGTCTGGAGGTCGCCGCCCTCGGTCAGGGCGTACTTGAGCACCATGCCGACGGCCAGGGCGACGAGGAGGACGCCGACGACGAGGGCCAGGACGCGGTAGGACGTGAAGAGCTTGCGCACCCCGTCAAACTACCGACTCGTCCGCACTCCGCTCGGCCAGGGCGGCGTCGTCGCGCGTCCAGCGCCACCAGATGAACGCGGCGAACGCGCCGAAGAACCACCACTCGATCGCGTAGAGCAGGTTGCGCAGGGCTGTGAACCGGCTCGCCTTCGGCAGCTGCGCGAGGTCGGCCGGGTCGAGTGCTTCGTTGCCGGCGTTGGACTGCGAGGCCTGCGGGTCGACGACCGCGTAGGCGCCGTACAGGTCCTGGTCGACGTGCTGGATCGCATCGGCGATCCGCAGCTGCGGGAGTACGTCGTCGCCCGGGTCGGTGTCGCGCTGGCCGGTGCCGTCGGGGGGCTGCAGCCACGCGGTCACCTGCGCGTCACCCGTGGGCGGCTCGCCCGCCTCGGCGACGGTGGCCGCCCAGCCGCGCACCACGAGCAGGGCCGCGTCGCCCTGCCCGGCGACTGCGAGCGGGGTGACCGCCCAGAAGCCGTCGCGACCGTCGTGCTCGCGTCCCTCGACGTAGACCGTGCCGTCCGGCACCCAGCTCCCGTCGACAGTCACCGGCTGCCCGACCCGGTTGCCGGGGAACGGGTCGTCGGGACCCATCGCGTCGGTCAGCGCCATCGGTGCCGAGCGGGTCAGGTCGCTGGCCTCGGCGTCGCGCTGGGCCTGCCATGCACCGAGCTGCCAGAGCCCCAGCCCCACGGCGGCCCCGATGCACACGAGGGCGAGGAGGTGGACGCCGAGCGCGCTGGGGCGAAGCAGGCGCGGCGTGGTCACGCGGGAAGCCTAACGACGCGGTCTCAGAGCCCGGTCGGCTCCGCCGCCTGCGGCACCGCTGCCGGGTTCCCGTCCCGAGCCGTAGTCTTCGGTGCGCATCCACACCAGGGGGACCCGTGACGATCGACACCGCGCAGGCCGAGCGCTTCCGTGACGCCTTCGACCTGATGGTCGCCAACATCGGCAAGGCGGTGCTCGGCAAGGACCACGTGGTGCGGCTGTCGCTGACCTGCCTGCTGTCCGAGGGCCACCTGCTGCTCGAGGATCTGCCCGGCACCGGCAAGACGATGCTGGCGCGGGCGCTCTCCAACACGATCGAGGGCACGCACGCGCGGATCCAGTTCACGCCCGACCTGCTCCCCACCGACGTCACCGGCGTCACGGTCTACGACCAGCACAAGGGCACGTTCGAGTTCCACCGCGGGCCGATCTTCCACGACATCGTGCTCGCCGACGAGATCAACCGGGCCTCCCCCAAGACGCAGGCCGCACTGCTCGAGGTCATGGAGGAGGGTCACGTCACGGTCGACGGCGTCGCCCACGACGTACCCCGTCCATTCATGGTCATCGCGACGCAAAACCCTATAGAGCAGGCCGGAACGTATCGGCTGCCCGAAGCACAGCTCGACCGGTTCCTGATGAAGACCAGTGTCGGCTACCCCGACGCCGACTCCACCGAGGAGCTGCTGCTCGGCTCCAACATCCGCGACCGCGCGGCGCTGGTGACGCCCGTCACCACGGGCGACCTGGTGCGCGAGATGAGCGCGCTCGCCGATGACGTGTACGTCGACCGCGCCATCGTCCGCTACGTCCGTCAGCTCGCCGAGGCCTCCCGTGAGCGGCCGCACGTGCGGATGGGACTGTCTGCCCGCGGCGCCCTCGCGTTCATCCGGGTCGCGAAGACCTGGGCCGCCTCCACCGGCCGTTCCGAGGTCACGCCTGCGGACGTCACGACGCTGGCCCATCCGGTGCTGTGCCACCGGCTGCTGCTCGACCCGCAGGCCACGTTCAGCGGCGTCGGCGTCGACGACGTCATCACGGACCTGCTGGCCGCCGTCGCGCCGCCGGTCGACCGGGCCTGACCGGGCCTCCCATGAGGGCCGTGCGGATCGTCACCCCCGCGGGGTGGGCCGTGGCGATCCTGTCCGCGCTGGCGCTGGTCGTCGCGCAGGCGACCGGCCTCGGCGAGCTGCGGCTGGTCGGGCTCACCGGCGTGATCGCCCTGGCGATCGCCGTACCGTTCGCGCTGCTGCCGACCCGGGTCGAGGCCCGGTTGGGCGTGCGGCCGCGGCACACGACCGCGGGCGGCCGGGGCCGGGCGCGTCTCGAGGTGACCAACCAGCTGCCGGCGCCCCTGCTGCACCCGACCGTCCGGATCCCGGTCGAGCACCGGCAGACCCACCTCCGGCTGCCCCTGCTGCGGCGCGACCGGCCGGCGGTCGAGGAGTTCGAGGTACCCACCGAGCGCCGGGGTGTCGTCGACATCGGTCCGGTGTGGGGCACGCGCACCGACCCGCTCGGGCTGCTCCGGCGCGAGCAGAGGTGGGCCGACCCGGTGGAGTTCTACGTGCGGCCGCGGATCGTCGGCCTGCACTCGCTGCCGCCGGGCGGGCTGCACGACCTCGAGGGCGTGCCCAGCGACCAGACGTCGATGACCGACCTCGCGTTCCACGCGCTGCGTGAGTACGTCCGCGGCGACGACCTGCGGCACGTGCACTGGCGGTCGTCGGCGCGGGCGGGCGAGCTGCTGGTGCGGCAGTACCACGACACCCGCCGCAGCCACGCCTGCGTGGTGGTCGACGACGACCGCACGGCATACGTCCACCCCGACGACTTCGAGCTCGCCCTCCAGGCAGCCGCGTCCCTCATCGTGCAGGCCGGCATCGACGACTACGAGACGGCGCTGGTCTGCGGCGTGCACCAGGCCTTCGGCGAGCCCGGGGTGCTGCTGGACGCCTGCTGTCGTGCCGATCTCGGCGACCTCGGCCTGCTCGCTGCCGCCCGCCAGGCGATGACGCTCGCTCCCGACACGTCGTTGCTCGTGCTGGTCACCGGCCGGGCCGGGGGGTCCCGCGCCGACGAGGCGCTGGTGCGCGCCGCCCGGGAGTTCCCGGCCGGGGTGCGCACGATCGCCGTCTCCGTCGACCGCCCCGACGGCGACGTCCGTGTCGGGATCGGTGACCTGGCCGGCTTCACGCTGACAGCCCTGGCGGACCTCCCGGCCATGCTCGACGGGCTGGCGAGGTTCGGCCGATGACCGACACCCGGCCGGCCCTCGACATCGCGCTGGCGGCGGCGCTGACCGCTTGCGCGCTGGCCGCGTGGGACTCGACCTACGACTCCTACAGCTGGATCGTGGTCGCTCTGGTCGGCCTGGTCATCGGGCTGAGCCTGTCCGTCTTCACCGGCACCCGCCAGCTGTCCATGTGGATCCACGTGCCCGTGCTGCTGGGGGTCTACCTGCTCACCGCCGGCGTCGTCGCCACCCAGGCGCCGCCGGGGGTCACGTTCATCGGCGACTCCATCACCGCCACCGTCTCGTGCTGGGCCGACCTGGCCGGCACGCACCCGAGCGTCGCCGGCGACGGCACCCTGCTGCTCCCGCCGTACGCCGTCGCGCTGCTGGGCAGCGGCCTGGCCGGCGGCATCGCCCTGCACACCCGCCGGGTCGTGGTTCCGGTGCTGCCCCTCGTTGTCGCGTTCGTGGTCGTGCTCGTGCTCGGGCGGCAGGGCGTCACGTCTCTCCCGTACGCCGCCGCGTTCGCCGTCGTCGCCCTCCTCTGGGTCGCGCTGCGCGGCCGCCGGATCGCCGCGCATCCCCGGCCCCCGGCCGGTTCGTGGGGGCGCCGGCTCGAGCGCTGGGTGCCGGCCACGGTCGTCCTCGCGCTTGCTGCCGGGACGGCGTACACGCTGACCGGCGATGCCGGGGACCCCGCCGACCGGCTGCTGCTGCGCAACCGGATCGGAGCCTACGACGCGGCGTCGGTGCCGACCCCGCTCGACGACTTCCGCCGGTTCACCGACCAGCCCGGCGCGGCCAACAACCTGCACGACACGCTGCTGATGACGCTGCGCGGGGCGCCGACGGGGAGTCGGGTGCGCTTCGCGACCCTCGATCGGTACGACGGCCGGCACTGGTACGCCGGCAACGGCACCGACCCGTCGCGCTACGACGACCGCTACCTGCACATCTCCGACCACTTCGAGAACCCGGCGAGGGGCAAGAGGGCCTATGTCTCGCTGCGCGTCACCCGCGACTGGGACAGCCCGTGGGTGCCGCTCGTCGGCGCACCGCAGTCGATCGACGCCGGCCTGACCCGCTCCGGGGAGAGCCGACTCGACGAGATGCGGGTCAACCTCGCCTCGTCGTCGGCGCTGATGACCAGCGACCTCACCGCCCGCGACCAGCTCGAGTACGACACCCGGATCCCGAAGGACCGCTTCTCCCTCGAGACCTTCCCGTCCCCGCTGGTCGAGCCGACGGCGTTCGAGGAGGCGGAGTACTTCGGTGGCCCGATCCTGGTCTGGACGCGAGGCGCCGGGTTCCCGATGCAGGCGCTGATGCAGGCCGCGAAGGTGCTGCGCACGGAGGGCTACTACTCCGACGGGCTCGAGCCGGACGGTCAGGTCTTCCTCGCCGGCCAGTCGACCGAGCGGCTCGGCAAGGGCTTCGTCTACGCCCCGCGGATGGTCGGCAACGACGAGCAGTACGCCGCGCTGATGGCGCTGGTCGCCGCGCGCCTGCGCATCCCGGCGCGCGTCGTCGTCGGCGCGGTGCTGCCCGGCACCGGTCAGGTCTACGGCCGCGACGTGCACGCGTGGATCGAGGTCCGTACCGCCGACGGCCGGTGGCGCACTCGTCCCCACCGAGTCCTTCACGCCCACGCGGCCGCCACCGCGCAGCAACCCCCCTCCGCCGAAGTTCGGGGTGCCTCGCGACGTCGACCGCGACGACGAGGACCGCGCCGAGCAGGACCGGCCGCGCGACGACGAGGCGCGCGACGATGGCGGTGACCGAGCCGACGCCCCGCTCCCCCGCTGGCCGCTGGTGCTGCTGCCCGTGGTGCTCGTCGGCGCCGTACTCGTCGCGAAGTGGTGGCGGCGCCTGCGCCGCCGCCGGGCCGCCCGCCCCTCGCTGCGCTTCGCCGGCGCGTGGCAGGAGCTCGTCGACCGGGCCCGCGACCTGGGCCTCGACGTGCCCCTGCGTACGACGCGCCCCGCCCAGGCAGCCGCCCTGGGCGTCGACCCCGCGGTCGCGGTCGGCGCGGACGCGCGCATCTTCGGCGAGCACGAACCCGGTGACGCCGAGGCCTCCGCCTACTGGGACCAACTCACCGTCGTACGCCGCTCCGTCGCCGAGCCCGTCGCCTGGTGGCGTCGCTGGCTGGCGTGGGTGAACCCCCGCTCGCTGTTCTAACCGCTGGTCGAAGGGGGCCGCCAGGCCGCACCGCTGATCGAGGACGGCCACCAGGCCGCACCGCTGATCGAGGACGGCCACCAGCCCGCACCGCCGATCGAGGACGGCCACCAGCCCGCACCGCTGATCGAGGACGGCCACCAGGCCGCACCGCTGGTCGAGGACGGCCACCAGGCCGCACCGCTGATCGAGGACGGCCACCAGCCTGCACCGCTGATCGAGGAGGGCCGCCAGCCCGCACCGCTGGTTGAGGAGGGCCGCCAGGCCCGTCTCGAAACCAAGGCACCCGGACCGCGTCTCAGCGCTGCCCGAGCTGGTCGCGCCGGCGGGTGAGGTGCGCGACCTCGGCGGAGTTGCCGGCCAGCTCGATGGCCTCGCCGTACGCCGCGCGGGCCTCCTCTGATCGACCGAGTCGGCGCAGCAGCTCGGCGCGGGTGGCGTGGAAGGCGTGGTAGCCCTCGAGGTCCAACCTGTCTACCAGCGCCAACGCCACCTCCGGCCCGTCGAGCTCGGCGAGGGCGACCGCCCGGTTGAGCGCGACGATCGGTGACGGGTCGATGCGGGCCAGCTGGTCGTAGAGGGCGACCACCTGCTCCCAGTCGGTGTCGCGCACGTCCGGCGCGGAGGTGTGCACCGCGTTGATGGCGGCCAGGATCTGGTAGCGGCCGGGCGGCCCTCTCCTGCGGAGACGGCAGCAAGGCGCCGCAGACCAGCTCCCGCCCCTCGGCGATCAGCTGCGCCGTCCCAGGCGCCGCGGTCCTGTTCCTCCAGCGTGACCAGCTCACCGGTCGCCGAGACGCGGGCGACCCGACGCGCCTCCGTGAGCAGCATCAGCGCCAGCAGGCCGGCCACCTCCCCGTCGTAGGGCATCAGGGCGTGCACCAGCCGGGTCAGCCGGATCGCCTCCAGGGTGAGGTCGCTGCGCACCGGCTCCTGCTCGGGGTCCGAGGTGAGGTAGCCCTCGTTGAACACCAGGAAGAGGACCGCCAGGACGCCGGATACGCGGGCGGGCAGATCCTCGGAGGCCGGGACCCGGTAGGGGATCCTGGCCGCCTTGATCTTGCCCTTCGCGCGGGTGATCCGCTGGCCCATGGTGGCCTCCTGCACCAGGAAGGCGCGGGCGATCTCGGCCACGGTCAGGCCGCCGACCAGGCGCAGGGTCAGCGCGATCCTGGCCTCCATCGCCAGAGCCGGGTGGCAGCACGTGAAGATCAGCCGGAGTCGGTCGTCGTCGATCGCGCCCAGGGGCTCGGGCGGAGTGTCGTCGTACAGCATCCGCGCCTCCTTGTGCTTGTCGTCGCGACGCGACTCCCGGCGCAGCCGGTCGATGGCGCGCCGGTTCGCGGTGGTGGTGATCCAGGCCCCCGGGTTGGGGGTACGCCGTCCCCGGGCCAGCGCTCGACGGCGATCGCGAACGCCTCGGCCGCCATCTCCTCGGCGACGTCCAGGTCGCCCAGGCGCCTGGTCAGCGTGGCCACCACCCGGGCCCATTCCTCGCGGTGTACCCGGGTGATCGCGTCGTCGACGTCCGTCACACGCTCTCGAAGGGTCGGACCTCGACCTTGCCGCGGCAGGCCCTCGACGCCTCGGCGCCCAGCTTCAGGGCCACGTCGAGGTCGGGAGCCTCGATGATCCAGAAGCCGGCGATGTACTCCTTCGACTCCAGGTAGGGGCCGTCGGTGAACACCGGCTCGGCGCCCTGCCCGTCGACGACCGTCGCGTGGGTCGCGGATCCCAGCCCGTCCGCGAAGACGAAGTAGCCCTCGTCCCTCAGGCGGTCGTTGAACGCGCCGGTCTCGGCCATCGACTCGTTCATCGCCTGCTCGGAGGGATAATTGCCGTGCTCGCCCATCTCGGCCGGTCCGTAGACCGACATCAGGTACTGCGTCATCGCTGTCTCCTTCGGTTGCGGCGGGCCCGACCGGGCCGCCTCTCACCCCTGCTACGAACGCCTCGACGCTGATCCGACACCCTGCACCCAGGGTTCTTCAAGGGCGGTTCGTACGTCGCGGGTCACCGGCTCCGGTCGGGTGGGCGCTCGACAGTCCCGTGAATTGGGGATGAAGCCGGCGCGCGACCGCACGTAGCGTGCGCACCACCCAACACGGGGGGTCGCAATGTGGGGTGCGCTCAGACGATGCGTCATGGGGCCGATGGGCCTGGTCATGGTGGTCGCGCTGACACTCGCGGGCGCCGTCGCGTTGCCGTCCGACGTGCCGTCCGACGCGCCGCACCACGGCCCGGATCACGGCCCGGATCGCGGCCCGCACCACGCGCAGCACCCGGACGGCCATGGCTCGATGCCGATGGTGGCGGTGCCGGCGGCGGCGTACGTCCCCACCGCGCCGACCCTGGACCGGTCCGGATGGACGGCCAGCTCGGCTCCAGCGCGGCCGGGCCGGCGCGCGCGGGTCGCGGCCACCAGGCGGGCGATGAAGGTGCTCGACGGCCGCGCGGGCACGGCGTGGCGCCCCGCCGAACCGCGCCCGGGCACCGGTCGCGGCGACACCCTCCGGCTGCACCGGCTCACGATCGACCTCCACCGCGCGGCCACCGTCTCGGCGCTGCGCTACACCCCCGGCCGCAGGCCACTCGGGCGGATCGGACGCTACGCCGTAAACGTCAGCCTCGACGGGCGAACCTGGCAGCGGGTCACCCACGGGCGGTGGGCCGACACCGCCCGCACCAAGACGGCGACGTTCGCTCCCGTCGTCGCCGGCCGGGTCCGGCTCAGCGCCATGTCCGGGGCCGGCAACCGCGAACGGGTGACCAGTGCGGCCGAGATCGACCTGCTCGGCATGCCGCGGGGCTACCCGCCCACCTCCCCACCTCCACCACCCGAGCCTCCGACTCCACCCCCAGCCACCGACCCGCCGCCCTCCGAGGAGACGCCGCCGGGCTTCCACCCGGGCGTCTGGAGTAACCCGATCGGCCTGCCGATCGTCCCGGCGACGGCCGTCCTGCTGCCGAACGACAAGGTGCTGACGTTTGCGGGCGTGAGCGCGACGGGGTTCACGACCGACTCGACCAACGGCGGCAAGACCCAGATCTCGATCCTCGACGTCGGCAGCGGCACCCACGCCGGCCAGCGCGAGGTCGCGGTGACCGGGCACGAGATGTTCTGCACCGGCCTCTCGATCCTGGCCGACGGGCGCGTCGTGATCACCGGCGGTTCGGGCCAGTCCAACACCACGATCTACGACCCCCGCACCGACACCTTCAGCAGGGGCCCGCAGATGGCGCAGGCGCGTGGCTACCAGACCTCGGTGACCCTCTCCGACGGTGGTGTGTTCACGGTGGGTGGCTCGTGGAGCGGGGGGCAGTCCGACAAGGACGGGGAGGTGATGGATGCCACCGGGACGTCGTGGCGTCGGCTCCCCGGGGTGACGGCCGATTCCATCCTCACGCCCGACTGGCAGGGCTGGTCCCGCCAGGACAACCACGCGTTCCTGTTCGCCACGTCCGGGGGTGGCGTCTTCCACGCCGGCCCGAGCACCCAGATGAACTGGTTCGGCACGGCCGGCAACGGCAGCACGACGAGCGCGGGCGTCCGTGCCGACGCGCCGGTGATGATGAACGGCAACGCCGTGATGTACGACGACGGCAAGGTCGTGACCCTCGGCGGCGCGCGGAACTACCAGGACGAGCACCTCGACGCGACGCCCAGGGCGTACACCCTCGATCTCACGGGCGGGTTCGGAGAGCCGGTCGAGGTGGATCGCGTGGGTGACATGGCTGCTCCACGCACCTTTGCGAACAGTGTCGTCCTGCCCGACGGGTCGGTGGTCGTGACAGGCGGCCAGCAGCGGGCCATGCCCTTCACCGACGACCTGGCGGTCCGCGCCGCAGAGCTGTGGGAGCCATCCACCGGTGCGTTCACGCAGCTGGCCACGGAGGCGATCCCACGCACCTATCACTCGTTCTCGCTGCTCCTCGCCGACGGCCGGGTCATGGCCGGAGGTGGCGGGCTCTGCTGGGACTGCGCGACCAACCACCCCGACGTCGAGGTCCTGACGCCGCCGTACCTCCTCCGCGCCGACGGCACCCTCCGCCGGCGACCCTCCATCACCGGAGGCGTCCCGGCCCAGGTGGCTGCCGGCACCACCCTCACCGTCACGACCGACAAGCCGGTGACGTCGTTCGCACTGGTCCGCGTCGGCACGTCGACCCACTCGGTCAACTCCGACCAGCGCCGTGTCCCCCTGCCGGCGACGCCATCGGGGTCGAACGCCTACCAGGTGACGATCCCGGCCGACCGCGGCACGACGATCCCCGGCCCCTGGCTGCTGTTCGCCCTCGATGCCCATGGCACCCCGAGCAAGGCGGCATGGGTCCGCATCCCGTGACGTGTGATGGGTCCCGGCCGACGGCGACGGCGCGCGCATCGCGACGTCGAGGTGGTGGAGCCTAGGGGACTCGAACCCCTAACCCCCTGCTTGCAAAGCAGGTGCGCTACCAATTGCGCCAAGGCCCCGGGGTGTTGCCCGAGTGGTGCTGCGACGGGAGAGCGTCAGGACTTGTCGACGTTGTCGGTGGCCTCGGCCCAGAGTGCCTGCTCGTTGCGGCTCTCTTCCATCTTCTTCTTCGCGAACGCGACGCCGACGGCGGCCAGCAGGACGAGCAGAACCTTCTTCATGGTGTTCCTCCGTGAGTCCCGGCGAGGATGGGAGTGGGCCTAACAGGACTTGAACCTGTGACCTCTTCCTTATCAGGGAAGCGCTCTAACCGTCTGAGCTATAGGCCCGCCGCACGACCGTCGAGTGACCTCACGGCGAGTGCTCGGGAAGGCTACCCCACGCCTGGAGACGGCGACAAAACGGCCGGGCCGCACGCCGTACGACGTCGTGTCCGGAGTGCTGAGAAGCACCTCCGAACACGTGTTTCGGGTGCTTCTCGGCGGCCTGGCCGTCGTGATACCCGGCTGGCCGGGGATCACCACGAGAACCAGCGACCTAGTCCTCCGACAGCGTCACTTCCACGCCCCCGAGGAGGGCGGCGGCCATGTTGTAGAGGAACGCACCCAGGGTCGCGATGGCGGTCAGCAGGATCACGTCGATGACGGCCAGGAGCAGGGTGAAGCCGAGCACCCGCGACATGCCGACGTAGTTGGTGACGTCGAAGTCGCTGGGCTGGTCGCCCTCGATGACGCTGGCGACGGTGGAGTTGATGGAGTCCCAGACGCCGGCGGCGCCGAGCACCGACCAGATCATGAACACCGCCACGAACGTCACCACGCCGAAGGCGATGGAGAGCAGGAACGACGCCTTCATCACCGACCACGGGTCGATCCGGCTGAGGCGGAGGCGCGCGCGGCGCGGTTGCTTCTTGCCGGTACGCCGCGGCGCCGACTCCGGGTTGGCGTTGTTGCGGTGCTCGGTGGCGGCCACGGACAAGGCGCCCGCGATCCGGTCCTTCAGGGCGGGGCGCACCGCTGTGTCGCCGGTCGGGTCACCGGCAGCGGCGTTGCCACGCCTGCCGGTCGCCGGGTCGACGGTGCGCTCGCTCATCAGGACTCACTCTCACCCGGCGCCTCACCGGGAGCTTCGCCCGGGTCGTCGGTCTCCGCCTCGGGCTCGTTGTCGATTGTCGCACCTTCGACGGTAGCCGATGTCTCCTCGACAACCGAGTCGGCAGAGTCGGCCCCGACCTCGCCGGCCTCCTCCTCGTCCCTCGCCTCGACCGAGCGAGCCACGACGGCCACGGCGTCGCCGTTCTTGGGCGACACGAACTTCACGCCCATCGTCGAGCGACCGGTGGGCCGGAAGTTCGCGTTGATCGGGCTGCGCACGACCTGGCCGGCGTTGGTGATCGACAGGATCTCGTCACCCTCGACGACGATGAACGCGCCGACCAGGCCGCCACGGTCCTCGTTGGCCAGCGACATCGCCTTGATGCCGATGCCACCACGCGACTGGAGCCGGTAGTCGGAGATGCGCGACCGCTTGGCGAAGCCGCCGTCGGTCATCGTGAAGACGTACTGCTCCTGCACCTCGCTCTCCTCGACGGACTCGCCGGCGGACTCGGCGGCCTCCTCGGCCGCGACCTGCTCGGCGCGGATCACCGACATCGACAGCAGCGAGTCGGCCGCGCGGAACTTCATGCCGGCGACACCGGACGTCGCCCGGCCCATCGGCCGCAGCTGGCTGTCGTCGGCGCGGAAGCGGATCGCCTGTCCCTTGCGGGAGACGAGCAGGATGTCGTCGTCGGCGTTGACCAGCTCGGCACCGATCAGCTCGTCGTCGTCCTCGCGGAAGTTGATCGCGATGACGCCGGCCTGGCGCGGGCTGTTGTAGTCGCCCAGTCGCGTCTTCTTCACCAGCCCGTTGCGGGTCGCGAGCACGAGGTACGGCGCCTGCTCGTAGTCGCGGATCGCCAGCACCTGCGCGATGTTCTCGTCGGGCTGGAAGCTCAGCAGGCCGGCGACGTGACCGCCCTTCGCGTCGCGCGACGCCTCGGGCAGGTTGTAGGCCTTGGTGCGGTAGACCCGGCCCTGCGTGGTGAAGAACAGCAGCCAGTGGTGGTTGGACGTCGCGATGAAGTGCTCGACGACGTCGTCGCCGCGCAGGGTCGCGCCGCGCACGCCCTTGCCGCCGCGCTTCTGGGTGCGGTACTGGTCGGCGCGCGTGCGCTTGGCGTAGCCGCCACGGGTGATGGAGACGACGAGCTCCTCGTCGGGGATCAGGTCCTCCATCGAGAGGTCGCCGTCGGCCGCGATGATCTGGCTACGCCGCTCGTTGCCGTACCTGTCGACGATCTCGGCCAGCTCGTCGGACACGATCTGGCGCTGGCGCTCGTCGCTCTCGAGGATGTCGCGCAGGTCGGCGATGCGCAGCTCGATCTCGGCCAGGTCGTCGATGATCTTCTGGCGCTGCAGGGCGGCGAGCTGGCGCAGCTGCATGTCGAGGATCGCGGTGGCCTGGAGCTCGTCGATGTCGAGCAGCTCCATGAGGCCGGTGCGGGCCTCGGAGACGTCGGGCGAGCGCCGGATCAGCGCGATGACCTCGTCGAGCATGTCGAGGGCCTTCGCCAGGCCGCGCAGCACGTGGGCGCGCTCCTCGGCCTTGCGCAGCCGGTGCGCCGTACGCCGTCGGATGACGTCGATCTGGTGGTTGACCCAGTTGCTGATGAACTGGTCGATCGTCAGCGTGCGCGGCACGCCGTCGACCAGGGCCAGCATGTTGGCGCTGAAGTTGGTCTGCAGCTCGGTGTGCTTGAGCAGGTTGTTGAGCACGACCCGGGCGACGGCGTCGCGCTTGAGTACCACGACGAGTCGCTGGCCGGTGCGGTCGGAGGTGTCGTCGCGGACGTCGGCGATGCCCTGCACCTTGCCGGAGTCGGCGAGCTCGGCGATCTTCAGCGCGAGGTTGTCGGGGTTGACCATGTAGGGCAGCTCGGTGACGACCAGGCAGGTGCGTCCCTTGGCGTCCTCGTCGACCTCGATCACCGCGCGCTGGGTGACCGATCCACGACCGGTGCGGTAGGTCTGCTCGATGCCCTCGTGGCCCACGATCAGCGCGCCGTTGGGGAAGTCGGGGCCCTTGATGCGCTCGATGAGCGCGTCCTGCAGCTCCTCGCGCGAGGCGTCCGGGTGCTCGAGCGCCCACGTCGCGCCGGCCGCGACCTCGAGCAGGTTGTGCGGCGGGATGCTGGTGGCCATGCCGACCGCGATGCCGGCCGAGCCGTTGACGAGCAGGTTGGGGTAGCGCGACGGCAGCACGATCGGCTCCTGCGAGCGGCCGTCGTAGTTGGGCTGGAAGTCGACGGTGTCCTCGTCGATGTCGCGCACCATCTCCATGGCGAGCGGTGCCATCCGGCACTCGGTGTAACGCATCGCAGCAGCCGCGTCGTTGCCCGGCGAGCCGAAGTTGCCCTGCCCGTTGATCAGCGGCGCGCGCATCACCCACGGCTGTGCCAGCCGGACCAGGGTGTCGTAGATCGCGGTGTCGCCGTGCGGGTGGTACTGGCCCATCACGTCGCCGACGACGCGCGAGCACTTCGAGAACCCGCGGTCGGGGCGGTAGCCGCCGTCCCACATGGCGTACAGCACGCGGCGGTGCACCGGCTTGAGCCCGTCGCGTACGTCGGGCAGCGCGCGGCCGACGATGACGGCCATCGCGTAGTCGATGTAGGAGCGCTTCATCGACTCCTGGAGGTCGATCTCCTGGATCCGACCGCTGCCGCCGTCGCCATCCCCGATGAGGTTGCCGGTCTGCTCAGTCATTCTGCTGCTCTCTTCGACTCTCTAGTCGGTTTCTTAGATTCTCGGATACACCCGTATTCGGCGCTGGTCGAGGTGCGAGGAGCGTCAGCGACGAGCCTCGAACGCGCAGCGCCATCAGATGTCGAGGAATCGGACGTCCTTGGCGTTGCGCTGGATGAACGAGCGCCGCTGCTCGACGTCCTCGCCCATCAGGATCGAGAAGATCTCGTCGGCCTGCGCGGCGTCCTCGAGGGTGACCTGCAGCAGCAGCCGCTGGTCGGGGTTCATCGTGGTCTCCCACAGCTCCTTGGCGTTCATCTCGCCGAGGCCCTTGTAGCGCTGGACCGGGTTCTCCTTGGGCAGCTTCTTGCCGCTGGCGAGGCCGTCGGCCTGGAGGGCGTTGCGCTCGGAGTCGGAGTAGACGAACTCGTGCTCGTGCGGCTTGTTCCAGCGCAGCCGGTAGAGAGGGGGCTGGGCCATGTAGACGTAGCCGTGCTCGATCAGCGGCTTCATGAAGCGGAACAGCAGCGTCAGCAGGAGGGTGTTGATGTGGTGGCCGTCGACGTCGGCGTCGGCCATCAGCACCACCTTGTGGTAGCGCAGCTTGTCGAGGCTGAACTCCTCGTGGATGCCGGTGCCGAGCGCGGAGATGATCGCCTGGACCTCGGTGTTGGCCAGCACCTTGTCGAGGCGCGCCTTCTCGACGTTGAGGATCTTGCCGCGGATCGGCAGGATCGCCTGGATGCGCGGGTCGCGGCCCTGACGGGCCGAGCCGCCGGCCGAGTCGCCCTCGACGATGAAGACCTCGCACTCGGCCGGGTTGGTCGACTGGCAGTCGCTCAGCTTGCCCGGCAGGCCGCCGCCGCCCAGCAGGCCCTTGCGGGAGCGGGCCAGGTCGCGCGCCTTGCGGGCGGCGATGCGCGCCTGCGCAGCAGCCTGCGACTTGCGCACGATGTCGCGTCCCTCGGCGGGGTTCTGCTCCAGCCAGGCACCGAGCTGGTCGTTGACGATCTTCTGGGTGAAGCCCTTGGCCTCGGTGTTGCCGAGCTTGGTCTTGGTCTGGCCCTCGAACTGCGGCTCGCCGAGCTTGATCGAGATGATCGCGGTCAGGCCCTCGCGGATGTCGTCACCGGAGACACGGTCCTCGCGCTTCTTGATCAGCCCCCACTCCTCGCCCCAGTGGTTGACCAGTGAGGTCAGCGCCGCCCGGAACCCCTCCTCGTGGGTGCCGCCCTCGTGGGTGTTGATGGTGTTGGCGAAGGTGTGCACCGACTCGCTGAACGTGGTGTTCCACTGCATCGCGAGCTCGAGGCTCATGTGCTGGTTGCCGGTGGCCGGGTCGGCGGCCGTCTCGGCCTCGAAGTTGATGACCGTCGGGTTGGCCACCGTCTTGCGGCGGTTGAGGTGCTCGACGTAGTCGACCAGGCCGCGGTCGTACTTGAATACCTGGACGAGCCCACCCTCGTCGGCCTTCTGGATCGCGTCGTGACCGGCGGTGTCGATGGCGTTGTCGATGGTGCCGTCGTGGACCGCGTCGGCGATGTCGTCTGCCTGCGGCCGCTCGTCGCGTACGACGATCTCGAGGCCCTTGTTGAGGAAGGCGTACTCGCGGATCCGCGTGGTGATCGTCTCGAGGGAGTAGGTGGTGGTCTCGAAGATGTCCTCGGAGGCCCAGTAGGTGACGGTGGTGCCGGTCTCCTCGCCGTCCTCGAGCGGGCGGATCTGCTCGAGCTCGGTCTCGGGCACGCCGAGCTGGAAGCTCTGGCGCCACAGGTGGCCGCGGTTCTTGACCTCGACGATCAACCGTGTGCTCAGCGCGTTGACGACCGAGACGCCGACGCCGTGGAGACCACCGGACACCTTGTAGCCACCGCCGCCGAACTTGCCGCCGGCGTGCAGCATCGTCAGCGCCATCGTGACGGCCGGCATGTCCTGGCCGGGCGCGGTGTCGGTGGGGATGCCGCGGCCGTTGTCGATCACACGCACCCCCCCGTCGGCGGTGAGGGTCAACTCGATGCGCGTGCAGAAACCGGCGAGCGACTCGTCGACCGCGTTGTCGATGATCTCCCACACCAGGTGGTGCAGGCCGCGCTCGCCGGTGGAGCCGATGTACATGCCGGGCCGCTTGCGGACCGCCTCGAGGCCCTCCAGCACCTGGATCGCCGACGCGTCGTAGGCCACCCCTTCGTCGGGTGCGTTCGACCTCATCGTCGGCTTCTCTTCGGGCAGCTCAGCGGTCACGGCAGGCCTTCTTCCGGGGGCCCCGAGGGACCTCTCGACATGACAAGGGCCGCTGCTCATCCGGAACCACCGGAAGGCCTGCGACCCAACGCTCATATTACCGGCCAGGCACCCAGAATCCACGCACCCATCCACAGTTTGGGGGGATCTGTGCACAAATCGGCCCCTCAGCGGCCCGGGAAGGGTGATTCTCGGCCCGATCAGGGGCCCGGATGACTCCCCATACGCCGACGAGGCCCGCAGATCGGCAGCCAGCCCCCACGGAGGGCCGGCTCACCCCTCGAGGTCGGGGGTACGACGCAGCCACCACTCGCCGATCGCCACGTGCATCGTGAAGGCGAGCCAGAAGGCGATGCCGAACGCCGTCCGCTCGGGGCTGGCCGGAGTCGTGCCACCGGACGCCGCCTGCTCGACGCCCTCGAAGATGCCCACCCAGATGCGGATCGTGCCGATGCCGACCCCGACCGCGAACGCCCGGATCATCCACCGCCGGTGCTGCGACACGTCCTGTCGCTTGATCGCTCGGAACGCGAGCACCAGGCAGGAGATGAACCAGGCGCCGAACACCACCGTCGCCACCGATTCAGGGGCACCGCCCCACGCGTACGGCACCCCGAAGAGCAGCGCGCAGAACCCGCTGAGCAGGGCGCAGGTGAGCAGCACCCGGCCGAGCCGGCGGTGCGTGTCGTAGTGCCGGGTCCGGAACCGCCGGCTCAGCTGCAACGGCGCGCCCAGCAGGTAGACCACCCCGGGCGCGATGTGCAGGTACGCGCGCCACGGGTGGTCGACGTACCGCACGGCGAAGTCGTCATCGGTGGCGGACCCGGCCAGGATGTGCGGCCAGTCGACGGTGACCCGGATCGCCACGAACCCCAGCACGATGGCGATGAGCACGCCGATCCCGATCGCGGTGGCACGCACGAGCCTGGGGCTCGCGTGCTCGGTCCGTGCGGTGGCGACCATCGTTGGAGTCTCGTCCGGCAGCCGCGAGCCGGACACGTTTCGGGCTCAGCCGTAGGTGTCCCGCGGCCCGCGCCCGTCGCGCACCGACCGGATGCCGCGCTTCCAGCTCGGCAGGTGCGGCCCGAGCACGTCGATGACGGTGACGGTGCCGTGGCCGAGGTCCTCGTTGAGGCGGCGTACGAGTGTCGGCGCCATCAGCCTCAGCTGGGTGGCCCAGGCGGTCGCGTCGGTGCGCACCACCAGCTTGCCGTCGACGAGGGTCTCGGGCTTGCAGTGGTCGGCCACCTCCGCGCCGACGATCTCGGCCCACCGGCCGAACACCTGCTGCACCCGCAGGTCGACCTCCCAGCCGTGCGACGCGACCATGCGTTCGACCAGGCCCTCGATGAGCTGCGGGTCGCGGTCGTCGGGGTGGGCACCGGAGCCGCCGCTGCCCGTGCGGCGGGTACGTCGCTTGTCGGCGTCGCTCGGCGGGCCGCCGCGACGCCGGGCCGGCGTGCCCCCCGGTGCCCTGGACGCGGCCCGGGCGGCGGCGCGCGCGTAGTCGAGCCCGCCGTCGTCGTGCGGCGGCTGCTCCGGGGGCGAGGTCGGCTCGTCACCCATCCCGGCGCACCTCCCCTCCCGCCACCACGAACCGGGTGCCCGCCAGCCCCTCGGGCACGTCGGCCGCGACGGCGGCCGTGACCAGCACCTGCTCGGCACCGGCGACGAGCTCGGCCAGCTGCTGGCGGCGTTCGGTGTCGAGCTCGGCGAACACGTCGTCCAGGATCAGGATCGGGTCATCGCCGTCGGCACGCAACAGGTCGTACGACGCGAGCTTGAGGGCGAGCGCGAACGACCACGACTCCCCGTGCGACGCGTAGCCCTTCACCGGCAGGTCGCCGAGCGTCAGCGTCAGCTCGTCGCGATGCGGACCGACCAGCGAGATGCCGCGCACCAGCTCGTCGTCGCGACGGCGCTCGACCTCCGCCAGCAGCGCCGTCCTCAGGTCGTCGCGCCGGGTCGCGCCCTCGAGGTCGAACGACGGCTTGTAGGCCAGGTGTGCGTCGTCGCGCGAGGCCCCGCGCGCCACTGCCTCGTAGGCCTTGCCGACGTACGGACGCAGCCCCTCGACCAAGGCGAGGCGCTCCTCGAGCAGCTCGGCACCCGTCTCCGCGAGGTGTGAGTCCCACACTCCCAGTGTGGAGAGCGCCGACTCCTGCGAGGACGACCCGCGCCGGGCATGGCCGGCTGTCTTCAGCAGCGAGTTGCGCTGCTTGAGGATCCGGTCGTAGTCGGCGCGGACGCCGGCGAGCCGCGGCGTACGCAAGATGAGCAGGTCGTCGAGGAACCGCCGGCGGTCGGACGGATCGCCCTTCACCAGCGTCAGGTCGTCGGGCGAGAAGATGACGGTGCGGACGAGGCCGAGGATCTCGCGCGGTCGCGGCACCTGCGAGCGGTTGATGCGCGCTCGGTTGGCCCGCCCGGGGTTGAGCTCGACCTCGATGATCGCCTCGCGGCCGTCGCGGACGACCGCTGCCCGCACCAGCGCCTGCTCGGCGCCGGCCCGCACGAGTGGCGCGTCGCTCGCGACACGGTGCGACCCGAGCCGCGAGAGGTAGTCGATGGCCTCGACCAGGTTGGTCTTGCCCTGCCCGTTGCGGCCGATGAACGCCGTGGCTCCGGCGTCCAGCTCGAGATCCAGCTGCGGATAGGAGCGGAAGTCGTGCAGGGAGAGCCGGGCGACGTGCAAGCTAGCTCTTCGGGCTGGAGCCGGTGTCGGTGTCGACGTCACCGCCCGGCGGCGGCCCGGTCCGGACCGCGTGCCCGCCGAACTGGTTGCGCATCGCCGCGATCGCCTTCATCGACGGGCTGTCGTCCTGGCGCGACACGAAGCGGGCGAACAGCGCGGCCGTCAGGGCCGGCACGGGTACGGCGTTGTCGATGGCCGCCTCGACGGTCCACCGGCCCTCGCCGGAGTCCTCGGCGTAGCCCGCGATCGACTCCAGCCCCGGGTCGTCGTCGAGGGAGGCGACCAGCAGGTCGAGCAGCCACGAGCGGATCACGGTGCCCTCGCGCCACGACCGGAAGACCTCGGTCACGTTGTCGACCAGGTCGACCTTCTCGAGCAGCTCCCAGCCCTCGGCGTAGCTCTGCATCATGGCGTACTCGATGCCGTTGTGGACCATCTTCGAGAAGTGCCCGGCGCCCGGCTTCTTGCCCGCGTGCACGGCGCCGAACTCGCCCTCCGGCTTGAGCGCGTCGAAGGCCGGCTGCACCTTCGCGACGTCGTCGTCGGAGCCGCCGTACATCAGGGCATAGCCGTTCTTCAGACCCCAGACCCCACCGGAGACACCGCAGTCGACGAAGCCGATGCCCTTGTCGGCCAGCATCTCGGCGTTGGCCTGGTCGTCGGTCCAGCGGGAGTTGCCGCCGTCGACGACGAGATCGCCCTCGCCCAGCAGATCGCCCAGGGCGACCACGGTCTCGCGGGTCGGGTCGCCGGCCGGCACCATCACCCAGACGACCTTGGGCGACGGCAACGCCTCGACCATGGCCTCGAGCGACTCGGTGTCGGAGACGTCGGGGTTGCGATCGAAGCCGACGACCGTGTGCCCGCCGTCGCGCAGGCGGGTGCGCATGTTGCCGCCCATCTTGCCGAGCCCGACGAGACCGATGTGCATCAGGTTCCCTCCCGTGATCAGTACGCCGAGGCGAGGCTACGCCGCGGTGGCTTTCATGACAGCAGGCGACGAGGCATCAGCAGGTAGCGGAATCCGGCCCCGCGCCCCTTCGAGTCGGCGTCCGCAGCATCGGTCGCCGAGATGACGACCGGCTTGTTGGCCTGGGTGAAGGCCAGGTCGACCATCTCGCCGTCGAGGGCGGTGAGCCCGTCGAGGAGATACTGCGGGTTGAAGCCGGTCATGATGTCGTCACCGTTGATCTCGGCGCCGATCGCCTCGGTGGCCTGGGCCTCGTCACCGGAGCTCGAGTCGAGCACCAGCTCGCCGTCGCCGAACTTCAGCTGCACGGCCGAGTTGCGCTCGGCCACCAGTGCGACGCGCTTGACGGTGTCGATGAGCTCCTGCTTGTTGACCTTCGCCACCGTGAGGTGCTCGCTGGGGAACAGCGACCTGACCTTGGGGAACTCGCCGTCGAGCAGCCGCGTGGTCGTACGTCGGGTGCCGCTCGCCTCGTCGCCGTACTCGAACCCGATGATGCCCTCGCCGGTGCCGCCGGCCGCGAGCGAGATGGTGACCTCGCCCCCGGTGAGCGACTTGGCGGTGTCGCCGAGCACCTTCGCCGGCACGAGCGCTGCCATCGACGCGTCGGTCTCCTGTGGATTCCAGCCGAGCTCACGGTGCGAGAGGCGGAAGCGGTCGGTGGCGAGCAAGGACATGGTGTCGCCCTCGATCTCGATGCGGACGCCGGTCAGCACGGGCAGCATGTCGTCGCGGCCGGCAGCGGTGACCGCCTGGGAGACGGCGTGGGCGAAGTCGGTGCTGTTGACCGTGCCACTGGCCGAGGGCATCGCCGGCAGGGTCGGGTAGTCCTCCACGGGCATGGTCTGGAGGCTGAACCGGCCCGCCCCACAGGTCAGCTCGACCTTGGCGCCGGTGAGCGACACCTCGATCGGCTTGGCCGGCAGGCTGCGGCAGATGTCGGCGAGCAGCCGGCCGCTGACCAGGCAGGTGCCCTCATCGGAGACGTCGGCCCTGACCGTGGCCCGGGCGGAGGTCTCGTAGTCGAAGGACGACAGGACCAGGCCACCGTCACTGGCCTCGATGAGGAGGCCGGCGAGGACGGGGGCGCTGGGTCGCACGGGAAGACTGCGGGCGGCCCATGCGACGGCATCGGCGAAGACGTCGCGTTCGACGCGGAACTTCACGGTGGGGTCCTCCTGGGTATGGGGTGTGAATCCTGCCATGCGGGCAGGCGCAGCGCACCGGGCCCCGTCGACTTCCCATCCGCCGGGCGCTCGCACGTCGGAGCGTTGTGCACAGGGCGGGGCCGGATTGGATGTTGACGGGTCGTCCGGAGATGGATAGGTCCGTAGGAGTCATAGCGTCTGTGGAAACTGTGGATAACCCGTGTCCTCGCAGGTCAGCTGCCGGTTCGTGCTGCTCACTCGGCTGTGGACGGTATGTGCACCCCTGCGGTCGCGTGTGCACTCGCGACGATGACCGGCGGCCGCGCCGCTGGTCGTGCACAGGGCATGTGGACGGCGCACCGGGTCGAACCACAGGTCGTCCACAGGGTCGTGGATCGGGGCTCAGGCCTGGCGGGCCTGCATCTTGATCCGGTTGGTGAGCTCACTGACCTGGTTGAAGACGGCCCGGCGCTCGGCGAGGAGCTCCTTGATCTTGCCGTTGGCGTACATCACGGTCGTGTGGTCGCGGCCGAACTCCTTGCCGATCTGCGGCAGCGACATGCTGGTGAGCTCGCGGCACAGATACATGGAGATCTGCCGGGCCAGCACCAGGTGCCGGCCGCGGCTCGGGCCGGTGAGGTCCTCGAGCGAGACCCCGAAGTACGCCGCGGTCTGGGCCACGATCAGCGCGGCGGTGATCTCGGGCTCACCGCCGTCGGGGATCAGGTCCTTCAGCACGATCTCGGCCAGGGTCATGTCGACCTCCTGGCGGTTGAGGTTGGCGAACGCGGTGACCCGGATCAGCGCGCCCTCGAGCTCGCGGATGTTGGTCTGGATCTTCGACGCGATGAACTCCAGCACGTCGGGCGGCGCGGTGAGCCGGTCCATCGCCGCCTTCTTGCGCAAGATCGCGATGCGGGTCTCCAGGTCGGGGGCCTGGACGTCGGTGATCAGGCCCCATTCGAAGCGGTTGCGCAGCCGGTCCTCGAGGGCCTCGAGCGACTTGGGCGGCCGGTCGGAGGTCAGCACGATCTGCTTGTTCGCGTTGTGGAGCGTGTTGAACGTGTGGAAGAACTCTTCCTGGGTCTGCGTCTTGCCCTCGAGGAACTGGATGTCGTCGATGAGCAGCACGTCGACGTCGCGGTAGCGCCGCTTGAACCGGTCCTGGCGGTCGTCGCGGATGGCGTTGATGAACTCGTTGGTGAACTCCTCGCTGGAGACGTACCGGACCTTCGCACCGCTGTAGAGGCTGCGCACGTAGTGGCCGATCGCATGCAGGAGGTGGGTCTTGCCGAGTCCTGAGTCGCCGTAGACCAGCAACGGGTTGTAGGCCTTGCCGGGCGCCTCGGCCACCGCGACCGCCGCGGCGTGGGGGAATCGGTTGGACGAGCCGATGACGAACGTCTCGAAGGTGTACTTCGGGTTCAGCCGCGACTCGGCGACGCTGGGCCGAGCCCGGTCCTGGTCGTCTCCCGGCATGGGCAGGTCGAGCACCGGAGCGTTCCAACTCTTTGTCGACATATCACTTTCTCGACCTGTCGACTCATCGGCAGGCGGGGTCGCCTGCGGCATCAGGGTGCCGTCGTCGAGCGCGGCGTTCACCGTGACGGCAAGCCGGATCTCCCGGCCGAAGCCCTCGCTCAGCGCGTCCTCGACCTGGCCACGCAGCCGACCCTCGAGCTGGGTCCGGGTGAAGTCGTTGGGCACCGCGATGATGGCGGTGTTCTCGTGCAGCGTGACCGGCTCGCTGGCCCGGAGCCAGGCGCGCTGATGCGGCTGGAGGTCGTCGACGACCGCTCGCCAGATCGTGTCGAGGCTCTGCTCGGACCGTGCCTCGGCCCTCGGGCCCGGGATCCTGGGGTCTGCCGGCCGGTCGCCGGACGGGTCGTGGGTGCCAGGATCGTCTGCCACAGGTATTGCCCTCTTCGTCACGTCGCGGCCGCGTGGGGAGTGCCCGGGACCGATCTGGAGTCCACAACTTTATGCACAGGTTGTGCATGTGGCTCGTGCTTCGTCGTACTGCGGTGGCCGAGGCCGTGGCGGACACCCTGAGCTTGCGCGTTCGTGCAGGTCAGGAGCGGTTTCCGGGACAGGAGTGACGGGGGTCACGACAGCGACGGGAACGACGTGTCCGGGTTCGGGGGAACCTCGGTGACGGGCAACGTAACAACCTGCGGCGCCCCCCGGCAACCCGTCATCCACAGGTTGCGACCGCGGCGGTTTGACCCTGCTCTCCGCGCTCGCGTACCGTTGGCCGGTCACCTCAGGTCCGTCCTCGAGGCTCCACCCGGTGTCGACCGGTGCCGCATGTCCACGACGCTTGATCGCAAGGCCTGATTCCGGGCCTGATCCTTCGGTGCGTGGGTGGGCGGTGCCAGCCGAACTGGTTACCGCGTCCCGCCCGGGTGGACGTTCCAGAAGACCCGATCCAACGGAGAGTTACTCGTGAGCAAGCGTACGTACCAGCCGAACAACCGTCGCCGCCACAAGGTTCACGGTTTCCGCCTGCGCATGCGCACCCGCGCGGGCCGGGCGATCCTCTCGACCCGCCGTCGCAAGGGCCGCAAGAGCCTGGCGGTCTGACGGTCGTCACGGCGACCCGCGGGGTTCGCGTCGTGCTGCCCGTCCGGCACCGGCTCACCGACAGTGAGTCGTTCCGGCGCACCGCCCGCAGCGGGCGTCGCGCCGGGGCGGGCGCCGTGGCCGTGCACCTCGACGTACCCGCAGAGTCGGCAGCGACGCCGCTGCAGATCGGGTTCGTCGTGAGCAAGGCCGTCGGGAACGCCGTCACTCGCAACCGCGTGAAGCGCCGACTTCGCCACCTCTGCGGGGAGCAGCTCGCGCGCTCCCGCGGCTCGGCGTGTGCTCGTGGTCAGGGCGCTGCCGGCCGCCGGGACGGCGTCGGCAGCGGAACTGCGTGCCGACCTCGTTCGTTGCCTGCAACGGGTGACGGCACCAGTGACAGGGCGCGGATGAGGTACCTCCTGATCGGTTTCCTTCGGGCCTACCGCGCGCTGATCAGCCCGCTGTACGGCCAGGTCTGTCGCTATCACCCGTCCTGCTCGGCCTACGCGCTCGACGCCGTGACGGCACATGGCAGCATCAGGGGAACGTGGCTCGCTGCGCGCCGGTTGGCTCGGTGCCATCCGTGGGCCGCCGGCGGCTACGACCCCGTCCCACCAGTTTCGGCCCGCCCGGGCAAGACCGGCTGACTCCTAGGAGCCTGAGCAACTTGTTGGACTTCTTCCAAGACATCGGCGGCTTCATCATGGCCCCGCTGTACTACGTGATCTCGGCGATCCTCGTCGGCTTCCACAAGGTATGGGCGCGGGGCGTTCGGTCCCGAGAGCGGCGTGGCCTGGGTGCTCTCGATCATCTGCCTGACGCTGGTGATCCGGATCCTGCTGATCCCGCTGTTCGTCAAGCAGATCAAGTCGAGCCGCAACATGCAGCTGATCCAGCCGAAGGTCAAGGAGCTGCAGAAGAAGTACGGTCACGACCGCGAGAAGCTGGCCCAGGAGACGATGGCGCTCTACAAGGACACGGGCACCAACCCGTTCGCCTCGTGCCTGCCGATCATCTTGCAGATGCCGATCTTCCTGGCGCTGTTCCGGTTGATCGATCAGGCGGCCAAGAACCCGGGCACCGAGCGCGGGCTGATGACCGTGAAGCTGAACGAGCAGTTCGGCGACGCCATCTTCCTCGGCGCCAAGATCTCCGACACCTTCCTCTCGACGGACCTGGTGGGCGTCCGCATCCTTGCCGCGGTCCTGGTCCTGTCGATGACGGCCACGACCTTCCTCACCCAGCGACAGCTGATGAGCAAGAACATGCCGGCGGACGCGCTCACCGGGCCCTACGCCCAGCAGCAGAAGCTGCTCCTCTACGTGCTGCCCGTCGTCTTCGCGGTCGGCGGCATCGCCTTCCCGGTCGGCGTGCTCTTCTACTGGACCACCTCCAACCTGTGGACCATGGGCCAGCAGTTCTACGTGATCCGCAACAACCCCGCGCCCGAACACCGAGGCCTTCAAGGCCAAGCAGGAGCGCGACAAGGCCAAGGCCGCGAAGAAGGGGCTCAAGCCCGACGCCGAGGTGGACCAGGCCGAGATCGACGCGGCCGAGGCGGCCAGGGCCGAGCAGGCAGCGCCGCGCCGCCCAGCGCCAGCAGCCCAAGCGCCAGACCCGTTCCCAGCGCAAGAAGTCCTGACCTCAGTACGCGCGCCGTGCCGCCGTACGCCACACCCGAAGCAGGAGACAACCGTGAGTGAGACCGTGAGCGAGACCCAGAACGACGTCACCGAGACCGATGAGGTGCCGGAGACCGACGAGGCCGTGGACTCCGACAGCGCGTCGCGACCCTCCAAGGTGGAGCGTCTCGAGCAGGAGGGAGACATCGCGGCCGACTACCTCGAGGAGTTCCTCGACATCGCCGACCTCGACGGCGACCTCGACATGGACGTCGAGGGCGACCGGGCGTCGGTCTCCATCGTCGGCGCCGACCTGAGCCAGCTCGTGGGCCGCAACGGCGAGGTCCTCGACGCACTGCAGGAGCTCACCAGGCTGGCCGTCTACCGCGAGACCGGCGAGCGTTCGCGGCTGATGCTGGATGTCGTCGGCCACCGAGCCGCCCGCCGCGAGGCCTGGTGACGCTGGCCGAGAAGCTCGATCGCCGAGGTCAAGGAGTCGGGCGAGCGGGCCGAGCTGGAGCCGATGACGTCGTTCGAGCGCAAGGTCGTGCACGACGCCGTGGCCGCCGCGGGCCTGACCTCGGAGTCCGAGGGCGTCGAGCCGCGACGCTACGTCGTGGTGCTGCCCGCGTGATGGCGTGACCGACCGCGTTTCACGTGAAACAGGGGAGACCGCTGGATTGAGGAAGGCCCCCTCGGGGGCTGTCTCGAATCGCCCTCCCTGCCACCCACACCTGCGGTGGCACGGAGGGTGTTCTCGTCCGACCAGCTTCCGCTGATCGAGGAGTACGGCGCGCTGCTGGCCTCCGACGGCGTGCTGCGCGGGCTGATCGGTCCCCGTGAGGTGTCTCGCCTGTGGGACCGGCACCTCCTGAACTGCGCCGTGCTGGCCCGCGTCCTGCCCGCCGAGGCGCCCGTCTGCGACGTCGGGTCCGGGGCCGGGCTGCCTGGTCTCGTCCTGGCGATCGCCCGGCCGGACCTCACGATGACCTCGTCGAGCCGCTGCTGCGCAGGACCACATTCCTGGCCGAGGTCGTCGACCAAGCTCGGGCTGACCCGTGTGCGAGTGCACCGGGGGCGGGCCGACTCGCTGCACGGCACCGAGCGGTTCGACGTGGTGACCTCTCGCGCGGTGGCCCCATTGGAGCCGCCTACTCGACTGGTCGATGCCGCTGGTCGCGCCGAGGGGTGCCCTGATCGCGATGAAGGGCTCGTCGGTCCGCGAGGAGATCACGGCTGCGGCGCCCGCACTGCGGCGCTGGGGGGCCGACGAACCGGAGGTGCTCAGCCTGGGCGGCGACGTGTTGGAGGAGACGACCTGTGCAGTACGGGTTTCGTGGGCGGACCCGGCACGGGTAGGTTTGCCGCCTGCGTCTTCGGGCCCGGGACCGGGCTCCACGTCCGCGCCGAACTCTCGCAGTGCGTCGCGCGGGAAGCGCCCGCGTCGTTCGAGTCGAAGGGGTCCACGGTGACCGACGGATCAGTCTCGGGGCCGGAGAAGTCCGCGTCCTCAGAGTTTTCCACCGACGCACCACCGCTCCCTGAGCGCGGTTATCCACAGAACAACCCGGGCTATCCACAGAGAGCACCGAAGCCGGCTCCCGGGTTTCACGTGAAACAAGCACCGGTGTTTCACGTGAAACGAATGCGATTCCTTACACGGTGCGCACCGCCGCGGACCTGGCCGACGCTCGCGCCGGCACCAGCTTCGACGACACCACTCCGCTCGCCCGGGCTGCCGAGCACTCGGTGCTGGTACGCAGTGGTGGGCGTGAGGCGGCGCCCCGCCCGCCCGCGACCCGGGTGTTCGTGGTCGCGAACCAGAAGGGCGGGGTCGGCAAGACCACGTCCACGGTGAACGTGGCCGCCGGCCTGGCCCAGCTCGGCCAGCGGGTGCTGGTCATCGACCTCGACCCGCAGGGCAACGCGTCGACCGCATTGAGCGTCGAGCACCGACGCGGCGTGCCCTCGACGTACGACATGCTCGTCGAGGACTCTCCGCTGACGGACGTGATCTCCGAGTGCCCCGACGTGCCGGGACTCTTCGTGGTGCCGGCGACGATCGACCTGGCCGGCGCCGAGATCGAGCTGGTGAGCGTGGTGGCGCGCGAGAACCGGCTGCACCGGGCGATCGCGGCACATCCACAGATCGGCCCGGCGCAGGACGCCGGGGACGACCGCTACGACTATGTCTTCATCGACTGCCCGCCGTCTCTCGGCCTGCTCACCATCAACGCCCTGGTCGCCGGCGCGGAGATGCTGATCCCGATCCAGGCGGAGTACTACGCGCTCGAGGGCCTGGGCCAGCTGCTCGAGACCGTCGACATGGTCAAGAAGCACCTCAACCCGCGCCTGGTCGTCTCCACCATCCTGGTCACCATGTACGACGCCCGCACCCGACTCGCGGCCGGTGTGGCGCAGGAGGTGCGCGACCACTTCGGCGACACGGTCCTCAAGACCAGCGTGCCCCGGTCGGTGCGCGTCTCGGAGGCGCCGTCGTACGGGCAGACCGTGATGACCTACGACCCGGGCTCCCCCGGGGCGCTCTGCTACCTCGAGGCGGCGCGCGAGATCGCCGGCCGCCCCGCCCCGACCCCTCCGTCCTGATCACCGGGCCCGACACGTTGTGAGGAACTGCGCATGACCAACACTGCCAAGCCGGCCCGTCGGGGCCTCGGTCGCGGCCTGGGCTCGCTCATCCCCACCGCTCCTCCTGCCGAGGAGCGCGACCGTTCCGCACCCGACACGCCGGCACCCGGTGCGTCACCCGCCGACCTGGGCGCCGGAGGCAGCATGGGCGGCAGCGACGGGCCCGGCTCGCCGGCCGGAGCGGTCGTGCGCCCCGAGAGCAGTGCCGAGACGGTGGCCGGCGCCTACTTCGCCGAGCTGCCCATCGCCCAGGTCGTGCCCAACCATCGTCAGCCGCGGCACGTCTTCGAGGAGGAGGCGCTGGCCGAGCTCGTGCACTCGATCTCGGAGGTCGGGCTGCTGCAGCCCGTCGTCGTCCGGCGCACCGGCGACGAGTCCTACGAGCTGGTGATGGGCGAGCGGCGCTGGCGTGCGTCGCAGGAGGCCGGGCTCTCGACGATCCCGGCGATCGTGCGCGAGACCGGCGACTCGGACATGTTGCGCGACGCGCTGCTGGAGAACCTGCACCGCGCGCAGCTCAACCCGCTCGAGGAGGCGGCGGCGTACGGGCAGCTGCTCGACGACTTCGGCTGCACCCACGACGACCTCGCCCAGCGCATCGGCCGCTCCCGGCCGCAGATCAGCAACACCCTCCGGCTGCTCAAGCTCTCCCCGGCGGTCCAGCGGCGCGTGGCCGCCGGTGTGCTGTCGGCCGGGCACGCGCGTGCGCTGCTCTCCGTCGAGGACGGTGACCTGCAGGACCGGCTCGCCCAGCGCGTCGTCTCCGAGGGCATCAGCGTGCGGGGACTCGAGGAGATCGTCTCGGTCGGGGACCACGGTGGCCAGTCGGCGGCCCCGCGTCGCCGCAAGCCGGTCGCCCCGGGTCTCGCCGACCTGGCCGAGCGGCTCTCCGACCGGTTCGAGACCCGGGTCAAGGTCGACCTCGGCCGGAGCAAGGGCAAGATCACCGTGGAGTTCGCCTCGACTCGATGACCTGCGCCGCATCGTCGACATCATGGACCCCCGGAACCGGCAGGATCGACCCATCTGAGCGGGTGACCGGCTCTTTGTCGACAAAGCGATAAAGCCATAGATCGCTGTCACGACAAGACGATGAACCGTCAGGTCGTCTTCCTGGCCCGTCGCTCGGCGCGCTTGCGGGCGCGCTCGCGCTTCTCCTCCGCGTCGAGGCGGGCCGCCTCCTCCAGGCTCGGCGCCGACCCGCCGTGGCTGGCCGGCAGCCACCACGAGCCGGGCGGCTGCTCGTCGCTGGGGTAGCCGGCGATCGCGTCGTCGAGCAGCTCGCTCATCGTCGTCTTGAGGCGCTTCGTCTCGCCCACCGCGTCGCTGCCGTCGAGGTGCATCGGCTCGCCGACGCGGATCGCGATGGTCTTGCCCCGCGAGAAGTCGCGCGGGTGGTCCTTGGTCATCATCCGCTGGGTGCCCCACAGGATCACCGGGATCACCGGCACCCCTGCCTCGGCGGCGATCCGCACGGCACCGGACTTGAACTCCTTGAGCTCCATCGCCCGCGAGATCGTGGCCTCCGGGAAGATGCCGACGATCTCACCGGCGCGGAGGTACTCCACCGCCCGCTCGTACGACGCGATGCCGTCGCCACGGTCGACCTCGATGTGGTGCAGCGACCGCATCAGCGGCCCGACGGCCTTGTGGTCGAACAGCTCCCGCTTGGCCATGAAGCGGACCAGCCGGCCGGACGGGTTGGCGGCCAGTCCGCCGTACACGAAGTCGACGTAGCCGACGTGGTTGTAGGCCAGCAGCGCCCCGCCCGTGCGCGGCACGTGCTCGGTGCCGGTCATCTGGAACCGGTTGCCCAGCAGCCGGAACGCCGTCTTCGCCGTGGCGATGATGGGCGGGTAGGTGAGGTCACGCATGGCGTCACCCTAGGGCCAGGACGAGGCGGTCAGCGACGGGTGGCCAGGAAGTCGGCGATCCGGCCGATGGCCTCCTCCAGCACTGCGGCCTCCGGGAGCGTGACGAGCCGGAAGTGGTCGGGCTCGGACCAGTTGAACCCGGTGCCGTGCGTGACGAGGAGCTTCTTGGCGCGCAGCAGGTCGATGACGAACTGCTGGTCGTCCTCGATCGCGTAGACCTCCGGGTCGAGCCGCGGGAAGCAGTAGAGCGCGCCGCGCGGGGTGACGTTGGACACGCCGGGGATCTCGTTGAGCAGCCGGTCGGCGAGCATCGACTGCTCGTAGTAGCGGCCGCCCGGCACGATCAGCTCCTCGACCGACTGGTAGCCGCCCAGCGCCGTCTGGATGGCGTGCTGGGCCGGGACGTTGGCGCACATCCGCATGTTGGCGATCAGGGTCAGGCCCTCGAGGAAGTCGATCGCGAGCTCCTGCGGCCCCGAGATCATCACCCAGCCGGCGCGGTAGCCGCAGACGCGGTAGGCCTTCGAGAGGCCGGAGAAGCTCAGGCAGAGGACGTCGTTGCCGGCATACGTCGCGGCGTGGTGGTGCTCGGCGTCGTCGAAGATGATCTTCTCGTAGATCTCGTCGGAGAAGATCACCAGGTCGTGGCGGCGGGCGATGTCGACGAGGCCCTTGACGGTGGCCTCGCTGTAGACGGCACCGGTCGGATTGTTGGGATTGATGATCACCAGCCCGTGCGTGTTCTCGGTGATCTTGGCCTCGATGTCGGCCAGGTCGGGGTTCCAGCCGTTGGCCTCGTCGCAGCGGTAGTGCACCGCCGTACCGCCCGACAGGGTCACCGCCGCGGTCCACAGCGGGTAGTCGGGGGAGGGCACCAGGATCTCGTTGCCGTCGTCGACGAACGCCTGGAGGACCATCGAGATGAGCTCGGAGACGCCGTTGCCGATGAAGATGTCCTCGACGCCGACCTCGCGCAGGCCGCGCGACTGGTAGTAGTGCATGACGGCGGTGCGCGCCGAGTAGATGCCCTGGGAGTCGCTGTAGCCCTGCGACTTCGGCAGGTGGTGGATCATGTCGGCGAGGATCGCCTCCGGCGCCTCGAAGCCGAACGGCGCGGTGTTGCCGATGTTGAGCTTGAGGATGCGGTGGCCCTCCGCCTCGAGGCGGTGCGCCTCGGCGAGGATCGGCCCCCGCACGTCGTAGCGGACACCTTGCAGCTTCTTGCTCTGACGGATCTGGCGCACGACCGCATCCTCGCAGGCCCGTCACGGCCTAGCATGGCCATATCGGGAGGTGACCATGGCCCGCACGCTCGCGCGCCTCACGCTGGACCATCTGGCGGAGCTCGACGACCACGTCCGCTCGTGCCTGTTCTGGCAGCTCGACCCGGTCTCCCTGTCGCGGCTCGAGGACGGCCAGCGCGCCACAGAGCTGGAGGCGTGGGTCTCGGAGGTGCTGCGCGAGTGGGGGTCCTGCGGCCGGGTGCTGATCGTCGACGATGCCCCGGTGGCGATGGCGCTCTATGCGCCGGTGCGGTTCCTCCCCGGCGCGATGGCCCTGCCGACGGCACCGGTCTCACCCGATGCCGTCCTCCTCGCGACGGTGTACGTCGCGCCGCAGCACCGCGGCGGCGGACTGGGCCGGATGCTGGTGCAGGGCACGGCCAGCGACCTGGTCGAGCGGAAGATCGTGGCGATCGAGGCGTTCGGAGACACCCGGGGAGCCAGGGGCCGGGAGTGCGTGCTGCCCGTGGAGTTCCTCGACGCGGTGGGCTTCAAGACCCAGCGCGCGCACCCGACGTCGCCGCGGATGCGGATGGACCTGCGGACCACGCGGACCTGGATGAGCGAGGTCGAGCTCGCGGTCGAGCGACTGCTGGGCGTGGTGCGGCCGGCACCGAAGAAGGCGACCCGGCTCGGGCGGGAGCCCGGCCGGGTCGGCTGAGGTCTCGATACACCCCGCTCGTTCCTCGCGGGGCACTCGACCACCGAGAACGGAGCCGGGTCGCTCGACCGGCGAGGAACGGCCTCAGAGGAGGTCTTCGAGCTCCTTGAGGATCGCGGCCTTGGGACGGGCGCCGACGATGGACTTCACGACCTCGCCACCCTGGTAGACGTTGATCGTCGGGATCCCGGTGACCCGGTAGGACGCCGGGGTGACGGGGTTCTCGTCCACGTTCATCTTCACGAAGGTGATCTTGTCGCCGTGGGCGTTGGCGATCTCGTCGAGGATCGGCGCGACCTGACGGCACGGGCCGCACCACTCGGCCCAGAAGTCCACGAGGACGGGCTTGTC
This sequence comes from uncultured Actinomycetota bacterium, assembly GCA_963825755.1. Taxonomy (GTDB): domain Bacteria; phylum Actinomycetota; class Actinomycetes; order Propionibacteriales; family Nocardioidaceae; genus Nocardioides. Next base: position 96,182 of record CAWGUS010000009.1, on the reverse strand, counting down.
GGACTTGAGGACCTCGGCCTCGAAGTCGGCGTCGGTCACTGCTGCCATGTTCGCCACGGGTTGCCCTTTCGGAAGAGATTTCTGCTGGTCACGAGTCAACACCAACCCGCCGACAGATGTTCCCCGGCACGCACGCGCGAGAGCGCCCCGACCGACCTGGCCGGGCGCTCGCCGGGCCGTCAGGTGGCCGGGTAGTCGTGGTAGCGCGGGATGGTGTGCTGGCAGCCGTGCAGCCAGTCCTTGATGTTGCGGGCGTTGCCCTGGGTGTACCAGAGGCTCCTGACCAGGTCCTCGTCCGTCGTCCGGTCCACGACGCCGGCCGGACCCGGCCGCCGCTCGTCCAGGCCAGGTAGTTCAGGCCCTGCTGCAGGCAGGCCACGCTCCAGTTGTGGTCGCCGTACCGGATCGTGCTCGGGGCGGCGGCGCGTCGCGTGATGGATCGCATCATGATTCCTCCTGAGGAGTGTGAACGACTCTGTCCACCTCCTCGTGGCCGCCGGGCAGCGGCGAGGAACCGCGATCTCCTGACGAAGACCTTGCGGTGCGTACGCCGTCAGGCGCTGACCGCAGCCACCTCGGCCTCGGTCGCGGGTGCCGGGCCGGCCGTGGAGGCCCGGTGGTCGAGCATGGCGATGTAGCGCTCGGCGTCGAGCGCGGCCGCGCAGCCGGTGCCGGCCGCGGTGATCGCCTGCCGGTAGTGGTGGTCGACGAGGTCGCCGGCCGCGAACACACCCGTGAGGTTGGTGGCCGTCGACGGGTGCTTCACGAGCACGTAGCCGTCGTCGTCGAGGTCGACCTGCCCGGTGAGCAGCTCAGAGCGCGGGTCGTGCCCGATCGCGATGAAGAGCCCGGTGACGCCCAGCGGGCGCTCCTCCCCGGTGCCGGTGTCGCGCAGGGTGATGCCCTCGAGGCGGTCGTCGCCCTGGATCGAGGCGACCTCGGCGTTCCACACCATCTCGAGCTTGGGGTCGGCGAACGCGCGCTCCTGCATGATCTTGGAGGCGCGCAGCTCGTCGCGGCGGTGCACGAGGTAGACCTTCGAGGCGAAACGCGTGAGGAACGTGGCCTCCTCGATCGCCGAGTCGCCGCCGCCGATGACCGCGATCTCCTGGTCACGGAAGAAGAAGCCGTCGCACGTCGCACACCACGAGACGCCGCGGCCGGAGAGCTCGTCCTCGCGGGGGAGGCCGAGCTTGCGGTAGCCGGACCCGGTCGAGAGGATCACCGAGCGGGCGGTGTAGGTGTCGGTGGCCGTCTTCACGACCTTGATGTCGCCCGTGAGGTCGACCTCGACGACGTCGTCGGGGACCAGCTCGGCGCCGAAGCGCTCGGCCTGGGCGCGCATCTCGTCCATCAGCGCCGGACCCATGATGCCGTCGCGGAAGCCGGGGAAGTTCTCCACCTCGGTGGTGTTCATCAGTGCACCACCGGCGGTCACGGAGCCCTCGAAGACCAGGGGCGCCAGCTGCGCGCGGGCGGCGTACAGGGCGGCGGTGTAACCGGACGGACCGGAGCCGATCACGATGACATTGCGGGGTGCGGTCTGCTCAGACATGGCTCTCACTCGTGGGTGGTGGGGTACGTCGGTTGAACCGATCGTAGACGCGCCTTGTTCCCCGGAGGGTCGCGGTGTCAGGGGGCCGGGACGCTGCCAGTGCGCAGCGCGAGGTCCGCGTCACACGCGAACAGGTCGACCACCTGGCTGCCGTCGGCGACGCCGCGGAAGACGAGCGCGGCACGAGCCCCCTGGTAGCGCACCAGCACTCGTCGGCCCTGGCCCCAGGCCTCCCGCTCACAGCTGTCGACGGTGGCGTCGTTGCCCGTCGCCCCCAGGTCGTACGACGGCTCCGAGGCGCGGGCGTCGGCGGCGTCGGCGTCGAACGTCGCGTCCTCGACCAGCGGCAGGTCAATGAGGCGCGCCTTGGCCCGGTCGGGCTCGCTGGCCGCACCGGGCGCCTCGGCGGAGGGCTCGGGGGCCGACTCCTCGGCTGCCTCACCGTCGGCATCGGCCAGCGAGTCACCGCCGGAGTCGGACCGGGAGGCGCTGCCTCCGGAGTCGGCCGCTGTGCCCGAGCCACCGTCGGAGCTCAGGCCCTCCATTCCCGAGACCAGCCGGCCGAACCCGATGCCCACGGCGACCACGGCGACGGCCGCGACCAGGAGCTGGGTCGCCCGCCTGCGCCGGCGGGACGCGAGGGTCACCACGGTGCGGGACTCGAGCTCCCGCCGCTCCTCCGACAGGGACTCCAGCGTGCGGTCCAGGCGCGCCGCCACGTCGGCGGGCACCGGATCGGTGTGCCGGGCCTCGGCGAGGAGGCGGCGTACGCGCTCGGTGCCGGCGGGGTCGAGATCGGGCAGGTCGTCGTTCACGGGCGGGTCACCTCCTGGGCTGGGCGTGGCTGGGCGGACGGTCAGGGATCGAGGACCGGGGGTCCGCGGGGCGCGTCGGGCCGGCGGTCAGCAGATCGGACGGGGGAGTCGTCGCCCGGGTTCCGTGCGGGCGGCGTGCCGCGGAGCACACCGAGCAGCGGCGCGAGCCGGGCCCGGCCGCGGGAGCACCGCGACTTCACGGTGCCCTCGGCGCAGCCCAGCATCTCGGCCGCCTCGGCCACGGAGTAGCCCTCCATGTCGACGAGCACCAGGGCCGCGCGCTGCTCGGGGGTCAGGGTGGCGAGGGCGTCGAGCACCTGTCGCCGCCGCTCGTCGGCGACCGCGATCTCGGCCGGGTCGAGCTCGGTGGCGGCCGTGGCGAGCGAGCCGCGGTCGGCGTACTCGTCGATGTCGTCGGGGAGCGGCTGGCGCGGCACGCACCTTGGCGGCCCGGTGCCGGTCGAGGCAGGCGTTGACGACGACGCGGTGCAGCCAGGTGGTGACGGCGGCCTCGCCGCGGAAGGAGCCGGCCCGCCGGTACGCCGCGATGAGTCCGTCCTGGAGCCCGTCGGCGGCGTCGTCCGGATTGCCCATCGTGCGCAGCGCCACGGCCCAGAGGCGGTCGCGGTGCCGGGCGAAGAGGGTGCCGAACGCGTCGGGGTCGCCCTCGACGTGGGCCTTCAGGAGCTCGGCGTCGCTGGGCGGCAGCGTGTCGCTCACCCGGCCACCACCACCTCGGCGACCTGGCCGCGGAAGCCGCCGTCGACCTCCGGCAGCGAGGTGAGCCAGACGACGACGTACTGGTCGGCGACGTCGTCGGGCAGGCGGAGGTTCAGGGCCGGGTCGTCGGTGGTCGTGCTGCCCTCGGCCACGGGCTCGAGCCCGTCGACGCTCGTCGGCACCTCGCCGGTGCGGAAGACCTGGGCCGTGGTGGGGCCGCCGGGGAGCGTCAGCCGGACGGATCGGACGACCTTGGCCGAGCCCAGGTCGAGCACGAGCCCGACACCGGTCTTCAGCCCGCCGGGGCCGAGGTTCTGGGTGTAGGTGTTGGTGCGCCACGCCGTCGCGGGGTCACCGTCGAGCGCGAGCGGCACGAGCTCGGGGTGCTCCTCGAACGGCGCGTCGCCCTGCGGGTCGAAGTCCTGGGCGACGACTCCGGTGAGGGGTACGGCGCGCGACCGGTTGGTGGTCTCGCCCGTGGTGTCGTCGGCGGCGGGCGGCCCGTCGTCGTTGCGGAGCTGCAGGACGGCCACGACGGCGACGATCAGCAGGGCGACGAGCCCGATGACCATGGCCAGCCGCAACCAGCTGCGGCCCGGGACCTCCTGGCCGTCGCCCACGGAACCGAGCAGGCCGCTGCCGGTGCCGCTGCCGGTGTCCCACGGCCAGAAGCCGCTGCCGGTGTGCGAGCGCGAGTCGGTCGACGATGCGGGAGCGCGCGGGGCGACGGTCGTCGTCACGCCCGGGCGCGGCTTGCGGACCGGGTCGGGCGCGAACAACGGCCGGTCGGGCGGCTGCGTGAACGCCGGCGGGGGTGGCGGCCGGTCGTCGCGCGGCGTCAGCCAGCTGACGCCGTCGCTGTCGTCGAACGTGGGGATCCCGGCCTGCGTGGGCATGTCCGCCACCGATGGGGGCTCGGGCTTCTCGGCCGCGGGCGGAGGGACGGACCCGATGGCAGGCTCCGTCTCGGGGTGCCGGGCGTGATCACGCGGCGCCGCCTCGCCGACGAACTCGGTGAGCGCGTTGGCCAGGCCCTGCGCCGACGAGAGGTCGTGGTCGGCACGGCTCGCGTGGGCGGCGGAGTAGGGGTTGAGCACCTCGTCGCACAGCCCGTCGAGCAGCCGCGGGATCCCGGCCCGCACCCGCCGGGGTCGCAGCAGCGCGCCCTGCTCCTGCGGAGCCCCGGGCACCCGGGACGACGAGGTGCCCGCCCAGCGACCGGTCATCGCGGCGTACAGGAGTCCGGCGAGGTCGTGCACGTCGGTGCTGCGGCGGCCCGGCGGCAACCCGTGCAGAGCGGCGTCGACGCCGAAGCCGATGATCCGGACCTCGCCGTTGTGGTCGACGAGGACGTTCTCGGGATTCAGCCGGCCGTGCGCCAGACCGGCCTCGTGGGCGCGGGCGATGCTGTCGGCGACCTCCGCCACCAGCCACGCGGCCTCGCGCGGGGCCATCGGGCCGGTGCCGGTGAGGGTGATGTCGAGGGACTCACCGGCACCCCACTCGTTGACGACGTAGACGATCCCGTCGGCGTCGCGGGCGTCGAGGACGCGGAGGATGCGGCGGTCCACGAGGGTGGCCGACCGGCGCGCGGCGTCGACCAGCCGGGGCGCGCGGGCGTCGTCGCTGGCGATGATGTGCACGGCCACCGAGCGCGTGAGCACGGTGTCGAAGGCGTGCCAGAAGCGGCCGTCACCGCTCTCGCTCAACAGGTCGTCGAGGCGGTAGCGGTGCGCCAGCACGTCTCCCGCACGGATCGAGCCGGGCATGTGGCTGCGACCCTCCCCTCGACGTCGGACCCTGGTGTCTCATCGTAGGCCGAGTCAGCGCCGTGAGAGCCGCCCGCGCACCGTGTCCAGCACCGAGGTGATCTCCTGCACCCGCAGGGCGCGCGCCAGCAGGAGCAGCACGGCCAGGTCGACGCCGCCGATGACGGCGCCGCGCCACAGCGCGGTCACCTTGCCGGGCTGCTCGCCCCACCCGGGCAGGAGTACGGCGACGGCCAGGGCGGCACCGGTCGACACCGTGACGACGAGCAGGATCCGGACGACGAAGCGCACCAGCGTGGGCGTGCGCAACCCGCCGAGGTGGCGGCGCAGCACGGAGTAGCTCACGCCGGCCCCGACGAGGTACGCCGCGGCGTACGCGAGGGTCAGCGCCGGCGAGGTGTCGGCGGCGCTGGTGCGCCCGACCAGCAGCACGGCGACGGCGATGTTGACCAGGGCGACGGCGCACTGGATGAAGAAGACGGTGCGGGTCTGCTCGAGCGCGTAGAAGCCGCGCAGCATCAGGTAGTGGACCGTGAACAGGACCAGCCCGATCCCGAACAGCGAGAGCGTCGGCACGAAGTTGTCGCTCGTGCCCGCGCCCGCGCCGAAGCCGAACATCAGCGACGCGATCTCCGGCGCCACCACCGGGAGCAGCGCGGCGAACGGGATCACCACGGCCAGCGCGGTGCGCAGGGTCGAGGAGAGCGTGCCGGCCAGGGCGGCGTACTCGCTGTCGCGGGCCTGCGCGGAGAGCCGCGGCAGGATCGCGGTGGCCAGGGAGACGGTGAGGATCGCGTGCGGCACCATCACGAGCAGGAACGAGTTGGAGTAGACCGTGAGCCCGGTGCCGTCCGGGGCGTCGGCCGGGCCGCTCGACGCCAGCCGGACGACCACGGTGTAGGCCACCTGGTTGACGATGACGAACAGCACGGTCCAGACGCCGAGGCGCAGGGTGTGGCCGAGGCCGGTGCCGCGGAAGTCGAAGCGCGGCCGGTACGAGAAGCCCGCCCGGCGCAGGTAGGGCAGCAGGATCAGCAGCTGCGCCACGATCCCGGCCGTCGACCCGAGGCCGAGCAGGAGCTCCTGCCAGCTCGTGAACGGGCCGGTCCGCTCGGCACCGGTGGCCTTGCCGAAGACCAGCAGGTAGGCGGTCAGCACCGCGACCGAGATGACGTTGTTGGCGATCGGCGCCCACATCATCGGGCCGAACCGGCCGCGTGAGTTGAGGATCTGCCCGACCAGCACGAACATCCCGTAGAAGAACACCTGCGGCAGGCAGAACCGCGCGAAGTCGATCACCGACTGGCGCTGCTCGGCCAGCTCCGGCCTCGCGAACGACGAGTCGAGCAGCACCGACATCACCGCCGGTGCGGCGACGACCAGCACCACGGTCACCCCGGCCAGGAACAGCGCGGCCAACGTGATGACCCTGTTGGTGTAGGCCTCGCCTCCGTCGGCGTCGTCCTTCATCGAGCGCACCAGCTGCGGCACGAGCACGGCGTTGAAGACGCCGCCGGCGAGCAGGATGTAGAGCATGTTCGGCACCGTGTTGGCGATGGTGAACACGTCGGCGTGGAGCCCGTTGCCCAGGGCCGCGACCAGGAGCAGCGAGCGGACGTAGCCCGAGAGCCGCGACACGGTCGTGCCTGCGGCCATCACCGCGCTGGAGGAGAGGATCCGGGCGTCGGTGCTGTCGCTCATGTGGTCGTCGACCCGTGCTGGGCGGGCTCGGGTCGTGGGCGGGATCGGCCCTCCGGGTCGGGCTCGTCGTCGGGCTTGACGGCGAGGCCGCGGAAGCGGCGTACGAGCCGGACCCCGATCGCCCCGAAGAGCATCACCGCGCCGGCGCCCATGATCAGCCAGATCACCTGGCTGACCTGTGCGGTGCGCACCGAGAAGGTCGAGGAGGAGCCGAGTGGCTGGCCCTCGAGGTCGGTGACGAGCAGGGTCACGGTGTGGAAGCCCTGCTGGGAAGCGGTGGCGTCGAGCAGGATCCGGCGTCGTGAGAGCTGGGCGCGAGCGTGATCGTCTTCGGGCCCGGTGACCTCGATCCCGCCGTCGCTCTGGGCTGCCACGCGCACGGTCACAGCCTCCGGGAGGGCGTTGGAGATGGTCGCACCGAGGGGGCCCTGGTCGCTGGACAGCGTGACCGCCGGCGGCCCGTCGATCGTCACCTTGCCGAGGAGGCTGGCGATGCCGCCCGACGAACGCTGCGTGGCGAGGCGGGAGTTCACGGCATTGCGCCGGGCGAAGTACGACAGCTCGGTGAGGGCGATGTTGCCGACGGAGTAGCCGATGCCGGCGGGCACCTCGAGCACTCCTGACAGCAGGTCGCCGTCGGCCATCAGGTCCTGGGCCGCCTCGAAGTTCGCCGGCGGCAGCTCGGCGGCCAGCTCGGCGTCCGGGTAGGTGAGGTCGTCCTCGGGCACGGCGTCCGCGCTGCTGGAGACCACCTCCGACAGCGGCCGCATCTCCACCACGCCCTCCTCGAAGGAGTCGTAGAGACTCTGGGCGTCGGCGGGGTTCCACGTCGGCGGCGGCACCATGATGATCGGGGTGCGGTCACCCGAGAGCATGCGCAGGGCGGCCTCGCTGACCAGCCGCTGGCGTACGGCGACCGGCGAGCTCGACGACTCCGGGCCCGGGCCACCCGGCGGCCACGCCGGACGACGTCGTCGCGACCTGGTGACCGAGCAGCTGGCCGGACGCGGGCGCACTGCCGTCGGCACCCGCCACGGCCGTGTCCGAGAGCAGGACCAGGGCCTCCCGCGGAGCGCGCGGCCAGCGCCTCGGCGGACAGGAACCCCGTGGGTGGCGCGAGGGCCGGGGACGAGGGGATCTCAAGACCTGCCATGACGGCGACGGAGCGCTCGAGGGCGAGGTCGTAGACCTCCGGGTCGCGGCGGGCGGCAGCGGACATGTCCGCGTCGGCGTACGGCAGGCTCAGGACCGGGCGTTGACCGATCGACTGGCCGAACAGCGCGAGCCATTCGCTGGCGGCGGCCGCTGCGGCCGCCTCGTCCGGCGTCAGGTCCTCGGGCGCGGGTGGCTCGGTCGACGCCGTCGGCGGCGGTGACGTCTCCGGCGGCGGTGACGTCTCCGATGGGGGAGGGGACTCACCGGACCCGGGTTCCTCGTCGGCCTCGGCGCCCGGCAGGGGGGCCAGGCTCAGCGGTGGGTTGCCCTGCGCCAGGCGGATGACGGCCTGCACCACGGCCGGGTCGATCAGCCAGGTGACCGGGCGGGACCCTGCGGTCTGACCGGCGCGCAGGACATTGGTGAGCCGGCCGCCCGCGCCGAGCCGCCGGGTCCACAGCGCCGGATCGACCACCCGGCCGTCGGGGTCGTAGTGGACCGTCGCGCGCAGCGGCAGCACCAGCGCGGCGTCGATCGGCTCACTGCCCTCCGGGAGGAGCGGGATGAACGTGCGGGCCCGGCCGTCGGCGTACGCGTCGGTCGGCTGGCTGGGCGACTCACCCAGCGCGTGCACGCCGATCCAGTAGACGCCGGCCTGGTTGCCCGCCGCGAGCGCTTCGCGCGGGACGGTCGCGGTGAACTCCGCGGTCTCGCCGGCCCGAGGCTCGGGACGGTGTCGTAGGTCCCGGCCACGGTGATCCGGTCGCCGAGGTACTACGTCCTCCTCGGACTCGGCGGCCACTGCGAGGGCTGCGGCGTCCGGGATCGGGGCGGGCGAGGTGAACGTGTAGAGGTCGACGCCGGACCAGGTCTCGTCCGTGGTGTTGGTGACGGTGCCCGAGATGGTGACGTCGACGCCGGGCTCGATGACCGACGGCGCGAGGATGCTGATGCGTGACGTCGAGGGGTGTGGTGGCCTCCGCGGCCGCCCGTGCCGGCGCGGCCGTGGCGGGCTGGCCGCCCGGGGTGTCCCTGCCGGAGGCCTGCGTGCCGTGTGCCGCCGGCCCGGCGCCCAGCAGGCAGCCCGCCGTCGCGACGGCGGCCACGAGGGCAGACGTCAGCGATGCGGGGCGAAACACCCCCCGACTGTAGTGCGGCGACCCATGCCTGCTGAGCAGGCCCGCACGGATGCCCGCCTTGCCGGGCTCCTTTCGTAGACTGGCCCGTCGTGTCCGACGCCACCGCCCCGCACCCCGCACCCGCCGTCCCGCCGGGTCCTCTGTCGATGGCCGAGGTGCAGCTGGCGGTGGCCCGCGAGCTCGACCGCATCGGCTCGGTGATCGACGAGCTCGGCGAGCTGTTCGCGGCGGCCGGGGAGCAGTTGGCGCTGGTCGGCGGACCGGTGCGCGACGCCATGCTCGGGCGCCTGCAGAACGACCTCGACTTCACGACGTCCGCACCGTCCCGAGGTCACCGAGCGGCTGGTGTCGGGCTGGGCCGACGCCGTGTGGGACATGGGCCGGCCTTCGGCACCATCGGCTGCCGCAAGGGGCCGTGGCAGGTCGAGATCACGACCTACCGTGCCGAGACCTACGACCCCGCGTCCCGCAAGCCCGACGTCGACTTCGGCGACTCGCTCGCCGGCGACCTGGGCCGGCGCGACTTCACGGTCAACGCGATGGCCGTGACCGTGCCGGGACGCGTCTTCGAGGACCCGTACGGCGGCGTCGGCGACCTGGCCAACCGCGTGCTCCGCACGCCCGGCCGACCCGAGGACTCGTTCTCCGACGACCCGCTGCGGATGATGCGCGCCGCCCGGTTCGCCGCCCAGCTCGGCTTCGACGTGGCGCCCGAGGTGGTGGCCGCGATGACGTCGATGGCCGCCCGGATCTCGATCATCTCCGCCGAGCGGGTGCGCGACGAGCTCGCCAAGCTGGTGTGCGCGCCGTACCCGCGCCGGGGGCTGACGCTCCTGGTCGAGACCGGGCTGGCCGAGCTGGTGCTCCCCGAGCTGCCTGCCCTGGCGCTCGAGCGCGACGAGCACCACCGGCACAAGGACGTCTACGAGCACACTCTCACCGTGCTCGAGCAGGCGATCGACCTGGAGACGTCGCGTGGCGGACCGGGCGCGCCACCCGACTTCGTCGGTCGCTTCGCCGCCCTGATGCACGACGTCGGCAAGCCGCGCACCCGGAAGTTCGCCGGCGACGGCACGGTCACCTTCCACCACCACGACGTCGTCGGCGCCAAGATCACCCGCAAGCGGATGAAGGCGCTGCGCTTCTCCAACGACGACGTCGACGCCGTCGCGAAGCTGGTCGAGCTGCACCTGCGCTTCCACGGCTACGGGTCGGGGGAGTGGACCGACTCCGCCGTGCGCCGCTACGTCCGCGACGCCGGCGACCAGCTCGAGCGGCTGCACATCCTCACCCGGGCCGACTGCACCACGCGCAACCAGCGCAAGGCAGCGTTGCTGCGCCGTACCTATGACGAGCTCGAGGACCGCATCGCCCGGCTGTCGGAGGAGGAGGAGCTGGCGTCGATCCGGCCCGACCTCGACGGCACCCAGATCATGGAGATCCTCGGGATCGGGCCCGGCCGCGACGTCGGCGAGGCCTATCGGTTCCTGCTCGAGCAGCGCATGGACCACGGTCCGCAGGAGCCCGACGTGGTGCGGGCGGCGCTGCTCGACTGGTGGGCGTCCCGATAGGTTCGGTGCCCATGAGCCAGTTCGATGCCGTGCTCGAGGAGACCGTCGACGTGTCCGCGCCGCCCGCTCAGGTCTGGGCGCTGGTGTCCGACCTGCCGCGGCTGGCCGAGTGGAGCCCGCAGGTGGTGAAGTGCTTCAAGCAGGGGTCGGGCCCGATCCAGCTCAGCACCCGCTTCCTCAACCTCAACCGCCGCGGCCTGCTCGCGTGGCCGACCCGGTCGAAGGTGGTGCGCTTCGAGCCGCACCGCGAGATCGCGTTCCGGGTGAAGGACAACTACACGGTCTGGTCCTTCACCCTCGACCCCACCGCTGCCGGCGGCACCCGAATCACCCACCGCCGCGAGGCGCCCGAGGGCATCTCCCCGATCTCGACCAGGTTCATCGGCGCCCTGCTCGGTGGCCACGAGAGCTTCGGCGACGAGCTGCGTGACGGGATGCGCTCGACACTGTCCCGGATCAAGGTGGAGGCGGAACGCACGAGAGCCCGGTCCCGCGCCGACTGATCGACGCGGACCGGGCCCTCGAGGCGGACCAGCAGCGGGTGACTCTCCTGGTTTCGTCGCGACCGTCAGCGGCTTCGTTCCTCGGCCGCGGTCAGTGCTCGACCTGCATGCACGACGCCGCAGCGTTGGTGCCTCACGCCTCGACGGTGCCCTTGATGAACTTCTCCAGCTCGGCGCGACCGACGTCGTCGGGCATCTGCACCGGCGGCGACTTCATCAGGTACGTCGACGCCGGGATGATCGGGCCACCGACACCGCGGTCCATGGCGATCTTGGCGGCGCGGACGGCGTCGATGATGATGCCGGCGGAGTTGGGGGAGTCCCAGACCTCGAGCTTGTACTCGAGGTTCAGCGGCACGTCACCGAAGGCGCGACCCTCGAGGCGGACGTAGGCCCACTTGCGGTCGTCGAGCCAGGCGACGTAGTCGGACGGGCCGATGTGGACGTTCTTGCTGTCGATCTTGTCGGCGAGCTCGCCGGTGAGGTTCGACGTGACGGCCTGGGTCTTGGAGACCTTCTTCGACTCCAGGCGCTCGCGCTCGAGCATGTTCTTGAAGTCCATGTTGCCGCCGACGTTGAGCTGGTAGGTGCGGTCGAGCGCGACGCCGCGGTCCTCGAACAGCTTGGCCATCACCCGGTGGGTGATGGTCGCACCGACCTGGCTCTTGATGTCGTCGCCGACGATCGGGACGCCGGCGTCCTCGAACTTCTTGGCCCACTCGGGGTCGGAGGCGATGAAGACGGGCAGGGCGTTGACGAAGCCGACGCCCGCGTCGATGGCGCACTGCGCGTAGAACTTGTCGGCCTCCTCGGAGCCCACCGGCAGGTAGGACACCATCACGTCGACCTCGGCGTCCTTGAGTGCCTGGACGACGTCGACCGGCTCGGTCGCCGACTCCTCGATCGTCTGGCGGTAGTACTTGCCGAGACCGTCCATCGTCGGGCCGCGCTGCACGTCGACGCCCAGGGTCGGGACGTCGGCGATCTTGATGGTGTTGTTCTCGGAGGCGTTGATGGCCTCGGAGAGGTCCTTGCCGACCTTCTTGTCGTCGACGTCGAACGCGGCGACGAACTTCACGTCGGAGACGTGGTAGTCACCGAACTTGACGTGCATGAGACCCGGGACGACGCCGTCGGGGTCGGCGTCCTTGTAGTACTCCACGCCCTGGATCAGGGAAGTGGCGCAGTTGCCTACTCCCACGATTGCCACTCGTACCGAACCCATGAGGGTCTCCTTCATTGCTAGTTCTCCGCTATTCGGTGTGCTCGGGTGCCGGCGCGGGGTTGGTCCGCTCGGCGTTGATGAGGTCGGACAGCCAGCGGACCTCGCGCTCGACGGACTCCACGCCGTGCCGCTGCAGCTCGCCGGCGTACCGGTCGACCTCCTTCTGCGTGCGGGCCAGGTCGGTCTGCACCCGGTCGAGCCGCTCCTGGAGGCGGGTACGTCGGCCCTCGAGCACGCGCAGCCGGATCTCCATGTCGGTGCGGCCGAAGAACGCGAACCGGATGTCGAAGTTGTCGTCCTCCCACGCGGTGGGGCCGACCTCGGCCATCAGCCGCTCGAACTCCCGGTGGCCGGCCTCGGTGACCTCGTAGACGATGCGTGGGCGCCGGGAGATCAGTGCCGGGTCGCCCGCGGCCTCCTCGATCAGGGTGGCCCGCAGCATCTTCTTCAAGGTCGGGTAGAGCGACCCGTAGGACAGCACGCGACCCCAGCCGAGCATGAGGTTCAGGCGCTTGCGCAGCTCGTAGCCGTGCATGGGTCCCTCGTGCAGCAGTCCGAGGACTGCGAGCTCGATGGTCTCTGCGCGACGTGCCACAGACCTATCGTAGCGATATATCCGCGTCACATGAAATGTCGCGAAGTCTGCTCTCGCCCGGCCGTTGATTACCCTTGCCGCCGTGAGTGCGAAGCGCCGAGCCGACGGCCCCCCCGTGACCAAGCGCCCCAAGAAGCCACCCGTGACGCGCGGGACCCGGGTGCGGCGCGCCCTGAAGTGGCTGTTGGTGGTCGTGCTGGTCGGCGCCCTCATCGGTGCCGGCACCTTCGTGGCGCTCTACCAGGCGATCGACATCCCCGACCCCAACGAGGACTTCGAGACCCAGACCAGCTTCGTCTACTACGCCGACGGCAAGAGCGAGCTCGGCCGCTACGCCAACCAGAACCGCGACTCCATCCCTCTCGATGAGATGCCCGACAGCATCAAGGACGCGGTCATCGCGGCCGAGAACCGCTCCTTCTACACCGACAAGGGCATCGACCCGAGGGGCATCATCCGGGCAGCGTTCTCCAACGCCCAGGGCGGCGCCACCCAGGGCGCGTCGACGATCACCCAGCAGTACGTCAAGATCCTCTACCTCACCAGCGAGCGCAGCCTCCAGCGCAAGATCACCGAGGCGATCCTGTCGCTGAAGATCCAGCGCGAGGTGAGCAAGGAGGAGATCCTCGAGGGCTACCTCAACACCATCTACTTCGGCCGCGGGGCGTACGGCGTCCAGGCCGCCGCGCAGGCGTTCTTCGCCAAGCCCGCCGCCAAGCTGAACCTGCGCGAGTCGGCGGTGCTGGCCAGCGTGCTGAACAACCCGAGCAACCTCGACCCGGCCAACGGTGCGGACGCCAAGGACGCGCTGCGGGTGCGCTACGAGTACGCCCTCGAGGGGATGGCCGAGATGGGCAAGATCACCGCTGCGGAGGAGGAGAAGGCGGCCAAGCGGCTGCCGAAGTTCCCCAAGATCAAGGCCGAGAGCCAGCTGGGCGGCCAGAAGGGCCACATGCTGACCCTGGTCCGCAACGAGCTGAAGCGCCTCGAGTTCACCGACGAGCAGATCGACGGCGACGGCCTGCGCGTCACCACGACGTTCACGCCCTCGGCCATGGCGGCCGCGGAGGACGGAGTCGAGGCGCAGCGGCCGGACGGCTTCGGTGACAAGCAGCTGCACATCGGCGCCGCGTTGGTCGAGCCCGGCACCGGCGCCGTACGCGGCTTCTACGGCGGCCAGAACTTCCTCGACTCCCAGATCAACTGGGCCGCGACCGGAGGCATGGCCGGCTCGACGATCAAGCCGCTGACCATCGCCGCGGCGATCAAGCAGGGCTTCAGCCTCGAGGACTCCTTCGAGGGCAACTCCCCCTTCGAGTTCCCCGACGGCCTCGCGGTGCGCAACGAGGGCGTCGGGTCCGACGGCCTCGGCAACGACTACGGCTCCTCCGTCGACCTGGTCTATGCCACCGAGGACTCCATCAACACCGCGTTCGTCGACATGTCCGACTCCATGGACGACGGACCCGAAGCGATCTACGACATGGCCCGCGCGCTCGGCATCCCGGGCGACAAGCCGTCGAACAAGTACCCCGGCATCCCGATGCGCTCGACCGACTTCATGCCCGACGACACCCTGATCACCCTGGGTCGCGGCCGGATCAGCCCGATCAACATGGCCAACGCCTACGCCACCATCGCCAACGGCGGCGAGCGCGCCAACGCGCACGTGATCGAGAAGGTCGTGAGCAAGGAAGGCGAGGTGCTCTACACCGCACCCGACCGCACCAGGGCCGCGGTCGACGAGGACATCGCCGCCGACACGTCGTACGCCATGCAGCAGGTCGTGCAGGACGGCACCGGCACGGCCGCGCTGGCACTCGGCCGCCCCGCGGCCGGCAAGACCGGCACCGCGACCAACGACAAGGACGAGGTCTCGTCGGCCTGGTTCGCCGGCTACACGCCGCAGCTCGCGGCGGCCGTGATGTACGTCCGCGGTGACGGCGACAACCAGCTCGACGGCTGGCTGCCGTCGTACTTCGGTGCCGACTACCCCGCCGACACGTGGACCGCGATCATGCAGCAGGCCACCGAGGGCATGGAGGTCGAGGACTTCCCCGAGCCCGTGTTTGTCGACGGCGAGGCGCCCTCGAGCGGCCACGAGCCCTACGTGCCCCCGCCGCCCCCGCCGCCGCCGACGAAGAAGCCGACCAAGAAGCCGACGCCGACCGACAAGCCGACGCCCACACCCACGCCCACCCCGACGCCGCCGCCGACGATCCCGCCGACCGTGCCGCCGACGGTGCCTCCGCCTCCGCCGCCGACGTTCCCGCCGCCCACCCTGGCGCCGACCGACCCGCCGCCTCCGGCCTGAGCTGCCGCGCGCCATGACGGGGGACTTCGAGTCGCGCGTCCACCCGACCCGGGACGATGCCGTCGTGGCTGCGGTCTCGGAGTCGGTCGGCGGACCGATGGGCGAGCACGCGGCCCCACACCGGTTCTGGTCCCCCGTGCGCGTGCTCCTGCTGCTGACCGCCCTCTGCTTCGCCGTCGGCATGGTGCAGAAGGCGCCGTGCGCCAACTCGGTGTGGCAGAACGGCGCCGAGAACTTCAACAACATGTGCTACTCCGACCTGCCGCCGCTCTACTACGGGCGCGGGCTGGCCGACGGGCACTGGCCCTACTCCGACGACCCGGTCGTGCGGGCGCAGTACGAAGTCATGGAGTACCCCGTCGGCATCTCCTACTGGGCCTGGGCGGCGGCGAAGGTGACCCGGGCCATCGCCCCCGACGGCGACGGCCGCGACGTCGCCACCGAGGCGCGTCTCTTCACGGCGGTCAACGCGGTGGGGTTCGCGCTGCTGGCGTTGCTGGCCGCCTGGTTCCTGGCGGGGGTCGACCGGCGCCGGCCCTGGGACGCCGCCGGGTTCGCCCTCGCCCCCACCCTCGCCCTGACCGGGCTGATCAACTGGGACCTGCTGGCCGTCGCGCTGGTCGCCGCCGCGCTGTGGGCCTGGTCGCGCGACCGGCCGGTGCTGACCGGCGTGCTCATCGGCCTCGGTACGGCGGCGAAGCTGTACCCGCTCTTCCTGCTGGGCGGGATCCTGATCATCTGCCTGCGCCGGCTCAGGCGGCGAGATCCCGAGGCGTCCGACCCGCTGTTCGACGTCCTGGCGGTGGCCGGGGCCGCGGTCGCCGCATGGTTGCTGGCCAACGCGCCGGCGTACCTCTCGGGACCGGCGGAGTGGAAGGTCTTCTGGACGTTCAACTCCGAGCGCGGTGCCGACCTCGGCTCGATCTGGCTGGTGGCGCAGCAGGTGTTCGACGCCACCGTGCAGCCCGACCTGATCAACAAGGTCTCGTGGGTCTTCTTCGGTGTCTGGTGCCTCGGCGTGCTCCTGCTCGGGCTGCGGGCGCCGTCGACGCCGCGGCTGGCGCAGCTCGGGTTCCTCATCGTGGCCGGCTTCCTGCTGGTCAACAAGGTCTACTCGCCGCAGTACGTCCTGTGGCTGCTGCCGCTGGCCGTGCTGGCCCGTCCACGCTGGCGTGACCTGCTGCTCTGGCAGGCCGGCGAGGTCCTCTACTTCGCGGCGGTGTGGTGGTACCTCGGCGAGTACCTCGCCCCCGCCGGTGGCGGCGACGCCGGGTTCTACTGGATCGCGACCGTGCTGCGGGTCGCTGCCGAGCTGTACCTGGTGGCGATGGTGGTCCGCGACATCCGTCGCCCGGCACCGTCGCTGGGTGAGGAAGGACGAAGTCCTGTCTCGAAACCTGCGGAGGGCGTCAGTCGATCGTGACCGTGTCGAACGTCGTCGCGGTGTAGCGCACCCGCACGTCGATCTCGTCGCCGACCTGCGGCACCCGCGCGCCCGAGGGCACGAACAGCATCGAGGCCTGCATGTGCGGTGGCTCAGCGAACAGTCGCTGCTTGCCGTCGATGGAGTACGGCGACCGCACGAAGCCGACGGCGTCGAGGCCGCCGCGGGCCAGGGTGGCCGCCCGGGCCTTGAGCGACGACTCGCCGGTCGGGGCCTCGAGGCCGATGCCGTGCGCCGTACCCCCGGACACGACGAGCAGGTGCCCGGACTTCGGGGCGGTCCGGCCGCGGTAGCCGAACGAGTCACCGCGCTCGAGTGGGTGGACGTCCAGGACGGTGGCCGTGACGCGCAGCGCGCCGCGGTCGCCGAGCCACAGGTCGGTGCCGACGCGCGGCCGGATCGTGAAGTCGGCGTACGACGTGCGCAGCGAGGCCAGCTCGGCGGCGGTCAGGTGGCTGACCCAGACCGTGCGGGTGGCGAGGCCGGAGCCGACGATGTCGTTGATCAGCCGGCGTACCTCTCCGAGGTGGGAGCCCTGCGCCAGTGGCAGGTGCAGCGCGATGCCGGCGAGACCGCCTCCGGCCCGCTGGGTGTCGAGGTCGAGAGCACGCAGGTCGCGACCGGTCATCCCGTGCCGCTGCATCGAGGTGGCGAGCTCGAGCACGAAGCGGGCCCCCGGGTCGCGGCCGCGAAGCGCGGCGAGGTCGGCGACCCGGCTGACGGTGTGGATCAGGCGGGGTGCGATGGCGGCGGGGATCTCGAGCGCCGGGCCGAACGGGCGCCACGGAGTGAGCACGAGGAGGTCGCCGTCGAAGCGGCCGGCGACCTCGGGCAGCTCGGTGTAGGTGCCGACGGCCAGGGTGTCGACACCCAACCACTGCGACTTGCGGGCCAGCCGGCCGATGCCGAAGCCGTAGCCGTTGCCCTTCGCGACCGGCACCAGGCCCGGGGTGCTCTCGGCGACCCCGCGCAGGTGGCTGCGCCACCGGTCACCGTCGACGGTGAGGGAGAGGGTCACGACGAACGCCGCTTCATGTAGACGTCGAAAGCCTTGTACAGAGCCTTGTTGAGCGGCAGGTCCCACTCGCCGGCGTACTCCACGGCCTCGCCGCCGGTGCCGACCTTGAACTGGATCAGCCCGACGTGCGGGTCGTCGGAGTCGAGGGTGTCGGTGATGCCGCGCAGGTCGTAGACGGTGCACCCGGCGGCCAGGGCGTCGCTGATCATCGCCCACTGGATGGCGTTGGAGCCGCGCACGTCGCGCTTCTCGGTGGAGGAGGCGCCGTAGGAGTACCACGCGTGGGTGCCGACCCGGATCGCGATGGTCGCGGCGACAAGATCCGCCTCGTGATGGGCGAGGTGGACGACGATGCGGTCGGGGTCCTCGGCCGACAGGGCGTCGTACATGGTGGTGAAGTAGGAGAGGCCGCGCGGGGTGAAGCCGTCGCGCTCGGCGGTGTGCACGTAGAGGTCGTGGAAGGCCTTGAGGTCCGCCGAGCCGCTGCCGCGGCTGACCACGACGCCCTCCTTGGCGGCCCGCTTGATGTTGCGGCGCCACTGCTGGTTCATGCCCTTGAGGACGTCGTCCTGGTCGCGACCCTCGAGCGGGATCTGGAAGTTGAACTGCGGCTGGCCGGCCGCGAACCCGCCCTCGACCGACTGCGGTCGCCAGCCGAGCTCGTGCAGCTGTGAGACCACGCGCGCCCCGGTCTGGCTGCGCTCGAGCGGGGGCACGTCGTCGAGGCGGCGCACGGCGTCGTCGGCGATGCCCTCCTTGACCTGCGCCGCGCTCCAGCGTCGCGTCACGACCGGCGGCCCCATGCGTACGCCGAAGGCTCCCTGCGACTTCAGGTGCGTCGCCAGCGGGGCCAGCCAGCCGGCGAGGTCGTCGGTCTCCCAGTCGATCACCGGGCCCTCGGGCAGGTAGGCGAGGTAGCGCCTGAGCCGGGGGAGCCGGCGGTAGAGCACCAGCGCCGAGCCGACGACCCGGCCGTCGCGCTCCCAGACGACCGACTCGCTGCGCCACTCGGGCTTCACCAGCGCCCAGGCCGGGGTCTGCAGGAAGCTCGCGGAGGGACGGCTCCGGAGGTGTGCGAGGTGCTCGGCGGACGTGGCGGTGCGCAGGGACAGGGAGGTGCTCGGGGGGGAAGGTGACACGGCCCGAGGCTACCCGCCGGGTCGGGACGGAGCCGGGGTCAGGCTCGCGCGCCCGTCGACTGGCGGAGCACGAGCTCGGTCGGCAGGGCCACCTGGTGCGGCTCCTCCGCGGCGGGCCGACCCAGGCCGATCGTGGTGAGCAGGATCTCGACGGCGGCCCGGCCCACCTCTGCATGCGGCCCGCCCAGCGTCGTCAGGCTCGGCGTACAGAGCTCGGCGGCGAAGATGTTGTCGAAGCCGACGACGCTGATGTCCATGGGGAGGCGCAGGCCGCGCTGGGTCAGCCGCTGGATGACGCCGATCGCCAGCAGGTCGTTGTGGGCGACGACGGCGCTGGCCCCGGAGTTGATCACCCCGTCGGCCGCCGCGCCGCCGTGGGCGAACGTCGGGGTGAACGGTCCGATGCGGCGGGCCCGGACGCCGAGCTCGTCGGCGGCCCGGCTGAGCGCTGCCCAGCGATTGGCCGCCATCCAGGAGCTCTCCGGGCCGGCGAGGTAGACGATCTCCTCGTGCCCGAGTGAGGCCAGGTGGTCGACGATCTGGTGGCAGCCGTGGACGTGGTCGAGCACCACGCTGGCCAGGCCGCCGAGCTCGCGGCTCATCAGCACGACGGGGCGCTGGCCCGCGACCTGCCGCAGGTTCTCGTCGGGCAGCCGGCTGGCGGCCAGCACGAACCCGTCGACGGCCGGCACCAGCCGCTGGATCTGGTCCCACTCGATGCGCCGGGACTCCTCGGCGTTGACCAGGATCAGGGTGTACTCGGACGCCTTGGCCCGCATCTCGGCCCCGCGGATGAGCTCGAAGAAGTGCGGGTTGGTGATGTCGGAGACGACCATCGCGATCGTGTGGTGCCGGCCGCTGAGGAGCGCCCGGGCATGCGGGTTGGGCTGGTAGCCGAGCTCGGCGGCGACGGCGAGCACCCGTGCGCGGGTCTGCTCGCCGACCCGGTTGGGGGTGGTGAAGGCCCGCGAGACCGTCGACGTCGCGACGCCGGCCGCGCGCGCGACGTCGTAGATGGTGGGTCGGGGCACGGAGCCAGCCAACCGCCTTGGCAACACAATGGCAACCCCTTGCCACCGGGCCTCGTGGCTCCCTAACGTCCTTCGTTGTGACGCCCGACACAGCAGCAGAGCCCGCTTCGGGGCAGGGGCGGCTCGCCGCGTTCCTCTCGTCCCCGCCCCCGTGGGTGGCCCGGCCGGTCAAGGTCGTGACCGCTGTCGAGCTCGCGATCGCGGTGGCGGCACTGCTGCTGATCTTCTTCCTCGTCCTCGCGCAGGCGGGCCAGCGCTACCTGCCGGTCGACGGCTGGGCGTGGACCGGTGAGCTGGCCCGGTTCAGCCTGGTCTGGCTCACCTTCGTCACCGCCGGCGTGCTGGTCACCAGCGACTCGCACATCGCCATCGAGATGGTCGACGGCGTGCGCAGCCCGATGCTGCGCCGGGTCGTCCGCGTGGTGTCGTGCCTGATCGTGGCGGTGATCGGCATCGGGCTGACCGCGGAGGCCTGGGCGCTGACCATGGACCAGGGCGTGCTCAAGTCGCCGGCCATGCAGATGCCGATGTCGTGGCTCTACGCCATCTCGATGATCGGCTTCGTCAGCACCGTCGTCCGGTCGCTCGTGGCGGCGCTGCGCTACGCGGTGCTGGGCGTCCCGGAGACGACGTACGACGACGTGGTGGGGGTGCCGACCACGTGAGCCTCCTCGTCCTCTGCCTGCTGATCACGGCGCTGCTGGTCATCAGAGTGCCGATCGCCTTCGCGTTCGTCGGACCGTGCCTGCTCTACATGGTCACCACCGACCAGTCGCTCGGGCTGGCGCTGCGGCTGGTCGCGAACGCGACGGCGAGCTTCCCGCTGCTGGCGGTGCCGCTGTTCATCCTGCTCGGCTGCCTGGCCAACCATGCCGGCATCGCCGACCGGCTCTTCGACTTCGCGCTGGCCCTGTTCGGCCGGGTGCGCGGCAGCCTGGGCTACGTCAGCATCGGCGTCAGCGTGGGCTTCTCGTGGATGAGCGGCTCCGCCGTCGCCGACGCCGCGGCCCTCGGCAAGCTGCAGATCCCGGCGATGCTTCGCAGTGGCTACTCCCGCAAGTTCGCCCTCGGCGTCACCGGGTCGGCCGCGCTGATCGCGCCGGTGATGCCGCCGAGCATCCCGGCCGTCATCTACGCCGGCCTGGCCGCGGTCTCGACCGGCGCCCTCTTCGCCGCGTCGGTGGTGCCGGCACTGCTGATGGCCCTGGGCCTCGCGGTCGTCGTCTTCTTCTGGGTTCGGCGCGACGACAACATCCAGCGCACCGACTTCAGCTGGTCCCGGGTGCTCGTGACGGGCCGGCGGGTGATCGCCCCGCTGGGCGCCCCGGTGATCATCCTCGGCGGCATCCTGAGCGGGTTCTTCACGCCGACCGAGGCGGCGGCCGTCGGTGCGGCGTACATGGCGGTGCTGGGCTTCGCCTACCGCACGCTGACGTTCCGCGACCTGCCCAAGGTGCTCGTCGAGACCGTCGTCACCACGGGCAGCATCATGCTGATCGTCGCCTCGGCAAACCTGCTCGGCTACGTCTTCGCCCGCGAGCGGGTGCCGCAGGAGCTGTCCGAGCTGGTGCTCGGCCTGACCGACGACGCGACCATCTTCCTGCTGCTCGTCTTCGCGCTGTCGATGGTGCTCGGCACCGCGCTCGACGCGATCGCCGTGCTCACGCTGACGGTCCCGATCCTGCTGCCGATCAGCGCGGCGTACGACGTCGACCCGATCGCGCTGGGCGTGCTGATGATCCTGTCGCAGATGATCGGCCTGCTGACGCCTCCGGTGGGCACGGTGATCTTCGTGCTCCAGGCGATCGCGAAGGCCCGGATGTCGGAGGTCTTCTGGGGCTCCGTGCCGTTCATGGTGCCGCTGGTGATGCTCTGCTTCGCGATCATCTTCTGGCCGGACGCGATCCTCTACCTGCCCGAGAGGCTGGGCCTGTGAGCACGCGCAGGTCGTTCCTCGTCGGCCTGATCGGGCAGGGCATCAAGCCCTCGCTGACTCCCGAGATGCACGAGCGCGAGGCGGCGCGGCACGGCCTCCGCTACGTCTACAAGGGCATCGACCTCGACGACGGCCGCAGCGTCACGGCAGACCTCGACCGGATGCTGCGCGCGGCGGTGGAGCTGGGCTTCGACGGGCTGAACGTGACCCACCCGGTCAAGCAGGCGGCGGCGGCGCTCGTCGATCGGAGGACGCCCGCCGTCGAGGCGATCGGCGCCCTCAACACGATCCTGGTGGAGGGCGGCCGGACCGAGGGGCACAACACCGACGTGACCGGGTTCGTCCGGGCCTTCCGCGACGGGCTGCCGGGCGCGGCCCTGGAGCGCGTCGTACTCCTCGGGGCGGGCGGCGCGGGCACTGCCGTGGCGCATGCGCTGGTCCAGCTCGGCGTACGACGCCTGGTCGTCGTGGAGAAGGACCCCGCTCGGGCGGACGAGCTGCGCGCCTCGGTGACGCGGGCGGCGCCGGACCTCGACACCGACGTCGCCGGGGTCGCGGACGCCGCGGCTGCGCTCGCCGATGCCGACGGCCTCGTCAACGCCACCCCGGTCGGGATGGCGGCCCATCCCGGGTCACCCGTGGCCGTGGACGACCTGCGACCGAACCTCTGGGTCGCGGACATCGTCTACCGGCCGCTCGTCACCGACCTGCTGCGCGGCGCCGGGGCCGTCGGCTGCCGCACCCTCGACGGCGCCGGCATGGCCGTCCACCAGGCCGCCGACGCGTTCGAGCTCTTCACGGGACGGGCGGCCGACCGGGCACGCGATGTTCCGCGACTTCGACGAGATGGTCGCCGCCGAGAGCGGCGCGGCCAGCGACACCACACCCTCACGGCAACACCCCGGAGAAAGGAACACGAGATGACAGTCCGACCGAACAGGAGGGGTGTGGCGCTCGCGGCCTGCGCCGTGGCCCCGCTCATGGTGCTGGCCGCGTGTGGCGGCGACGACGAAGGCGGCGGTGGCGGCGGCGAGGTCACGATCTCGCTGGCGCACAGCTACACCGAGACCCAGCCCCAGCACCGGTGCGGGGCCCAGGTGATCGCCGACGAGGTCGAGAAGGCGGACGCCGGCATGAAGGTCGAGATCTTCTCGGCCAGCCAGCTCGGTGCCGACGCAGACCGGATCGCGTCGGTCGTCTCGGGCGACATCGACATCGACATCCAGGGCGCGTCGGCGCTCGGCGCGGTCTACGAGCCCGTGGCCGTCGTGGACGCGGCGTACGCGTTCGACGACGGCGAGCACCTCGCCCGCTTCTTCGAGAGCGACGACTCGGACGAGCTGATCCAGGGCTTCGCCGACGAGACTGGTGTCCTCACGCTGGGTGCGTGGTCGGCCGGGATGCGGCACTTCACGGCGAACGACCCGATCCGCGAGCCCGCGGACCTCGACGGCCTGCGGATGCGCTTCCCCAACTCGCCGCAGTTCCTGATGAACGCCGAGGCCCTCGGCGCGGACGCCACGGAGGTCGCCTACGAGGAGCTGTTCCTGGCGCTCCAGCAGGGCACGGTGGACGGCCAGGAGAACCCGATCACCAACATCGACTCGAGCAGCCTGGTGGAGGTGCAGGACTACCTCAGCCTGTCGTCGCACCAGGCGAACTCGAACCTGGTGATCATCGGCGGCGTGTGGGAGGAGCTGTCGGAGGAGCAGCAGGACGTCCTGCAGGCGGCCGTCGACACCGCGGTCGAGCAGGTCCCCGGCTGTGTCGCCGAGGACGAGGAGGCCACGCTGACGAAGTGGGAGGAGGAGGGCGCCTTCGAGATCGTCGACGACGTGGACGTCGAGGCCTTCCGGACCCAGGCCGACAGCTACCTGCGTGAGAACTTCGACGAGGAGCAGCTGGCCGTCTACGAGGCGATCCGGGGCACCGCCGAGTGACACGCGGCCACCCGGTGCAGACGTTCGGTGGGCCGGTTGACGCGGACGACCTCGGCACGACCCTGATCCACGAGCACGTGTTCGTGGGCCACCCCGAGCTCGACGTCAACCTGCCCCACCCGGAGTGGGACGAGGAGGCGGCCGTCGACACGGCGGTCGCCGGGCTCGACCGCCTCTGGGAGCTCGGTGTGCGGACCGTCGTCGACCTCACCGTGCTCGGCCTCGGCCGAGACGCCCGCCGGGTTGCGCGGGTGGCCGCTCGCACGAAGGTGCAGCTGGTCGCCTCGACCGGCTACTACACGGCCGACGTGCTGCCGGCGTACTTCCGGACGCACGGGCCGGGGCTGCTCGTCGACGAGCCCGACCCGCTGCCCGATCTGTTCGTGCGTGACATCGAGGTCGGCATCTCCGGCACCGGCGTGCGCGCGGGCATGCTCAAGGTGGTGACGGACGAGCCGGGCATCACCCCCGACGTACGCCGGGTGATGAAGGCCGCCGCCCACGCGCAGCGGGCCACCGGCGTGCCGATCACGACGCACACGCACGCGCCGTCGCGCAACGGCCGCGATCAGCTCGCGTTCTTCCGGGAGGAGGGCGTCGACCCGGAGCGGCTGGTGATCGGCCACTGCGGTGACTCCGAGGACCTCGACTACCTGCGGGAGCTGATGGACGCCGGTGCCACGATCGGGATGGACCGGTTCGGCATGGAGCACGTGCTGCCCGACCGGGCGCGGGTCGCCACGGTCGTGGCCCTGGCGCGCGAGGGGTACGCCGACCGGATGGTGCTCTCCCACGACGCGGCGTTCTTCAGCCGCGTGACGCCTCCCTCGTGGCGGGCCGCGCACGCCCCGCACTGGCACATGGAGAACCTCCACCGCCGGGTCATCCCGATGCTCACCGACGCCGGGCTCACCGACGAGCAGCTGCACCGGATGCTGGTGCTGAACCCGGCCCGGCTGCTCGCGCCGAACGGGCCGCGCTGATGTCGATGCGCACCTCGATCGCCACGGTGTGCCTCAGCGGCACGCTGGTCGACAAGCTGCACGCCTGCGCGGAGGCGGGGTTCGACGGCGTGGAGGTCTTCGAGCCCGACCTGATCGCGTCGCCGGCCAGCCCGGAGGAGATCAGCGCCCTCGCCGACCGGCTCGGCCTGAGCCTCGACCTCTACCAGCCGTTCCGCGACGCCGAGGGGGTCAGCGAATCGGCCTTCGAGGCGGTGCTGCACCGGGCCCGGTCGAAGTTCCGGCTGATGCAGCGGCTGGGCATCGAGACGATGCTCGTCTGCAGCAACGTGGCGACGGCCACGGTCGACGACGACGAGGTGTCGGCCGCCCAGCTGCGTCGGCTCGGCGACGAGGCGACGCCGTACGGCGTGCGGCTGGCGTATGAAGCGCTGGCCTGGGGCCGCTTCGTCGACGACTACCGCCGCGCCTGGCGGATCGCGGAGCTGGCCGACCATCCGGCTGTCGGCGTCTGCCTGGACAGCTTCCACATCCTGTCGCGCGGGCACGACCCGGCGGCCATCGAGCAGATCCCCGCCGACAAGATCTTCTTCCTGCAGCTGGCCGACGCCCCGGCGCTGACGATGGACGTGCTGTCGTGGAGCCGGCACCACCGGCTGTTCCCCGGCGAGGGCGCGTTCGACCTGCCGGCCTTCCTCGGGCACGTGCTGCGTGCCGGCTACTCCGGGCCGATCTCGCTGGAGGTCTTCAACGACACGTTCCGCCAGACCGAGGTGCTGCGCACCGCGCAGCAGGCGAAGCGGTCGCTGACCTGGCTCGAGGACCGGGTCGCACGCCTCCCGCTCGAGACCTCCCGCCCGGACGGCCCGACGCGGCTGCCGGACGCCGGGCCGCCCGCGGCCTTCGACTTCGTCGAGGTGAAGGCCGAGGACGCCGGCGAGGTGGACGTGCTGCTGCGACAGCTCGGGTTCACCTTCCGTGGCCGGCACCGCAGCAAGCCGGTCCGGCTGTGGACCCAGGGCCGGGCCCGGGTGGTCTGCAACGAGCAGCAGGCCAGGGACTGGGCACCCACGCTCGCCGCGGTCGGCTTCGAGGTCGGCGACGCGGAGGCGTCGGCGCGACGGGCGCGCCTGCTCGACGCACCGGCCGTCTTCCGCCGCACGCTCGCGGGGGAGCTGGATCTCGCGGCGTTCCGCGCGCCCGACGGCACGGAGGTGTTCCTGTCCGACGTCGCCGGGCGCGACGCCGCGTGGGTGCGGGAGTTCGAGGACGGTGAGGAGCCGCCGTACGACGCGTTGCTGACCGGGATCGACCACGTGAACCTGGCGCACTCCTGGCAGCGCTTCGACGAGGCGGTGCTGTTCTACAGCAGCGTGCTGTCGCTGGGGTCCGGCAGCAGCCAGGAGGTCGCGGCGCCGACCGGGCTGGTGCGCAGCCGGGTGGTGCGGAGCGAGGACGGCGCCGTGCGGCTGGCCCTCAACGTGGCCCCGCTGGCCTTCGAGCATCCGCACGGGTTCCCGCAGCACGTGGCCTTCCGGTCCGGTGACGTGCTGGCGGTGGCCCGTCGCGCGCGCGATCTCGGGCTCCGTCCGCTGGCGGTCCCGGCCAACTACTACGACGACCTGCTGGCCCGCTTCGACCTGCCCGCCGACGTGGTGGCGGAGATGGCGGAGCTCGGCGTCGTCTACGACCGCGACGAGACGGGCGACTTCACGCACTTCTACACGCAGACCGCCGGCGGCATCTTCTTCGAGGTGGTGCAGCGCGGCGGAGGCTACGAGGGGTACGGCGCCGCGAACGCGCCCGTGCGGCTGGCGGCCCAGCACGGTCGGTCGGCCCGCTGAGCAGCACACACTCCGGGCACACAACAGGGACCCGACGAGACCCCCGTCCCTGTCGAGCCCCTGTTCGCCCGTGGTGCTGTGCGGGTACCCGGGTTGGGGTGGCCGCAAACCTCAGAGGCGCTCGCGGAGCCACGCGAAGTCGGCGGAGTGCTCGTCGGCACCGCCCGGTGTCTCGCAGACCACGGGCGCACCCGCGTCGCGGACCACCCCGGCCAGCAGGTCGTGATCGATCTTGCCGGCGCCGAAGTTGGCGTGCCGGTCGGCGCCGGAGTCGAACTCGTCGCGGCTGTCGTTGCAGTGCACCAGGTCGATGCGGCCGGTGATCCTCAGGACGTCGTCGACGACGGTCTCGAGCGGGTTGCCGCCGGCGTGCGCGTGGCAGGTGTCGAGGCAGAAGCCGACCTGGTCGGCCCCCTCGGTGCCCTCGATCGCCGACCAGACGCCGGCGATGCGCTCGAGGTAGCGGGTCATCGCGTTGTCGCCGCCCGCGGTGTTCTCGATGAGCAGCGGCAGCTTGAGGTCGGTGGCGGCGATGGCCTTGCGCCAGTTGTCGAACCCGACACGAGGGTCGTCGTCCTTGTTGACGTGGCCGCCGTGCACGATCAGCCCCTTGGCGCCGATCTCGGCCGCGGCGTCGACGTGCTGCTGGAGCAGCTTGCGGCTCGGGATCCGGATCCGGTTGTTGGTGGTGGCGACGTTGACGATGTAGGGAGCGTGGACGTAGAGGTCGATGCCGGCCGCCTCGGCGTCGGCCCTGAGCCCGGTGGCGCCGCCGGAGTAGCGCACCTCGGGCCCCTTGTAACCCTGCGGGTCGCCCAGGAAGAACTGCACGAGCGTGGTGTCGCGCGCCTTCGCCTCGGCGATCGGGTCGGTCTGGTCGACGTGGGCTCCGATGGTGATGCTCATGGCGCCCAGCGTAGGACGCGCCACGGACAAGTCAGTTCTCCCAGACCTGCCCGCCGAGCCTGGCGTCGGCGGGTACGCCGCCGGGCAGTGCGGTTGTCGTGCACTCGCCGGTGTCGGCGGCGCAGACCTGCACGCCGTCGGCGGTCAGCCGGAACAGGTCGTCCTCGGCGGTCCAGCCCCAGGAGTCGGACAGCCCGCCGACGGTCACCTCGGCACCGGCGCCGGCGCCGAGGGTGCGGACGGTCGTGTTCCGGGGATTCCCGGCGAACACGGCGTAGCGGCCGTCCGGCGAGAGCTCCACCGCCCCGGCACCTTCGATCATGTCGACCACCTCGCCGGAGGTCGCGTCGACCACGACGTCGGCCCCGCCTTCGCGGGTGACCGCGCGGCCGCCGTGCACCTCCAGGTAGGGGCCGGTGAGCGCGTCGGTCCGCGAGATCCCGCCGGTGCGCCAGTAGACGAGACGCGTGCGGCCGTCCGTGCCGACGTACACGGTGTCGCCCTCGATCGCGACGGGTGGCGCGGCATAGCCGCCCCAGTCGAAGGAGCCGGGCACGGGCACCCGCGCGACCTCGGTGTCGGTGGCCACGTCGTGCACGACGACCTCGACGTTCCCGTCGGTGACCACGGCGTAGGCGAGGTAGGGCTGGTCGTCGTCGACGCCGGGCACGGTGAGCTCGGTCTCCACGCCGACGGGCTGTACGTCGCCGGTCGGGGTGACCAGGCTGAACCGCTGCGCGCCGGTGGGCCCGGCGTCGTCGCCGTGACGGACGAGCACGCCCGCCGACGTGTAGTAGAGGGACTTCACGGCCCCGTCGTCGATGCGCACCGACACCTGTCCGTCGTCGAGGTAGACGGTGTTGCCGGAGGCGAAGGCGGCACCGATCTCGGGTGCGTCGACGGGCCCGATCTCGCGGGCGGTGTCGTCGCCCAGGCTGCCGGCGACGACCGCACCGACGGCCACGACCGCGGCTACGGCGAGGGCGGCAGCGCCGGTGACGACGCGCTGCCGGCGACGTACGCGTCGACCTCGGTGCGCGATCTCGGCGGTCGGCGGGGCGGGGACGTCGAGGTCGCGAGCCTCGTCGTGCATGAGCTGGGAGAGTCGCTCGGTCATGGCTTCTCCTGGGTGAGGGCGTCGGCGACGACCACGTCGCCGAGGAGCGTGCGCAGCCGAGTCAGCGCGTCGAAGGTCTGGCTCTTGACGGTCCCCTCGGAGCAGCCGAGTGCCCGCGCCGTGGCGGCGACCGGGAGGTCCTCGTAGTAGCGGAGCACCACGACCGCGCGCTGGCGCTTCGGCAGCTGGGCCAGGGCCGCGAGCACGGCGGGCCGGTCGCTGGGGTCGGACTCCTGGGCGACCTCGGGCAGCGTCTCGGTCGGCCGCTCGTTGCGCCACGAGCGCTTGCGGAACCACGACGCGGCGGTGTTGTGGAGCACGGCCCGGGCGTACGCCGGCGCGGCCTCGACGCTGCGCACCGACCCCCACGCGGCGTACGTCTTGGCCAGCGCGCTCTGCACCAGGTCCTCTGCCTCGGCCCGGTCGCCGATCAGCAGGTAGGCGGTGCGGTAGAGCGACGGCCACGCCGCATGGACGAGCTCGGCGAACTCGTCGTCGTCCGGTGGTCGCGACATCTGTCTCCCCTGTGGTGCCGGTCGGTCCATCGTCACCCGGAGAGATGCGCCCTGTCGTCGGCCGGTTGGGTCAACGCAGCAAGAACGTCGCGACGACGGCGCAACCGAGCGTGATCGCGCCGAACGCCGCGATCTGCAGCCGCGCGACCATCGGCACGCGCGCCTCGTCGGGAGGCGGGCCGAGCCGGTCGGGCACCACCGGCCCTCCGTCGTACGGCGGGGCGAGGCGTCGCAGCAGCAGCAAGGCCTCGTCGGCGCTGCCCGGTCGGTGCTCCGGCTCGGCGGCGAGCAGCCGCTCGAGCAGCGGTCGCAGCCGGCTCGACGGGATCGCCGGCGAGCGGGTCGGGTGGATGCCGGTGAGGAGGTGGAGCCCGACCGCACCCACGGAGTAGAGGTCCTGCCGCGGGTCGGGCGCGTGACCGAGGGCCTGCTCGGGTGCCATGAAGCCGTCGGTGCCGATGGCGCCCGGAGCGCTGGTGAAGCGATCGCCCGTGAGCACCGCTGCGACGCCGAAGTCGACGATCCGGACGTCGGGGCCACCGTCGCGGGTGGGCGCCAGCAGCAGGTTGCCGGGCTTGATGTCGCGGTGCACGACACCCGCGGCGTGCACGGCGGCGAGGCCGCGCAGCGTCTGCTCCAGCACCCGCGCGACGAAGCCGTCGGGGAGCCGGCCGTGCTCGTTGAGCAGTGTCTGCACCGAGCCGCCGGTGACGAGGTCCATCACGATCAGCACCAGGTCGTCCTCGGCGACCCAGCCGGTGGGCGCGAGCACGTGCGGGTGCCGGATGCGGACCGCCTGCTCGCGGACGAACCGCACCAGCAGCGCGTCGCTGTGGTGACCGAGCACCTTGGCAGCGACGAGCCGACCCGTGCGGCCGTCACGCGCGCGCCAGACCGACCCCATCCCCCCGGCGCCGATCTGGTCCAGCAGGACGTAGCGACCGGCGACGAGGGTCTCGGGAGGGCGGGTCCGGAGCATGTCCTCGACGCTAGCGACGATCGTCGATCCGTGCCGTCCGTCGTCCACAGGCACGATTCCGCAGTACGCCGGGTGCGCTGTTAGCCTTGGGCGTTCTTTGTCCCGCCCATCCATATGGAGCGTGGCACCGAACCACGGCCCCGGCCTCCCGCCGTACGCCGTGAACGCAAGCCCTCCTGCCACGGAGAGACCGTGGCCGCCGAGTCCAGAGGAGGTGGAGACCGCTTTGCGTGCCTATGAAGTAATGGTCATCCTCGACCCCAGCCTTGAAGAGCGCACCATCGAGCCGTCGCTCGACAAGTACCTCAACGTCATCCGCAAGGATGGCGGCAGCGTCGAGAGCGTCGACGTCTGGGGACGTCGTCGCCTGGCCTACGAGGTCAAGAAGAACGCCGAAGGCATCTACGCCGTCATCTCGCTGCAGGCCGAGCCGGCCACGGTCAAGGAGTTCGACCGCCAGCTCACGCTCAACGAGTCCATCCTGCGCACGAAGGTCATCAAGCCCGGCCCTCGCTGAGCTGGGCCGCTGGTCGAGGAGGGCCGCTGGCCCGTCTCGAAACCAGAGGCTGTGGATGAGCCCTTCCGCTTGTCGGTGGGCTCGGACACGATGAACCAACGGCACATCCAAGGATCAGATAAGGACACCTGACATGGCAGGCGAGACCGTCATCACCGTGGTCGGCAACCTGGTCGACGACCCGGAGCTGCGCTTCACCCCCTCGGGTGCGGCCGTGGCGAACTTCCGGATCGCGTCGACCCCGCGGACCTTCGACCGGCAGACCAACGAGTGGAAGGACGGCGACGCGCTGTTCCTCTCCTGCTCGATCTGGAGGCAGGCGGCCGAGAACGTCGCCGAGTCCCTCCAGAAGGGGATGCGGGTCGTGGTGCAGGGGCGGCTCAAGTCGCGTCAGTACGAAACCCGTGAAGGTGAGAAGCGCACCGTCATGGAGATCGACGTCGACGAGGTCGGTCCGTCGCTGCGCTACGCCACCGCCAAGGTCACCCGCACCACCCGTCAGGGTGGCGGCGACGGCGGCGGCTACTCCGGCGGCGGCCAGCAGCAGCAGTCGGGCAACGACCCGTGGGCCACGCCGGCACCGCAGGCCGGTCAGTCCCAGGGCGGCCCGTCGCAGGGCGGCTTCGGCGGCAACCAGGGCGGCGGCCAGTCCGCACCCCAGGGTGGCGGCCAGCAGGCCGACCCGTGGGGCGCCCCGGGGGTCGGCTCGTCCGACGAGCCGCCGTTTTAACGCTCGCTGCCGAGCTCGCGAGGCAGCGGTCCGGGCGGGAAGGTCGAGTAGCGCCACGGCCCAGCGAAGCGAGGACGTGACGCGCGTATCGAGACCCGGGTCGCGTTCTGATCCAGCACCACAACCCATCCGAATACACCTCAACCATTCCGTCTCCGTACCCAACCGGAGCCGGGCTTCTAGAAAGGGAGCACCACAATGGCCAAGGCAGTGATTCGCAAGCCCAAGAAGAAGGTTTGCCAGTTCTGCAAGGAGAAGGCGACCGGTGTCGACTACAAGGACACCACCCTGCTCCGCAAGTTCATCTCCGACCGCGGCAAGATCCGCGCGCGTCGGGTCACCGGCAACTGCGTCCAGCACCAGCGCGACGTCGCCATGGCAGTCAAGAACGCCCGCGAGGTCGCGCTGCTGCCCTACACGTCCACCGGTCGATAAGGAGAGTTGACGCAATGAAGCTCATCCTGACCCAGGAAGTGACCGGGCTCGGTGCCGCCGGCGACGTGGTCGAGGTCAAGGACGGCTACGGCCGCAACTACCTCGTCCCGCGTGGTGTGGCGATCCGCTGGACCCGTGGCGCCGAGAAGACCGTCGAGTCGATCACGGCCGCCCGCACCTCGCGTGCGGTGCGCGACCGCGACCACGCCGTCGAGATCAAGGCGAAGCTCGAGGCCAACCCGGTCGCCCTCAAGGTGCGCGCGGGCGAGAGCGGTCGCCTGTTCGGCGCCGTCACCTCGGCCGACATCGCCTCTGCCCTGACCGACGCGTCGGGCGAGGCCGTCGACAAGCGCACCATCGTCGTCGGCAACCCGATCAAGGCCCTCGGCAACCACGAGGTCTCGGTCAAGCTCGACGACGAGGTGCTCGCCACGGTGGCCCTCAACGTCATCCCGGCCTGACCCACGACACACACGCTGCCGGCCCGCCGCCCCTCCGGGGTGGCGGGCCGTTCTGCGTGTCGGCGGGTCCCTGTTGCGGCCCCGAGAGGCTCAGGCCGCGGACGCCCTCACCTCGCGGGACGCCCAGGGTCGGCCGGAGTAGGCGAACAGCAGCCAGATGAGCAGGAGCAGGGCGACCGCGGCCAGCACGTACGACGCCGCCTCGAGCTCGCCGAGCCCCCCGCCGAACACGAGCACCGGCAGCACCGCCGCCACCGCGACCAGCGAGGAAGCCGTCCGCAGCCAGCGCGCCGCCCTCACGTCGGCCGAGCCGTCGCCTGACGCGGCGCGCCCGGCGAGTGTGTGCGCGAACCACGCGAGCACCAGCGCCTGCGGGAGGTTCACCGCCCAGCGCAGCGAGGCGTCGTGGTCGTCGAGCCACGCACCGGTCGCCGGGAACCACAGCACGACCGACACGGCGAGCACCAGCCCGGCCAGCCGGACCATCGTGGTGCGCTGGCGGTAGGAGTCGGGCAGGCCGCGCAGTCCCACGACGACCAGCAGCCAGCCGAGCGGGTCGGGCAGGGCGTCGTACCCACCGAGGCGTGCGGTCAGCGCCACGATCACGAGCCCCATCGCAACGGACTGCAGTGGCTTCATCGTCGCGAGACTAGTCGCCGACTGGCCGAGGTTAACAACAGAGCACCGGCCTATTCGGCAAGTGTGGCTGGTTCCGGAGGGCGGCACGGATGCATACGGTCTGCACAACGGTGTGAGCCCCCGCACACCCTTCCCCGACATCAGCGTCCACGAGGAGTCTCCGACATGTCCCCCACGAAGAAGGCCGGCGCCAGCACGAAGATGCCGAAGCTCGTCAGCCTGGTCCTCGCGATGATGCTCGCCGCCGTCTCCCTGAACGCGTGCGGTGGAGGCGACGCCTCGACAGGTGGAGACGGCGAGCTCAAGGTGGCCGCGATCTTCTCCGGCCCGACCACGGACGCCGACTACAACGCCCTCGGTCTCCAGGCCCTCGAGGCTCTCGAGAGCGACGGCGCGGAGGTGGCGTTCTCCGAGGCCGTGCCCGTACCCGACATCGAACAGGTCCTGCAGGAGTACGTCGCCGGCGGCTACAACGTGATCTGGACCCACGGTTCCCAGTTCTACGAGGCCACCGCCAAGATCGCCGCCGACAACCCGGACGTGAACTTCATCGGCGAGTTCGACGGCGAGCCCGAGGGACAGCCCGAGAACGTCTGGGTGATCGACCGCAACTTCCACACCGTCTTCTACCCGATCGGCGCCCTGGCGTCCGCGCTGACGAAGACCGGCAAGGTCGGCTACCTCGGCGGCTTGTCGCTGCCGTTCTCGTTCTCCGAGGTGCACGCCGTCGAGCAGGCGATCACGGACAGCGGCAAGAGCGTCACGCTGAACCCGGTCTGGAGCGGCGACTTCAACGACACCGTCAAGGCCCAGCAGCTCACCTCGCAGCTGATCTCCGACGACAACGACGTCGTGATCACGTCGCTGAACCTCGGTGTGGTGGGGTCGTTCAAGGCCGTCAACGACACCCCGGCCGGCGAGGCCTGGCTGACGGTGAAGTACACCGACAAGTCCCAGAACGGCCCGGAGCACTACGCCGCGACGGTGCTCTACGACTTCGTCCAGCCGCTGGCAGAGGTCGTCGACAAGATCGAGTCCGACGAGACCCAGGGCCGACTCGTGATCGACTTCAACAACGGCGCCACCGTCGCGGTCGGCGACGACGTACCTGCCGAGGCCAAGAAGGCTGCCGACGACGCGGTCGCCGGCATCTCCGACGGCAGCATCGAGGTCGAGCTCGACCAGTCGGAAGTGAAGTGACCGGTGACGCCTGACCCACGTACGCCGCGCCTCCAGATGTCGGGGGTGCACAAGAGGTTCGGTCCGGTGCACGCCCTGAGCTCGGTCGACCTCGAGGTCGGCGAGCGCGAGGTGCACGGGCTGCTCGGCGGCAACGGTGCCGGCAAGACGACACTGATGAACGTCCTCTACGGCCTCTACCGCGCCGACGAGGGCGACATCCGCATCGACGGCGAGCCGGTCGACATCTCCTCCCCGCGCGAGGCCATCGCCGCTGGGGTGGGGATGGTCCACCAGACGTTCCTCCAGATCGAGAGCTACACCGTCACCGAGAACGTCGTCCTCGGGACCGACGGCCTGGGCGGGCTCAAGCTCGACCTGCGGGAGGCGCGCGACCGGATCGTCGAGCTCAGTGAGCGCTTCGGCCTCGCCGTCGACCCGGAGTCGGTGATCGAGGAGCTGCCCGTCGGCATCCGCCAGCGCGTGGAGATCCTCAAGGCGCTCTACCGCGGCTCGCGCCTGCTGATCCTCGACGAGCCGACGACCAACCTGACGCCGCAGGAGGTCGACGACCTCTTCGCCTCCATCCGCACCATGGTCGACGAGGGCATGAGCGTCATCCTGATCACCCACAAGATCCGGGAGACGATGGGCGTCTGCGACCGGATGACGGTGATGCGCAACGGCGTCCACGTCGCGACCTTCGACCGCGCGACGACCACTCCTGAGGAGCTCGCGGCGACCATGGTCGGCGAGGAGGCCGCCCAGGAGGTCCAGGCGGGCGCGGAGGACGGCGACGTCGTGGCGACCGGCGTGCTGGCTGCGACCGGGCTGCTCGACGAGGCCGAGGTGGTCGTCACCGGAGACCACGCGCCGGCCGGCACGACCCCGGCGCGCGAGGCCACGGTCGACCGGTCGGGCGGCGTCGTGGCCACCGGCCTCGTCGTGGCCAACGACCACGGTGTCCCCGTGATCGACGGCTTCGAGCTCGAGATCGGCCCGGGCGAGGTGCTCGGCATCGCCGGCGTCGCCGGCAACGGCCAGGTCGAGCTGGCCGAGGCGCTGGCCGGGGTCCGGTCCGTGCGCGCCGGGACGGTCCGGCTCGCCGGGGACGACCTGGTCGGACGGCGTACGTCCCGGTGGCTCGAGGACGGCGTGGCCTACGTGCCCGAGGACCGGCACCGCGACGGGATCCTGCCGACGCGCAGCATCACCGAGAACCTCCTGCTCGGCCGTCAGCGCCAGGCGTCGGTCCGCACCCGCGGCCTCATCGACTGGCGCCGGGCCAGGCGGGACGCCGACGAGCTCATCGAGAAGTTCTCCGTGCGGGCCAGCGGCCCGGCCGCCCTGGCCGGAGACCTGTCCGGCGGCAACATCCAGCGGGTCATCCTGGGCCGGGCCTTCGCCCGCCGCCCGCGCTTCCTGATCCTGCACAACCCCACCCGCGGCCTCGACCTGCGCTCCACCCAGTTCGTCTACGACCAGGTCCGGATCGCCACCGAGGCCGGCTGCGCCATCCTGCTGGTCTCCGAGGACCTCGACGAGGTCGTGGCGCTCTCCGACCGGATCCTGGCGCTGTACTCCGGCCGGTGCACCGGCGCATGGGTGCAGGGCGAGGCCAACCACTACGACATCGGGCGCTGCATGACGGGACTCGACCAGACGTCGGGTGCCGGCGCCGACGGAGCAGCCTGATGAGCCACACCCTCGAGTCACCGACGGAGCCCGGGTCGCCCGCACCGCCGCCGGCAGCACCGAGCCGGGCCACCACGGTGGCGTGGGCCGCGATCCCCTACGTCATCTCCGTGCTGGCGGCATTCGTCGTCGGTGGCGTGGTGATCCTGCTCCTCGGCCACGACCCGTTCGTGGCGTTCGAGTCGGTGCTGACGACCTCGTTCTCCACCCGGTTCGGGCTGGTCGCGACGCTGCACAAGTGGGTGCCCGTCGTGCTGTGCGCGTACGCCTTCACGGTGCCGCTGGCCACCGGCAAGTTCAACATCGGCGCCGAGGGCCAGCTGCTGCTGGGTGCCACCGGCGCCGCCGCCGTCGGCATCACCTGGTCCGACCTGCCGCTGCCGATCCTGCTGCCGTGCGTCCTGGTCGCCGGCGTGCTGGCCGGCACGCTGTGGGCGGCGATAGCGGCTGTCCTGCTGGTCCGGTTCGGCGTCAACGAGATCCTCAGCACGGTGCTGCTGAACTTCGTCTCCTTCCAGCTGATCGACTACGTCGCCTCGCACGTGTGGCCCGACCGCGGCGCCGGCTTCCCCGCCACCGTCCCGGTCGGTGAGGGAGCGACGCTGCCCGGCATCGGCACCGGACCGCCGATGCACGCCGGGGTCCTGCTGACTCTCGTCGTGTGCGTCGTGGTGGCCATCGCGATGCGGCGCACCGCCACCGGGTTCGAGATGACCGCGGTGGGCGCCAACATGCGGGCCTCGCTCGTGCACGGCGTACGCACCTCGCGGCTGGCCGGCGCCGGGCTGCTCATCGGCGGCGCGCTCGGCGGCCTGGCGGGCGCGATCGAGGTGGCCGGGGTCCACGACAAGATGCTCGAGGGGATGCAGTCCAACTTCCTGATCCTCGGCATCATCGTCGGCCTGATGGCACGCGGCAACGCCTACGCCGTACCCCTGGTCGGCTTCGGCATCGCGGTCCTCGAGGTCGGCGCCAGCTCGATGCAGCGCAGCGCCGAGGTGCCCGTCGAGATGGTGTTGATCATCGAGGCCCTGCTGCTGATCTTCCTGCTGTTGTCCGATGTCGTGCGTGACCGCGTGAGGGGCAGGGCATGAACCCGGTGACCGAGTTCTTCGTCCTGATGATCCCGGCCATGGTGCCGTTCCTGTTGGCGGCCCAGGGCACCGTGCTGAGCGGGAGGGCCGGCCTGTTCAACGTCTCGCAGGAGGGGTTGATGGTGCTCGGCGCGTCGGTCGGCTTCCTCGTCAGCTACAAGTCGGGCAGCAACCTGCTGGGGCTGCTGGCAGCGCTGGCCATCGGGGCGCTGTTCGGTCTCGTCTTCGCCTACACCACGACGCTGCTGCGGCTCGACCAGTTCGTCATCGGCCTGGCGCTCTACTTCGCGGCGCTCGGCCTGGGCAGCCTGCTCTACCGGGCGGTGGTCGGAGTGACGTTCGAGCCGCCACTGATC
The DNA here is from genome assembly GCA_963825755.1 of uncultured Actinomycetota bacterium. GTDB lineage: Bacteria > Actinomycetota > Actinomycetes > Propionibacteriales > Nocardioidaceae > Nocardioides. The sequence goes on along the minus strand of CAWGUS010000009.1, from coordinate 59,183 downwards.
CCGACGCTCGAGAACCAGGCGATCCCGTTGCTGTCCGACATCCCGGGGCTGGGCCCGATCCTCTTCAACCACGACTGGGTCGTCTACTTCGCCTTCGTGCTGTCGTTCTGCCTCTACTGGTTCATGTACCGCACCAACGCCGGGCTGCGCTTCCGGGCCGTGGGTGAGAATCCCAAGTCGGCCGACAGCGTCGGAATCAACGTGATCGCCACCCGGATGTGGGCCGGGGTCCTGGGCGCCTCGCTGATGGGCATGGCGGGTGCCTACCTGCCGATGGTGTTCACCGGGACCTTCACCGAGGGCATGGTCAACGGTCGCGGGTGGCTGGTCATCGCGCTCGCCTTCCTCGGCGGCTGGCGTCCACACCTCGTGGTCGCCGGCGCGGCCTTCTTCGCGGGGATGGAGGTGCTGGCCCTGCGTGCGCAGGTCGCCGGGATCGGAGTGCCCTACCAGTTCGTGGCCATGCTGCCGTACGTCGCGACGATGGTGGTGATGATCTTCGCGTTCCGGTGGGCCCGGCTACCCCAGTTCCTGGGGCTCAACTACGACCGGGAGAGCCGGCTCGCGGGCTGACCCCACGAGTCGCTCGACGAGGATCGGCAGGAGCGCCTTGGCCGACACCATGTGGTCCTGCCTCGCCACGGAGGTGGCCTCGGCCCCGGGCATCCCGGCGGCCAGCATCGCCGCGACCGTGTGGAGCGACGCCGGGCTGCGCTCGCCGACGAGGACGTGGACGGGCGAGCCGATCCCCGCCGCCAGCTCGACGGGCGGAGGATCGGCCGTGAGTGCCATGTCGTAGCGGAGCGTCGGGGCCAGGTCGACCATCGTGCGATAGCCCGGCATCAGCGGGAGCAGCGCCACGAAGGGCTTGGGCATCCCGATGCCGACGAGGAAGCGGCGCAGCGCCGCGGGCTTGCGACCACGCTCGAGCAGGCCGTCGACCCGGGTGCGCAGGACGGCGTACTCGGCTGCCTCCGCGTCGTCGGCGACCCAGGAGGCGTCGTACAGCACGGTCGCCCGCACCTTCGCCCCGAGGCGGCGCGCGGCATGCCAGGCGATGACGGCTCCGGAGGAGTGCCCGTAGACGAGGGCTTCGCCACCCAGGGAGTCGATCACCGCCTCGAGGTCGTCGAGCTCGCGGTCGAGGGACCACGGGGCGGTGTCGCCGGAGTCGCCACGGCCGCGGCGGTCGTACGTCGCCACGGTGAAGGCGCTCGCGAAGGCCTTGGCGTCCTTGACGATCGGGGAGAACCGCCGGAAGCACGTGGCCCCCGAGACGTAGACCAGAGCGGGTCCGGAGCCGCGCACGTCGACCGCGATCGTCGTCCCGTCGCGCGAGGTCACGGTGCTGGTGCCGACGTGCGTGTGCGGCTTCATGGCTCCTCCAAAACTGGACTGACGAGTACGATAACTCCAAAACTAGACTGGACAGTATGATCTGTCAAGGAGGTGCCGCCATGACGATGAGACCGAGCTCGATCGCGAAGCGCGAGTCGATCCTCGCCGCAGCCGAGGAGTCGTTCCTGGCCGCCGGCTACGACGCCGTGACGATGGACGACATCGCCGAGCGGGCCGGCGTCTCGAAGCAGACGGCGTACGCGCACTTCGGCAGCAAGGACGCCCTCTTCGTGGAGCTGGTGACCTCGATGACGCGGGGCGCGGGCGACCCGGTGCTGGCGGACCCGCCGGCGATCGAGCGCACCGGCGACATCGCGCCGACCCTCGAGCGCCTCCTCGACCGGCAGCTGGAGATCGTGCTGACACCGCGACTCCTGCAGCTGCGGCGCCTGGTGATCGGCGAGGTCGCGCGCTTCCCCGAGCTCGCCCGGGCCCTCGCTGAGGAGGGGCCGCACCGCGCCATCGCGGCCCTCGCGGCCCTGCTCCGCGGCCTGCACCACAACGGTCTGCTCGCCGTCCCCGACGCGCCGGCCGCGGCGGCACAGCTCAACTGGCTCGTGATGGGCGGACCCATGAACGACGCCATGCTCCTCGGCGACGACGCCGTGCCGTCGGCGGCGAAGAGGCGAGCCCATGTGCGGGCGGCGGTCGCGACCTTCGTCGCGGCACACGAGGCGCGGGACCGGTCGGCTACGCGCCGGTGACCAGCCACACGTCGTCGCGGGCCCGCCGGGTCAGCAGCCAGCACCGGCCGCCCATGAAGACCACGGTGAACGCGATCCACACCCAGACCAGCGAGTGCGTCACGAATGCCGTCACCAGGATCGCGGGCGTTGTCATGGCCAGCACGATCACCCCTGACCACGCGAGGTAGCGACCGTCGCCGGCGCCGATGAGCACGCCGTCGAGCACGAACACGATGCCTGCGACCGGCTGGCCGATCGCGGCGACGACGAGTACCGGCACGAGCAGGTCGTGCACGCGTGGGTCGTCGCTGAAGAGGGGCCCGAGCAGGGGGCTTCCCGCCGCGAGGAGCACGCCACAGACCACTCCCGCGCCGATGCCCCAGCGGATCATCTGGGCGGTCACCTCGCGGGTGCCGATGACGTCGCCGGCACCGAGGTAGCGACCGGTGATCGCCTGCGCCGCGATCGCCAGTGCGTCCAGCGCGAACGCGAGGAAGGTCCAGATCGTGAAGGCCAGCTGGTGGGTGGCCAGCTCGGTCGCGCCGCCGTGCCCCGCCACCACCACGGCGTACGTCGTGACGAGAAGGGCCGCGCGCAGCGTCAGGGTGCGGACGACGAGCGGCACGGCCGCGCGGGCGGCGGCCGTGATGCCGGGCCGGTCGGGCGAGAGCGGCGCGTTCTCGCGACGGGCTGCCCGGACGACCACCCAGACGAGTGCGCCCGCCGACGCGACCTGGGCCAGCACGGTGCCGATCGCGGAGCCGGCGATGCCGAGACCGGCGAAGCTGCCGACGCCGTACACGAGAAGCAGGTTGAGCACGATGTTGAGCCCGTTGCCGGCGACCGCGACGACGAGGGGCGTGCGGGTGTCCTGCAGGCCTCGGAGCACCCCGGTGGCCGCGAGCATCAGCAGGAGCGGGGTGGTGCCGAGCAGGGCCAGCCGGAGGTACGTCGCGGCGTGACCCGTCGTCTCGTCGCCGGCGCCGAACGCCTCGACGAGGGGGGTGGTGAGCAGCACGCCGAGCACGGTCACCGGCACCCCGATGATCACCGCGAGCCACAACCCGTCGACACCCTGGCCGAGTGCCCCGCGGACGTCGCCGGCGCCGAGCTTCCGGGCGACGCTGGCGGTGGTGCCGTACGCCAGGAAGACGCACAGGCCGACGAGGGTCTGGAGCACGGCCGCGGCGATGCCGAGACCCGCGAGCTCGCTGGTGCCGAGATGACCGATGATGGCGGCGTCGGCGAGCAGGAACATCGGCTCGGCGACGAGCGCGAGGAAGGCCGGCACGGCCAGCCCGACGATCTCCCTGCGCCGGCTGGGAGCGAGCTGCTCGGTCATGGTCCGACCCTACGACAGGTAATGACCATCGGGTAGTAATGATCCCTACATGTGGACGTGGCTGCGCCTGTGCATGATCGGGTCCGATCTGTGGGTCGTCGGGACGGCTCGGCGCCTTGTCGACAAAGCAACCGGCAAAGCCCACATGTCGAGAAGATGAACAGACCTTTCTGGCAGGTTCTTCTCCTCCACACCCTGAGAACGGGGTTTACGCAGGTCAGTGGCGGTCACCACGGTGGGCGATCCGCGTTGTCCACAGCGCTGTCCCCAGCCGATGCACACAGATGGGCGTGTCGTCCACGGCCCGGCGCGAGTTATCCCCAGACCCTGTGGATAAGCCGCTGTCGGCGAGGGCCCGTGGCGTCGTACGGTCCGCGAGGCCGCAAGGTCGGAAGCCCCACCACCGGGCGGTGCTCCGACGGGCTCGGGGACTGTCGGTGCCCGGTCCTAGCCTGCAACGAGACGGCGAGACCAGGGGAGCAGCATTGAGCATCACCGAGGACAACCTGCAGGGTGCCCCCGCCGCGTCCTACGACGACCAGTGGGGCGACGGCCCCTCGCCGTTCGCGCCCGGCGAGGCGACCTCGCGGCCGGGTGACCGCACGCCCCCGCAGGACCCCGCGGCCGAGCAGAGCGTGCTCGGCTCGATGCTGCTCTCCAAGGACGCCATCGCCGACGTGTCGGAGGTGGTCCGCGGCGTCGACTTCTACCGGCCGGCCCACGAGATCATCCACGACGCGATCATCGACCTCTACGGACGCGGCGAGCCCGCCGACCCGGTCACCGTCGCCGCCGAGCTGCATCGGCGCGGCGAGCTGCAGCGGGTCGGCGGGGCGCCGTACCTCCACACCCTCTCGGCCAACGTCCCGATCGCGGCCAACGCGGCCTACTACGGCGAGATCGTGCGCGAGAAGGCGATCCTGCGCCGCCTCGTCGACGCCGGCACCAAGATCGTGCAGATCGGCTACGCCGGCGAGGGCCAGGTCGACGACGTCGTCGACCAGGCCCAGGCCGAGGTCTACAAGATCACCGACCGCCGCACGGCGGAGGACTACGCCCCGCTCAGCGACATCATGAACGGTGTCCTCGACGAGATCGAGGCCATCGGCAACCGCGAGGCCGGGCTCTACGGCGTGCCCACCGGGTTCGCCGACCTCGACGACCTCACCAACGGCCTGCACGCCGGCCAGATGATCATCGTCGCGGCCCGCCCGGCGATGGGCAAGGCGCTCGCGCTCGACACGAGTCTCGCGACGCCCGCCGGTTGGACCACCATGGGAGAGGTCCGTGTAGGTGACGAGCTGTACGACGCCCACGGTCGTCCCACCCTGGTCGTCGCCGCGACCGACGTCATGCACGACCGCCCGTGCTACGAGGTCACCTTCTCCGACGGCTCGGTGATCGTTGCCGACGCCGAGCATCAGTGGCTGACTGAGTCGCGGGCCGCCCGGAAGTCGAAGTGGGCCGCCGAACGCAACTACAACCGGGCGCACAACCAGCTCATCCACGAGTCCGTCGTGACGACCGAGCAGATCGCCAGAACAGTGAGGGTCGCTGCCGACAAGCGCGCGAACCACGCTGTGCTCAATGCGGCCCCGTTGGTGGGGGTCGACAGCGATCTCGCGGTGCACCCCTACGTACTCGGCGCGTGGCTCGGTGATGGACACAGCGCGAGCGCTCGGATCACCTGCGAGACGCCGGAGATCCCGATGTACCTCGAGTCCTGCGGGATCGAAGTGCGACACCACGGCAAGATGCTCTACTCGCTCCACCTCCGGGACGATCCCGCGCCAGTCGGGAGTGTCCAGGGACAGCTCAGGCAGCTGGGTGTCCTCAACGACAAGCACATCCCTCAGCGATACCTCCGCGCCTCGGAGCCCGCGCGTCGAGAGCTGCTTGCCGGGCTCATGGACACGGACGGCACGGTGGTCCGCGGCGTCGGCTCATGCCAGTTCGCCGTGACCAGCAAGCGCTTGGCTGACGACGTGTACGAGCTAGTCGTCAGCCTGGGCTACAAGTGCGGGCGCACGACCAAGCGGGTGGCGGGTCGCAACGAGGACACGTCCACCTGCTACATCCTCAACTTCTCCACCACGGACGACGTCTTCCGTCTGCACCGCAAGCACGTGCTCCACAAGGAGGAGCGCCCCGCGTCGACAGCGCGCATCGGGAGGCGATACATCACGTCGGTCGTCGAGGTGGCGAGCGTGCCGGTGCGCTGCGTCCAGGTCGACAACGACGAGCACCTGTACCTCGCGGGCCACTCGATGATCCCCACGCACAACTCGACGTTGGCCCTCGACCTGTGCCGGGCGGCGTCGATCCAGAACAACATGACCAGCGTCTTCTTCTCCCTCGAGATGACGCGCTCCGAGATCACCATGCGGCTGCTCTCGGCCGAGGCGAAGGTGCCGCTCAACCACATCCGCAACGGCAACATGAACGAGGACGACTGGGACAAGCTCGCCAAGAAGATGGGCGAAGTCTCCAGCGCGCCGATGTTCATCGACGACTCCCCGAACATGACGATGATGGAGATCCGGGCCAAGGCCCGCCGCCTCAAGCAGCGCCACGACCTGAGGCTGATCGTCATCGACTACATGCAGCTGATGTCCTCGGGCAAGAAGGTCGAGTCCCGCCAGCTCGAGGTCTCGGAGTTCTCCCGACAGATCAAGCTGCTCGCCAAGGAGCTCAGCGTGCCCATCATCGCGCTCTCCCAGCTCAACCGTGGCCCCGAGCAGCGCGGCGACAAGCGCCCGATGATGAGCGACCTGCGTGAGTCCGGCTCCCTCGAGCAGGACGCCGACATGGTGATCCTGCTCCACCGCGACGACGTCTACGAGAAGGAGTCGACCCGCCCCGGCGAGGCCGACCTGATCGTCGCCAAGCACCGCAACGGCCCCACCCGCGACCTCACGGTCGCCTTCCAGGGCCACTACTCCCGCTTCGTCGACATGGCGCACTGACACGACATCTCCTCGAGATGCGGCCTCGGGGTCAGCGGCTCCAGTCGACGGTGTCGTGCTGGGCCAGCAGGCGGGCGCCGCGGACGGGGTCGTGCTGGGCGATCCAGGCGATCCGGCCGCGGAGGTGCTCGGCGAAGGCCGGGTGGGCCTCCCGGTTCTGGGTGCTGGGTCCGTACCGGTGACAGTTGTGCAGGATGGCGCGGAGCGTGTCGACCTCGCTCCGGGCCACGCGTGGGCGCTGGTTGACGACCAGACCGCCGAGGGTCTGACGGCCGGCACGAGGCATGACGCCGGTCTTGCGCGGGTTGAGCCGGAAGCCCTCGTCGCGGACGACCTTCTCGACCGCGTCGAGGAGGCGCGAGGTGCCGGTCCCCCAGCCGCGACCCCCGGAGAGGGCGAGGTCGTCGGCGTACCGGGTGTAGCGGCCGCCCCACGACCTGGCCAGCGCTGTCAGGCGTACGTCGAGGCGAAAGGCAGCGAGGTTGGCCAGGGCCGGGGAGGTGGGCGCACCCTGGGGCAGGTGCGGTGCGGCCAGTCGGCGGCCGAGCCGCCAGTGGGCATCCAGCAGTGCCTCCGCGGCGGGTCGGGGCACGCCGCGCCACAGGGAGCGGGGCAGCACGCTGGTCATCAGCCCGGCCAGGCAGTGCGCGACGGGCTCCGGGTAGCCGGCGGTACGCCAGATGCCGTAGACGCGAGCGACCGTGACACTCGCGAAGAACGCCTCCAGGTCCAGACGGATCACCACGGGCCTGCCCGCATGAGGTGCGGCGTAGGACCGCACCGAGCCGCCCGGCCTGAACCCCCGGGCCGCCTCGTGCGGAGGGACCCGGGACACGACGTCGTGCAGCAGGCGACGCTGGATGCCCTTGAGCTCGAGCTTGGGTGCCTCCAGGACCCGGATCGCCCCGCTCGGTGCTACCCGGTGGCTCACCCGGTAGTGCTGCAGGCGCACCTCGCTGGTCCCGCGCGCCAGGTGCCGCGGGTCGGCGAACCACTCCAGCTCCGAGCCGCCGAGATCCAGGAAGCGGGCGAGGTCGGCGAGGTCGTCCAGCGGTGGCAGCCCCCACCGGTTGGTGAGCATGCGAGTGCCGACGACGGGATGCGCCACCGGTCGGTCACCGGCTGCCTTCTGGGCGGCGGGCAGTGACGAGAGGAGCGTGGCCAGCTCGCGTGGACGGTCCAGCGGTGGCCGGGGATACAGCTCGAGCGTCTGACGAGCCAGAGGTCCCAGCCATCGGCGTCGACGGCCCAGGACCAGCGCGCCGCTGTCCACCAGTCCCGACCGGGTCCACTCTCCGGCAAGGAAGCTCGAGGCCAGCGCACGCGCCAGGTCGGGCCTCACCGATGCCCGGCTGGTCCGCGCGCAGGCCTGGCGACGGCGGGCTGGGGGTGCGGCAGCGCTGCTCGACCTGTCCCGTCGTGCGCGCGATCACCTGCAGCGGAGCGCAGCGCCTCGCGCGCGGTGCGATGCCCGAACGTACCGGTGGCCCCCGGGGTAGCCCCGGGGAGGTGAACTGACGACACGCGCCAGTGCACCGTCTCGAGAAGGCGCTGCCGCACGGGCCAACCATAGCCGCGGCCCGGGACGACACCGCTCCCGTTGGCGGCCCCGGAATCCGTGGCAGCGGCACAAACCCGGTGCGAGCGCGCACGGCGGCCAGCCAGGATGGGGTCGCATGAGTGCGGACGACATGCCTCGGCGCTGGTACGACGACTACCAGCGGGGGCGACCGGGCTACCCGTCGGAGGTGGCTGCGATCGGCGGCCTGCCGGCTTCGGCCACGGTGCTGGATCTCGCTGCGGGTACGGGCAAGCTCACCCGTCTGCTCGTCGCCAGGTTCGCCCGCGTGCTGGCCGTTGAACCGGACATCACCATGCGTCGCCTGCTCGGCGAGTCCGTCCCTCAGGCAGAGGTCGTGGACGGAAGCGCCGAACGGATCCCGCTCGCGGACGACTCGGTCGACGCAGTCTTCGTCGCCCAGGCATTCCACTGGTTCGACGACGCAGGGGCGCTGACCGAGATCGCGCGGGTCCTGCGCGCACGTGGCGTGCTCGTCGTGACCTGGAACGTGGCGGCCGGTTCGAGTGTGCCGTCGATCCAGGCTGTCGAGCAGCTGCTCGCGCCGCACTGGCCGGACGAGTTCGGGTTCCCGTTCGACATGATGAGCCCGGGCTGGACACCCCGAGCGTGGCAGTTGCCGTTCGCACGGTCGACCTTCGACGAGGTCCACACGGCTCGGCTGCCGAACCCCCAGGCCGTCGACCCAGCGGGACTGATCGCGTTCTTCGGCTCGATGGGATGGGTCGCGTCCCTGCCGGACGACGACCGGCTGCCGCTGCTCGACGCCATGAGGTGGCAGCTCGTCGGCACCCAGTACGTGCTGCCGTGGGAGACACGCGTCCACTGGACGCGGCTCAGCGCGCCCTGAACCTGGCCGCCCAGTCGTGGTTGACCTGATCGGCCTGTCGACGGTGCCCGATCACCAGCCGTCGATCCGGTGGGACGTCGAGGCCGAGGAAGTCGAGCACCTCGTGGGCAGCGCTGAGCGGGTCTGCGGCCAGGTCCTCGTAGACGACCTGGTGGGGCGCGATGCCGTGGGAGGCGAACCAGCGACTCCAATCCGCCTCGAAGCTCTCGATGGAGGCGACCAGCCGACCGATCAGCTCTTCGTCGTAGTGAGCAGGCCGTCCTCCGGGTTGGACAGCCTCACCCGGGTGCCAGTAGTGGCTCTGCAGCGCCTTCGCCCACGACACCGCCTGGGCGACGACGTCGCGTCGCCGCAGGTGGATGAATCCGACTCGACCCAGCTGGGCGCGCAAGAGCTCCAGATCCGTGGGCGCTGCACTCGATGCGGCCGTGGCAAGGCCACTGGTCAGCTCCGGCAGCGTCTCCGCCATGACCCGCCCGCCGAAGACCCCGTTCGACGTCCTGCCGGCGGTCAGCGCCGCCTGGACGAAGGCCTCGTCGATGTGTCCGCCAGGCTGTCGGGCGACGCCCCAGGCGGCGGCGTAGTCGTCCAGGGTCTTCCGGTTGAAGTAGGAGGCTGGGTGGCCGGCCACGCCCGACGACTCCAGCAGACCGCACAGCAACGTGCTCCCGGTGCGCGGCGTCGCGCAGATGAGGAACGAGTCGAAGACAGGGCGTCTCACAGTCGGCAGACCCTAGCGAGCGGTGGGTCATCGGCCAATCGATTTCCCGTCTGGCATCGCGGTGCGTTCCCTCCGCGCGGCGACGCTCCGGGCCTGCCCCGTGTGGATGTCGCTCACCCACTCCCAGCCGGGCCTGGCCGATGTGCCGATGCGCGGGTCGTCGGGAGGGTGGCCGTCCCGCAGGGCATGCACGTACCCGCGATCCAGCTCGATCCGTGCCCGCACCTGACCGGCACCGCCGACGGATCCGTGACCGGGGACGACGACATCCGCGTCAGCAGCCGCGCCCTCGAGCAGCCGCAGCCCCTCGAGGTAGTCGTCGATCGGGTCGGCGGCGGCGCCCTCGAGGTCGAGCATCGGCACGAAGAGATCGGAGAGCATGTCGCCGGCGACCAGCACCCCGCGTTCCTCGATCAGCAGCGCCGCATGGCCCGGGGCATGCGCCGGATGCTCGATGATCCGGACGCGGGGTCCATCCCAGGGGACCTGCGACGTACCGGCGGGCAGCCCGGCGATGAGACCGAACGGGTCCAGCGGGATCTCATCGGCGATCTCCGGCGGCAGCCCCGCGACGACGCGCGTCCTCCAGTCCGCGTCCGACCGCACATCTCGCATGTACGCCGCGCAACGGGCCGTCCCGTATCGAGGCGCCTCACCGAGGTCGGCGTGCCAGAGCACGTGATCCCAGTCGGGATGCGTCGCGAAGCCCGCCACCACGTGCTGGCCGAGCTCGCGAAGGTCGTTCGCGAGGCACGCCATCTCGTCGCCGGTGATCCCGGGGTCCACGAGCAGCACACCGGACCTGCCCTGCACGACGACGGTGTTGTTCTGGAGCAGCTCGCTCTGGTGGACCAGTACGCCCTCCGCGACTTGCGTGAGGCTCATCGCCCGACCCCTTCGGGGGCGTAGCGCAGGTTCACTTCGGCCAACGGGTCGTCGCCGTTGCCCAGCCGGACCCTGATGGGCGCGCCGCCCGGGTTGTCGAAGAGCCGGATCCCGTCGCCCAGCAGCACCGGCGAGATGTGCAGGTCGAGCTCGTCGACGAGGCCGCGCTGGAGGAGCTGCCGGCCGATGGTGGGCGAGTGGACCTCGAGGTTCTTGCCGCCGGCGGCGTCGAGCGCGATGCGCGCGGCCTCCGTGACGTCACAGCTGAGGAAGGTCACGCCCTCGGCAGGCGCGGCGTCCTCGGGGTGGTGGGTCAGCACGAAGATGGGCCCCTGCCAGGCGCCGCCGTAGGGGCGGGCCGTCGGGTCCCTGTCCCAGCCCTCCCGACCACCGAGCACGGCGCCGGTGGTCTCGAGGTACTCCTCCACGAGTCCCGGTCGGTTGGAGGCCTCCTCCACCATCCAGTCCATCGCATGGCCGGGTCCGGCCACGAACCCGTCGAGCGACATCGAGAAGTGCATCAGCACCTTGCCACCTGCGGTCTGTCGTGTGGTGTCGTTCACGTCGTCCTCCTTGTCGTTCTCTTCTTCGGGATCCCGCGATGGTGCGGGAGCTCTCGACTCTCGTCGTTCGATACATCGTGCGCGAGGATGGGATCGTGTCTCCTCGATCGCGTGCCCGATCAGGCCATGGCCACCAGTCCGACGGACGCTCCGCAGACCAACAGGCCGAAGGCCTGGCTGAGCCGGAACGGCTCGCGCAGCACGGTGGCGGCCAGCAGCACGGTGACCGCGGGGTAGAGCGAGGCCAGGACGCCGACGACGGCGAGATCGGCGCTGTGGCTGGCCAGCAGGAACGCCGTCGTCCCCGCCGTGCCGAGCAGTCCGCCGACGGCTCCCCAGCCCGTCGCGCGGAACCCGGCCCGGTCCCGGGGGACCCACGCCTGCCGCAGCAACCCGGCGACCGCGAGGGTGAAGATGGCCCCGACGCCCTGGTTGGCGGCGAGCGGCAGCAGCCCGGCCGACTCCGGCACCTGCGCGAGAGCCACGAACAACACGCCGAAGCCGAGCCCGGCCAACGCTCCGTCCGCGATCCCGCCCCAGGATCGGCCGGTGCCGTCCGCGACCTCGCGGGAGACGAGGTAGATGCCGGGCAGTGCCACCAGGACGCCGACCCACGTGAGCGGCGCGGGGCGCTCGCCCAGCGAGACACCGACCAAGACCGGCACCAGCGCGGCGCCGACGCCGGACACGGGGGCGACCACGCCCATCCGGCCCCGCGCCAGGCCGCGGTAGAGGAAGACGGTCCCGACGGCGCTGCCGAGGCCGGCCAGCAACGCCCAGGCGAAGTGAACCGATTGGGCCTGCCCCGGCGTGCTCAGGCCGATGGCCAGCATCGCGAGGCAGCCCGCGAGCTGACCGGCGAGGGCAATGGCCCACGGGGAGGTACGGCGCGCGGTGAGCCCGCCGACGAAGTCGGCCGCGCCGTAGCCGACCGCGGCCATCAGGGCCAGGATGATTCCGATGCTCATGGGTCGATCGTGGCCCTGACGCGGCCCATCCTGAAGGTCCAATTCGGCGTCGACGCACCGGACCACTTCGAGCGGAGGGTCGGATGAGCGTGACCTGGTCCGGTGCGGGGCCGGGCCTGCTGGTCGAGCTGGACCGGTCCGACGGAGCCCGCCTGGGTCACCAGCTCCAGGACCAGCTTCGCGCCGCGGTGCGCGATGGCCGGCTGCGCGCTGGTGAGCGGTTGCCGTCATCGCGCCGGCTCTCCGAGGAGCTGCACGTCTCGCGTGGGATGGTGGTCGCCTGCTACGAGCAGCTCGTCGCCGAGGGCTACCTGGTCGGCACGGCCGGCTCCGGCACCCGGGTGGCCGCCGGGGTGAGCGAGCCGGCGGGCCAGTCGCGACCCGCCGGCGCCACCAGCTCATCCCCGGTCTCGCAGCAGCGGGACGAGATCGACTTCGAGTACGGCGTGCCCGACCTGCGGTCCGCGCCCCTGCGGGACTGGATGTGGGCGCTGCGTGAGGCCGCGCGCACCGCGCCGACCGCGGTGATGGGCGACGACAACGACGCCGGCGACCCGCGGCTGCGGCAGGTGGTGGCGGCCTATCACCGCCGCGTCCGCGCGGGCACCGCCGAGGCGGGGCACACCGTGATCGTCAACGGCTTCCGGCAGGGACTCGTGCTGGCCCTCGGCGCCCTGGCACGCGCCGGGGTCGAGCGAGTCGGCCTCGAGGATCCCGGGCCGCGCGAGCACGACGAGATCGTCCGGCGCGCGGGGATGCAGCCCGTCGCCGTACCCGTGGACCGCGCGGGTCTCGATGTCGATGCGCTACGTCGCTCGGGCGCGCGAGCCGTCGTCGTCACCCCGGCGCACCAGTGCCCGACCGGGGTGGTGATGGGACCCGAGCGACGGCAGGCCCTGGTCACGTGGGCGGCGGAGGTCGACGGGATCGTCCTGGAGGACGACTACGACGCCGAGTTCCGCTACGACCGACAGCCCGTGGGGTCCTTGCAGGGACTCGCCCCCGACCGGGTCCTGGCCCTCGGGTCGCTGAGCAAGACCCTGGCGCCCGGACTCCGCCTCGGCTGGCTGCTCGTACCCCCTGCCCTGGTCGGTCCGGTGGTCAGGGAGAAGCTGCTGACCAGCCGGGGCGCACCGGCCCTCGACCAGCTGGCGCTCGCCGCGTTGATGGAGTCGGGGCGCTACGACCGTCACGTGCGCCGGATGTGGGAGGTCTATCGCCGGCGCCGCGACGTCCTGGCCGGCGCCTTGACCGAGCACGCACCGGGCCTGCGACTGGTCGGGCTCGAGGCCGGGTGCCACGCGGTCCTCGAGCTGCCGTCGGGGGTGAGCGAGGACGAGGTCGTGCAGGCCGCGCTGCGTCGAGGCGTCCGGGTGTACGGCATGTCGCGCTACCGCGTCGATGCCCCTCGTGCGGGTGAGGCGCAGGTGCCGGCGGCCCTGGTGATCGGGATCGGCAACGTCAACGAGGAACGGATCCGGCGGGGCGTCGAGGTGCTCGGCGAGGTCCTGTCGGGTCTGCTCACCGTCGTACAGGGGACAACCTGCCCGGGTATCACGGCTGACCGGGGAGGGTGAAGCGGTACATCTGCACCGTCCAGGTCGGCTCCTCCGTCGGCTGGGCGGCGTACCAGGTGGCACCCATGGCCTCGTAGAAGGGGGCGGCGTTGGGGTCGGCGCCGATGACGAACTCGGACACCCCGAGGTCACGTGCCGTCTGTACGGCGTGCCGCCAGAGCACGCGCCCGAGACCCCTGCCGATCTGGTCCACGTCGAGGAACATCTTGTCCAGCAGCAGGTCGTCGTCGTGGATGAAGCCGTAGAAGCCGAGCAACCGGTCGCCGTCGACGAGGACGTGGACCGGGTTGTCGCGGACGTAGGACTCCGGGATCGCCCGAGCGTCGCCGGCCCAGTCGAAGTAGCCGTCGGGGTAGTCCCAGTGGGACGCCGACCGCGTCTGCAGCTCTTCCAGGTCCCCGGCCTCGTGGGGCTGGGCGCGGCGGAGGTGGTGCCGGTCGCCACGCACCGCGCTAGGCCTCGTCACGACCGGCGTACTCGTCGTGCCGGCGCCACCACTGGTAGGGCTCGCCCTGGGGGCGGCCGGGTGGGGAGTCCTCCCAGTGCTCCTGGCGGCCGAGCGGCGTGAGGTCGAGGAACGTCAGAGCGTGTCCGACCGTCTCGACGCCCCGGCCGTTGACGAAGTAGGTGCGGTAGACCTCGTCGTCGTCCCGGATGAAGACGTTGAGTCCGAAGTACTCCGCCACGTCGAAGTCACGGGAGAAGTCGTCGCCGACCAGGGTGTACCAGGGCACGCTCCATCCCATCCGGTCGCGGTAGGTCTCGATGCGTTCCTGCGGTGCGTCGGACACGAAGGCCAGGGTGGTGTCGCGGGCGTTGAGGTGCGCGGGATGCGTGACGCTGTCGGCGTACAGGGAGCAGCCGGAGCACGCCCCCTCTGGCCAGCCCTCGACACCGGGTGCGTAGAAGAAGCGGTAGACGATGAGCTGCCGGCGGTCCTCGAAGAGGTCCAGCAGGCCGACCTCACCGTCAGGACCGATGAACCGGTAGTCGATTTCGACGCGCGTCATCGGCATCCGGCGCCGGGCCGCGGCCAGCTCGTCACGAGCAGCCGTGATCGCCTTCTCCCTGGTCAACAGGGCGTCGAACGAGGCCCGCCACTCGGCCGGGGAGACCACCTCCGGAAGGGCCACGTCGGCGTGGGTGGTCGAAGGAGCATCCGTCATTGTCGCCTCCACTCAGACGGTCGGATCCAGGCCCAGCATCACACCTAGTCGGCGACGTGCGCAGAGTTCTCGATCCAGTGCCCGGCCAGGTCGACGTCGCCGTCGACGCCGACCTCGTCACCTGCCTCGGCCAGGGGGAGTCGTCGGGTCAGCAGGAGCAGCAACGCGCGCGCCGGTCCGGACACCCGTACGTCGGCGTCGTCGTCGTTTGCGGGCTGCCAGGTCGCGCCGTCGGGCCGGCGTACGACCAACCAGGCGGCGCCGGGGTCGTCGGTGGCCCGCCAGAGCAGGGTCTCGCCGTCGCCGCGGAGGGCGTCAGCGGACTCGGAGCGCAGCGCCGCCCAGGTCGGCGAGGTCAGCATCCGGAGGTGGTTGCCGATCAGCTCGACGGCGACGTCGGCGTCGATCGGGTAGTCACGGTGCCGGCCGGCGGCGGTGGCCCCGTCGTAGCCATGGACCACCGTCTCGTTGAGCACGCTCTGCATCCAGAAACGGCCACCGGTCCGCTCGTCGCCGGAGGCGTTGAACACGTCGGCCTCCAGCGTGGCCTCCGTGCAGGCAGCTGCCGCCCGGGACGCGGCGTCGGACAGCCACTCCGGCCAGTCCTGCGGGTCGGCGGGCAGCTCGGCGTCGTCGGCGGGCAGCTTGGCTGGGTCGGTGATGCGATCCTCCAGGATCTCGGCCACCCAGTGGTGGGTCTTGCCGAGGTGCTCGGCCAGCTCCCGCACGGTCCACCCCGGAGTGGTCGGCACCACGGTGTCGCCGTCGGCGCTCGACGTGGCCTCCACGAACAGCTTCGAATGGCGAAGGATCGTCTCTCCGAAACGATGCGCGCTCAACTCGGAACTCATGGTTCTCCCTGCTCTCGGCACTGGTTGTGGTGGCGCCAGTCTGGTCCGGTCCGCGACCGCGCCGCATCTGTCGAACGACTGGTGCTGGTCCGGCCGCCCCGGCTCGCTGCCTCGGGTCGGCGCCGAGCAGCCCGCCGATCCCGTGCTACCCGAGGCATGTCAGCGGCGGCGGGCGGACACCAGCCAGGCGCGCGAGCCGAACCAGACGCCGTCACTGTTGTCCCTGGCCTCGAGGAGGTGCCGCAGCCGGTCGACCGCCCGGGCGGTCGAGATGTCGTCCAGGCCTCGAAGGGTCTCGTCGGTCAGGCACACCGAGCGCATGGCGCTCAATGCGGCCTCGGTGTCCGAGCCGTAGAACACCGGCTCTCGTACGTCGACCGGTCGTACGTCGACGAAGCCGGCCGCCGTCAGGACGGCGTCCAGCTCGGCCGGGTCGCTCAGGGAGAAGGCGCCCCGGCCGGTCGGGGCCGGTGTCTCCGGTCCCGTGTGCAGTGCCTGTCGAGTGACGGCGTTCCACTCTTGGTGAGCGGCGTCCTGCCACACGAGCTGCAGCAGTCGCGCGCCGGGCCGCAGGGCCCTGGCGATGTTGGTGAAGGCGACGACCGGATCGGCGAAGAACATCGTGCCGAAGCGGCTCAGGCCCACGGTGTAGCGGCCGGTCGGCAAGGGGTGATCCTGGGCGTCCCCCACCTCGAACCTGGCGTTGGCGACGCCTTCGAGGCCGGTCAGGTGACGTGCCCGTGCCAGCATCCCCTCGGAGATGTCGATGCCGACGGCCTCGCCTGTCGGCGCGGCCCGGGCGGCGTCCCGCGTCGTCAGGCCGGCACCGCAGCCGATGTCGAGCACCCGCGCGTCCGTCTGGATGGCGGCCGCCTGCATGAGGCGCGAGTGGTACAGGCGAAGCTCGGCGTCGTAGTCGAACACGGCAGGTCCTTCCGGGGCGGAGTGGTCGAGACTGACGCTAGGAGGAAGCGGACATCGTGAAAAGCGATCGTTTCCGATGAAGGTGATCGTGCTGGCCTATCATCGACTCTCGTGACCGAGCTGGAGCTGCGACACCTGAGGGCCGTGGTCGCGATCGCCGAGGAGGGCACCTTCTCCCGGGCCGCGCAGCGACTCGGCTACACCCAGTCGAGCGTGAGCCAGCAGGTCGCGGCCCTCGAGACAGCCGTCGGGGGACCGGTGTTCGACCGGCCGGGCGGCCCGAAGCCGGTGCGGATCACCCCGCTCGGGGTCGTCGTGATCGAGCACGCCAGGGAGCTGCTGTCGAAGGCCGAGGGCCTGGGAGACGCGGTCGATCGGTTCCGGGCCGGCGACGGTCGCATCGACATCGGAACCCTGCAGAGCATCTCGAACGCCATCCTCCCCACCGTCGTACGCCGCCTCCGGGACACTCATCCCCAGTGCGAGATCCGCGTGTCTGAGCAGGAAGCCGACCAGGCGCAGCTGGGCGACCTGGACCTGCTGTTCACCGACGGACCGGTCGACGACGACACGGAGCAGGCGCTGCTGATGGACGACCCCTACCTGGTGGTCGCGCGCCCCGGTGACCTGCCCGCCGGCACGTTGCCAGTGCCTGCGCTGGACGGGAAGGCGCTGGTGGCCTGGCCGGCGACCTGCGACCAACCCAGGCTCGAAGCGGCCCTCACGAGTGCGGGCGCCCGTTTGCGCATCGTGTTCCGGACGGCGGGCAACGACACGATCCTCTCGATGGTGCGCGCCGGCCTGGGATCCGCGGTCCTGCCCTGGCTGGCGATCCGCCACCTCGTCTGCACCTCATGCGGCGACATCCACGGCACGGACGGAGAGGCGGACCAGCCGCTACGGGTGCACGAGCTCCACGCTGCGCCCACGCGCGCGGTCCACCTGCACTGGCCGCGCGGCCACACCGCGCGGTCGCCGCTCGCCGCCCACGCCATCGAGATCGCCGTCGAGGTGTCTCGCACGCTGGCCGGGCAGGCACCCACCGGCGGGTAGTCCGCTACGACCGAGGGCCGGCGCGGCGGGCCAGCTCGACCAGGAGGTTCGCGAACCCGACGGTGTCGTCGATGGCCTTGTGGGTGTGCTCGACGTTGCCGAACCACTCGCTCGGCAGGGTGTCGGGCTGGACCTCGCCCACGGGCATCCCGGTCACCGCAGCGGCGTAGCTCTTGATGCACAGGCCGCCACCGGTGAACACGATGTCGTCCTCGTGATGCCCTTGCCGGACGCCGTAGCGGGTGAAGCGGCGGAGGTAGTAGTCGATCCACGGACCGTCCAGGGCCATCGGGCACGCGGCGAACGTGCGCGGCCACGGCAGGGTCTTGAGCCAGTCGACGTACCTCGCCATGACGTCCGGGACGGGCTCGGGGTCGGTGGTGGCGGCCGCCCACGCGTCCGGGTAGCCCTGGAACCACGCCATGGTCCGCTCGTCCGGGGCAGTCCCGGGCAGCGGCTCGAGCACTGCCTCGAAGCGCCCGTGCTCGGTCCCGTCGAGCGAGACGGCGACCGAGGCGAACGAGCGCATGGAGTTGATGCCGGGCCAGGGGCCGTCGAGCTCGACGTCCGTCACGACGTAGGTCCACTCGTCCCCGACCCCGAAGCCCATCGCCACGCCGCGACCCTAGCGGTCGTGACCTCGCGAGCATGCGCTCATTCCGGCAGCGGGAGATCGCCCGGCGTCTTGGTGTAGCCGAGCTGCTCGATGACCCGGCCTCCGCTGACCCGCGTCACGTTCACCCCGAGCACGGACTCCGCGTCGGTCGGACCGAAGCGGTAGCGCCACCGAACAGCACCCCAGTCGCCGTCGGCGAACACGTGCTCGACCTCGAAGGTCGTCGACTCGTCGTCCATCAGCTCGGCCCAGAACTCCACGCACGCGTCCTTCCCGGCGTACGGCGTGCCGTCGGGGGCCGGCTGCGCCGACACCATCAGGCAGTCGTCGTGGACGAGCGCGGCCATGGCGTCCGTGTCGCCGAGCCGGAAGGCCTCGTTGAAGCGGCCGATGGTCTCGGCGGTCTCGGTGGTGGTCATGTTCCTTCTCCTTCGGTAGATAGACTGATCGTTCTACACTGACCGTATAGACTGGTCGTTCTATTGGCAAGAGGAAAGGTCGCGCAGATGAGTCCGACGACGACGCCCGGACCCCGGGAGCGACTCCTGACGACGGCGCAGGCGCTCTTCTACACACACGGCTCAGCGGTCGGCGTGGATGCCCTGCTCAAGGAGGCGAACGTCGCGCGCAGGTCGCTCTACGAGCACTTCGGCGGCAAGGACGGCCTGATCACGGAGGTGCTGCGCCGGGCCGCCGACGAGGACCTGGCGTGGTACGAGGAGGCGTTGGCCGGCGCCACGGAGCCACGGGACCGGCTGCTCGGCCTGTTCGACCGGCTCGACGGGCTCGTGTCGAACGCCGACTTCCGGGGCTGCCGGTACTTCGCGACCGACCTGTCGCTCACGGAGCCCGGCCACCCTGCCCACGCGGAGACCCGTGCGTTCCGGCGGAAGCTCCGGGCGCTGCTCGTGCGGGAGCTCAGGGCCATGGGTCACCGGCACCCGGTGCGCGCCGCAGAGCAGCTGCACCTGCTGATCGAGGGGACCCTCGTGATGGGTGCCACCCAGGACGGCCAGCATCCCGCTCGCGGCGCGCGCGTCCTTGCCGCGGCGGTCCTCGGCTGAATTTCCGTCATCTCCACCAGAAAGGGCGCACATGGACCAGATCAGTGAGCTGCGAGTCACCCTGACCGTCCGCGACTTCGACCGGGCGGTCGCGTTCTACCGCGACGGCCTGGGCCTGTCCCAGGTCGCCGACTGGAGCAGTGAGCGCGGCCGCGTGATCCTGCTCGAGGCCGGGCGCGCGACCCTCGAGCTGTTCGACGAGGCACAGGCTGCCGACATCGACGCCCTCGAGGCCGGGCGCCGGGTGTCCGGCCAGGTGCGGCTCGGCCTGCACGTCCCGGACAGCGATGCCGCTGCCGACAGGCTCGTCGCCGCCGGTGGCAGCCGGGTGGCGGCCACCGTCGACACCCCGTGGGGCGACCGGAACGCCCGCGTCGAGGATCCGGACGGCCTGCAGCTGACCCTCTTCACACCCGGCGAGACATAGACCGTCCGGCCTACTTCGACGTGGTCGGCGCCGGTGGTGCCGCCACGTCACTGAGCGCGGCCAGGACGGCCGACACGGCGGGCGGGTCGGGCGGGTCGCCGTACGTCGCGGCGTGGACCTGGCGCCGGAAGCCGGTCAGCTCGGTGGCGTGGACGTCGGGCCGACGATGGGCCTGGAGCGCCAGGCCGGGCAGGATCGCCACCCCCATGCCGGCAGCGACCATCGACTGCACGACGACCATGTCGTCGCTGAGGGACCCGATCCGTGGCGTGAAGTCCTGGCTCCTGCACAAGGCCGACAGCTCGGCCTGGCACCGGTCGCACCCGCCGATCCAGGCGGAGTCGCGATGGTTGTCGAGCGTGTCGTCGGCGAGCTGGCTGATCAGGTGGATCGGGTCGTCTCGAAGGTGGAGGAGCCGGTAGGCGTCGTCTTCGAGCGGGGCGTCGGCATGCCGGAAGACCACCGCGACGTCGACCTCGCCGTGCCGCAGCATCTGCATCGCCTCGACCGGGTGCCGGTCGACCAGGACCAGCTTGATCCCCGGGTGGGCCAGCGCCAGGGCGTGCGCCGCCTCGGGCACGATCGTGCTCAGCGCGGACGCGTTGGCAGCCATCCGGACCTGCCCCGACTCCAGCCCGACCTGGGCCGCGAGCTCGGTCGCCGCCGCGTCGACACGGCCGACGATCTCCGCGGCCCGGTTGGCCAGCAGCCGTCCCTCGGGCGTCAGCCGGATGCCGCGACCGACCCGCTGGACCAGCTTGACGCCGGTCGCCGCCTCGAGCCGGGACAGGTGGTGGCTCACCGACGGCTGGGAGTAGTGCAGCTCGCGGGCCGCCTCGGTCACCGACCCGTGCCGGGAGACCGCGGCCAGGACCCTCAGCTGCACCAGGCTCTGCATACATCAACCATATCAATGAGTTGGCCAAAAGATTGGCATTAGACGTCATGCCAACTTCGGAGCAGGCTGAGAGGCATCAACCACCACGTCCACCCCCAGGAGCTGAACATCATGCCGACATCAGGTCAGTGGGCGGCCTTCCTCGTCGCCTCGTTCCTCTTCATCCAGGTGCCCGGCCCGAGCCTGCTCTTCATGCTCGGTCGCGCTCTCACCGTGACCCTCCGCGAGGCCCTGCTCTCGGTGGTGGGCAACGCGACCGGGCTCCTGACCCAGGCGCTGCTGGTCGCGATCGGCCTCGGCGCCGTCGTGGCGACCAGCGCCACGGCGTACACGATCGTCAAGCTCGCAGGAGCGGCGTACGTCGTGTGGCTCGGCGTCCAGGCCATCCGTCACCGGGGCGACGCGCGGCGTGCGCTGGCGTCCGGCGAGCGCCCGCCCGAGAGGGCCCGCGCGGCCCTGCTGACCGGCTTCGTCGTCGGCGTGACCAACCCCAAGACCGTGCTCTTCTTCGTCGCCTTCCTGCCGCAGTTCACCTCGCCCACGGCCCCGACCGCACCGCAGATCGCCCTGCTGGGGCTGGTGTTCGCGCTGATGGAGCTCGTCTCCGACAGCGTCTGGGCCACGTTGGCCGGGCGGGCTCGCCTGGTCCTGGCCCGCAAGCCCCAGCGCCTCGACGCCGTCGGCGCCACGGGCGGCGTGATGATGATCGGGCTGGGCACGGCGCTGGTGGCGGCGGAGTAGAGACCGAGACACACACCCCACAACCAGAGGAGCACAGCCATGTCACTCACCCGAGTTCACAACTTCGCCATCTCCCTCGACGGCTACGGCACCGGAGAGGGCCAGACCGTCGACGCCCACTTCGGTCATGCCGGGGACCGGCTGCACCAGTGGATGTTCGCCACCCGGTGGTGGCAGGCCGGCGGCAACGGCGGCGTCGACGACGCGTTCGTCCGGCAGCACGAGCCCGAGATCGGCGCCGAGATCATGGGCGCCGGCAAGTTCGGCCACCCCGGCTGGCACGAGGACCCGGAGTGGAAGGGTGCGTGGGGTCCCAACCCGCCGTTCCACACGCCGGTGTTCATCCTGACCCACCACACGCGGCCGCCGATCGAGATGGAGGGCGGTACGACGTACCACTTCCTCGACGCGTCGCCCGCCGAGGCCCTCGAGCGGGCCCGCGAGGCTGCGGGCGGCAAGGACGTCCGCATCGGTGGCGGACCGACGATCGTCCGCGACTTCCTCGCCGCCGGGCTCGTCGACCACCTGCACGTCGTGGTCGTCCCGATCCTGCTCGGCCGGGGCGTGCGGCTCTGGGAGGGACTGGAAGGCCTCGAGCAGGACTACCTGGTCGAGGCCACCGCGTCGCCCAGCGGGGTCACCCACGTGACGTTCACCCGTGAGGGCGCCTGACCCGAGGCCGAGCTGTGACCTCCTCGGGTCACCGCGCCACGGGGAAGACGAGATGGGTCACCCGGTCGCCCTGCACACAGACCGTCGGGTTGTCGAGCAGCACCTCTCCCGAGGAGAGCTCGCCGAAGAAGGGCCGGTTGCCCGCGCCCATCACCACCGGCACCAGGTCGACGGCGATCTCGTCCAGCAGCCCCAGCTCCAGGCACTGCCGGGCGATGGTTCCCCCGGTGACGGTGACGACGCGGTCTCCGGCGAGCTCCTTGGCCAGTTCGATCGCGGCCCCCACCCCGTCGCTGACGAAGTGGAACGGTGCGTCGGGGTGGGCGGCGGCCCACTCCGACGGGACCCGGTGGGTCACCACGACGATCGGCACGTCCAACGTGTGCCGGCCCTCCCAGCCCTGCGTCACGTCGAACAGCGTGCGACCACAGACCAGTGCACCCAGCGACGACACCCACCGTCGCCAGTGCTCCGCGCTCGCCGGGTTGAGGTGGACGTCGAAGTCCCCCGCGGGGGTCGGGATCGCGACCTCGCCGTTCTGCAGCCAGTCGAACAGGTGGCCGATGGTGTTGTCCTGCTTGGCGACGTACCCGTCGAGGGACATGATCGCCTGCGCCTGCACTGTGCCCATGGGACTTCTCCTCGGGTGAGCTGGGGTCGGTGGATGTGAACGACGATGCCACTGGGGTACGGCGTGGCCCCGACGCGGTCCAGGTGCCGTGACCGCGAGCCTGCCGCCACCCCACAAGACCACGTCCCGGCCGGGCGCGTCCTTGAAGGCGGGGACCGCGACTGTAGTGGCCCCGGGCCCGGTGGCACTTGTGCGTTTCGCGCACCCGGCACCCGGCACCCGGTGGCGGTGGCGGTGGACGGCGCCAGGGTGACCGTGAGGTCGAACCCGACGGGTCCGCGCTCACTCCCAGCCGGGCACTCTTCGCTCCGTCCCGGAGCCGACTCGCCCCAGCCGCTGCCGGGCCGAAATCTGCAGCCTCCACCGAAAGGTCGCCATCACTGCTGGTGGCAGGCAGGCTCGGGCCATGACCAATCCGACGATGAAGCTGACGACCATCACGAATGTCTCCGTCGACGGTGTGATGCAGGGACTCGGCGGCCCCGACGAGGACCCCAGCGCCGGGTTCGAGCGCGGCGGCTGGGCCCTGCCGCTCTTCGACGACGAGGTCGAGGGGTATCTCGGCGGCGTCTACGAGCGCGCCGACGCGTTCCTGTTCGGCCGGCGTACCTATGAGATCTTCGCCGACTCCTGGGGCACCGGCTCGTGGGGGACGGAGCAGGGCGACAACCCGATCTCGGTGGCGTTGAACACGCGACCCAAGTACGTCGCCTCGACCACGCTCGCCGACCCGCAGTGGGCGGGCACGACCGTGCTCTCGGGTGACGTCGCAGCCGCGGTCGACCGGCTGAAGGCCGAGGGGACCGGCGAGCTGCAGGTGCACGGCAGCGGCAGCCTGATCCGCTGGCTGCACGAGAACCACCTGGTCGACGAGATGGTCCTGCTCACCTATCCCGTGGTCGTCGGCCAGGGCACCCGGCTGTTCCCCGACACGGGCCAGGACGTGGCACTGGAGCTGGTGGACTCCCGGACGACGCCGATCGGGGTGACGATCCAGGTCTACCGGCCCGCCGGGCGGCCGACGTACGCCCCGGCCGTGCACACCTGAGACGCGGTCGCGTCAGCGCTCGTTGTCGGCGCGCCAGGCGACGTAGTCGGCGACGGCGGTGCCGACGTCGAACGCCGGTGCGAAGCCGGTGGCGTCGACGAGCCGGGTGATGTCGAGGTAGGGGTTGTCCCCGGAGCCGCCCTGCCGTCCGGGCGGGAGGTCGAGGCGCAAGCCGGGCGTGACCGCCTCCAGCGCATCGGCGAGGTCCCGGAACGTGGAGGGGCGGCCGCTCGACACGTTGTAGGTGTCGTGCTCGAGCGTCTCCGCGTCCATCAGCAGCGCGATGGCGCGGCCGGCGTCCGGGGCGTAGCAGCCGTCGCCGCCGTCGTCGGCGCGGACGGCCGAGGGTGCCTCGCCACGGCGTACGGCGTTGACGAAGGGCATGACGGGGTTGAACGGAGACTCCGGGTCCATCAGCGGGCCCCAGACGCTGCCGATCCGGAGCACGAGCGGCTGCACGCCGGTGCCCTGGAGGGCGTGCCTGGTCAGCGGCTCGATGGACTTCTTGAACGCGACGATGACATGCGGCAGGTCGCCGGAGGGCAGCGGCAGGTCCTCGTGCCACGGGATCTCCGGCCGCCCGGCGTACACGCCCAGGCTGCTGGCGACCGCGAACCTGCGGACCCCCCAGGTGCGCGCGGCGTCCAGGGCGTTGAGCAGGCCGGACGTGTCGGTGCGGAGGTAGGGGATCGGGTCGTCGCCCGGGATGGAGCCCGCGAGGTGGACGATGCCGTCGATGTCGTGGCGGTCACCGAGGGCGAGGAGGGCGTCGCGGTCGGTGACGTCGAGGGACTCGACGGTGACGCGACCGGCGAGGAACGACGGGACGTCGGTACGCCGGTGCCCGGTGACGACGACGTCGTGACCGAGGTCGACGAGCGCCCGGGCGGTGTGGGCGCCGATCATGCCCAGCCCGCCGGTGACGAGGATCAACGGACGACCTCGTAGTGGAGGTGGGTCACGCCGGGGGCCGCGACGGCCTCGACCAGCCGGAGCCGCACGTGCTCCGGGAGCTCCTGGAAGAAGGGCCGGCCGCCGCCGAGGAGGATCGGCACCTGGTGCAGGACCACCTCGTCGACGAGGCCTGCCTTGAGCCCTTCCGTCGCCAGGCCGCCGCCCATCAGCGCGACGTCCAGGTCGCCGGCCAGCTCGCGGGCCGCGGCGACGGCGTCCTCGATCCCGGTGGTGACCAGGCTCTGGCGGCCGGCCATCGCCGGCACCGGCCGGTGGCTCAGCACGACCAGCGGCGCCGTCGGGTGCGGTCCGCCGTCGTCGCCGAAGCGGTCGGAGTCGTCGTAGGTGTTGCGGCCCGCGAGGCTCGCACCGACCCGAGCGGCCCGGGCGTCGAAGAACCGCGCGCTCTCTGCGCTCAGCCGGAAGCCGTCGAACACCTCGCTGGCGACGTCACCGTCGGTGTACCAGTCGAAGAGCATCGCGCCGTCGCCGAGACCCTGCCCGGGGCCGGGGTCGCGTCCGGTGATGTAGCCGTCGACCGAGACGGAGTGTGCGCTGATGACCTTGCCCATGGGGTTCTCCTTCGGTTCGCCGTGACTTGATATGCAAGTGGTGACTTGCGTATTGTGCTGCTTCGTGGACCCCCTGTACAGAGCGCTGGACGACGAGACCAGGCGTCTCGTCCTCGACGAGCTGGCGATCGAGGACGGTCAGACACTGTTCGCGATCTGCACCCTGCTCACCACGAAGCACGGACTCGGCTCGACCCGGCAGGCGATCTCCCAGCACCTCGCCGTGCTCGAGGAGGCCGGCCTGGTGGTGACGGAGCGACGGGGGCGATCGAAGTTCCACTACTTCAACCGCGCGCCGCTCGGTGCCATTGCCGAGCGGTGGCCGATGGCCAGGAAGGGCACATCATGAGGATCCACCTGAACACCCTGCACGTCGACGACCAGCGGACGGCGCTGACCTTCTACACCGACGTGCTCGGGTTCATCAAGCACCACGACATGCCGCTCGGCGACAACTTCTGGCTCACGGTCGTCTCGCCCGAGGACCCGGACGGGCCGGAGCTGCTGCTCGAGCCGGCGGACCACCCGGCGGTCAAGCCCTACCGCGACGCTCTGGTCGAGGACGGCATGCCGCTGGCCCAGTTCACCGTCGACGACGTCGAGGCCGAGCACGAGCGCCTGACCGGGCTGGGCGTGGTCTTCACCCAGGCCCCCACCGACATCGGCACGTCGATCGTGGCGGTGTTCGACGACACCTGCGGCAACCTCATCCAGCTGATCACCGTGAAGGACGCCGGCGCCGCCTGAGTTGGTCATGCGGGGCCCGCTCCTGGCGGGGCTCGCCGACGCCCTGGGTGTGGCTGATCACTCGTCGGGTGGCTCACCCGTCGTCGGGAAGAGTGCCTCGAGCGAGCCGGCCCTGCGCGCGAGCAGGCGATCGGCCAGCCGGAGCAGCAGGGCCAGCGAGACCAGTCCCACCGCGGCACCGACACCGGCGGCGACCCCGAGCGCTCCGCCCAGCGCAGAGACCGCGATCGCGACGGCGCCGCCCGCCACCACGCTGTTGATCACCGCGACCACCGACGCGAAGCTGAAGAAGTGCCGCCGGCCCTCGGCGGGGATGCCGGCATTGCCGAAGACCCCCGGCCCGTCGTCGTGGCCCGACAGGAGGAAGAGGTCGGCCCGGTCGCCCGCGATCTCCTGGTAGTAGTGGCGGATCCGGTTGATGGCCATCCCGTAGCGGTAGTCCTCCGCGCTGCACTCCACGATCCTGACGAACGTGAAGACCCCCAGCAGGTACGCCGTGGGCAGCACGGTCAGCGCGAAGACCTCGAACGCGCGGCCGAGCTGGGAGCCCTGCCCGACGAAGCCCAGCGCGACCAGCGTGCTCGACACCGACAGGATGTAGATCGAGGCGCGGGAGGCGCTCTCCGCCACAGTCTGCGACCTGGCGCCCTGCAGGGTGAAGTGCTCCGTGGTGAGCGCGGTGAGCAGCTCCTGGCGATCCGGTGCATCGGCCACCGCGCGAACCTACCAACGTCCGCGCCGTGACCACTTCATTCGCTGTGGCCCGAACCGTGGCGGCGTACCCCGTCGCTGTCCTGTGCCCGTTGAGTCGCGCCTCCGTTCCCGTTGAGTCGCGCCTCCGTTCTCGTTGGGTCGTGCGGGAGGCGCAACTCAACGGTGCGGGAGGCGCGACTCAACGAGCGGTGGAGCTCACTGGAGCTCGCGGATCTCGATCCGGCTCTGCAGGGCCTTGGAGGCGCGCTCGGCCCACACGACCGCACCCTCCTGGTCCGGCGTCTCCACGATCCAGAAGCCGCCGACGTACGACGCTGCCTCGACGAACGGCCCCTCGGTGCGCGTGGGCTGGTCCCCGGTGCTGTCGACCGTGATCGCGGTCGACGGCGGGTTGAGCCCGCCGGCGTGCACGAACGCACCCGAGTCCTTGAGGCCGGAGTTGAACTCGTCGACGGCGGCCATCATGGCCTCCAGCTCGGCGGGGTCCATCTCGGCCATCGACTCCATGGTCGGCTCCTCCGCAGAGTCGTGAGGGACGGTGAGGAAGTACTGGGGCATCGGGTCGCTCGCTCTCAGTTCGTGAATGGATGGTGCAGAAGAGTAACGCAACGTACCGTTGCGTATGATCGCGGCATGCCTGGTGGTGCCCCCCGCAACGACGCGACGCGGATCGCTGTGCTGCGCGCCGGGTTGGCGTTGACGGCCGAGGTCGGATACGAGCGATGCAGCATCGAGGGCATCGCCCGGCAGGCGGGCACGAGCAAGCAGACGATCTACCGATGGTGGCCGTCCAAGGCGGCGATCCTCCAGGAGGCCTTCGAGGAGCTGGTCGCCGGCGACCTGACCCATCCCGACACCGGGGACGCCCGCCAGGACTTCAGGAAGCAGCTGACCGCACTGGCCAAGGTCTTCTCCGACCCGGCGCTGGCCAGGCCGCTGAGCGGCCTGATCGCAGCAGCACAGTCGGATCCCGACGTGGCCGAGACCATGTTCCGCTCGCTGTTCGAGCCGCGCCGCAAGGCCGCCGTACGACGCCTCGTCGTCGCCCGCGAGCGCGGCGAGATCGACACCGCCACCAACCCCGAGATGCTGGTCGACCTGCTCTACGGCCCGCTCTACTACCGCCTCCTGGTCACCCAGGCCAGGCTCACCCCCGCCTACGTGCGCCGCCTGGTCGCGGTCGTGCTGGGCCCCGACCGGAAGTAGGCCGTCGATGGAGCTGACCGAGGAGTTCGCGTGGCAGGGACGGACCGTCCGGTGGGCTCGCGCGGGCAGCGGCCCCGACGTCGTGTTCTGCCACGGGACACCCTGGTCGTCGCGTCTCTGGGCGCCGTACGCCGAGGCGCTGGCCACCGAGTTCACGGTCCACCTCTGGGACATGCCGGGGTACGGCGCGTCGTCGATGTCGCCGGAGCACGACGTGGACCTGGGCGTGCAGGGCGAGGTGCTCGCCGCGTTGCTGCCGCACTGGGGACTGGTCGAGCCGCACGTCGTGGCGCACGACTTCGGCGGGGCCGTCGCGCTGCGGGCGCACCTCCTGCACGGTGCTCGCTACGCGTCGCTGGCCCTGGTCGACGTGGTGGCGCTGCGGCCGTGGGGGTCGCCGTACTTTCGGCTGGTCGCCGCGAACGCCGACACCTTCGCGGCGCAGCCCGCCCACGTGCACGCGGGCGCGCTGGCGGCGTACGTGCGTTCTGCCAGCCACCGCGGCCTCGGCGACGAGGACCTCGCGATGCTGACCGGGCCGTGGGAGACGGCCGAGGGCCAGGCGGCGTTCTACCGGCAGATCGGCCAGGCCGACGAGCGCTTCACGGCCGAGGTCGAGGACCGCTACGCCGAGCTCGACCTGCCGGTGCTGGTCGTGTGGGGTGCCGACGACACGTGGATCCCGGTCGACCGCGCCGAACGGCTGGCGGCGACGATCCCCGGCGCGAGCCTCGAGGTGATCGCGGACGCAGGCCATCTCATCCAGCTCGACCAGCCGGTCGCGCTGGCCACGTCGCTGCACCGGTGGCTCGTCCGTCAGACCGAGGTTTGCGGAGCCCGGACCCGGGTAGCCATCGCCGGCCTGGTCGGCAACGTCGCCGAGCTCGCCGGTGTCGACCTGACCCAGAAGCCGAAGGCGATCCCGGTGAGGACGAGCGACGAGATCTACACGTCGATCGTCGACTCCCTGACCGACGACCACCTCGGCGGCTACGAGAAGGCCATGGACCGGCTGGACACCGGCGGCGACGGGGGCGGCGCCCCCGACCCGTCCGGGATCGAGTCCGAGGCCTTCACCGGCCAGTCCGTCATCGAACAGATGCAGTCGGACAAGGCCACCGGCAACTGGGACCTGCCGGACGTGCCCCCCGAGAGCCTGCGGGACCCCGCCGACGACTACTGACCGCGACGCCGGGTCAGCGCAGGTAGCGCGCCACCCGGAGCGCGATCTTGCGGATGGCCCTGGCGTTGTCGGTGGGCTTGTTGAAGGACAGCGGCACGCTACCCCGTCGTCCTCCGCAGCACCTCGACCAACGGCCGGGGCACCCGGTCGAGCTCGAGTGCCGCGACCAGCACCCGGGCGTAGCGGAACTTGCGCCGCGCGCCGGACCCCAGGAACCGGTGCAGCTGCTCCTCGAAGTCGCGGTGTCGCCAGGCCGGCTGCTTCTGGAGGGTCCGGAAGGGAGTCAGGTCCCCGTGCTCGTCGAGCAGGGCCTCGATCGACTCCCGGCCCGAGGCCCGGATCAGCTCCTCCTCCAGGTCGTCCACGCAGACGAAGAAGCCACAACGCTCCATCTCCGTGCGGGTCCGTGGTGTGCCGACGCCGGCCGTGGCGAGGCCCCGCCGGAACCACTCCTCCTCGGCCGCGTCGCACAGTCCGGCCACGGGAAGGTCCGCGCCCTGCGGTCCGAACCGCCGGAGGTGGCGGGCCACGGCATGGGCCCCGCCCATGGGCAGGACGGCGACGCCCTCCGCAACCAGGTTCCGCCCCTGACGGGCGGCCAGCGTCTCGAGTGCGATCTGGTCGCTGACTCCCTCGACCAGGACGAGCGACCGGGCGGACACGGCTCCATCCTGCCGCCACGGCGGCGCCGGCGGGCAACCCTTTTGCCGGTCAGGCCTCCGTGGGACCCCGCCGGCCGCCGTACGACGCCACGAGGGCATCCGCCACGATCTCTGCGTCCGCCGCGGCCAGCGCGGTGGGGTACTCCGGCAGCAGGTCGTCCCAGACCACCAGCCACGACCCGAAGAGCTGGGACTGGCCCTCGGGCCGGGCGAAGAACCAGACGTGCAGGTGCGCACTGCCGTCACCGATCCGGTAGACGTGGCACCGGCTGATGTGCGGCAGGGCCTGGACGTGCCGGGCGAGGTGGGTGCTGAGCACGCCCATCTCGGCGGCGAGGTCGTCGCCGAGGTCGGCCAGGTCGTGGTGGTCGCGCGGATGCAGCATCAGCACCAGCGGCACCCCGACTCCCTGCATCCGGGTCAGCCGCCAGCGGTCGTCGAGCCACAGGCCCTCGTCGCGGCGACGACAGGACTGGCAGTCCGCGGGGTCCTCCCCGTGCCTCGGCGGCTCGGGGACCACGGGCGGCCGTAGCCGCGACACCCGCAGGCCCTCGGCCTCGAAGGGGCTGATGTCCCAGCCGGTCATCCGGGCCAGGGGCAGGCGCTGCTCGTCGTCGGCCGCGGCGAGGGCGTGGTCGTAGAACTCGTCCGGGGAGAGTGGCATGCCCGGACGCTAGCGAACCCGGCCGAGCGGTGCGTCAGCCACGGTCCCCCGACCCGGACCGTGGCTGAGGCACCGATCCCGGGCGCCGGGCCGCGGCGGCGGTGACCTGGGGTCGCTCTCCCTGCCCTGAACCGACCCCGGTCCACCGGTCTGTACGCCACCGGCCTGTGCGCCGGCAGGTCAGTCGCCGTGGCGCACAACGGTGACCACGTTGCCGTCGGGCGCCCGCACGAGGAACCGGCGGACGCCCCACGGCTCGGTCGTCGACGGATGCACGATCTCGAATCCGAGGCGCTGAGCCTCGTCGTACGCCGCCTCGACGTCATCGGTCAGCACGGAGATCACGGCGTCCTCGGGCGAGGAGGCGTCGCGCGTGACGAGCTGGACGTTCGCGCCGGTGTCGGGCGAGGTCAGGCGCGTGACCCACCCGCGGTTGAACTCCCCGGTGGCCAGGGCAGCACGGTCTGAGGGCGCGTTCTGCTGTGAGCGGAACCGGGAGGGTCCCGGCCGGGTCGACAGCTAGCGTGGGCACATGGGAGAAGTGATCGCGTTCCCCGAGCCGCCCGCGGACCCGGACAGGTCCCGCCCCGAGCCGCTGTGGCGCGAGCAGGTCGGACGCGCTCTCCGGGAGGCCCGGCTGGCCGCCGACCTGCGCCTGGTCGACGTCGCCGAGCGGTCGGGCGTCTCGCCGCAGTACCTCTCCGAGGTCGAGCGCGGCCTCAAGGACCCGTCCTCCGAGATCCTGGCCGCGCTCTCGGGCGCGCTCGGGCTGCGGACCGTCGACGTTGCCTCGCGCGCACTCGAGACCCGCGGTCTCGGGTCGGGCCCGCTCTGCCTCGCTGCCTGAGCGACGTCCTCAGTGGTGCTGCAGCACCGCGTCGACGACGCCGTACTCGAGCGCGGCCTGCGCGGTGAGCACGAGATCGCGGTCGGTGTCCTCGCGCACCTGGGCCGGGGTGTGGCCGGTGTCCCGGGCGAGCAGCTCCTCCAGGAGCGAGCGCACCCGCTCGACCTCCTCGGCCTCGAGGATCAGGTCGGGGATGGTGCCCCGTCCCTCCGCTGCCGGCTGGTGCAGCACCACCCGGCCGTGCGGCAGGATCTGGCGATGGCCCGGCGCGCCGCCGGCGAGGAGGACGGCGGCGGTCGCCACGGCCTGCCCGACGCACGTCGTCTCGACCGGCGAGCGGACGAACTGCATGGCGTCGTACACCGCGAGCATCGCCGGGATCGATCCGCCGGGCGAGTTGATGTAGAGGTTGATCGGCGACTCGGGGCTCTCCGACTCCAGGTGGATCAGCTGGGCGATGATGGCGTTGGCGACGCCGTCGTCGATCGGGGTGCCGAGGTAGACGACGCGGTCGGCGAGCAGCCGGCTGTAGATGTCGGAGGTGCGCTCGCCGCGGCTCGACTGGGTCGTGACGTAGGGGATCGGGTAGGAGCTCATGCCCGCACCCCCAGGCCGAGGGAGCGCGGTGCCGGCGGCCGGATCTCGTCGAGCGACTCGACGACGTGGTCGACGAAGCCGTACGCCGTGGCCTCCTCGGCGGTGAACATGCGATCGCGCCGCGAGTCGCGCTCGACCACCTCCACCGGTTGGCCGGTGTCCTCGGCGATCAGCCCGAGCACGGTGTCCCGGGTGTGGCGCAGGTCCTCGGCCTGGAGGGCGATGTCCTCGGCGGTGCCCCCGAACCCGGCGGACCCCTGGTGGAGCAGGACCCGTGCGTGCGGCAGCGTGAACCTGCGGCCCGGTGCGCCGGAGCTGAGGAGGAACTGCCCGGCGCTGTAGGCCATCCCCATGTTGACGGTGCAGACGTCGGCGGGCAGCAGCCGCATCGTGTCGCGGATCGCCAGCATCGCCGGCACCGATCCGCCGGGCGAGTTGATCCAGAGCCAGATGTCGGCCCGGGGGTCGTCGGTAGCGAGCATCACCAGCGCCGAGCACAGCCGGTTGCCGATCGTCTCGTCGAGCACCGACCCGAGCACGATCGTGCGCTGGTCGAGGAGCCGCCGGGCGAGGTCGTCGTCGAGGCGGGTGGTGGGGTTGTCGGTCATGCCGCCACGGTGGCAAACGGATCGAGCGCGCAGAAGGGCGTGCTGCCCCCAGCGGATCCGCTCTCAGCGGATGACTGCTCAGGCGTGGGCGGGCTCGAGCGTGCCGTCGGGTGCCGACCGGTCATCCGGGGTCGGTCGCGTGCCCGGCAGCCGGACGACGAAGGTCGTGCCGCGGCCGAGCGCGGAGGTGACGTCGATGCTGCCGCCGTGCGCGGCGACGATCTCGCGCACGATGCTCAGGCCGAGGCCGACCCCGGAGATCGACCGCTCCCGCGCGCTGCCCGCGCGGAAGAACCGGGTGAAGAGCCGCTCCACGTCGTCCTCGGCGATCCCGATGCCGGTGTCGCGCACCTCGATCACGACGTCGTGGCCCAGCTCCCCGAGGACGCACGTGACGTCGCCGCCGTCGGGGGTGTACTTCACGGCGTTGCTGACCAGGTTGAGCAGGGCCCGCTCGAGCTGCTCGGCCGACCCGGGCACCGTCAGCGGGCGATCCGGTACGACGAGGGACAAGGTCGTGTCCTGACCGGACGCCAGCGGGGCCATCGTGTCCCGGACCCGGCGGGCGACTTCGACGAGATCGGTGTCGGTCAGGTCGTGGGCGGCGCGGCCCGGCTCGCGCCGCTCCGTGTCCCACCGCGACAGGACGAGGAGGTTCTCCGAGATGTCCCGGAGCCGCTCGGCATTGCGGCGGACGGTGGCCAGGTGCCCCAGCTCCTGGCGGCCGAGTGGCTCGTGAGAGTCCTCGAGCAGCTCGACATACCCCAGGATCGACGCCACCGGCGTGCGCAGCTCGTGGCTGGTGGTCGCCACGAACTCCTCGCGTGCCCGGTCCACCTCGGCGAGCCGGGCCGTGAGCACCAGCTGCTGCCGATAGGTGTCCCAGTGGTTGCGCGAGATCCACGCGGTCATCGCGGCGAACGTGAGCAGCACCGCCCCGACCACCAGCACGCCGGAGTCGACGCCGGCGTCCGCCGAGGGGTCCACGGTGGAGTCGAGGGCGGCCACGGTGAGGTACGCCGCGACCATGAACGAGCCGACGAGCATGACGCCGAGCGGTGGGTAGGCCAGCGCCGCGAAGGTCAGCGTGAGCACGAACAGCCACACCAGAGGGCTCTCGGCACCTCCGTCGAGCAGGGCGATGACCGCGACGACCACGGTGACCGCGATGCTCCAGGCGTAGAACAGCAGGGGGCCGCGACGGCTGGTGCTCATCCTCTGCATCGGCAGCAGGAGCAGCAGGGGAGACGCGACCACGACCACGGCGGCGGTCGCGAGGATGGCGGGGCGGTGCGGGCGGTCTGCGAACGCGACGTAGGCCACCACCACCGATGCCGAGACCTCGGTGAGCACCACGCCGACGCGGACGTGGCGGACCCAGAACCTGGCCCGGGCCTCGTCCGCGGCGAGGGGTCGCAACAAGGCGCCCGCCACGCGCAACAGCGCGCGGCGGCCCAGGTCCGATCCCCATGTCATGGCCACATTGTGGCGAGCGCAGCCCCGGAATGGGCGCGAATGGCGAGGTTGGTGGGGCTACTCCACGGGCACCAGCGTCAGCTGGCTCATCGACGGCATCGGCAGCACGACGTCGACGACGACCACACCTGCCTCGTCCGCGGTGACGACCCGGTCGGGCTCGAGGCGGTCCAGGGTGTCGGCCTCGCGCAGCGTCTCCCACTGCTCGTCGGTCGGCCAGGCCTGGCCGTCCTCGCGGAGCCGACCCCACGCGGAGGCGACGTTGGAGTGGTCCTGGTCGACCCGCTCGTGGCTCAGCGTGTACGACGCGCCCGGCGGCGAGGCCGCGCACCTGCACCGACACGTCGCGGCCCAGCGCCGGCGCACCGGCCGCCTTCGACTGGTCGAGCGTGAGGTTCCACAGCAGCACCGAGACGTCGCCCGTCGCCGGTCGACGCGGCGACCGACTCGACGAGCGAGCCCCCGCCGTCGCCGGTCGAAGGAGACCGCGAGCCGTTGCGACCCGAGCCGCTCCAGCATCGCCAGCGCCCACCAACGCGGCTTGCGCAGCTCGCCGACGGTGCGCAGGCCGAAGCCGCCGTGCAGCAGCTCCGGCGGCCGGCCGAGCTCCTCGAAGTGGTCGGAGACCACCCAGTAGGCCAGCGACTCGATCCGGCCCATCGCCGAGAGCATGCCGCGGAGCAGGAAGGTGCCGGCGAACACGGCGTCGCTGACCTCGTTGAAGTGCGTGGGCGTGACGCCCCACTCGGTCCACCAGATCGGCGTGCCGCCGCGGCCGTGCCGCTCCAGCATCGGCCGGAAGTCCAGCGGCGGGGCGCCGTAGGTGTGGGTCGAGACGAAGTCGACGGGCGCACCCGAC
Organism: uncultured Actinomycetota bacterium; assembly: GCA_963825755.1. GTDB lineage: Bacteria > Actinomycetota > Actinomycetes > Propionibacteriales > Nocardioidaceae > Nocardioides. The sequence continues at coordinate 24,468 of CAWGUS010000009.1, read as the reverse complement.
CTCTCGGCGTGCGCGAGCAGCTCCTCCACCCAGCCGGCCGCGGCGGACGACGGGCCACCGACGACGAGCCGCGGGTCGACCTCGCGGACGGCGGCCGCGGTGACGTCGTACAGCTTGAGGTAGTCCTCGGGCGTCCCGGACCAGAAGACCTCCAGGTTGGCCTCGTTCCACACCTCGAACGACCAGTGCTCGACGACCTCGTCGCCGTAGCGCTCGACGAGGTGGGCGGTCAGGTCGCGGACCAGGTCGTGCCAGCGCTGCCAGTCCTTGGGCGGCGAGATGATCGCGTCGTAGTCGAACACCGTCTTGGTCGGGTCGCTCGCCAGGTCGTGCGGCATGAACGAGATCTCGACGACGGGATAGAGCCCGAGCGAGCGGATGTGGTCGTAGACCCGGTCGACGCCGGTGAAGTCGTGGACCGGGCTCGCCGTCGACCTCGCGGTAGACGGCGAGGTCGTCGCAGAGGATCGCCGTGCGCCCGCACGTGGGTCACGCCGAGCTCCCGGTGCGCCGCGGACAGCGCCGCACTGAGCTCCTCGCCGATCACCCGGCCGCCGGTGGTGTCGGTCGAGAGGGCGTGCGAGAGGTGCTCGCTGCCGATCATCGGCCGCCACGGGCGGTCCAGCTCGCCGACCACGGTCGAGGCGTCGACCGCGACGGTCACCGGCGCGGCCTGCTCGGCGAGCGGCGTGGCCGACACGATCGCCGACAGCTGCCCCTCGACGTGCACGTCGGACAGCGACGACACGGCGTACCACCGCTCGACGCCGGGCGTGCCGGTCGTGTCGACGTACGGCGGGTGCGGCACCGACGTGACGTCGCCGCCGTGGTGGTCGAGGGGCTGCCACGGTCCCTCGGCCGACTCGGCGACGTGCACCTGGTAGCCGATCGCGCCCTTCACCGGCGACCAGCCCAGCGTCACCTGTGCCCCGCCGGCGACGGCGGTCAGGCCGCCGGGCGGGCTGAGCCGCGGTGCGGAGCCGCCGAACGCGTGCCCGCTGCGCAGGCCGATCCGGCTCTCCCAGTCGGCGCGTGCGTCGGTCGTCATTCGTGGCCCGCGTCCGTCGCGAAGACCTCTTGGCGCATCAGCGGGCGCAGCGACCGCTCGAACGCGCCGCGCGCCACGTAGTCGCGCATGTCGTCACCGGCCAGCGCGTTGCCGAGGGCGGCCATGACCATGCCCTGGTCGAGCGAGAGGTAGCGCTTCGAGACCGTGCCCGTGCGCACCGCGACGGCGTCGTAGAAGCCGCCGGGGCCGTAGGCGTCGAAGTCCTCACGCAGGTTGGCGAGGTTCTCGAGCGCGTCGCCACGGGCGTAGCGCAGCGCCAGGAAGGACGCGTGCGGCGTGACCACGCCGTCGCCGTACGACGTCGGCGCGGGCGAGCCCTCGCGGTCGGGGCAGCCCTCGTAGGGCTGGTCGACGGCGGTGCGCTCCTGGTCGGTGGTGTAGCCGGGACCGTCCATGCCGAGCTGGTCGACGCCGTACTCGCGGTAGCCGCCGGCGGGGTTGTTGGACGGCGAGAATCCCCAGTAGCCGTAGTCGGCCTCGTCCATCCCGTGCTCGATCTGGCCGCGCACGTAGAGCGGGTGGTTCTGACCCCACGAGCGCTTGCCCCACGTCTCCTCGGGCACGAACAGCGGCACCATCAGTGCCTCGAACATGCTGCCGCCCCAGGTCGGCACGATCTGCATGCCGCGGTAGGGCAGCGCGCCCTCGAAGACGCGCACGCCCTCGTGCTCGGCCCACGAGCCGGTCGGCTTGGTCTCGGTCCAGGCCCAGTCGCAGGTCTCGTTGGGGAAGGTGCGGTAGGTGCCGAAGTAGTGGCGGGCCGGGATCTGGCCGGCGGCGATGCCGAGGTACGACGCGATGCGGGGCTCGGTGTTGAACGCGCCGTAGTGGTGGCCGGTGAACCAGACGTCGGCGCCGCCGCAGTAGTCGCCCTTGACGGCGGCCGCCTCCAGCGGGTCCTCGTCCCAGAAGCCGCCGCGGATCTGGCCGGCCGGCGCGTTCTCCGGGGGTTGTAGAAGCAGCCGAAGTTCATGTCCTCGCGGATCCGGTCGGCCTTCCTGGCCAGCGACGGCTCCGCGCGGGCGGCGAGCAGCAGCCCGGTGGCGAGCCAGCCGTTGTCGACCGAGGAGAGGAACGGCTTGATCGTGTCGCCGGACTCGGGGAAGGTGCGGAGCTTCTCGCCGGTGGCGGGGTCGTACCAGTTGTAGAACATCCCGCTGTCGTGGTGGCGCTCGAGGCCGGCGACCGACTCGAGCGTCTCTGCCATCCGGTGCTTCGCCTCGCGCCTGCTGATCAGGCCGGTGTCGCGGGCCGCGACGGTGCTCCAGAGGTAGGCGCCGATGTTGGTCGGCGACGTGAAGCCGCTGCGGCTGGCGGGGTCGAGGTTGCCGGCGATGTTGTCGGCGGGCAGGCCGGTGCCGGGCACGGCCATGGCCTCGAACGACGCCCAGGTGTCGGCGAGGTACTTCTTGAGGACTCGCTTGTCGGAGTGCCGGTCGCCCGACTGTGCGCCTTTCGACGGGGTGCTGGTGCCGACGGTGCGGGCGCTGTGGTGAGGGTGACGGCGAGCGCGGCGGTGATCGCCGCGACGACGGTGGTTCGACGTACGCGCATGGGGACTCCTCCGAGTGGCGCGATGGGTGGGGTTACTTGATGCCGGTCATGGCGATGCCCTGCATGATCCGGCGCTGCAGCACGAGGAAGACCACGAGCACGGGGATGACGACGACGACCGAGCCGGCGAGCAGCAGGCCGTACTTCGTGGCGTTCTGGCCGACGGCGTAGAGCGCGAGCGCGACCGGCAGGGTGTACTTCTCCTCCGAGGTGGCCACGACGAGCGGCCAGAGGAAGTTGTTCCACGACGCGAGGAAGGTGAGCACGCCGAGCGTCGCGACGGCGGGCCCGCACAGCGGCAGGATCACCGAGAAGAAGATCCGCAGCTCGCCGGCGCCGTCGACGCGGGCGGCCTGGATCAGCTCGTCGGGCAGGCTGAAGATGTACTGCCGCATCAGGAAGACGCCGAACGGGCCGGCCAGGAACGGCAGGATCATCCCGGGCAGCGTGTTGGTCAGCCCGATGTTGGTGGTGAGCACGAACAGCGGCACGAACGTCACCACGCCGGGCACCATCAGCGTGCCGAGCACGAGCCGAACACCGCCTTCTTGCCCGGGAAGTCCAGCTTCGCCAGGGCGTAGCCGAGCATCGAGCAGAAGACCATGTTGCCGACCGCGACGGCGACGGCGACGATCGCGGAGTTCAGGAAGTACGTCGGGAAGTCGAGCTGGGTGAACAGCTGCCGGTAGTTGTCCAGGGTGATCGTCTCCGGCCACCACGTCGGCGGTACGGCGCGCACCTCGGCCTCGGGCTTGAACGACGACACCAGCATCCAGACGAACGGGATGACGACGAGGAACAGGCCGGCGGCCATCACGGCGTACAGCCAGCCGGGGCGTGCGCACGCTGGTGTCGGAGCGGTCGTGCTTGCGGGTGCGGGCCATGTCAGTCCTTCTCCCGCAGCAGGCGGAACTGGAGCGCGTCAGCAGCACGATCGCGAGGAACAGGAGGTAGCGCCGCGGCCGACGCGTAGGCGTAGTTGCCGAAGCCGAACTGGTCGTAGGTGAAGAACGTGACCGACCTCGTCGAGTCGAGCGGCCCGCCCTTGGTCATCACGAACGCCTCCTCGAAGAACTGGAGGTAGCCGATGCTGGTGATCACCGCGCCGAAGAGCAGTGTCGGGCGCAGCATCGGCAGCGTGATGTAGCGGAACCGTGCCCAGGCGGTCGCGCCGTCGGTCTCGGCCGCCTCGAGCACCTCGCGCGGGACGGTCTGCAGGCCGGCCAGGAAGATCACCATCAGGGTGCCGAAGTTGCGCCAGACCGCCATCACGACCAGCGACGGCAGGGCCGTGGTCGTGGTGTCGAGCCAGCCCGGGCCGTCGATGCCGACCCAGCCGAGCACGACGTTGACCAGGCCGCCGTCGTCGCGGAGCAGGAACTTCCAGACCACCGAGACCGCGACGATGCTGGTGACGACCGGCAGGTAGTAGCCGACCCGGAAGAAGCCGCGCAGCCGCTTGATCCGGTTCAGCCCGACCGCGACGGCGAGCGCGACGCCCATCGTCAGCGGCACGCCCGAGCACGAGGTAGAGCAGGGTGTTGAGCGTGACCTTGCGGAACAGCGGGTCGGCGATCAGCTCGGTGTAGTTGTCGAGGCCGACGAACTCGACGCCGAGCGGGTTGCGCACGTCGGTGCTGCGCATGTCGGTGAAGCTCATCCCGAGGCTGGCCAGCACCGGCCCCGCGGTGAACACCAGGAACAGCGCCAGAACGGCAGGGCCAGGACCCACGCGGCGACAGCCTGCTGCCGCCGCGTGGGGTCCACGTGCCTCGACTTGGTCGGCCGGCTGTCCTTGGCCGGCCGGCCCCGTCGTGGCTCGGTTGCCGTGGCGGTCATGTCAGAGCCCGGTGCCGATCGACGACGCCTTGCGACTGCATCTCCTTGACGGCGTCCTCGACGGACGTGTCACCCTTGGACGCCTGCTCGACGAGGCCGTCGATCGCGCGCGGCGACCTGCTCCCAGGTCGGGACGGCCGGCGGGGCCACGGTGTTCTCGAGCTGCTCGCCGAAGACCTGCAGCTGCGGGTCCTCGGCGAGCTCGCCGGTCTCCCAGGCGGACTGGACGGCCGGCAGGTCGCCGACCGTCGTCGTAGAACGCCTGCTGCGTCTCGGGCTCGGTCAGCCACTGGACGTACTTCCAGGCGCCGTCGGCGTTGTCGGAGTCCTGGAAGACCGCGAGGTCGCCGCCGCCGACGAACGACGTGCCCGGTGCGGAGTCCTTGCCGGGCAGCGGCGCGACGGCGTAGTCGTCGGGGCTCACGCCGGCGTCCTCGACCAGGCCGGTGTGCCACGGGCCGGAGATGAAGGCGCCGTAGGTGCCCTTCGGCGAAGCCGCTCTCGAGCTCGCCGGGGTCGAGCAGCCGGGTCGGGCGAGAGACCGTCGTCGAAGTACGACGTGTAGTAGTCGAGCGCCTCGGCCATCTCGGGGGAGTCGATGGTGTACTCGGTGCCGTCCTCGTTGGTGACCGCGGCGCCGTTGGACCAGGCGAACGGCAGCACGCGTCTGCCACGAGCCGGTCTGGCCGGGCTGGAGGTTCAGGCCGTACTCCGCGCCGCCCTTGCTCCTTCAGGTCGTTGGCGAACTGCTTCAGCTCGTCCCAGGTCTTCGGCGCCTCGGTCCAGCCGGCCTTCTCGGCCAGGTCCGTGCGGTAGTAGAGGACGCGGGTCTCGACGTACCAGGGGACGCCGTACGACGTGCCGCCCACCTCGGTGGAGCCCCAGGCGCCGGGGAAGAAGTCGGCCTCGTCGACGAGGCCCTCCGGCGTCGGCATCAGCCCGCCGGCCTCGGCGAACTCGCCCATCCAGGTGGTGCCGATCAGGCTCACGTCGGGCGTCTCGCCGCTGGCGATCGCGCTGGCGATCTTGTCGTGCGCGGCCTCCCACGGGACGGCGGTCACCTTGACGCTCGGCGTCGGGGTTGGCCTTCTCGAACTCGTCCGAGAAGTCCTGGAGCTCCTCGCCCTCGGTGCCCATCGCCCAGACGTCGATGGTGCCCGTGGCCTTGCCCTCGGAGATCGCCTCGCTCTGGGCCTCGTCCCCGCCGCCGGACCGCTCGTCGCGGCCGCGACAGGCCGGTGAGGGCGAGGCTCGTCGACGGCGACGACCTCGGCGAGGGCGGTGGACTGGTGCGCTTCATGTCGGATTCCTTCAGGTGAGGTGGAGCTGCTGCTGCGTCTGATCACGAGCTCGGTGGTGGCAGCAGCTCGTGGCGGGGTTCGGTGCGGCCGTCGACGATGAGCTCGTCGAGCAGCCGGGCGGCGGTGGCGCCGAGCTCGCGCATCGGCTGGCGGACGGTGGTCAGGCCGGCGTACCGGGCCGCCATCACGTCGTCCCAGCCGGTGACCATGCACCGTGCCGGGTACGTCGACGCCGGCGGCGCGTGAGCCGGCCGAGCAGCCCGAGGGCGAGCTCGTCGTTGGCGCAGACGAACGCGTCGGGCAGGTCGTCCGGCCGCGAGGGCCTGCGGTCGGCGCACGGCGGCGCCGGCCGTCCTCGTCGAGCTCGTCGACCGTCACCAGCTCGGGCGTGCGGCGCCGAGCCGGGCGGCCGAAGCGCCTCGACAGCCCGCCAGCGCTCGGCGACGTCGGGCGAGGCCACTCGGGTCGCCGACGAAGCGTGAGCTCGCGGGCGCCGTCGGCGAGCAGGTGCTCGGCCAGGGCGACGGCGCTGGCGTGGTTCTCGGCGTTGACCGAGTCGACCGGACGCCGATCGGGCGGGCGGGCGACGAGCACGAGCGGGATGCCGCGCGTCGGCGAGCGTGCTCGACGACGTCGTCGCTGACGGTGCGGCCGAGGATCACCAGGCCGTCGCAGCGGCCGGCCATGTCGCGGACGGCGCTCGTCGGCGTCGTCGCGGCCGTGGGTCGACAAGATCAGCACGGACCGGCGCAGCTCGGCGGCGACCGCCTCGTAGCCGAGGACGACCTCGGCGTAGTAGGGGCCGGACAGGTCGGGGAAGACGATCCCGTTGGCGGCGTGCCGGCGCTCGGCGAGCTGACGGCCGAGCTGGCTGGGCGTGTACTCGAGCTCGCCGGCGGCGGCCAGCACCCGGTCGCGGGTGGCGTCGCGGACGGCCTGCGGACTCGCGCATCACCCGGGAGACGGTGGCGATGGAGACGCCCGCCTGGCGGGCGACGTCGCGGATCGTGGCGGGCACGCATCGCGGGTCTCCTCTCCGGATCGATGTAACCGGTTTCAGAAACCGGTTACACCGTGCCACGCTCTGTAACCGTTCGCCGGTACGATGCACCGGATGGGCACGGTCAACCCCCTCGACACCCTCCCCGACCGCTCGGCGACCGCTGGCCGACGCTCGACGCGGCTCTGCTGCGCAGATACCAGGACCGCGCGGCGCTGGCCCGCGTCGCCCGACTTCGCGCCCTACGGGTACTCGCTGGTTCCGCGACGGCTCGTTCATCGCCGACGGGCGCCAGCGGCGGCCGGTCTTGCACGCGGAGGCGGAGCGTTTCCACGCCTGGTGCGCGCGCGTGCTCGAACGCGAGAAGCCCGCGGTCGAGCGGGTGCTGCGATGCTGCGCCGCGGAGTGAGCGGCCGACCGACGCCGACTACCTGCCGGCCCGCTACAACCTCGACGGCACCCGGCACGAGGACGACTGGTGGAACTTCCAGGTCGACGGCTACGGCACCTGGCTGTGGGCGCTCGAGCGGCACCTGGCACGGACCGGCGGCGGCGCCGCGCGCCGTACGCCGCGGCGATCGAGATCGCCGTGCGCTACCTGGTCGCCACCGGCACCGACACCTGCCGCGACTGGTGGGAGGAGAACCGCGACGAGACGCACGTGACCACGCTGGCCGGCGTCGCCGCGGGGCTCGGGCCGCCGTCGGATGGGCACCCTGCCCGTCGCGACTGGCCGATCGGGCGCTCGAGGCGGCCGAGCGCGCGTCGAGCTGATCCGCACCGGGGCGTCCGCGACGGCCACCTGGTCAAGTGGCTCGACGGCACCGACGTCGACGCCTCCCTGCTGGCCGTGGCCGCGCTCTACGACGTGCTCCCGCTCGACGACCCGCTGGTCGTCGCCACGGTGGCCGCGGATCGAGGGGCACCTCGTCGACGGCGGCGTGCACCGCTACCGGCAGGACACGTTCTACGGCGGCGGCCAGTGGCCGGTGCTCGCCGCCCTGCTCGCGTCGCACCACGCGCGCGCCGGCGACCCCGGCCGCGCCGAGAGCTGCTCGACTGGGTCGTGCTGACGCCGACGACGGACCTGCTGCTCCCGGAGCAGGTCTCACCGCTGCTGGCGCCCGACGTGCTCGCCGAGTGGATCGAGCGCTGGGGACCGTGCGCCCACCCGCTGCTGTGGTCGCACGGCATGTTCCTGGCGGCCACCGCCGTCCTGGCGAGTGGGCGGGCCTTCGATTCCGACCCCTCCAGCTGATCGGCTCGGGCCGCGCCGTCCACGTTCACTCCATGATGAGGGTGATCGTGGTGCCGGCGTCCATGGTCGGAGTCCCGAGCTCCAGGGCCTCGTCGCCGGTGAGCGTGAAGCTGTCGCACGCCGACGTCGTCGCCATCATCACCTCGATGATGCCGGGCAGCTTCCTCAGCCCGGTGGCGCACGGCCTGCTCGCCGAGGCGCACACGGCACTCGGCGACGGCCCCGCCGCCGACCACGAGCGGGCGCTCACGAAGCTGGCGTTCAAGAGCATCCTCGACAGCGGCGACGGCTCCGAGGGGCGACCCTGGAAGGTGCTGCGCATCAGCGACGAGTACGACGTGCTGCGGCTGCTCGGCCGCAGCTCGACCCAGCAGGAGCTCGTCGAGCGGGGCGGCCGCCGGTTCGACCGGCACGTCCACGCCGACGCCAGCGAGTCCTGCTTCGACGTCACCGTCCTTGTCGGTTCGGCTCAGTAGCCCTGCCCGTGTGGACGGGCATCGGGCAGCACCACCTGAGGCAGGGTCTGGTCCCACGGCGACGGCCTGGTCCGCGCGAGGACGCCTCCGGTTTCACCGTCGACCACTGCTACCTACACGTGTATGTATGCACGGGACCAGAGGAGATGGCTGATGCGAGGCGTGCTCCGGGCCGGAACCGTCCACCGGCTCGCCGTCCTGCCTCGACACGGAGAGGATCACCCTGTCGGGCTCGTCGCGCTCCAGGTTCTTCCTCGTGTGGCCCGCCCAGGGGACGTCGCCACGCAGGCAGGGGTGGCGTCGCGCTGACGATCGACGACGATGTCGCCGCGCTCTCCTCGTCCCTCTCCTCCACGCGCGGCTCGTGCGCTTCGACGCGCCCGCCGACGGCGTCCTGCTCCCGGGGCTCGTCGGCCTCTGGACGACCCGCCACAGATGCACACCCCGTCAGAGCTGGTCCCATGCACTGAGGTCGGGCGGCACGTCGACGGCGTGCTCCCGGAGAGCGTCGAGGGCTACGACGGGCAGCACGGCCTCGTGGGTGGAGGCCAGCACGACCGGGGCGGCCGCGCCGTCGGCGTACGCCTGGAGCCAGCGGACCGCGACCACGCACCAGCGGTCGCCCGGGTGCAGGCCGGGGAAGCCCCACTCCGGCCGGGCGGTGACCAGGTCGTTGCCGATCGACAGCTGGTGGTCGAGGAACTCCGGGGTCATCACCGAGCAGACGCCGTGCACGCCCACGTCCTCGGGCCCCACGGTGCAGGTGCCGTCGCGGTAGAAGCCGGTCACCGGGTCGGTGCCGCAGGGCTCGAGCTCGCCGCCGAGGACGTTGCGTTCGGTCACTCGGCGACTGCCGGCCGACGGGTCTGCGTCATGAACTCCCACGTGAGGGCATGGGCGAGGACGACCAGGAGCACGAGCAGGAAGGCCGCGGCCCGGGGTGCGGTCATGCCGACCAGCTCGGCCAGCTCGGGTACGACGCCGAGCACGGCCACGAGTCCGTAGACCATCGCGACCAGCCAGCGGTGGCGGCGGATCGGGCCCGGGGTGCTCACCTGTCGGTCGACCCCGATCAGCCGGAGGGTGCTGTAGGCGCCGACGGCCGACGCCGCGACGAAGGTGGTGCGCCAGATCAGCGGCTCGGACGGGTCGATCTGGGCGAACAGGCTCATCAGGGCCGGCAGCAGGAACGAGACGTACACGCCCCCGACGAGGCGCCTCAGGTGCGGATCGGCGAGCCAGTCGGGGCGGCGTTCGACGACGTTCCACCAGAGCCCGACGAGCGTGAAGCAGGTCCCGGCCACGACGGCGTAGAACGTGCTGAGATCCATGCCTCAGTGTTGCGCAGCGCGGCGTCGGCTGTCGCCCCCGATCTCGTCGGGGTCAGCTCCGCGCGCGGTGCAGGGCCAAGGCGACCCGGCCGTCGCTGGCCGTCAGGGCAAGCAGCGCGGCGGCAGACAGCCGTGCCGAGGTGCGGGGAGAGCGGGCGTAGACCGCCGCCATCGGCAGGTTGAGGGCGGCGCGGGCGGCCATCCACGGCCAGCGTGGCTTCCCGGACAGCAGCCCCGGCACCAGGGCGAGGTCCGCGACCCCGATGAGTCGCGCCGTACGGCGGTCGTCGATCCCGGAGAGCCCGCCCAGCCGGCCGGGGGAGAGCACGAGCGCGATGCCGGTGCCGAGCGTGATGAGACCCACGAGGCGGCTGTTGCCCCGGGCGGCGTCGACGTCCATCACTCACTCCCTGCCGGTGGCGGCCATCGTGACGCCGAGGCCGATCATCGACAGCCCGCCCACGACGCCGATCGCCTCGCCCCGCTGGGGTGTCGCGGTGAACCAGTCGCGGACCCGGCTGGCCAGGATCGCCCAGAGCGAGTCGGACAGCAGCCCGATCGCGACGGCGACCAGTCCCAGCATGAGCAGCTGCAGCGGGATGTGCCCGGACTCGGTCACCACGAACTGCGGCAGCAGGGCACCGACGATCATGAACGCCTTCGGGTTGGAGACGCCGACGACGTACCCCTGGCGCAGCGCGGTCCGCGACCGCAACGGGCCGGCCTCGCGCGCCCGCCGGAAGCCCTCGCGATGCCGGATCGCCTGCACGCCGAGGTAGACGAGGTACGCCGCTCCCGCGAGCTTCAGCACCGTGAAGACGACGACCGACTCCTGGACGACGACGCCGAGTCCGGCCGAGACGAGCAGCACGATCGTCAGCAGGCCCAGCGTGTTGCCGACGACGCTGGCCAGCGCGACACCCTGTCCGTAGGAGAGCGCGCGACCGACGACGAAGACGACGCTGGGCCCGGGGATCGCGATCAGGATGGCGGCGGCGAGGCCGAACGTGAGGATCTGGTCGATGGTGAGCACGGGACCAGTGGAGCAGAGACCGCCCGTACGGCGCCAGCCTCCCAGCCCGGTTCGCCGGTGACCGAATGGTGTCGGCGAGGCACGTCGTCCGGCACCCTCGGCCCGGTGGAAGCGACTCGACCCGATGATCTGGCGGCCGTCCACCGGCTGGTGCTCGAGAGGTCCTGTGACGTGGTGTCGCAGGTGCGCGACGCCGATCTCGGGCTCCCCACTCCGTGCGCCGGCTGGTCCCTGGCGGACCTGCTCCAGCACATGGTCGCCCACCACCGGGGGTTCGCCCGGGCCCTTGCCGGGCAGGGGCTCGACGCGGACGCCTGGGCAGCCCCGGCCACGGGGGCCGAGGCACTCCGGACGTACGACGAGGCGACGCACGAGGTCTACGTCGCGTTCGAGCGCACGCCGCCGGAGACGCGGATCTGGATCCCCGAGATCACGACCGACGCCCAGTTCGACGCGGCCCGGTCGCGCGGCTTCCACGTCATCGACTACGTCGTGCACACCTGGGACGTCGCCAACACGGTGGGAGTGCCCTACGAGCTGGACGACCGCGTCGCGTCGACCGCGCTGCGCATCGCGCTCGAGGTGCCCGACACCGAGGGTCGTCACGACCCTCGGTCACTGTTCGCCCCGGCCCTCCCTGCACCCGACGGGGCATCGACCCTCGACCGGATCCTGATGCATCTCGGACGAGATCCCCAGATCTCGGGACAGGCCTTGGGTCGCGCGCTAGATTTGTGATCGAACCCGCGGCGTACCCGAGAGCGTCGCGGGTTCCTTCATGCCCGGACTCAGCCCGGCGGCAGCAGGCTCGGGTCGAAGGTCGCGCCGACGATGCCACCGAGGCGACGGCCTTCCGTGCCGCGGGCCGTGGGCGTCATCGAGTAGGTGAGCACGCGGTCCAGGTCGCGGGTCGCGAAGATCGCCGCGGCGTACCCGGGAACGGACCCGCTCTTCCCCCAGATCGTCACGCCGTTCGGCAGCCGGGTCGCCTCGAACATCACCGAGAAGCAGGACCTGCCCTGCTCGGGCGCCATCCGGCAGTGACCCGGACCGCCGACGTACGGCACGGTCGGGACGCGGTGCAGCTCGCGACGCTGCGCGGGGCGCAGCAGCGTGCCGTCGGCCAGCGCGCCGAGCATCCTCTCGAGGTCCCCGGTCGTCGAGACCATGCCGCCCTCCGCCCAGGCGTACGGGTTCTGCTCGGTGACGTCGTGCAGTCGCTGGTCGGCGCGCAGGTAGCCGTGCGCGTGCGGCCCGCGGATGAAGGGGTTCCCGTGCACCGGTAGGTAGGTGTGGCGCAGGCCGAGCGGCTCGAGGATCCGGGTGCGCAGCGCGTGCCGGTAGCTGTGTCCGGTGACCTTCTCGACGAGCATGCCGGCCAGGAAGTAGTTGGTGCCGTTGTAGCTCTGGGCGGTCCCCGGGGCGAACTCCGCCTCCCGCCCGAGCGCGTCCGTGACGACCTGGCGCGGAGTCCAGCCGTCGAAACGGTGCCGGACGAACCAGGCCGGGTCGAGCGCCGCGTCGTCGACGTGCGAGACCGGCAGCCCGCTGGTGTGGTCGAGGAGCTGCCGCACCGTGACTCCCCGGAATCGGTGCGGCAGCAGCCCCGGCAGGTAGCGCTGCACGGGGCGGTCGAGGGACACCCGCTCCTCACCGGCGAGCTGGAGCACCAGGGTGCTGGTGAACACCTTCGTGATGCTGCCGATGCGGAACTCGCCGTCCGGCTCGGGCGGCACGCCACTGCCGAGGCGGGCCTGCCCCGCCGTCCCGCTCCACCCACCCGAGCGGCCGGTGACGTCGACGATCGCACTCGTCACGTCGTCGTCGGGCAGGCCGGCCACGACCCGGTCGAGCAGGGACGGGTCGAGGGGTGGCAGCGGTTCGGTCGCGGCGGCCGGCGCGGAGAGTGCGCACGCGGCGAGCGCGGTGGCGGCGGCAAGAAGACGAGGGGTACGGCGGGTGGTCGGCATGGCTTCCTTCGTTCGGTGTGCAGATCGCCTCGATCCTCTTCAGGAAGGCGCGCCCGACGCATCGGGGTTCGACCCCATCTGCCCCCTGGTCCCTCCCCGGGCAGCCCCCGTTAGCGTGACCCGGTGAGGTCTCCGATCTGGCGCGAGCCGGGCATGCTGCCGCTGATCGCGATGTCGGTGACCGGCTTCTCCGGCTATGCCGCGCTGCTCACGGTCGCGCCGCTGTGGGCCGTGCATGGCGGCGCCGGCACCGGCGGGGCCGGCCTGGTCAACGGGGTGCTGCTGCTCTTCACCGTCCTCACCCAGCTCCTCGTGCCGGGGGCGCTGCGCCGGTTCGGCTGGGCACCCGTGCTGACGGCGGGCATGGCCCTGCTCGGCCTGCCGGCCGCGCTGTACGCCCTCAGCGACGCGCTCGCACCGGTGCTCGCGCTCTCCGCCGTGCGGGGCATGGGGTTCGGCGTGCTCACGGTGACCGGCAGCTCGGCCGTGGCCGCGCTCGTCCCCGCGGCGCGGCGAGGTGAGGCGATCGGCGTCTACGGACTGGCGGTCGCGGTGCCGAACCTCCTCCTGCTGCCGGCCTCGCCGTGGGTGGCCCAGAACGCCGGCTACTGGGTGGTCTTCGCCGTGAGCGCCCTGCCCCTGGCCGGCATCGTCGCGGCACGGCGCCTCGCCGCGGTCGTGCAGAGCCGGCCGGTGGACGTGCCGGACGTCGCGGCCGACCACACTCCGCCCGGGGACGAGCCGGTCGCCTCGGCGTACGTCCGGCTGCTGCGCCCGACCGTGCTCCTCCTGTCGGTCACGATGGCGGGTGGCGCGGCGATCACGTTCGTCCCGCAGATGGTGTCGGGCGACCTGCTCGGCGCCGCAGGCCTCTTGCTCATGGGCGTCGTGGCCGCGGTCTCCCGATGGCGCGCTGGGGTGCTGGCCGACCGCTTCGGCGCCCAGCGCTTCCTGTGGCCGCTGCTGGTCCTGACCGCAGCGAGCACGGCGCTCGTCGGCTGGTCCGTGCGCGACGCGAACACGGCCGCCGGCCTGTTCCTCGTGGCTGCGGCCGTGCTCGGCCTCGGCTACGGCGCGTTGCAGAACCTGACCCTCGTGGTGGCCTTCAACTCCGTCTCCCGCCGGCACCACAACCTGGCCAGCGCCGTGTGGAACATCGGCTTCGACGCGGGTACGGCGCTCGGCTCGGTCGCGGTGGGCGTGATCGCCCAGCAGACGTCGTTCGTGACGGCGTTCCTGGTCGTCGCCGGGCTGGCCGCCCTGGCGCTACCCGTGGCCGTGCTCCGGGGAGCCGGCCGCTGACACCATCCGCTGCCCGATGTCCCGGGCGGCCCGCCGGAGCTCCCGGCCGCCGACGATCCGGTACGGCGTGCGCAGCCGGGCGAGCTGCTCGGCGTACCACTGAGGGTCGCTGGTGCTGCCGAGGAGCCGCGTGGTCGCGTCGTCGACGGCCTCGGTGCGGCCGAGCGCGGCCGGCAGCCGGCGCCGCAGCTCGTCGACCGGTGCGTCGACGACCACGTCGACGTCGTACTCCCAGCCGACCGCGAGGTGCGCCTCCAGGTCGGCCACCGGGTCGAGGTCGTCGGGCGGGATGAAGGTGTCGTCGAGCACCGCGACCCCGCGGACCCGGTCGATGCGGTAGGCCCGGCGCTCGTCGGCGCGGTGCGACCAGCACAGCAGGTACCACCGCCCGTGACGTACGACGACCGCCCACGGGTCGACCTCGAAGTCCCACCGCGACCCGGCCTCGGTCTCGTAGTCGAGCCGCACCCGGTGCGCCTCGGCGCACGCGTGCACCAGGGCGCCGGCGGTCTCGGGGTCCGGGCGCGCGGCCGCCCGGTCGGGCGCGGGTGCCGTCGTCCGCCGCATCAGGTCGGCCTGTCTGGCGACCGGTTCGGGCAGCGCGCGCAGCAGCTTGCCGAGCGCGCTGCCGACGGGTCCAGTGGCGTCGCCGGCGTCGTGGTGGCCGTCGAGCACCGCCATCACCAGGCCGAGCGCCTCGCTTCCGGAGAACAGGAACGGCGCCAGCCGCCGACCGCGCCCGATCCGGTAGCCGCCGTACGGACCGCGCACCGACTCGACCGGGATCTCGGCCTCGCGCAGGATCGCGACGTACCTCCTCGCCGCGCGGTCGGAGACGCCGAGCCGGGCGCCGAGCTGGTCGGCGGTGATGCCGGGGTGCTCCTGCAGCAGGGTCAGGCAGTGCAGGGCCCGCGCGGTGGGGTTGGTGTGGTCCACTCCGACAGCGTCGCACGGGTTCAGGAAGCGATCCGTCCGCAACCGGCCCTACCGTGGTGGCATGACGACGACAGACACCCCCTGGGAGCCCCCGCTCGCCGGCACGGAGACCGAGCAGCTGCTCGGAGCGCTCGAGCGCCTGCGCGCGACGTTCCGCTGGAAGACCGACGGACTCGACGCTTCCGGGCTGGGCGCCACCATCGGCGCCTCGAGGCTCACGCTCGGCGGGCTGCTCAAGCACCTCGCGGCGATGGAGGACTACATGTTCACCCACAAGCTGCGAGGCGAGCCGATCGGCGCCCCGTGGGACACCACCGGCTGGGACGGCGGCAACGACTGGGAGTTCGCCTCAGCCGCGGACGACAGTCCCGAGGACCTCTACTCCCTGTACGACGGCGCCGTCGGCCGCGCCCGCGCGCGGGTCGCGGCCGCTCTCGCCGAGGGCGACCTCGACCAGCCGGTCCACGCCGGCGACGGCGAGGGCAACCACGCCAGCCTGCGCCGCCTCCTGTGCGACCACCTCGAGGAGTACGGCCGGCACACCGGCCACGCCGACCTGCTGCGCGAGTCCGTGGACGGCCGCACCGGAGAGGACCCGCCGGCCGGCTGGCACCCCTGACCTATGCCGGCACGTAGGTCAGGTTGAGCACGCCGGTCGACAGGGTCGAGCTGTCGGTGAGCCTCAGCTCGTGGGTCGGTGTGTCCTCGAACAGGCGCTGCCCCTTGCCGACGGCGATCGGGTGCACGAGCAGCCGCAGCTCGTCGAGCAGCCCGTGGACGAGCAGCCAGCGGACCGTGACCGCGCTGCCGGACATGCCGATGTCACCCTCGACCGTCTCCTTGAGCCGACGCACGGCGTCCGGGTCGCCGGGGACCACCGTCGAGTTCTTCCAGGCGGGGTCCTCGAGCGAGCTCGAGACGACGTACTTCGGGATGTCGTTGAAGAACGTCGCGAACGGCTCGTCGGTGCTGTCGGGCCAGTACGCCGCCCACTCGTCGTACATCGTGCGCCCCATCAGGAAGGCCTTGTTGGTCTCCATGCCGGCGCCGATGACGGCGCCCATCTCGTCGTTGAACCAGGGGAAGTGCCACTGGTCGGGCGACTCGACGACTCCGTCGAGGGAGATGAAGAAGTTGGCGACGATCTTGCCCATGAGAGGTGCTCCTTCTGTGTCAGGTGCGACGGGGTGTCGCGTCCCGGACACGCTAGGAGCCCCGTCAGGTCGCGGTCTTGTACAGGAGCGACAGGGGCTCGGCGGAGCTCTCCTGCCGCAGCTGGGTCGCCGTCCGACCCACGAACCGCGTCAGCGAACGCGCCAGGTGCGGCTGGTCGTAGTAGCCGAGTCGTGCACGACGCCGAGCGCGGGGCGACCCTCGGCGAGCAGGATCGCGGCCTGGCGGGCGCGCTCGATCTGGCGGATCGCACCCTGCGTGAGACCGGTGGCCGCGGCGACGCGACGCTGCGCCGACCGAGTGCCGACCGTCGGGACGCCGCCCTCGACCACGTCGCCGACCATCGGGTCGCGCACGAGCACGCCCTCGCGCACCAGCCGCTCCGACGAAGGTCTCGGCGTTGTCGAAGCTCGGCAGCTCCCACTCGTCTCCGCGCAGCACGAACGTCCTGGCCGTCGCGTGCGGCGACTGCACCTGGCCGTCGACTAGCCGGGCCATCGGCAGGTGCGGCATCGACGTGCCGTGCGTGAAGCCTGATCCCGAACGACTCGGAGTCATCGGGTACGTCGGCCCCGCTGGCCGCCGTCTCCGGACCGTTGGCGGCGGCGTGCACGCGGCCTCGGTGCGCCCAGAACACCAGCTCCCAGTGCGATGTCGCCACCGACGTCATCCGCTCGACGCCGGAGCTGTGGCTGCGCCAGATGCGCTGCACGTAGGGCGAGTCCGACGGCCGGTGCTCCGTCTCCAGTGCCATGCCGCCCCCTTCGCCCCCTTCGCCCCCTTCGCCCCCGGAGAAGTCTGGCACCGGACCGTGCGGCCCACCAGCGTCAGAAGTCGATCCGCATCACGACGCGTCGCAGCGTCGGCCGGCTCACCTCGACGAAGCCGGCGTCGGCGAAGACGTGATCGATCCCGACGTAGCAGCTCATCGACGATGACGTCGGTCGTGTTCATCGGGTAGGCCTCGAGGGCCCGGGCGCCGCGATCCCGGGCGAAGTCGACGGCCGCACCGACGAGGGCCCGGCTCACACCCTGGCGCCGGAAGCCCTTCCGGGCGTACACGCACGTCACCGCCCAGACGCTGTCGTCGGACCTGTCCTCGTCGCGGCCCTCCCACGGGACCCGGTTGTTGCGCACGAGTCCGGTGAAGGCCGGCCGCGGCTCGACGGCGCACCAGCCGGCGGGCTCGCCGTCGGCGTACGCGACGAGGCCGCTGGTCGTCTCGGCCTCCGGGTGCCCGGCGTCGGTCTGCTGGCGCAGTCGGTGCGCGCGCTCCTCGACCGGGAACGATCCGAACGACTCCCTCCGGGCCAGCTTGAAGCGTTGGCACTGGCACCCGGCCGCCGCGCCGCGGGTGCCGAGGACCGTCCGGAGGTCGTCCCAGCTCGCCTCGTTGGCGGGCGCGACGGTGATGCTCACGCCGGCGGGTCCTCGCCGACCAGCGCCGTCGATCGACTCCCGGATCAGGTCGGCGTGGCCGGCATGCCGGGCGTACTCCTCGATCATGTCGACGAACATCTTGCGCAGGCTCGGCAGCTCCGGGAACGGAGCACGCACGGCCAGCCCGGTCGAGTCCACCGTCGGCCAGCGCCTCGGCGACGGCCGCGCGGGACCGGGCGACCGCACCCTGCCACAGGGCGACCAGCTCCTCGGGGCTGTCGTCGCGGGCGGTGTGCCACTCCCAGTCGGGGTCGTCGTAGTCGATGGTTGCCCACTCGGGTCCGAGCTCGCGGCCGAACAGACACTTGGTGAAGAAGTAGTCCTCGACGAAGGCCATGTGCTTGAGCAGCCCGCCCAGGGTGATCTTCGAGGGGCCGAGGGTGGCCCGCATCGACTCGGCGTCGAGCGGCCCGCACTTCCAGGCGAACCTGCCCCGGATGCGGTCCAGGCCGCCGAGCAGCGTCTCGGCCTCGGTGCCGGCGGCCGGCAGGTCGGTGGTGTCGGTGATGGTCACGCGCGCCATGCTACGAGCGCCGACCGGTCCACCAGAGGGGCGTTTGATAACGGTCGGGCCACGGCCTAGCGGCAGGCGCGGGCGATCTCCGCCGTGTCCCAGTAGAACGGCCGTACGTCGGTGATGCGTCCGTCCTCGACCGTGATCGTCTGCAGGATCGGGAACTCGAGCTCGCGCCCGGTGGCGCGCGCTCGAGCCCGCACCTGGGTGAGGACGACGATCGGGTCGTCGGTGGCCAGGAAGTCCTGCTCGAGCATCTCGAAGGACGCCCATGTCCGGCTCATGGCGGTGAAGAAGCGCTCCATGCCGTCGTGACCTCGCCAGGTCCCGCCGTACGGCAGGCCCTCGGCCTGGTGCAGCACGACGTCGCTCGCGAAGAACGGGGCCAGCGACTCGAAGCCGGCCGTGCCGGGCCCGCCGGCAGCCAGGTA
This sequence comes from uncultured Actinomycetota bacterium, assembly GCA_963825755.1. Lineage (GTDB taxonomy): Bacteria > Actinomycetota > Actinomycetes > Propionibacteriales > Nocardioidaceae > Nocardioides. Next base: position 5,841 of record CAWGUS010000009.1, on the reverse strand, counting down.
GTCCGCCTCCGCGGCGTACATCCCCTCGAGGACGTGCATGGAGGCCGAGGTCGTCCTTGTCGTGTGCATGCATCCAGTGTCACCAGGAGGCTCGCCATCCGCTGGCGACAATCGGACTCGGGATCCAGGCGAGGATCGTCCTACCCTGCCGGCTGAAAAGATTCTGGCGGCGACTGTCGTATCGGCATGATCCCGTTCGTGGAACGGTCACACCAACCACGAGAGGAACCACATCATGGCCACCATCGCAGTGCACGAGTTCATCGCCCTCGACGGAGTCTTCGAGGCGCCCACCTGGACGTTCGACTACGGCTTCGACCCGAAGATGGGCGAGACCCTCGGTGCGATCACCGCAGAGGCGAGCACCATCCTGCTGGGCCGCAAGACGCACGAGATGTTCGCCCCCGCCTGGCGCGACCGCACGGCCGAGGACGACCCGGGCGCGCCGTTCTTCAACGACACCGAGAAGTTCGTCGTCGGCTCCCAGCCGCTCGGTGAGGAGTGGGCGAACTCCACCCCGCTCGGCGCGTACGACCCCGAGGCGATCCGCAAGCTCAAGGCCGAGCGTGACGGCGTCATCTACATCTCCGGGAGCGGCCAGCTGGTCCGCGGCCTGCTCGCCGACGGGCTCGTCGACGAGCTGCACCTGTTCGTCTACCCGGTCGCGCTCGGCGAGGGCGAGAGGTTCTGGGCCGACGGCGAGGGCCCGACGAGGCTGGCGCTGAAGGCGCAGGACGTCTACGACAACGGCGTCGTGCACCTGTCCTACGGGCCGGCCACCGAGGCCGACGCATGAGCAGGGTCGTGTGCGACATCAGCATCTCCGTCGACGGGTACGCCGCGGGGCTCGGGCAGACGCTCGAGAAGCCGTTCGGCGACGGAGCCGTCGAGGAGCACCTGCACGCCTGGATGTTCGACACCCCCGAGGAGAGTCCCGACGAGCTCGCCGCCATCACCGCAGCCGGCGCCTTCATCATGGGTCGCAACATGTTCGGCCCAGGACGCGGCGAGTGGGACCTCGACTGGACGGGCTGGTGGGGGCCGGAGCCGCCGTACCACCGCCCGGTCTTCGTGCTGACGCACCACCCGCGCGAGCCGGTGGAGATGGAGGGCGGGACGACGTACCACTTCGTCACCGACGGCATCGAGTCGGCGCTGGAGCAGGCCCGGGCGGCTGCCGAGGGTGGCAACGTCGCCATCGCCGGTGGCGCCGCGACGATCAACCAGTACCTCTCGGCCGGCCTGCTCGACGAGCTGCGCACCCATGTCGCGCCGGTGGCGCTGGGCGCCGGCGAGCGGCTCTTCCAGGGCGTCCCGCCACTGGCCATGGAGGTCGTGTCGGTCCGGCCCGTCTCCCAGGCGACGCACGTGACCTACCGCCCGCGCCGCGCTCTGATGGCGGCCAGAGATCGGTCTCAGCCGAGAGCATCGGTGGTCGAGTCGCCCGAGCGGAGTGGACGGAGGCAGTCCGTCGAGTGCCGAGTGAGGAAGCGGGCGCCGCGCAGTCGTACGGGTACCGACGTCGGACGGGCACGTCCCGGTGGTCGAGTGCCGAGCGAGGAACGAGCGAGGTGTATCGAGCCTGCGTGGGGTCGGGGTCTCGATACGGGCCTGGCGGCCCTACTCGACCAACGGAGGTGGGCGGCGGTCCTCGACCGACGAGGCAGTCTCGGTGGTCGAGTGCCGAGTGAGGAACGAGCGAGGTGTATCGAGACCTGCGTGGGGGGGTCTCGATACGGCCTGGCGGCCTACTCGGACGGAGGTGGTAGCGTCCTACTCGACCGACGAGGCAGTCTCGGTAGCGAGTGCCGAGCGAGGACGGGTGTCGAGACGCCTGGGGTCGTCGGCGGGTCTCGATACGGGCCTGGCGGCCCTCTCGACCAACGGAGGTAGGCGGCGGCCCTCCTCGACCGACCGAGTAGGCCGCCCTCGCGACCGGAGAGCGGAGTCCCTGCCGCGCAGTCAGCGTCCTCGACCTCGAGGCCGGAACCCGCGGCGGCCTTGCCGATCGACTTCTTGATCAGGGCCTCGAGGTCGAGGCCGGTCGACGTCTTCAGCATGTTGAGGGTCTGGACGACGTTGTCGTTGACCTGGCGGGGCAGGGCGCCGGCGCCGTCGCTGGAGATGACCGTCAGCTGGTCGATGTTGGACATCGGCGCGGCCACCTCGCGGGCGATCTGCGGCAGCACCTCGATCAGCATCTGCAGGACCGCGGCGTCGTTGTAGTGCGCGAACGCGTCGGCGCGCTTGTCCATCGCCTCCGCCTCGGCCTGGCCGACGGCGAGGGTCGCGGCCGCGGTGGCCTCACCCTCGGCGCGGGTGGCGTCGGCCTCGGCGACGCGCCGGGCCTTCTCGGCCTCACCCCGCCGGGCGCCCTCGATCGCCTCGGCCTCGGCCAGCGCCGTACGCCGTGACTTCTCGGCCTCACCACTGAGCCGGGCCTCCTCGGCCTTCGCCTGGGCGCCGGCGATGGTGGCCGCCTTGCGCGCCTCGGCGGCCGCGATCTCGGCGGAACGCTGGGCCTCGGCCTCCTGCTCGACCTTGTAGCGCGCCGCGTCGGCCGGCTTGCGGACCTCTGTCTCGAGGTTGCGCTCGGTGAGGGCGGCCTGGCGTACGGCGACCTTCTCCTGCTCGAGCAGGATCGCCTGGTCGCGGTCGGCCTGGGCCAAGGGTCCCGCGGAGGCGGCGTTGGCGAGCGCGGCGTCGGTCTCGGCCTTGATCTCCGACTGCTTCAGCGCCAGGGCGCGTTGCGAGATGGCGATCTCCTGCTCCGCGGCGATCCGCGCCTGCTCGGCCGCCTGCCGTGCGTTGGCCTCGGCGATGGAGGCTGCCTGTCCGATGCGCGCGGCCTCCGGGCGACCGAGGTCGGCGAGGTAGGTGCCGTCGTCGGTGACGTCCTGGATCTGGAACGTGTCGAGGATCAGGCCCTGGCCGGTCAGCGAGTTCTCGGACTCGTCGGCGACCCGCTGGGCGAAGGCCGCCCGGTCGCGGATGATCTGCTCGACCGTCAGGCCGCCGACGATGGAGCGCAGCGCACCGGCGAGCACCTCCTGGGTGAACGCCTCGACGTCCTCCTGCTGGCTGAGGAACCGCTGTGCCGCGAGCCGGATCTGGTCGGCATTGCCGCCCACCTTGACGATGGCCACGCCCTCGACGTTGAGCTTGATGCCCTGACCCGACACGGCCCCGCGGATCTGCACCGAGATGCGACGCGAGGAGAGGTCGAGCGTGCCGAGCTTCTGGACGAACGGGATGACGAACGTGCCGCCGCCCAGGATGACCTTCTGACCCGAGAGGTCGGTGGTCAGCGCCCCGGTCTCGGGGTTGAGGACCGCCTTCCCCTTGCGCCCGGTGACGATGTAGGCCTGGTTGGGGCCGGCCACCTTGTAGCGGCTGGTGACGAGCAGCACCAGCAGTACGACGAGGGCGATCAGGCCACCGATCGCGACGATCGGGCTCGACAGGTCCATCGGGTTCTCCTTGTGAAGGGTGTTAGGGCAGCTGGTCCCAGATCGGGGCCACGGTGACGGCGGTGGGTGAGAGGACACTGGTCACGTGGACCTGGGTGCCGGGGTCGATCGGCTGCTCCGCGCGCGCGTTGAGCCGCATCGTGTGGCCGCCGACCAGGATGTTGACGACGCCGAAGCCGTCGGCCGGGATGCTGGTGACCACCCGGCCCTCCCGGCCGATGGCGTCATCGGTGGTGAGCGTGGCGTCGCTGCCTCCGTCGCGGATCAGCCGGGTCAGCCAGAAGGCGAACCAGCCGAAGAGCACGCCGGCCGCGAGGCCACCGGGGAGCGCGACGGCCGCTGGGGCGCCGAAGCCCTGGATGGCCGCGCCACCGAAGCCGGTCGCAGCGACGAAGGCGCCGAGCACGGCGCTCGAGAAGGCGTCACCGGCCAGCACGTCGAAGGCCCCGCCGAACAGGTCGCCGAGCACCAGCGAGAGGGCGAGCAGGCCGAGGCCGATCAACCCGATCACCAAGAACGTCGTCACGCCGGCCAGCTCCCCCGAACTCTTCCCCGCGCTCGCGGGGGCGCCAGCATCCCACGGGCGGCGCGCGGTCTACCAGGCCACGTCCCCGTCGGCGTCGATGAACGCCCCCGATGCGGCGCTGTCCGGCAGGGTCGAGGCACGGTGCACCACCTCGGCCGCGGCCTCGGCGGTGAGTGGCGCGTGCTCGTGGTTGATCGGCGTGAGGTCGGTCCGGACGAAGCCAGGACACACCGACGTCACCTTGACCGACGTGTCCGTGAGCAGCTTGGCCATGGCGATCGTCACGCTGTTCAGGGCGGCCTTCGAGGCCTGGTAGGCAGGCATGATCGTCGAGAAGTACGGCGACTCCGGGTTCGTCTGGTCGGCGAGCGAGCCCATCGTCGACGACACGTTGACGATCCGGCCGGCCGTGCTCCGGCGTACGAGGGGGAGGAACGCCTCGATCACGGCCACCGGTCCGAGCAGGTTCGTCGCGAAGGTCTGCTCGAACATCGCGAGGTCGACGATCTCCGCCGCATCGTTCGTGAACTCGGGCAGGATCCCGGCGTTGTTGACGAGCACGTCGACCCGGCCGAAGTCGCGGTCGACCTGCGCCGCGGCCTTGCGGACGGAGTCGGCGTCGGTGACGTCCATCGTGATCGCGGTCGCTGTGAAGCCCTCGCGGGTCAACCGCTCGGCGGCGTCCTCCCCGGCAGCCGCGTCGCGCGAGGTGATGATCACCCGGCTGCAGTCGCGGGCCAGTCTGCGGGCGGTGGCCAGGCCGAGGCCGCGGTTGCCGCCGGTGATGAGTGCGATGGTCATGAGATGCCCTTCGGTTGACTGTGTCGGCACCGATGCAACGCGACCCACCGCCCCGGGACCGGCGGGAATCGGACACGTCGTGGTCACGCCGGGCGAACGCCGGATGCGTGGTCCGATTCCCGCCGGTCGGAGCGGGATCAGCTCGACCCGAGAAGGCGTTCCATCAACCGCGGGTCACCCGGCCACGCCTCGAGCAGGACCTGGCGAGGGACCCGGCGTCCGGCGTAGCGAAGGGCGAGCGCCACCACCACGATGTCGTCGAGCGGCCCGATGACCGGGAGGAACTCGGGGATCAGGTCGACGGGGCTGGCCACCCAGAGGCCCGCGAGGACTACTGCGACGCGTGCGCTACGGGGCACCCGTGGGTCCTTGCGGAGCCGTCGCACGGTGGTGACGGAATCGGGGATGAACGCCGCCAGGTCGCGCAGGATGCCGGGCGGCATGCGTCGGGCGAGGACCAGCAGCAGTGCCCAGCTCACGACGACGCACGCCGCGGCGAGACCGAGCCCCGCCAGCCAGCTCGTCACTCCCGCTCCAGCTCGAGCCATGTCGCGAGGTCCGCGATCTCGCGATCCACGGCGGCCGACATCGCCTTCGTGAACGGCACGTCCTCGTGGACCGCGTTCACCCGGAACACCCCGGTCTTGCGGTCGGCGGTGGCGTCGAGCTTCCCGACCAGCCGGTCGGCGTACAGGATCGGGAGGGCGTAGTAGCCCCAGATCCGCGCAGCAACGGGCTTGTACATCTCGAGCGTGTAGTCGTACTCGAACAGGTCGTCCATCCGCTTGCGGTCGTAGACGAGCCGGTCGAGGGGAGAGAGCAGGGCAGCGCGCCCCTGGAACGGCTGGCCGAGCTGGGCGGGGTCGACCCGCCACTCGCCCTTGACGCCCTCGACGACGGCCCGGTCGCCGGTCTCGCCGACGATGCCTTCCTCGTTGACGACGGGGCCGCGGGCGCGGGCGATGCCGAGCGCGGCGAGCCGGCGCTCGTCGCGGGTGCGCCTCGCCTAGCAATACGTAAACTGAACCAGTAGCGAACATAACA
>CAWGUS010000008.1:0-266434 GCA_963825755.1 uncultured Actinomycetota bacterium | reverse complement strand
GGGCCGAGTGGTACCTCCGGCACCCCGAGGCCAAGCGCGAGGAGCTGCTCGAGGCCCTCATGGGCATCATCAAGGGGCCGGACTTCCCCACCGCGGGCCTGATCATGGGCCGCAAGGGGATCGAGGACGCATACCGGACCGGCCGTGGGTCGATCATCATGCGCGCGGTCGTCGAGGTCGAGGAGATCCAGGGCCGGCAGTGCCTCGTGGTCACCGAGCTGCCCTACCAGGTCAACCCCGACATGCTCGCGCAGAAGATCGCCGAGCTGGTCCGTGAGGGACGGGTCGCCGGCATCGCCGACATCCGCGACGAGACGTCCGGGCGGGCCGGTCAGCGGCTGGTCGTCGTGCTCAAGCGCGACGCGGTGGCCAAGGTCGTGCTCAACAACCTCTACAAGCACACGCAGCTGCAGACGACGTTCGGCGCCAACATGCTGGCGCTGGTCGACGAGGTGCCGCGCACGCTGCCGCTGGACGGGTTCATCCGGCACTGGGTGGACCACCAGATGGAGGTCATCGAGCGGCGTACGCAGTTCCGGCTGCGGCAGGCCGAGGAGCGCATCCACATCCTGCGCGGCTACCTCAAGGCGCTGGACGCGCTGGACGAGGTCATCGCCCTGATCCGCGCCTCGCAGACCGTCGAGGTGGCGCGGGACGGGCTCGATCGAGCTCCTGGAGATCGACGAGATCCAGGCGATGGCGATCCTCAACATGCAGCTGCGCCGGCTGGCGGCCCTGGAGCGGCAGAAGATCCTCGAGGACCACGACGAGCTGCAGAGCCAGATCGACGACTTCCGCGACATCCTCGCCAAGCCCCAGCGGCAGCGCGACATCGTCTCCACCGAGCTGGCCGAGATCGTCGACAAGTTCGGTGACGAGCGGCGCACCTCGATCGAGCTCGCCGAGGGCGACATGACCAACGAGGACCTCATCCCCGTCGAGGACGTCGTGGTCAGCCGGTCACCTCGGCCAGCCAGCCCTCCAGGTCGGCCACGAGCTTGCGGTAGCCCTCGGCGTCCTCGGCCGGTGCGAAGGGGTGCAGGTCGGCAAAGCCCGGCAGGCTCACCGGCTCCATCTCGGTGGTGGCGTTGAGCTTCATCGTGCAGGAGCCGAGTGGGATCATGCCGCGGTCGAGCGCGTAGTCGCGGGCCGAGAGCCGGCGGAGGTAGCGCAGCATCTGGGTCTCGCTGTGGTGGGTCGAGAACACCTCGTGGGTGAGGTACGGCGTGGCTCGACGAAGCGTGGACGGCAGCGCGTCGTCGGTCCCGGCGTCGAGCGCGTCGATGTCGGCGGACACTCCGAAGGCCTCGAGGACGCTGGTCACCGTGGACCTGGTCGTGGTCTCGGACGTCGAGATGCCGACGTGGTCGTCGTCGACGAACCGCAGCTGCAGGCCGAGGGAGCGCGCCGACGCCACGACGTCGGCGGCCCGGCCGGGCACGGCCACGGTCAGGGTGTCGAAGAACGTCTCGTTCACGACCTCCAGCCCGGCCGCGCGCAGACCGTGGTCGAGCAGCGCGGCGTAGCGGTGGGTGCGGCCCGCGATCGCGGCCAGGCCGGCGGGGCCGTGGTAGACGGCGTACATGGATGCGACCACGGCGAGCAGCACCTGCGCCGTGCAGATGTTGGAGGTCGCCTTGTCGCGGCGGATGTGCTGCTCGCGTGTCTGGAGGGCGAGCCGGTAGGCCGGGCGGCCCTCGGCGTCGACCGAGACCCCGACGAGGCGCCCGGGCAGGTGCCGCTCGAGGCCGGCGGACACCGCCATGTAGCCGGCGTGCGGGCCGCCGTAGAAGAGCGGGACACCGAAGCGCTGGGACGAGCCGACGACCACGTCGGCCCCCAGCTCGCCCGGCGACTCCAGGACGGTGAGCGCGAGCAGGTCGGCGGCCACGACGGCGAGGGCGTTGCGGGCATGTGACTCCTCGATCACGGCACGGGGATCGAGCACCCGGCCGGAGGCACCGGGGTACTGCACGAGCACGCCGCACAGCTCACCCTCGGGCAGGCCGTCGGCCAGGTCGGCCACGACCACCTCGATGCCCATCGCCTCGGCGCGGGTGCGCACGACCTCGATGGTCTGCGGCAACGCGTCGGCGTCCACCACGAACGGGCCGGTCGCCTTGCGGTTGGCGCGGCGTACGAGGGTCATCGCCTCGGCGGCGGCGGTCGACTCGTCGAGGAGCGACGCGTTGGCGGTCGGCAGCCCGGACAGGTCACCCACGACGGTCTGGAAGTTGATCAGCGCCTCGAGACGGCCCTGCGAGATCTCCGGCTGGTACGGCGTGTAGGCGGTGTACCAGGACGGGTCCTCCAGCACGTTGCGCCGGATCACCGGCGGGGTGATGGTGCCGTGGTAGCCGAGCCCGATCATCGTCTCCGCCGGCCGGTTGCTCGCAGCCAGCGCGCGCAGCTCGCGCGCAGCGACCTCCTCGGTCACCGGTGCCGGCAGGTCGAGCTCCGCGGACTGCCGGATCCCCCCGGGTACGGCGGCGGCCATCAGGTCGTCGAGGGAGTCGAACCCGACCACCTTCAGCATGGTCGTGACGGCGTCGTCGTCGAGGCCGATGTGCCGGTCGACGAATGGCAGTGCGCCGTCGAGATCGGCGAGCGTGGGGCGGTCGGACGAGATGCTGCTCATCAGAGGGGTCTCCAGGGTCGGCGGCTGGTCCCCTCCCCCTCTGTCACCCCGTCCGGTGGGACGGTGGCTTCACAGTTGCCTGCTCCGCGCGGTCCGGGTGCCTGAGAGGTTCCGGGGAGGAATTGCCCCTTCGGCGCACGACCCGCCCCGACCAGGAGGCGGCGCTGTGACTCTCCCGCGCGGGATGGTCAGCAGACAGGAATCTACCAGCGGGGTCAGCCGGCGCTGCGCGCGGCGCGGCGGGCGGCCAGCTCATCGCCCGCCGACATGGCCTCGGGCGCGGCGACGTGGTCGGCGGTGCGCTCGCTGGGCAGGTCGGCCAGCGTGCCCTCGATCTCGCGCCAGACGCCGCCGATCGCGATGCCGAACACGCCCTGACCGCCCTGGAGCAGGTCGATGACCTCGTCGTTGCTCGTGCACTCGTAGACCGTGGCGCCGTCGCTCATCAGGGTGACGCGGGTCAGGTCGTCGGTGCCGCGCTCGCGCAGGTGGGCGACGGCGGTGCGGATCTGCTGGAGCGAGATGCCAGCGTCGAGCAGCCGCTTGACGACCTTGAGGATCAGGATGTCGCGAAAGGAGTAGAGGCGCTGCGACCCGGAGCCCGTCGCGCCGCGCACGGTGGGCTCGACCAGCCCGGTGCGGGCCCAGTAGTCGAGCTGGCGGTAGGTGATGCCCGCTGCGTTGCAGGCGGTCGGACCGCGGTAGCCGGTGTCGCTGGGGAGCGGCGACACGTCGTCGGTGAAGAGCAGGCCCTGCTCGTCGGCCAGGCCGGCCGCCTCGGCCGCCTTGGCTGCGGCGGCCTTGTCCTGCTCGTTCTCGTTGACGCCCACGGCGATCCTCCAACGGTCTACTTCGCTGTGCGTAACTACGGGGGAACGTCGGTCGCGGGGAAGAGTGCAACCACAACGATGGAGTTACAACGAAGACAGTCCAACGTAAACCTCCACCTGAGGGTGGTCAACGTTCGCTGCGGCGTGTCGTAACCCTCAGCCTCTACCTGAGAGTCAGTCTCGACCCGCTTCGCTGGCGCTCGCGGCTCGACCACCCAGGTGCGTCAGTGCGAGTCGAAGTCCTCGGGCGTCACCTGGTCGAGGAACTCGCGGAACCGCTCGACCTCGTCCTCCTGCTCGGCGGGAACGGCGAGGCCGGCCTCGTCGAGGACGTCGTCGGCACACACGATCCGCGAGCCCGTCCGGAGCGCCAGGGCGATCGAGTCGGACGGCCGCGCACTCACCTCGGTGTCCTCGCCCGTGCCGCGGCCGAGCACCAGGGCGGCATAGAAGACGCCGTCCTTCACGTCGGTGATGCGCACCTCGGTCAGCTCGGTGCCGGTGGCCTCCAGGACGTCCTTCATCAGGTCGTGCGTCAGCGGCCGAGGGGGCGTCACGCCCTGCTGGGCGAAGGCGATCGCCGTGGCCTCGACCGCGCCGATCCAGATCGGGAGGTAGCGCTCCCCCGTCACCTCGCGCAACAGCACGATCGGCTGGTTGGAGGGCATCTCGACCCGGACTCCGATGACATCGAGTTCACGCACACCGGAACCCTACTCCGGGCCGGGTGACCGGCCGCGTCCAGATCAGGAGCGTTCGAGGCCCTGCTTGACCAGGGTGGCGTGCAGCCGCACCGACAGCGCCGCGATCTCGCTGGTCGCATCGTCGGCGCGGCCCTTGGCGGCCGCGTCGCGCCCGCGCTTGAGCGGGGCGACGACCTGCTCGACGAGGCCCACCTCGCGGTCCGCGGCGGTCTTGAAGGCGCGCAGGTGGCGGGGCTCGAACCCGAAGTCGGCGAGCTCACGGGCCGTCTGGGCGATCACCAGGGCGTCGGTGTCGTAGTGCCCGGTGCCCGTGCGGGCGGAGACCAGGCCGTACTGCTCGAGCTGCGTGAGGAGGTCGTCGCTGACCTCGGCGATCTTCAGCAGCTCGCGACGCGAGAGGCGTACGTCGGAGCGCCGGGCGAAGGACTCGGGCGACGGGAGCCCGTCGCTGGTGAGCGACACCTTGGGCACCGTCGGCACGACGGAGTCGATCGGTGGCGGCTCGAGTCCCCGGTCGATGGCCTCGAGGTGCTGGCCGATCACCTTGAGCGGCAGGTAGTGGTCGCGCTGCATCCGCAGGATGTAGCGCAGCCGGTCGACGTCGTCGCCGGCGAACTTGCGGTAGCCCGACGGGGTGCGCTCGGGCTTGATCAGCCCCTTGTCCTCGAGGAACCGGATCTTGGGGATGGTGATGCCCGGGAAGTCCGGCCGGAGCTCGTCGAGCACCTGGCCGATCGTCATCCGGGCGCGCCCGGTGGGCAACCCGGCCGAGGGCGAGGCGGCCACAGGTCAGCTGCTCACGTGCCCGGAGAAGAAGACGAGGCGGTACTTGCCGATCTGCACCTCGTCGCCGTCGGTGAGGTCGACGGAGTCGATGCGGTCGCGGTTGACGTAGGTGCCGTTGAGGCTGCCGACGTCGGAGACGCTGAACGAGTTGCCCGTACGCCGGAAGTCGGCGTGCCGGCGCGAGACCGTCACGTCGTCGAGGAAGATCTCGGAGTCGGGGTGCCGCCCCGCGGTGACCAGGTCCGTGTCGAGCAGGAAGCGGTTGCCGGCGCCGGGGCCGCGCTGGACGACGAGCAGGGCGTGACCCGCGGGCAGCGCGTCGACCGCGGCCGCGTCGCCGGCGCTCAGCTGCCGGTCGGACGTCTCGGCGGTCCGCTCGCCCGGCCGCTCGGGCGGGTTGCCGAAGGTGATGGTCGCGGTCGACTCCCCCGGTGCGTCGGCGGCGGGCGCGGCTTCGTCGGCGCCGGCGATGCGCGTGCCGCACTGCGCGCAGAAGCGCGCGTCGTCGGGATTCTGCTTGCCGCAGGCCGTGCAGAACGGCATGTCTTCCTCGCTTCCGGTGATGCCAACCCTCAGTCAGGGGCTGAGGGTGAAGGTTGCTTCGAACCTACCAGCCACGGCAACCCGGAGCCGGTCGGAATGAACGGGTCAGGACAGGGCCTCTTGGTACGTCGCGGCGTCGAGCAGCGCGTCGAGCGCGGCGGCGTCGTCGGGGACGACCTCGAAGAGCCAGCCGCCGGCGTACGGGTCGTTGTTGACGAGCTCCGGGGTGGCGTCGAGCGCCTCGTTGCGGGCCACGACCTGCCCGCTGACGGGCGCGTAGATGTCGCTGACGGACTTGGTCGACTCGAGCTCGCCACAGGTGTCGCCGGCGGAGACGGCCTCGCCGACTTCGGGCAGCGACACGTAGACGATGTCGCCGAGGGCGTCCTGGGCGAAGTGCGTGATGCCCACGCGCACCGCACCCTCGTGGTCACCGGGGCTGCGCACCCACTCGTGCTCGGGGGTGTACTTCAGGTCCTCGGGGTACATGCCTGCTCCTGAGAATGAGGTCGTTGGTCCATGGATCCGGGGTCGGTGCTCGCGGTGAGGCTACTGCCCGTCGCCGGACTGTGCGACCTCCGGGCCGTCGGCGTTGCGGATGCTCTCGATGTCGAGCGAGTCGAGCTCCTGGACCTCGACCTGCGCACCGTCCTCCGTCTCCAGCGAGGAGATGGGGCCGCTGGGGAACGTCAGGCCACCGTGCAGGGTGTGCGGCTCGCCGATGACCTCGAGGACGTACGGCGCATCGAGGGGCACGCCGTCGACCTCGATGCTCCCGCCGACGTCGTTGAACGAGCTCTCGGCCGCCAGCCGGACCTCGTCGTTGAACTCCATCGCCTCGGCGCCCGCCGTACGCAGCTCCTGGACGGTGTCGAGCAGGGAGTCGATGCTGACCCGGCCGGTCTCCTCGGTGATGGTGATGCGCAGGCCAGGTCCGGTGACCGGAACCAGCCCGGCCAGGATGTTCAGGGTCGCGACGCGCGCCTCGGCCTGCTCGATGGCCGCACTGCGGGCGCTGGTGTCGGACTGCAGCTGGCTCTGCGTCTCCTCCAGCCGCTGGATCTCGCGCCGCGCCCGGTCGGACGTGCCGGTGAGGCCGCCGAGGATCTCGATGAGGTCCTGCTCGCGTCGGCCGCTGTAGGTGTCGTCGGCCTGCGTGGTGCGCACCTGCACGATCGCGGCGAAGCCGAGGATGGCCAGCAGCACACCCACGACCGCCTGCGACCGCGACGGCCGCACGAGCGCCCGGGCGAGGCGGTCGCGCCCGGCCTCGGGGCGTCCGTCCTCGACGACGTCGGGCTTCTCGTCAGGCATGGAACAGGTGCCTCCGGATCGCCGCGACGTTGGAGAAGATACGGATGCCGAGCACGACGATGACGCCGGTCGACAGCTGGGCGCCGACGCCGAGCTGGTCGCCGAGGTAGACGATCGCCGCGGCGATGACGACATTGCTCAGGAACGACACGACGAACACCTTGTCGTCGAAGATCCCGTCGAGGAACGCACGCAGACCGCCGAACACCGCGTCGAGCGCGGCCACGACCGCGATCGGCAGGTACGGCTCGAGCCCCAGCGGCACGTCGGGCTTCAGCAGGAGCCCGGCGATGACGCCGAAGAGCAGTCCGAGAGCGGCGATCACGGGAGGGCCTCCTTCTGCTTGCCGGCGAGGTCTGCGGCCGACCCGGTCTGGGCCTTGCGCAGCGGCAGCAGGCGGGCGGCCGGCAGCGCCAGCTCGTCATCATTGTCCATGGTGAATCGGAAGGCCAAGCTGCGGGCGAGGGCGTACCACGCGGCTCCATGGGCATTGTTCAGCAGCCGCGCCGGCAGGGTGTCCTGGTTGCCGATCACCTCGACGGTGTACGGCGGGGCGAGGGGCCGGGTGTTGACGTGGATCGCCCGGCCGGAGTTCTGGATCGAGGTGCGCACGGTGAGCCGCTGCCCGTTGATGGCGATGGCCTCCGCGCCGGCGGCCCACAGCCCGTCGACGAGCTTGGCGAGGTCTTCGTCGCGCACGACCTGGGTCTCGTCGCCGCTCGCGGCGTCGTCGACGGTGAACACCACACCCCGGCCGCTCACCGGGCCGAAGCCGGTGCGCCCCTCGAGGCGACGTACGCGGGAGGACAGCTCGTCCTGGCGCGTGCGCATCGTGCGCAGGGCCTCCTCCATGTCGGCGTTGGCGGCGGCCAGCTCGGCAGCGCGGTCCTGGATGGTGGCGAGGTCGGACTTCTCGCCCTGGATCTTGTCGATGATCGCGAAACGCCCGAGGGCGTCTGTGTCGGCGTTGCGGGCGGTCTGCACCGCCGCGACGGCCACGAGAGTGCCGAAGATCGCGACCACGACCGCGCTCCACACGCGGGTCGACCTGGACTCGGGTGGCTCGACGCCGCTGTCGCGGGCCCGCGCGACGTGCTCGTAGTCCTCGTCCATCGACTGCTGGGTGATCTTGGTCAGCAGCGGGAGGGTGACGTGCTCGGGCAGCTGCTGGCTCATCGGGGCTCGGCCAGCAGCTTGCGGACCTGCCAGGCGTAGAGCACGCCCGCCCACCAGTAGAGGCCGATCCCCCAGAAGGCGAACGCCCAGCCGAAGACCTCGGCCAGCGTCGCGATCGTGCCGTCACCGTCGCCCAGAAGCAGCAGCGGGAAGGCGTAGAGCAGGTTGAAGGTCGCGGCCTTGCCGAGGAAGTGCACCGGCAGCGAGCTGTAGCCCCGGGTCCGCAGGAACGGCACCAGACCCCACAGCAGCAGGTCGCGCAGCGGCAGGATGATCGCCACCCACCACGGGATGATCTCGCGCAGCGCCAGCCCGATGACGACGGCCAGGATGTAGAGGCGGTCGGCCACCGGATCGAGGATCTCGCCGACGGTGGAGTACTGGTTGAGGCGGCGGGCGAGGTAGCCGTCGAGGTAGTCGGTCACCCCCGACACCATCAGCAGCGCCAGCGCCCAGCCGTCGGCCTCGGGGCCGAGCACCAGCCACAGGAACACCGGGACGCCGGCGAGCCGCAGCATGCTGAGCATGTTGGGCACGGTCCACACCCGCGAGCTGCGCACGACCGGGTCGGCCGCCACCTCGGGAGTCGCCTCGGGGGCCGCCTCAGGCGGCTGCTCGGGCGTCGGCTCGGGCACGGAGTGGATCCCTCAGGCTGTTCTGTGAGAAGTGATCGGGAGCGGGAGAGCCCACCCTATATAGACGTGGCGTGCTCACCGAGTTCCGCCGCGACTCAGGTGCGCTGAGGTCGCTCCCGGACGGCGTACGTCAGGTGGGTCGCCCGCTGCGACGGCTCGACGCGGGCCTGCTCCAGCGCCACGCGGCCGGCGTCCACGCCCTCGAACAGGCGGATGCCGGAGCCGAACAGCACAGGCGACAGCGCGATCGAGAACTCGTCGACCAGGCCGGCGTTCACATACTCCAGGATGGTCTCGCCGCCGCCTGCAATGCGGACGTCGCGGTCGCCCGCGGCCTCGCGGGCCTGCTCGAGCGCGGCCCCGATGCCGTCGTTGACGAAGTGGAAGGTGGTGCCGGCCGGCCGCTCCCACGCGTCGCGCCTCGTGTGCGTCACGACGAAGACCGGCGTGTGGAACGGTGCCTCCTCCGGCCACATCTGCTCGCCGGCGTCGAACATGCGCTTGCCCATCACGCTGGCGCCGGTGCGCTCGTACGTCGCCCGCGCGACGTCGTCGTCGGTTCCCTCCTCGCCGCCTGTGCCCAGCTTCAGGTTCTCCCGGAAGAACCGCGTCGGGAAGATCCACTGCTGCAGCTCCATCCACTGCTTCCCCATCAGCTCCCCCAGCGACTCGGGCGCGATGTAGCCGTCCAGCGACATCGACACGCTGAAGAACACCTTCCCCGCCATCAGCCCTCCCCTCCCGACCGTGCGATCTCGGCGACGTAGGCAGCCAGGCTGCTCAGGGTCTGCTCGCCACCCTCGACTGCGTGGTACTTCTCGACCGCCTCGTCGCGCAGCTCCTTCGTGGGGAACACCGTGCGCATCTCGATCCGGGTCGACGCGCCGTCGGACGCGAACGTGAGGACCGACTCGAAGGCGTTCGGGTCGTCACGGGACTCACCGTGGAGCAGAGCGATCCGCTCCGGCGGAGCGAGCTCGGTCCAGGTGATCCACTCCTGGTAGTCCGTCCCGTCCGGTCCGTGCATCACGAAGTCCCACTCCCCACCGACGCGGAACTCGAACGCCCTCGTGGAGGTGGTGAACCCCTCAGGTCCCCACCAGCGCGACAGGTGCCGTACCTCGGTGAACGCCTCGAACACCAGCTCCCGTGGGGCATCGATGACCCGGGAGATCACGACCTCGCGGTCGGCCGTCACTGCCATCGGTCAGTCCCCCTGCCGTGCTTGCCCGAGGCCCTGCACGTAGTCGTCCAGGCGGTCGAGACTCTCGTTCCAGAAGAGCTCGAACCCGCCGGTCCACTCGTGGATCGGTCGCAGCCCGCGGGCGTCCAGGCCGTACACGCGCTGCTTGCCCGCCCTGCGGTCCCGCACCAGCCCCACCTCGCGGAGCACCCGCAGGTGCTTGGACGCCCCCGGCTGGGTCATCCTCAACTCCCGGGCCAGCTCGGTCACCGGTCGATCACCCGCACGCAGCAGCACCAGGATCTCCCGGCGCCGCGGTTCGGCGATCGCGTTGAAGACGTCCGACGTCGTCGCTGCCCGTGCCATCCAGCGATCATATGCCCATATCGGCATACGTCAAGCACCGGGCTCAGACGTTCTCGTCCTGGTGCGAACCGTCGCGGATCTCGCCGACCAGCTCCTCGAGGACGTCCTCGAGGGTGGCGATGCCCAGGGCGGTGCCGTCGCGCGAGACGACACGGGCCATGTGGGCACCGCGGCGCTGCAGGCTCTCGAGCACGTCGTGCAGCAGCTCGTCGGGGGCGACCGTGGCGAAGGGGCGGATCCACTTGTCGTCGATGGCGCGGCTGCGCCGGGACTCGTCGGTCTCGAGGACGTCCTTGATGTGGAGGTAGCCCATCAGGGTGTCGTCGTCGTCGACGACCGGGAACCGGCTGTAGCCGGTGGCCGCGCAGACCTCCTCGACGTCGGCGACGGTGGCGCCGCGCGAGACGGTGGTGAGGCCGTCGACCGGCATCAGCACCGACGAGACGGTCTTCTCGATGAAGCCGAGGGCGCCGGCGAGCCGGCCGTACTCGTCGTCCTCGAGCATGCCCTCGCCGCGCGACTCCTCGACCAGCGCCGCGACCTCCTCGCGGGTGAAGGTCGAGCTGATCTCGTCCTTCGGCTCGACCTTGAGCAGCCGCAGGGTGGCGTTGGCGATCGCGTTGAGTACGACGATCAGGGGGCGCAGCAGGGTCACGACCAGCACCATCGGCGGGCCGAGGGCGAGCGCCGAGCGGTCGGGGCCGGCCAGCGCGATGTTCTTCGGCACCATCTCGCCGAGCACGACGTGGAGGTAGACCACGATCGTCATGGCCACCACGAACGACACCGGGTGCAGCCACGAGTCGGGCACGTTGGCGGCGTGGAAGACGGGCTCGAGCAGGTGCGCGACGGCGGGCTCGCCGACGGCACCCAGACCCAGCGAGCAGATGGTGATGCCGAGCTGGGCGCCGGCCATCATCAGCGAGACGTTCTCCATCGCCCGCAGGGTCGTGCGAGCGACGCGCGATCCCTGCTGGGCGCGCGGCTCGATCTGGCTGCGCCGCGCGCTGATGAGCGCGAACTCCGCGCCCACGAAGAACGCGTTGAACGCGAGCAGCACCACCGCCAGGAGGACGGCACCGAGGTCACTCATCGCCGACCTCCTCGCGCAGGCGCATCGTGATCCGGTCGACCCGCAGGCCGTCCATCCGCTCGACGGCCAGCTCGACGTGCTGCGGGCGGGGTTCGCCGTCGTCGTGGAGCACCGTGAGTGTCAGCTCGGCCGTCGCGCCGGCCTCCGGGACCCGGCCGAGCCGTTGGAGCACCAGCCCGGCGATGGTGTCGTAGGCCTCGTCCTCCGGCAGCTCGATGCCGGTGAGGTCCTCGACCTCGTCGGGACGCAGCAGCCCGGACAGGATCCAGGTGCCGTCGCGCCGCAGCCGGGCGCGGGTGCCGTGGCGGTCGTGCTCGTCGGCGATGTCACCGACGATCTCCTCCACCACGTCCTCGAGGGTCACGATGCCGGCCTGGCCGCCGTACTCGTCGAGGACGACGGCCAGCTGGAAGCCGTCGCCACGGAGCAGCGCCAGCAACGGGTCGAGCCGCAGTGAGTCGGGCACGACGATGGGCTTGAGCATGATGTGCTTGACGCGGGTCGTCGCCCGCTCGTGCACGGGCAGCGCGACCGCGTGCTTGACGTGCACCGTGCCGACGACGACGTCCTCGCCGTCGAGCACGGGGAAGCGCGAGTGGCCGGTGCCGCGGGCCAGCTCGATGACCGCGATCGCCCGGTCGCCCTCCTCGAGGCTGGTGGTGCGCACGCGCGGCGTCATGATCTCGCCGGCGGTGCGGTTGCCGAACTCCACGGACCGCTCCATCAGCTCGGCGGTCTCGGCATCGAGCGTGCCGTGGTCGGCTGAGCGCTGCACCAGCGAGGCGAGCTCCTGGGCACTGCGGGCGGAGCGCAGCTCCTCCTGCGGCTCGAGACCGAGGCGCCGCACGATGGCGTTCGCCGACCCGTTGAGCACGGAGATGGGTCCACCCATGCCGCGGGTGAACGCGCGCTGGAACCGCTGGGTCGCACGGGCCGTGGCGAACGGCGCCGAGATGGCGAGGTTCTTGGGCACCAGCTCGCCGAAGATCATCGTGAGGAACGTGCCGATGAGCAGGCCGAGCGCGATCGAGATGCCGGGCACGAAGCGCTCGGGCACGCCGACCGACTCGAGGGGTCCGTCGACGAGCTGGGCGATGGCGGGCTCGGCGAGGAAGCCGATCGCCAGGTTGGTCACGGTGATGCCGACCTGGGCGCCGGACAGCTGGGTCGACAGCGACTTGAGTGCCCGTTGTACGCCGATCGCGCTCTGGTCGCCGGTCTCTGCGGCCCGGTCGACCGACCCCCGGTCGACGGTCACGAGCGCGAACTCGGCGGCCACGAACAGGCCGCACGCCACGACCAGGAGGAGGGAGACGCCGAGCAGGATCCACGGCGTCAGCACGCGGCACCTGCCGGGGAGATCAGGGGGTCGAGCAGGGGCTGGCTACTTTGAGGCCCGTCCATGTGGAGAGATCGTGGCTTCCGTGTCGGCGATGATGCCCGCACTGTATCGGCCCTGCCCTACTCTTGGCCCATCGCGCACCCTCGCCGGGCGGGCGCGACCGACCATCTGACGCATCGACCACGGGGACCGATCCATGAGCGGCTGGAGGAGCAGCGGGGCAGCCGCGCTCATCGGCCTGTGCCTGGCCGGTTTCGTCGCCGCGGCAGCCACGAGCGGCGCCGTGCAGGGTCGGTCCGACGGTGCCGGCAGTGGGCTCTCCCTGACTGCCGGCCAGCCGTCGGGCTCGCTGTTCCCCGGGTCCGGGCCAGGCATCCGACGCGGCACGGCCGTGGGCGCGGCCACCCCGGAGGACACCACCCAGTCGTCGCGGCCCAACGTGGTCGTCGTACTCACCGACGACCAGAACGACTACGACCTGCGCTGGATGCCGCTGACCCGAGAGGCGCTCGGCGACGGCGGCATGGAGTTCACCGACGCGATCTCGCCGCACCCGCTGTGCTGCCCGGCGCGGGCCGAGATGATCACCGGGCAGTACGCCCAGAACAGCGGTGTACGCCACAACAACGGGCCGCACGGCGGCTACGCGGCGCTCGACCCGGCCGAGACGATCGGGCAGTGGTTCCAGGCCGCCGGCTACCAGACCGGCTTCGTCGGCAAGTACCTCAACGGCTACCACGCCAACGACGGCCGCAACGCCGGCTGGAGCCTGTGGGACCCGCTCGTGCAGGGCGTCTACGAGTACTTCGACTTCGGGTTCTTCAACGACGGCCAGGGCATCGCGACGTACGACAACTACTACGTCACGAGCGCGATCGAGGAGCGCACCAACGCGGCGGTGCGGACGTTCGCCGACGACGACCGCCCGTTCTTCCTCTACTCCTTCCACCTCGCGCCGCACTACCGCTTCGCGAAGAACGGCGACGTCGTGCCGCCCCCGTCGGAGGCGCGGGATCGCAACGCCTACCCCGGCGCCGTACCCCCGTCCCTGAGCAAGCCCAGCTTCAACGCGAACACGTTGGGCGGTCGCCCGGCGTTCCTGCGCGGCAAGGCGCACCGCGACGTGAGCGACGTCAGCAAGACCTTCCGGGCCCGCATCCGCTCGCTGCAGGCGGTCGACCGCTCGGTGGCGTCGCTGGTGGCGACGCTCAAGGAGACCGGCGAGTGGGACGACACCTGGCTGTTCTTCACCAGCGACAACGGCTACTCCCTCGGCGAGCACCGCTTCATCGGCAAGAACGTCATCACCGAGGAGGCCATGCAGGTGCCGCTGCTCGTCCACGGCCCCGGCGTCGCCCCCGCCTCCACGTCCGCCATGCCGGTGAGCCTCGTCGACCTGCCCGCCACGTTCGCCGACCTGGCCGGGGTCACTCCCCTGCGGGCCGTCGACGGCTCGTCGCTCGTCCCGGCGCTGACCGGCCAGGCGAGCCCGTTCCGCGACACGACGCTGGTGCAGACCGGCAAGTCGTACGGCGACGGCTGGGCCTACCGGGGCGTCCGCACCTCCCGGTTCACCTATGCCGTGCGTGGGGCGGGCGGCGACGTGCTGCTCTACGACCGGGCCGTCGACCCCTACGAGCTGGTCAACCGCGCCGACGACCCGACGTACGCCGCGATCCGGGCGCAGCTCGAGCTGCGCCGCCAGCAGCTCGTGAGCTGCGCCTCGTGGACCTGCAACCCGGCCTTCGGCCTGCTGCCAGAGCCGACCGCGCCCGTCGGTCCCTGATCTGCCCACCACCTGGGCCATGCCCCGGTGGCCGATCGGCCATTTGATCCCCGAAGCCCGCCCAGCGTGCCGGCGGCGTACCTAATTTTGGGTAGGTGACCCCGCCAGCCGGTACGACGACCTCCGACGCGCCCGCGGCGTCCCGTCGTGCACTGCTGACGCGGGTCGTCGCCGGCACCGGGCTGCTCGCCGTGGCGCCCGGCTTCGACCTCGCCGCACCGGCGTCGGCCGCCTCCGGGCCGCGCCCGAAGTTGGCCGGCAAGCGCAAGCCGACGGCAGGCAAGGCCGGGAAGAAGGGCAAGCGAGGCGAAAAGGCGGGCAAGAAGGCCCGCTCGACGGCGTACCGCACGAAGACGGTGGTCCTGTCGACCGCCGACCGGCATCTGGTCGGCCGCTTCTCCTACGGCATCACCCCGACGCTCGCCAGGCAGGTCAAGAAGGCCGGCGGGGGCAGGGCGTGGTTCGACCAGCAGCTGGCCCCGGCCTCGATCGCCGACGCGTACGCCGACGGGCTGAAGTCGTGGTGGCCCGGGCTCGCGAACTCACCGCAGGTGCTCTGGGCCAACACCCAGAGCGGAGTCGAGCCGGGCTGGCAGGTCATGGCCGACTACCAGCGCTGGGTGCTGGCGAGGCGCATCCACTCCCAGCGCCAGCTGCTCGAGGTGATGACGGAGTTCTGGGAGAACCACCTGCACGTGCCGGTCAACGGCGACGGCGCGTTCACCTACCGGGTGCCGTACGGCGAGCTGATCCGGCGGCACGCGCTCGGCTCGTTCGTCGACATGCTCACCGACGCGGTCACGCACCCGGCGATGGGCATCTTCCTGAGCAACGCGGTCTCCACCCGCAAGGCGCCCAACGAGAACCTCGGCCGCGAGCTGCTCGAGCTGCACACCGTGGGACGCGGCAGCTACGACGAGGGCGACGTCAAGGACTCCGCGCGCATCCTCACGGGCTGGCGCGTGGACACCTACAAGACGTGGAACGCCACCTACGTCGTCAACGACCACGCGACCGGGCCGGTGTCGGTGATGGGGTTCAGCGACGCCAACGCGTCGACCGACGGGCGCGAGCTGACCCGCCGCTACCTGCGCTACCTCGCACTGCATCCCGCGACCGCGCAGCGCATCTGCCGCAAGCTCGCCGTCAAGTTCGTGCGCGACGAGCCTCCGCAGTTGCTCGTCGACCAGCTGGCCGGCGTCTACCTCGCCAACGACGGGCGCATCGTGCCCGTGCTCCGCGCACTGGTCGCGTCGTCGGCGTTCGCCGGTGCGGTCGGCGCCAAGGTCCGCGACCCCGGCGAGGACGTCGTGGCGACGTACCGGGTGCTCGGCGTGAAGCCCAACCGGCCCACCGCCGAGGACGACGCCGCCAACGCCATGCTGTGGCAGGTCGGCAGCCTGGGTGCGGTGCCGTTCGGCTGGGCCCGCCCCGACGGAGCCCCGATCGACAACCCGTCGTGGGCGACCACCTCGCGGATGCTGGCCGGGTTCGACGTGCACTACTCGCTGAGCGGCCAGTGGTGGCCGTCGAAGGGCGCGACGTTCGCGTCGCACCGATCCTGGTTGCCGCAGAAGAGGATCCGCTTCGACCGGCTCGTCGACCACCTCTCTCGCCGCCTTCTGCAGCGGCCGGCCTCGCCGACCCTGCTCAAGGCCTGCTGCGAGGCGACGGGCATCGGCCGCAGGACGCTGATCACCCGTAAGCACGACCTCGTGAAGTGGGGCATGCCCCGGCTGCTCACGACCCTCCTCGACTCCCCCACCCACCTGAGCCGGTGACCGCCATGACTGAGAGCACCTGCTGCACGGAGTACGCCGGCGTCTCGCGCCGCGGCCTGATGCTCGGCACCGCCGGGGTCGCGGGCACCGCACTGATGTTCGGCACCTCCCAGGTCGCCACCAGCGCGTACGCCGCCACGCCGGCGCCTGCGGTGCTCGTCGTGCTGTCCCTGCGGGGTGCGGCCGACGGGCTCTCGCTCGTGGTGCCGCACGCCGACCCGGTCTACTACCAGGCGCGGCCGCGGATCGGCGTACCCGCCGAACGGCTGCTGGCCAAGGACGACATGTTCGGACTGCACCCGGCGCTCGAGCCGCTGCTGCCGATGTGGACCGCGGGCAGCCTGGCCGCCGTGCACGCCACCGGCCTGCCGGCTCCCAACCGGTCGCACTTCGCCGCGATGGAGGAGGTCGAGGACGCCGCGGCCGGGTCGACCACCCGCAACGGCTGGCTCAACCGGATGATCGGACTCGACGCGACCAGCTCGCCGCTCCAGGGCATCAACCTGGGCGAGGCGGTGCCGCCGACCTCGCTCTACGGGCCGCAGCCGTACGTGTCGGCCACGGACCTCGACGGCATCACGATCGCCGGCGACGACAAGTGGGACACCGGCAAGGGCCGGCGCCGCTCGCTCAACACGCTGTGGGGCAAGGACACCTCTGCGCTCGGCGCGACCGCACGGGCGACGTTCCAGGCCGTCGACGAGTTCGCACCGGTCGCCGCACAGCCCGAGGGCTCGACGGCGTACCCGGACAACGACCTCGGCGAGGCGCTGAAGCACGCGGCCCGGGTGATCCGCGCCGACGTCGGTGTCCAGGTGATCACCGTCGACCAGGGCGACTGGGACATGCACACGGACCTCGGCACCCTCGAGTGGGGCCAGATGCGCTCCAACGCGTCGGACCTCGCGGACGCGATGGCCGCGTTCTTCGTCGACCTCGGCGCGATGGCCGGCAAGGTCACGCTGGTCACGATGAGCGAGTTCGGCCGGCGCGTCACCGAGAACAGCAACTGGGGACTCGACCACGGCTACGGCAACGTCATGTTCGTCGCCGGGGCGGGCGTGGTCGGGGGCCGTTACTACTCGCGCTGGCCCGGGCTCACCACGGGCAACGACGCCGACCTGCTCGTCACCACCGACTACCGCAGCGTGCTGGCGGAGGTCGTCAGCACCCGGTTCAACGCCGACGTGTCCCGGGTCTTCCCGGGCTTCGTCCGCGAGCCCGTCGGCGTCATGCGCGCCTGACCAGGGATCTCGGAGGCCGGCTCGGAGGTCGCACGCACAGGGGTCGTGCGACCTTCGAGGAACCGGTCCCGCTGCTTCACCAAGGTATGTAGACGAGTGGTGACTTCCCATGGCGCGCAGGCCATGGGAAGTCGTGCTTCACCTGCATACCTTGATGAAGCACCAGATCAGACCGGCGCCGGGTGGCGCTGCGCCCAGGGCTGCGCCTCCTCCAGCTGGGCCGCGAGCCGCAGCAGGGCGCCGTCGGCCCCGAGACGGCCGACGAACTGCACGCCGAGCGGCAGCCCGGAGGCCGTCCAGTGCAGGGGCACGCTGATCGCCGGTCGCCCGGTGAGGTTGGCCAGCTGCGTGTACGGCACCCAGCCGAGGTTGTCGGAGATGATCTCGTCCAGCACGCCGGACACGGCCAGCAGCTTGCCGGCGCGGAGCCTGCTGATGACCCGCGACGCCTTCTGCAGGCGGTCGGGCGTGCGGGTCGACAGCACCGGCAGCGGCGGCTTCGCCAGGGTCGGCGTGAGGAAGTAGTCGTAGCGCTGGTGGAACTCGGCGAGTGAGTGGATGTAGCCGTTGACCCCTTGCAGTGCCCGCAGCATCGGGAGCATCCCCGTCGCCCGGCCGAGCTCGGCACTGGCGAGCGTGTCGGCCTCGAACTCGCCGTCACGTGCACCGAGGCGCTTTCGCACGTCCGCGACCTGGCTGTAGAGCTGGGCGAACCAGATGGTCAGGAAGTCGCGGGCCAGCGCCTCGTCGTCGTACGGCGGGGGCACCTCCTCGACCTCGTGGCCGAGCTCGGACAGCAGCCGGGCGGCTCCCTCGACCGCCGCGACGGCCTCGGGATCCGGGTCGGCGTTGATCGCGGACGACGCGGAGTAGCCGATGCGCAGCGTGCCCGGGCGGTCACCGATCTGCTCGGCGAACGGCACCTCGTGGCGCGCGCCCGCATAGCCGGCACTCGGATCGGGCCCGAGGATCGTGTCGAGCAGGGCCGCGCTGTCCCGCACGGTGCGCGAGACGACGCCCTGGGTGACCATCCCGAACATCACCTCACCCGTCTGCGGTCCGTAGGGCCCCAGGCCGCGGCTGGTCTTGAGGCCGACCAGCCCGTTGCAGGCGGCGGGAATGCGGATCGAGCCGCCCCCGTCGTTGGCGCCCGCTGCCGCGACGATGCCGGCCGCCACGGCGGCCCCCGAGCCACCCGACGAGCCGCCGGGGGTGCGGGCGGTGTCCCACGGGTTGCGCGCCGGGCCCCACAGCTCGGACTCGGTCACGCCCTTGGCGCCGAACTCCGGGGTGTTCGTCTTGCCGAACACCACCAGCCCGGCGTCGAGGAAGCGCTGGGTGACGAGGGCGTGGCGGTCGGCCACGTCGCCGGCCAGGGAGCGGGAGCCGTTCGACGTCGGGAACCCGGCGTACTCCTGGCCCAGGTCCTTGATGAGGAACGGCACGCCCGCGAACGGTCCGGTGAGTGACGCGTCAGCGGCGCGGGCGTCGGCGACGTGCCCGAGATCCGCGACGACCGCGTTGAGGGCCGGGTTCACCTCGTCGCGCCGGCGCCGGGCCAGGGACAGCAGCTCGGCGGCCGTGACGTCACCGGCGGCCACGAGACCGGCCAGGGAGGTGGCGTCGTGCTGGAGGTACTCGTCGGGTTCCATGGGCGGACAGTAGTGGCCGATTAGCCTTCGGACCACGACAGCTCCGGCGACGAAGGGCGACTCATGACCAAGGCAGTGGTGGCAGCGGCGTACGGCGGTCCGGAGCAGCTCGAGCTCCGGGACCTCGACGTGCCCGCACCCGGCCCCGGCGAGGTCACGGTGGAGGTGCGGGCCGCCGGCATCAACCGGTTCGACTGCAAGTCCTACAGCGGGCAGATGGGCACCGACGAGTCGAAGCTGCCCAAGCGGCTCGGCCTCGAGGTCTCCGGTGTCGTCACGGCCGTCGGTGACGGCGCGGCCGGTCCGGGTGGGCCGATCGCCGTGGGCGACGAGGTGGTCGCCTACCCGGTGACCGGTGGCTACGCGGAAGCGCTGACCGTTCAGGGGTCGTCTGTCTACGCCAAGCCGCCCGGCCTCTCCTGGGAGCAGGCGGCCGGGATGTCGCTGACCGGCGTGACGGCGTACCACCTGGTGGAGGCGACCGGCGTCCGCGCGGGAGACACGGTCCTGGTGCACGGTGTCTCCGGCAGCGTCGGGCTCTCGGCGGCCCAGCTCGCCCTCGGTCGCGGCGCCACCGTGGTCGGCACCGCAGCAGAGCACCGGCACGAGGCACTGCGCGGCTACGGCGTCGTCCCCGTCGCGTACGGCGACGGGCTGGCCGAGCGGGTCCGCGAGGCGGCGCCCGACGGCGTCGACGTCGCGCTCGACACGATCGGCACCGACGAGGCCGTCGACGTGTCCCTCGAGCTCGCCCCGCTCGAGCGCATCGCGTCCGTGGCGGCGTTCCACCGCGGCGACAGCGGCATCGCGCTGCTGGGTGGCGGACCCGGCGCCGACCCCGGCACCGAGCTCCGCAGCCGTGCCCGGCTGGAGATCGCCGAGCTCGCCGGCCGTGGCGACCTCGACGTGGTGGTCGCCCAGACCTACCCGCTCGCCGAGGTCGCCGACGCCCACCGGCTCGTCATCGGCGGGCACGCAGGCGGCAAGGTCGTGCTGCTGCCATGAGCCCGGCCCTGCCATGGTCGCCGTTTGCGGGTCGGGGATACGGGTACCGCACGACGTCCCCCATCCCACCCACGTCCAGGAGCACCAGATGACCTCGTCGCTCGACGGCACCGGGCCAGACACCGAACCCGACCTCGGCATCGACACCGAACCCGATCTGATGGCGGGCGAGGACGAGGACACCGAGTCCGACCCCGCCCGGGACACCGGCCAGGACGAGGGCTGGACCGACGAGGGCGGCGCGACGCCGTCCGGACCGGCGACCGCGGACGACTGAGGCCCTGACCCGTGACCTCCCTCTGGCTCGACCGCGCCACCCCCGTCGCCGACGACCCGCTGCCCGACGGCGACGAGCTGCTCGATGTCGTGGTCGTCGGCGCGGGCCTGACCGGGCTCACCACCGCGCTGCTGCTCGCGCGGGCCGGAAAGCGGGTCGCCGTCGTCGAGGCCCGCCAGGTGGGGGCCGTCACGACGGGCAACACGACGGCGAAGCTCTCGCTGCTGCAGGGCACCCACCTGTCCCGGATCCGGAAGCACCAGTCGCGCAAGGTGGCCGCCGCGTACGTCGACGCCAACCGTGAGGGCATGGCCTGGCTGCTGCGGTTCTGCGACGACCACGGCGTCGACGTCCAGCGCCGGCCGGCCGCGACGTACGCCGCGGCGGAGGACGAGCGTGCCACAGTCGAGGAGGAGCACCGCGTCGCCAACTCGCTGGGGCTGTCGGTCCGCTGGCACGACGAGCTCGACGTGCCGTTCCCGATCTTCGGCGCGACGGTGCTGGCCGACCAGGCGCAGTTCGACCCGATGGACGTCCTGACCGCTCTCGTGGAGCAGCTGCGGGCCCACGGCGGCTCGCTGCACCAGGGGCACCGGGTGCGTGGCGTGTCGAAGGTCGGCACGCCGACGCTGAACCTCGCCGGCGGGGAGACGCTGCGTGCCGAGCAGGTGGTGCTGGCCACGGGCACGCCGATCCTCGACCGCGGCCTCTACTTCGCCAAGCTCGAGCCGATGCGCTCCTACGGGCTGGCCTTCGAGGGCGTGGAGCCGCCGGAGGGGATGTACCTCTCCGCCGGGTCGGACAGCCGGTCCGTGCGTGACGTCCCGGCCGTCGCCGGCCGCCGGCTGCTGGTCGGCGGCAGCGGCCACGTGGTGGGGCGCACGGACTCCGAGATCGAGCACGTCGACCGGTTGCGGGACTGGACGGCGACCTGGTTCCCGGGTGCGGTCGAGACGCACCGCTGGTCGGCCCAGGACTACCGGTCCCACGACGGGATCCCGTTCGTCGGGGCTCTCCCTCGCGGCGGCGGGCGCATCCACGTCGCGACCGGCTACGAGAAGTGGGGCATGACCAACGCGGTGGTCGCGGCGCGCAGCATCTCCGCCGACATCCTCGGCGAGAAGCCGGGTTGGGCCACGACGTTGGGCCACCGGATCACCCGGCCGTCGGGAGCCGCCGAGATCGTGCGCACCAACGCGGGCGTCGGCGTCGCCCTCGCCGGTGGGATCGTGCGGGCAGCCCGGGACCACCTTCCCGGCGGCGACAGCCGACCCACTGCCCCGGAGTGCGGAGTGATCGGGGTGTGCACCCATCTCGGCGGCGTCCTGAAGTGGAACGACGCCGAGGACAGCTGGGACTGCCCGCTGCACGGCTCGCGCTTCACGGCCGACGGCGAGGTCCTCGAGGGCCCGGCCACCAGGCCGCTGCTCAAGCGCTCGTAGTGCCCTCCGGGATCGACGTACTGGCACGATCGACCCATGGACTCCGAGATCCGGCACTACCGCACCGGCGACGTCGAGTGCGTGCTCGACCTCACCCGAGACGCCAGCAGCTTCGTCTCCGGCCGGGGATCGGGCCTGCTGCACGTCTTCGTGCCGCACGCGACCGCCGGCATCGCGATCATCGAGACCGGTGCCGGCAGCGACGACGACCTGCTCGGGGCGCTCTCCGACCTCCTGCCGGCTGACGACCGCTGGCAGCACAGGCACGGCAGCCCCGGCCACGGGCGCTCCCACGTCATGCCCGCACTCGTGCCGCCGTACGCGACGGTGCCGGTGCTGGACGGGCAGCTCGCGCTCGGCACCTGGCAGAGTATTTGTCTGGTCGACCTGAACATCGACAACCCCGATCGGGACGTGCGCTTCAGCTTCCTGGCCACGGCGGGCTGACGGATGGCGGCGCCGCGTGGCAGCCTTCGACCGCACGGCGCGGCGCGTGCGGAGGCGCTGCTGCACGAGACTCTCGAGCGCCGGCTCCGTTCGCGGGGCTGGATGCCGCGGGTCGTGCCCTTCGTCGCGTACGGCGCCGGGGGCTGGGCGCGGGTGCTCGCGCGCGTGCTGCTCGCGTCACCGGCCCCCGGCCGCGAAGAGCCGGAGGACGGTCGCGGCTGGCGGCGCTTCGTCACGGCGTACGCGTCGAACGTCCCGGTCACCGTGCGGCTCGGCGAACTCGAGCACGTGGTCACCAGCGGCAGCGGCGGGTACGTCGACGTTCGCCTGGACGTCGGCACTCCGAGCCCGGCTGGCACACGGCACACCTGTGGACGGAGGGCTCGCCGCCGGTCGAGGCGCCGGTGCGGGTCGTCGGCCCGGAGCCGGGCCTCGGACTGGTCAGCGACATCGACGACACGGTGATGGTGACGATGCTCCCCCGGCCGCTGATCGCCGCCCGCAACGCGTTCCTGCTCAAGGAGAGCGCGCGACAGCCGGTGCCGGGCATGGCCGACCTCTACCGGCAGATCGTGGATGCGGAGCCCGACGTGTTCGTGGTCTACCTGTCGACGGGCGCGTGGAACGCCGCGGGGGCGCTGAGCGGGTTCCTGCGGCGACACGACTACCCGCAGGGTCCGCTGCTGCTGACGGACTGGGGGCCGACCCAGACCGGCTGGTTCAGGTCGGGGCAGGACCACAAGCGCCAGCAGCTGCGCCGGCTGTTCGAGGAGCTCCCCCAGCTGAGCTGGCTGCTGGTCGGCGACGACGGCCAGCACGACCCGTCCCTGTACGCCGAGGCGGCGGCCGCCGCACCGGAGCGCGTGCTCGCCGTGGTGATCCGCGAGCTCAGCACGACCGAGCAGGTCGTCAGCCACGGCACCCCGACGCCCAAGGACGACGAGACCCTCAACGCCGGGCTTCTCGACGCCGCGGTCCACGCCGGTGACGGGTTCGGCCTGTCCAAGGGGCTTCGCGAGCGCGGCATCGTCCTGGGTCCCACGCCGTGAAGGCGGATCGGTTCGCCGTGCTTCGTTCGGGCCGCGACACCCCACCGACCGGGGTTCCGGCTATCTCGTTTGACCGTCGAGGGGAAGGACGCTCTCATGACTTCCATGAACTCCCGCACCGCGACGATCGAGGCGAACGGCGTGACGCTCGGGGTCGAGCACTTCGGTGACGCGGGCGCACCGCTCGTGCTGCTCGCGGGCGGCACGACGATGCTCTCCTGGCCCGACCCGCTCTGCGAGGCGCTCGCGAGCGGGGGTCGCCACGTCGTGCGGTACGACCTGCGCGACTCCGGTGCGTCGACCACCGTCGACCCCGACGCTCCGGCGTACACGCTGCGCGACCTGGCTGCCGACGCAGCGGCGCTCGCCCGCGAGATCGACGACCGGCCGGCGCACCTGGCGGGCATCGGCGTGGGCGGCATGATCGCCCAGGTCGCCGCGCTGGACCACCCGGACGCGCTCTCGGCGCTCACCCTTGCCGGGACCCGGTCCGTCGCCCCGGGCCCGGTCGACGACGACCTGCCTGATCACGACGCGGCGACGATGGAGCGGCTCTCCGCCCGCACGATGCCCGACTGGTCCGACCGCGGCGAGGTCGCCGACTTCGCCGCCGGGAGCGCGGAGATCCTCGGCGACGACCCCGACGAGGCGCGTACGACCGCGGCTCGGAAGTGGGACCGCACACCGGGCGCGGAGCCCGCGGCGCACCTGGCCAACCAGTTGGGCATGGTGTTCGCGAAGCTCGACTGCGCGCCGCGCTGGCGCGACCGGCTGTCCGGCCTCGCGATCCCGACGCTGGTGGTGCACGGCCGCCGCGACCCGTTCTTCCCGGTCGGCAACGGCGAAGCGCTGGCCGGCGAGATCCCGGGTGCGCGGCTGCTCGTGCTCGACCAGGCGGCGACGGCGATCCCCGAGGCCGCCGCCGGTGAGGTGGCGACGGCGATGCTCGCGTTGTAGACCGGTCTGGCGTGGTCCCCGCGGCGTCGGGATACTCAGGCATGAAACAGAGGCTGCAGCGCACTCTCGCGCTGGTGGTGCTGCTCGTCGCCGGGATCGTGAGCCTGCCGGTGGCGGCGTACTTGCTGGACGGGCGGGGCTCCGAGAACTTCATCCTCCCCGCCCAGGTGCTGGGCATGGCAGCAGTGGGCGCCGTCGTCGGTTCCCTGCTCCCCGGCCTCGCCGGAGACGCCCCGACGACGCGACGGGCCGGCGGTGTCGGAGCGGTCGTCGGCGTCATGATGGCGCTCGTCGGTGTGGTGCTCTTCTTCCTGCTGCTGAACGGGTTCGACGGGGCCTAGCCGGACGCTCAGGACTTCCAGACCCGCACCCAGTCGACGCTGGTCTTCGACGCCAGGGTCTCGGGCGTGAGGAAGCGCAGCTCGTAGTTGGACGTCAGCATGCTCAGCACGAGGTACTCCTCGCCCTGGCTGATCCGCTGGCTGGTGCGCCAGAACTCGCGGCCGTCGACCCTGAAGACGTACTCCTCCGGGGTCCACTCCAGCGAGAAGACGTGGTAGCTCGTCGACCAGGTGTCGCCGGGCGGCTTCATCAGCGAGGTCGACGTGAAGAGGTCGCCCAGCTTCTCGTTGTTGCCGGCGCCATCGAGTGTGTGGATGAACCCGCCCACGGCGTCGCGCGGTCCCGCCTCGCCGAAGAACTCCGCGATGTCGACCTCCGCACCCTTCGACGGGTCGCCGGGCACCTTGCCGCCTTCGGGCAGGATCCAGAAGCACGAGTGCGCCCCCTGCGGCGCCGCGAAGCGGATCCGTGCCGCGGCGTACCCGTGCTTGAACGTGAACGACTTCTGGGTCGCCACCTGGGTGTTCACGAGGTACGGCGTGTCCCCCTCGCCGTACGCCGACGTGTAGTGGCAGTTCTGACCCGCACGGGTGGTGTCGTAGCCGATGCCGAGCTCGAGGGTCTCCCCCGTCATGGAGCGGACCGACGCGTCCTGGCGGGCGCAGGTCCGGATGCCCGAGTCGTAGCTGTAGCTCTCCGTCTGGTCGGTCCACACACCCGGGTTCAGGGTGGCACCGGTGAACGTGTCCTCGAAGACGGGCCGCCAGTTGCGGGCCGTCACGGCACCGGTCGTGACCGGCCGTGCCCCGCCGGCGCCGACGGCGACCGCCCGGTAGGTCCGGCCGGGCTCCGCCTTGAAGATCGCGTGCCCGGACCGGTCCTGCGGCGCGGACCTGACGGTCTGCCACGCGCCACCCTTGCGTCGTTGCAGCCGCACCGTGCGGCCGGGTCGCGGCGGCTGGAACCCCGCGGAGACGATGGGGCCCTCCGCGGGAGCGGCGGCCGACGCGCCTTGCTGAGAGACCGGCGGCAGGGCCGCGATCCTGCCCTTCTGCGCCACCACGGGGACGGCGACCGGCTTCGTCACGATCCGGGGCAGCCTGACCTTCGCCGTGAACGCGCGCGCCACCGCCCGGAGGTCGGCGTCGCGGGT
This sequence comes from uncultured Actinomycetota bacterium, assembly GCA_963825755.1. Lineage (GTDB taxonomy): Bacteria > Actinomycetota > Actinomycetes > Propionibacteriales > Nocardioidaceae > Nocardioides. The sequence continues at coordinate 240,689 of CAWGUS010000008.1, read as the reverse complement.
GAGCTTCACACCGCGGAAGACGAACGACTGGTTCTTGCGCGCGTGGGTCTTCGCGATCGAGACCCACCTGCCACCTCGGTGGTGCTGCAGCACCACCGGTCGCCGGACCGAGGTCTCGAGCTTGCCGGCGATGGCGAACGGCACGCCGGAGATCGGCGTCGCGGTCGGCAGGTGGAGCCGGCCGAACGCCGCGTGGGCCGGTGCCTGGACTGCCACCATCGTGGCGCTCGCGAGCAGGGCGGTCAGGAGGAGGGCAAGGGCGCGACGCGCGGGCATGAGTGTCCTTGGGATGGTGGCCGAGTCGTCACCACCCTAGGGGCGAACCGCCGGCACACACCCGAAATCGGTGATGGCGGGACGCGGACGGCCGCGCACACTCGGGGGACGGACCACCAGCATCCGGAGGACGCCATGACCGTCAGTGACGCCACCCTCGGTCTCGCTGACGCGGACTGGCCCGGGGCCGGGCAGCTCATCCTCGGCGTCGCCGTCCTCGCCGTCGCACTCGCGCTGGGCGCGGTCGTCTTCCGCGGCGTCACCTGGCTGTTCTTCGGCGACTGGTTCCGCACTGTCGGCACCGCCACCGTGCTCGCCGTACTCCTGCTGACCGGTGCCGTCTCGGCAGAGGGCGCCGTGAGCTGGGTGCAGGAGCGGGTGTCGGAGATCGCCTGAGCCCGTATCCGGCGTGCGTCCGACGGCCGCGTTTGGCATCCTTCGGTGCGGAGGTCTCGGGTGGCGAACGGACAGGAAGACGAGCGGGCGGTCCCCGTGGCGTCGGCCGCGCCGTTCGTGGGCCGGGCCGCTGAGCTCGCCACCGTGGCCGCGGCCCTGCGCGACCCGTCGGGTGTCGTCGTGGTCGAGGGCGAGGCCGGCGTGGGCAAGACCCGGCTGGTCGGCGAGGCGCTGGCTGACTTCGCCCCGGCCGACGTCCTGACCATCTCGTGCCCGCCGCTCGCCGACCCGTACCCGCTGGGACCGGTCATCGACGCCCTGCACGACCGCGACGTCGCGCAGCTGACCCTGTCGCCGCTGGCCGGGGCCCTGCGGCCGCTCTTCCCCGAGTGGCAGGACCACCTGCCCCCACCGCCGGAGGACCAGGCCGACCCGGTCGCCGTCCGGCACCTCCAGCTGCGTGCCCTCGTCGAGCTGGTGGGCGCGCTCGACCCGGACGTGGTGGTCGTCGACGACGCGCACGGCGCCGATCCGGTGACCGTCGATCTCCTGCTCCTCCTGGCCTCGACCACGACCCGGCGCCCGCTGGTGCTGACCTACCGACCCACGGAGCTCGGCAACGACGCCGAGCTACGCCGGCTCACAGGTCGCACCAGCGGCGGGGGCGACGTGCACCGGGTCGCGCTCGACCCCTTCGGCCTCGACGAGACCGCCGCCCTGATCAAGGCGACGTTCGGCGTGGACCAGGTGTCCCGGGACTTCGTGACTCTGCTCCACGAGGGCACCGGCGGGCTGCCCCTGGCCGTCGAGCAGACCCTGCGCCTGATGCGGGAGCGCGGCGACATCGTGCCGGCGGACGTCGGCTGGGCGCGGCGCGAGCTCGCCCAGCTGCGCGTCCCACCGTCGGTGCGGGACTCCGTGCTCGAGCGGGTGCAACGGCTCGACGCACCTGCCCGCGCCCTGCTCGAGGCGGCCGCGGTGCTGGCCGCCCCAGCACGGGAGCGCCAGCTCGCCCAGGTCGCCGGGCTGGGCGCGACAGTGGCCCGGGGGGCGCTGACCTCCACGCTCGACGCCGGCCTGCTCGAGGAGACCACCCGTGGGGCGTTCGGCTTCCGTCACCAGCTCGCCAGCAGGACCGTCGCGGAGGCGACGAACGTCGTGACCCGTCGCCACATGCACGGCGAGGCGGCCTCGAGCCTCCTCGACCACAGGCCGCTCTCCGTGGGACGACTGCTGCGGCACGTCCGTGAGAGCGACGCCGTGGCGCCCTGGTCCGGCCGTGCCGAGGCGGCCGCAGAGGCCGCGCTCGACGCGGGCGACGACCGGGCCGGCGTACTGCTGCTGCACACGCTCCTCGAGCGCACCGACCTGCCCGAGGAGCGCCGACTGCCCGTCGCCCACCGGCTGGCCGCAGCCGCCGCGTCCGGCATCGGGGCGCTGGGAGACATCGGACCGCAGCTCGTGGCGCGGGTGGCCGACGTCGTCGACGAGGACGGCGCCCACGACGCCGGAGACCCGCGGCTGGGTGCGATCCGCCTCCAGCTCGGTCGGCTGCTCCTGCAGCTCGGCGAGTTCGACGCGGCTGCCGAGCGCCTCTCCGAGGCCGCGGACGTCGTCGCCGAGCACCCGGTCGACGCGGCGAAGGCGATGGTGTCCCTGGCCTTCCCCCGCGGTCGGGCGTGGCCGGAGGCTCGGCACCGGGCCTGGTTGAGGCGCGCCGGTCCCCTGCTCGACCGGGTGGACGACGCCGACCTGCGCACGTGGCTCGAGGTCGACCGGATCTCGGTGCGGCTGATGCTCGGGGAGACCGACGCCTGGTCGGAGGCCGAGGAACTGTGCGCGAACGCCACGTCGCCGTTCGCTCGTCGCGAGTCCGCAAGGATGCTCCTGAACCTGGGTCACTTCGCGATCGCGTGGGGCGCCGACGAGCAGGCCCGGCACAGCCTGCACCGTGCCGCGGAGCGGATGGAGGAGACCGGGTACCTCCGCCTGCTCGGGTCAGTCCACCTGACCGAGTGCCTGCTGGACTGGCACGCCGGACGGTGGAGCGGCCTCGCCGATCGGGTCCGTGCCGTCGCAGGGGCCGACGGCACGCTGCCCGAGGCGGCCCTCGAGGCTCGCGAGGTGCTCGGCCTGCTCGACCTGGCCGCCGGCCGCCGCGACGACGCGCGCGGCCACCTGACGTACGTCGTCGAGGAGACCACCCGGCGTGGAGTGACCGACGGCGGTCTCCTCCCGGCGGCCGAGCTCGCCCGCCTCGCGATCCACGAGGGAGACCCGGAGGCCGCGCTCGAGCTCACCCGGGCAGCGGTCGAGCTCGTGGCGTTCAAGGGTCTCTGGTTGCGCGGCGCCGAGGTGGCCGTCGCGCACGTCGACGCGCTCACAACTGCCGGGCTGGTCGACGAGGCCACGACGTTCCTCCACCTGATGGAGGGCGAGATGCGGGCGACCACTCCGATGGCCGAGGTCGCCACGCACCTCGGCCGTGGCATCGTCGAGTCGGCCGGCAACCCGCGGGCCGCGGCCGACCACTTCGCCCGGGCGGCGGACCGGCTGAGCGGCATCCCCCGTCCGTACGACGCCGCCCTGGCCCGGGAGCGGCAGGCACGGGCCGAGCTCGCCGCGGGCGACCAGGCCACGTCGGTCGCGCGGCTCGCCGACGTACACACGGACTTGCTGGCGCTGGGAGCCCGATGGGACGCCGACCGCGTGGGCCAGGCCCTGCGCGCCGAGGGCGAGCCGGCCAGCCGCCCGTGGCGCGGAGGTCGCCGGGGCTACGGCGCGGAGCTGTCGCCACGCGAGCAGGAGGTGGCCGACCTCGTGGCCAAGGGCCTCACCAACCGTCAGATCGCCGAGACCCTGTTCCTGTCCCGGCGCACGATCGACCGGCACGTCAGCGCCGTCATGCGCAAGCTCGACGTCGGCTCCCGCACCGCCGTCGCGGTGCGGCTGCTCGAGGAGCGCGCCGAGAACTTTGGGTGACATACCCACTCGCTACGCCGCGGTGGGTGCCCGAGTGTGGGCCGGGTGCCCGACCCGGAAGAACCCATGACCCTCCCACCCTCCCGTGAACCCACGGGCGAGGTCACGGAGCCGCGGCCGCAGGAGCCCGCGGACGACGAGCCCGAACGCTTCGAACCGCTCTGAGCCACCACCCCACCCCGAATCGAGACCCCTCGTGACCACCCCCTCACGCGTACGACGCCCCTCCCCCGTTCGGTCCCTCGGCGCCACGCTGGCCGTGCTGCTGGCGACCGCGCTGGTCGTCGTACCGTCGCTCGCCACCGCCGACAGCGGACCCACCGTGCCGCCCCCGATCTCGGGCGGGGAGTCGGCGGCTGGCGAGCAGGGTGACGTCACGCGCAGGCTGACGCTCGTCACCGGCGACGTCGTCGCGTGGCAGCGCACCGCGTCGGGGCAGCAGAGCGCGTGGCTGGTCGACCCCGAGGACGCGGCGGCCGGCCCGCCGCTCGTCTACGAGCAGGACGGGGAGGTGCACCTGGTGCCGTTCGCCGCGCAGGCGTACGTCGACAACGGCGTGCTCGACGCGAACCTGTTCAACATCTCGCTGCTGGTGCAGGAAGGCTTCGACGACGAGGCCCGGGACGACTGGCCGCTGCTGGTGCAGGGTCAGGGGCCGGCCGCGCGTCGGAGCGTTCCGCCCGTGCCACAGGAGGCGAGCCGTGAGCGCGCACTGCCGAGTGTGGGCATGGTCGCGGTGAGCGTGTCGAAGGACGACACCGCGTCGATGTGGACGTCGCTGCGCGGGGAGCGCGGTGTGCAGCCGGGGCACGGGGCCCAGCTGACGTCGGGTGCCACCCTCTGGCTCAACGCTCCCGTGCACGCGACGCTCGACGAGAGCGTCCGCCGGGTCCGGGCTCCTGCGGCCTGGGCCGCCGGCTACGACGGGACCGGCACGCAGGTGGCGGTCCTCGACACCGGGTACGACCCGGAGCACCCGGACCTCGCGGGGCGCGTCACCGAGGCGAAGGACTTCACCGGCACGGAGGGTGACGCTCCGGCGCGCGACGACCACGGCCACGGCACGCACGTGGCGGCGACCGTCGGCGGCAGCGGTGAGGGCTTCGACGGGCTGCGGCCCGGCGTCGCACCGGGCTCCGACCTGATGATCGGGAAGGTGCTCGACTCGGGCGGGTCGGGGTCCAGCGACCAGATCATCGCGGCCATGGAGTGGGCTGCCCGCGGCGGCGCCGAGGTGATCAACATGAGTCTCGGCACGGCGTCCGCCTCGGACGGCAGCGACCCGCTGAGCCAGGCCGTCGACCGGCTGACGCGCGAGACCGGCGCCCTGTTCGTCGTCGCCGCCGGCAACACCGGTCCCGCCGAGGGCAGCGTCACCGCGCCCGGCGCCGCCGAGCTGGCGCTGACCGTCGGTGCCGTCGACAAGCGCGACCGGGCGGCGTCGTTCTCCGCCCGCGGGCTCGTCGAGGGCAGCGCCTTCAGGATGAAGCCGGAGATCGTCGCACCAGGTGTCGACATCGTGGCCGCGCGTGCCGAGGGCACCTCGCTCGGCAACCTGGTCGACGCGGACTACACGTCGCTGAGCGGCACGTCCATGGCCACGCCGCACGTGGCCGGCGCGGCCGCGGTGGTCGCCCAGGCGCACCCCGGCTGGGATGCCGCCCAGATCAAGGCACGGCTCGTGTCCACGGCCGACCCGCTGGCCGACGAGCCCGTCGGGTTCCAAGGCGCGGGTCGCCTCGACGTACGCGGTGGTACGACCGACCCGGTGACGCTGGACGCGGGCGTGCTCACCCTCGGCGCCCTCGACCACGACGCCGACCGGGTCACCCGAGTCCTGACCTACACCAACAACACGGGCCGACCGCTCGACCTGCGGCTCGCCCCGGACGTGCGCAGCACGGGGTCGGACGCCGCGCGTCGCCCGGACCTCACCCTCTCGCAGCGCACTCTCAGGGTGCCCGGCCGCGGCTCCGCGAGCGTGACCATGCGCATCGACCCGCGCGACTCGCGTCCCGGCCGCTACGCCGGCCGCGTCGTCGCGGAAGTCGCCGGCCGCGCTGACCGGCCGGTCGCCAGCCTGGTCTCCTTCGACGTGACGGCACCGATGCACACCCTGCGGATCGAGGCCCACGACCGCCAGGGTGGCCTGGCCACCGGACAGGTGGACGTGTGGAGCGCCGAGGACGGCCTGTGGGAGCGGATCTGGCTGCGCGAGGGCACCGCCAGCATCAAGGTGCCCGAGGGCAGCTACACGGTGATGGCCACCGTCGAGGCCGAGGGTGCCGGCTCGTGGCCCGCCGACCAGACCATCGGCGGCGACCCGGAGGTGAATGTCATCCGCGACACCGTGCTCCGGTACGACGCCCGCGACGCCACGCCGGTGCAGGTCACCACTCCGCTCGCCTCCGAGCAGGACGGCTACAACATCTTCTGGCAGCGCCGCGTCGAGCACCGGAGCTTCAAGATCAAGAACGCCCAGGGCGTGCCCGGCACCCGGCTGTACACGCTGCCCACACCGAGAGCCAGGACCGGTGAGTTCAACATCGGCACCCAGTGGCGCCAGGTCGAGCCGATCTTCTCCGCGACCGCCACCGGTGCCGGTGAGCCGGTCACACCGGCGCCCACCCTGGCGAGCGGTCGTAAGCGCTTCGTGGGCGAGCAGACCCTGCGCCTCGTCGACGTCGGCTCGGGCCTGCCCGGCGACTACGCCGGCAAGGACGTCACGGGCGCGGTGGCCCTCGCCGCCCGCAGCGCCGATGCATCGGTCTACCAGCAGGCGCAGGCTGCGACCGAGGCCGGAGCCGCGGTGCTCATGGTCACCGACGACCGGCCGGGCCCCTGGATCGAGAGCGCCGGCGAGCAGGGCGTTCCGACGTACCGGGTCGACCGCGCTGCCGGGCAGCAGCTCCGCGCTCTCCTCCAGGCCGAGCCGGGCATCCGGCTGCAGCTGGCGGGCAAGGCGGACGCGGAGTACCTCTACGAGCTCGCGTTCGTCGACGACCGGATCCCTTCCCGGCTGTCCTACCGCGTGCGGGACCAGCAGCTCGCGGTCGTGAGCTCGGACTACCGGGAGAACTCCGCTCGGACGTCACGCAGTGAGTCGTGGGTGCCCGAGCTGGGGCCGGTGGGCATCGGGCAGGCGAGCACCGTCCGGCGGACGGGTCCGGTGGTGCGCACCGAGTACATCAGCGCGACGCCCGGCGTCCGCTGGCAGCGCTTCGCCTCACCGCATGGCGAGTTCCCCAGCTACTACTGGACCTGGTCGCGGCTCGTGCAGCACCAGCCCGGCCAGGAGAGCCGGCAGCTCTGGTGGGGGCCGGCCGTAGGCCCGGGTGTCCTGCCCGGCGTCGGCAACCCCCAGCTCGGTGCCCCGGTGGCGCGCTTCCGCGACGCGATCCGCGTGCTGATGCCGCACTACGACTACGGGTTCGCCTACGGCCACATCGACAACCGGTTCGGCGACACCTCGCGGCTCACCCTGCGCTCACGGGGCCAGGAGCTCGGCACCGCGCCGTGGCCCGAGGCCCAGTTCACCGTGCCGGCGGCCGAGGCCGAGTACCAGCTGCGACTGGAGGTGGCACACGGGGCGGGCAACATGTTCGACACCTCGGTGCGCACCGACACGACCTGGACCTTCCGGTCGGGCAGGCGGAGCGAGGACCGTACGGTGCTCCCGCTGCTCCAGGTGCGCTACGACCTGCCCGGCGCGGACTCCCACAACCGGGTGCCGGCCGGCGCTCCGACGCGCCTGGTCCTGCGCCCGGCGTACCAGCCCGGCGCTGTCGGTCCCGGCGACCTGCAGGTCGGCGTGCGGGTGTCGTACGACGACGGCGACAGCTGGTCGACCGCCCGCGTGGAGCCTCAGGGTGCCGGGTTCGCCGCGGCCCTGCCGGGTGGCGCCGCCGGCTACGCCGACGTCGAGGTCACGGTCTCGGACTCCGACGGAACGGCCGTGACCCAGCGCATCGACCGCGCCTGGAAGGTGGGCGGCGACGACTAGCACGAGGCACCTCCTGCGCCGGTGGAGCGCGCGGCTCAGTCGGCGTCCAGGGCCGCCAGCTCGTCGAGCGCCGCCCGCCACCGGGCCTCCCGCTCCTCAGGCGACTGATCCCACCAGGGCGCGCCGCGCTCCCCCAGGCCCTGCTTGGCCAGATGGGTACGGCGCCGGGTGGCCTGCAGGGTGACGGCATCACCTCGAGCCGCCCTCACGCCGGCCCGGCCACGGCCCAGGTGCGACAGGAGCGCGGTGCGCACCTCGTCCGGCAGCGACGGGTCCTGGCGGCGCCACCGTCGACCCTTGACCACCAGCCATCGCTCGTCGGACACGGGTCCATCCGCTTCCTCGGGCACGGGTTCAGTGTGCTCCATGCCCGTGGCGGACGCCCATCGCCTCGACCTGCCTTCCCGGGAACCGAAGTTCCGGTGCGGCACCGGCACGAGGCGACATACGATCGGCAGGCACCTGGCAGCGGCCTAGAAGGAAGACTGATCGACGATGACCCACACGACGGACGAGACCGCCGTGGGCGATGCACTGGTCGTTGGCCGAGTGGCCGTGGTCGACCGCACTCGCCTGATCGTCGGCTTCGAGCTCGTGAGCCGACCGGGGCACACCGAGGACTCGGCCGTCCAGGACGGCCGCCAGGCCATGGTGACCATGTCGAGCCTGCTCGGAACCGTCGACTTCGACCTCCAGGGAGTCGTCGGCGACCGGCTGCTGTTCTGTGCGGTCGACAGGACCGTCCTCGTCGGTGACACTCCCCTGCACCTGAGTCCGAGCAGAACGGTGATCGAGGTGCCGGTGCTGGCGGGTGACACCGAGCTGGCGGACGCGGTCGGGGGCCACAAGCGTGCCGGCTACACGATCCTGATGGAGCACTCCGAGGGCGCCGACGAGCTGCTCGCCCTGGCCGACCTGGTCAAGGTCGACCTCGGGAGCGGCACCCCCGGCGAGATCATGGACATCGTCGGCCGCTACGCCGACCGGCCCGTGGAGCTGCTGGCCGCCAGGTGCGACACCGAGGCCGAGCTGGCCTGGGCACAGGCGGTCGGGTTCGACCTGTTCCTCGGCCAGGCCGTCGACGCGCCCGAGGAGTCCAGCGGCTCCACCATCGCGCCGGCGGCGCTCTCGCAGGTGCAGCTCGGGATGGAGCTGCTCAGCGAGGACCTCGACCTGAAGCGCATCGAGGAGGTGCTGCGGGGCGATCCCGCCCTGGTGATGCAGCTGCTCTCCATGGCCTCCATGGGCGCCGGCGGTGGGCTCCGTCGCCAGGTGCGCAGCCTGCGTGACGCGTTGGTGGTGATGGGCACCGTGCGGCTCCGGCAGTGGGCGGCCCTGGTGATCCTCAGCCGTCACGGCCGCGTGGAGAGCGATGCGCTCGTCACGGCCCTCGTCCGGGCCAGGATGTGCGAGGCCCTCGCTCCCACCCAGGGCATCGATGGCCCCTTCGCGTTCACCGCCGGACTCCTCTCCGCCCTCGACCTCGTGCTGGGCGTGCCGCTCGCCGAGCTCGACCAGCAGGTCCAGCTGGACCTCCAGTTGAGGAAGGCCGCCTTCTGGCGACAGGGCCCGCTCGGCGAGCTCATCGTCAGGGTCGAGGACCACGGGCGCGCCATCGACGACGGTGGCGAGGCCAGTTCCGAGGACGCCGACTTCACCGTGATCGGAGCGATGGCCTTCAGCTGGGCCACCAGGTATGCCAGCGCCATGGACACCGCTGCCGCTGCCTCGTAGCTGCCAACCGCGGGTTTTGCCCAGGACGGCGCAGGCTTTCCACAGTCTCTGCCAAAAGAGGGGCGTCCCTTACCCAGAACTAGGCATTCGGACCCGGCTTCCGACTGCCACGCTGGACAGGAACCCGGGAAAGGCACCCCGTCGCGGCCAATCCCCCCTTGGGCGACGGGGTGCCGCCGGGCGTGCTGTGGCCGATGACCGGTCACCGGGTCGTGCTGCCGCAGACAGGTGAGAGGCCGCCTTCCCGCAGATGCGGGAGACGGCCTCTGGCCTGCTGCCTTTCGGTCGGGCTGACAGGATTTGAACCTGCGACCCCTTGACCCCCAGTCAAGTGCGCTACCAAGCTGCGCCACAGCCCGAAAGCCTTCCGCGGAAGGCCGCTGGAAGATTACCGCAGCAGTCCCGGCGTCGCCGCATCGGGCTCACCGTACGGCGGCCGAGTCCGCCGACACCTTCAGCGGGGCGGTGTCGACGGCCACGAACGCCGAGGCCGGGATCTCCTTGAGGTCCTCCACCAACCGGTCCGGCCAGCGCCGGTTCTGCTCGCCCTGGAAGAACCACGGTGAGCCGTTGTCGGCCAGCACGAGGCCGTAGGTCTGCATCGCGCGGATGACCTCACGCGCGTCGGCGCCGAAGCCGGCGGTCGGGAGGTCCGGGTCGAGGCGGAACCTCGCGCCCATCGGCGGGTAGTCGTGGCTCCCCCGCGAGCCGGCGTCGTGGCGGGCCGGCCACAGGTGCCAGCGCGACGTCACGTCGGTCGTGAAGCGGATCGCGTGGTCGACGCGGCGCTCGCGCACCTCGTCCCAGCGCAGCAGCCCGGGCAGGATCGGCAGTCCCGCCGCGTCGGCCGACGTCCAGCCGTCCGGGCGCAGCGCGTTGCCGCGCAGCGACCAGGTCGCGCCCGAGCCGGCGTGCCACCGGCCGTTCGTCTTCTCTGTCGCGAACGTCTCGTACAGGCGACAGGTCTTGCGGTGGACGACGATGGCGTGTCGGTCGCCGTCGGACCGCCTGCCGCCCTCGATGCGCGTGTCCTTGCCCAGCGGGTAGCGCACGCGGTCGCTCTCGTCGGCGTACCCGAACCGCACGCGGACCTTCGTGTGCCGACCGCCGACGACGGTGATGGGGATGCCGTACCTGTCGCCGAAGTCGGGATGCAGGTCGCTGTCGGTCGACATGTGCGAGAGCCACTGCCCGCTCAACGGATGCACCGGGAGCGTGCGGACGTCGGCGTGCCAGTAGTTGTCGGCCGGGAACACCTCGCACGAGGTGCCCGCGAGCGGCGCCGCCAGCCGCTCGACGGCAGGGGCGGCGCTGGAGGGACCGGTCAGCACGGCGGTGACGAGCGCGGCGACGGAGACGATCACGGTACGACGCATGCCCGCAGGCTAGCGGTCGGCTTCTCGGGCGTCCGGTGCAGGCGAGTGGCCCGTCCTGACTACCGGAGGCCCGGATCAATGGCCCGAACTGGTCAGATCGTGGCGTTCGCCGGACCGGACGGCGTGCCCGCGCACAAGATTGCCCTTCAACTACTGGGGGGTAGGCATGGGGACGACTAGGCCTGGTGGCGCGCCGCGCCACCGAAGACTGCTGGGGACGGCGCTGGCTGCGGCCGTCCTCGCCGGACTCTCGGCGCCGCTGGCGCTGCCGGCGGCAGCGATGGCGCACCCGGTCCCGCAACCGGGCGAAGGCGCGCTGCTGACCACCGCAGCCCCCACGACCAGCCCTCAGGACGACCTCCTCGAGCGTCGGGTGCGGCAGCGCGAGCGGGCGCTGGCCTCCCTCGAGCAGCAGGCCGCGAGGTACGCCGTGGTGAAGGCCGAGGAGGTGTCCCGGCTCGCCGCTCTCGGTTACACCGGCGCGCTCGCCGACCTGACGCACGTCCTGCCGCTGGCCGGCTACTACCTCTCCGCCGGCTACGGCCAGGCGGGTCCGCACTGGGAGTCGACCCACACCGGGCAGGACTTCGCCGCGCCGCTGGGCACGACGTTGGTCGCCGTCGGCGACGCCGTCGTCACCTCCGTCGGGGACGCCGGGGCCTACGGGCTGCGCACGGTGCTCACGCTCGAGGACGGCACCGAGATCTGGTACTGCCACCAGCTGGTGGTGCACGTCGCCGCGGGTGACACGGTCGAGGTAGGGCAGCCGATCGGCGGACTGGGCACCAGCGGCAACAGCACCGGACCCCACCTGCACCTCGAGGTGCGGCCTCCGGCGACCGGCCCGGTGGACCCGATGGCCTGGCTCCAGGCGCTCGACCTCACGCCGTAGCCCTCACATCTTCATCCCGATGGGGGGTTCCCGATCGGCGCTCCCGGGCTACCGTTCGCGCATGACCCGGATCATCGCGCTCATCGTCGTCGTGTGGCTTGTCATCGGCGCGCTGGCGGCGTACCAGCGTGACTACTTCGCCGACAGCGACACCAACTGTGCCGAGGCGAGCAACATCGCGCTGACGATCGTCGCGGGCCCGCTCAACTACCTGGGCGTCAACCCCGAGGTGGACTGCGCCGACCTCGACGTGCCCGAGCCCTCCTCGTAGGCCGTCATCTCTTCCGCTTCTCCCGGGGCCGCTGCTGCACGACGATCGGTGTGCCGACGAAGCCGAACTGCTCGCGCAGACGCCGCTCGATGTACCTCTCGTAGCCCGCGTCCAGCTTGCCGCTGGTGAACAGCACGAACGTCGGCGGCGCCGTCGTGGGCTGAGTCGCGAACAGGATCTTGGGCTGCTTGCCGCTGCGCACCGGGTGCGGGTGCTCAGCGACCAGCCGGCCGAGGAACGTGTTGAGAGCGCCGGTGGAGATGCGCGTCTCCCAACCCTCGAGCGCCTTCTCGAGCGCCGGCACCAGCCGGTCGACGTGCCAGCCGGTGCGCGCGGTGATGTTGATGCGCGGCGCCCACTGCACCTGCACGAGGTCGCGCTCGACCTCGCGCTCGAGGTAGTAGCGGCGCTCGTCGTCGACGAGGTCCCACTTGTTGAACGCGATGACCAGGGCTCGGCCGGAGTCGCGGATCGTCTGGATGATCCGCATGTCCTGCTCCGAGACGGTCTCGCCGCCATCGAGGACGAGTACGGCGACCTCGGCACGGTCGATCGCCGTCGTGGTGCGCAGCGAGGCGTAGTACTCCTGCCCCGACGCCTCCTTCACGCGCTTGCGGATGCCGGCGGTGTCGATGAAGCGCCAGGTCTTGCCGCCGAGCTCGATCAGCTCGTCCACCGGGTCGACGGTGGTGCCGGCGACGTTGTCGACGACGACCCGGTCGGACCCGGCCAGCTTGTTCAGCAGCGACGACTTGCCGACGTTGGGCTTGCCGACGATGGCGATCCGGCGGGGTCCGCCGACCTGGCCGAACGTCTCGGGCGGCGACTCCGGCAGCGCCTCGAGTACGGCGTCGAGGAGGTCACCGGACCCGCGGCCGTGCAGCGCGGAGACCGGATGCGGCTCGCCGAGCCCGAGGCCCCACAACCCGTGCGCCTGTGCCTCGGCGCGCTGGTCGTCGACCTTGTTGGCGGCCAGCACGACCGGCTTGCCGGACTTGCGCAGGATCTTGACGACGGCCTCGTCGGAGTCGGTGATGCCGACGTTGGCGTCGACCACGAACAGCACGGCGTCGGCGAGGGTCACGGCGACCTCCGCCTGGGCGGCGATGCTCTTGGCGAGCCCGCGGGCGTCGGGGTCCCAGCCGCCGGTGTCGACGACGGTGAAGGCCCGCCCGTTCCAGGTCGCGTCGTAGTAGACGCGGTCTCGCGTGACGCCTGGCCGGTCCTCGACCACGGCCGCGCGGCGGCCGATGAACCGGTTGACCAGCGTCGACTTGCCGACGTTGGGGCGGCCGACGATGGCTAGGACGGGCAGCGGGCCGGAGTCGGCCCCCGGCTCCGCCTCGGACCCGGACAGCTCGTGTCCGGGCAGGTCGTTGCTCATGTTGCTCCTCGTTGGACGAACCCCGTCGGGGGGTCCGGTTCGCGCTCGGTGGCCGGGAGAGGCCCCGGCAGTGGGCGCCCGATGCGGGCGAGTGCGCGCTCCTGCGAGCCGCGCATGTGCTCCAGCAACAACGCCGAGGCGTGCAGCACCTGTTCCCGGGTGCGCGGCCAGGGCTGCGCGGCGACGTGCCACGGCGTGCCGAAGGCGAGCTCGATGGCGGACCCGCGCGGCGGCACGAAGTCGGTGTGCCCGCCCTTCTCGCGGGTGCCGACGATGGTCAGCGGCACCACCGGGGCGCCCGAGACCAGCGCGAGGTAGGCGGCGCCGTGGTGGAACCTGCCGAGGTCACCCGCGCCACGCGAGCCCTCGGGGAAGATGCCGACCGCTCCCCCGCCCTGCAGGACCTTCAGGGACGTCTTCACCGCCAGCGGGTCGGGCGCGAACCGGTCGACCGGGATCTGGCCGGTGGCCACGAGCAGGCGACCGACCCGACCGGTGAACATCTCGCGCTTGGTCAGCGCGTGCACCGGGCGGGGCGAGCAGATGGCCAGCAGCGGCCCGTCGAGCACGCCGATGTGGTTGGCGGCGATGATCACCTGACCGGTGGCCGGCACGTGCTCACCACCCGACACGTGCAGCGCCCAGCGGCGCCGGATCAGCGCCTGGGTCCGCGGGCGACCCCGGTGGAGCAGCGCGCGACGCGGGTGCGGGACGGCGTCGAGGTTCGGTCCGAGGACGCTCACGCGCGCTCCCCGACCGCCTCCACCAGAGCGACGACCTGGTCGATGACCTCGTCCAGGGAGTACGGCGTGGTGTCGATGTGCGTGGCCCCGTCGGCCATCACGAGCGGAGCGGTGGCCCGCCCGGAGTCGATCCTGTCGCGGGAGAGCAGCGACTGACGGGTGACGTCGAGGTCGCTGCCACCCTCCTCGGCGGCCCGGCGCTCGGCACGGGCCGCGGAGTCGGCGGTGAGGTAGATCTTGACCTGGGCGTACGGCGCCACGACGGACCCGATGTCGCGACCCTCCACGACGATGCCGCCATCGGCGATCACCTCGCGCTGCAGGTCGAGCAGCCGCGCGCGGACCTCGGGCACCGCACTCACCGGGCTGACCGCGGAGGTCACCTCGTCGGAGCGGATGGCCAGCGAGACGTCGACGCCGGCGACCAGGATGCCCGGGCCGAGCGGGTCGGTGCCGGACCTGATCTCGGGCTCCCCCACGCGCGCTGCCACGGCCGCTGCGTCGTGGACGTCGACGCCCTCACGAAGCAGCCACCAGGTGAGCCCGCGGAACATCGCGCCGGTGTCGAGGTAGCGCAGCCCGAGCCGGGTGGCGACGCCACGCGACGTACTCGACTTGCCCGAGCCTGACGGGCCGTCGATCGCGACGACGAGGCCCATCGGACGCGTCTCGACCGGGGTGGTGCTCACGGGTGACCCATCCTCTGTTGCGTGTCTGACGCCGGGACTCCGGCGCAGCCCGCAGCCTACCGGTGGGTGACCCAGCCTCTCGATTCCAAGGACTCCAGCAGGTGGTCGGCGCGCGCCTCCTCGACGAGCAGCTCGACGAGGCCGACGGGTCGCGCGGGGTCGTGGTCGATGTGCACGTCCTCGATGTTGACCTCGCTGGCGCCCGCGTCGGCGAACAGCCGCGCCAGCTCGCCGGGATGGTCGGGCACGGCGACGAAGACCGCGCGCATCGGGCGCACCGGACCGCCGTGCTTGCCCGGGATGGACCGGGTGCCGGCCACGCCCTGCGTGAGGACGTCGTGGAGCCCGGGCCGCTCGCCGGAGTCCAGCGCGGCGATCAGGGTGTCGAGCTGCTCGCGCATCTCCGCCAGCACGCCGAGCACGGCCGGCCCGTTGGCCGACACGATCTGCTCCCAGAGCCCGGGGTCGCTGCCGGCCACCCGGGTGACGTCGCGCAGGCCCTGTCCCGACAGGGCGAGGTGGTCGGCCGGCGCACCGGCCAGCCGGCCGGCGACCAGCACCGCGGCGAGATGCGGAAGGTGGGAGGTGCGCGCGACGGCCCGGTCGTGGTCGGCGGGGGTCAGCCGCACGGTCGCCGCGCCACACAGCTCGGCCAGCGACTCGACCAGCTCGACCGCCTCGGCGCGCGAGCCCTCATGGGGTACTACGGCCCACGGGCGGCCGTCGAACAGCGCCGAGCTCGCGGCCAGCGGACCCGAACGCTCGCTGCCGGCCATCGGGTGGGAGCCGACGTACCGCCCTGCATCGTCCGGGCCCACCTCGGCGAGTACGGCGCGCAGCGGCGCCTCCTTGACGCTGCCGACATCGGTGACGACCGCTTCGGTGCGTCGGAGCGCCTCCGCGACCGCGGCACCGAGGTGGTCGGGCGGCACCGCCACGACGACCAGCTGCGGCCGGTCGGCGTCGGTCCGCGGGCGGCCCGCACCGAGCCCGGACGCGGTGCGCAGGTGCTCGGGCGAGACGTCGGTCAGCACAACCTCCAGGCCCGCGCGCCGGCAGGCGAGCGCCACGGAGGCGCCCAGGAGGCCGACGCCCACGACCTCCACCGGTCCCACGAGGGTCACGAAGCGGCCCCGCCGTCGGGGACCGCGTGCGTGCGGGAGAGGTCGCGGCGCAGGTTGGCGGCACCGTGGAGGTAGACGTGGGTGATGTCGGCGCGGGGCAGGTCGGTCTCGACGTGCGCCATCAGCCGCACCACCCGCGGCATCGAGCCCTCGATCTCCAGCTCGCGCGCGCACATCAGCGGGACGTCGGAGAAGCCCAGCTGGCGGGCGGCGTACGCGGGGAACTCCGCGACCAGGTCGGACGTGGCGGTGAAGATCACCGAGATGAAGTCGTCGGCGGTGAGGCCGTTGACGTCCATCACGTCCTGCACCATCTCGGCGACCCGGTCGAGCATGTGCTCGCGGGTGTCCTCGTCGAGCTGCGTCGCGCCTCGCACTGCCCGGGTGGCCATGCGGCCAAGGCTAACGAGGTCGCCGCGGTCAGTCGCAGCGCGTCTCAGGAGGGGTTCTCGGCCGGGGCGAAGACCGGCCTGTCCATCCGCTGCTCCAGGTCGGCGAGCCGGAGCAGCTCCTCGCGGCTCAGCCCGGGCCCGGGGCCGTCGACCGTGAGGTTGAGGAAGAACTCGTGCCCGATGGTCTCGTGGAAGAAGCACTCCCGCAGCGAGATGTAGCCGAGGTCGTGCAGATCCTTGAGCATCAGGCGCAGGTGGTGCGGCGAGAAGATCCAGTTGTGGACGTCGACGTACTCCCCGCCGGCCAGCGCCGCCTGCTCCTTCGTCTGCTCCAGGTCGTGGATGAGCCGGTACCTGCCCTTGTGTCCCGCGGACCACGAGCCGCTGCCGCGGTGCCGGACCGCGTTGAGCGCGAACTCCGTCAACGTGCCGACGGTGTGCACCCGGGGCGGGTCGATCGACGTGTCGATGACCCGGCCCAGGGACGAGCGCTCGCGGAAACGGTCGAAGCAGTAGCGGTGGTCCGGCACCACCAGCGCCAGCACGCCGCCGTCCGCGAGGAGCGGCGTGCACTCGTTGAGGAAGTCGATCAGGGAGGTGGTGTGCTCGAGGACGTGCGAGGCCAGCACCAGGTCGAACCGCTCGTCGATCTCCTTGAGCATCGAGCCGTCGGGCGGCAGGACGTAGTCGACCTCTTCGATGGTGTCGGGGTCGTAGTGCTCGAACTCGGCGTACTTGTCGACGAGCCCGGCGCGGTCGAGGTAGTCGACCGTCCGGGTGTCGAAGCCGTCGCGCTTCGGCAGGATCGCGTTGTGTGCCGGGCCGATCTCGAGGAACAGCCCGTCCCTCTTCGCGCTGGCGAACACCATGTCGCGGCGGGTCTCGAGCCGCGATCGCGGCGGCTTCTCCGGCGGCGGCTCCGGCTGCGCGACGCGCGGACGGGGCTGGGGGCGCACGCGTCGCCTGACCTTGCCCAGCACGGACCTGAGCGCTCGTCTGTCGTCAGTCACGGGGCCACGCTAACGAGGTCCCCTAGGACGGCTGGTAGCTGCCGAACGACCAGTGGTTGCCCTCCGGGTCGGCGACGCTGCCTCCACGGCCGCCGTAGTCCTGGTCGATCATCTCCCGCTGCACCGTCGCACCGGCCCTCACCGCGGCGTCGAAGACCGCGTCGGGGTCCTCGCACACGAGGTACGCCGCGCCCGGTCCGGTGCCCTCGAGGACGCCGTCGTGGCGGCGGACGCCGAACATGATGCCGCCACCACCGGGCCACAACCACTCGGCGTGCTCGACCTGGCCGCCCTCGCTGCGGTACGTCGAGTGCTCGGTGAAGCCGATCGCCGAGAGCCACGCGATCATCGCGTCCACGTCGTCGAAGGAGAGGGTGTGCCAGAGCCGTACGTCGGATGCGGTCATGACGTCACGCTCCCCCGTCGGCACCCACCAGGTCTTGCACGAATGGGAACTCGTCCCTCAGCCACCTCGTCGGCGTGCACCCGGCGAGGGCCTGCCACTCCCGGGTGAGATGGGCCTGGTCGGCGTACCCGCTCGTCGCTGCGAGGTCGGCGAGCGAGGGACGCCCCATGCCGGCGGCCGCGGCGAGCCGCGACCGGCTCGCGTCGAAGCGGGCGATCCGGTGGAACTCCTTGGGCGTCACCCCGGTCTCCGACCGCACCAGCGTGCCGAGGTGTCGCCGGCTCAGTCCGACGTCGTCGGCCACCCGCTGCACGCTCGCTCCCCTGGTGAGCCCGGCCAGCGCCCGCCCGATCTCCGAGCGCACCGACGGGCTGCCGTTGCTCGCCAGCACGTCGAGCAGCCGCTGCCGCACGGCCGCCAGTCGCGCCGGCCAGTCAGGGGCACCGGCCAGCCGCTCGGGCAGGTCGCGCAGGTCCGGCACCACCTCGTCGAGGGTCAGGATCTCGCCCGCCAGAGCTCCTGCCGGCACACCCAGCAGGGCCCGCGCTCCGAGAGGCGTGAGGGCGAGCTGGATCCCGGTCTGCCGATCTCCGTAGTGGATCTCCGCGGGCCCCGTGTGCAGCCCCGACACCGTCGACCAGCGCAGCTCGCGCGTCGCCGGCACGCCGCGCCACCCGACGTCCAGAGGCTCGTCGATCGGCAGCACGAAGGTCACGCTGGTCGACGGCATTCCGATGTGCACGCCGGGCTCGGGCATCGCCAGGTCGTAGCCGACGATGGCGAGCACGTACGGCCGCAGTGCCTCGGGCACCGGCGGAGCCAGGTGGTCGGTCGTGTCCACACGACCGACGGTACGCCGCGCGGGGAGCCAACGGCTGATCGGAGCCCGCGGAGCCTACGCTGGGGCGATGGCGGTCACCGGGAGTCGCAGGCGACGTATCGCCCGCCGACGCAAGCGCCGGATGGACAGCGTCGAGCACGACCTCAGCGACGAGCAGTGGCTCGCGCTCAGGACCGCCTGGGGCGGCTGCGCCTACTGCGGGGCCAGCGACCGGCCGCTGCAGCGTGACTGTGTGCTGGCCATCTCGCGCGGCGGTCGCTACACGCTCGCGAACATCGCGCCCGCGTGCGGCTCCTGCAACGCGAGCAAGTGCAACGACGAGGTCACCGGCTGGCTGCGGCGCAAGCGGCTCGACGAGCAGGCCTTCCTGGTGCGCCACCATGAGATCAACCAGGCGCTCGCGCGGCGGTTCGCGCGCGCGGTCACGCCGTGATGGACGCGCCTTCTCCGTCCAGGGACGGGGCCGAGCGCAGCAGCTGGTCTCGCAGGGTCACCAGCTCGGACACGGCGTCCATGAACCGGCCGGTGCTGGCACCGATCTGCAGGTCGTCGAAGTAGTAGTGGCGCATGGCCAGCCGAGCCAGGTGGTGCGTGTCGTTCTCGAGACGGGAGGCGATCAGCGCGGTCAGGCCCGGCACGTCGACATCGTCGATCACGTCGGCGCAGCGACTGACCGGGACGTCCTGCCGGAGACGCTCGGCGTCACGGTGGCGGTCGGTGAGGAAGATGGGCTTCTCCGTGCGCAGGTAGAGCCAGTCGAGTCCGACCGACGACACGTCGGTGATCATCACGTCGCAGTCGGGCATGACCGCGAGGATGTCGCCCGTCGTGATGGCCTCGTGGCCGGCATCGGGCTCGCGGCGGCGTGCTTCGGCCATCAGGGCGAGGATGCCGCGGTGCGCGTCACGCACCGCGGGCGTCAGGCTGGTGGCCAGCTTGGGATGTGGCTTGTAGACCAGGCGCACGTCGGGCACGTCCAGGATCGCGCGGACGATGTCCGCACCCATCGTGTCGACAGACGTGTAGTCGTTGTACTCCGCGTCGCCCTCCCACGTCGGCGCGTACAGGACCGTCCGTCGCGTGCTGGCCGCCAGGCACGAGATCGGGCGCAGGTCCAGCGGTGGCCGCCCGGTGCGCACCAGGCGACGGGTGTCGAACTCCAGCAGACCGGCGACGTGCCGCTGGACTGCTGCCTCACCCGCCACGAACACCCGGTCGTAGGCCTTCGCGTTGTTGCTCGCCATGCTCTGCTTGTCGCTCTCACCGTGGTTGATGTGGACGTGCAGGGAACGACCGTCGAGCAGGGACTGGAAGTTGAGCACCGAGTTGTTGCAGTAGAGGACGACCTTGGCATCCAGCTCGGCGTAGAGGGCTGTCAGCTCGGGGAACGACTCGGCCGTGAAGACCGGCACGGTCGTCCGGCTCTCGAGCACGATGGCCGACTGCGGGTCACGCGCGACGATGCCCATCGGGTGCTGCTGGTGGAGCAGCTCGAGAACGGGGAGCCACTGGACCAGCTGATAGGTCCGCGTAGGGTCGTCGGCGAAGTACGCGACGACGGAGACCTCGTTCATCTCACGATTCTAGTGGTCCGTCCCAGCACGTCTGGACGGCCCCTCAGAGCTGGGCGGTGTCGAGCAGTGAGCCGAGCTCGTCGATCGTCAGCTGCCGCAGGTCGCCGGGCTTCAGGCCCGTGAGGTCGACCGGGCCGAAGCGGGTGCGGGTGAGGCGGCGGACGGGGTGACCGACGTGGTCGAGGAGCCGTCGCACGATCCGGTTGCGCCCCTCGTGGATCACCAGCTCCACGATGGTGCGGCCCTGGCCCGGCTGCACCACCTTGACCCGGCTGACCTCGACCGGCCCGTCCTCGAGCGTGACGCCGCCGCGCAACGCGGTCAGAGTCGCCTTGCTGACGTCGCCGTCGACCTCCGCGACGTAGGTCTTGTCGACCTCGTGAGAGGGGTGCGCCATCTGGTGGGCGAAGTCGCCGTCGTTGGTGAGCAGGATCAGGCCCGCGGTGTCGGTGTCGAGCCGGCCGACGTGGAAGAGCCGCTCGGGACGGTCGGAGACCAGGTCGGCGAGGGTACGCCGGCCCTCGGGGTCCGACATCGTCGAGACGACGCCGCGGGGCTTGTTCAGCACCAGGTAGACGTGCGCCGAGACCGGCGGCAGCCGCTTGCCGTCGACGCGGATCACGGCAGTGCGCGGGTCCACCTTGGTGCCGAGCCGGGTGACGATCTCACCGTCGACCTCGACCAGCCCGTCGAGCATCAGCTCCTCGCACTTGCGGCGGGATGCGACGCCGGACTGGGCCAGCAGCTTCTGCAGCCGGATCAGGCCGTCGTCGTCGGTGTCGACGCCCTGCCGATCCTGGGGTCCGCTCACGGTCAACCGATCTCCGTGCCGGCGTCGGGCTCGGTGCCGTCGCCGCTGTGCGGGGCGGGGTGTCCGTGGGCGGGCTCCGGAGCCGGCTCGGGCTCGGGGTCGGGGTCGGGGGTGCTGGACGACATCGCGATCAGCTCGTCCTCGAGGTCGTCCATGTCGGGGAGGTACGGTGCCAGCTCGGGCAGCTCCTCGATCGAGGTGATCCCGATGCGCTCGAGGAAGTACGCCGTGGTGCGGTAGAGGTTGGCGCCCGTCTCGTGGTCCTGGCCGGCCTCCTCGACCAGTCCGCGGGTCAGCAGCGTGCGCATCACCCCGTCGACATTGACCCCACGCACGGCCGACACGCGGGCCCGCGAGATCGGCTGCTTGTAGGCGACCACGGCCAGCGTCTCGAGGGCGGCCTGGGTGAGCCGGGCCTGCTGGCCGTCGAGCACGAACGTCTCGACGACACCGGCGTAGGCGTCGCGCGTGTAGAAGCGCCAGCCACCCGCCACGGACCGGAGCTCGAAGCCGCGACCCTGCTCGTCGTACTCACGGGAGAGGTCGGTGAGCGCGGCCTCGACGGCCTCGACCGGATGGCCGACGGCGGAGGCGAGGGTGACCTTGTCGAGGGCCTGGTCGGCCACCATCAAGATGGCCTCCAGTGAGGGCCGGAGCTCGGCCATCTCGACGTCGAGGGTGCTGGGGGTGGAGACGTCCTGGCTCACTGCTGCTCCTCGTCGGGGGTGTCGGCCGGCGCCGGGTCGGCCTCGGGGGGCGCGCCGTCGAACTCGTCGGTGATGTCGATGTCGCCGTCCTCGGCTCCGGTCCAGCGCACGCTCAGCTCACCGAGCGGGGTGACCTGGTCGAACGACACCGCGCCCTCGCGGAAGAGCTCGAGCAGCGACAGGAAGCGCGCGACGGTGGTGAGCCGGTCGGGCGAGTCGCCGCAGAGCGCGCGAAACGTCATGGTGCCGCCGCGGCGGAGCCGGTCGACGATCAGCTGGGCCTGCTCGCGGACGCTGACCTTGGCCGCGTGGATGTGCTGGAGAGACACCTCGAGCACCGGCTTGGGCTCCATGGCCCGCGCCGCCAGCTCGGCGAACTGCTCCAGCCCGATGCCGATGAGCACCTCGGGCAGCAGGGTGGCGAAGCGGTCCTCGAGACCGACCGCGCGCGGGTGTCGCCTGGACTCCTCGGCCAGCCGGACCTCGAGCACGCTCGCGACCTGCTTGAACGCGCGGTACTGCATCAGCCGCGCGAACAGGAGGTCGCGGGCCTCGAGCAGGGCGAGGTCCTCCTCGTCCTCGACGTCGCCCTGGGGCAGCAGCCGGGCGGCCTTGAGGTCCAGCAGGGTCGCGGCGACGAGCAGGAAGGACGTCGTCTGCTCGAGCTCCCAGGTGGGCCCGGCGGCCTTCACGTGCGCGATGAACTCGTCGGTGACGCGCGACAGCGACACCTCGGTGATGTCGAGCTTGTGCTTGGCGATCAGGTTCAGCAGCAGGTCGAAGGGGCCCTCGAAGTTGTCGAGCCGGACCTCGAAGCCCGCCGACGCCGCTGCCGCGGCGTCGGGGTCGGCCGTGGCGAGCTCGGTCACGGTGGGGTCACTGCTCGTTCAGCCGCTGCACCAGCGCGCTGCCGTCGCCGTGTGCCTCGTAGTCGGCCAGGATCAGCGCGATCGCCTCGCGGACCAGCCGGCCGCGGTCGACGGCGAGCCCCTGGTTGCGGCGCAGCGAGAGCCGCGCGTGCTCGATGTCGAGCAGCTCGTCGGACGTCACGTAGACGGTCATCTTCTCGTCGTGACGCACCCGGCCGCTCGGCCGGCGCGGACCGGCCGCCGTCTCGTCGACGGGCCCGGTGTCGGACCTGGTGTCGGGCACGGCCCGGACGGACTTCTCCTCGCCCGTGGGGCGGAAGAGGTCGTCGGCCCGGGGCAGGCTCACCCGTCGAGCCACCGGGCCAGCACCTCCTTCGCCAGCAGGCGGTAGTGGTCGGCACCGGTGGAGCCGGACGCGTAGGACGTGATCGGCTCACCGGCCACGGTCGCGTCGGAGAACTTCACGGTGCGCCGGATGACCGTGTGGAAGACGGTGTCTCCCCATGCCTGCACCAGTCGCTCCATGACCTCGCGGCTGTGCAGGGTGCGGCCGTCGAACATCGTGCCGAGGACGCCGTCGATCTCGAGCTTGGGGTTCAGCCGCTCGCGCACCTTGTCGATGGTGGTCTTGAGCAGGGCGACGCCGCGCAGCGCGAAGTACTCACACTCCAGCGGGACGATCACGCCGTCGGAGGCGGTCAATGCGTTGACGGTGAGCAGGCCGAGCGACGGCTGGCAGTCGATCAGGATGACGTCGTACTTGTCGATGGCCGGCGCCAGCACCCGCTGCAGGGTCTGCTCGCGGGCGACCTCGTGCACCAGCTGCACCTCGGCGGCCGACAGGTCGATGTTGGAGGGCAGCAGGTCCATCCCGGGCACGCCGGAGGGCACCACGACCTCCTCGAGCGCGACGTCGCGCTGCATGAGGAGGTTGTAGATGGTGAGGTCCATCTCGTGCGGGTTGAGGCCCAGGCCGACCGAGAGCGAGCCCTGCGGGTCGAAGTCGACCAGGAGCACCTTGCGGCCGTGCTCGGCGAGCGCGGCACCGAGGTTGATGGTGGTCGTGGTCTTGCCGACCCCGCCCTTCTGGTTGCACATGGAGACGACCCGCGCGTTGCCGTGCGACGTGACCGGAGCGGGCTCCGGGAACACCGGCACCGGTCGACCCGTCGGGCCCAGCTCGACGACCGGAGCGATCGCCGGCTCGGCCTCCGGCTCGGGTCGGGCGAACGGGATCGGGTCGCTCACGGGGGTGTCAGCTCCAGCGGGGGTCTGGGGGGTCGGAGGTCGCAGCAACGGCGGCATCTCCGATGCGCTGCTGCCCCGACCGGGAAAACCAGCGTACGACCCGTCACCGCTCATTCTGTGTACCCCTCGCTCGTTGCACCCGACATGTCGACACGACGACTTGACGCCCAGTCGATTGATGGAGTCGCCCCCGATCCTGCGCGACCCTATGCCCGGCTTCCGACGGCAACAAGACGGCGACGACAACCCCCAACCCACCAGGGAAATCTGTTGAATCCACCACGCTTGCGTGCACAGCCGCCCCCGCCCTGTGGAGAGTTTGTGGACAGCCCTGTGTACGACGCGACACCGGGTGAAGGCTCCGTGACACCGCCGTGAAACCGGCCGGGTCCACGCTTCCTCACATGAACTCCACTGAATCCACCCTGGCCGTCTCGGCCCACGGGCTCGTCAAGGACTTCGGCGACATGCGGGCGGTCGACGGCATCGACCTCGAGGTCCGCCGCGGCGAGGTCTTCGGCGTGCTCGGGCCCAACGGCGCCGGCAAGACCACGATGCTCAACATGCTCGCCACGCTGCTCCCGATCGACGCCGGCGAGGCGCGGATCTTCGGGCACGACGTACGCAGGGAGGGACACCGCGTCCGCACCCTGATCGGCGTGACCGGGCAGTACGCGTCCGTCGACGAGAACTTGACTGCGTCGGAGAACCTGATGCTCTTCGGCCGGCTCCTCGGGCTGAGCCGGGCGGACGCCCGCTCCCGCGGCGAACGGCTGCTCGAGCAGTTCGACCTCACCGAGGCCGCACGCAAGCCCATCAACCAGTTCTCCGGGGGCATGCGCCGCCGGCTGGACCTGGCGGTGAGCCTGATCACCCGTCCGCCGCTGATCTTCCTCGACGAGCCCACGACCGGCCTCGACCCGCGCACCCGTGGCCAGATGTGGGCCACCATCCGCGAGCTCGTCGCCGAGGGCTGCACGGTGCTGCTCACCACGCAGTACCTCGACGAGGCCGACCAGCTCGCCGACCGGATCGCCGTCATCGACCGCGGCGTCAAGGTCGCCGAGGGCACCTCGGACGAGCTCAAGTCCTCGGTCGGCCGCAACACCCTGCAGCTCACGCTCGCCGACTCGGCCGACCTCGACCGCGCAGCGAGCGAGGCGACCAGGCTGCTGGGCGAGGAGCCCACGCCGACGCCGGAGTCGCGCCGGCTGAACGTGGCGCTGCAGCGCAGCGACCAGGCCGTCGACGTGCTGCTGGCCTTGCGCGACCGCGGCATCGACATCGAGTCCCTGACCGTGCAGAAGCCCTCGCTCGACGAGGTGTTCCTCGCCCTGACCGGGCACACCACCGAGGCGGACGAGTCCGACTCCGCCGACGACCAGCTGGAGGCAGTGCGATGACCACCCTCGAATCCACCCACGACTACGACGTCCGCGACAGCGTGAGCCTGGCCGACACGATCGGCCAGACGTTCACCCTCGCGTGGCGGGCCACCGTGAAGATGCGGCGCAACCTGGAGGTGATGTTCGACGTCACCATCCAGCCGCTGGTCTTCACCGCCATGTTCGCCTACATCTTCGGCGGCGCGGTGTCCGGAGACGTCGAGTCCTACCTGCCACTGATCATCACCGGGCTGATCGGGCAGACCGTGCTCACCGCGTGCGTCGCCACCGGCGTCCAGCTGCGGCAGGACATCGACCAGGGCGTCTTCGACCGCTTCAAGGTGCTGCCGATCGCCCGGATCGCGCCGCTGGCGGGGCCGATGGTCGCCGACCTGCTGCGCTACTTCATCGCCTCGGTGCTGACCTTCGGCGTCGGCATCGCCATCGGCTACCGACCGGGCGGAGGCGTGCTCGGCGTCCTCGGGGCCGTCGCCCTGGCCATGGTGGCCGGCTGGTCGCTGGCGTGGATCTTCACCTGGTTCGGGACCGTCGGGAAGACGGCGCAGGGCGTCCAGGGCATCTCGCTCCTGGTGATGTTCCCGCTGACCTTCCTCTCCAACGCGTTCGTCCCCCCGGAGACCATGCCGTCGGGGTTGCGCGCCTTCGCCGAGGCCAACCCGGTCTCGCTGGTCATCACCGCGATCCGGGACCTGGCCAACGAGGGAGCCGTGACCTGGCACGTCGCGGTCGCGCTCCTCGGGTGTGCCGCCGTCGTGGCGATCTTCGCACCGCTCTCGGTACGGGGGTTCACCAAGAAGATGTGAGCCGCGACAGCACCTTCTCGGCCACCGCCACCAGCTCGGCGCCCGGCCGGCCGGCGTACTCCTCCTGGAGCTCGCCGAGCCGGCCGGGCAGCATGCGTTCTGCGAGCTCGACCAGGGGGGCCCACGCCAGCGTGGGGATACTGCGGTTGTAGCCCCACCGCTCCCCCACCGCCAGCAGGAGTACGCCGTCGTCGTGGGTCGCGGGGTCCCCGAACCGCAGCGCCCAGGCACCCAGCGCCACGAGCAGCACCCCGTTGAGCGGGAGGTCCGTGATCACCAGGACGCCGCGGTCGGCGAAGCCACTGCCGTCGACGAGCAGGTCGCGCAACTCGACCGACCTCGGGTCGTCGGTCCCGGTGAGGTGGCGCACGCGCGCGACGAGCGTCGCGCTCGCCGCGATCAGCACCCACGGCGTCATCCCGAGTTCGGGCAGCTCGACGTCGGAGACGGCCGCGAGGGCATCCTCGAAGAGGCCAAGGCCGCCCTCGACGTCACCCCGGGCGAGTGCGACCTCGGCCCGGGCGGCCGGCAGCACCATCCGCGAGCCCATCTGCGTGCCCTCCGAGCCGGCCTCCACCTCGTCGAGGATGCGTTCGCACGCGTCGAGGTCGCCGTCGATCAGCGGGGCGAGCGCCGTCCCGATGCGCAGCGAGCGCGCGTCGTCAACGGCGTGCATCCGCATCAGCGGCGGCCACGCGAGCTCGGCGTGACGTGCGGCCTCACGGTGGTCGCCCGTCACCATCGCCAGCTGGGACAGCTCGGCGTGCAGCGAGGCCGCGAGGTACGGCGTCAGCTCGCCCACGCCGAGACCGAGGCGCGCGTTCTCAGCCGCACGTGCGGTCTCGCCGGAGTTCTCGCACGTGAGCGCTGCCCACATGTACAGCATCGCCGCGACGACCGGCTCGGCCTCCAGCTCGGCCCGGGCCACCAGCCGGTCGACGACGTCGCCGTCGTCCCTGACGAACATGGTGTGCGCAGCGCGCCCCCACGGGGTCGTCGGCTCGCCCCACCGGCCCATCGCCGAGGCCAGGTCGTCGTAGGGCCGGCTGGGCATCCAGCTGAGGTGGATGATCAGGATGCCCGCGGCCTCGTGGGCGGCGCTCCGCAGGTGAGTGGGCGGGTCCCAGTCGACGAGCGCATCGACCGCCGCGTCGGCCACCGCGAAGATGCGCGGATTGTTGCCGGTGACGGTCCACAGGCTGCCCAGCGTCGACACCAGCCGGGCGACCAGGTCGCCGTCCCTGCGCGCCAGCGCCCTACGGAGGACGTCGGTGAGGTTGTTCTCCTCGCGCAGCAGGAGGTCGACCGTCTCGTACTGCCTGGCGGTGACGAACACGGACGCGTGCCGCTCGGCCAGCGCCGCCGCCCAGGCCTCCTGAGCGGCGCGCGCGTCCTCGAGCCGGCCGGCCTCCTGCAGACGGAGGGAGCCGAACTCGCGGATCGTCTCGAGCGCCCGGAACCGCGTCGTGCCCGCCGTCTCGGCCACCACCAGCAACGACTGGTCGACCAGGGTCTCCACGTCGTCGGCGGCACCAGCGCCGACGACGCTCTCTGCCGCTTCGAGCTCGAAGCCGTCGTGGAAGACGGACAGCCGGGCCAGGGCCTGCTGCTCCCGCGCGGACAGCAGGTCCCACGACCACTCGATGACCGCGGTCAGGGTGCGGTGCCGCTCCGGTGCTCCCCGGTCGCGGCTGCGCAGCAGCTCGAAGCGGTCGTCGAGGCGTCGTCGTACCTCCGCGACGGACATGGTGCGGAGCCGCGCCGCCGCCAGCTCGATGGCGAGCGGCAGCCCGTCGAGCCGGGCGACGACAGCCGCGACGGTCGCGTCGTCGAGGTCGGCGTCCGGACGAACCGCGAGCCCCCGTCGGCGGAACAGCCCGGCCGCGTCGTCCGGCGCGAGCTGGGTCAGGGGTACGACGCGCTCGGCGCCGATGCGGAGCGGGGCCCGGCTCGTCGTCAGCACGCGCAGGTCGCGGGCGGTGACCAACAGGAACGCCACCAGTGACGCGACCGTCTCGAGCACGTGCTCGCAGTTGTCGAGCACGAGGAGCACCGGGCCGACGTCGAGCTCCTGCGCGATCCGCCCGCGTACGTCGGCCTGCTGGGCGGGCGTCAGGGGGCTGCGGGACGTCACCGACCCGCGCACGCCCAGCGCCGCGCCGAGCTCCGCGACCACGTCGTCGCCCGAGCCCACGCCCACCAGCTCGACCACGTGCACGCGGGGCACGGACGACTCCTGGGCGAGCACCTGCGCGATCCGGGTCTTGCCGATGCCGCCCGGCCCCAGGATCGTCGTCAGTCGCCCCGACGCCATCGCGGCCCGCAGCCGGGCCAGGTCGTCTTCGCGGCCGAGCAGCGAGTCGTCCTCGTAGCGGAGACCGGTGCGCACCGGGTCGTCCGCCGAGAGCAGCTCCTGGTGCAGCCGCTGGAGGGCTGGGTCGGGGTCAACGCCGAGGCGGTCGGCCAGGCCCTCGCGGAACGCCTCGTAGCGCTGGAGGGCCGCCGCGGCGCCTGCGGTCGCGGCCTCGGCGCGCAGCAGTGCGACCAGCACCGGGGTGTCGTCGGGAGCAGCCTCGTGCGCCTGCACCAGTGCCGGTGCGGCGTCTCCGGGGCGACCGGCGGCGGCCAGGGCGAGCCCGCGCAGCCGCACCAGCCGCGACTTCGCGGCGCGCGCCTGGGCCAGCAGGTCGGCCCGGGGCCCTGCGTCGCGGTCCGGGTCGGCGGCACCGCTCGCGAGCTCCCACGCCGCGTCGACGAGGTCGGGGGCGGACGGATCACCCGCAGCCAGGGCCGTCTCCGCCTCCCGGGTCAGCCGTCGCAGCAGCCAGACGTCGACCTCGTCGTCAGGGAGTGAGAGCCGGTAGCCACCGTCGTACCTGCTGATCACGTCGTGGCCGCACATCGACCGCACCCGCGAGACGAGCACCTGCAGCGCCTTGGTGGGGCCGGCCGGCGGATTCTCGGCCCAGATGTCGTCCACGAGCGTCTGGTCGCTCACGCCCGTCGGGTTCGCCGCCAGCGCCGCCAGCAACGTCGCGATCCGCCCGCCGGGGATCGTCGTGTTGCGCCACCGGACGCCGTCGAGCAGGTGGAGGGAGGGCACCGGCCCAGCATAGGGAGCGGGCGACCGCGTCCTGATTTCAGCGCACCCGAACCAGGTGACGTCAGCCAGAACAGTCGACGGCGACGGCCAGTGCTTCGCAGATCTCGCGCATGCGGGCCCCTGACGACCGTCACGAGCCTGCTGCCGACTCGCAGGACGTCGCGAGGTCACCCCACTCATCCGGCTCGTCGACGGGGTGCTCGTCCCAGGCAGCGCAGCTCGCGTCCACCGTCGTGCTCGGGAGCGCCCGCTTCATGTCTCGAGCCTGCCACGCCGTTCCGGGATCAGCACGGAAGACTGCAATCCCCGTCCAGTTCATACATGTGTAGGTACGGCAGTGGTTGCCCCGGCCAACCAGCGGCACCGATCCCTTGTGGCCATCTCCTGCCTGGTCGGCGCTCAGAGCCGGTGCATCGCCACGGCCGCGAGCACCAGCTCACCGGCCTCGTCGGAGGCGTCGCAGTCGACGATCCCGTCGATCACCCAGTCGTGGTCGCCTGCTGGGTCGTGCAAGGTCTGACGGACCCTCCGGATGCGTGCGGTGACCTCGTCCTCGTCGGCCCCGGCGGGCGTGCCCCGCTCCTCCGGCCCGACGGACAGCAGCTCCGGGCCGCGGGCGTCGCCGTCGGTCGCCAGGGAGTCGTGGTCTGCGTAGTAGCCCTCCAGCGCGGTGTCCCAGACCGACCGGCCCATCACCACGGCGCGCGGTGGGTCTAGCCGGTCGGCGGCGTTGCGTTCGAGCCGCACGAGCCCGTCGAGGTCGTCGCGGGCACACAGGCTGACGCGGGCGAACATGGCGTTGCGGATCATCACCGCGAACGGCCGGTCCTGCCGCGAGATCGGCCGCGGCGGGGGCGGCGGGGCATGGTGGGCGACGTCGGCGCGCACGTGCGCAGGGTCGGACAGCGCCTCCCACTCGTCGAGCAGCGAGGAGTCGGTCTGCCGCACGGTCTCGCCCAGCCACTCGACGAGATCGTCGAGCTCGGGCGTGCGGTGCGCGTCGGGCACGGTCTGGCGCAGCGTGCGGTAGGCGTCGGTGAGGTAGCGCAGCACCAGCCCCTCGGACCGGGCGAGCTGGTAGCGCCCGGCGAAGTCGGTGAAGCTCATCCCCTGCTCCCACATCTCGCGCACCACCGACTTCGGCACCAGCGCGTCCTCGGGCAGCCACGGGTGCCGTTGGCGGTAGATCTCGTACGTCGCCTCCAGCAGCTCCGCGAGCGGCTGGGGCCAGGTGATCTGGTCGAGCAGCGCCATCCGCTCGTCGTACTCGAGTCCGTCGGCCTTCATCTCGCCGATCGCGTCGCCGCGGGCGGCGTGCTGCTGGGCGAAGAGGATCTGCCGAGGCGACTCGAGCACGGACTCGATCACCGACACGATGTCGAGCGTGTAGGTCTCGGCCTCGGGGTCGAGGGTGTCGAGCGCGGCCAGCGCGAAGTGCGCCAGCGGCTGGTTGAGGGCGAAGTCGGGCGGCAGGGTCACCGTCAGCACGTAGCGGCGGCCGAACTCGTCGGGCTCGTCGAGCCGGGTCACGGTGCCGGAGTGCACCAGCGAGCGGGCCAGCCGCAGCGCCCGGCGGACCAGCCGGACCCGGCCCTTCGCGTCCTCGTGGTTGTCGGTGAGCAGGCTGCGGAGCACGGGAAAGGCGTCCTCCTCGCGGGTGAGGACGTTGATCAGCATGCTGTTGTCGATCTTCATCCGCGACGGCAGCTGCTCGGGCGCTCCGGCGACCAGCTTGTCGTAGGTCTGCTCGGTCCACACGACCGTGCCCTCGGGCGGCTTCTTGAGCTGCGCCTTGCTCCTCTTCTTGGGGTTCGCCTCGTTCTTGGCCGCCGACTTCGCCTTCGCGCGCTCGTTGTCGATGACGTGCTCGGGCGCCTGTACGACGACGTAGCCGGCGGTGTCGTAGCCCGCGCGCCCCGCCCGGCCGGCGATCTGGTGGAACTCCCGCGTGCGCAGCACCCGCTGCCGGGTGCCGTCGAACTTCGCCAGCCCGGTGAACAGCACGGTGCGGATCGGCACGTTGATGCCGACGCCGAGGGTGTCGGTGCCGCAGATGACGGTGAGCAGGCCGGCCTGGGCGAGCGTCTCGACCAGGCGGCGGTACTTCGGCAGCATCCCGGCGTGGTGCACGCCGATGCCTCGCACCAGCAGCTTGCGCAGCGTCTTGCCGAAGCCCGCCCCGAACGGGAAGCCTGCGAGCCGCTCGAGCAGCGCGGCCTTCCTGTCCTCGCTGGTTGAGGAAGGACGAAGTCCCGTCTCGAAACCAGCTCTCAGGAGGCTGACCGCGTGCTCGACGGCGTCCTTCTGGGTGAAGTGCACGACGTAGACCGGCCCCTGGTTGGTCGTGACCAGCTCCTCCAGCGTCTCGGCGACATGGGTCAGCGCCCACGAGAACGACAACGGCACCGGCCGCTCGGCGTCGTCGACGACGGCGGTCTCGCGGCCGTTGCGCAGGGAGATGTCGTCGGCCAGCGCGCTGACGTCTCCCAGCGTCGCCGACATCAGCAGGAACTGGGCCTGCGGCAGCGCCAGCAACGGCACCTGCCACGCCCAGCCGCGGTCGGGCTCGGCGTAGAAGTGGAACTCGTCCATCACCACGAGCCCGACGTCGGCTTCCACACCCTCGCGCAGAGCGATGTTGGCGAGCACCTCCGCGGTGCAGGCGATGATCGGGGCGTCGGCGTTGACGGCCGCGTCGCCGGTGAGCATGCCGACGTTGTCGGCGCCGAAGACCTCGACGAGCGCGAAGAACTTCTCGCTCACCAGCGCCTTGATCGGCGCTGTGTAGAAGCTGACCCGGTCGGTGGCCAGCGCGGCGAAGTGCGCGGCCGTGGCCACCAGCGACTTCCCCGAGCCGGTCGGGGTGGCGAGGATGACGTTGTTGCCCGAGAACACCTCCAGCACAGCCTCCTCCTGGTGCGCGTATAGCTCGAGGCCCTGCTTCTCGGCCCAGGCCAGGAAGTCGTCGGAGCCGTCGTTCCCCGCTGATTGAGGAGCGCGCTCTGCACCCGTCGACCCCGCTGGTTGAGGAGCGCGCTCTGCACCCGTCGACCCCGCTGGTTGAGGAGGGCGCTCTGCGCCCGTCGATCCCGCTGGTTGAGGAGCGCGCTCTGCGCCCGTCGACCCCGCTGGTTGAGGAGGGCGCTCTGCGCCCGTCTCGAAACCCGCGTGCGCCTGGTTTCGAGACGGTTGCTGCACAACTTCCTCAACCAGCGGCTCATCCCGCCCCGAGGACGTCATGCGCGCGCCCTCGGGTGCGCGGTCGCGAAGACCTCGCGCAGGTTGTCGACGGTGACCAGCGTGTAGATCTGCGTGGTTGTGACCGACGCGTGCCCCAGCAGCTCCTGTACGACGCGCACGTCGGCGCCGCCGTCGAGCAGATGGGTGGCGAAGGAGTGCCGCAGCGTGTGCGGCGAGACGTCCTTGGTCACGCCGGCCCGGTCGGCGGCCTTCACCAGCACCGCCCACGCACTCTGCCGAGACAGCCGCCCACCGCGGGAGTTCAGGAAGAGCGCCGGTCCCGACTTCGCCGACACCAGGTCGGGCCGCGCACGGGTGAGGTAGCCGGTGACCGCCTCGCGCGCGTAGGAGCCCACCGGCACCAGCCGCTCCTTCGACCCCTTGCCACGCAGCAGCACGGTGCTGTCGACCAGGTCGAGGTCGTCGACGTCGAGGCCGACTCCCTCCGAGATCCTCGCCCCGGTGCCGTAGAGCACCTCCAACAGGGCCCGGTCGCGCAGCGCCAGCGTGGTGCCGGCCGCGCCGGCAGCCTCGAGGATCGCCTCGACGTCGGAGAGCGGCAGCGCCTTCGGCAGCCGCTTGGCGGGCGTCGGCGGCTTCACGGCACTCGCCGGGTCAGCCGTGGCCAGCCCGTCGCGCACGGCGAACTTGTGGAAGCCGCGCACCGCCACCACGGCTCGCGCCGCCGACGTGGCGCTCAGCGGCGGGTGGTCGGCGTCGCCCTCGCGGAGCCGCATCAGGAACCCCGCCACGGTCGCCTCGGTCACCGCGTCGAGGGTCCCGACGCCCTCGGTGGCCAG
Organism: uncultured Actinomycetota bacterium; assembly: GCA_963825755.1. Classification (GTDB taxonomy): domain Bacteria; phylum Actinomycetota; class Actinomycetes; order Propionibacteriales; family Nocardioidaceae; genus Nocardioides. The sequence goes on along the minus strand of CAWGUS010000008.1, from coordinate 207,609 downwards.
GTGGGCGACGTACCGCCGCAGGTCCCTCCGGTACGACGACAGCGTGTTGGCCGCCAGGCCCCGCTCGACCGTCAGGTGATCGAGATAGATGCGGATCGCCCGGGACACCTCACCCGGTCCCGACCCCTGCGACACGACCGCCGTCAGGCCAGCGCCGCGTCGAGCGAGGTCGCCGCGATGCCGACCGCCTCGCCGACAGGTGCGTTGGTCAGGTCGCCGGCGTAGGTGTTGAGACCGAGCGCGAGACTCTGGTCGTCGCGGCAGGCCTGCTTCCAGCCCTTGTCGGCCAGCGCGACGGCGTAGGGCAACGTCGCGTTGGTGAGTGCGTACGTCGAGGTGTTGGGCACCGCGCCGGGCATGTTCGCGACGCAGTAGAAGATCGAGTTGTGGACCTCGTAGGTCGGGTCGGCGTGCGTGGTCGCGTGGGTGTCCTCGAAGCAGCCGCCCTGGTCCACGGCGATGTCGACGAGCACCGAGCCCGGCTTCATCTGCGAGACGAGCTCGTTGCTCACCAGCTTGGGCGCCGCGGCGCCGGGGATCAGCACCGCACCGATCACCATGTCGGCCTCCAGCACCTGCTGGCGGATCGCCAGCGTCGACGAGGCCAGCCCGTGCACGCGGTTGTTGTAGCGCCAGAACGACATCCGCAGCTTGTCGAGGTCGTTGTCCAGGAGGGTGACGTCGGCACCCATCCCGAGCGCGATGTTGGCGGCGTTCTGCCCCGACACCCCGGCCCCGATGATGACGACCTTCGCGTTGGCCACGCCACCGACGCCACCCATCAGCACGCCGCGGCCACCCTGGGCGCGCAGCATCGCGTGCGCACCGACCTGCGGCGCGAGGCAGCCGGCGACCTCCGACATCGGGTAGAGCAGCGGCAGCCCGCCCGAGGGCAGCTGCACGGTCTCGTAGGCGATGCCGGTGACCTTGGTCTTCAGCAGCTCGTCGGTCAGCGGCTTGTCGGCCGCGAGGTGCAGGTAGGTGAACAGCGTCAGGTCGTCGCGCAGCCGGTGGTACTCCTCCGCGACCGGCTCCTTGACCTTGAGCACCATGTCGACGCCACCCCAGACGTCGTCGGCGGAGTCGAGCATCGTGGCGCCGGCCGCGACGTACTCCTCGTCGGGGATCTGCGAGCCGAGACCCGCGCCCTTCTCCACGAACACCTCGTGACCGCGATGGACGAGCTCGTGCGCGCCCACCGGGGTCAGCGCGACGCGGTACTCGTGGTTCTTGACTTCCTTCGGGACGCCGACCTTCACGTTCTTCTTCTCCTCGGGAGCTGAGGTGCACCTCGTCGTGACACCAGTCACAACCTACCGCCAGCGGATCCGGGCTATACGGTCAGGGGATGACCCGCGGAACCGACCTGCCTGCCACCCTGACCCAGCGCGAAGCGGCCGACCGGGCCGGCCTGATCAGCGTGGAGAGGTACGACATCTCCGTCGACCTTCGCGGTCTGTACGACGGCCCGGTCTGGGCGTCCACCTCCACCATCACGTTCGCGTGTTCGACGCCCGGCGCGGCGACGTTCGTCGACTGCGTCGCCGACATCTCGGAGGCCACGCTCAACGGCGTCGAGCTCGACCCGGCCACCGCCCAGGACGGCCGGCTCCCGCTGCCCGACCTGGCGGATCACAACGTGCTCGTCGTCAGCATCTCCCAGCCGGAGACGGGTCACGGCGCCGGCATCCTGCGCACCGTCGACACCTCCGACAAGCTCGTCTATGTCTGGACCAGCTTCGAGTGCGACGACGCCCGACGCGCCTGGGCCTGCTTCGACCAGCCCGACCTCAAGGCACCGCACGCCTTCACCGTCACGGCGCACGACACCTGGACGGTGCTCTCCAACGGCGCACCCGACGGCGTCACCGGGTCCGCCGACGGCGACGGCCGCACCTGGTCGTTCCCCGACACTCCCCCGCTCTCGACGTACGTCGTCGTCATCAACGCCGGCCCGTTCCACGAGCTGCGCCGCCAGGTCGACGGTCACGACCTCGGGCTCTACAGCCGCCAGTCGACGGCCCGGTTCCTCGACCGCGACGCCGACGAGCTCTTCGACCTCACCGAGCAGGGGCTGGCGTTCTTCGGCGAGCGGTTCGCGCTGCCGTTCCCGCAGGAGCGCTACGACCAGGTGTTCGTGCCCAACATGGGCGGCGCGATGGAGAACTGGGGCTGCGTCACCTGGACCGACGCGGTCCTCTACCGCAGCACACCGACCTACGCCCAGCGCGGCCAGCGGGCCATGGTGCTGCTGCACGAGATGGCGCACATGTGGTTCGGCGACATGGTCACGATGCGCTGGTGGGACGACCTGTGGCTCAACGAGGCGTTCGCGTCCTGGGCGTCGACCTGGGCGGCGACGGCCGTCAGCGAGTTCAGCGATGCCTGGGCGGGCTTCCTCATCACCCGCAAGCTCGACGCCTACCGACTCGACATGGGCCCGGCCAGCCACCCGATCCGCGGCGAGGTGCCCGACGTGTCGGCCGCGATGGCCACGTTCGACGCGATCACCTACGCCAAGGGCGAGAGTGTGCTCAAGCAGCTCGCGGCCACCATCGGCGAGGACGCCTTCGTCGAGGGCCTGCGCGACTACTTCGGCAAGCACGCGTGGAGCAACACCCGGCTGGCCGACCTGATGGACGCCTTCGGCCGGGCCGCCGGCCGCGACCTCGGCCGGTGGACCACCGACTGGCTCGACCGGGCCGGCACCGACACGATCAGCCTCGTCGACGGCGGACGGCTCGAGATCTCCGCGCCCGAGGGCACACCCAGGCCGCACACGCTCACGATCGGCTCCTACTCCGTCGACGGTGACCGCCTCGTGCCGTCCGGCAGCCTGAGCGTCTCCACCGACGGCACGTCCGCGACGGTCGAGCTGCCCGGTGCCGACCTGCACCTGCTCAACGACGACGACCTCACGTTCGCCGCCGTACGCACCGATGCTGCGTCGAAGCGGCTGATGTTCGAGCGCGCCGGCGACCTTCCCACCCCGATCGCCCGGGCCGTCGCGCTGGCCACCGCCCAGGACATGGTGTTCAAGGGCGAGCTGGCCGTCACCGACTACGTCGCTCTCGGCCTGCGCGTGCTCGGCGCCGAACGCTCGCCGGCCATCGTCGAGCCGGCCCTCGGCCTGCTGCGCGTCGCCATCGAGCAGTGGGCACCCAGCGAGCAGGTGGAGCCGTTGAAGCTCGCGCTGGCCGACGTGCTGACAGGCCTGGTCGACGTACCGGATCTGCGGGCGCAATCGCTCAACGCGCTGGCCGCCAGCGCGAGCACCGCCGCGCACTTCGCGATCCTCGACGAGGCGGCCGACGACAACGTCGACCTGGCCTGGCGGGTGCTGGCCCGTCTCGCCGAGCTCGGGACGTACGACGAGGCGGCCGTCGAGGCGCTCGGCGACCGCGACCCCGACCCGGAGTCCGGCATCCGCGCCCTCGGCGTGACGGCGGCGAGGGCCGACGCCGACTCGAAGCAGGAGGTCTGGGACGCCGTGTTCGTCGACCGGTCCGTGCACGTCGGCATGCCGCTGATCGCACTCGCCTCGTACTTCTGGCGGCCAGGTCAAGACGACGTGCTCGCGCCGTTCGCCCAGCGCTACCTCGACGAGGTGACCGACCTGGGGGCCGGCGGGCTGCTCGAGCTCGGGTCGATCATGTCGTCGATGTTCCCGGTCGCGGCCGCCGGCGAGGAGTTCCTCGCCCGCGCCCGCGAGCTCGCCGACTCCCCCGACCTGCCGGCCTTCGCCCGCGCCCGGCTGCTCATCGGCACCGACGCGCTCGCCCGGCAGCTGACGGCCCGCGCCGGCTAGCGACCAGCTCTAGTCGTGGTCCTCGTCGGCGCGCCGGAGACCCGACTCGTCGATGGGGAACCGCAGCTCGCGCTGACGTTCGATGGCCGCGCCCACCAGCCCGGCGAACAGCGGGTGCGGCCGGGTCGGTCGCGAGCGCAGCTCGGGGTGCGCCTGGGTGGCGACGTAGTAGGGGTGCACGTCCTTCGGCAGCTCGACGAACTCCACGAGTCCGAGGTCGGGGTTGACGCCGGAGAAGACGAGCCCGGCCTCCTCGAGCTGGTCGCGGTAGGCGTCGTTGAACTCGTAGCGGTGCCGGTGCCGCTCGTGCGCCACCGCCTCGCCGTACGCCGCCCGCACCACGCTGCCGTCGCTCAGGTCGGCCGGCTGCAGGCCCAGGCGCATGGTGCCGCCCAGGTCGCCCGCGCCCTCGACGAACTTCTTCTGCTCCTCGATGGTCGAGATCACCGGCTCGACCGTCTCGGGGTCGAACTCGGTGGAGCCGGCCTTCTCGAGGCCCGCGGCGTTGCGTGCGAACTCGATGACCATGCACTGGAGGCCCAGGCAGATGCCGAGCGTCGGGATGCCGTGCGTGCGGGCGTACTGCAGCGCGCCGAGCTTCCCCTCGATGCCGCGGACGCCGAAGCCGCCCGGCACCAGCACCGCGTCGACGTCGTGCAGGTTGCGGTTGGCGCCGGCCGGGGTCTCGCACTCGTCCGAGGCGATCCAGCGCAGCTGCACCTTCGCCTCGTGGGCGAAGCCGCCCGCCCGCAGCGCCTCGGCCACCGACAGGTAGGCGTCGGGTAGGTCGATGTACTTGCCGACCAGCGCGACGGTGACCTCCTCCTTCGGGTGGTGCACCCGGCGGAGCAGGTCGTCCCAGACGGTCCAGTCGACGTCGCGGAACGGCAGGTCGAGACGGCGTACGACGTAGGCGTCGAGGCCCTCGCGGTGCAGCACCTTCGGGATGTCATAGATCGATGGCGCGTCGGCCGCGGTGACCACGGCCTCCTCGTCGACGTCGCACATCAGCGAGATCTTCCGCTTGATGCTGTCGGGCAGCTCGCGGTCGGCACGGCAGACGACGGCGTCGGGCTGGATGCCGATCGAGCGCAGCGCCGCGACGGAGTGCTGGGTCGGCTTGGTCTTCAGCTCACCGGACGGGCCGATGTAGGGGACCAGCGAGACGTGGATGAAGAAGCAGTTCTCGCGGCCGATCTCGTGCCGCGTCTGGCGCGCGGCCTCGAGGAACGGCAGTGACTCGATGTCGCCGACGGTGCCGCCGATCTCGGTGATCACCACGTCGAACGGCTTGCCGGTGCCGCTGGTGCCCATCGCGAGGATGCGGTCCTTGATCTCGTTCGTGATGTGCGGGATCACCTGCACCGTGTCGCCGAGGTAGTCGCCGCGGCGCTCCTTGGCGATCACCGCCGAGTAGACCTGCCCGGTCGTCACGTTGGCGATCTGGTTGAGCTCGGTGTCGAGGAACCGTTCGTAGTGACCGATGTCGAGGTCGGTCTCCGCACCGTCGTCGGTCACGAAGACCTCGCCGTGCTGGAAGGGGTTCATCGTGCCCGGATCCACGTTGAGGTAGGGATCCAGCTTCTGCATGGTCACGCGGAGACCGCGGGCCTTGAGGAGGTTCCCGAGACTGGAGGCCGTGAGGCCCTTGCCGAGGGAGGAGGCGACGCCTCCGGTCACGAAAACATGCTTGGTGGGCGTCGGGTTCTTCACGGAGTTCTAGCCTACCCGAGAGGGAGGGCTCCGTCCGAACCGGACGCACCGAACGCACCCCCCGGAGTTGCCAGCGAGCGGACCAGCGCGACCACGGCGGCCACCCGGCCGGCGGGGGTGTCGACGCCGTCGACGGTCGCCGCCTGGGTGCCGGCGGTGCGCAACCGGCCGATCTGGCCGGCTCCGTCGGCGAGGTCTCCCGCGACCACGACCCCGGCAGCCTGCCGGTCGAGACCGGCGACCAGGCCGGCCAGGATGGTGTCGCCGCCGTCGGCCGCCGGCTCGTCCCCGACCACGACGAGCACGAGAGGCGCCCGCCGGGCCTGCTCCTCGGGCCCGCTCACCAGGTCGGCGCCCGAGAGACCCTCCAGGATCGCGGCTGCCTTGCCGTCGCCGCCCTGTCCCTCCGGCTTGGTCGTGGCGATGGCCAGGCCGAGCAGCTCACCGAGACGGTCGTACGTCGTCGCCTCGGGGCTCACGGCGCCGTCGGGCTGCTGCGTCATCAGCTGGCTGCCGAGCGTGTCGACCAGCGACTTCTCACCCGTGCCGACCAGGGCCTCGCCCACGGTGTAGGTGCCGGCGACGGTGCCACCGGCCACGCCGATCTGCTCCTGGAGGCTGGCGACCACGTCGGGGTCGGCACCGGGCAGGGTCACCACGGACACGGAGCTGTTGGCGAGCCGGCCGGCGTACACGATGCCCGCGACGCCGCCGGCGAACGCGTCGCCGAAGTCGGCGCGCTGCTGCGCGGCGGTCACGGCGGTCTCGAGGCCGGGGTCGGCGTCGGCGGCCTTGCCGTCCGCACGACCGACCTCCGAGAGTGGACCGCCGCCGAGGACGACCCCCACGGCCAGGGCGAGGAAGATCGCGACGAGGGTGACGATGTGGTGGCGCAGGGTGATCACGAGCGAAGTCCTTGCAGGTAGTCGATCAGGTCGCCGGCCTGGGCCAGCAGCGCGTCGGCCCACTCCTGGCCGACGGGGGTGGTGCCGATGGCCGCCGCCAGGGCGATCAGGCCGGCCAGCAGCACCCAGAAGAGGTGCCTGGGCCGGACCCGGCCCGAGTAGAGCGTGGGCACCGCTGTCGCGTCGACGAGGCGCGGGCCGACCTTGAGCCGGGTGAGGTAGGTGCTGGCGAGTCCGGTGCGCTGTCGGTCGAGGAACTCGTCGAGCGTGGCGTGCATGCCCACCCCCACGATCACCGAGGCGTGGGCTGAGTCGGCGAGCAGCAGGGCAGCGTCCTCGGTCGTGGCGCCGCTCTCGAACCGCAGCGGGCGCACCCCGAGCCGCTCCCAGCGGTCCATCGCGGTGCGCGCGGCCCCGCGGTCGACCTGGACCACGACGTCGCGGGCGGCGCGCAGGGCCTTCGCCGAGGGGCCCTCGCCGTCGTCTCGTCGTCCGGAGACGACCACGATGTCGGGCTTGTGGCCGGCGCCGAGGAGGGTGTCGGCCGCGGTGTCGACCGCGATCAGGACCGGGTTCTGCTCCTTGATGAACCGCTTCACCCCGGCAAGCTCCGCCGCCAGGTTGTCGCCGGGCACCACGACCACGACCGGGCGGTCGGCGATCGTCGTGGCCGGACGCGGGATCCCGGTGCCGTGGAGGAGGAGGTCCTGCTCGCGGTGCAGGAACTCGGTGCTGTTGTGGGTGAAGCTGTCGAGCTGGGCGACGAGCCCGCTGCGGGCCGCCTTCAACTCCTCCTGCACGGTCAGGTCGTCGACGAGTCGTCCGGTGGCGACCTCGTCGTCGCCGACGTACACGCCGCCGTCGTGGAGCCTCAGCTGGGTGCCGTCCCGGATCACGCCCAGAGCCGCGGCGCCGACCCGGTCCAGCATGACGATGCCGGCGCGGGCCAGGACATCCGGGCCGAGGTTCGGGAAGCGGCCGGAGATCATCGGCGACGCGTTGACCACGGCGACCACGCCGGCATCGACGAAGGCCTGCGCCGTGGCCCGGTCCAGGTCGACCTGGTCGATGACGGCGACGTCTCCGGGCCGCAGTCGCGGGAGGAGGGTGCGGGTACGACGGTCCACGCGGGCGGGGCCGCGCAGGCCGGGCAGGGTGGTGGTCTGGCGTGACCGGGCAGGCATCTTCATGACCGCGCAATCGTGTCAGCCGACGCGGGCCGATCGGCGGACGTGCGGGTCCCGCGCGTGGCGGCCGATCCCGCTCTGCGGGTCAGCCGGAACGCGCAGCCTCGAGCAGCTCCCGCGCGTGCGCCCTGGCGGTCTCGGACTCCTCGAGCCCGGCCAGCATCCGCGACAGCTCCCGCTCGCGCTCGTCGGCGTCGAGCACGGTCAGCCCGGACGTCGTGACGCTGCCGTCGCTCGACTTCGCCACCACCACGTGCCGGTCGGCGAACGCCGCCACCTGGGGCAGGTGGGTGACCACCAGCACCTGGGCCGTGCGGGCCAGCTGTGCGAGCCTCCGGCCCACCTCGATGGCAGCCTTGCCGCCCACTCCCGCGTCGACCTCGTCGAAGACGAAGATCGGCACCGGGCTGGTCTCGGCCAGCGACACCTCGAGCGCCAGCATGACCCGCGAGAGCTCGCCACCCGACGCACCCTTGTGCAGGGCCCGGGCGTCGGCCCCGGTGTTGGCGGCGAGCAGGAACTCGACCTCGTCGAGTCCCGACGCCGTGGCTCGCAGCCAGCGCTTCCCGACCTCGAGCGGACCGCCCGCGACATCGTTGGCCGGCTCGCCGGCCTCGTGCTGGGTGACGGCGACGTCGACGGCGGCGTGTGGCATGGCCAGGAGGGTCAGCTCCTGGGTGACCTGTCGGCCGAGCCGGGTGGCTGCCTCGGTGCGTGCGGCCGACAGCGCCGTGCCGGCGGCCGCCAGGTCGGTCCGCAGCTCCAGGCGCTGCGCTCGCAGGGCCTCGATCCGCTCGTCGGTGCCGTCGAGGGCGAGCAGCCGGGTCGAGGCCTCGGCCGACCAGGCGAGCACCTCGTCGACGGTGTCGCCGTACTTGCGGGTGAGCGCCGTCAGCGCGGCGCGCCTCTCGCTCACCGAGGCGAGTCGGGCGGGGTCGCTCTCCAGCCGCGCGGCGTACGACGCCACGTCGGCCGCGACGTCGGACAGCAGGTAGGTGATGTCCGCGAGCCGCTCGGACAACGCGGCGGCCTCGGGGTCGTGGTCGGCCACTCCGGCCAGGGCCGTGCGGGCGGCCGCCGTGGTGGCCAGCGCGTCGGACGGCGTCCTCGTCACTCGACAACGACTCGCGCGCCAGCTCGGCCGCCGCCCGCAACGTGTCGGCGAAGCCGAGTCGCGACTCCTCGGCAGCCAGCGAGGCGTCCTCGCCGGGCTCTGGCGACACCGCCTCGATCTCACCGAGGCCGAACCGGAGCTGGTCGGCCTCCCGGGCCCGCTCGCGGGCCGAGGTGACGACCTCCTCGAGCTCGTGCTCGGTCGACGTCAGCCGCGCGTGCAGGTCGCCCCAGGTCTCCAGGAGGCCCTGCACCTTCGCCCCGCCGAACCGGTCGAGCGCCTCACGCTGCGCCTGGCTGCGAAGCAATCGGTGCTGGTCGGACTGCCCGTGTACGGCGACCAGCGGCTCCGCGACCGACGCCAACGTGGACGCCGGCACCGTGGCGCCGCCGACCCACGCCCGTGAGCGCCCCTCGGCGGAGATGTTGCGGGCCAGCACCACGCGGTCGTCCTCGACCTCTCCCCCGGCCTCGTGCACCGCACCGGCCAGCCCCGGAAGGGCGTCGGCGGTGACCACGCCCTCGACACGCGCGTGCCGGGCGCCGCTGCGCACGGCACCCGTGTCGGCGCGGCCGCCGAGCAGCAGCCCGAGGGCCGTGACGACCATCGTCTTGCCGGCGCCGGTCTCGCCCGTGATGACCGTGAGCCCGGGCCCCAGCTCCAGGGTCGAGGAGTCGATGACCCCGAGCGAGCTGATCCGGATCTCCTCAAGCATCCCTGGTCCCGTCATGGCTGCCGCTGCCGCTGCGCTGCGCCGTCGCGTACGTTGGCGCCTCGCCAGCCCTCGACCGACAACCCGAACTTCGCGACCAGCCGGTCGGTGAAGGGCGCCTCGTGCAGGCGCACCAGGCGCACGGGCGTGGCGCCCCGACTGACCTCGATGCGTGCGCCAGGAGGCAGGTCGACGGTCCGCCTGCCATCGCACCACAGCACCCCGGCGCCCTCGGTGCGGGCCAGCACCTCGACCGCGAGCACCGAGGTCGGCGACACCACCATCGGCCGCGCGAACAGCGCGTGTGCACTGATCGGCACCATCAGCAGGGCCTCGACGCCGGGCCAGACGACGGGTCCACCGGCCGAGAAGTTGTAGGCGGTGGAACCGGTCGGCGTCGCACAGACGACGCCGTCACAGCCCCATCGCGACAGCGGGCGACCGTCGATCTCGACGACCACCTCGAGCATCCGCTGGCGGGCCGCCTTCTCGACGCTGGCCTCGTTGAGGGCCCAGGTGCGCGTGACGAGCTCGCCGTCGCGCAGCACGCTGACGTCGATCGTCAGGCGGTCCTCGATCGTGTAGCGCTGGCGCACGAGCGCGTCGATGACCGTCTCGACGTCGTCGTACTCCGCCTCGGCGAGGAACCCGACGTGCCCCAGGTTCACCCCCAGCAGCGGGATGCCGGTCTCACGCGTGATCTCGGCCGCGCGCAGGATCGTGCCGTCGCCACCGATGACCAGGGCGACCTCGCAGTCGCAGCCGGCGTCCTGCTCGCTCCCGACGAACTCCAGCGGCGGGTCGTACGACGTCGGCTCGAGGCCGAGGTCGGCCGCCTCGGGCTCGAGCAACCGGACGATGATGCCGTGACCGGTGAGGGCAGCGATGAACGACCGCGCGACGTCCAGGGCGTCCTGGCGGCCCGTGTGCGCGAGCAACAGCACCCGCCGCACGCGGGGCTCAGCCACTTCGGTCTCGATCACGGGTCCACCTTCTCACCCGGCACCCCCAGTCCCGCCGAACGCTCGACCTCGGCCGTGATCTCGGCGAGGCCGATCCCGGCCGGACCGCGCCGCAGCAGTAGGAAGAACTCCACGTTGCCCGATGGCCCCGGCAGCGGGCTGGTCGCCACCGCCACCGCCCCCCAACCCCGATGCTCGGCGGCGTCGGCGACACCCTGCACCGCCTCGGCGCGCAGGGACAGGTCGCGCACCACCCCGCCCTTGCCGACGCGGTCCTTGCCGACCTCGAACTGGGGCTTGACCATCAGTGCCAGTTCCCCGTCGTCGGCCGTGACCCCGAAGAGGGCGTCCAGCACCAACGCCAGGGAGATGAACGACAGGTCGCCCACCACGAGGTCGACAGGCGCGCCGACGAGGTCGAGGGTCAGGTCGCGGATGTTCGTACGGTCGTGCACGACGACACGCTCGTCGGTCTGCAGCCGCCACACGAGCTGGCCGTAGCCGACGTCGACCGCCACCACCTCCCGCGCGCCGGACTGGAGAAGTACATCGGTGAACCCGCCCGTCGACGCCCCCGCGTCGAGGCATCTCTTGCCGGTCACGGTGAGCCCGTGCGCCGCGAACGCCTCCAGGGCGCCCGCCAGCTTGTGTCCCCCACGGGAGGCGTACTCCACCCCATCGGGATCGTCCGCCACCACCAGGGCGACGTCGGTGGTGATGCCGGTGGCCGGCTTGGTGGCGACCACGCCACCGACCTTGACGCGGCCGTCGGCGATCAGCTGGCTGGCGTGCTCCCGCGACCGGGCCAGCCCGCGGCGGACCAGCTCCTGGTCCAGCCGCAACCGTCGTGGCGGCACCGTGTCGTCAGCTCTCGGGTCTGGCGTCGAGCGCGCGGCGCAGCTGCTCGTGGGCGGCCTCGAACACCGGGACGTGCTCGCCCACCGGTGCCTCGTCCAACCCCGACAGCGACTCCAGCACCGCATCGACGGCCGGGTCACCGGTCGCCGGGCTCGTTGCCTCGACGGCGTCGAAGGCTTCGCTCGAGTGCTCGCTCATGGTGCTGAGGCTACCCAACGTGGTCGCCGTACTCAGGCGTCGGGCGGCGTCAGCGCCGACGTGTCGGCGGGAGCGCCGACCGCGTCCAGGTGTCGCCACGCCGCGACTGCGACCACCCGCCACCAGTCGTCCGCGCGGCCGTTGCCGTCGACCTCGAGCCGGCCCTCCACCACGCGCGCCGTCCACCCGTCGAGCTCGGCCCGGTCGGCGCTGGTCCTCGGCGCCGAGTGCGTCTCGAAGATGCCCCCGGTGTCCACGGAGATGTACGTCGGCCGCAGCTCGGGTGTCGCCGCCACCAGTTCCACCAGCCCGGTGACACCGGTCATCACGAGCAGCGAGTCGATGCCGGCGTTGTGAGCACCTTCGATGTCGGTGTCGAGCCGGTCGCCCACCATCAGCGGACGCTCGCCTCCCACGCGCCGGATCGTCTCGTCCATCAGCGGCCGCTCCGGCTTGCCCGCCACGACGGGCCGGACGCCGCTGAAGTCGGCCAGGGTCTTCACGAGCACGCCGTGGCCCGGCGCCAAGCCGTACGCCGTCGGAATGGTCATGTCTGCGTTGCTGGCCACCCACGGCAGCCCGTCGCGGATCAGGACGGCGGCCCGCATCACGTCCTTCCACCTCACGTCGGGTCCGTAGCCACTCACGATCGCTTGCAGGTCGCGCGCCTCCAGGTCGGTCTCCGGCACCAGCCCGAGGTCGCCCAGCGCACCGGCGAGTCCGGCACCGCCGAGCAGGAGGATCCTGGCCCCGTCACCGAACCGCTCGTGCAGGACCCGGGCCGCCGCCTGGGCCGATGTGACCACGTCGTCGGCGCTGGCGTGCACGCCCAGCTTGACGAGGTTGTCGGCCACCTTGGCAGCCGTCCGCGACGCGTTGTTGGTGACGAAGGCGATGTGCACCCCGGCCGCCACCAGCCGGTCGAGCCGGCCGGGCACGCCCTCGATGGCCTTGCCGCTGACGTAGACGACGCCGTCCAGGTCGAACATCGCGAGGTCGTAGACCTCGCTCAACGCAGTTGCGGACTGTCCGAGCATGGATCGCCACCCTTCCCTGGCTGCATGATCACGGCCCCCTACGATGCTCCGATGGACTCAGGCGGACCGCGCGGCGCGGTGGTGACACCCTCGTCGCCCGCCAAGCCCCCGCGTCTGCATCCGTTCAGAGCGCTGCGGCTGATCGGTGACCGGGTCGGAGACCCGGCGTCCGCTCGTGCCTTCGCGCGACCCTATCGGGCCGTCGCCGACCGACTGGACGAGTGGGAGGACCGCGGCCACGTCGAGCACGACCTCGTGCCCGCCATCCACCTCCACGAGTACACGTCGGGTGGCATGACCGTCCGTGGCCTCGTCGGCGCCCTGGACCTGTCCACGCGCGCCACCGGACAGGGCGACCGCGCGCTCCTGCCCCACGAGGGGATCCACCTCCGGCAGGCCGACGAGCTGGCCGAGCGCATGCACGAGATGCAGATGAACCCGGCGCCCATCCTGCTCGTGCACCGCGGACCCGCAGAGGTGCGCGCCCTGATCCACCGGCACCTGGACCGCCCGCCCGACCACGCCTACACCGACCGCGGTCTGCAGCGGCACCGGTTGTGGACCATCGCCGACCCCGACGACCTCGACGTCATCGATGCCGGCATGGCGGCCAGCACGCTGTTGATCGCCGACGGCCATCACCGGTACGCCGCCTACCTGCGCCTACAGGAGCGCGAGCCCGGCACCCCGTGGGACCGCGGGCTGGCGATGGTGGTCGACCAGGAGGACACCCCGCTGCACCTCGGCGCGATCCACCGGGTGTTGCCCGGACTCGCTCTGGAGGCCATCGAGGCGGCCGCTCGATCCGCTGGTGTGCCGACCCGCACCGCCGGCTCCGCGGACGCCATCGGTGCGCTCGCACCGGCGATCATCGTCGGAACGGACCTGACTCGTTGGACCGTGCTGGACCTACCCGACCTCGACGGGCGGGCCGCGGTCGAGCTGCTGCACGACCGGCTGGTGCCGCACCTCTCGCTGGTGTCGCCGACGCATTACCACCACTCCATCGACGACGCCCTGGGCGACCTGGCAGGGCTCGAGGAAGGAGGAGTGGCGTTGCTCCTGCCCGCGCCGTCCTTCGACCTGGTCGGCCGCATCCTGATGCAGGATCGTCTCCTGCCCGAGAAGGCGACGTCCTTCCAGCCGAAGCCCAACGTCGGCGTGATCATGAGGTCCCTGCGCGACGAATGATGCGAGCGGACGTCACCTCGACCTCGACGCGTGACGCCGCGGCAGCCCCACTCCGGAAGAAGCGACGTCGAAGAGCGCCCTCGACGGCCACGTGGTCACCCACGCGCCAGGTGGACACCGATCGACGCACCCGGGACAGCCACGCCACACACTCCAGCGAGTCGACGCGTTGCCGGCTCCGGCCACCGGGGGGTCGGTCGACGATCACCCGGAAGGTCCAGATGACGTCACCGCTCGGCAGCTCACGCTCCTCGGGCTCGGCGGCGAGCCGTCCATGCAGGGTGACTTCGTTCAGGACCGGATCGCCGGTCGCCGTACCTTCTGTTCGTGGGTCCATGTGACCACCTCCGAGAACAGTTCTCCCGGTCGTCACCGACATACTCGGGCATCCACACGAGGGCCTGTGGACGACGCCCGAATTCGGCTCCCTGTGGATGACTTGCGGCCCGTCGAGTGTCACGGCCACGGCATGCCGAAATGCGAAAGAGGGACCGCCCGAAGGCGATCCCTCTTTCTGAGTGTATGTCCGGCGGCGTCCTACTCTCCCACATCCTCTCGGGTGCAGTACCATCGGCGCTGAAAGGCTTAACTTCCGGGTTCGGTATGGGACCGGGTGTTTCCCTTTCGCTATGGCCGCCGTAACTCTGGCGGAACACTGTCCACTGTTGTTGTGTGGTGTGTTCCAAACTTGTGGTTTGGTTTCTGGGTAGTGGACGCGAACAACCGACCCCTGGTGGGGTGTGTTCGTTACGTGTGCGCGTGTGTACTGGCCACCACAGTGTGTGTGTTTGTGTGGTTTTGTACGGTGTTGGGACAAGCCCTCGGCCTATTAGTACCGGTCGGCTGGGCATTGCTGCTGTACACCTCCGGCCTATCAACCCAGTGTTCTGCTGGGGGCCTTACCCGGTTGTCCCGGTGGGAAACCTCATCTTGAAACGTGCTTCCCGCTTAGATGCATTCAGCGGTTATCACTTCCGAACGTAGCTAACCAGCCGTGCCCCTGGCGGGACAACTGGCACACCAGAGGTTCGTCCATCCCGGTCCTCTCGTACTAGGGACAGCCTTTCTCAAGTTTCCTGCGCGCGCGGCGGATAGGGACCGAACTGTCTCACGACGTTCTAAACCCAGCTCGCGTGCCGCTTTAATGGGCGAACAGCCCAACCCTTGGGACCTACTCCAGCCCCAGGATGCGACGAGCCGACATCGAGGTGCCAAACCATCCCGTCGATATGGACTCTTGGGGAAGATCAGCCTGTTATCCCCGGGGTACCTTTTATCCGTTGAGCGACGCCGCTTCCACATGCTGGCGCCGGATCACTAGTTCCGACTTTCGTCCCTGCTCGACATGTCTGTCTCACAGTCAAGCTCCCTTGTGCACTTACACTCGAAACCTGATTGCCAACCAGGCTGAGGGAACCTTTGAGCGCCTCCGTTACATTTTAGGAGGCAACCGCCCCAGTTAAACTACCCATCAGGCACTGTCCCTGATCCGGATTACGGACCTAGGTTAGACATCTAGTACGACCAGAGTGGTATTTCAACGTTGACTCCACACCCACTGGCGTGAATGCTTCACAGTCTCCCACCTATCCTACACAAGCCGAACCAAACACCAATACCAAACTATAGTAAAGGTCCCGGGGTCTTTCCGTCCTGCCGCGCGTAACGAGCATCTTTACTCGTAGTGCAATTTCGCCGAGTCCACGGTTGAGACAGCGCCCAAGTCGTTACTCCATTCGTGCAGGTCGGAACTTACCCGACAAGGAATTTCGCTACCTTAGGATGGTTATAGTTACCACCGCCGTTTACTGGGGCTTAAGTTCTCAGCTTCGACCCCGAAGGATCTAACCGGTCCCCTTAACCTTCCAGCACCGGGCAGGAGTCAGTCCGTATACATCGTCTTACAACTTCGCACGGACCTGTGTTTTTAGTAAACAGTCGCTTGGGCCTGGTCTCTGCGGCCATCACCGCTTCACACCGCACGGGTGCTGACGGATCCGGCCCCCCTTCTCCCGAAGTTACGGGGGCATTTTGCCGAGTTCCTTAACCATGGTTATCTCGATCGCCTTAGTATTCTCTACCTGATCACCTGAGTCGGTTTGGGGTACGGGCGGCGCATAGCTCGCTAGAGGTTTTTCTCGACAGCATAGGATCATCCACTTCCCCATACGGGTCCCCATCAAGTCTCAGGCACATGAACGGCGGATTTGCCTACCGTTCGCCCTACACTCTTGGCCACGGACTACCATCGCCGTGGTTGGACTGCCTTCCTGCGTCACCCCATCGCTTGACTACTACCAGTTCGGGTCCCACGCTCCGCCCAGGCGCCTCGCCCCGAAGGGTCCGGTCACCTGAGTTTCGGATGGTTAGCATCACCAGGTTCGTCATGGGCGCTACTTTGCCGGTACGGGAATATCAACCCGTTGTCCATCGACTACGCCTGTCGGCCTCGCCTTAGGTCCCGACTTACCCAGGGCAGATTAGCTTGACCCTGGAACCCTTGATCATTCGGCGCAGGAGTTTCTCACTCCTGATTCGCTACTCATGCCTGCATTCTCACTCGTGTCGCGTCCACAACTGGATCACTCCGCTGCTTCACTCGCGACACGACGCTCCCCTACCCATCCACACACCTGAACACCAACCCAAAGGCTGACGCTGGGTACACGCGTGAATGCCATAGCTTCGGCGGATGACTTGAGCCCCGCTACATTGTCGGCGCGGAATCACTTGACCAGTGAGCTATTACGCACTCTTTCAAGGGTGGCTGCTTCCAAGCCAACCTCCTGGTTGTCACTGCGACTCCACATCCTTTTCCACTTAGTCACCGCTTAGGGGCCTTAGCTGATGGTCTGGGCTGTTTCCCTCTCGACTACGGAGCTTATCCCCCGCAGTCTCACTGCCGCGCTCTCACTTACCGGCATTCGGAGTTTGGCTAACGTCAGTAACCTTGTAGGGCCCATTAGCTATCCAGTGCTCTACCTCCGGCAAGAAACACGCGACGCTGCACCTAAATGCATTTCGGGGAGAACCAGCTATCACGAAGTTTGATTGGCCTTTCACCCCTATCCACAGGTCATCCCCTCAGTTTTCAACCTAAGTGGGTTCGGTCCTCCACGCGGTCTTACCCGCGCTTCAACCTGCCCATGGATAGATCACTTCGCTTCGGGTCTTGATCGCGCTACTCAAACGCCCTATTCGGACTCGCTTTCGCTACGGCTTCCCCACACGGGTTAACCTCGCAACACAACGCAAACTCGCAGGCTCATTCTTCAAAAGGCACGCCGTCACAACACCACAAGGGCATCGCTCCGACGGATTGTAGGCACATGGTTTCAGGTACTATTTCACTCCCCGCCAGGGGTACTTTTCACCTTTCCCTCACGGTACTTGTCCGCTATCGGTCACCAAGGAGTATTTAGGCTTAACGGGTGGTCCCGCCAGATTCACACGGAATTTCAGGGGTTCCGTGTTACTTGGGAAACATGTCAACAGAGTCACGAACTTACGTCTACGGGGCTATCACCCTCTACGGCAAAGCTTTCCAACCAACTTCAACTTCACTCGTGATTTCTTACTCTGCACCATCACGGCAGCAACGATCAGACACGTCCCACAACCCCACACTCACAACCCCTGCCGGGTATCACATGAGCATGGTTTGGCCTCATCCGATTTCGCTCGCCACTACTCTCGGAATCACAATTGTTTTCTCTTCCTGTGGGTACTGAGATGTTTCACTTCCCCACGTTCCCTCCACACACCCTATGTGTTCAGATGCGGGTAACTGGACATGACTCCAGCTGGGTTTCCCCATTCGGACACCCCCGGATCACAGCTCGGTTGCCAACTCCCCAGGGCTTATCGCAGGCTCCTACGTCCTTCATCGGCTCTTGGTGCCAAGGCATCCACCATGTGCCCTTCATAGCTTGTCTCAACAACGTCAAAACAACACAACTACAAAAGACCAGCACCCCCCACCACCACCAACCAACAGCAGCAGCAAAAAAAAGGGGTGTCTTGCACATACATACATAAAACAAACCACCACACCACCAACCCCCACCCCACAACAACAGGGCAACAGCCGGCACATGCGACGGTTCAGATGCTCGCGTCCACTATCCAGATCTCAAACAACAACCCCACCAACCCCCCACACCCACCCACGGCAGACACGGGACAAAGAAGGGAAACCCCACCAACCAACAGCAGGACCGAAGCAACCAACACCACACCACCCCACACGGGACGGCCCGGCCTGATCCTTCAGGACCCAACAGTGTGCCACCACCCACGCCCACCAACAGACCAAGACCCAGGTTCCACACCCCCACCAAGGCCACCCCTCCGAAGAAGGACAACCCACACAGGAGCAGTACTGAGGACCCCGACCCACCAACAGGCCAAGCGATTCATCGACGATTCCACTAGTGAACACCACCAATGCCACTCCCACATCCCCATCAACAGACAGGAAAGACCAGACGGCCAGGAGAGCGCGCGGGGCATGTGCTCCTTAGAAAGGAGGTGATCCAGCCGCACCT
This sequence comes from uncultured Actinomycetota bacterium, assembly GCA_963825755.1. Lineage (GTDB taxonomy): Bacteria > Actinomycetota > Actinomycetes > Propionibacteriales > Nocardioidaceae > Nocardioides. The sequence continues at coordinate 189,377 of CAWGUS010000008.1, read as the reverse complement.
TCCGGTACGGCTACCTTGTTACGACTTCGTCCCAATCGCCAGCCCCACCTTCGACGGCTCCCTCCACAAGGGTTGGGCCACCGGCTTCGGGTGTTGCCGACTTTCGTGACGTGACGGGCGGTGTGTACAAGGCCCGGGAACGTATTCACCGCAGCGTTGCTGATCTGCGATTACTAGCGACTCCGACTTCATGGGGTCGAGTTGCAGACCCCAATCCGAACTGAGACCGGCTTTTTGGGATTCGCTCCGCCTTACAGCATCGCAGCCCTTTGTACCGGCCATTGTAGCATGCGTGAAGCCCTGGACATAAGGGGCATGATGACTTGACGTCATCCCCACCTTCCTCCGAGTTGACCCCGGCAGTCTCCCATGAGTCCCCAGCACCGGCGAACCGGCCTGCTGGCAACATGGGACGAGGGTTGCGCTCGTTGCGGGACTTAACCCAACATCTCACGACACGAGCTGACGACAGCCATGCACCACCTGTACACCGACAAAAGGGGCCACATCTCTGCAGCTTTCCGGTGTATGTCAAACCCAGGTAAGGTTCTTCGCGTTGCATCGAATTAATCCGCATGCTCCGCCGCTTGTGCGGGCCCCCGTCAATTCCTTTGAGTTTTAGCCTTGCGGCCGTACTCCCCAGGCGGGGCGCTTAATGCGTTAGCTGCGGCACGGAACCCATGGAATAGGCCCCACACCTAGCGCCCAACGTTTACGGTGTGGACTACCAGGGTATCTAATCCTGTTCGCTCCCCACACTTTCGCTCCTCAGCGTCAGGTCATGCCCAGAGAACCGCCTTCGCCACCGGTGTTCCTCCTGATATCTGCGCATTTCACCGCTACACCAGGAATTCCGTTCTCCCCTGCATACCTCTAGTCTGCCCGTATCGGAAGCAAGCACTGAGTTAAGCCCAGTGTTTTCACTCCCGACGCGACAAACCGCCTACGAGCCCTTTACGCCCAATAATTCCGGACAACGCTCGCACCCTACGTATTACCGCGGCTGCTGGCACGTAGTTGGCCGGTGCTTCTTCTGTACCTACCGTCACCACACCCAAAAAGGCACAGCTTCGTCGATACTGAAAGAGGTTTACAACCCGAAGGCCGTCATCCCTCACGCGGCGTTGCTGGATCAGGCTTCCGCCCATTGTCCAATATTCCCCACTGCTGCCTCCCGTAGGAGTCTGGGCCGTGTCTCAGTCCCAGTGTGGCCGGTCACCCTCTCAGGCCGGCTACCCGTCGAAGCCATGGTAGGCCATTACCCCACCATCAAGCTGATAGGCCGCGAGCACATCCTCCACCGCAAAAACTTTCCACCAACCCACATGCATGGACCGGTCATATCAGGTATTAGCCACCGTTTCCAATGGTTATCCCTAAGTGAAGGGCAGATTACTCACGTGTTACTCACCCGTTCGCCGCTCGAGTACCCACAAGTGGGCCTTTCCGCTCGACTTGCATGTGTTAAGCACGCCGCCAGCGTTCGTCCTGAGCCAGGATCAAACTCTCCATCGAAAGAATGCTCCCGACAAACAAACCCCAACGAAAACAATCGCCAGAATCATTGCCGAAAAAAACAAAACCCAAACCAAAAAACAGAAAGGGCAAAACAAACTAATTCGTCGACTATGACACACTGTTGAGTTCTCAAGAATCAGACGCACCCGACCGCCTCCCTCGCGGGACTTGTGTCGGGACAACCTGCAGAAACTTACCGGGTCTGCCTCGGCCAGTCAACTCGGTTGACCGGCTTGGAGGAGCCAGGAGAGGTGTTCCGGTCGCAGCGCGCGCAACACCCACCGATTTTGGCCTTGCAGCCGGGGGTGGGAGCCGCTTGCGGCGACAGATGGAACATTAGCAGCACGCCCCGGAGCCCGTGCAAATCGGGGTACCGGACCACTCGTTCGTGCAGGTCAGCGACCTGCAACGGGCTCAGCGGCCGACGATCGGCTTGGCCGGCCGGTAGGTCGAGACCGTCGGCTCCCCCGCCAGCCAGAACCGCCATGGTCGGTCTGCTGCCAGCCGGAGTCCGACCCGCGGTCCTGCCTCGACGCGCGCCGCCGCAGGCTCGCTGGCCAGCTCGAGGCGCACGGGTCCGCAGACGAGGTCGGCCCCGCCGTGGTCGAGGTCGAGCCCGAGCGCCTGCGCGAGCCGCGCGGGGCCACGAGCCAGGTCTCGGTCGCGGGCGGTGCGGCGGCGTACGCGGGCGAGGTCGAGACCGTCGACCACCTCGCCGGCGCGCACGAGGACGGCCGAGGCGACCCCTTCGGGACCGCACACGACGTTGGCGCAGTGGTGCATGCCGTAGGTGAAGTAGACGTACAGGTGCCCGGGTGGGCCGAACATGACGCCGTTGCGCTCGGTCCGGCCCCGATAGGCGTGCGAGCCGGGGTCCTCGGCGCCGTCGTACGCCTCGACCTCGGTGAGCCGGACGGCGACCTCGCCGTGGCGCAGCGTCGCCCCCAGCAGCCGGGGCGCCACGTCGAGCACCGGCCCCGAGAGCACGGTGCGCAGGTCAGCCGAGGCGGGCACGCGCTTCCCCGACCCGTGACTGGAGCTCGGTCAGCTGCTCGCGGACGCGGGCGGGTGACGTGCCTCCACGACCCGACCGGGCGGAGACCGACCCCTCGGCGGTGAGTACGGCGCGCACCTCGGGCCGAAGGTCCGGGGAGATCTCCGCGAACTGCTCGTCGGTCAGCTCGTGCAGCTCGATGCCGAGCTCCTCGCATCGGCGTACGCAGGAGCCGGCGACCTCGTGGGCGACACGGAACGGCGTGCCCTGGCGCACCAGCCACTCGGCGACGTCGGTGGCGAGCGAGAAGCCCTGCGGTGCGAGCTCGGCCATGCGGGCGGCGTTGAAGCGCAGGGTGGCGACCATGCCCGTGAACGCGGGCAGCAGCACCTCGAGCGTGTCGACGGAGTCGAAGACCGGCTCCTTGTCCTCCTGGAGGTCGCGGTTGTAGGCGAGTGGGAGCGCCTTGAGCGTGGCCATCAGGCCGGACAGGTTGCCGATCAGCCGGCCGGCCTTGCCGCGGGCCAGCTCGGCGACGTCGGGGTTCTTCTTCTGCGGCATGATGCTCGAGCCGGTCGACCAGGAGTCGTGCAGCGTCACGAAGTCGAACTCGCGGGTCGACCAGAGGATGACCTCCTCGGCCATCCGACTCACGTCGACGCCGACCATCGCCGTCACGAAGGCGAGCTCGGCCACGAAGTCGCGGGCCGCGGTGCCGTCGATCGAGTTGGCACCGGACCCGGTGAACCCGAGCTCGTGCGCCACCGCCTCCGGGTCGAGGCCGAGCGTGCTGCCGGCCAGCGCTCCCCCGCCGTACGGCGAGTCACCGGCGACCCGGACGTCCCAGTCGTGCAGCCGGTCGACATCACGCAGCAGCGGCCAGGCATGGGCGAGGAGATGGTGCGCCAGCAGGACGGGCTGGGCGTGCTGGAGGTGCGTGCGCCCCGGCATGATGACGTCGAGGTGGGCGTGCGCCTGCTCGGCGAGGGCCTCGACGAGGTCGAGGACCAGGCCGGCGACCACGCGTCCGTGGTCGCGCAGGAACATCCGGAACAGGGTGGCGATCTGGTCGTTGCGGCTGCGGCCCGCGCGGATCCGACCGCCGACGTCCGTGCCGACCTCGGCGAGCAGCAGCCGCTCGAGGGCCCCGTGGACGTCCTCGTCGGTGGGGTCGGGGTGCAGGTCGCCGGCGGCGTACCGCTCCCCCAGCGCGTCGAGGCCGCGGAGCAGCTCGGTGTGGTCGGGGTCGGTCAGCAGCCCAGCCGTGTGCAGGGCGTTGGCGTGGGCGCGGGAGCCCGCGAGGTCGTACGGCGTGAGGCGCCAGTCGAAGTGGGTGGAGCGCGAGAGCGCCTCGAGCTCGGGCGAGGGGCCGTCGGCGAACCGGGCACCCCAGAGCTTGCCCTCGTTGGTGCCGCTCATCGGGTCCTTCCTGCTGCGTCGACGACCTTCGCGAGGATCTCGGGGAGGGCCGGGTTGGTGAAGCGACCGTCGGCCGCGAGGGCGTCGGGGGTGAGCCAGCCCCAGTCGACGATGTAGCCGTCCTCGTCGGGCTGATGACCGGCGAACGACACGGCCACCTCCTCGCGGCGTACGACGAAGTAGTGGGACTCGACGAGCCACGCACGGCCGAGGTACCGACCGACGTGGGACGGGCCGATCAGCTCTCCCGGGTCGACCGCCAGTCCGATCTCCTCGTCGGCCTCGCGCACCGCCGCGTCCTGCAGGCTCTCGCCGGCCTCGACACCGCCGCCGACGGTGAACCAGTACGGCGGGCAGTCGTCGCCCGGGTCGGTGCCGAGCAGGAGCAGGCACTCGCCCTCGGCGTTGACCGGGATGACCCGCGCGGTGACGCGCAGCGGGGCTTGTGAGTCGTTCACGCGAGTCAGTCTTCCAGCACTCAGTCGGTGCCGAACTCCATGGCGGCGTTGTCGAGCGCCTCGTCCTCGGCGCTGCGGGCGGCGGGGTTGGCCGCGATGCGGTCGGCTCCCCCGGCCTCGAGCTCGCCGAGCAGGGTCCCGTGCTCGACGAGCACCTGGCCCTCGTCGAGGGGCTGGGTGGCGTAGAGCTCGAGCTTGGAGCGCGAGTCGGCGATGTCGAGGTTGCGCATCGTGAGCTGGCCGATCCGGTCGGTGGGGCCGAAGGCGGCGTTCTCGGTGCGCTCCATCGAGAGCTTGTCCGGGTGGTAGGAGAACGCCGGTCCGTCGGTGCGCAGCACGGTGTAGTCCTCGCCGCGACGCAGCCTGATCGTCACCTCGCCCGTCACCAGCGATGCGATCCAGCGCTGGATCGACTCCCGGATCATCAACGCCTGCGGGTCCAGCCAGCGGCCCTCGTAGAGCAGCCGGCCCAGCTGACGGCCCTGGGCGTGGTAGTTGGCGATGGTGTCCTCGTTGTGGATCGCGTTGAGCAGCCGCTCGTAGGCGATGAACAGGAGGCCCATCGCCGGGGCCTCGTAGATGCCGCGCGACTTGGCCTCGATGATGCGGTTCTCGATCTGGTCGGACATGCCCAGGCCGTGGCGGCCGCCGATCACGTTCAGCTCGTGGACGAGCGCGACGGGGTCGTCGTACGACGTGCCGTTGACGGCGACCGGACGACCGCGGTCGAAGCGGACCGTGACGTCCTCGGGGGCGATCTCGACGGCGGGGTCCCAGAACCGCACGCCCATGATCGGCTCGACCAGCTCGAGGGAGACGTCGAGGTGCTCGAGCGTCTTGGCCTCGTGGGTGGCACCCCAGATGTTGGCGTCGGTGGAGTAGGCCTTCTCCTGGCTGTCGCGGTAGGGCAGGTCGTGCGCGGTGAGCCACTGGCTCATCTCGGCGCGGCCGCCGAGCTCGTGGACGAAGTCGGCGTCGAGCCACGGCTTGTAGATGCGCAGGTCGGGGTTGGCGAGCAGCCCGTAGCGGTAGAACCGCTCGATGTCGTTGCCCTTGAACGTCGACCCGTCGCCCCAGATGTCGACGCCGTCCTCGTGCATGGCGCGGACCAGCATCGTGCCGGTGACGGCGCGGCCGAGCGGGGTGGTGTTGAAGTAGGCGCGGCCACCGGACCGGATGTGGAAGGCGCCGCACGCCAGCGCGGCGAGGCCCTCCTCGACCAGCTGGGGGCGGCAGTCGACGGAGCGGGCGATCTCGGCGCCGTACTGCTTCGCACGCGCGGGTACGCCGGTGATGTCGGGCTCGTCGTACTGGCCGATGTCGGCGGTGTAGGTGCACGGCACGGCGCCCTTGTCGCGCATCCACGCGACGGCGACCGACGTGTCGAGGCCGCCGGAGAACGCGATGCCGACGCGCTCGCCCGTCGGGAGGCTGGTGAGGACCTTGCTCACGGTGTGGGTTCCTTCTCGTTGGAGGCTGAGTGGGTGGCGAGGGCGAGGAAACTGCCGGGCGAGCTCGTCGCCACCGGCGGGCTCGCGGCCGATGACGAGCACGGTGTCGTCGCCGGCGATGGTGCCGAGGACGCCGGCGAGCTCGGCCTTGTCGAAGGCCGAGGCCAGGAACTGGGCCGCGCCGGGGGGCGTGCGCAGCACGACGAGGTTGGCGGAGGCTTCGGCGCTGACGAGCAGCTCGGCGCACAGGCGGGCGAGCCGCGTGGTCGCGGCGGCGGTGGTCTCGTGCCCCGCCGGGCTGCGGTCGCCGCCCTCGCCGGGGACGGCGTACACCAGCGCACCGCCGGTGGCACGCACCTTGACGGCGTCCAGCTCGACGAGGTCACGCGACAGGGTCGCCTGCGTGACGTGTACGCCGCGGTCGCCGAGCAGGTCGGCCAGCTCGGTCTGCGACCTCACCTCGTGGCGGGAGACCAGGTCGATGATCTGCTGGTGCCGGGCGTTCTTGGTGACCGGGCTCTGCGCGGTGCCGCTCACGGCGACCCCTCCTGCTGGAGAAGCCACGTGAGGATCGCCTTCTGGGCGTGCCGGCGGTTCTCGGCCTCGTCCCAGACGACGCTGCGGGGTCCGTCGATGACCTCGGCGGCGATCTCCTTGCCGCGGTAGGCGGGCAGGCAGTGCATCGCGATCGCGCCGGGGGCGGCGAGGTCGAGCAGCTCCTGGGTGAGGGAGTACGACGGCAGCGCGCCGAGCCGCTGGTCGGACTCGGACTCTCGGCCCATCGACACCCAGGTGTCGGTGACGAGCACGTCGGCGCCGGTGGACGCCGTGGTCGGGTCGGCCTCCACGGTGACGCTGCCGCCGGTCGCGGTGGCCCGGGCCGTAGCCGCGTCGACGATGTCGGCGCTGGGGTGAAAGCCGTCGGGACCGCTGATGCGCACGTGCATGCCCGCGGTGGCGCCGGCGAGCAGCCACGAGTGCGCCATGTTGGACGACCCGTCGCCGAGGAACGTGGCGGTGACGCCGGCCAGCGGGCCGAGGCGCTCCTGCACGGTCTGCAGGTCGGCCAGCAGCTGGCACGGGTGGAACTCGTCGGTGAGCGCGTTCACGACCGGGACCCCCGCGTGCTCCGCCATCGTCTCGATGCGCTCCTGGCCGCTCGTGCGCCACACGATCATCGACGCCTGCCGTCCGAGCACGCGCGCGACGTCGGGGATCGACTCGCGGACGCCGATGCCGGCGAGCGACCCGTCGACCAGCATCGGGAAGCCGCCGAGCTCGGCGATGCCGGCGGAGAACGATGCCTGGGTGCGCAGGGTCTGCTTGTCGAAGATCATCGAGACGGTGCGCGGCCCGGCCAGGCTCTTCGTGTCGTACGGCGCCCGCTTGAGGTCGGCCGCGAGCGCGAGCACCTCGGCCTGCTCGGCCGGGGACAGGTCGTCGTCGCGCAGGAAGTGGCGGGTCATCAGGACTCCTTGGCGACAGCGAGGATGCCGGGCCAGGCATCGGCGAACGCGTCGACGTCGTCGTCGGTGAGCACGAGCGGCGGCACGAACCGCAGGGTGTGCGGGCCGGTGTTGTTGAGGATGAACCCCCGCCCCCGAGCGGCATCGACGACCGCCGCCGCGATGTCGGCGTCGAGGTCGGCCCCGATCATCAGGCCGGCGGCGCGTACGCCGGTGACCTCCGGGGCGGCGGCGATCGCGTCGGCCAGCCGCTTGCCGGTGAACTCGACGTGGTCGAGCAGCCCCTCGTGGACGATCGTCTCGAGCACGGCCAGGGCGGCCGCGCACGCGACGGGGTTGCCGCCGAACGTGGTTCCGTGGTTGCCGGGCCCGAGCAGGTCGGCCGCCGCACCCGTGGCGATGGTCGCGCCGATCGGGATGCCGCCGCCGAGCCCCTTGGCCAGGGTGACCACGTCGGGCGGCGTGTCCAGCAGCTCGGGCACGGCCTGGTGGGCGAACCAGCGACCGGTGCGGCCGATGCCTGTCTGCACCTCGTCCAGCCAGAGCAGCGCACCGGCCTCCGTCGTGATACGCCGGGCAGCGGCGAGGTAGCCCGCGGGCGGGATCACCACACCGGCCTCGCCCTGGATGGGCTCGAGGACGACCGCCGCGGTGCGGTCGCTGACGGCCGCCGCGAGCGCCGCGGTGTCGCCGTACTGGACGAAGGTCACGTCGCCCGGCAGCGGCTCGAACGGGAGGCGGTAGTCCTCCTTGCTGGTCAGCGCGAGGGCGCCCATCGTGCGGCCGTGGAAGGAGCCCGTGGCCGCGACGACGTGGGTGCGGCCGGTGCGGCGGGTGAGCTTGAGGGCGGCCTCGTTGGCCTCGGTGCCGGAGTTGGAGAAGAACACCTTGCCCGGGGTCTCGATACGCTCGCTGGCGCTCGCTGCTCGACCACCGAAATCGCTGGCGCTCGCTGCTCGACCACCGAACACAAGCGTGACGAGGCGCTCAGCGAGCTCGACCTGCGGCTCGGTGGCGAAGAAGTTGGAGACGTGGCCGAGGGTCTGCAGCTGGGTGGTGACCGCCTCGACGATCGCCGGGTGGCCATGACCGAGGGAGTTGACCGCGATGCCGCCCAGCAGGTCGACGTACTCGCGCCCGGCGTCGTCCCAGACGTGCGCGCCGCGGCCGCGGGTCAGCACGAGCTTCGGGGGGCCGAAGGTGTTCATGATGTTCGCGGCGTACCGCTCCTGCAGCTCATGCGTCCTCCTCCCGCCGTGCGGACCTTGGTCGCGACGCCGGGCAGCACCTGCGTGCCGACGCCCTCGGCGGTGAAGATCTCGAGGAGTACGGCGTGCGGCGCGCGGCCGTCGACGACGGTGGCCCGGGGCACGCCGTTCTGCACGGCCCGGAGGCAGGCGCCCATCTTGGGCACCATGCCGCTGGCGAGCGAGGGCATCAGCTCGGCGAGCGCCTCCGGGCTGATCTCCTTGATGACGTCCTTGCTGCTCGGCCAGTCGCGGTAGAGACCCTCGACGTCGGTGAGCACGAGGAGCTTCTCGGCGCCGAGCGCGACGGCAAGCGCGGCCGCGGCGGTGTCGGCGTTGACGTTGTGCACGACCCCGGCGACGTCGGGCGCGACGCTGGAGATGACCGGGATGCGGCCGGCCTCGACGAGGTCCTGGACGGCCTCCGGGCGCACGTGCGCGACCTCGCCGACCAGCCCGAGGTCGACCTCCTCGCCGTCGACGACGGTGTTGGTGGCCTTGGCGGTGAACAGTCCGGCGTCCTCGCCGGACAGCCCGACGGCGAGCGGGCCGTGCTGGTTGATCAGGCCGACGAGCTCGCGCTGGACCTGACCGACGAGCACCATCCGGACGACGTCCATCGCCTCGGGGGTGGTGACGCGCAGGCCGCCGCGGAACTCGCTCTCGATGCCGAGCCGGTCGAGCATCGATGAGATCTGCGGGCCCCCGCCGTGCACGACCACCGGCTTGAAGCCGGCGAAGCGGAGGAAGGCGATGTCCTCGGCGAACGCCCGCTTGAGGACGTCGTCGGTCATCGCGTTGCCGCCGTACTTCACGACGATCGTCTTGCCGTGGTACCTCATCAGCCAGGGCAGCGCCCCGGCGAGGACCTGGGCCTTCTCGAGGTTCATGAGGAGTACGCGCTGTTCTCGTGGACGTAGGCATGGGTGAGGTCGTTGGTCCAGACCGTGGCCCGGTCGGTGCCGGACTTGAGGTCGATCGTGACGGTGACGTCGCGGGCGCTGAGGTCGACCGTGGCCGGGTCGGCAGCGGGGGTCGACTCGCCGGCAGACCCAGACGCCGTTCATGGCGACGTCGAGGTCGGCCGGGTCGAAGGCCGCCTGCGTGGTGCCGATGCTGGCCAGCACCCGGCCCCAGTTGGGGTCGTTGCCGAAGACCGCCGCCTTGAAGAGGTTGCTGCGGGCGACGCTGCGACCGGCTTCGACGGCGTCGTCCTCACTGGCGGCGTTGAGCACCGTGATGGCGATCTCGTGGTCGGCACCCTCGGCATCCTTGAGCAGCTGCATCGCGAGGTCGGTGCAGGCCTGGGTGAGCGCGGCGGTGAAGTCGGCCGGGGTCGGCGTGATGCCGCTCGCTCCGCTGGCCATCACGGTCACGGTGTCGTTGGTCGACATGCAGCCGTCGGAGTCGAGGCGGTCGAAGCTGACCCGGGTCGCCGCGCGCAGCGCCTGGTCGAGCTCGGGCGCCGGCACGACGGCGTCGGTGGTGATGACGACCAGCATCGTGGCCAGCTGCGGCGCGAGCATGCCGGCGCCCTTGGCCATCCCGCCGATCGACCAGCCGGCGCCCTCGACGACGACCTGCTTGGCCACCGAGTCGGTGGTCATGATGGCGGTCGCGGCGTCCGGGCCGCCGTCGTACGACAGGGCGGCGTGAGCGGCGTCGACACCGGCCAGCAGCTGCTCGCGCGGGTTGGCGAGGCCGATGAGGCCGGTCGAGCAGACGACGACGTCGATCGCGCCGATGCCGAGGCGCTCGGCGACCTGCTCGGCCACCGCGTGCGTGGTCTGGAAGCCGTCGGGGCCGGTGTAGCAGTTGGCTCCGCCGGAGTTGAGTACGACGGCGCGGACGACGCCGTCCTTGACGACCTCCTGGCTCCACAGCACCGGGTTGGCCTTGCAGCGGTTGGCCGTGAAGACCGTGGCGGAGTCGTGGGTGGGGCCCTCGTTGACGACGAGGGCGAGGTCGGGTGCACCGGTGGACTTCAGGCCGGCAGCGACGCCGGATGCCGTGAAGCCCGCGGGGTGGGTGACGGTCATTTCTTCTTCTGCTTCTTTCCTGGGATGACGGGAGTGGCGACGACGACCTCGTGCCCGTGTCGTCGCCACTCCTCGCCGGCCCGGGTGGCGTCCTTCGCGGGGACGAGGATCCAGTCGGTGTCGTAGGTCGAGAGCGTGAAGACGCTGATCTCGGCCTCGGCCAACGGCGTCAGCAGCTCGACCAGCACGCCGGTGAGCGCGAAGTCGAGAGGTCCCTCGACCTGGAACGCGGTGAACGGCTTCTGGTGCACCGACTTGGTCGGCACGCTGCGACCGGCGCAGACGAGGGAGGTCTCGGTGGCCGTGGCCGTGATCGAGAAGATCGACGACGACTCGGCCCACTCGGGGACCTCGCCGCCCGGCGGCAGCTTCACGACGGCCAGGGTCTCGGGGAACTGGTTGAGCTTCACGGGGCGACTCCCACGGTCGTCAGCCCCATGGTCTCGTCGAGGCCCAGGGCGAGGTTGAGGCACTGCACGGCGGCGCCGGCGGTGCCCTTGGTCAGGTTGTCGACGACGCCGACGGCCACCAGTCTGCGCGCGGCCGCGTCGACGGTGACCTGCAGGTGGACTGCGTTGGCTCCGGTCACCGACTGGGTCTGCGGCCACTGGCCCGCGGGCAGCAGGTGGACGAACGGCTCGTCGGCGTAGGCCTTGGCGTAGGCGTCGTGCGCGTCGTCGGCCGAGACGTCGCCCGCGAGCGGCGCGGAGACCGTCGCCAGGATGCCGCGGGCCATCGGCACGAGCAGCGGGGTGAAGCCGACCGTCAGGTCGCCGTCGTGGACGAGGCGGAGGTTCTGCACGATCTCGGGGGTGTGCCGGTGGGCGCCGCCGACGGCGTACGCGCTGGCGTTGCCCATGATCTCGGAGCCGAGCAGGTGCGGCTTGGCGGCCTTGCCGGCTCCCGAGGTGCCGCTGGCCGCGACGACGGTGATGTCGGGGGTGATCAGGCCGGCCGCGAGGGCAGGCGCGATGGTGAGGGTGCTGACGGTGGGGTAGCAGCCGGGTACGGCGATGCGCTTCGCCCCGCGGAGCTGGCTGCGCTGGTCGGCGAGCTCGGGCAGGCCGTAGGGCCACGAGCCGGCGTGCTCGCCGCCGTAGAACGTGGCCCAGGCAGCCGGGTCGGTGAGCCGGAAGTCGGCGCCGCAATCGATGACCACCGTGTCCTCGCCCAGGGCCTTGGCCATCGCGCCCGACTGGCCGTGCGGGAGCGCGAGCACCACGACGTCGTGCCCGGTCAGCGTCTCGGGCGTGGTGGGTTCGAGGACCCGGTCGGCGAGTGGGAGCAGGTGCGGCTGGATCGAGCCGAGCGTCTGGCCGGCGTTGCTGCCGGCGGTCAACGTGCCGATCTCGACCCGCGGATGGGCGAGGAGCAGGCGCAGCACCTCACCGCCGGCGTAGCCACTGGCTCCGGCGACCGCGACCGTGATCGGGCTCGGGCTCGTCCATGCGCATGACTATACATCAGACTGCATGTTCATGTTATCGAGGTGCGACTGTCGGTGCCCGCCCCTAGTTTGACGCCATGACGCGACTCGAGTTCGACGACTACCTCGATCACATCCGCCGCGACTCCGCACGCTTCCGCGAGGTCCTGACCGGCTGCGACCCGGCCGCACGCGTGCCCGCATGCCCCGACTGGGATGCCGCCGACCTGGCCTGGCACCTCACCGGCGTCCAGTGGTTCTGGAGCCGGATCGTGCTCGGTGAGACCGATCCCGAGGCGGTGGTCGAGCGCGAGCGACCGTCGTCGTACCCCGACCTCCTCGACCTGTACGACGAGTGCTCGACCGCGCTGACCGACGCCCTGGCGGCGACCGACCCGGCGACCGCGGCGTGGACGTGGTCGACGGAGCAGACGGTCGGCTTCATCTACCGGAGGCAGGCGCACGAGGCGCTGATCCACCGGCTCGACGCCGAGCAGACCGCGGGCGACGTCACGGGCCTCGACCCCCGCCTGGCCGCCGACGGGGTGAACGAGACCCTCGACGTGATGTTCGGCGGCACCCCGTCGTGGGGCACGTTCACCCCCGGCGAGCCGCTCCTTCGCGTCGACTGCATCGACACCGACGACCACGTGTGGGTGCGGCTCGGCATCTTCGCCGGCACCGACCCCGACAGCGGCACGACCTACGCCGACGAGGCCGACATCTCGGTGGTCGACGACCCCGGCGTCGAGCCCGACTGCCTGATCTCGGGTCCCGCCGCCACGCTCGACGCCTGGCTGTGGAGGCGCGCGGGAGACGACGGCATCGACGTGACCGGTGACCGGGCGACGTACGACGCGTTCCGGGCGATCGTGGACAACCCCATCAACTGAGCCATGGCCCTCGGCGACTGGCCGGGTTTCGATGCCGGCGGTCACCTGCCAGGAGCCGGGCGGGATCGCCTGGGTCCAGCTCGCTGCCGTCCTGGAGTCACTGGGCCGGCCGCTCCTGCTGCTCGCCCGCGCTGTGCCCTGAGCGAGACGCGCCGCGGACCGACCGTCGAGAGGGTCGGTGCCGTTGTCGGAACGTTCGCGCACGAGTCGGCCACGCCGAGTTCACGTCACGTGCGCTGCACGGCCCCGGTCTGCTCCGCGGCCGCGGCGACGGCTGCGTCGCGGGCGGCCGTGGTCTCGGCCTCGGTGAGCGTGCGGTCGGGGGCCCGGAAGCGCAGCGCGTAGGCCAGCGACTTCTTGCCCTCCCCCACCTGCTGTCCGGTGTAGACGTCGAAGAGGTGGATCGACTCCAGCAGCTCCCCGGCGCCATCCCGCAGCGCCGCCTCGACGGCGGCGGCGGGCACGGCGGCGTCGACGACGAGGGCGACGTCCTCCTTCGCGACCGGGTACGACGAGAAGGTCGGTCCCGGCACGACCTGCTGGGCCCGCTCGAGCAGTGCGTCGAGGTCGACCTCGGCGACAGCCGTGCGCGCAGGCACGCCGAACGCCCGGCACACCGACGGATGCAGCTCGCCGCCGTGGCCGATGACGCGGTCACCGATCCGGAAGGCGGCGCAGCGTCCGGGGTGCCACGGCGCGGACGCGTCGGCGTTGACGTCGACCTCGACGCCGAGTGCACGGGCCACGTCGCGGACGGCGCCGATGGCGTCGGCCCAGCCACCGTCACGCCCCGCGCCCCACCAGCCGGCCAGTTCGCGCTGGCCGGAGATGGCCACGGCAAGGTGCATCGGCTGGCTCGGCACGGCCTTCTCGATGGCGGCCCACTCCTCGGTGGACGGCGGCCCGTCGACACCGAGGATCGGCGCCTTCTCGTTGCCGGTCGGCCGGAACACCAGCGAGTGCTCGAAGAGCGCGACGTCGGCGTTGGCGCGGCCGATGTTGCGGGCCAGCGCCTTGAGCAGGCCGGGCAGCAGTGTCGTCGTGAGGAGCGGCTCCTCGTGGTTCAGCGGGTTGGCCATCCGCACCGCCGTACGCCGCGGGTCGTCGCGCGGCAGGCCGAGCCGGTCCCAGTCGGCCTCGCCGACGAACGGGTAGCTGATCGCCTCGGTCCACCCGGCGCCGGCCAAGGTGAGCCCGACGCGGCGGCGCAGCTTCTGGGTGGGCGTCCAACCGTTGCCGGCCGGGGTGGTCGGCAGCACCGACGGCACCCGGTCGTAGCCGACGACGCGCACGACCTCCTCGACCAGGTCATAGGGGTCGGTGAGGTCGGGTCGCCAGCTCGGCACCACCGCCGTGAGCCGGTCGCCGTCGAGCGTGACGTCGCAGCCGACGGAGGTCAGGTGGGCCTGCGCGGTGGCGGTGTCGATGTCGAGTCCGCTGATGCGCGCGGGCAGGTCGGCCGGGATGGTGATCCGGCCGCGCGCCGGCGGCGCTCCGACGATCGTCACTCCCCCGTCGTCGGTCGCCCCGCCCAGCTCCACCATCAGCGCCACGGCCCGGTCGGCGGCGGCCTGCGTCAGCTCGGGGTCGACGCCGCGCTCGAACCGCTTGGACGCCTCGGACGGCAGCTTGTGCCGCTTCTCGGACCGGAACACCGACACGGCGGCGAAGTGGGCCGACTCGATGACGACGTTGGACGTCGTCGCCGACAGCTCGGTGGTCTCGCCACCCATCGTGCCCGCGATCCCGATCGCTCCGGAGTCGTCGGTGATCAGGAGGTCCTCGGCGTCGAGGGTGCGGCGTACGCCGTCGAGGGTGGTGATCTGCTCGCCGGAGCTGGCGCGGCGCACACGGATCGGACCGGTCAGCTTGTCGCGGTCGTAGCCGTGGAGCGGCTGGCCGAGCTCGAGCATGACGTAGTTGGTGATGTCGACGCCGAGCGAGATCGGTCGCATGCCGCACTGGGTGAGGCGGCGGGCCATCCAGTCGGGTGTGGGCGCGTCGGGCCGGAAGCCGGTGACCGTGCGGGCGACGAACACCGGGCATCCCTCGGCGTCGTCGACGACGACCGGATAGCCCCGGTCGTTGGCGGCGGGTACGTCGCGAGCGGCCGGGTCCCTGAACGGAGAGCCGTGAAGCCGAGTGCGGCCTCGCGGGAGATCCCACGCAGGGACAGCGCGTAGGCGCGGTCCGGGTTGATCTCGAACTCGATGACGGAGTCGTCGAGGCCGAGCACGCCCAACGCGTCGTCACCCGGGGACCCCGTCTCGGCAGGCAGCACGATGATGCCGTCCTGGCCGTCATCGGGCAGGCCCAGCTCGCTCGCCGAGCAGATCATGCCCGCGGAGACGTGGCCGTAGGTCTTGCGGGCGCTGATCGCGAAGCCGCCGGGAAGCACGGCGCCGGGCAGGCAGACGACGACGAGGTCGCCCTCGACGAAGTTGTGGGCGCCGCAGACGATGCCCTGCGGCTCGCCGGTGCCGTTGGCGTCCGCGACGTCGACGGTGCACCAGTTGATCGTCTTGCCGTTCTTCTGAGGTTCCTTCTCGAGCGTCAGCACCCGGCCGAGCACCAGCGGGCCGGTGATCTGGTCGGCCGGGCTGTGCAGCGCCTCGAGCTTGAGGCCGAGCATCGTCAGTCGCCAGGTGAGGTCGTCCACGGACACGTCGGCCGGCAGGTCGACGTACTCGCGGATCCAGGACAGGGGGGCCTTCATCAGATCTCGACTCCGAACGGCTGGGCGAAGCGGACGTCTCCCTCGAAGACGTCGCGCAGGTCGGCGACGTTGTGGCGGAACATCAGCATCCGGTCGATGCCGAAGCCGAACGCGAAGCCGGAGTAGACCTCGGGGTCGATGCCGCAGGCGATCAGCACCCGCGGGTTGACGACGCCGCAGCCACCGAGCTCGATCCAGCCCTCGCCGCGACACGTGCGGCAGGAGTCGGAATCGACTCCACGACAGACGAAGCAGACCATGTCCATCTCGGCCGACGGCTCGGTGAAGGGGAAGTACGACGGCCGGAAGCGCGTCGAGATGCCCTCACCGAACAGCGCCTCGGTCATGTGGTCGAGCGTGCCCTTGAGGTGGGCCATCGTGATGCCCTTGTCGATGACGAGGCCCTCGACCTGGTGGAACACCGGCGAGTGGGTCGCGTCGATCTCGTCGGTGCGGAAGACCCGCCCGGGGCAGATCACGTGGATCGGCGGCTGCCGGGTCAGCATCGTGCGGGCCTGCACGGGCGACGTGTGCGTGCGCAGCACCAGCGCGGCGTCGGCGGGCTCGAGCCAGAAGGTGTCCTGCATGGTGCGCGCGGGGTGGTCGGCGCCCATGTTGAGGGCGTCGAAGTTGAGCCACTCCGCCTCGACCCAGGGACCTTCGGCGACGTCCCAGCCCATGGCCACGAAGACGTCGGCGATGCGCTCGGAGAACGTGGTGATCGGGTGCCGGGCACCGACCGGTCGGCGGTCGGTCGGCAGGGTGACGTCGACGGTCTCCTCGACGAGCATCCGCTCCTCGTGCTCGGCCTCCAGCACGACCTGCCGCTCGCCGAGCGCCTGGTTGACCTTGCCGCGTGCCTGCCCGACCCGCTGGCCGGCGTCCTTGCGTGCCTGCGGCGGGAGCGCGCCGATCTCGCGATTGGCCAGCGCCAGCGGGGAGCGGTCACCGACATGGTCGAGCCGCACCTGCTTGAGTGCGTCGAGGTCGGCGGCGCCGGCGATCGCCGCGAGCGCGGCGTCGCGCACGGCCTCGACCTCCTCGGCCTTCAGGGGGGTGACCTCGACGGGGTCGTAATCGGAGTTGGGGCCGGACATGGGCGTCAGTCTAGGAACGCCGCGCCTGCCACCTCCACCGGGTTACGCGACGAGACGCCGAGGTCGCCCGGGCACGACCGGATCGGCGGGGCGGCGAGCTCGCCGCCGACAGCGTCGCGGGCCCGCTGCCGGCCGAGGTTCCAGGCCAGCCAGTCGTCGTCGTTCTCCCAGCCGCCCGGCAGTGCGCAGTCGCGCAGGTCGTCGGGCAGCTTCATCAGCTCCGGGATCGCGTCGCCGGAGAGCTGGCCGAGGTAGTCGAGGTCGATCTTGCCGGTGGTCTCGTAGCGATCGATGTTGTGGCGGGCGATCCACGCGTCGGGGTTGACGACCGCGAGGCCGGCCAGCGCCGCAGCACCGGCGAGCAGCGCCGCGCGCGGGAGCCAGCGGGCCTCGAGTCGCAGGCCGGCCACCAGTACGCCGAGCACCACGAGGCCGAGCCAGCCCTCGAAGACGTCGACGAGCAGCCGCAGCCGGGTGAACCCGTAGGCGTCCTGGTAGACGTCCATCCGGTACAGCGCCGACGCGACCACGACGAGCGTCATCAGGCACAGCACGCCGAGGGAGGCACGCAGCGCGAGGCGGTCAGCCGGTGTCGTACGCGCTGCCTTGCGGGACGCCGCCCACACGACCAGCAGCGTGAGCGCGGTCGCGACGGTGAGCTGGCCGAAGCCCTGGTGCACGTAGTCGGCGTACGTCAGACCGGTCGTGCGCTCGAGGTAGTCGTGGCCGCCGAAGACGACGGTGGCCTGTGCGGCGAGGAAGACAGCGAAGACCGCGTCGACGAGCAGCACCGGCGCCAGCCACTCGTAGCGGTGCCGCACAGGCCGGGGCGCGCCGAGTTCGGCGAGGTCGGTGCGGGGTGGGTTGAGGGAGAGGTACGCCCCGGCGAGCACGAGACCGAAGACAGCAGCCGCCAGGAAGGCGCGCACGACGAAGTCGTCGAGGTCGAGGTCGGGCACCAGGGCGTCCAGCCACGACGCGACGAGCGCGTCGGCGGAGGCGAACAGCAGCCCGAAGACGACGACGGCCAGCAGCGACCAGACGATGGTGCGGAGCAGAGCCGGTGCGCTACCCCGCCCGGCGAGGCCCTGAAGGCTCCGGCCGAACCACGGCAGCCCGCGCAACGAGGACAGCGGCCAGGAGATCCCGGCCAGCACGAACGACGGCACGCTGGTCCCCCGCGTCACCCCGATCAGCGCCAGCACGCCACCCGCGAACCAGCAGAGCGTGGCGATCCAGTCGGCGTCGAGCAAGAGCACGGGCAGGCACAGGATCGTGCACCCGATGAGGCAGGCCAGGGTGAACGGGTCGCGGCGGTGCCGCGCGGCGTACGCCAGCGTCGCGGTGCCGGAGACCAGCACCAGGAACAGGGCGAGGCCGGGATCCCTGAACGGGAGTACGACGCCCGCCAGGACGCCGACGGAGAGTGCCGCGCCCACGATGTCGCGCCGGCCGGGGAGGTCGTCCTCGCGCCAGAACGCCCCGAAGAGCGGGGCGATCAGCGACGGCGGGGACACCGGGGCCGGTACGGGGGCGGGCTGGGGCGCCGGCGGTGTTCTGACGGGCACCGGGGGTGCTCCTTCGGGTCGCGGACGGCCGGGCGACAGCGGGAGGGTCACGACCACCCGGGCGCCGTCGGCTCCCGCCTCGGGGTCGGTGAAGCGGATCGACCCGCCGTGCAGGTCGGCCACCCACCGCGCGATCGCGAGCCCGAGGCCGGTGCCTCCGCCCTCGTGGCCGGTGAGGGTGCCGTAGCGCTCGAAGACGCGCTCGCGATCGGAGACGTGCACGCCGGGGCCGGTGTCGGTGACCTCGAGCGTCCACGTGTCCGGACCACCGGCCGCGCGCACGGTCACGACGCCGCCTGCCGGGCTGTGCCGCGCGGCGTTGTCGAGGAGGTTCGTGACGAGCTGGCTCAGCCGCGCCGGATCGGCGGCCACGACGAGGTCGTCGGGCGCGGAGACGTCGTAGGTGACACCGCGCACGGGCGACGTACCGGTGTCGACCAGGTCGGCGAGGAACTCCCCCACGCGCAGGTCGTCGACACGCAAAGGTGCCACGCCGGCGTCGACGCGCGACAGGTCGAGGAGGTCGTCGACGAGCCCGCCGAGGCGGCGCGCCTGGTCGAGGACTCCGCCGAGGGTGTCGTCGTCGGGCGACTCGACGCCGTCGGCGAGGTTCTCGAGACGAGCTGTCAGGGCGGCCACCGGGGTCCGCAGCTCGTGCGAGACGGTGGCGACCAGCGCCCGGCGCTCGGAGTCGACGTGACCGAGGTCGGCGGCCATCTGGTTGAACGTGCGGGCCAGCTCGCCGACCTCGTCACCCGCCGAGGCGTCGACGCGTCCGGAGTAGTCGCCGCGCGCCATCCGGCGCGAGACCTCGGTCATCTGGCGCAGCGGGCTCGTCATGCCGGCCGCGAGCAGCTGCGTCACTCCCAACGCGACCGCCACCGTCACGGGCACCGCGACCCACGGGGTCACTCCCCCGGCCGAGCCGAGCGTGCCGACGACGGTGGCGACGACGACGCTCGCCGCGACGAGCAGTCCGAGCTTGACCTTGATCGACGTGACCCGCCCGAGCGGCTCGCCGGTCACGGGGACTCCAGGGCGTAGCCGACCCCGTGCACGGTGCGCACCCGGCCGGCACCGAGCTTGGCGCGCAGTGCCTTCACGTGGCTGTCGACGGTGCGCGTCCCCGACGCGTCCGCCCAGTCCCACACGTCGGCGAGGAGACGTTCGCGGGTCAGCACCTGGCCGGGCGCTCCCGCGAGGCAGACCAGCAGGTCGAACTCGGTCGGCGTCAGGTGGATCGCGGCACCCGCCACGACGACCCTGCGGGTGCCCGTGTCGACGGTGAGGTCTCCGACGGTGAGTACGCCGGCGGGCTGGGCCGCGAGCACGCCGGCCCGCTCCACCCGCCGCAGCAGGGCCGAGATGCGGGCGACCAGCTCACGCATGCCGAACGGCTTGGTCAGGTAGTCGTCGGCGCCCACCGCAAGGCCGGCCAGGATGTCGGCCTCGTCGTCGCGCGCCGTCAGCATGAGCACGGGCACCGGGCGGCTCGCCTGCACCCGGCGGCAGACCTCCAGCCCGTCGAACCCGGGCAGCATCACGTCGAGCACCAGCACGTCCGGCTGGCTCTCGGTGGCCGCTGCCACGGCGGCCGGCCCGTCCCACGCCTGCGTGACGTCGTACCCCTCGGCGGCGAGGCGACGGGTCACCGCGTCGTTGATGACCGGGTCGTCCTCGACGACGAGCACACGTCGGCGCGCGGTTGGTTGGCTCACACGAGGAGCCTAGGAGCGCGGAGCGTCAGGATGTCGCGGCGACTCGTGAAGGTTGTGTGGAGGCTTCGGCCGCCGCCGCCGGGTCTTCGTCGGTCGGGTGCCAGCTCCACCGAGCGTGTCGAGACCGCCGTCAGCCCCGGCGGTCGTCGCCGGGCCACACGACACTGACCCGGGCGCCGCCGCCGTCGGCCTCGCCGATGGTGACGTGGCCGCCGTGCGCCCGGGCGAGACCGCCGACGATGTAGAGCCCCAGGCCGGAGCCACCGCTCGTGCCCTCGGTCCAGAACTTCGTGAAGACCCTGCGACGCAGCTGCTCGGGGATGCCGTCGCCCTCGTCGGTGACGACCAGCTCGATGCCCGGAAACTCCCAGTCGGCCGGCAGCGGCAGCAGCGCCACCCGGACGGTGCCCTCGCCGTGGCGGACGGCGTTCTCGATGAGGTTGGTGACGACCTGGGTGAACTTGTCGGGGTCGGCGAAGACCTCGGGCAGCCCGTCGGGCACGGACAGCTCGATCGGCCGGGCAGTGCCGGCCCGTACGGAGTCGACGGCGCGCGCGACGAGCACCCCGGCGTCGGACTCGCGCGGGTAGAGGCTGAGGCGTCCGGTGTCGATGCGGGCCACGTCGAGCAGCTCGGCGATCAGCCTTGAGAGCCGGTCGGCGTCGGAGTTGACGGTGGTGAGCATCAGCTTCTTCTGCTCGTCGCTGAGCTTGTCCCAGCGGTTCAGCATCGCCTGCACGAAGCCCTTGACGCCGGTGAGCGGGGACCGCAGCTCGTGAGCGACGGTGGCCACCAGGTCGGACCGTTCGCGGTCGAGGCGGGCCCGGCCACGCCCGTTGCGCAGGCTGATGACGAGGGTCTCGACCGCCGACCGCACGTCGGGCCGGTGCATCCTGGCGTTGACCAGGACCTCCAGTCCGCTGGACAGCAGCCACGACTGCTCGGGCACGCCCGTGCGGGTGCGCAGCCCGTCGTACGGCCGGTTCTCGGAGAACCAGTCGCGCCCGTCCTGGTCGACGAGGGTGAGGACCTCCGACAGCGGCCGGCCGACCAGCTCGTCGATCGGTCGGGCGAGGAAGCCGCTGGCCATCCGGTTGGCCGCCACGACGGTGCCCTGCGCGTCGGCCATCACGACCCCGTCTGGCAGCAGGTCGAGGGACTCCTGGGAGGTCGGGGGCACGACTCGGAATCTAGCCGGTTGAATGGCCATCATGAGCGACTTTGCCCGGTGGTGGCCCCTGTCCGGGTACGACGGCCTCCGGGACGAGCTGGTCGCGGCGTACGCCGATGCCTCCCGCGCCTATCACGACACGCAGCACCTGACCGAGGTGCTCGAGCGTCTCGACGAGCTGTCCGGCGCGGGTGTCGGCTTCGCCCGCGAGCCGGTGCTGCTGGCGGCCTGGTTCCACGACGCGGTGTACGCCGGGGCCCCCGACGACGAGGAGCAGTCGGCCCGGTGGGCCGAGCGCGCGCTGCCGGCGGAGGTCGACGTGGCCGAGGTCGCCCGGCTCGTGCGGCTCACCGCTGCGCACCGCCCGGAGACCGACGACACCAACGGGTGCGCACTCTCCGACGCCGACCTGGCGATCCTGGCCGCACCTGCCGCACGCTACGCGGAGTACGCCGCTACGGTGCGCCGCGAGTACAGCCACGTGTCCGACGACGACTTCGCCGCCGGCCGGGCATCGGTCCTGGCCGACCTGCTGGCGAAGGAGACGCTCTTCCACACGGCGTATGCGCGAGAGCACTGGGAGGCAGCGGCCCGCGCCAATGCCGCCGCCGAGCTGGCCAGCCTCAGGCCTGGGCCTTCGGACGACGCAGGCCGGCCCGACGCAGGGCCGTGACCAGCTCCCGCGAGCTCACCTCGCGGGCACCCGCCGCGACCATGGCGTCGTAGTGGTCCTCGGGCACGTCGTAGTGGTCGCGGTCGAACCCGCGGGCCGGCAGCCCCAGTGCGGCCGCGAACTCGTGCAGCTCGTCGTACGACGTGTCGCTGGCGAGGTGGGACCACAGCCGGCCGTAGTGCGGCACCGCGGGCGGGTCGATGAGGATCATGACCGGTGCGCCCGGGCCGAGGAGTAGAGGCAGATCGCCGCCGCGGTCGACAGGTTGAGGCTCTCGGCGCGGCCGTGGATCGGGATCGAGACGCGCTGGTCGGCCAGCGCCGCGAGCGCGGGATCGAGCCCGTGCGCCTCGTTGCCGAACAGCCACGCCGTCGGGCCGGACAGGTCGGCGTCGTAGAGGTCGACGTCGCCGTCACCCGCGGCGGCGAGCACGGTCATGCCGGCGGCGCGGGCGGCCTCGACAGCCGCCACCGGGTCGGGCTCGACGACGATCGGCAGGTGGAACAGGCTGCCGACAGTCGCCCGCACCGTCTTCGGGTTGTACGGGTCCACCGATGTGCCGGCCAGCACCACGGCGTCGGCGCCGGCGGCGTCAGCCGTGCGGATCACGGTGCCGGCGTTTCCGGGGTCACGGACGTCGGCGCAGACAGCCCAGAGCCGGCCGGTCTCGAGCGAGCCGAGGGGTACGTCGACGAACCGGCACACCGCCACGACGCCAGCCGGCGTCACCGAGTCCGACAGCCCGCCCATCGCTCGCTCGTCGACGAGGGTCAGGTGGTCTGCGGCGGCCAGCAGGTCGGCGTACTGGCCAGCCGCAGCCGTCGTCGCGAACACCTCGACCACGCAACCCTCGACCGAGAGCGCACCCTCGACCGCCTTCACACCGTCGGCGAGGAAGCGTCCCTGCTCGGCGCGTTCGGGGCGCCGGGCCAGCTTGCGGGCGGCCTTGACCCGCGCGTTCGAGGCAGCAAGCGGCGGCGCCGCTCCGTCAGGCGACACGCGTCTTCGGCGAGTTCTGGGCCGTCATCCCCGGATCGCGCACGACGACGTCACCCAGGGCGTCGTCGATCGCCGTCATCACCTCGGGCTCGAGCACGACGCCGGCAGCCTTGACGTTCTCGCCCACCTGCTCCGGACGCGAGGCCCCGATGAGCGCGGCGGCCACGTTGTCGTTCTGCAGCACCCACGCGACGGCGAGCTGGGCCATGGTCAGACCGGCCTCGGCCGCGATGGGCTCCAGCTTCTGCACCCGGCCGAGCACGTCGTCGTTCAAGAAGCGCTTGACCATGTCGGCCCCGCCCTTCTCGTCGGTGGCCCGCGAACCCGGCGGGAGCTCCGCTCCAGGCTTGTACTTTCCGGTGAGCACGCCCTGCGCGACCGGGCTCCACACGATCTGCGAGATGCCGAGCTCGCGCGAGGCCGGCACGACCTCGTCCTCGATGACCCGCCACAGCATGGAGTACTGCGGCTGGCTCGAGATGAGCTGGAAACCCAGCTCCTTGCTCAGTGCGTGACCCGCACGGAGCTGGTCGGCGGTCCACTCGCTGACCCCGATGTAGAGCGCCTTGCCCTGGCGTACGACGTCGGCGAAGGCCTGCATCGTCTCCTCGAGTGGTGTCTCGGTGTCATAGCGGTGCGCCTGGTAGAGGTCGACGTAGTCGGTCTGCAGCCGAGTCAGCGACCCGTCGATCGCCTCCAGGATGTGCTTGCGCGAGAGGCCGGTGTCGTTCTTGCCCCGGGGGCCGGTGGGCCAGTAGACCTTCGTGAAGATCTCCAGGTCCTCGCGCCGCTCCCCCTTCAGCGCCTCGCCGAGGACCGTCTCCGCGGCCGTGTTGGCGTAGACGTCCGCAGTGTCGTACGTCGAGATGCCCTCGTCGAGGGCCGCGCGCACGCACCGGGTGGCGACGTCGTTCTCGACCTGGGAGCCGTGGGTGAGCCAGTTGCCGTAGGTGATCTCGGAGATCTTGAGCCCGCTGTTGCCGAGGTATCGAAACTTCATGGCGCCACCGTATCGACTGTCCCCAGACGCACCTCGCCCCCGTCACCTCGTGGATGGCGGGGGCGAGAGAGGCGAACGGCGCAGGTCAGGCGGAGGCCTCGGCCCGGGGCGCGTTGACGTCGTCGGGCAGCGCGGCCTTGGCGGCCTCGACGAGCGCGTTGAACGCGGCCACGTCGTTGACGGCCAGCTCGGCGAGGATCTTGCGGTCGACCTCGATGCCGGCGAGGTTCAGGCCCTGGATGAAGCGGTTGTAGGTCATCCCCTGCGCGCGGGCGGCGGCGTTGATGCGCTGGATCCACAGCTTGCGGAAGTTGCCCTTGTTCTTGCGGCGGTCGTTGTAGCTGTAGACCAGCGAGTGGGTGACCTGCTCCTTGGCCTTGCGGTAGAGGCGCGAGCGCTGACCGCGGTAGCCGGCGGCGCGCTCGAGGACTACCCGGCGCTTCTTCTGGGCGTTGACTGCCCGCTTGACGCGTGCCATTTCTTTACTCCTTGCTCAACAAAACGTTAGGGGGTGCGGCTGGCGTGAATCGGGTGACTCAGAGGCCGAGCATCTTCTTGGCACGCGGGGTGTCGGCCTTGGACACCTCGACGGTTCCCGTCATGCGACGGGTGACCTTGGAGGCCTTCTTCTCGAGGTTGTGGCGCTTGCCAGCCTTCTCGCGAAGGATCTTGCCCGTGCCGGTCACGCGGAAGCGCTTGCCGGCACCGGAGTGGCTCTTGTTCTTCGGCATGTCTCTGCTCTCTCTACTTCGGTACGTCGTGGGCCAGTGGCCACGGCCGCTACACCTGCGTCCGTGACCCTGGAATGGCTGGGGGCTACGCCTGTCGACTCCGTCGCCAGCGATCTGGTCGATCGAGCCGTGACTTCGTCACGCCTCGATCTCCGGGTCCAGGTTCTCCGACCGACCGCGGGCCTTCTTCTTCGCGACCGGGCCGGCGGCGTGCGCGGCCTCGCGCTCGGCCTGCTCGTCGGCGACGGCAGCGGCGCGCTCGGCGGCCTTGGTGTCCTTGTCGGCCTGCATGTCGACGCGGGCGTCGGCCTTCTTCTTGTGCGGGCCGAGCACCATGATCATGTTGCGGCCGTCCTGCTTGGGCGCGGACTCGACGAAGCCCAGCTCCGTGACGTCCTCGGCCAGCTTCTGCAGCAACCGGAAGCCCAGCTCGGGGCGGTGCTGCTCACGTCCGCGGAACATGATCGTGATCTTCACCTTGTCGCCGGCACGGAGGAAGCGGACCACGTGGCCCTTCTTCGTCTCGTAGTCGTGCGCGTCGATCTTGGGACGAAGCTTCATCTCCTTGATGATCACGTTCGTCTGGTTCCGGCGTGCCTCACGGGCCTTCTGGGCGTTCTCGTACTTGAACTTCCCGTAGTCCATGAGCTTGCAGACCGGGGGTCGCCCCTGCGGCGCGATCTCGACGAGGTCGAGGTCGGCCTCCTGGGCAAGCTTCAACGCCTGATCGGTCGGCACGATGCCAACGGTCTCTCCGTTGGGTCCGACGAGCCGGACCTCGGGTACCCGGATCCGGTCGTTGATTCGCAGCTCGGTGCTGATGTGTCCTCCATGGGTGGTGGGACGGGAACCGGACTCGCCCTGAAATGCAACGATGGCTCCCGCGGAACCTCGCGGAAGCCAGTCACCGTGCACACCCCACATGGGGAACACGCTTCGAGGTGGTGCGACGGGTCGCACTGCCTCGGACCGGACCCGACGATCTGTGAACTCGTGAGAGATCGGCGATCGATGCGGGTGGGGGGCGCTGGGAGCTCGCCTCCGCTTGGTGGTTGAACAACGCCGAAGACTACCTGAGCATTCCCTCGGTGTCCTAATCGCTCAGTCGACCCCGGGGACGATGCGCAAGTCCCGCACGGCGCCGCCGTCGAGGGCGGCCAGCGCCTCCTTGTATGCCGGCGTCTCGTGCGCCGCCCGGGCCGCCTCCACCGACTCGAACTCGATCAGCACGGTCCGCGTCTCCTCACCGGCCTCGTAGACCTGCTCCGGCACCCCGCGTGCGACGAACCTGCCTCCCGCGCCCGTGAGCGCGGGCCCGGCCAGCTCGGCGTACGCCGCCACCTTCGCCTCGTCGGTGATCTCGCGGTAGATGCTGACCCAGTACGCCGTCATGGCGCCATGCTCCCTCACGCGTACGCCGGACCACCGGCGTGGGTCTGTACGGTGCTGAGGGTGATCGACCAGTCGAGGGCGCTGAGCTTCGGGCAGATGGCCGAGGAGTACGACCGCTGGCGTCCGAGCTATCCACCGGCCGCCGTCGAGTGGCTCGCTCCACCGGCTCCTGCCCGGGTGGCCGAGATCGGAGCCGGCACCGGACGCTTGACCTCGCACCTGCTGTCGCGTGGCTTGTCGGTCGACGCGGTCGAGCCCGACTCCCGCATGCGTGCCGTCCTCGCCCGCAACCACCCCGGTGCTCGGTGCCACGGCGGCGTCTCGACAGCGCTCCCGGTCGAGGACCGATCGGTCGATGCCGTTCTGGTCGCGGACGCCTGGCACTGGTTCGATGCCAGGGCCACCATGGACGAAGTGCGACGGGTGCTCAGGCCCGGCGGATGGCTCGGTCTGGTGTGGAACCTGGTGGCCGAGCCGGTCGAGGCCTGGGAGGTCGAGCTCGCGGGGGCGCCGGACATGTACGACCGCGACACGAAGGGCGAGAGTGACGCGATCGCGCAGCGACTCCCTCTCGCAGCCGTGGACGAGCTCGAGTTCGCGCAGTTCGACTGGGTGTGGGACCTGACGCCCGAGCACAGGGCCGCCAACCTCGCCACCACGTCGATGGCCATCGCGATGGCCCCCTCGGAGCGCGAGGAGTTCCTGAGCTCGGCCCGCTCGGTGCTGCAACGCATCTGCGACGAGGCCGGGCAGGTGGCCATGCCCATCCGGCACCGGGCCAGTTGCGCGCGTTGGACACCCGCGACGGAGTCTTGAGAGCAGAGCTCTGCGGTCTGAGAATAGAAGCCGATCTGCGCCTAGGCCGCGGACGCTCAGGCGTCGCCGGGCGAAATGGGGTGCTCACGTCGCGAGACCGTCACAGCCCGAGCCGATGGCGGACGACAGCGATGACGCGGTCGGGAGGGCGGTGCGCGCCGATGCACGGCATCGCCCGGTCCGCATCGACTCCGACGTGGTGGGCCGGCCAGCTGGTCCAGGCACCGCAACCGTGCACGGCCTGCTCAGGCACCTCCGTGCCAAGGGGCTCGACTGCGTCCCCGAGCCGCTCGCGATCGACGGCCACGTCGAGACGCTCCGATTCATGCCCGGCGCGGACGGCGGGGAGGGCTGGTACCACCAGCACCGCCGGCTTCCCAGGGGACGATGTGGTCGAGATCGCAGACTCGGGCGTTGCGGGTTCACCACGGGATCACGCAGGTGCGGTCACGGAGGATGATCTGGTCGCGGAGGCGTGGTGAGGGTTGGTAGCCATCGCAGACGATCTCGGTGTCGAGGTCGAGGATCGGCTTCACCGTCACCTGGGTGCGGGACTGCTGACACCAGTGCTGGATCTGGTCGATCGTGGTCAGGTCGCCGCGCTCGAGCCGGGCGACCGGATTGCCCTCGGTCAGGTGCACGTGCAGGACCACCCGCCGGGCAACGGGTGCCGGGCCTTGGTTTCGAGACGGTTGCTGCGCAACCTCCTCAACCAGCGGCGGCACCGCGTCGCTGGTTGAGGAAGGCGCTCGCTGGAAGGACGAAGTCCTGTCTCGAAACCCGCGACCAACGGCACCGCCTCGCTGGTTGAGGAAGGACGAAGTCCTGTCTCGAAGCCCGCGACCAGGTCGAACGAGAGCTGGCGTCGGGCCATCTCGCCGACCGCGGACGCCCGTCGGGCATCCAGCGGCTCCTCGGACCCGAGCTGCTTCAACTGCTCTGCACCGTGGGTGACGGCCGCTGAGAGGTCGAGGGCGTCGGCCAGGTCGAGCTCCGCGGTGATGCGCATGGTGCCGGCGAAGGAGACCTGCCCCTCCTGGATCGTGACGTGCCGACCATCCGCAGCCACGCGCGCTTCGGCCGCTGCGCGGTCGGGGTCGAACCGGACGATCGCGGCATCCACCAGCCGATCGACCGCCGAGGCGGAGGTGCGGTGGGCGTACGGGGCGAGCTGGGCGTCGACGTACGCCGCGGCCTCGGGTGAGAGTCCGGCGTGGATGGTGGTCTCCGCGACCCGCCTGGCCCGCCACGCGGGCAGATCCCCGCCCTGCACCCGACGCCAGAGGCGTGGGAGCCGGTGTCGTAGCTCGAGGGCCTGACCGATCAGGTGCTTCGCCGACACCGTCGACATGCCCAG
This sequence comes from uncultured Actinomycetota bacterium, assembly GCA_963825755.1. Lineage (GTDB taxonomy): Bacteria > Actinomycetota > Actinomycetes > Propionibacteriales > Nocardioidaceae > Nocardioides. The sequence continues at coordinate 161,228 of CAWGUS010000008.1, read as the reverse complement.
CACCGCGCCGACCCTTCGAGACGGGCCTGGCGGCCCTCCTCAGGACAGCGCCTCGGCGATGCAGAACTCCGCCACCAACGGGACACCCGGGCCGGCCACCGGCTCCTCGTGCTCGGACCCACCGGGCAGCAGGAACGCCGCCCCATCGTCCACCGACGACGCAGGGTGCAGGTCGGCCCACTCACACGCCGCCACCAACAGCTCCGCCTCGGCGCGATCAGCAATGGCACGGCGGGAGCGCGCGAACGCGAGCACCGCGGATGCGGTGTCGGGGAGCTCGCCCGTGGTGATCGCCATACAGAGAAGCCAATCAGGGACCACCGACATTCCGGGCTCAGATCGAACCGGCCTGTGAGCCCTTGGTTTCGAGGCTCGCTGCGCTCGCACCTCAACCAGCGGGCCTGGGCCCGCACGTCAACCAGCGGGGCCGGCCTCGCACCTCAACCAGCGACCCACGCCGGCCTGTGAGCCCTTGGTTTCGAGGCTCGCTGCGCTCGCACCTCAACCAGCGGGCCTGCGCTCGCGCCTCAACCAGCGGGCCTGGGCCCGCACGTCAACCAGCGGGGCCGGCCTCGCACCTCGACCTGCGACCCACGCCGGCCTGTGAGCCCCTTGGTTTCGAGGCTCGCTGCGCTCGCACCTCAACCAGCGGGCCTGGGCCCGCACGTCAACCAGCGGGGCCGGCCTCGCACCTCGACCTGCGACCCACGCCGACGCTCCTCACACCCCGATCAACAACGTACCGGCGCGCGTCGGTCAGTCGTCGCGGATCGCGCGACTGCCGAGCATGACGCCCCAGCCGATGACCGCGAGCAGCAGGGCGAAGCCGCCGAACGTCGCGACCGCGATGCCCAGGAGCACGACGACCGGGTTCTCCTCGTCGTCCGACCAGGCCACGCCGATGACACTCCAGCCGACGAGCAGGCCGGCCACACCGGAGACGAACGCGCTGGCCAGTAGGCTCCGGGCCGTGCCGGAGGCAACCCGATCCACCGGGGCCTCGGGCGCCACGCGCATCGCGGGCACGGGCGCCGCGACGATGGGCCCGCCGCCGGCGGCGATGGCCTCGGCCAGTGCGCGTCGGTCACCGATGCGCATCAGGGGATATCGGACGGGGGTCGGGTCGCCGGGCATCAGGACGCACAGCGCCATCTGCTCGACGCGCACCTCAGCGACCTCCGACCAGGGGTGCTCGGTCACACCGGCGTCGGTGCCGAACACCCGGAGACCCTCGTCGTCCACGGCGACGACCGCGCGCTCCCTGTTCACCAGCAGCGGCCACAGGTTGGTGGTCTGCCCGGTGACGGCAAGCTGCGCCCGCACGGTGTCGCTGAGAGTGAGGTCGTCAAGCTCCATCGGGACCGCCCTCCGTAAGCCAGGCGGCCCGGTCGCCGGCCCGGGTCAGGGTCCAGCCGGCGGCGACGGCGGTGAGGTCGTCGCCCTCGACGACGAAGCGGTGCGGACCGGCCACGTCGACCACCATCGCGGCCGCCTCCTCCTGCAGAGCCGAGAGGGCGGCGGTGCGGGCGGTGACGGGCACCGGTCGGGCGTCGGGGTCCCACGCGGCCAGGCTCGCCGCGGAGGTGAAGGCGAGGAGGGCGAGGCGTCCGTCGGCCCCGGTGAGGAGTACGGCGGCCATGTCGCTGGACTTGTCGTGGGCCAGACCGGCGTCGTCGTACTCGACCTCGCCGAGCAGGGCGACCACCGGCACCAGCAGCCGGCTGGCCACGAGCGCGGACAGCACGTCGATGCCCCGACCGGGACTGCCGTCGTCGGCCGCCAGGGCCGCGGCGAGCATCGGGTCGGCGGACCCGTCGTCGTCGGGGAAGCCGGGATCGGGGATCCGTCGCTGGTCGTCCACACGCCGAGTCTCCCCCAACGTCCGGGAGCGTGTCTGCTCCCCACCCGTGTGGGAGTCTTGAGGCGTGAGTGAGGCAACCTGGGCGGCCCTGACCGCGACGTTGACACTGCTGGGCATCCTCTGGACCGTCTACGCGTTCCGCAATCGCGGCGTGGCCTCCGGGCTGCGCGGAGCGGGCTTCACGCTGCTGCCCGCCGCGGCGTACATGACGGGCACTCTCGAGATGGTCACCGAGATCGGCCAGTCGGTCGCCGACTGGGCAACGCACCTGGTCTTCAGCCCGGTCGTCTGGGCCGGTGTCGCCCTCGGCGGCATGTCGCTCCTGCTGTTCATGGTCTCGACCGGGCTGCGTGAGCGCGGCCGCGGAGGCAAGCCCCAGGCCGACGGCCGGGCCCCCACCGAGAAGCGCCGGCTCAACAAGTCCAGCCAGGCCGACCAGCAGCCCGCGGTGATGGACGACGACCTGGCCGACATCGAGGCCATCCTGCGCAAGCGCGGCATCTCCTGATGGGGCATGCGTATGTCGGCCTGAACCAGCTCTGGCGCAGGCTCGGCGAGGCCGTCGCCGGCCACCCTGAGCCGCTGCCCACGCCGTTGATGGTCGTCGACCTGGACGCGTACGACGCCAACGCGGCCGACCTGGTCCGGCGAGCGGCCGGCACCCCGATCCGGGTCGCGTCCAAGTCGCTGCGGGTGCCCGACCTGATCAGGCGGGCGCTCAAGAAGCCCGGCTTCCAAGGCGTGCTGGCCTACTCCCTGCGCGAGGCGCTGTGGCTGCACGACTCCGGCCTCAGCGACGACATCGTGGTCGCCTACCCGACCGTCGACCGCGGGGCGCTGGCCGAGCTGGTCGCCTCCCCATCGGCCGCCTCGGCGATCACCCTCATGGTCGACGACGTCGCCCACCTCGACATGGTCGACTCGGTGCGCTCGTCCAAGGCGGTGCCGGTGCGCCTCGCCATCGAGGTCGACGCCGGGCTGCGCCTCGGTCGCCAGCATGTCGGCCCCAAGCGCTCCCCCCTGTACGACGGCCCCTCGGTCACCGCACTGGCGAAGGTGATCGAGCGGCGTGGCGGCTTCCACCTCGTCGGCGTGATGACCTACGAGGGTCAGGTGGCCGGTGTGCCGGACGACGTTCCCGGTCAGCGCGCCAAGTCCCTCGTCGTACGCCGTCTCAAGCAGGCGTCCGTCAGCCAGCTCGCCGCGCGGCGGCAGGAGGTGGCCGAGGCGCTGGCGCCGTACGGCCCGCTGGAGTTCTGGAACGCCGGCGGCTCGGGCTCGGTCGAGACCAGCGCCGCCGACCCGGCAGGTGACCGAGGTGGCCGCGGGCTCGGGACTGCTGGTGCCCGGGCTGTTCGACCACTACCAGTCGTTCGAGCCGAGGCCGGCGGCGTACTTCGGGCTGCCGGTGACCCGCAAGCCGAGTCGCGAGATCGCCACGGTCCACGGCGGCGGCCTGGTCGCGAGCGGGCCCGTCGGCGACGACCGAGCGCCGATCCCGTGGGCCCCACCGGGCCTCCACCTGACCGGACTCGAGGGTGCCGGCGAGGTGCAGACGCCGCTGACCGGGCACCAGGCCGCGCTGCTGTCGATCGGCGACCTGGTGTGGTTCCGGCACGCGAAGTCCGGTGAGCTGTTCGAGCACGCCACCGAGGTGCACCTGGTGCGCGGCAACCGGATCACCGAGTCGGTGCCGACCTACCGCGGCGTGGGGCATGCCTTCTGACGCCGAGGTGGTCGTCGCGACGACGCTGTCACGGGCGCCGACCCTGCACGACGGCCGGCTGATCTGTGTCGACGGTCCGGCCGGCTCCGGCAAGACCACCCTCGCGCAGGAGATCGCCGCGCTCACCGGCGCGGAGGTCGTGCACACCGACGAGCTGCTCGAGGGGTGGAGCGGACTGGCCGACCTGGCCGCCACGATCGACGCGATGCTGCGGCCCGTCGCCGCCGGACGGACCGGCTCCTGGCGCCGGTGGGACTGGCACGCCGACGGCTGGGCCGAGGAGCACGCCGTCGAGCCGGCGCCCTTGCTCGTCGTCGAAGGCGTCGGGTCGGGTGCCCCCCCGGTCGCCGACCTGATCACCGTGCTCGCCTGGGTCGAGGCGCCGGTGGACCTGCGGCTGGCCCGCGGCCTGGAGCGCGACGGCGAGGCGATGGCGCCGCACTGGCGCCGCTGGATGGTCGAGGAGGACGCCCTGCACGCCGCCGACGGCACGCGCGACCGGGCCGACGTCGTACTCGACGGGACGGGCGTCAGGCCACCGGAGGTTCGCTGATCGTGCACTCGTCGAAGCTCGCGACCGTGCGGAAGCCGGCCCGCTCGTAGAACCCGAGCGCGCCGGTGGGGTTGTGGGCGTCGACCTCGAGGCTCATCCGGGCCACGCCCTGCTCGCGCGCGGCCGACAGCGTGTGGCTCATCAGCGCACTCGCGAGGCCGCGGCCGCGGTGCTCGGGCAGCGTGCCCAGGTACGGCACGTAGGTCTCGCGGCCGTCGGTGTTGCCCGACAGCGGCACGGCGTACTCGTGCGTGAAGAGGTACGCCGCCACGGCGCCGCTGCGGTTGCGCAGCCACGACGAGAGGCCGTGCCGGGCATGCCGGGCGCGGATCATGAAGCCGTCCCAGACGTCCGACGCCATCGCGCTCGGCACCGGGTAGTCGGCGAAGGCGGCCTCGTGCGCGACCCGCAGGAGCTCGGAGTCCGCAGGGTCGAACGGCACCAGGTCGTAGCCCTCGTGGCTGATCGCCGGGATCTCGAGCCCGTCGAGCGCGGCGACCATCGTGAAACGGTAGCGCTCCGGCCGGTAGCCCAACGCCCTCAGCAGGTCGGCCTGGTCGGCGCGTCCGGCCGCCATCCGCGTGACGTACGTCGCGGGCAGGCCGCCGCCGTCGATGACGTGTCGATCCCGGGCTGCATCGAGGGCCCTGGCGCCCATCAAGGTGCCGAGTCCGCGGCCGATGTGCGCCGGGTGCACGTCGCCCATGACCTGGATCCGCCGGCCGCCGTCCTGCGGTGCCTGCGCGAGGTATCCGCTCCACGCGACCAGCTCGCCGCCGTCGTACGCGCCCTCGACCACCGCACCGGCCAGCTCGCGGATCTCGACGAACTCCTCGGCCGAGAGCTGGAGGTTGGTCGGGTGGTCGGCCTCGATGGCCGCTGACAGCGCAGCGAAGTCGGCTGCATCGGCGTCGTCCAGCCGGCGTACGTCGAAGGGCATGGCGTCACGGTAGTGAAAGCATGGCCGGATGGTGGCGCCGTCGGGAGACCAGTTCGAGATCAGTGGTGGCGGCTACCGCGCCGTCGTGACCGAGGGCGGCGCCGCGCTGCGGGTGCTCGAGCACCGCGGCGAGCCGGTCGTCGACGGCTTCGACGAGGACGCGATGTCGACCGGTGGCCGCGGACAATTGCTGGTGCCGTGGCCCAACCGCCTGCGCGACGGCCGCTACACGTGGCAGGGCCAAGAGCTCCAGCTCGCCCTGACCGAGCCGAAGCGCGGGCACGCCTCGCACGGGCTGGCGCGCTGGGTGTCGTGGACGCCGGAGGAGCACGCGCCGCACTCCGTCTCGCTCGTGCACCGGCTGATGGCGCAGACCGGCTACCCGTGGCTGGTCGAGCTGCGCGTGCACTACGTGCTCTCGGCCGACGGTCTGACCGTCACCCAGTCGGCCACGAACCTCGCCGACTCCCCCGCGCCGTACGCCTCGGGCGCGCACCCGTACCTTTGCGTCGGCGCGGGTCCGGTCGACGGCTGGGAGCTCACCCTGCCGGCCTCGAGCCGGTGCCTGGTCGACGACCGGCTGATCCCGGTGGGCCACGAGGACGTCGAGGGCACGGCGTACGACTTCAGGGTGGCCCGGCCGATCCGGCAGACGCAGCTCGACGACGCCTTCACCGACCTCGACCGGGACGAGGACGGCACTGCCACGGTGCTCGTGCGCGATGCCGCGACGGGACGCGGAGTCGCCCTGTGGGTCGACGAGCAGCACGCCTGGCTGCAGCTCTACACGGCCGACGTGGTGCCGGAGTACGCCCGCCGTGCTCTCGCCGTGGAGCCGATGACCGCTCCGGCCAACGCGTTCGCGTCGGGCGAGGGCGTGGCCACGTTGGAACCCGGCGGCGAGTTCTCGGCGTCGTGGGGCATTCGCGCGCTGGACTGACGCGGGTCAGTGCGGCTGGTCGACGAGCACGCGCAGCTCGCCGGCGGCCCTCCTGGCGCGATCGCCGTCCGAGCTCTGGATCGCCATCGCCGGCACGGTCGTGCCGTCGGCCAGGTCGAGCACGGCCCACGGGGCGCCCGGCGGCAGGTGCACGGCGATGACCTCGGCCCATTCGAAGCGGCGCTGGCGGTAGCCGTTGACCACGAGCAGCGAGTCGGCTCGTGCCACCACCCGCGAGCGGGCCAGGGCGTGTCCGCACGCGAACGCGAGCAGTGCGAGCACGACCATCGTGCCGCGCTGGAAGACGGTGAACCTGTCGCGCGTCTCCTGGTCGAAGCCGAACCACGCGAAGAGGCACAGGATCAGCAACATGGCGCCGAAGAACGAGGCGGCGAGGCGTACGCCGAGCGGTCGCCAGGTGTGCGGCAGGGCGACCAGGCCCTCAGAGGCGGCAGGCATGGATGTCGGTGAGCAGGATCGCCCGGGCGCCGAGGTCGTAGAGGTCGTCCATCAGCCGCTGGGACCCCGCCCGCGGCACCATCACCCGGACGGCCACCCAGCCCTCGCGACGCAGCGGCGAGATGGTCGGCCCCTCGAGGCCGGGTGCCAGCTTCACCGCGTCGTCGATGCGCTCGGACTCGATGTCGTAGTCCATCATCACGTAGCTGCGCGCGACCAGGACGCCCTCGACTCGGCGGCGGAACACCTCGAAGCCGTCGGGACGGTCGGACCCGGCGCGCGTCACGAGCACCGCTTCGGACTCCAGCACCACCTCGCCGAACGTCTCGAGGCCCGCCGCGCGCAGCGTGCTACCCGTCTCGACGACGTCGGCGATCGCGTCGGCGACGCCGAGCTGGATGCTGGTCTCGACGGCGCCGTCGAGTCGCGTGACGGTCGCGTCGATGCCGCGCTCCTCGAGGAACCGTCGTACGACGCCGGTGTAGGAGGTCGCGACGCGCTGGCCGGCCAGGTCGCTGACGTCGTGGAAGACGCCGCTGGGTCCGGCGAAGTGGAAGCGGGACCGGCCGAAGCCGAGCGCCATCACCTCGTCGGCCTTGGCGCCGCTGTCGAGCAGCAGGTCGCGCCCGGTGATGCCGACGTCGAGGGTGCCCTCGCCGACGTACAGCGCGATGTCGCGGGGCCGGAGGTAGAAGAACTCGACGCCGTTCTCGGCGTCGGTGAGCGTCAGCTCCTTGGAGTCCGAGCGCTGCCGGTAGCCGGACTCGCGCAGGATCTCGGTGGCCGCCTGGGACAGCGACCCCTTGTTGGGGATGGCGATTCGTAGCAACGGCATGGGATCTCTCAGAGGTGGGCGTAGACGTCGTCGAGGGTGAGGCCGGAGGCCAGCATCAGCACCTGCGCGTGGTAGATCAGCTGGCTGATCTCCTCGGCCGCGCGGTCCTTGCCCTCATGCTCGGCTGCCATCCAGGACTCGGCGGCCTCCTCGACCAGCTTCTTGCCGATCGCATGCACGCCGGCGTCGAGCTGCTGGACGGTGCCGGAGCCCTCGGGCCGGGTCCGGGCCTTCTCGCTCAGCTCGTCCCAGAGCCCTTCGAACGTCTTCACGGCGCTCAGCCTAGGCGGTGAGGTTCGCCCGTCCCGGTGCGGCCGGGGTTTCGAGACGGTTGCCAGCGCAACCCTCCGCAACCAGGGTCCGCCGCTGGCGCCTGTCTCGAAACCACAGCGCAGGGTCCGTCGGTTTCGCCGCTGGTTGAGGAAGGCGCTCTGGCGCCTGTCTCGAAACCAAGGCGCAGGGTCCGTCGGTTTCGCCGCTGGTTGAGGAAGGCGCTCTGGCGCCTGTCTCGAAACCAAGGCGCAGGGTCCGTCGGTTTCGCCGCTGGTTGAGGAAGGCGCCCTGGCGCCTGTCTCGAAACCAAGGCGCAGGGTCCGTCGGTTTCGGACCGCCAGCGCAACCTCCTCACCAGTCGGCCGCTTTGAGAAGGCGCTCTGGCGCCTGTCTCGAAACCAAGGCGCAGGGTCCGTCGGTTTCGCCGCTGGTTGAGGAAGGCGCCCTGGCGCCTGTCTCGAAACCAAGGCGCAGGGTCCGTCGGCTTCGAGACGGTTGCCAGCGCAACCTCCTCAACCAGCGGTGGGGTCAGGCGTCGTAGCCACGCTTGATGGTCTTGATCGTCGCCGCGGTCGAGAGCGCGGCAGCCGTGGCCTCGTAGCCCTTGTCCTCCCGCGACCCGTCCAGGCCGGCGCGGTCGAGGGCCTGCTGCTCGTTGTCGCACGTGAGTACGCCGAAGCCCACGGCCACCTGGTGATCGAGCGCCACCCGGGTCAGCCCGTCCGTGGCGGCGCTGCACACGTAGTCGAAGTGCGGGGTGTCGCCGCGGATCACCACGCCGAGCGCGACGACGGCGTCGTAGCCCTGCGCGGCCAGAGCCTGCGCCACGACCGGCAGCTCGAAGGTGCCGGGCACGCGGATCAGCGTCGGCGCCTCGACCTGGTAGTGCCGCATGGCCTCTTGAGCCCCGGCGACGAGCCCGTCCATGACCTGCTCGTGCCAGCTCGCCGCGACGATGGCGGCGCGCAGGTCGTGGCAGTCGATGGGCTTCTGCGTGGGTGCTCCGGGTCCGCTCACGGGGTCGCTCCCAGGTCGTCGGGCAGGTGGTGGCCCATCCGGTCACGCTTGGTGAGCAGGTAGGCCAGGTTGTGGTCGTTGGGGCGCGGCGTCAGCGGCACCTGCTCGACCACGGGCACACCGTAGTCCTCGAGGTCGACGGTCTTGCCCGGGTTGTTGGTGAGCAGCCGCACGGAGCCGACGCCCAGGTCGCGCAGCACCTGGGTGGCCGTGCCGTAGTGCCGCGCGTCGGCGGGCAGCCTCAGGTCCAGGTTGGCGTCGACCGTGTCGCGGCCGCCGTCCTGCAGGGCGTACGCCTGCAGCTTGGCGACCAGCCCGATGCCTCGGCCCTCGTGGCCGCGCAGGTAGATCACCACGCCACGACCCTCGGCGACGATGCGCTCGAGCGCCTCGTCGAGCTGGGGACCGCAGTCGCAGCGCAGGCTGCCGAACACGTCGCCGGTGAGGCACTCGGAGTGCACCCGGGTCAGCACCGGCACGTCCGCGGCGTCCGACAGGTCGCCGTACACGAGCGCCATGTGCTCGCCCTGGTCGATGGTGATGCGATAGCCGTACGCCGTGAAGTCGCCGTGCCGGGTCGGCAGCCGGGTCTCGGCCACTCGTACGACGTGCACCTCGTGGCGGCGCCGGTAGCGGACCAGGTCCTCGATGGAGATCATCGCCAGGCCGTGCTCGTCGGCGAACTCGCGCAGCTCGGGAGCCCGCTTCATCGAGCCGTCGTCGTTGACGACCTCGACGAGCACCCCGGCCGGCGTCAGGCCGGCCAGTGTCGCGAGGTCGACGGCCGCCTCGGTGTGTCCGCGGCGGACGAGCACCCCGCCCTCGCGGTAGCGCAGCGGGAACACGTGACCTGGTCGCGTCAGCTCCCACGGCTCGGTGGCGCTGTCGGCGAGGGTGCGGGCGGTGTGGGCCCGGTCGGAGGCGCTGATGCCGGTGCTGACGCCGTCGCGCGCGTCCACCGAGATCGTGTAGGCCGTGCGCAGCTTGTCCTTGTTGTGCGGGGTCATCAGCGGGATCTCCAGCCGGTCGAGCATCTCGGCCGGCATCGGCACGCAGATCACGCCGCGAGGAATAGCGAATCGTGAAGGCCATCAGCTCCGGCGTGGCCTTGGCCGCGGCGAAGATGATGTCCCCCTCGTTCTCGCGGGTCTCGTCGTCGACCACCACGACGGCCTTGCCGGCCGCGATGTCGGCGATGGCACGCTCGACGGAGTCGAGCCGGATGGTCATACCGTGTCTCCGACCTCTTGGTTTCGAGACGGTTGCTGCGCAACCTCCTCAACCAGCGAGGTAGCGCGCCGCCACACGAAGAAGCCGATCACCACGAAGAACGCGTAGAAGACGTACATGCCGGCCGTCGGGTAGTAGCCGGCATCGATCAGCGTCGTCACGCCGACGATGTCGACGAGGATCCACACCAGCCAGAACTCCACCCAGCCCCGCGCCATGCCGTAGGTCGCGAGCATCGAGCCGGCCAGGATCCAGGCCTCGGTCGCCGGCCCCCAGGAGCCGATCTGGGTGAGGATCGCGTACGCCGCGGCGTACCCGACGATGCCGAGGCCGACCAGCTGCAGCCGCTCGGCGCCGGTCGCCCAGCGCGGGGTGATCGCGCCCCCGTCGGCGGCGCCACCGCTGCGGCTGACCGAGGACCAGCGCCACCAGCCGTAGATGCTGACAGCGGCGAAGAACACCTGGCGGCCGGCCTGGCCCCAGAGCGGGTCGGTGCTGGCGTTGCTCAGCTCGCCGGAGACGAAGACGGTGAAGAGGAGGACGTTGCCGACAAGGCCGACCGGCCACGCCCACACGAACCGCTTCATGCCGAGCAGCGCACTGCCGAGGCCGAACAGGTTGCCGACGACCTCGCGGACGAGAAGCGCACCGCCGGCGACGGGGATGGTGCCGTGCAGGAGCCAGTCGAGCATCAGTTCTCCTGGGGGAGGTAGGCGGTGACCAGGCGGGCCACGTGCTTGGCGAGGACGTCGGCCTCGAGGTTGACGCGGTCGCCGACGGCGCGGGTGCCGAGGGTGGTGCGGGCGAGCGTCTCGGGGATCAGGGAGACGGTGAAGGACTGCCTCGTTGATGTTGACCACGGTCAGGCTGACGCCGTCGACGGCGATCGAGCCCTTCTCGACGAGCAGCGGCGCCAGCTCCGGGCGTCAGGGAGATCTCGACGATGGTCCAGTGGTCGCTCGGGTGCCGGGCGACGACCGTGCCGACGCCGTCGACGTGGCCCTGCACGATGTGGCCGCCGAGGCGGGCCGACACCGGCAGCGCGCGCTCGAGGTTGACCGGGTCGCCCTCGGCCAGGCCGCCGAGGCCGGTCTTGTCGAGGGTCTCCTGCATGACGTCGGCGGTCCAGAGCCGGCCGGCGTACTCCGTGACCGTGAGGCAGCAGCCGTTGACGGCGATCGAGTCGCCCGTGCGTACGTCGTCGAGCAGGCCGCAGTCGATGGTGATGCGGGCCGCGTCGTCGAGCCGTTCGAGGCCGGCGACGGTGCCGAGTTCCTCCACGATGCCGGTGAACATCAGTGCTCCTTCTGGGGGGTCATGGTGAGTCGCACGGTCGGGTCGGCGTCGTCGCGGCCGAGCAGGGTGACGTCGGTGATGGTGAGCCGGAGGGCGTCGGCGATGGTCGTGATGCCTAGGTCGCCGACGGCGCTGCGGCCGGCGCCGAGCAGCATCGGCGCGACGTAGGCGACCACCTCGTCGACCAGCCCGGCCTCCAGGAACGCGGCCGCCACGGTCGGCCCTCCCTCGAGGAACACGTGCTGCCTGTCTCGGGCGAACAGCTCCGCGAGCACGGCGTGCGGGTCGCGAGTCCGGAGGTGCACCGTCTCGGCGTCGGCGCCGAAGACCCGCCGGCCGGGATCGAGGTCGCGCTCCCCCATCACCACGCGCAGCGGCTGGACGGGCAACGGTTGGTCGTCGTCGTCGCGCACCGTGAGCAACGGGTCGTCGACGGCGATCGTGTTGGTGCCGACGAGCATCGCGTCGCAGGTCGCGCGGAGCCGGTGGGTGTCGCGGCGGGCTGCTCGACCGGACACCCAGCGGGAGGTGCCGTCGGCCGCCGCGCTCCGGCCGTCGAGCGTGGTCGCGAACTTCCAGGTCACGAACGGTCGCCCGTGGTCGACCGCGAAGGTCCACGCCCGGTTGAGGGCACGCGCCTCCTGCTCGCAGAGTCCGCCGGCTGGTCTCGATGCCTGCCTCGCCAGCGTCGCCGACCCGCCACGGGCCACCGGGTTGCCGTCAGGCTGGGCGAACACGACGCGGCGTACGCCGGCGCGCACCAGCGCCTGCGAGCAGGGCCGGGTGCGGCCGGTGTGGTTGCAGGGCTCGAGGGTCACCACGACGGTGGCCCCGCGGGCGCGCGTCGCCGGCGCTCGTCAGCGCGTCGGCCTCGGCGTGCGGGGTGCCGGCGCCCCGGTGGTACCCCTCCGCGACGGTCGGCGCCGTCGTCGTCGATGATCACGCAGCCGACACGCGGGTTGGGCCCGAGCGGGACGCCGGGGGTCGCGGCGAGGGCGAGGGCGCGACGCATGGCCGCCTGCTCGTGCTGGCTGAACGCCATCTCGCTGCACCTGCCTCCCGGGTCCGGTCACGGACTCTGCGGGGGCGTGGAGCGGGCGCACCACGGGCGCACCTCGACGGTCGACCACACCGGCCTGCCGCGTGCGCTTTCCATCCGGACTTTGACCGTCGGTCCAGGAGTTCCACCTGGTCAACCGGTCACTGGCTGGTGACCGGGTCGCGGACTTCTGAGCGAAGCGAGTTGCCTCGTCCAGTCACCGCCGGTGCGGAGTTTCACCGCCCCCAGAGCACGCTCTTGCTGTCATCAAGCGTGCCACAACCGAGTTCATTCCCGTGCATGAGGTCGCCCACATGGGACGGCCGGCCTTCCTCAGCGCGTCGGCGTCGGCGTAGTCCGGGGCAGATCAGGCCCCGACGAGCGTCAGGCGCCGTTGTGCACCGGACTACCGAGGTGTCAGGGCAGTGGGCTGACGGCGGAGGCACGGGCCCGCAGCTCGGCCACCATCGCATCGGGGTCGTCGGCGTTGTAGACCGCGGAGCCCGCCACGAACACGTCGGCACCGGCCTCCGCGCACCGCTCGATGGTCTCCAGCGACACTCCCCCGTCGACCTGGAGCCAGGTCTCGACGCCGTGCTTGCGCATCAGGTCCCGCGCAGCGCCGGATCTTCGGGAGGCACAGGTCGAGGAACCTCTGGCCGCCGAAGCCGGGCTCGACCGTCATGATCAGCAGCATGTCGAGCTCGGGCAGCAACGCCTCGTAGGGCTCGATGGGCGTCGCCGGCTTCAGCGCCATCGACGCGCGCGCGCCCGCCGCACGGATCTCGCGGGCCAGCCGCACCGGCGCCTTCGCCGCCTCGACGTGGAAGGTCACGCTCGCGGCGCCCGCCTCGACGTACGCCGCGGCGTTGCGGTCGGCGTCCTCGATCATCAGGTGGCAGCGTCGAGGGGCAGGTCGGTCGACCCGGCCAGCGCCTCGACCATCGCCGGGCCGAACGTCAGGTTGGGCACGAAGTGGTTGTCCATCACGTCGACGTGCACCCAGTCCGCGGAGCCGATGCGGGCCAGCTCGGCGCCGAGGTCGGCGAAGTCGGCGTTCAGGATGCTCGGCGTGATCTGGATTCCCACGCGGCGGAGTCTAGGAGACTGCCGTCCGTGGCCCGGTCATGCCCGTCGAACGCCGCGGCGCCGCTGCTGACCGGGACCATCACGTGCAGGGCGTTGCGCTGCACCTCGAACGTGGCCGGGGTGGTCGCCACGATCTCACCGTCGAGGTTGACCGACAGCGGGCGGTCGGTCACGACGCGGACCCGTCTGGTGGTCACGTGGTGCACACGTTCGTGCTCGACCAGGTGTCCACTGCGCAGCAGCCGGGCGATGGAGATGTGGTCGCGCAGCCGGCCCCGCACCACGGCGTACACGTCCAGCCGGTGGTCGTCGAGCGACGCGGTCGGGGACACGGCGTTGCCGCCGCCGTAGTGCCGACCGTTGCCGACGGCCACCTGCAGGAGGTCGTCGAGCTCGAGCGGCTCGCCGTCGCCGTCGGGGAACTCCAGCCGCGCCGAGAACGGTTCGTGGTGCCGGTACGCCATCAGGGTGGCGACCGGGTACGCCGCCGGGCCGAGGCGTCGCTTCAGCGCCGGGGTGAGCCGCGTGGTGACCCCCACCGAGAGGCCCATCGACGCGACGTTGAGGAAGGCCCGGCCGTCGACCCGGCCCAGGTCGACGTCGACGACCTTCCCGTCCAGCAGGGTGGCCACCGCCCGAGGCAGGTCGGTCGGCACCTCCAGGGTGCGCGCGAAGTCGTTCGCGGTGCCGAGCGGCAGGACCCCGAGCACCACGTCGGTGCCGGACACCACGTTCGCCGCGCAGCTCACGGTCCCGTCGCCGCCGCCCACCACGAGCAGGTCCGGAGCCTCGGCCATCGCCGCGTCCAGGACTGCTCGCAGGTCGTCGCCCGCCGTGAGCGGGAGGATGCGCACCGACTCCAGCCCGGCCGAGCCGAGCAGGCGGCCGGTCTCCGCCAGGGCCGCCTGGCCCCGGCGCGACCCGGTGTTGACGACGACGGCGGCGCGGCGGTGACGGGCTCGGTGCATGACCGGGACGCTAGGCAGCCCGGATGAGGGAAGGATGAGAGTTCGCTGGGTGGCACCTGTGAGGACGGCCGTGGATATGCTCGGGCCCTGTAGCGATCCGCCTACCTCGGGGCAGGCTCAGCGGACTCACGAGGTGTCGCCATGAGCAAGCCGGCCATCGTCACGGTCGACGACGACCCGCAGGTGTCCGCGGCGATCACGCGCGACCTGGCCTCGGCTACGCGGCCGACTACCGCATCGTCCGCACCACCGTCGGGGGCCGAGGCGCTCGACGTGCTCCTGGCTCACCCTGCGCGACGAGCCGGTGGCACTGATCGTCACCGACCAGCGGATGCCGCAGATGACCGGGATCCAGCTGCTGGAGCAGGCCCGCGCGCACTGCCCGGAGGCGAAGTTCCTGCTGCTCACGGCGTACGCCGACACGGACGTGGCGATCAGCGCGATCAACGACATCGGGCTCGACTACTACCTGCTCAAGCCGTGGGACCCACCCGCCGAGCGCCTCTACCCCGTCGTGGACGACCTCCTGGACGATTGGCGGCCCGCCCACGTCGACCACTCCTCGGAGGTGCGCGTGATCGGCCACCGGTGGTCCGACCGCAGCCACGAGACCAAGATGTTCCTGGCCCACAACCACGTGCCCTACCACTGGTACGACGTCGAGCGGGACGCCGAGGCCAGCCGGCTCCTCGCCGCTCGCCGGTGCGGACCCGGCCGACCTGCCGCTCGTGCTGGTGCCCGGCGGCGACACACTGCGCGCCCCGACGTCCCTCGCACTCGCGGCCGCGCTGGGTCTCCAGACCGTCGCGCAGCGCCCGCTCTACGACGTCTGCATCGTGGGCGGTGGTCCGGCCGGCCTCGCTGCCGCCGTGTACGCCGCGTCCGAGGGGCTGAGCACCGTCGTCGTGGAGCGCGAGGCACCCGGCGGCCAGGCCGGCACAAGCGCCTCGATCGAGAACTACCTCGGCTTCCCGAAGGGGCTCAGCGGCTCCGACCTCGCCCAGCGGGCGCTGGCCCAGGTCTCGGCGGTTCGGTGCCGAGCTGGTGCTGGCGCAGGACGTCGCCTCGCTGCGAGACCCGCGGCCCGGTGCAGGCGGTCCTCTTCGAGGGCGGCGGGGAGATCGAGGCCCGCTCCCTCATCGTGGCGACCGGCGTGTCCTACCGACGGCTGGAGGCGGCCGGGCTCGAGGAGCTCACCGGCCGCGGCGTCTACTACGGCGCGAGCGCGTCGGAGGCCGAACCAGTGCGAGGGCGACGAGGTCTACCTCGTCGGTGCGGCCAACTCCGCCGGCCAGGCAGCGCTCAACCTCTCTCGCTACGCCAAGCGGGTGGTGCTCGTGGTCCGCGGCGCCCGCCCTGGAGGCGACGATGTCGCGCTACCTGGTCGAGCGCATCACGGCCAGCCCAACCTCGAGGTCCGCCTCGGCACCGAGGTGGTCGGCCTGCCGGGGCGACGGTCACCTCGAGGCGCATCACCCTGCGCGACCGCGCCAGCGGCGACACGGTCGACGTCGACGCCAGCTGGCTGTTCGTCTTCATCGGCGCCTCCCCGCGCACCGACTGGCTCGGCACGGCCGTGGTCCGCGACGACCACGGCTTCGTGGTCACCGGCCACGACGTGCGCACCGGCCGAGGGCGCCCTGGCCCCTCGAACGCGAGCCGTTCGCACTCGAGACCAGCGTGCCCGGCGTGTTCGCCGCGGGCGACGTACGCCTCGACTCGATGAAGCGCGTGGCGTCCGCCGTCGGCGAGGGCGCGATGTCGGTCTACCTGGTCCACCGCTACCTGGCGACCGTCTGATGCGCGTCGAGGACCTGCGTCCGATCGAGCTCTTCGACGGGCTCACCGACGACCAGGTCGTTGCGCTCGTCGACGGCGGCGTCGAGGTGGCGATCGTCCCCGGCACCGACCTCTTCCGCGAGGGCGAGCCGGCCGACCACTGGTGGGTGCTCGTCGACGGCACGCTCGACCTGCTCCGCCAGCGTGGTCGCGAGCAGGCCGTGGTCGCCCAGATGGACGTCCCGGGTCGCTGGGCCGGCGGCTTCCGGGCGTGGGACGAGGGCGGCGTCTACCTCGCCACGGCGCGCGGCGTACGCCGGGGCGCGTGCTGCGCGTGCCGGCGCCCACGTTGCGCGACCTGGCCGCGGAGTGGTCGCCGTTCGGTGGCCACCTGATCGACGGCCTGTTCCACACCGCCCGCTCGATCGAGTCGACCGCGCGCCAGCACAGCGCCCTGGTGACCCTGGGCACCCTCGCGGCCGGACTCGCCCACGAGATCAACAACCCGGCGTCGGCGGCGTCACGTGCGGTCGACGGCTCCCCCGCCGCCCAGGAGTCGGTGCTGTCCTCGCTCCGCCTCCTGGCCGAGCGCGGCATCACGGCGACCCACTTCGCGGCGCTCGACGAGCTCCGCCTGGCGCAGCGACCCGCTGCCGTCCGACACCCCAGCACTGGAGCGCGTCGGATCGAGAGCAGGCTCTCGGCGTCTGGCTCGACGCGCACGGCGTGGGACAGGCGTGGGACATCGCCCCGGCGATCGTGGCGGCCGGCCTCGACACCGCGTGGTGCGACCGGGCGGCCGAAGCGGTCCCCGCCGGCGGCGCTCGAGGCGGCGCTGGCGTGGCTGGCCAGCCAGTTCATCGGTGACCGCGCTCCTCACCGAGACCGCAGGAGGCGACCCGCCGCATCTCCGAGCTGGTGGCCGCGGTCCGGTCCTACTCCCAGGTCGACCGGGCGTCCAAGCAGGACGTGGACCTGACCGAGGGCCTCGAGAGCACCCTGGTCGTGCTCGGTCACAAGCTGCGCGGCGGCGTCACCGTCGAGCGCGAGTACGCCGCCGACGTGCCGCGCGTCGCGGCGTACCCGGGCGAGCTCAACCAGGTGTGGACCAACCTGATGGACAACGCCGTCGACGCGATGGACGGCGTCGGCCGGCTGCGCGTCGGCACGCGCGTCGACGGCGACCACGTCGTGGTCGAGATCGAGGACACCGGCGCCGGGATGCCTCCGGAGGTCGTGGCGCGCGCGTTCGAGGCGTTCTACACGACCAAGGACGTGGGCCAGGGCACCGGGCTCGGCCTCGACATCGCCCGGCGCATCGTCGTCGAGCGACACCGCGGCGACATCGACATCGACTCGGCGCCAGGTCGCACGGTCATGCGGATCCGGTTGCCGATCGCCGGCTGACCGGACTCACTCGGGCTCGTCGGCCTCGGGCGTCTCGGCGCCCTCGCCTCGTCACGGTCGGCCCATTCGATGAGCGGCGCGATGTCGAAGACGTGGTCGTCGATGTCGGCGTGCAGGTCGCCGATCGACGCGAACCGGTCGGGCATCGTGAAGATCGTGAAGTCGTGCGGGGTGACGGCGTCGACCTCGTCCCAGCGGATCGGGGCGGAGACCCGGGCGTCGGCGAACCCGCGCACCGAGTACGCCGCGGCGATGGTGTGGTCGCGCGCGTTCTGGTTGTAGTCGACGAAAAGGTGGGCCGGGTCGCGGTCCTTGCGCCACCACGCCGTCGTCACGTCCTCGGGTGCCCGGCGCTCGACCTCGCGGGCGAACGCGAGGGCCGCCCGGCGTACGACCTTGAAGCCGTGGTCGGGCCGGATCCGCACGTAGATGTGCAGCCCCGAGCCGCCCGACGTCTTCGGGAAGCCGACCGCACCGAGGTCGTCGAGCACCTCGTGCGCGACGTGGGCCACGCGCTGCACGGTCGCGAAGTCGCACTCCGGGCCGGGGTCGAGGTCGATGCGCCACTCGTCGGGCTGCTCGGTGTCGGCGCGACGGCTGTTCCACGGGTGGAACTCCACGGTCGACATCTGCACGGCCCAGATCACCGAGGCCAGCTCGGTGACGCACAGCTCGTCGGCCGTCCGCTTCCAGCGCGGGAAGAACAGCTCGACCGTCTCGACCCAGTCGGGAGCCCCCGCGGGCAGCCGCTTCTGGTGCACCTTGTCGCCGGCGAGGCCCTTCGGGAAGCGGTGCAGCATGCACGGCCGCTCGAAGAGCGCGTTGACGATGCCGGGCCCGACTGACAGGTAGTAGTCGACCAGGTCGAGCTTGGTCGCGCCCGACTCGGGGAAGTAGACGCGGTCGGGGTTGGTCACCTTGACGACGCGGTTGTCGACCTCGATCTCGACGAATGGTGAAGCCACGACACCAACCTACCGAGCCGTAGCGTGTGCGCCATGGACTTCGACAAGCCACCGGTGGTGCGCGTCGACACCTGGCCCGACCGTCGTCCGGACCCCGGCCAGTGGCCGATGACCGTCCCCGCCGTACGGCAGGTCGTCGAGGAGGGCCTTGACCTCGGTAGGGGCGTCACGTTCCTGGTCGGCGAGAACGGCTCAGGCAAGTCCACCATCGTCGAGGGCATCGCGGTCGCCTACGGCCTCTCGCCGGAGGGCGGATCCAACCAGGGTCATCATTCGACGCGGCCCTCGGAGTCGGGTCTCGGCTCCTCGCTGCAGCTCACGCGGGGGCTGGGAGCGGGGAGGTGGGGCTTCTTCCTGCGCGCCGAGACGATGCACGGCTGGTACACCTTCCTGGAGCAGAACCCGGGCAAGGGCGACGAGCCGGTCTTCCACGAGATGAGCCACGGCGAGTCGTTCCTGACGGTGCTCGCCAGCCGCTTCGACTCCAGTGGCTTCTACTGCCTCGACGAGCCGGAGGCCGCGCTGTCGTTCACCTCGACGCTGAGCCTGATCGGCACCCTGCTCGAGCTCGTCGACCGCGGCGGCCAGGTGCTGTGCGCGACGCACTCACCGGTGCTGGCCGCGCTGCCGGGCGCGCGCATCCTCGAGGTCGGCGAGTGGGGGCTCCGCGAGACCGAGTGGGCCGACCTCGACCTCGTCGACCACTGGCGAAGGTTCCTGGCGACCCCGGAGGCCTACCTCCGGCACCTGGTCGACTGACGACGCGGGCCCCTAGGGCTTCGGAGACGTCTCGGGCTCTGCCGGCTTCACCGCGTCGACGAGCACGGGCTCGCTGTGGTTGGCGTCGGCGTACTCGGCGTCGGCCATCTTCCAGCGGTAGTACGTCGGCACGTCGGGCTCGACGGTCGTGCGGACCACGGTGTCGGGGTCGGCGAAGAGCGGGCCGGTGACCGCCTCCCAGGTGGACGTGCCGGGCACCAGGCGCTCCAGCACGAGCGGGTCGCCCAGCCGGCGGCCGGTCTCCCGCTCCGACCAGCCGCGCAGGGTCACGGGCCTGCCGGGCGCCGCCCCGTCGGCGGCGATGCCGGTGGTGGCCGGGAAGCCCTCGAGGTCGTAGGACCACGGGCCGTACGAGAGCGCGTCCACGTTGAAGGACGCGCCGTTGCAGCCGAAGCCGGCCACGACGTAACCGGGCCCGTCGCCGTGGGCGGTGACGAAGTCGGCCAGCCGGGCACCGGTGGACGCGCCCACCGGCTGCCGCGAGACCAGGTCGTGGGCCTGCCAGCTGAAGTCGGCAGCCGACACGTCGACCCGCTGCCAGCCCGGCGCCGCGGCGAGGTCGGCGCGACCGAGCCAGGCCTGGCCGGCGGGCAGGTCGGGCGAGATGTACCAGACGTAGGCGACGCCGCTCGTGGCCTGCTCGGGGTTGACCGACATCGAGACCTGGCCGAGGAGTCCCATCGAGACGGTCTCGTGGACCACGCCGGCGGCGGTGCCGGTGCCGGCCATCGACAGGCCGAAGCTGCGCTCGCCGAGCGGCGCGGCCCCCGGCCCGCGGTTGATGCGCAGGCCGGGCGCGGACGCCCCGGGGGCGAAGAACCCGGCGCAGGGCACGTAGGTGAGGAACGTGCGGTCGTCCAGGGAGGTGCTGCCGGGCACGACGAACGTGTCGGCGGCGCTGGCGGGTGGACCCAGGGCCAGGCTCGCGGCAAGGGCCGCCACCGCAGTGGCGACGAACCGTCCGACAACGTGCATGAACCGCTCCCCCGAGTTGGTGAGACTCCATCCCACCATCCTCGGCGCTGGTTGCCAAGGCTGAAATGGGGGACGTTCGGGTTACATCTGGCGACGCAGGAGTGCCATGAACATGGCGTCGGTGCGGTGCCGGTGCGGCCACAGCTGCACGGTGCCGGGCAACGGACCGTCACAGTCGGGTACGTCGGCGAGCAGTGCACGCACATCGTCGAGCCGCACGTCGGCTCGACGGGCCAGCACCGAGCTCACGACACCGCTCGTCTCTGCCAGCACCGGCGAGCAGGTGGCGTAGAGCACCACTCCCCCGGGCCGCACGCTCTCGATCGCCGACTCGAGCAGGGCGACCTGCAGCGGCACGAGGTCTTCCACGTCGGCCGGCGTCCTGCGCCAGCGCGCCTCCGGTCGCCGCCGCAGCGCCCCGAGCCCGGAGCACGGTGCGTCGACGAGCACCCGGTCGAACGTCGCCGGCTGCCACGGCGGCACCGTGCCGTCGGCGGTCAGCACGCCGAGCACCCCGTCGGCGCCGGCCAGGTTGCGGCGGACCAGGCCGGAGCGGTGGTGCTGGCGCTCGACGGCCACGAGACCGGCGCCGTCGGCGGCCGCGAGCCCCGCGAGCAGAGCCGCCTTGCCGCCGGGTCCGGCGCACAGGTCGAGCCACCGTTCCCCGCCGCCGCCGCCGACCGAGGCTCGGCCGAGCGCGACGGAGACCAGCTGGGAGCCCTCGTCCTGGACGCCCGCCCGACCCTCGGCGACCGCCGGGACCGCACCGGGGTCCCCGGAGCCCAGCGCGACGCCGTACGGCGAGAAGGGGGTCGGCTCGCCGGGCAGCTCGGCCCGGTCGGCGCGGCCGGGGCGCGCGACCAGCA
This sequence comes from uncultured Actinomycetota bacterium, assembly GCA_963825755.1. Classification (GTDB taxonomy): domain Bacteria; phylum Actinomycetota; class Actinomycetes; order Propionibacteriales; family Nocardioidaceae; genus Nocardioides. The sequence continues at coordinate 140,230 of CAWGUS010000008.1, read as the reverse complement.
CCACCCGCGGTGCCTCGTTGTCGGCGGTCAGCAGCGCGTCGATCTCGTCGGCGCCGACGGCGCGGGTCAGCTCCTCGACCACCCATCGGGGGTGGGAGTAGGCCACCGACGCGTAGCCGACCGGGTCCGCGCCCGGGTCGGGCGCCACGCGGCGCACCCAGCCGTCGAGGTCGTGCTGCGACACCTTGCGCAGCACGGCGTTCGTGAGCCCGGCGGGACCCTGGCCGACGCGGGCACGCACGAGGTCGACGCTCGACGAGATGGCGGCATGGTCGGGCACCCGCATGCCCAGCAGCTGGTGCACGCCGAGCCGCAGCGCGTCGCGCACCTTGGCCTCGAGCTTCGGCTTGGTGAGGCACGCGTCGATCACCGCGTCGTACGTGCCCTGGCCCGCGCAGCGTCCCGGAGACCAGCTCGGTCACGAACGCCGCGTCGCGACCGGCGAGGCCGTGCTCCTTCAGGACGTGCGGCAGCACCAGGTTGGTGTAGGCGTCGTCGACCCGGACGGCCTTGAGCACGTCGTACGCCGCGAGCCGGGCCGGGTCGGCGCGGGTCATCCGTCGCTCAGTCATCGGCGAAGTACTGCTTGACGAGCCTCTTGGGCGCGCGGTGCGCCCACGCGTCGGTGATGATCTCGGCCAGCTCGTCGCGGGTGATCTCGCCGAGCCGGCTCTGCCGCACCAGCACCGCGTTGTAGCCGTTGAAGTGGTCGATGGTGAAGAACGGCGTCGACGCGTCCTCGACCAGCGCCATCTTCTCGACCTCGGTCGGCGTGATGATGACGACCAGGTCGTCGTACATCTCGCCCGTCTCGGGGTCGACGGCGGTCTTGTGCGGCATCCGGAACAGCAGGAAGCCCTTGCCCTTGCCGCCTCGTCGGCACCTTGTACGTCGGGAGGTCGCCCCACGACGTCGCTGAGCTCGACCTCGGGCAGCGACATGCAGATGTCGTCGATGTCCTCGGGACGGGCCTTCCTGCTCACGCGGACGACCCTAGGCGGGCACCGGATTCCAGGCGCACGCCGCGGGCCCAGTCGGCGGCTGGCATCAGCCTCTTGCCGAAGGCCTGGACGTCACCGAGCCGGACGGCGCTACTGGCGGTGCCGACGTAGACCGCGTTCCTGGCCACCTCGATCCGGCCGGCCGGCAGCTCTTCGTGGCCGTCGACGATCGTGACCGGGCCCAGCTTGAGGCGCTCGCCGTCGAGCGTGGTCCAGGCACCGGGAGCGGGGGTGCAGGCGCGCACCCGCCGGTCGACACCGACGGCGGGCTGGGTCCAGTCGACGAGGGCGTCCTCGACCAGGATCTTGGGTGCGAAGGAGACCCCGTCGTCCGGCTGCTCGCGCGCCTCCAGCTCGCCCGACTCGATGCCGTCGAGCGTCGCGACGAGCAGCCCGGCACCGCCCTGGGCCAGCCGGCCGAGCAGATCCCCGGAGGTGTCGGTCTCGCGGATGCGCTCGGTCATCACGCCGTACGTCGGCCCGGCGTCGAGGGCTTTGACGATGCGGAAGGTGGTCGCGCCGGTGACCTCGTCGCCGGCCCAGACCGCGTGCTGGACGGGCGCGGCGCCGCGCCAGGCGGGCAGCACGGAGAAGTGCAGGTTGACCCAGCCGTGGCGCGGGATGTCGAGCGCGCTCTGCGGCAGCATGGCGCCGTAGGCGACCACCGGGCAGCAGTCGGGCCGCAGCGCGGTGAGCTCGGCCTGGAAGTCCGGGTCACGCGGGTGCTCCGGCTTGAGCACCGGCACTCCCAGCTCCTCCGCGCGTACGGCGACCGGGCTGGCCACCAGCCGGCGACCACGGCCGGCGGGCGCGTCGGGCCGCGTCACGACTCCGACCAGCTCGTGCGCCGATGCGGCGATCGCGTCGAGCGCGGGCAGAGCCACCTCGGGGGTGCCGGCGAAGACGACCCTCATCAGAGCCCGAGGCCGTGGGTGGCGTGCGGGCTGACCCGGACCGTCGGCTGCTCGAGACCGAACCAGTCGGACTCGCGGATCTCCTTCATCGCGGCCTTGCGGGAAGCCGTGTCGAGCCGGTCGAGGAAGAGGATGCCGTCGAGGTGGTCGGTCTCGTGCTGGATCGCCCGGGCGAGCAGCTCGGAGGTCTCGATGCGCACCGGCTCGCCGTACATGTCGAAGCCGGTGGCGACCACAGACAGGGCACGCAGGCAGTCGTAGGTCAGCTCGGGCAGGGAGAGGCAGCCCTCGGCACCGTCCTGCTGCTCGTCGGAGAGGGTGAGCTCGGGGTTGACCAGGTGGCCGACCTCGCCGTGCACGTTCCAGGTGAAGACCCGCAGACCGACACCGATCTGGGGGGCGGCCAGGCCGGCGCCGGGCGCCTCCAGCATCGTGTCGGTGAGGTCCTGCACGAGCTGGCGCAGCTCCTTGTCGAAGGAGTCGACCGCTACGGCGGGCCTGCGGAGGATCGGGTCGCCGAAGAGGCGGATGGGCTGGACGGCCATGTGATGCGGGCACTCCTCGGGTGGGCGGAGCGCCAAGTCTACGAACCGCCTGCGCGCCTCTCGACCAGGACTCCGAACCCGTCGAGCATCAGCTGCAGACCGAACTCGAAGAAGGCCTCGCCGCTCATGTCGAACGCGTCCTCGCCGAGCGCCGCCATGTGCGGGAAGCGCCCGGACTCCATGGCCGCGACGAGCACCGGCTCCTGCGCCTTCCAGAACTCCTCGTTGCTCACCCCGGTGAGCTCCTCGGCGACCGCGGCGCTGTTGGTGGTGCGGGCGGCGCTCTGGGCGAACGAGTCGACGGCGCTGATGATGCCGACCTGCTCCTGCGCGGTCAGGCCGATGCCGTCCAGGGCCGCGACGGCGACCTCGAGGCCCCGCAGCATGTTGGGGCCGAGCAGAGGCCGGGTCTGGTCGACCATCGGCAGCCAGCGGTGGGTGGTGTAGAGCTCCCACATGCCGCGCCCCATCACCTCCATGGCCGGGCGCCACTCGTCGCCCAGCGTCACGTCGTCGGGAATCTCGCTGACGCTCTCGAGCATCAGGTCGAGGAGCTCCTCCTTGCCGGGCACGTAGCGGTAGAGCGACATCGTGCCGACGCCGAGGTCGGCGGCCACCCGGCGCATCGACAGCGCGTCGAGCCCCTCCGCGTCGGCCACCGCCACCGCGGCCTCGACGATCGCGGTCACCGAGAGCTTCGGCTTGGGTCCGCGCGACCCGGACCGGTCGTCGTACTCCCACATGAGGGCCAGGCTCCTGCTGATGTCGCCGCTGCCGCTGTGCACCTGGGTCATGGTCTCTCCTTCGACGGAATGGGCTCGCCTCACAACTGCGTAGAGTGTACGCTGTTTTGCGTACGATGTACCCATCGAGGCTGGGGCCGATGCGAGAGGCGAACCGATGACAGCAGTGGTCACCGTCCGCGACCTGCGGATGCGCTACGGCGACAACGACGTGCTGACCGGTGTCGACTTCGACATCAAGGCCGGTGAGGTGCTCTGCCTGCTGGGTCCCAACGGCGCCGGCAAGACCACCACGATCGAGATCCTCGAGGGGTTCCGGATCAGGTCCGCCGGGGAGGTCTCGGTGCTGGGCGAGGACCCGGCCCAGGCCACGGAGGACTGGCGCGCACGCACCGGCGTCGTCCTGCAGTCGTGGCGCGACCACCCGCGATGGACACCACGGCGGCTGCTCACCCACCTCGGCGCCTACTTCGAGCCGTACTCCACGCCCGAGCGCCGTCGCCCGCACGACATCGACCTGCTGCTCGAGACCGTCGGCCTGACGGATCTCGCGGACCGCAAGATCGCCACCCTGTCCGGCGGCCAGCGCCGCCGGCTCGACGTCGCCGTCGGGATCGTCGGCCGCCCCGAGCTGCTCTTCCTCGACGAGCCGACCGCCGGCTTCGACCCCCACGCCCGCCGCGAGTTCCACTCGCTGGTCCACCGGCTCGCGCAGACCGAGGGCACCACCATCCTGCTGACCACCCACGACCTCGACGAGGCGGAGAAGCTCGCCGACCGGGTCGTCGTGCTCGCCGGCGGCCGGATCGTCGCGGACGACACGGTCGACGGGCTGTCCCAGCGCGTCGAGGGCGAGGCGCAGGTGCGGTGGCGGCTGGGCGCGGAGCGGCACACCGAGTCGGTCCCGGACGCGACGGCGTTCGTCCGCAAGCTCTTCGACGAGTACGGCGACGAGGTGGGCGACCTCGAGGTCCGCCGCGCCAGCCTTGAGGACGCCTACATCTCGCTCGTCCAGCAGCACGAGGCCGGCCACGCCGACGCGGCGGCACAGCTCTTCACGGAGGTGACCCGATGAACCACTCGATGCACGCGGTCCGACTGGGCCTGCGACGCGGCTGGACCGAGCTCGTCCAGAGCCTGCGCAGCACCCAGGACCAGGGCTACTACCTGTTCACCGCGGTCGCGGTGGTCGGCTACCTCTTCCTCCGGCGGAACACCGAGGTCGAGGGCACCGACCTGATGCTCCCGTCCGTGTCCCTGCCGAGCATCCTCGGCGCGCTCGTGGCGTTCGGCGTGATCATCGGGCCGGCGTACACCCTGGCCATGGAGAAGGAGGACGGCACCCTGCTGCGCTACAAGGCGGTGCCCTACGGGCTGCGTGGCTACTTCACCGGCCAACTGTTCCTCCAGTCCGCGTCGCTGGTCCCGCAGCTCCTGGTGATCCTGGTGCCCAGCTTCCTGCTGTTCGACAACCTGATGGCCGACGCGTCCGGGTGGCTCACCCTCGTCTGGGTGCTGGTGCTCGGGCTGCTGGCGACGATGCCGATCGGCATGGTGATCGGGGCGCTCGTGCCGAGCATGCAGAAGGTCGGCACGTGGGGCATGCTGCCGGTGATGGTCATGGTCGGCATCTCCGGGATCTTCTACCCGATCGAGCGGCTGTGGGGCTGGGTCGAGGTCGTGGCGCAGATCTTCCCGATGTACTGGCTGGCCCTGGGCATGCGGTCCGCGTTCCTGCCGGACGAGGCGAAGGTGCTCGAGGTGGGCGAGAGCTGGCGGACCCTCGAGACCGTGGGTGTGCTCGGCCTCTGGGCCGTGGTCGGGATCGCTCTCACGCCCGTGGTGCTGCGGCGGATGGCCCGCCGGCAGACCGGGTCGCAGGTGGAGGCCGCACGCGACGCGAGCCTGCAGTGGGTGCACTGAACCCTTGACATGCAACCTAATGGTTGCTTAATTTCGCGGCATGGACGACGACCGGGTCTTCAAGGCGCTCGCCGACCCGGGCCGGCGGCGGCTGCTCGACGCGCTGAACCTGGCCAACGGGCAGACCCTGACCGAGCTGTGCACCGGTGCCACGGTGTCGCGGCAGGCCGTCACCAAGCACCTGGACGTGCTGGTGGACGCCGGGCTCGTCGTCCTGCGCCGGGAGGGCCGCGAGCGCCGGCACTTCCTCAACGCCGCACCCATCAACGGCATCGCCGACCGATGGATCGGCCACTTCCACCGTGAGCGCGCACGAGCGCTCGCCGACCTCACGACCGCATTGGAGACCCAGACCATGTCCAGCTCGACCGAGACCAGCTTCGTCTACGTCACCTACATCAGGACCACCGCCGAGAAGCTGTGGGAGGCGCTGACCACCGAGGCCTTCATCAAGCGCTACTTCGGCGGCGGCGGTCCGCGGTCCGACTTCCAGGTCGGCTCCGGCGTGCAGTGGCAGATGGACACGGGCGACGACGTGCACGACTGGGGCCAGGAGGTGCTGGAGGCCGAGCCGGGCAAGCGTCTGGTGTACAGCTGGCACAACTACCAGCCCGAGATGCAGAAGTACTTCGACTGGAGCGACGAGCGACTCGCCGAGCTCCGGAAGGAGCCCGTCTCCAAGGTCACCTTCGAGATCGAGGCGACCGCCGACGACGTGGTGATGCTGACGCTGACGCACGACGACTTCGTGCCCGACTCGGAGATGAAGCGCGGGGTCGAGGGCGGCTGGCCGGCCATCCTGTCCGAGCTCAAGTCGCTGCTCGAGACCGGCGCTCCCCTGACGCCGGAGCCCTGAGACTCACATCGAGGGCGGGTCGACCTGGATGCGTACGGCGTCGAGCTTGCGCGCCGACCGGACCCGCTGGAGCTCGCCCAGCGCGCTCGACAGGGAGGCGCCCGTCGACCGCGGCACGCGCACGACCAGCCGCACCTCGCCCGCCGCCGGGTCGTCGCCGACCGGGACCGGACCGAGCACCTCGGCCGTCTCGGGCGGGGCGAGCAGGGTGAGCGCGTCGTCGACGGCTCCTGGCTCGCCGGTGATGGTGGCCAGCCGCACCGCCGGCGGCAGGTGGGTGGCCAGCCGCTGCTCGTTGGCGCGGGCGGCGAAGCCGGCCGGGTCCCACCGGACCAGGGCCTGCAGCGCCGGGTGGGCCGGGTCGCCCACGGCGATCACCCGGCCGCCGGGCCGCACCAGCGCGGCCGCGCCGAGCCAGCGGCGCAGCGCCTCCTCGTCGGTGCGGAGGTCGGCCCGGGCCAGGGTCAGCCAGGTGTCGAGGACGACCACGCCCGCGTAGCCGCCCGCGGCCACCGGCTCGGCGCCCGGTGTGGCGACGACGATCTCGGGTCGGTCCGCGACATCGGCGCGGACGTGCTCGCCACTGGACGTGCGGATCGTGGTGCTCGCGAACATCCGGCCGAGCTCCTCGGCCGTGCGCGCGTCGCCCAGCACCGGGGCGCGCAGGCCGCGGTGGCCGCACTCGGTGCACGCCCAACCGGGTGCCTCGTGTCCACACCAGCGGCAGCGCGGCGGCACGGTGGGTCCGCTCAGGAGGAGCGGACCCGTGCACTCGGTGCAGCGGGCGGGCGTGCGGCAGCGCTCGCAGGCCAGGGTGGCGACGTACCCCTGGCGTGGTGTCTGCACCAGCACGGGACCGCGCTGGAGGGCGTCTCGGACGAGGTCGCGCACGGCGCTGGGGATGCGGGTGCCGATCGCGCGGTCCTCGCCCGGCACGACCGCCGTCGACACCTGCGCCCGGACGTGCTCGCGGCTGGCGACGAGCGGACGGGCCCAGCCGGTGCGCAGCAGGTAGTCGGCCTCGCAGGTGCGGGCGAACCCGCCCACCAGCGCGGCCGTGCCCTGCTGCTCGGCGCGCAGGAGCAGGACCTCCCGGGAGTGGGGGTACGGCGCGCGCGGCTCGGCGTGCAGATCGTCGCCGTCGTCCCAGATGACCACCAGCCCGAGGTCGCGCACGGGCGCGAACGCGGCGGCGCGGGTGCCCACCACGACGCGCACCGCGCCGCGGGACACCCGGAGGAACCGGCGGTAGCGCTCGGCGGGCCCGCTGTCGGCCGTCAGGGCGACATGCCTCCCCTCACCGACGACGGTGTCGAGCGCAACGGAGACCCGGTCGACGTCGCGCTTGTCGGGCACGCACACCAGCACGCCGCGACCACCCGCGACCGTCAGCGCGGCGGCGTGGGCGACGAGGGTCGGCCAGTCGGCTCCGGGGGGCGGGTTCCAGACGGCTCGGGGCGACCCACCGGACGCGAGGTGGGTGAGGAACGTGGCGGCGTGCTCGTGAGCGCCCCAGGCCTCCCCCGCGGCCGGCGGGTCGGCGACGACCGGCTCGGCCTTCTCCGAGGGCGCCTTCTCGGTCGTGGCGTGCCGCGGTGGCACGGCCAGCCTGAGCACGTCGGCCCGCGAGCCGGCGTAGCGCTCGGCGACGGCAGCCGTCAGCTCGGCGATCTCGGGCGCGAGCACGGACTCGCCGCTGACCACGCGGCGCAGCGGCGCGAGGCGCCCGGCGTGCTCGCTGGTCGGCGTGCGCGCGACGACGTAGCCGTCGACGTCCTGGCCGGCGAAGCGGACCTTGACCCGGGCGCCGGGCACCGCCGTCTCCGCCATCTTGGCCGGCACGGTGTAGTCGAACGGCCGGTCGAGATGGGCCAGCGGCACGTCGACCAGCACCCGCGCGACCGGGTCGACCGTCGCCGGCTCCGCCTCGGCGGCCCTGCGAGTGCGGGTGGCCGCCGCCTTCGCCCGGGAGTCCTCGACGGCGGCGCGCAGGCCGGGGATCATGTCGCCCGCCTGCTGGTCGCTCGCCGTCATGGGCAGATGTCTACCAGCGGGCGCTGACAGCGTCGTACGGCCTCAGACCCCCGCGGCAGCCTTCAGCGCGTCGGCGCGGTCGGTGCGCTCCCAGGTGAACTCCGGGAGCTCCCGGCCGAAGTGGCCGTACGCCGCGGTCTTGGCGTAGATCGGTCGCAGCAGGTCGAGGTCGGCGATGATCGCGGCCGGCCGCAGGTCGAAGACCGAGAGCACGGCCTCCTGGATCTTCTCGTCGGAGACGGTGCCGGTGCCGAACGTCTCGATGAACACGCCGACGGGCTGGGCCTTGCCGATGGCGTAGGCGACCTGCGCCTCGCAGCGGCGGGCCAGGCCGGCGGCCACGACGTTCTTGGCCACCCAGCGCATGGCGTAGGCGGCGGAGCGGTCGACCTTCGACGGGTCCTTGCCGGAGAACGCGCCGCCACCGTGGCGGGCCATGCCGCCGTAGGTGTCGACGATGATCTTGCGGCCGGTGAGGCCGGCGTCGCCCATCGGGCCGCCGACGACGAAGCGCCCGGTCGGGTTGACCAGCAGGCGGTAGCCCTCGGACGGGATGGAGAACGTGTCGAGCACGGGGTCGATGACGTGCTTCTTGATGTCGCCCTCGAGGGTGTCGAGCTCGGTCTCCTCGGAGTGCTGGGTCGACAGCACCACGGTGTCGACGCGCACCGGACGGTTGTCGGCGTCGTACTCGATCGTGACCTGGGTCTTGCCGTCGGGACGCAGGTAGTCGAGCGTGCCGTCCTTGCGGACCTCGGAGAGCTTCTCGGCGAGCCGCTGGGCGATCACGATCGGCAGCGGCATCAGCACGTCGGTGTCGTCGCACGCGTAGCCGAACATCAGGCCCTGGTCGCCCGCACCCTGCTTGTCCATCGCGTCGACCGAGCCGGTGCGGCTCTCGTGGCCGGTGTCGACGCCCTGGGCGATGTCGCCCGACTGGCCGCCGATGGCGACCATGACGCCGCACGAGTGACCGTCGAAGCCCTTGACGGACGAGTCGTAGCCGATCGCCAGGATCCGGTCGCGGACCTTCTGCTTGATGTCGACGTAGCCGGTGGTGGAGACCTCACCCGCGACGACCACGAGGCCGGTCGTCAGGAGCGTCTCGACGGCCACCCGGCTGTGCGGGTCCTGCTCGAGCAGGGCGTCCAGGACGGAGTCGCTGATCTGGTCAGCGATCTTGTCGGGATGACCCTCGGTCACCGACTCCGAGGTGAAAAGACGTCCAGCCACAGTTGCTCACTCCTGCATCGTTTTGGGGTTGGCTCACGATATCGGCCGTCCCGGAGACCGGGACGACGGTCTCAATCTTGCAGCCTCGACGCCACTTCGTCCCAAATGACGTGGGCCAGCGTCGTCTTCGACCCGTGGGGTACGTCGCGGCGGCCACCGTCGGCGCCGAGGATGACCGCCTCGTTGTCGGCGCTCCCGAAGACCGCTCCGCCGCTGACGTCGTTGACCACGAGCAGGTCGCAGCCCTTCCGCTCCAGCTTCGCCGCGGCGAGCTCGATGACCGACCCCGTGCCGTCGCCCGTCTCGGCGGCGAATCCGACGATGACCGCGTCGGGCCGGACCCGGTCGTGGGAGATCGTCGCCAGGATGTCGGGGTTCTGGGTCAGCTCGATCGACGGCGACGAGCCGTCGGCCGCCTTCTTGATCTTGTGGCCGCTCGTCGCGGTCGGCCGGAAGTCGGCGGGCGCGGCGGCCATCACGACCGCGTCGGCGCCGGCCGTCGCCGCCACGACGGCGTCACGCAGCTCGGCGGTGGTCTCGACCCGGGTCACGGTCACGCCCGCGGGGTCGGGCAGCGAGACGTTGGCGCTGACGAGGGTCACCGCAGCGCCCCGGGCCGCGGCGGCCCGGGCCAGGGCGTAGCCCTGGAGGCCGGACGAGCGGTTGCCGAGGAAGCGCACCGGGTCGAGGTACTCGCGCGTCCCGCCGGCGGAGACCACGACGTGCCGGCCGGCCAGGTCGGGGGTGCCCGGACCGCGGCCGAGCACCTGCGTGGCCAGCTCGAAGATCTCGTCTGGGTCGGGCAATCGGCCCTTGCCGGTGTCCTTGCCGGTCAGCCGGCCCTCGGCCGGCTCGATGACCACGAGTCCGCGCGAGCGCAGCGTGCCGACGTTGGCGACGGTGGCCGGGTGCTCCCACATCTCGGTGTGCATGGCCGGCGCGAAGACGACCGGGCACCGGGCGGTGAGCAGGGTGTTGGTGAGCAGGTCGTCGGCGAGCCCGTGGGCTGCCTTGGCGAGCAGGTCGGCGGTCGCGGGTACGACGACGACGAGGTCGGCGGTCTGCCCGATGCGCACGTGCGGCACCTGGTGCACGTCGGTCCAGACGTCCGCGGACACCGGCTTGCCGGACAGGGCGGCCCAGGTGGCCGGTCCGACGAACTCCAGCGCGGCGGCCGTCGGCACGACCGTGACGTCGTACCCGGACTCGGTGAAGCGGCGCAGCACCTCGCACGCCTTGTAGGCGGCGATGCCGCCCGAGACTCCCAGAACGACCCGAAGCCGCGCCCCGGACGGGGACGCGGCCTCGATGTCTGAGCCGGGCGGAGTGCTCGTGCTCAACGCGGGGTCGACTACTCGCCGGAGCCGAACGGGTCGGCTGCGGTCTTCTCCTCGCGGGCGGCCTTGGCAGCGGCCTCCTCGGCGGCGAGCTCGGCGGGGTCGACGTCCTCACAGGTCAGGAGGTCGCCGGCGATCTCGCGCAGCGCGATCGAGAGAGGCTTCTCCTGCACGTGCGTGTCGACCAGCGGGCCGACGTACTCGAGGAGGCCCTCACCGAGCTGGGAGTAGTAGGCGTTGATCTGCCGGGCACGCTTGGCGCTGTAGAGAACCAGCTTGTACTTGCTGTCGGTCTTGGTGAGCAGGTCGTCGATCGGGGGGTTGGTTACGCCCACCGCGGCGATGTTGGGTGAAGACACGCGTCAGCCTCGCAGATTGTCGGGAAAGTCGTGCTCGATCAGGATTCGAACCGATGTTCGTCGTCGAGCACCATCAAGGCTACCAACTCCTCGGCTGCAGCGTGAACTTCGTGGTTCACGATGGTGACGTCGAACTCGCTCTCGGCAGCCAGCTCGTCGCGCGCCGTGTCGAGCCGGCGCTCGCGTTCCTCGTCGGTCTCGGTGCCGCGACCGACGAGGCGACGGACCAGCTCGTCCCACGACGGCGGCATCAGGAACACGAACCTGGCTCCCGGCATCGTCTCGCGCACCTGCCGGGCGCCCTGGAGGTCGATCTCCAGCAGGGCGGGCAGACCCTTCGCCAGGGCCTCCTCGACCGGCTTGCGCGGGGTGCCGTAGCGCGCCTTCTTGTGCACGACGGCCCACTCCAGCAGCTCGCCGCGCTCGACCATGCCGTCGAACTCGTCGTCGGAGACGAACCAGTAGTGCACGCCGTGCCGCTCCCCCGGCCGCGGCCTGCGCGTGGTGGCCGAGACGGAGAGCCAGACCTCCGGATGACGCTTGCGTACGTCGGCCGCGACGGTGCCCTTGCCCACGGCTGTGGGCCCGGCCAGCACGACGAGCCGGGACGGCCGCGGGGTCTCAACCTCCGCGGCCGGGTCGGGATCGGTCACTCGCCCGGGGCGAACTCGCGCTCCAGCGCGGCCACCTGCTTGGTGCCCAGGCCACGTACGCGGCGACTCTCGGCGATGCCGAGGCGCTCCATCGTCTGCCGCGCCCGCACCTTGCCCAGGCCCGGCATCGACTGGAGCAGGTCGACGACCCGCATCTTGCCGATCACGTCGTTCTGCGCTCCCTCGCTCAGCACGTCGGCGATCGAGGCGCCGGAGTTCTTGAGCCGGTTCTTCACCTCGGCACGTTCCCGACGGGATGCGGCGGCCTTCGCGAGGGCCGCCTGGCGCTGTTCGGGAGTGAGCGGGGGCAGTGCCACGGGTGGGTTCCTCGTTCTGTTCGGGTGCGCGCGACGGGTCGGTCCGGCAGCGGTTCAACTTAGTCAGTGGCGACACCGACTAGCAACGCCGGGGCGCAGTCGGAGACTACTGGGACAGCGGCGTGTGGCACACGTCGAGGGCCTGCTGCTCCAGGTTGCTCATGGCGCCGGCCGTCGTCTCGTTGCCGAGCTCGCGCGCCGCTCCCTCGATCGCGGCGCGCTGCGAGTCGTCGAGCCCCGCGGGCGGCTGGTCGGCGTCGTAGGTCTCGGGGTCAACGTCCGCGTCCTGCAGTGCCTCCTCGAGTGCCTCGAGCCGCCCGATCACCCGGTCCCAGTCGTCGTCGATGTCGTCGGGCGCGGCGTCGGCCAGGTCGCGGTAGACGTCGAGGGCGTCGAACAGCGCACCCTGCCCGCCCGCACCGGCGATCTCCGCGAGCTCGGTCTGCCGGTCCGCCACCACCTCGCAGTACGACGGGTGCGTGCGGTCCCAGACGACCCAGCCGGCGCCCGCGAGCATGCCGACGAGCAGCCCGAGGAGCAGCAGGCGACGCCTGCTCATCACGGGATGTTCACGCTGTCGCCAGCGCGGCCACGGCGTCGTTGCCGCGCCGCGCGGCGTCGCGCAGGGCGGTCGGGTCGGGACCGGCGGCGAGCACCTCGCGGGACGAGGACGGCAGGACGTGGCGTGCCGCCGACGCGAAGATCCGGCGCAGGTCGGCCGGCGTGCCGCCCTGGACGCCGTACCCGGGAGCGAGGATCGGCCCGTTGAACTCGAAGTCCTCACCGGTGTCGCCGATGGTGGCGCCGATGACCGCACCCACGTCGCCGAGCGGCTCCGAGCCCGCGTTGAGGCGGCGCAGGTGGTCGAGCATCGCCCCGGCCACAGTGCCGTCGCCGGTGCGGGCGTGCTGCACCTCGGGGCCCTCCTTGTTGGAGGTGAGGGCGAGCACGAAGACGCCGGCGCCGTGCCGGCGGGCCGTGTCGACCATGGGGTCGAGCGAGCCGAAGCCGAGGTACGGGCTCGCGGTGATGGCGTCGCTGGCGAGTGGCGACGCCGGGTCGAGGTAGGCGTCGGCGTAGGCCTGGCTGGTCGAGCCGATGTCGCCGCGCTTCACGTCCAACAGCACCAGCGCGCCCGCGGCCCTCGACTCGGCGATGACCCGCTCGAGCACGGCCACGCCCCGGCTGCCGAAGCGCTCGTAGAACGCACTCTGCGGCTTGACCACGCTCACCACGGGTGCGACGGCCTCCACGACGGTGAGGGCGAGGCGTTCGAGGCCGGCCACGTCGTCGTTCAGCCCCCAGTCGTGGAGCAGTCCCGCGTGCGGGTCGATGCCCACGCAGAAGCGTCCGCGCTCCTCGATGGCGCGGTGCAGGCGCAGCCCGAAGGGTTCGGTCATCGGTCCTCCTGGAGCTCGGCCACGAGTCGTGTGGCAGTGGTGGGGTCACGCAGCAGGGCGCTGCCGACCTGTACGGCGACGGCGCCCGCACCCAGCAGGGCGCGGGCGCCTGCGGCGTCGGCGACGCCCCCGCACCCGATCACGGTCGCCTCGGGAAGCCACCGGCAGACCTCGGTCACGCAGCGGAACGCGATCGGTGCGATGGCCGGTCCGGTCAGCCCGGCGGGCCGGCCGTCGGGCATCGCGGCGGGCACCGCGTTGCCGACGACCACGGCCGTCGCGCCGGCGTCGACAACGGCACGTGCCGACTCGACGATGCGGCTGACGTCTGGTCGCAGCTTGGCGAGGACGGGCAGGTCGGACGGCGTCTCACGGCGTACGGCGGCGACGGCGCTGGCCGCGTGGAACGGCTCGCGAGCCTCGAAGATGCCGGCCCCTGCGGGATCGGGCACCGACACGTTGACCTCGATGCCGGCGACGCCCGGTGCGCGGCCGACGCTGCGAGCCAGGTCGGCGTACTCCCCCAGCGTCGCACCGGCCACCGAGACGTAGACGCGTGCGCCCGCGCGCACCAGCCAGGGCAGCTCCTCGTCGAGGAAGTGCGCCAGCCCGGGATTGTCGAGACCGATGGCGTTCAGGAGCCCACTGGGCGCCTCGGCCATCCGGGGCGCGGCGGCCCCGTCTCGCCGGTCGCGGGTGACCGTGCGGGTGACGAACGCGAGCCCCTCGAGATCGGCGTACGGCGCGAGCTCGCGGCCGCTGCCGCCACAGCCCGAGGCGATCATCACCGGGTGCTCCAGCCGCAGGGTCACGACGCCGCCTCGGTGATGGAGTCCCAGTCGACCCGGTCGCCGGGCAGGACCGGGCCGTCGAGGCAGGCGCGCACCTGATGCGGCTCTCCGGCTGCGTCGCGGACGCCGATGACACAGCCCCGGCAGAGGCCGGTGCCGCACGGCAGCGGCTGCTGGATGGCGACCTGACTCCGCACCCCGGCCTGCCCGGCCGCCTCGGCGACCGCACGCAGCATCGGGGTGGGCCCGGCGGCGTAGACCACCGAGGCCTCCGTCGACTCCATCACGCCCCGGAGCACGGTCATCACGTCTCCGCGCGTGCCGACGGAACCGTCGGCGGTCACGACATGGGCCGCTCGCGCCAGCCGGCGCGCCTCGCGAGGGGCGAGGAGGTGCGGCTCGTCGGCGGCGCCGAGCACGAACGTGACGGCCGCGTGCCGCTCTCGGAGCCGCTCGGCGAGCGGGAAGAGCGGCGAGGCGGCGTAGCCCTCGCCCACGAGCAGGCAGGCCACCGGCTCCTTCGGGATCGCGAACGGGCGGCCCAGCGGACCGGTCAGCTCGAGCCGGGAGCCGACGGTGCGGTCGGCGAGCCACTGCCCGCCCGCACCGCGCGGCTCGACGATGACGTCGAGGGTCGGACCGAACGTGCCGGTCTCGGAGACGCGGTGGATCCACAGCGCTCGACGGGCCAGGTGCGTCGGGGCCACCGAGGCGGCGACGAAGGTGCCGGGCCGGAAGCGCTCGGGGATGCCGCGGGCGGCGAGGGTGAGGTGGCGGTAGGCACCGGCCCGCCGCGTGGCCAGCACCTCCGCCACGACGTGGCGCGGGTCGCGCTCACCCACGGGCGGCCAGCCCGGCGACGATGCGGTGCGGCCATGCCGGCCCTTCGTAGACGAATGCGGTGTAGCCCTGCAGCAGGGTGGCGCCCGCGTCGAGCCGAGCCCGCGCGTCGTCGACGGTGGTGATGCCGCCGACTCCGACGAGCACCAGGTCGTCGCCGACGCGCCCCCTGAGCAGCCGGAGCACCTCGAGCGCCCGGGCGGTCAACGGGCTCCCCGAGAGACCGCCGGCACCGACCCCGGCGATGTCGTCGTCGCTGCTGACCAGGCCGTCGCGGCTGATCGTGGTGTTGGTGGCCGAGATGCCGTCGAGGCCCAGTGCGAGGGCGAGATCGGCGACCGCGAGCACGTCGTCGTCGTCGAGGTCGGGCGCGATCTTGACCAGCATGGGCACCCGGCGGTCGGTGGCCCGGTCGGCCTCGTCGCGCACCGCGCGCAGCAACGGTTCGAGCTTCTCGACCGCCTGCAGGTTGCGGAGGCCCGGCGTGTTGGGCGACGAGACGTTGACGACGAGGTAGTCGGCGTACGGCGTGAGCAGCCGGGTGCTGGTGCGGTAGTCCGCCTCGACGGCGGCCGCGTCGTCGTCGGGCACCACCTTCGACTTGCCGACGTTGATCCCGACGATGGTCGTCGGTTGAGGAAGGCGCCCCGGCGCCTGTCTCGACACCAAGGCCCGCCGCGCCATGCGGGCCGCGACGACCTCCGCTCCGTCGTTGTTGAAGCCCATCCGGTTGACGACGGCACGATCGGCCGGCAGCCGGAAGAGCCGGGGCCGCGGGTTGCCGGGCTGCGCCAGCGCGGTGACCGTGCCGATCTCGACGTGGCCGAACCCCAGCGCGGCCAGCGCGTCGATGCCGACGGCGTTCTTGTCGAAGCCGGCCGCGAGCCCGAGCGGGTGGGCGAAGGTCAGGCCGAGCGCGTCGACCGACTGTCCCGGCAGCTGGGGCCGCCGGCGCAGCACCGGCTCCGCTGCCCGGATCGCCCTGAACCCCACGTGGTGGGCGCGTTCGGGGTCGACCCGGGTGAAGGCGTGGTCGAAGAGCAGCCGGTAGGGCGAGGGCATCAGGGCCGCGACTCCCCTGCCGCGGCCGACATCGCGTTCCACTCCTGCAGGCTGCGGACGCCGACCTCGCCCTTGCTGAGGGCCTCGATGCCCTGCACGGCAGCGCCGAGCCCGGGCACGGTGGTGATGCACGGGATGTTGGCGAGGACGGCCGCGGTGCGGATCTCGTAGCCGTCGAGGCGGCCGGACTTGCCCGTGGAGTACGGCGTGTTGACGACGAGGTCGATCGCGCCGTCGTGGATGAGCTGCACCGTCGTGCGCTGGCCGTCGGGGCCTTCGCCCTCGTGGTGCTTGCGGACCGTGGTGACCTTGATGCCGTTGCGCCGCAGCACCTCGGCGGTGCCCTGGGTCGCGACGATCTCGAAGCCGCGCTCGGCCAGCACCTTCACCGGGAAGATCATGTTGCGCTTGTCGCGGTTGGCGACCGAGACGAAGATCCGGCCGCTGGTCGGCAGCGAGCCGTAGGCCGCTGTCTGCGCCTTGGCGAATGCGGTGCCGAAGTCGGCGTCGAAGCCCATCACCTCTCCGGTCGACTTCATCTCCGGGCCCAGCACGGTGTCGACGTGGCGACCGTCGGGGCCGCGGAAGCGGTTGAACGGCATCACCGCCTCCTTGACCGCGATCGGCGCGTCGGAGGGCAGCATCCCGCCGTCCCCCGTGCGCGGCAGGACCCCAGCGGTGCGGAGGTCCGCGATCGACTCCCCGAGCATCACCCGTGCCGCGGCCTTCGCGAGCGGCGTGGCGGTCGCCTTCGACACGAACGGCACGGTGCGCGACGCGCGCGGGTTGGCCTCGAGCACGTAGAGCACGTCGGACGCGAGCGCGAACTGGATGTTCAGCAGCCCCAGCACCCCCACACCTCGGGCGATCGCCTCGGTGGCGTGCCGGATGCGGGTGATCTCGGAGGCGCCCAGGGTGATGGGCGGCAGCGCACACGACGAGTCGCCGCTGTGCACGCCGGCCTCCTCGATGTGCTCCATGACTCCGCCCAGGAACAGCTCCTCGCCGTCGAAGATCGCGTCGACGTCGATCTCGACCGCGTCGTCGATGAAGCGGTCGACGAGCACCGGGTGCTCCGGGCTGATCTCGGTGGCCCGGTCGATGTAGCCGCGCAGCGAGTCGTCGTCGTACACGATCTCCATGCCGCGGCCGCCCAGGACGTACGACGGCCGCACCAGCACCGGATAGCCGATGCCGGCGGCGATCCGCCGGGCGTCGGCCCACGACGTCGCCATCCCGAACTTCGGTGCCGGCAGGCCGGCCTCGTGCAGCACCCGGCCGAACGCGCCGCGGTCCTCGGCCAGGTCGATCGCTGCGGGAGTGGTGCCGACGATCGGCACGCCGGCCTCGGCCAGGCCTCGGGCCAGCCCCAGCGGCGTCTGGCCGCCGAGCTGGCAGATCACCCCGGCGACCGGTCCGGCCTGCTGCTCGGCGTGCACGATCTCGAGGACGTCCTCGAGGGTGAGCGGCTCGAAGTACAGCCGGTCGGAGGTGTCGTAGTCGGTCGACACCGTCTCGGGGTTGCAGTTGACCATGATCGTCTCGTAGCCGGCCTCGCTGAGGGCCAGCGACGCGTGCACGCACGAGTAGTCGAACTCGATGCCCTGGCCGATCCGGTTGGGGCCGCTGCCGAGGATGATCACGGCTTCCTTCTCGCGCGGCTCCACCTCGGTCTCCTCGTCGTAGGAGGAGTAGTGGTACGGCGTCGCGGCGGCGAACTCGGCCGCGCAGGTGTCGACTGTCTTGTAGACCGGCCGCAGGCCCAGCGCGTGGCGCACGCCGCGGACGACGTCCTCGCGCATGCCCCGGATCCGCCCGATCTGCGCGTCGGAGAAGCCGTGCCTCTTGGCCTGCCGCAGCGTCTCGTGGTCGAGCTGGGGGGCCGCCGCGAGCTCGTCGGCGACCTCCTTGAGGAGGAAGAGCTGGTCGACGAACCACGGGTCGATCTTGGTCGCGTCGAAGACCTGCTCGGGGGTGGCGCCGGCGACGATGGAGTCCATCACCGTGCGCAGCCGCCCGTCGGTCGGGATCGTCGACTTCTCCAAGAGCGCATCCACCCGGCTCTCGCCGCTGGTCGAGGAAGGACGAAGTCCTGTCTCGAGACCAAGGCTCCCGAAGTCGAAGATCGCACCCGGGCTCTCCAGCGACCGCAGCGCCTTCTGCAGCGCCTCGGTGAAGTTGCGGCCGATCGACATCGCCTCGCCCACCGACTTCATGTGCGTGGTCAGCGTCGTGTCGGCACCGGGGAACTTCTCGAACGCGAAGCGCGGAACCTTCACGACCACGTAGTCGAGCGTCGGCTCGAACGCCGCCGGGGTGCTCGATCCGTCGGCACGGATGGTGATGTCGTTGGGGATCTCGTCGAGGGTGTAGCCGATCGCCACCTTCGCGGCGATCTTGGCGATCGGGAAGCCGGTGGCCTTCGAGGCCAGCGCGCTGGACCGCGACACCCGCGGGTTCATCTCGATGACGATGAGCCGGCCGTCGGCCGGGTTGACGGCGTACTGGATGTTGCAGCCGCCGGTGTCGACGCCGACCGAGCGGATGATGCCGATCGCGAGGTCGCGCATGTCCTGGTACTCGCGGTCGGTGAGCGTCATCGCCGGGGCGACCGTGATCGAGTCGCCCGTGTGGACGCCCATCGGGTCGAGGTTCTCGATCGAGCAGACGATCACCACGTTGTCCCTGGTGTCGCGCATGACCTCGAGCTCGTACTCCTTCCAGCCGATGATCGACTCCTCCAGGAGCACCTCGGTGGTCGGGCTGGCGGCGAGGCCGCTGCCGCCGATGCGGCGCAGGTCATTCTCGTCGTACGCCATGCCGGAGCCGGTGCCGCCCATCGTGAACGACGGCCGCACCACCATCGGGTAGCCGAGGTCGTCGGCCGCGGCCAGCAGGTCGTCGATGGAGTGGCAGATCGCGCTGCGGGCACACTCGCCGCCGAGCTCCTCGACGATCTTCTTGAAGACCTGCCGGTTCTCGCCGCGGTCGATGGCCTCGATGGACGCGCCGATCAGCTCGACGCCGTACTTCTCGAGAACGCCGTCCGCGGCCAGCGACATCGCCGTGTTGAGCGCCGTCTGCCCACCGAGGGTCGCCAGCAGGGCGTCGGGACGCTCCTTGGCGATCACCTTCTCGACGTACTCGGGGGTGATCGGCTCGATGTACGTCGCGTCGGCGAACTCGGGGTCGGTCATGATCGTCGCCGGGTTGGAGTTGACCAGGATGACGCGGAGGCCCTCGTCCTTGAGCACCCGGCACGCCTGGGTGCCGGAGTAGTCGAACTCGCAGGCCTGGCCGATGATGATCGGCCCCGAGCCGATGACCATGACCGACTGGATGTCATTCCGCCGAGGCATCAGCGACCGCCTTCCGGGAGACGCGGCTCGGACCGCAACCAGGCACGTTGAGTTGCGCCTCCGTACCCGCGAAGACGTGACGGACGCGCAACTGGACCGGTACGGAGGCGCAACTCAACACTCGCGTGCATGTTCATCGAGCACCTTCCATCAAGGAGATGAACCGGTCGAAGAGGTACGCCGCATCGTGCGGGCCGGCCGCCGCCTCCGGGTGGTACTGCACCGAGAAGCTCTTCAGGGCTCCCCCGTGATCCCGCAGCTCGAGCCCCTCGACCACGTCGTCGTTGAGGCAGACGTGGCTGACCGTCGCCTCGCCGTACGGCGTGGCGGTGCTGCCCACGAGAGGAGCGTCGACGGCGAAGCCGTGGTTGTGAGAGGTGACCTCCACCTTCCCGGTGGTGCGGTCCAGCACCGGCTGGTTGATGCCGCGGTGGCCGTACTTCAGCTTGTAGGTGCCGAAGCCGAGCGCCCGGCCGAAGAGCTGGTTGCCGAAGCAGATGCCGAAGTAGGGCAGGCCCCGCTCCAGCGCGGCCTGCAGGAGTTCGACCTGCGCCGTGGTCGCGGCCGGGTCGCCAGGACCGTTGGAGAAGAACAGTCCGTCCGGCTGCACCGCGAGCACGTCGTCGATCGACGACGTCGCGGGCAGCACGTGCACGTCGATGCCGCGCTCGGCCATCATCCGCGGGGTGTTGGCCTTGATGCCGAGGTCGACCGCCGCCACGGTGAAGCGCCGCGTCCCGACAGCGGGTACGACGTACGCCTCGGCCGTGTCACGGCCTCCGACAGGTTGGCACCGGCCATCTCGCCGGACGCGCGGACCCGCTCCAGCAGGGCGTCCACGGTGGTGTCGGCCGAGGAGATGCCGACCCTCATGGCCCCGCGCTCGCGCAGGTGCCGGGTCAGCGCGCGGGTGTCGATGCCGCTGATGCCGACCACGCCCTGGTCGCGCAGGGCGTCGTCGAGGCTGCGCCGCGAGCGCCAGTTGGACGGCACGCGGGCCGGGTCGCGGACGACGTAGCCCGACACCCAGATGCGAGTGGACTCCGGGTCGTCGTCGTTCATGCCGGTGTTGCCGACATGCGGGGCGGTCATCACGACGACCTGACGGTGGTAGCTCGGATCGGTGAGCGTCTCCTGGTAGCCGGTCATGCCGGTGGAGAAGACGGCTTCGCCGAACGTCTCGCCCTCGGCGCCATAGGACCTTCCGGTGAAGGACCGGCCGTCTTCGAGGACCAGGACTGCAGGTGCATGCCGCGGCACGCCGTACCTCCTTCTCCGCCTCACAGGACGGATCGTTAAAGGATGTTCGAGCGCTGCCGACCCTACCTCACGCCGAGGTCGTCACCGGCACCTGTCCGGCGGCGATCAGACCTTCGACCCGGCTCGAGGCCAGTCGACTTCCGGCGCGCGATGTTCATGTCGCCCACGGATCGACAAGATCGAGGCCCAGACCGTCGAAGTCGCTCAGGTCGCGCGTCGCGACGGTCGCGGCGGCCTCGCGCGCGATGGCGGCTATGAAGGCGTCCATGGCGCCGATCGGGCGACCGGTTCGTCGTCGGGTCGCGACGATGTCGGCGTACTGGGCAGCACATTCGCCGATGAGCGGGAGGACCACACCCAGGCCACCGAACGCCGACTCAGCGACGTCGTGCAACCGGGACCTGGCCGGCCCCGGAGGCAGCATCATCACCCCGGAGAGGATCTCGGCGCGGTTGATGACGGTCGTCACCGGCCGCTCGGTGAGCAGACGGACGAATCTCACGACGTTCGGACTTGCGGCGGGTCCCTTCATCAGTTCCGAGATGACGTTGGTGTCGAGGACGATCACTCCCCTCGCTCCACCGGCACCTCGGCGAGGTCGGGCGGCACGGCGGGGTCGTCTCGCGGCAGCTCCAGCTCGACGCCCCCCAGCTCATGACCGACGTCGATCAGCATCTCCACCCACGTGAGGTCGACGCGGCGGGGCTCGTCGAGGGCGGTGAGCAGGATGTCGCGGGCTTCGGCCTCCATGGATCGGCCGTTGGCGGCCGCACGCATCCGAAGTCTCTGCTTCGCCCCTTCGGGCAGCTTTCGCACCGTGATCGCGTTCATCGTCGACACCTCCTCGGTGCAACAATGATATCACTGTTGCACACCTAGACGACGAGGCTCAGCAGCAGCACGAAGATCACGCCGACGACGGAGATCGCGGTCTCCATGACCGACCACGACTTCAGCGTCTGCCCGACGGTCAGGCCGAAGTACTCCTTCACGAGCCAGAAGCCGGCGTCGTTGACGTGGCTGAAGAACAGCGACCCACAGCCGATCGCGAGCACGAGCAGCGCCAGCTCGGGCGAGCTCATGCCGACCGCGAGGCCGGACACGATGCCGCTCGCGGTGATCGTCGCGACGGTCGCCGATCCGGTGGCGAGCCGGACACCGACGGCCACCAGCCAGCCCAGGACCAGCGGGGAGATGCTGGACCCGTCGGCCCAGTCGCCGATCACGTCGCCCACGCCGGCGTCGACCAGCATGGCCTTGAATCCACCTCCGGCCGCCACGATCAGCAGGATGCCGGCGATCGGGGGCAGCCCCGACCCGAGTGAGTCCGACACCTCGCCGCGGCTCATGCCCGTGCCGAAGCCGAGCGCGAACATGGCCACGAGCACTGCGGCAAGCAGCGCCACAGACGGCGTACCGATGAACACGAGCACCTTCTGCACGCCGTTCTCGGGGTCGTCGATGGTGAGCTCCGCGATCGCGCGGGCCAGCATCAGGATCACCGGCAGCGTGATGCTCAGGATCGCCGCGCCGAAGCCCGGTCGGGTGCCGGCGGGCTCGTCCTCGACCGTGGTGCCGGGGTCGGCGGCTCCCGAGGTCGCCGAGAGACCGGGCACGACGGTCGCGTGCACCGGCACCGCGACCTCGATGAAGCGGGCCAGCAGCGGGCCGCACACGACGAGCGTCGGCACCGCCACGATGAGGCCGAACAGCAGCGTCAGCCCCAGGTCGGCCTTGAGCGCGTCGATCGCGACCAGGGGCCCGGGGTGCGGGGGCACCAGCCCGTGCAGCACCGACAGACCGGCGAGGGCGGGGATGCCGACCCGCATCACCGGGATGTCCATCCGGATGGCGACCATGATCACGACCGGGACCAGCAGCACCACGCCGACCTCGAAGAAGAGCGGCAGTCCCAAGATGGCGGCGATCAGGGCCATCGCCCACGGCAGCCCGGCCTTGCCCACCTTGCCGATGATGGTGTCGACGATCGTGTTGCTGCCGCCGGAGTCGGCCAGGATCTTGCCGACCATGGCGCCCAGCGCGATGAGCAGGCCGACCGATCCGACGGTGTCGCCGAAGCCGACGGTGAAGCTGTCGACGATGTCGAGCGGCGCGACACCGGCCACCGCACCCATCACCGCGGCACCCAGGATCAGCCCGAGGAACGGGTGCATCTTCGCCACGGTGATGAGCAGGACGACCGCACCGATGCCGAGCAGCGCTGCGATGACCAGCTGGGTGTTGCCGGCGTCGGTGATGGGTGGCGCCTCCTCCTCGGCCATGCCGACGAGTCCGGCCAGGTGGGCGGTCGCGATCAGGGTGCTCATGGGGCTCCTACGCGGGTCGGGGATCGGACAGGGACAGCGCGTCCATGGCCCGGTGCAGCACCTCGGCCGCGGTGCCCTCGACGGACACCTCGACCCCGGACTCACCCGGCTCGAGCGGCTCGAGGGTGTCGTACTGGCTGTGCAGCAGTGACGCCGGCATGTAGTGGTTGGCCCGATGGCCCACGCGCTCGGACACCAGGTCCTCGCCCGCGACGAGGTGGCAGAACCGCACCTCCGGCCGTCCCTCGGCGAGGAGGTCGCGGTAGACACGGCGCAGGGCGGAGCAGGTCACGACCGAGGGCTGCTCAGCGGCGATCTGGGTGTCCATCCACTCGCCGATGCTGCGCAGCCACGGCCAGCGGTCGTCATCGGTGAGCGGGGTGCCGGACCGCATCTTCTCGACGTTGGCCTCGGAGTGGAACGCGTCGCCCTCGGCGTAGGTCCACCCGAGCACCGTCGAGAGGCCCTTGGCCACCGTCGACTTGCCGACCCCCGATACGCCCATCACGACAACCTGCTGGGCCTCCGAGGGTGCTCGCATCCACGGCACGCTACTCCCCGGCGGCCCGGACGGGCGACCCGTCCGTAACGCATCCGGCCTCCGCGCCGCTGTCCTGGTGAGTGGCCCGGTGTGGGTCACCCACTCACGAGAGGTAGTGCGATGCGACTCACGATCCTCAGACGAATGGTGGCCACCGCCGCCGTCGCCGCGACGACGGCCTCACTCGCGGTCGTGCCGGTCCTCGGCGGCGGGACGGCAGCAGCGGTCGACCCGGCCACGGTCGGTGCCACCACCCGGGCCGACACGTCGCTGTCCATCCGCGCGGTCAAGCCCGCCGTGGCACCCGGCCGGTCCAGCACCCTCAAGGGCCGGCTCGCCGTGCCCGGAGGCGACCCGTCCGGTCGCACCGTCCTCCTGGAGGCGCGCTCGGCCGGCACAGCCGGGTTCATCCCGGTCGGCACCGCCACCACCGGCATCGCCGGCGTCCTGCGGTCGAGGGTGACGCCGGAGACGACCACCCTCTACCGCTGGCGCTACGCGGGAAGCGTCGACGCGGACCGCGCCACGAGCGGCGTCACCCGCGTTCGGGTGCGCGTTCCCCAGCACCCCGCACAGCGGATCCGGACCACGCTGTCCATCCGCCTCAAGCAGGTCGGCGCCGGGGACCGCGAGGTCGTCCGGGGCAAGCTGTTCGGCCGCGGAGCGCAGCTGGGCCGGCGCTGGATCGTGCTCGTCTCCCGTCCCGCCGGCGCTGCCGAGTGGAGCTTCGCGGGTGCCGCACGCACCGACGACCGCGGGCGCGTGGTGTACGGCGTCGAGCCGCAGCAGCACACCGCGTACCGCCTCGAGTTCCTCGGCACCCCACGGCTCCGGCCCTCCCGCAGCGCGCGGGTCGTGGTGCGGATGCCGTCGGACGTCTCCATCTCCGCCGTGCCCGGGATCGTCGATCCCGGGATGACATCGACGGTGTCCGGCGTCGTGACGGCATCGGGCACAGCGGTTCCCGGCGCGACGGTCAGGCTCGTCGCCCGCACGATGCGCCCCGGCGCGAGGTGGACCACCGCGCAGACCGCGACCACGTCGGTCGACGGCACGGCGTCGTTCAGCGTGACGCCGCGGCGTTCGACGGCGTACCGGCTGCGCGTGGTGCACAGCCAGGGCGTCCGCGCCGGGACCAGCCCCGTGGCGCGGGTCGCCGTCCGGGCCAGCAGCTCACTGTCCATCCGAGGTCGGACGGTCGCCACCGGGTACGTCGTGGAAGGGCAGCTACGTGCGGCCCGCGCACCGCGGGCCGGGCGCACGGTCGGCCTCGAGGCGCTGGCACCGGGGGGCAGCACCTGGACGTCGTTGGCCGTCGACCGGACCAACCGCCGGGGCCAGGTGCGCTTCCTCCAGGCTCTGGTGCCGGACACCCAGTACCGTCTCGTCTACGAAGGCGAGGTGCGGTTCCTGCCGACGGTGAGCGGCACAGTCGTCTCCTGACGGGCGCTGGGAAGGAGAACGAGCTGGACGCGACGCAGCGCCGTCAGCGGCCGCTGGGCAGCGCCGAGGTGGTGGCCGCCCAGCCGCTCGACGACGCCCGCGAGCCGGCGCCGGAGGCCCTGCTGGAGCAGGCGCTCGACGGAGCGAGGGCCGGTGACGAGGACGCCTTCGCCGTGCTCTGGCGGTCGCTGCACCCGCACCTCCTGCGCTACCTCGCGGTCCGGTGCCCGGACGGCCGGGAGGACGTGGCGTCGGAGACGTGGTTCCAGGTCGTGCGCGACATGCCCGGGTTCGGCGGGGGCATCGACGACTTCCGCGGCTGGCTGTTCACGATCGCCCGCAACCGGGCGATCGATCACGGGAGGGCCCGGCTACGGCGGCCGGTGGTGCCGGTGGCGGCGCCGGAGGAGCACACCCCCGAACAGCTCACCACGAGCGCAGAGGAGGACGCGGTGGCCCGGCACACGACCGACGAGGCGGTCCGGCTGGTCGCCTCACTGCCCGCCGAGCAGGCCGAGATGGTGATGCTGCGCGTCGTCGCCGGCCTGGACGTGGCCGCGGTCGCCCGGCTCGTGGGCAAGAAGCCCGGCACGGTGCGGGTCGCCGTGCACAGGGCCTTGCAGAAGCTCGCACGCGACCCGCGCGCCCGCGGGCTCGGGAAGGCGGTGTGAGATGACTGGTCACGACGACGATCTCGCTCCCTGGGACGACGATCCCGTGGTCCGGGCCCTGCGTGGGCCGGGCACGCCCGAGGAGCTGGGGGGCGAGGCGGAGTACGTCGCCGCGTTCCGTGCCGCCAGGCCGGCTGCTGCGACCACGCTCTCCTCGCGCCACGGTGGGCTGCGGCGCGTGGGTCGCCGGCTCGGTGGCGGGGGTGCGGCGGTCGCGGTCGTGGTGGCTCTGGGAGCGGGCGCCGCTGCGGCGGCGTACACCCAGAACCTCCCCGACCCGGTGCAGCGTGCGGTGCACGGCGTGCTGGGTCCGGTCGGGGTGCCCGGTCCGGAGACCCTGCCGCGGGAGCGGGCTTCGAGGGCCGAGCAGCCTTCGGCTCCGACGAGCGACGCACCCGGCTCCACCGGCTCCCCCGGCGATTCACCCTCCTCTGCCGGGCCGTCCGACGCGCCCACCGACGCGCCCACCGACGCGCCCACCGACCAGCCCACCACCGACCCGACGGACGGCCCCGCGAGCAGCCCGACAGCCAGTCCGACGACCAGTCCGACGACGAGTCCGACGACCGGCCCGACCGACGTCCCGCCGGCGCCGGCAGCGTCGTCCGTCCAGCTCACCGGCACCAGCCACCGGGCCGCCCCCGACGAGCAGGTTCCGTTGTCGGGGATCGTGAGGGCGACCGATGCCACGCCGGTGGCAGGCGAGCAGGTCTCGCTGCTCCAGCGCCAGGGCGCCACCTGGCTTCCCGTCGCCTCTGCGGCCAGCGACGACGCCGGCGCGGTCAGCCTGGCGACGCCGGCGCTGGCGCGCACGTCGGTGTTCCGGCTCGCCGTCGGCGACGACCTGACCAGTGAGCCGTGGCGGATCGTCATGGTGCCGACGCTGGACATGGTCACCCGTGCGGAAGGCACCCAGACCGGCATCGTCGTCACGGCACGAGGTGGACGTCCGGGCGAGCAGGTGACGTTGCACAGTCGACTGCCGGACGGCGACGTCCTCGTCGGGCGCGCACTGCTGTCCGACGGCCTCACCGCGACCTTCCAGGTCTCGCCACCGCGCGAGCGGGTCACGTTCGTCGCCCGGCTGCCGCGGTCCCGCGCGCACACGTCCGCCCAGGACACGTTGAGCGTCCAGCCGGTGGAGCCCAGGACCCTGACCGCCACTGTGCCGGTCGACGCGGTGGGGCCCGGCGACTCGGTGACCGTCACCGGCACGGTGAGTGGGGTCGACGGCCTCGTCCTCCCGGGTCGCCGGGTCTCGTTGCTGCTGCGCGAGCCGGGTGGCGAGTGGCGGCGCGTGGGCTCCGCGGTCAGCGACTCGACCGGGGCGGTGCACATCCCGGTCGGCCCGATCACCCGGTCCGTGGCGATTCGGCTGCGCACCGGGACGGTCAGCAGCCACTCGGTACCTCTGCGGCTCCAGCCGGAGTGGCAGGCCTCGGTCACCTCCTCCGGCAACGGCGACGCGGTGATCGCCGGCACGGCACTCGGCGGCGTCCCCGGTGATCGAGCGCTCCTGCGGCAGGTGGTCGACGGGCGGCTCACCACCGTCCGCCAGGCGACTCTCGGTCCGGGCGGCTCGGTCAGGTTCGAGGTGCGGCTGCCCGACGGTCGCCAGGATCGCTACCGGATCGTGCTCCCGCGCACGCGGATGCACCTGCGTGCGGTGACCACAGCCGTGGTGAAGGCGCCGTCCTAGTTCCGAACCGCGGAGACGGGTGAGCCGTCGCTGACCGTGACCCGGCCGGCGTACACCGTGTGCACCACGGCACTCGTGAGCGACCTCCCGTGCCACGGGTTGTTGCGTGACATCGACACCGAGGCGTCCCGGTCGACGGTGACCGAGGCGGCCGGGTCGACCAGGGTGAGGTGGGCGGCGTCGCCGACGACCAGCGTGCCGCCGTGCGACGAGAGCCCGCCGATGCGCGCCGGTGCCTGCGACATGACGCGCGCGATGTCGGCCCACGTGAAGGAGTCCGGCATCGCGGTGCGTACGACGGCGAGCGCCGTCTCGAGCCCGAGCATGCCGAACGCCGCGTCGACGAACGCGTGCTCCTTGTCGTGCCGCGCGTGCGGGGCGTGGTCGGTGGCCACGGCGTCGATGGTGCCGTCGGCGAGCGCGGCGCGCAGCGCGGCGACGTCCTCGTCGGGCCGCAGCGGCGGGTTGACCTTGTACGTCGGGTCGTAGCCGCCGAGCAGGTCGGTCGTCAGCATCAGGTGGTGCGGAGTCACCTCGGCGGTGACGTCGATGCCCTGCGCCTTCGCCCAGCGCACCACCTCGACCGAGCCGGCGGTGCTGACGTGCGCGACGTGCACCCGCGAGCCGGTGTGCCGGGCGAGCATCACGTCCCGCGCGACGATGACCTCCTCGGCGACTCCGGGCCAGCCCGGCAGCCCGAGCCGCCCCGACAGCTCGCCCTCGTGGCAGCAGGCGGTGGGCCCGGCCAGATCGGGATCCTGGGCGTGCTGGCTGATGCGGCCGCCGAACGCCTTGACGTACTCCAGCGCCCGACGCATCACCCGCGCGTCGTGCACGCACCTGCCGTCGTCGGAGAACACCCGCACCCGGGCCCGCGACCGTGCCATCAGCCCGAGCTCGGCCAGCTCCTCGCCACCGAGGCCGCGCGTCACCGCGCCCACCGGCTGTACGTCGACCAGGCCGGCCGCGCGCCCGAGGTCGAGCACTCGCTCGGCCGCCTCCGCGGTGTCGGTGACCGGACTGGTGTTGGCCATCGCGAGGATCGCGGTGAACCCGCCCACAGCAGCGGCGCGTGAGCCGGTGAGCACCGTCTCGGCGTCCTCGCGGCCGGGCTCGCGCAGGTGCGTGTGGAGGTCGACGAGACCGGGCAGCACGACGAGGCCGTCGGCGTCCAGGGTGTCGGCGTCCGTGGGCGCCGAGACCGAGCCGACCTCGCGGATCACGCCCTCCTCCACGAGGAGATCGGCGGCGGCGCCGCCCAGCAAGGCGGCGCCCTTGATGACGAGACTCACTGGGCTTCCTCTCCGGCAAGCAGGTGGTAGAGCACCGACATCCGCACCGCCACGCCCGCCGACACCTGGTCGAGCACCACCGACTGGGCCGCGTCGGCGGCGTCGGCGGCGATCTCGAGGCCGCGGTTCATCGGGCCGGGGTGGCAGATCGGCGCGTCGGGCTTGAGCGTGGCCAGCCGCTCGCGGGTCAGGCCGTAGCCGACGGTGTACTCCCGCGCGCTCGGGAAGTAGCCGCCCGCCATCCGCTCCCTCTGCACGCGCAGCATCATCACGGCGTCGGCGTCGGGCAGCACCTCGTCCAGGTCGTACGCCGTGGCGAAGCCGGCCTCCTTCGACCATGCCTCGACGCCACTGGGCATCAACGTCGGCGGAGCGACGACCGTGAGGCGGGCGCCCAGCCTCGTCAGGGACTTCACGTTGCTGCGGAACACCCGGCTGTGGGTGAGGTCGCCGACCATCACGACGTGCCGGCCCTCGAGCGAGCCGAGCCGCTGCCGCAGCGTGTAGGCGTCGAGCAGCGCCTGCGACGGGTGCTCGTGCGTGCCGTCGCCCGCGTTGATCACCACCGCGTCGACCCACTGCGACACCTGCAGGGCCGCACCGCTGGCGCCGTGGCGCATGACGAGCGCGTCGACGCCCATCGCGCAGATCGTCTTCACGGTGTCGCGCAGGCTCTCGCCCTTCGAGGCCGACGACCCCTTGCCGGTGATGTTGATCGTGTCGGCCGAGAGCCACTTGCCGGCGATCTCGAAGCTCGAGCGCGTCCGGGTGGAGTCCTCGAAGAACAGGTTGATCACGGTGCGGCCGCGCAGGGCCGGCAGCTTCTTGACCTCGCGGCGCTGCACGTCGTGCATCTCGGCCGCAGTGTCGAAGATCGTCGTCATGTCGTCGACCGTGAGGTCGTCGATGGACAGCAGGTGCTTCACGCGATCACCACCTCGTCGGTGCCGTCGATCTCGGCCAGGTGCACGCTGACCCGCTCGGCGAGCGCACTGGGCAGGTTCTTGCCGACGTGGTCGGCGCGGATCGGCAGCTCCCGGTGCCCGCGGTCGACCAGCACCGCCAGCCGGACCGCGGCCGGCCG
Organism: uncultured Actinomycetota bacterium; assembly: GCA_963825755.1. GTDB lineage: Bacteria > Actinomycetota > Actinomycetes > Propionibacteriales > Nocardioidaceae > Nocardioides. The sequence continues at coordinate 110,546 of CAWGUS010000008.1, read as the reverse complement.
GCCCAGGTCGTTGAGGGCGTCGAGTGCGGCCCGGACCGTGCGGCCCGAGAAGAGCACGTCGTCGACGAGCACCACGACCTTGCCGTCGATGCCGCCGGGCACCGACGTCTTGTGCGGCTGGCGGGTGGGGTGCGAGCGCAGGTCGTCGCGGTACATCGTCACGTCGAGCGACCCGACCGGCACCTCGTGGCCCTCCACCGCGGCGATCTTCTCGCCGATCCGGTGGGCCAGCGGGACGCCGCGGGTGTGCAGCCCGAGCAGGTAGAGATCCGCGCTGCCCTTGTTGCGCTCGAGGATCTCGTGGGAGATGCGGGACAGCGCCCGGGTGATGTCACGGGCGTCGAGGACGGTGCGTCCGGTGATGGGGCGTCCGGTGGGAGACACAGGTCTCCGACCTCCTTCTCCGCCTCACGGGACGGCTCGTTAAAGGATGTCGATCTTCGGCGCGACCCTACCAGCCGGGATCAGCGGTCGAGGTGGCGCGCGCGGGCGAAGCAGAAGAGGCCGTAGCACGCGATGCCGAGGGCGATCGCGGCCAGCAGGAACGGCCCGAACGGCTGCTCCAGGACGGTGTGCAGCGCCTCGTCGAGCCCGCCGCTCTCGTCGGCCTCGTGGCTCACCGCGGCGTACACGAACAGGCCGCCGACCATCGCGACCGCGACGCCCTTGGCGATGTAGCCCACCTTGCCGAACACGCGGTACGCAGAACCGTCGCGGCCCGACTTCCCGTCGATGTCGAGGTGCTCGAGGAACTTCTCGCTCCAGCCCCGGTACGCCGTGAAGGCGCCGTAGCCGATGATCGCGAGCCCGACGAGGCCCACGAGCACCTGCCCGAAGGGCGCGTCCATCAGCTTCGCGGTCATCGAGTCCGAGCTGCTTCCGCCACCGCTGCTGGAGCCGGTCGCGACCCTGAAGCCGCTCACCGCGACGGCGCCGTAGATGACCGCCTTGGCGGCCGACATGACTCGCTTGCCGGCCTCCTCCTTGCCGTCCTCGCCCTGGTGGCCGAAGACCGCCTCGATCACCCGCCAGACGACGAGCAGCACCATGCCGACGACGACCGCCCAGAGGGCGACTCCACCGAACGGCTGGCTGGCCAGCTCCTTGAGGGCACCGCTGCTCGACGCCGAACGGCCGGTGTCACCGAAGGCGAGCTGGAGTGCGATCCAGGCGATCAACAGGTGCACGACGCCGTACGCCACGAGGCCGAACCGCACGACGAGGTCGAGCCACTCGCTGTTCTCGGCCCGTCGGCCGGCACTCTTCACGTCTCCCATGCGCGCCAGTCAACACCCCGGGGGCGGTTGTCGGCTCACCCCGGGGTGGGTCACTTCTCCAGGATCGCCACGACGCCCTGGCCACCGGCCGCGCAGATCGAGATCAGGCCGCGGCCCGAGCCCTTCTGGTCGAGCAGCTTGGCCAGCACCGGCAGGATGCGACCGCCGGTGGCGGCGAACGGGTGCGCCGCCGCGAGCGACGAGCCGTTGACGTTGAGCTTGTCGCGGTCGATCGACCCGAGCGGAGCGTCGAGCCCCAGCCGCTCCTTGCAGAACACCGGGTCCTCCCACGCCTTGAGCGTCGAGAGCACCTGAGATGCGAAGGCCTCGTGGATCTCGTAGTAGTCGAAGTCCTGCAGCGTCAGGCCCTCGCGCTCGAGCATGCGCGCGACGGCGTACGCCGGCGCCATCAGCAGGCCCTCGTGGCCGTGCACGTAGTCGACCGCCGCGGTCTCGTACGCCGTGAGGTAGGCCAGCACGGGCAGGTCATGCTCCGTGGCCCAGTCCTCGGACGCGAGCAGCACCGCGGAGGCGCCGTCGCTCAGCGGCGTGGAGTTGCCGGCGGTCATGGTGGCGGCATCGCCCTTGCCGAAGACCGGCTTGAGGGTGGCCAGCTTCTCGACGGTGGAGTCGGGGCGCATGTTCGTGTCGCGCTCGACGCCCCGGAACGAGGTGATCAGGTCGTCGTGGAAGCCCTCGTCGTAGGACCGCGCGAGGTTGTGGTGCGAGCGGGCGGCCAGCTCGTCCTGCTCCTCGCGGCCGATGCGCCACTCGAGTGCGGTGAGGGCGGCGTGCTCGCCCATCGACTTGCGGGTGCGCGGCTCGCTGTTCTGGGGTACGGCGAGCGAGATGTCGCCGGGGCGGATCGCGGCCAGCGCGGCCAGCCGGCCCATCGTGTCCTTGGCCTGGTTGACCTTGATCAGCTTCTTGCGGAGCTTCTCGCCGACAGCCAGCGGGGCGTCGGACGTGGTGTCGGAGCCGCCCGCGATGCCGACGTCGATCTGGCCGAGGGCGATCTTGTTGGCGACCTGGATCGCGGCCTGGAGGCCGGTGCCGCAGGCCTGCTGGATGTCGGTGGCTGGCGTCTCGGCCGACAGCTTCGACCCGAGCACGCACTCGCGGGTGAGGTTGAAGTCGCGCGCGTGCTTGAGCACCGCGCCGGCCACGACCTCCCCCAGCCGCTCGCCCTCGAGCCCGTAGCGCGTCACGAGACCGTCGATCGCAGCGGTCAGCATCTCCTGGTTGGAGGCGTCGCTGTAGACGGAGTTGGAGCGGGCGAACGGGATCCGGTTGCCGCCGATGACGGCGACCCTGCGAGTCTTCGGGTTCATCCTCCTATCCTTGCCGAGACCCCGCCCACAGGAAATGCTCTGAGGCCCACATCACGATAGGTGGACACCGAGTTACACAGGAAGTTACATGGTCTCGATACACCCGCTCGTTCCTCACGGGCACTCGACCACCGAACAGGACACCCGCTCGTTCCTCACGGGCACTCGACCACCGAACAGGACACCCGCTCGCTCCTCACGGGCACTCGACCACCGAACAGGACACCCGCTCGCTCCTCACGGGCACTCGACCACCGAACGGAATTCCATGAGTGATCGCTACCAAGGTTTCGTGACGTCCCCGATCGGGCGGCTCCTGGTCAAGAACCTCGGCCTGCCCAACCCCACCGCCCTCGAGCGCTACACCGCCGGCGACCCTCTCGTGCAGGGCACCGTGCTCGTGGGCGGCGCGGGCCGGCTCGTCGACTCGCTGGCCGCGACGCTCGACGGTCTCGGCATCACCGCGGTCACGAGCGACCCGGGCGGAGACACTCGCTTCAAGGGCCTGGTCCTCGACGCCACCGGCATCACCGAGTCGGCCGGACTGGTCGCCCTCCAGGAGTTCTTCACGCCGCTCATGCGCCGCCTCGAGACCTGCCCGCGGGTGGTCGTGCTCGGCACGGAGCCGACCTCGGTCGGGGGTGGCGAGCGGGTCGCGCAGCGCGCGCTCGAAGGCTTCACCCGCTCGCTCGGCAAGGAGATCGGCAGGGGCGGCACCGTCCAGCTCGTGTACGTCGCGCCGGGAGCGGAGTCGGCCGTCGACTCGACGCTGGCGTTCCTGCTCTCCCCCAAGTCGGCGTACGTCTCGGGCCAGGTGGTGCGCATCGGCGCCCACGGCTCGACCGACGCGGGTGAGGTGGTCGACTGGTGGCGGCCGCTCGACGGCAAGATCGCTCTCGTCACCGGTGCGAGCCGGGGCATCGGCGAGCAGATCGCCCGAGTGCTGCACCGCGACGGCGCGACCGTCGTCGGTGTCGACGTGCCACAGGCCGCGAGCGACCTGGTGAGCCTGATGAAGGAGCTCGACGGCGACCATCTCGCCCTCGACATCACCCACAGCGACGCGGCGCAGCGCATCGCCCACCACCTGTCGACCGAGCACGGCGGCGTCGACATCGTCGTGCACAACGCCGGCATCACCCGCGACAAGAAGCTCGCCAACATGGCCGCCGACCGCTGGGGGTCGGTGATCGCCGTCAACCTGACGGCCCCCGAGACCATCACCCGAGAGCTGCTCGACCAGGGCGTCATCAACGACAACGGCCGGGTCATCGGCGTCGCGTCGATCGCCGGCATCGCGGGCAACGTGGGCCAGACCAACTACGCCGCGTCGAAGGCCGGAGTCATCGGGCTGGTGGACAGCCTGGCCGACGAGCTCGACCACGGCATCACGGTCAACGCCGTGGCGCCGGGGTTCATCATCACCGCGATGACCGCAGCCGTGCCGTTCGCGACCCGCGAGATCGGCCAGCGCCTCAACGCCCTGAGCCAGGGCGGCCTGCCGGTCGACGTGGCCGAGACGATCGCCTGGTACGCCTCCCCCGGCTCGACCGCCGTCAACGGCAACGTCGTGCGGGTGTGCGGCCAGATGATGCTGGGGGCCTGACATGTCCGGACCCCTGTCATCCCTGGAGACCCTCGTGCGGGCGGCCCTGCCGGCCGTGCCCGGCGTCAACCAGCTGCCGGGCGTCAAGAAGGCCTCGCCCGGCACCTTCAGCGGCCTCAGTCGCTCGCGCGCGGGTGTGCGTGTCGGCGCCGCCGGCGTGGCGGCGTACTCCCGGGTCTGCGGGTTCCCGCGCAAGGACACCGCGCCGCTCCCGTACCCCCATCTGCTGGCGTTCCCGCTGCACATGGCGATCATGAGCGACCCGGCCTTCCCGTGGCCCGCGATCGGCACCGTGCACCTCGAGAACTCCATCACCGGTCACCGGCCGGTCCGGGTCGGCGAGACGCTCGGCCTCACGACGTCGGTGGCGGCACCCCGGCTGCACACGAAGGGCATCCTGCTCGACTTCGTCACCACAGCCACGGCTCCGGGCGGCGAGACCGTGTGGGAGTCGACGTCGACGTACCTGCGTAGAGGCAAGGGCCATGCGGACGGCGCCGAGGGGCTGCGGTTCGAGTCCACGCCGCCGGGCACCGTCGACTGGAGGCTGCCGGCCGACCTCGGTCGCACGTACGCCGGGGTGTCGGGCGACCTGAACCCGATCCACCTCTACCCACTCACCGCCAGAGCGCTCGGCTTCAAGCGGCAGATCGCGCACGGCATGTGGACACTCGCCCGCTGCGTCGCCGCGATCGAGAACCGGGTCCCCGACGCGGTCCGGGTCGACGCCGCGTTCAAGAAGCCGGTGTTCCTGCCCGGCACGGTCTCCTTCGGGCTCGAGCAGCAGCCCGACGGCTGGGCCTTCGCGCTGACCGACCCGCGCGACGGGTCTCCGCACCTCGTGGGGCGCACCAGCGGCCTCTGACTGCTGGACGGCGGACATCTGGGTACTGGAGGGTCCGACCAGGAGGTTCCACATGCCCGCTCGTCTGCTCATCGGCTCTCTCGTCCTCGGCATCGCGATGGCGGGAGCGACCCTCTCGGTCCCGGTCACCGCAGGGGCCGGGCAACCCGCCCCCGACGGTGGTGGGCAAGGTGGGAAGAGCACCTGGGCCGAGGCCGACAAGACCGGCTTCGGGACGGCTCGGTCGCGCGGCAGCAACGTGTGGTTCACGCTGCAGGGCGGCCGCACGAGCGAGGTGTTCTACCCCGACCTCTCGACGCCCAGCGTGCGCAGCCTCGACCTGGTCGTCACCGACCGGGCCGGCTCGTTCGTCGACCGGCCGGCGACGGACATGGTGACGACGGTCAGCCGTCCGGACCCGCGCAGCCTGCGGTTCACGCAGGTCCACGAGGCCCGCTCCGGGCGCTACCGGCTGGTCGAGGAGCACGTGACCGACCCGCGGCGCGACGCGTACGTCGTCCGGGTGCGGCTGGTCTCGCTCGACGGCGGCGCCTACCGCGTGCGGGTGCACTACGACCCCGCGCTCGACAACTCCGGGATGGACGACCGTGGCCGACGCAGCGGCCGGGCACTGCTCGCCACCGACGGCCGGGTGAGCACCGCCCTCGTGGCGCGGCCCGGGCTGCGCGACCTGCGACCCGGACGCGACGAGCCACACAACCTCCGGCAGGCCGCCACGATCCGCGGACTGAACGGGCGCGCCGGCCACCGCACCGCGACGCTCACCCTCGGGTTCGGTGCGCAGCCGGCCCGGGCCCTGCGCGTGGCCGACCGGGCGCGGCGGGCCGGCTGGCAGCGATCCGCCACGGCGTACGACCGGGGCTGGCGCCGGTACGTCGGTTCGCTGCGCGCCGTGCCCGCGAGCGCCTCCGCCGTCCGGGCGGAGTACCTCGCCTCGGTCCTGGTGGTGGCCGCGGCCGAGGACAAGCAGAACCCGGGAGCCCTCGTCGCCTCGCCCTCGGCGCCGTGGGCGTGGGGCAACGAGATCAAGGACCTGTCGTCCCCCTCGGATGCCTACCACCTGGTGTGGTCGCGGGACGCCTACGAGTTCGGCACCGCGCTGTGGGCTGCCGGCGACGAGCGCGCTGCCCGGCGCATCGTCGACTGGCTCTTCGAGGTGCAGCAGAAGCCGGACGGGTCGTTCCCCCAGAACTCCGACGTCAGCGGGACCCCGGCGTGGGAGGAGCTGCAGCTCGACGAGGTCGCCCTTCCGATCGTGCTCGCGCGCCTGGTCGGTCGCACCGGGCCGAGGACCTACCGCGGGGTGAAGAGGGCCGCCGACTTCCTCGCCGGCTTCAAGGACGAGGAGTCGGGACGGCGCGCGCCCTTCTCGCCGCAGGAGCGGTGGGAGAACCAGTCCGGCTACTCCCCCAACTCGATCGCCGCCCAGGTGGCCGGGCTCGTCAGCGCCGCCGACATCGCCCGGCGCAACGACGACCGGCGCTCGGCGCGGCGCTGGCTCCGGCTGGCGGACCGCTGGGAGCGCCGGCTGCAGTCGTGGACGGTCACCACCAACGGCCCGCTCAGCGCCGCGGCGTACTACCTGCGGATCACCAAGGACGGTGACCCCGACGCCGGCACGACCTACGGCATCGGCGACGGAGGTCCGTCGGCCGTCGACCAGCGTCGTGTGGTCGACCCGAGCTTCCTGACCCTGGTCCGCTGGGGCATCGAGGCCCCCGACGACCCGACGGTCCTGAACTCGCTCGCGGTGGTCGACCAGGAGCTGCGGGTCGAGACGCCGAACGGGCCGTTCTGGCACCGCTTCAGCTTCGACGGGTACGGCGAGACGCTGACCGGTGGGGAGTGGCGGACCTCCGAGGACGACACCTTCGAGACCCTGGGACGAGCGTGGCCGCTGCTGACCGGAGAGCGCGGCGAGTACGCCGTCGCCGCGGGCCAGGACGGCACGCCGTACCTGGCGGCCATGGCGGCAGCCGCCGGCCCCAGCGGGATGATCGCCGAGCAGGTGTGGGACGGGCGTGCACCCACGGGCCAGGGCTGCTGCCCCGCCGGGGAGAACACCCGTGCCGCCACCCCGTTGACGTGGTCGCACGCCGGCCTCGTGCGCCTTGCCTGGACGATCCAGCGAGATCGGCCGGCCGACCGGCAGGCGCTGGTGGCGGACCGCTACGCCGGCTAGTGCGTCAGGATGGTGGCATGGCATCGACCCGGGTCACCCGCCACCTGAACGCCGACCGGGCGCGCGTCTACGCCGCCCTGCTCGACCCCGACGCGATCGAGAAGTGGCGGGTGCCGCAGGGCATGAGCGCCGAGGTGCACGAGTTCGACGCCCGTGAAGGCGGCACGCTCCGGGTCTCCCTGACGTACGACGTCCTCGACGGCCGGGGGAAGACCACAGCTGACACCGACACCTACCGCGGCCGGTTCGTGCGGCTCGTGCCGGACGAGCTGGTCGTCGAGGTCGACGAGTTCGAGACCGATGACCCGGCGCTGCGCAGCGAGATGACGATGACCATCACGCTGTCCGACTCCGGGACCGGCGGCACCGACCTGGTCGCCGTGCACGACGGCCTGCCCGACGCGGTGCCGACGGCCGACAACGAGCTGGGCTGGCGGCAGTCATTGGCGCGGCTGGCCGACCTCGTCGAAGGATCTTGACACCCCGGCCGGGAGGACTACCTTGCAAGATGGAGCGGCTCGGGCACTCCCTGACCCCAGGGAGCAGACATGCTGAACGACAGCTTGGTGACCGCCAACGTCCCGGCCTCGGACCTCGACCGGGCCCGACGCTTCTACGCCGACACCCTCGGCCTCACCCCGGCCGGCGAGAACCCGGGCGGGCTCATCTACACGACCGCCGGCGGGACGACGTTCTTCCTCTACGAGACGGACTACGCGGGGCAGGCCGGCCACACGATCGCCCAGTGGCACGTGACCGACGTGCAGTCCGAGGTGGAGGAGCTGAAGGCCAAGGGCCTCCGGTTCGAGCACTACGACATGCCCGGTGTCACGTGGGACGGCGACGTCGCCTCGATCGCCGAGATGGGTCGCGCCGCGTGGTTCAAGGACAGCGAGGGCAACATCATGTGCATCGACGATGCAGTGCCCGGCTGACCGGGCTCAACGACGCGGGATCCCCCACTGCACCGACGTGACCAGCCGCGCGGCGTCCGTCGCGAGCGGAGCCTGACGCTGGTTGAACGTCGCGGTGCCGGGTGTCCAGGTGCCGACGTCGCTGGTGCCGTTGCCGTCCCAGTCACCGACGACGGGCAGGTCGCCGGCGAAGCCGAACGGCACGACCGTGGTCACGGGTACGCCGCCGGCCGGGGCGACGCGCAGCGTGAACGCCCCGGTGGCCTGGTCGTAGACGCCGAGGTCGGAGATCCCGTCGCCGTTCCAGTCACCGGTCACCGGCAGGTCGTCCGCGTCACCCAGAGGGACGGTCGTGGTGGCCCCGTTGGCCTGGCGGAGGTGGAACGAGGCGGGCGACGCACGGCGCACTCCCACCTCGAAGAGGCCGTCGCCGTTCCAGTCGCCGGCCACCGGGAGGTCGCCTCGGACGCCGTACTTGATCGTCGTGACGCCGGCCGGGCTGGTGAGCTTGAACTTCCCGGTGCGCGGAGCACGCACTCCGAGATCGTCGATGTTGTCGCCGTTCCAGTCACCGACGACCGGCTGGTCGCTGGCCACGCCGAGCGGCAGCGAGCCGCCGGCGTACGTCGCGGAGGGCATCGCCTCGAAGGTGGCCTTCGCCGTACGCCTGAAGACCATCAGCTCGGACACCGCGTCGCCTCCGAGGTTGCCGGCCAGCGGGAGGTCGACGCAGTTGGCGGACGTCAGCGTGCTGGCGCGCCAGCCGACGCCGGCGAGGATCGCGCTCACCACGGACCGCCCGCGGCGCTCCTCGAAGTGCAGGTGCGGACCGCTGGCGTTGCCGGACTCCCCGACCGAGCCGAGCAGGGCGCCCTTGTCGATCGACTGCCCGGCCTGGACGGTCACGGCCTTGAGGTGGGCGTAGAGCGAGCTCTCACCGTTGGCGTGCTCGACCACGACGTAGCGGCCGTAGCCCCCGCGGTCGACCTTGACCGCCGTGGCCACCGTGCCGGGTGCGGCGGCGACGACCGCACTGCCGGCGTCGTTCGGCCGGTTGAAGTCGATGGCGTTGCGGCTCGGGCTGTGCCGCGCGCGGGTGGCGCTGCTCCACGCCTGCCCGCACGCGAAGGGCAGGTCGTACGACGTCGTCGGCGCGACGCCGGTCGTCGGGGTGCCGGCACCGAGCACGGACGTGGCGCTGACCAGCACCGCACCGGCGACGGCGACGGCGGTCGCGGCCGGGACGAACGCGTGGGACCAGGTGAGGCTCAACGTGACCACCCTCGAGGAGTTGGAGTGGCCCGTCAGTCACACGAGCCACCCCCGTCCCGGAGGTGCTCACGGGACGTCAGTCGCCACAGAAGCGCTCAAAGGTAACCAGGGCCCGGCGTGTCGCGTGGGCAAATGCCGTGAATTACATGCATGTAGTGGTAGACGCACCCGTCATCGATCGTCGCGGAGGCGGATCAGGCCCTCCTGGGCGACGCTCGCGACGAGGGTGCCGTCCTCAGTGAAGACCCGGGCCAGGGCCAGGCCTCGCCCGCCGGACGCGGACGGAGAGACCTGGTCGTAGAGCCACCACCGGTCGGCGCGGAACGGCCGGTGGAACCAGATCGTGTGGTCGAGGCTGGCCGGCATCAGTCGGGGATCGGCGATGTGCATGTCGTGCGGCACGAGGGCCGCCCCGAGCAGGGTCAGGTCGCTGGCGTAGGTGAACGCCGCGAGGTGGGTGACCGGGTCGTCGCCCACGTCGCCGTTGACCCGCACCCACAGCCTGGCCTGTGCGGGGTGCGCCGGGTCGGGCGTCAGCCCCTGCGTGGTGGTGCCGAGGTGCCGGATGTCCAGCGACGACCACTCGCGGTCCCAGTCGTCGCCGGCCCGCTCGGACGAGCGGCGTGCGATCGCGGACAGCGGGAGACCCTCGTCGGGGCCGGGTACGTCGGGCATGACGTCCTGGTGGTCGAGCCCGTCCTCCGGCCGCTGGTAGTTGGCCGTCAGGTAGTAGATGCCGCGGCCGTGCTGGCGCGCGACCACCCGCCGGGTCGCGAAGCTGCGGCCGTCACGGATGCGCTCGACGTCGTAGATGATCGGCACGGACGTGTCGCCGGGCCGCAGGAAGTAGGAGTGCAGGGAGTGCTGCACGAACGCCGGATCGACGCTGCGAGCGCCGGCCACCAGCGCCTGCGCGGCCACCTGACCACCGAACACCCGCTGCCGGTTGGTCTCGGGCTGGATGCCCCGGTAGAGGTCGACGTCGAGGTCCTCGAGCTCCAGCAATCGCAGCAGGTCGTCTGCCGACGCCGGCATCAGTCGCCCAGCCCGTCCCTGGGCCCGTCCTTGGGTCCCTCGAGCCCGTCGAGCCCGGCCAGGAACTGCTCGAACTGCTGGCCGATCTCCTCGCCCGTGGGCATCGGCTGGTCGTCGGCGAGTAGCGACGAGCCGCTCTCCTCGGAACGCCGGAACGCGTCGTACTGCTGCTCGAGGGCGGCCACGACCTCGCCGACGTCCTCGTTGGACTCGAGGTAGCCGGCGATCTCGACCTCGCAGGCCTCCGCCGCCTGGCGCATGAGGGTGAGGTCGATGGTGAGGTGACCGCCGAGCTCGAGGTGCTCGAGCAGGGCGAGCGAGGCGACGGGGTAGTCCATCTGCGCCAGGTAGTGAGGGATGTGCGCGACGAAGCCGAGCGCGTCGTGGCCCCACTCCCCCAGCCGCAGCTCGAGGAGCGCCTGCGCGCTCGACGGGATCCGCAGCTCGCTCTGCCACGGGCTGCGCGTCACCAGCAGCTCGTGCCGGTTGGCGTGCGGGGTGATGGCGATGGGGCGCGTGTGCGGGACGGCCATCGGCACCGCACCCAGGCTGACCACGCGGGTGACGCCGAACCGCTCGACGACCTGACGCACCGCCGAGACGAACCCCTCCCAGCGGGTGTCGGGCTCGGGGCCGCGGAGCAGCAGGAACGGCGTGCCGCCGGTGTCCTTCACCAGCCGCACCGATAGCCGCGGGGCGTCGTAGTCGTCGTAGTGGTCGCGCACGAACGACATCGCCGGGCGACGGGCGCGGTAGTCGTGCAGCACGTCGACGTCGAACGTCGCCACGATGGGGCCGTCGGAGCCGTCCTGGAGGTACTGCGCCGTGTGGTCGGCGGCCTGGCCGGCGTCGAGGAAGCCGGTGAGCACCACGACCATCGTCAGGTCGTCGACGCCGTCGAGCTCGGGCACCTCGTCGACGATGTGCACGAGCCTTGACTCCTGGGACACGCGGGTTCCTCCTGATGCTGCCGAGATGGCGGTACGCCCAACGATAGGGCGGCGCCCGGCTGAACGCGTACGGCGGTAGGGCCATTCCCCGGGTTGTCGCGCCGCCGGCGCCGTTTGAGTCGTCCGACCGCGTCAGGGAGCATGCACGCGGCCCTCGCTCGGAAGGCACCCTCCAGGGCTCCCTGCACCGGGCGGCCGACCTGATGGTCGGCGACGCCCGGCTCGCTGACCGTCGATCAGGAGGTGGGCTCCTTCTCCCCCGCCGCCTCGCGCAGACCGACCCGGCTGTGCTTGCGGGAGTACGCGAAGTAGACGACCAGGCCGAGCGCCATCCAGATCAGGAACCGGACCCACGTCTCGCCGATCAGGTTGAGCATCAGGTAGAGGCAGAGCAGCACCGACAGCGTGGCGACCACCCCGACGGCCGGCGTACGGAAGGCACGGGGCAGGTCCGGACGGGTGCGGCGCAGCACGAGGACGCCGATCGAGACCAGCACGAACGCGAAGAGCGTGCCGATGCTGACCAGGTCGCCCAGGGTCTCGAAGTCGACGAAGCCCGACATGATCGCGACGCCGATGCCGGTGATGGCGGTGATCACGTGCGGGGTGCCGTAGGTCGGGTGCACCTTGGCCAGGGCGGCGGGCAGCAGTCCGTCGCGGGCCATGGCGAACGCGACGCGGGTCTGGCCCATCATCAGGATGAGGACGACGACGGTCAGGCCGATGGTGGCGCCCACCGCGATGATGTCGCCGATCCACTCGATGCCCACCGAGTCGAACGCCGTCGCCAGCGGTGCGGCGTCCTCGGGGTCGATGTCGGTGTAGCTCTGCATGCCGGTCACGACGAGCGACACCGCGATGTAGAGCACCGTCACGATGGCAAGGGACGACAGGATGCCGATCGGGACGTTCTTCTGCGGGTTCTTCGTCTCCTCCGCCGTGGTGGCGACGACGTCGAAGCCGATGAAGGCGAAGAAGACGATCGCCGCACCCGCGATGACGCCGCCGATGCCGTAGACCGCCGGGTCGAGGCCGAAGAGGCTGGAGATCAGCGGCGTCTTCCAGAAGGAGGCGTCAGCGCCCGTGCTCGGCTGGCTCTCGGGGATGAACGGCGTGTAGTTGGCGGTCTTGATGTAGGCGATGCCGACGACGATGACCAGACCGACCACCGTGAGCTTGATCGCCACCACGATCTGGTTGACCCGGCTCGACAGCTTGATGCCGCCGATCAGGACACCCGCCACCAGCAGGGAGATGAGGACGGCCGGCAGGTTGACGACTCCGTCGGACGCCGAACCCAACGAGGCCGGCACCTCCAGCGCGGTCCCCTCGAGCACGTTCTGCAGGTACCCCGAGAAGCCGGCTGCGAGCGCCGAGGCGCCCACGGTGAACTCGAGCACCAGGTCCCAGCCGATGATCCAGGCGATCAGCTCGCCGAACGTGGCGTAGCTGAACGTGTAGGCACTGCCCGCCACGGGCACCGTCGACGCGAACTCCGCGTAGCAGAGCGCTGCGAGCGCGCACGCGAGACCGGCGATGGCGAACGAGATCGCGATGCCGGGACCGGAGTTCGTGGCGGCCACCTGACCGGTGTAGACGAAGATGCCGGCGCCGATGATGACGCCGACCCCGAAGATCGTCAGGTCCAGGGCTCCCAGGTTCTTCTTGAGCCGGTGCTCGGGCTCGTCGGTCTCGGCGATGGACTGCTCGACCGACTTGGTTCGAAAGACGCTCATGGCGCGCCAACCTACGACGTACCTCCGGGTACGTCACTCACCGACCCGGCGCGCCGTAGGCCGCGAGCATCCGCCGCCCGGCCTCGTCCGCGAGATCGTCGGGCGAGAGCTGAAGCGTCTCCTCGAGCACGTCGTCCCAGTCGTCGCCGTCCGCGGCGATCTCGTCGAGGAGCCGCCAGAGCATGGGCTCGCCGTACAGGTCGACCACGGCCTCGCACGCCCACCACGCCACGCCGTAGTTGGCCTCGGAGTCGGGACCGTTGAAGGTCTCGCCCTCCGGCAGCTCGAGCGATCCGCTCGACGCGGCGAGCAGTGCCGGCCGGGCGAGCAGGCGGTTGCTCTCGGTGATCGGCTGCACCGAGACGTACTCCGCGATGCCCTCGCTGAGCCACGTCGGCACGTGGTCGTCGCGCCCGGCCAGGGCGATGTGCGTCAGCTCGTGGCGGACCAGCCGGTCGCGCTGCGCCGAGGGCGCCGACAGCATCCGGGGGTGCAGCACCAGGCGGATGGACGCCGCCTCGTCGCCCCGGCGGCCAACTGGGAACGACACCCCGTCGAGCCGGTCGGGGTCACCTCCGGGGAGCCCCGTGATCGCCGTCATCGCGCTCGTCGTCGACAGCGCGTAGACGACCACGTGCCGGTCCCAGTCGTGGGGCACTCTCGCCCCGACGAGCTCGATGCCGGCGGTCACCGAGGCCAGCACGGCATCCGCCTGCCCGGCGCTGTCGGAGTCGAAGATGCCCAGCACGCCCGGCGCCTCGCGCACCACGACCGGCCTCCGGTCCCACGGTTGCAGTCCGGACGCGTCGTGGCCTCGGTCGTCCGCCAGCACGTACGACGTCCCGTCGGGGCCGGGCACGAAGCCGAGCCGCTCGCGGCTGACCACCGGCCACCGGTCGAAGCCCCACAACCTCATCCGCACCTCGACCTGCGCGGTCCAGCGGTCTGCCGAGCGCGTCAGCGTCGACGGGTCGAGCCGGTAGCGCAGCCGGGTGACCGGCAGCTGGGCGAGGTTCGCGAAGTACGTCTGCTGGCGACGTACGAGGTTGCCGTCCCGCTGGTCGACGGTGGCCAGGAACGCCTCGCCGTCGCCGGCCCGCACCGCCTGAGCCCGAAGCTCGAGCACCGCCGTCACCGCGTCGGCCACGGCCGGGCTGCCCGGCGCCTCGTCTCGACCGTCGACGAGGCCGCAGCCGGCCACCGCCACCGCCACCAGGACGCCCATCAGCAGCCCGATCATCAGGTGGGGTCTCCCTGGCTGGTCCATCACCGAGTCAACGATGCCGGAGAAGGCACGGTTACGCCGTGTCGGCCGGTGGAGGAAGGCGCGGCGTCCTGTGGCCGAGGCGCCGCAGCGAACTGGGCGTTGGCGACGCCGGGTGCGTCGCCATCAGACTGCCCACCACACCGTTGCGTGGCGCCCTGCGTCGCGAACCCCGGGACGACCACCCGGTGGCGCCGCGGGGTGCGTCGCCACAAGACTGCCCGCCTAGCCATGGCGTGGCACCCTGCATCGCAAACCGGGACGACGACCCGGTGTCGCCGCAGGGCGCGTCGCCACGGAGTCGCTGGCTACGACGGGTCGGCGTCGACCAGGGCACGCCCGTCACGGACGGCGGTGACGTCCTCGACGATGTCGCGGGCGATCGTCTGGGCGGACAGGCCGACGCGGTCCAGGATGGCGGCGCGCTTGGCGTGCCCCAAGAACTCCTGCGGGATGCCGAGCAACCGGAAGGGCGTGGCGACACCGGCGTCGTTGAGCGTCTGCAGCAGGACGGCGCCGCAGCCACCGACGCGACCGTTGTCCTCGATGCTGACGACGAGCTTGTGCTCACGGGCCAGCTCGACGATCGCCGGGTCGACCGGCTTGACCCAGCGCGGGTCGACCACGGTGACGCCGATGCCCTGCGCCACGAGTCGCTCTGCGACGTCGACCGCGACCTCGCCCATCGAGCCGACGGCGACGACGAGCACGTCGTGGTTGCCGTTGCGGACGAGCACGTCGGCCCCGCCGGCCTTGCCGATCGCCGGGATGTCATCGGGCGGCGGCCCCTTCGGGAACCGCACCACGGTGGGGGCGTCGTCGACCTCGACGGCCTCGTTGAGCAGCTCGCCGACACGGGAAGCGTCGCGAGGTGCGGCCAGCCGCAGACCTGGCACGACCTGGAGGATCGACATGTCCCACATGCCGTTGTGGCTGGCGCCGTCGTCGCCGGTGACACCGGAGCGGTCGAGCACGAAGGTCACGCCGCACCGGTGCAGCGCGACGTCCATCAGGACCTGGTCGAAGGCGCGGTTGAGGAACGTCGCGTAGAGCGCGAGCACGGGGTGCAGACCACCCATCGCGAGGCCGGCAGCCGACGTCACGGCGTGCTGCTCGGCGATGCCGACGTCGAACGTGCGGTCGGGGTACCGGCGCTCGAAGGCGTCGAGCCCGACCGGGTGCATCATCGCGGCGGTGATGGCCACGACGTCCTTGCGGCGCCCGCCGAGCTCGACCATGGCGTCGGAGAAGTGGTCGGTCCAGATCTTGCCCTTGGGCTTCTCGGCGCCCGTCTGCACGTCGAACGGACCGGGGCCGTGGAACTGGTCGGCCTCGTGCCGCTCGGCCGGGTCGTAGCCGTAGCCCTTGCGGGTCAGCGCGTGCACGATCACCGGGCCGCCGAACCGCTTCGCCTTGGTGAGCGCCTGCTCCATGGCGGTGCGGTCGTGGCCGTCGACGGGGCCGACGTACTTGAGGCCGAGGTCCTCGAAGAGCCCCTGCGGCGCGAGCGCGTCCTTCATGCCCTTCTTGACCGCGTGGAGGGCGTCGTACGTCGCGTGGCCGACGCCCGGCACGGCGTTGAGGCGCTTCTTGACGAGATCGAGGATCTGCTCGTAGCGCGGGTTGGTGCGCAGCGTCGTGAGCGCGGTCGCGAGGCCGCCGACCGTGGGCGTGTAGGACCGCTCGTTGTCGTTGACGACGATGACGAGCCGGCTGTCGTCGGCGACGGCGATGTTGTTGAGTGCCTCCCACGCCATCCCACCGGTCAGGGCACCGTCGCCGATGACGGCCACGACGTGTCGGTCCTCGCCGCGGATGCGGTAGGCCTTCGCGAGCCCGTCGGCGTACGAGAGGGACGTGGAGGCGTGGGAGTTCTCGACGATGTCGTGCTCCGACTCGGCCCGGCTCGGGTAGCCGCTGACGCCGCCCTCCTGGCGGAGCTTCGCGAAGCCCGCCTTGCGGCCGGTGAGCAGCTTGTGCACGTAGGCCTGGTGGCCGGTGTCGAACACGACGCGGTCACGCGGGGAGTCGAAGACCCGGTGGATGGCCATGGTGAGCTCGACGACGCCGAGGTTGGGGCCGATGTGGCCGCCGGTGCGCGCACACGTCGAGATGAGGAAGTCGCGGATCTCGGCGGCCAGTGCGTGAGCTCGGCGTCGCTGAGGTCACGCAGGTCGCTCGGCGTCGAGATCGACTCCAGGTGCCCCATGTGACTCCTTCAGGTTGGCTCCACGGACGGTGCGGCGTGCAGCGTGCGAGTCTAGGCGATCCGGGCGTAGAGGTCGGAGCCGAGCAGGTCCGGCAGGGCGATCCTCGCGGAGGCTGTGAGATCGAGGTCTCCGGTCGTCGCCGGGTCGACGAACACCATCTGCCTGCCCTCGTGGCACTCGATGTCGGCATCGGTGAGGTCGACGTGTGCGACGTACAGCTCGAAGGCGTCGTCGGTGCCACAGGGCTCGCTGAAGAACGTGAACGCGCCGTGCAGCCGCAGGGCGCCGGGGTCGAGGCGGACCCCGGTCTCCTCGTCGAGCTCGCGGTAGGCGGCCTCCTCGAACGTCTCGCCCTCCTCGACGCCGCCGCCCGGGAAGCCCCAGCACTCCGGGTCGACCGCCGGGTGCTCGTCGCGCTCCTGCAGGAGGATCCAGCCACGGGAGTCGACGAGGGCGACGCTGGCGAAATGATGCATGTGGCCACGGTAGGACACCTCCGGGCATGCGGTTCAATGACCACATGTCTGCACTGGAGCTGCTGCCCGATGCCACCCGGTCGCTCATCCGCACCGTCGACGGCCTGCCCGACGCGGCGTACGCCGAACCGTCGCTGCTGCCCGGCTGGAGCCGGGGCCACGTGGTGGCCCACCTGGCGCTGAACGCCGAAGGACTGGCGGGCGTCCTCAACGGCCTGACGTCCGGCGAGGAGACGACCATGTACGCCTCCAACGAGGCGCGCGACGACGACATCGAGGAGCTCGCGGGCGCCGAGCCGGCCGAGCTGCGCGAACGGCTGCTCGCCGCGACAACCGAGCTCGCCGACGCCATCGAGCGCGCGACGGAGCAGGCCTGGCAGGGCACGGTGCTCCGCACCCCCGGCAGCGACATCACCTTCCCGGCCGTCCAGGTGCCGACCAAGCGACTCGGCGAGGTGGAGATCCACCACGCCGATCTCGACGCGGGCTACGACCGCACGATGTGGCCCGTGGAGTTCGCCACCGACATCGTCACCAACGTCTCGCGACGCCTCGACCATCTCGGACCGCTGACGCTGCGCGCCACCGACGTCGGTCAGTCGTGGGACGTGGGCGGCACGGGCGGGCCCTGGGTGGCCGGCACGCTCGCCGACCTCGCCTGGTGGGTCACCGGCCGCGGTGACGGCGACGGGCTGGTGTCCGAGACCGGCACCGTCCCGACCGCCGGCAGCTGGTGACCGCGATGTCCTACACAGGAGACGTGACCCCCGGCGGTCCGGCCGAGACCCGCGAGGCGGGCGGCCTCACCATCACCAAGCTCGCCGTCGACCCCGAGATGTCCAACAACTGCTACCTGCTGCGCTGCACCGACACCGGCGACCAGGCGCTCGTCGACGCGGCGGCGGAGTCCGCGAACCTGCTCGAGCTGATCGGGCCCGACGGCCTGCGCTCGGTCGTGACGACCCACCAGCACTGGGACCACCACCGGGCCCTGGCCGACGTCGTCGCGGCCACCGGTGCCGACGTGCTCGCCGGCGAGCCCGATGCCGACGCGATCACCGAGCAGACGGGTGTCGACGTCACGCGCCGGCTCGTGCAGGGCGACACCGTCGAGGTCGGGACCTGCACGCTGAACGTGATCGCCGTCGCCGGGCACACCCCCGGCTCCGTCTGCCTCGTGTACGACGACCCGTCGGGGCACCCGCACCTCTTCACGGGCGACTGCCTGTTCCCCGGCGGCGTCGGCTCGACCTTCGGCAACGCCGAGGCGTTCGCGCAGCTCATCGGCGAGGTGGAGACCAAGCTCTTCGGGACGCTCTCCGACGAGACCTGGTTCTACCCCGGCCACGGCAACGACGGGCGGCTGGGCGACGAGCGCCCGAACCTCGCCGAGTGGCGCGAGCGCGGCTGGTAGCGCTCAGAACTTCTCGCGAGCCGCCGCGCGAGCCACTGCTGAACGAGCGGGACCCGCCCCGTGACCCACCGCCTGCGCCTCGCCGACCAGGTCGTCGGCACGGGTGCCGGCGTGCGGACGCGCGGCCCAGCTCTCGGCGTCCCGGATCTCCGCCGTCGCCTGGTCGAGCTTGGCCAGCACGAGGCGGTACTGCTCCACGATGTCGTCGACCAGCGCCTGGCCCTCGGTGATGCCGGCGCTCAGGGTCGAGACCTCGGAATCGAGGCTCTCGTCAGGCGGCTGCCCCGCTGCCAGCAGCCGGAAGCGCAGTGCGGTGTCGGCGCCCTTGGACACGAGCGTCAGCTCGATCCGGTCGTCGCGACGACTCGGCCATCGACGACCACACCACGCGATGGGGCCGCTCGCCCTCCAGGACGGTCGGCTCGATCTCGTCGCGATCCAGAACGAGCCACGGACGCGTTCCCGGCGTGTGCGGGCTGGTCAGCGAGTCCCACACGACACCGGTGGGGCGGGCAGCCTGCGCGTGCGGTCGCCGTACTCGACGTACGGCGTCGTCACAGGTTGGTCTCGTCGATGACGTGCATGGCCGCCTCCTCGGCGGTGGCGCCGGCGCCGTCGATGCCGACGTCGGAGACGAATCGGTCGTCGGAGTCGCTCTCGGCCACCAGCCGGCCGGAGCGCTCGTCGCCGGGCGGCTCCTCGGCCGACGACTCGTCGGGGTCCCACTCCCCCGTCCACTCGTCGTCGGCGGGCTCGGGCTCCTCCCAGGCGAGCTGCCGGTCGATGGACGCGCCCTCGCGCTGCTCGGCCGCCGTGTTGCCGTAGCCCTGGGCGCTCGACCACCGCTCACGGGTGACGACGCCCTCGTCGAGCACGTCGTCGACGCCGCGGTCGTCGAGGGTGTCCTCGGCCTGGAGCTGCGTCTCGTCGTCGACGCTGTACTCGCCGTTCTCCTCGTGACCGTCCATGCCCCCATCATGCGCCCGGTACCGTCGAGGTGTCCCGACCGCGATCCCGCAGGAGTAGAACCCGTGCCACTGCTCGAGCTGACCACCGCATCCTTCGAGGAGACCGTGACCGGTCACGACATCGTGCTCGTGGACTTCTGGGCCGAGTGGTGCGGCCCGTGCCGCCAGTTCGCACCCGTCTACGAGAGGGCCGCGGTCGAGCACGACGACATCGTGTTCGGCAAGGTCGACACCGAGTCCGAGAGGGAGCTCGCCGCGATGGCCCAGATCACGTCGATCCCGACGCTGATGGCCTTCCGCGAGGGTGTGCTGGTCTTCTCGCAGCCCGGTGCCCTTCCGCCGGCAGGCCTGCAACAGGTCATCGACGGCGTCCGAGGCCTCGACATGGAGGACGTGCACCGGCAGGTCGCCGCCCAG
Source organism: uncultured Actinomycetota bacterium (assembly GCA_963825755.1). GTDB lineage: Bacteria > Actinomycetota > Actinomycetes > Propionibacteriales > Nocardioidaceae > Nocardioides. The sequence continues at coordinate 90,629 of CAWGUS010000008.1, read as the reverse complement.
CAGGAGCACCCCGAGGAGCTCGACCTCGACACGTTCGCCGCCGAGCACGCCGCGGGCGGCTACGTGCTCGACGTCCGCGAGACCGGCGAGTTCATCGGCGGCCACGTCCCCGGCGCCGTACACATCCCGATGGGCGAGGTGCCCACCCGCGTCGCCGAGCTGCCCGCCGGCCGGCGCATCCTGGTGATCTGCCAGAGCGGCGGTCGCAGCCGGCAGGTCGTCGGCTTCCTCCGGTCGCAGGGCGTCGACGCGGCCAACGTCTCCGACGGTACGGCGGGCTGGTCGTCCCGCGGCTGGCCTCTCGATCGATAGAGCGTGTCCTAGAGCATCCGGGGCAGCAGCCGGTTCTTCAGCACCAGTCCCACGTGGACGGCCAGCGCCGCGAAGAACACCAGGTGGGCTGCCACGTGCAGCGGCCAGCAGGTCGTCGTCGCCGAGCAGGACCGCGATGCCGCTCGCCGGCATCAGCACCAGCATCGCGAGCAGGACGCGTTCGGTGACGTGCGCGACCGTGCGCTCGCGGTGCGACAGCTCCTCGGCCCAGGGCGGCAGGCCGTCGATCGTGCGCCAGGTCATGCGGATGACGGCCAGCAGGACGATCGTCAGCCCGAGCACGACGTGCACGGCCACCAGCGGGTCCGAGAGCCGTTCGGACAGGTCGGACAGCCCGTCGTCGTCACCGCCTCGACCGCGACCTCGGCCACGCCCCGAGTCCCCGCCCCGTCCCCGGCCGCGACCACGACCCCGCCCCGAGTCGTCGACGTCCATCGCGTAGCCGACCGTGAACTGCACGACCAGGGCGACCACGGTCAGCCAGTGCAGCCACTTCGTCACCGCGCCGTACCCGCGCTCGTCGGTCCGCAGTCCCATGAGCTGACCCTAGTGACAACCGACAGTCGGACCTTGCCATCGCTTCGGCCACAATTCCCGCTCGCGCCTACTCAGCATTGGTGATGCCCTCGTCGGCCGTTCGAGGCACGGTTGAGTCTGGGGAATGCGGCCGTCCGGTCGCGAGTCCGGATTGGGGAAACGGAATGCACCGGTCAGCACTGCGACAGAGCCTCGTGGCCGTCGGGCTCACGGCCTTCATCTCGCTCGTGGCGGTAGGCCTCGGCTTCGGCCTCGGCGCTGCTCTTGCCGATGGCGGGACGAACGGCTCGTCCACGTCGGGAGGCGGCAACCACCCCACGACACCTCCGCCGACCACCACGGCACCGCCGACCACCACGGCACCGCCGACCACCACGCCGCCGCCGACCACCACGGCACCGCCGACCACCACGCGCGCCGCCGACGACCACGGCACCGCCCACCACGACGCCGCCGCCGACCACGACGGCTCCACCGACCACGGCACCGCCGACCACGGCACCGCCCACGACGGCTCCGCCCACGACCGCACCGCCGACCACCGCCCCACCGACGTCCACGCCGACGCCGACGGTCCCCGCCAGTCCCACGGCCAGCCCTTCGTCCGACGGCGGAGGCGGAGGCGGCGGCTCTGACGAGGGCGACGAGGGCGACAGCGGCGGCGAGGTGGCCGGCGACTCGGGGTCGCAGGGAGACGACACCGTGGGCGCCCTGCCGGCCACCGGGCGGTGAAGTAGCCTCCTCGGCGTGCTGATCTCGCCGAAGCTCCGGATGGTCTTCGTCCACGTGCCGAAGACCGGCGGCGTCTCGATCCAGCAGTTCCTCGACTCCCACGTCGACGACCCGATCACCGGCAACGTGCGGCACGCACGGCTCGGCTACATCCTGCGCAACTACCCCGAGACGCATGACTACTTCTCGTTCGGCTTCGTGCGCAACCCCTGGAAGCGGATGGTGTCCTGGTACTCCATGATGGAGGCCTGGAACCGCACCTGGGGCCCCGCCTCGGGCAAGCCGCAGGTCGAGCGCGGCGGCATGAAGGACGGCAACGAGCAGTGGCGCGCGGTCGCCGAGTACGCCGACTTCGAGGAGTTCGTGATGCGCGGACCCGAGGAGCTGCCGCGTGTGGGCCTCGCACAGATCGACTACCTGACGGCCAAGCGCAAGAGGGTCGACTTCATCGGCCGCACCGAGACCCTGGGCCGCGACCTGATGGTCGTCGCCGAACGCCTCGGGCTGCCGGCCGAGGAGCCCCCGCACCGCAACAAGTCGAAGCACGGCAGCCACGCCGACTACTACAACGACCGCACCCGGCAGCGGGTCGCCGAGGTCTACGCCAAGGACATCGAGGCCTTCGGCTACACCTTCGACGACTGAGCCGAGCCACGCGCTCAGTCGAGTCGTCGCTGGTACAGGCTGCCCTCCGCCAGCAGCCGGTAGCCCAGTCGCTCGTTGACGGCGATCATGTGCGTGTTCGACACGGCGTTCCAGGTGTCGACGCGCTCCAGCTGCGGCTCGACCTCGCGCAGCCAGCGCACCATGTCGGCCTTCAGCAGCAGTCCGAGCCGGTGGCCCCGGTGACCGGTCACCACCGCGGTGTCGTGCTGCTCGCCGTACGACGGGTGCTCGGAGTCGACGGCCACGACCGTGTGCCCGGCGACCTGGCCGGTGGCGCGGTGCAGGGCCAGGATCCGGTAGAAGCCCGGGCCTCGGGCGAGCTGCGCCGTCTCGTAGGCACGGATCCGCTCCGGTGGGAACTCGTCGTCCTCGACGTCGAGGTCGTCGAGCGGCGCGTCGTTGATCGCCGCCGTCGCCTCGGCGAGACGCTCGATCAGCTCGTCGGGCGTACGGCCGTGCACGCGCATCAGCTCGTAGTCACCGGCGTGCGGCAGCGCCTCGGCGTACAGCTCGTCGACCAGTCCGTCGGGCACCTCGTGAAGGTGGTGGCGACGGCAGGCGGAGACCATGCCGCGCCGGAACCCGTGGAGCGATGCGAAGGCGTCGACGCCGGGGTCGGACCACGACTCGACCATGATGTTGGGGCGCTCCATCTCGCGGCACACGTCGAGCACGGCGCCGAGCAGCGCCGAACCGTGGCCGCGGCGACGCACCGCCGGGTCGATGGCGAGCCAGAGCGCCGCGAGCTCCGGGTTGTCGTAGTCGGACGTGCCGACGGCGACGAGGCCGACGGGCCCGTCCCCGGCGACGGCCAGGAAGTGCCGGCTGGGCTCCTCGTCCCAGCCGTGCCGGATCTCCATCTCCATGGAGTACGGCGTCTCGTCGGGCTCGAAGGGAGAGTCGACCGCACGCACGTCGTTGGTGATGCGGACCAGCTCGGCGACGCCGTCAGCGTCGTCGCCGGTGATCTCACGCAGCTCCATGCCGCCAGAGTGCCCCACGGGCGCCGCCACCGCACCCGATATACGGGTGCGCTTCACAGACCGCCCGTGCTCCCGTAGCGACCGCGGTGGAACGTCAGCCCGTGCACGCCCTCGCCGACGGCCAGGTCCTGGACCCTGCCGATCACCACGAAGTGGTCCCCGGCCTCGTGCACGGCGGCGATCGAGCAGTCGACGTACGCCGCGGCGCCGGCCAGCAGGGGCGAGCCGGTCGCCTCGCTGGGTCGCCACGAGACGCCCGCGAACTTGTCGGCACCCCGGCTGGCCATGACGTCGGAGATCGCGACCTGGTCGTCCGCCAGCACGTTGACGCAGAATGCACCGGACCGCCAGATCAGCGGCCAGGCACGCGACGTCCGGGCCGGGCAGAAGAGCACGAGCGGCGGGTCGAGCGAGACCGAGGTGAAGCTCTGACAGGTGAGCCCGACGGGCTCGCCCTCGTCGCTGCCGGTGACCACGGCGACGCCGGAGGCGAAACGGCCGAGCACCTCGCGGAACTTCCGGGCGCGGGCGATCGCCTCCGGGTCGTCGGCGTGGACGCCGCTGGTCTCGCCTGGGCGATACTCGAAGTCGCGGCCCAGCGGATCGGGCTCGTGGGAGTCGTCGAACGTGTAGTCGCCGAGCCACCGGTGGATGAGTGACTCGTCGGGAGTCACGTCACGCTGCTCGCCGGCCATCCCCCCATTGTGGCGGGGCGGCCGGCGCGTGCATGCGGCAGGTCAGCATCCACCGCAGTTGTAGAAGGTGACGTCCCAGTGGTTGCCCTCGTCGGCATAGATGTTGCCGGCTCCGGACTGGTACTGCGGAGCGCCGTCGCCGCGGACACCGATGTAGGTGTAGGTGTTGTGCACCCAGCTGGTCAGGCAGCTGGTGCGGCTGAAGTCGAGCTTGTAGCCGTTGGCGTGGCTGTAGGTGCCGGCCGCGTGGCCGACCTCCGTGCCGCCGGTGATGGTGAGGCCGCAACCGCTGGCCCCCTTCAGCGTGATCGCGCCGTCGACGCTGGCCTGGCGGAGCCCGTCGAACGACGTACATGTGGGGTTGTTGCGGTCGGAGCAGCCGCCCGACGACGTCCAGTTGACGCCGTTGGCGCTGAACGCCGCGGTGGCCTGGCTGTGCGTCACAGCAGAGGCCGGCGCGGCCAGGCCGACCGTGGCGATCAGTCCGGCCGCGAGCACCGCGACGAGGCGGAGCAGCAGCGAGAGATGGGCAGGGCGATGAGGTGTTCCCGAGATGAACATGACTCCTGCCTATCAGGTCTCGCTGCGACGCGCCACGGTCGCGGTGTCCTTCGCGTCAGGCCTCGGGGTCGCGTTTCACCGGGATCACGAAGTCGTCACCGTGCTCGGTCACGCCGACCACGACCGCGTCGTGCACGGCCCGCCGGGCGTAGTGGGCACGCACGATCAGCGGGTCGTCGGAGAGGTCCTTGACCAGCGAGATGCACAGCCCGACCATCACGAACACGAACGGCACGGCCGCCACGATGGTGATGTTCTTCAGCCCGTCCAGTGCGGTGTCACCGCCGATCAGCAGCATGACCGCGGCCACCCCGCCCATGACGACGCCCCAGAAGATCACGGGGGCCCTGGTCGGCTCGATCGCTCCGCGCTGCGACAGCGAGCCCATCACGATCGACGCTGCGTCGGCACCGGAGACGAAGAAGATCGCCACCAGGGCCATCACGAGGACGCTGGACACCGTCGCGAGCGGGTACTGCTCGAGCAGGCCGAACAGCTGGGCCTCGACACCGCCGGAGCCGTAGATGTCGGTGCCGTCCATCTGCAGCTTGATCGCGCTGCCGCCGAAGATCGCGAACCAGACCAGGCTGACCAGGCTCGGCACCAGCAGTACGCCGGACACGAACTGGCGGATGGTGCGGCCGCGCGAGATGCGCGCGATGAACATGCCGACGAACGGTGTCCACGAGATCCACCAGGCCCAGTAGAAGACCGTGTAGTAGCTCAGCCACGTCGCGACGCCCTCACCCTGGGCGTTGGTACGGCCGGCCATCTCGGGCAGGTCCTTGACGTACTCCGCCATCGCGGACGGCACGATGTCGAGGATGAACATCGTCGGGCCGACGATGAACACGAACAGCGCGAGGACGACGGCCAGCACCATGTTGGTGTTCGAGAGCCACTGGATGCCGCGCGAGACGCCGGAGACCGCGGAGACGACGAACGCGGCCGTGAGGACGGCGATGATGCCGACGAGCACTCCGTTGCCGACCGTGCCGATGCCGGCGACGATCTCGAGCCCGCTGGCGATCTGCACCGCACCCAGCCCGAGCGACGCTGCCGAGCCGAACAGCGTGGCGAAGATGGCCAGGATGTCGATGACCTTGCCTGCCGGACCGCGGGCGTGCCGGCCGAGCAGCGGCTCGAACGCCGCGCTGATCAGGTGCACGCGGCCCTTGCGGTAGACGCCGTACGCGATGGCGAGGCCGACGACGGCGTAGATCGCCCACGGGTGCAGGGTCCAGTGGAACAGGGTCTGGGCCATCGCCCGCTCCGCGACCTCCGACTGCGAGAGGCCGGCACTGCCCGGGACGGCGTAGTCGCCGGTGTCGGCGAAGAAGGTGAGTGGCTCGTTGACGCCGTAGAACATCAGGCCGATGCCCATGCCGGCGGAGAACATCATCGCCACCCAGGACGACGTCCTGAACTCCGGTGTGTCGCCGTCGCGACCGAGCGGGATGTGGCCGTACTTGCCGAGGGCCAGCCAGATCGCGAACACCACGAACGCCGACGCGGTCAGGACGAAGAACCAGCCGAGGTACTCCATCGTGCCCGCGAGCGCCGACGACGAGGAGCTGGCGAGTGTCTCGGTGCTCAGGAAGCCCCAGACGAGGAACGCGACCGCGATGGCCGCGGTGACGCCGAAGACGACCCTGTCGAGCGTCTGGCGGGCCTCGGAGGCCGGCTCGACCTCGACGTCGAGGGCCGGGTGCTCGGAGGTGGCGGAGCTGTCATCGGGTGGACGGGGAACGACTTCATTTTCAACAGTCATATGGCGTCGACCGTTTCAGGGTTGCCACGAAACATCAAACCGGGCGGTAACTTCCGTGGGCCGGGTCACAGCGGCCGCGACGGACCGTCACCGAGCACTCTTCGGTGGTCGAGTGCCTGCAGCGAGGAGACGAGCGAGGTGTATCGAGACCGCAGCACCCGACAGCATCCAGAAACCACCGCCGCCTCTCCTCGGTGGTCGAGTGCCGAGCGAGGAACGAGCGAGGTGTATCGAGACCGCAGCACCCGACAGCATCCAGAAACCACCGCCGCCTCTCCTCGGTGGTCGAGTGCCGAGCGAGGAACGAGCGAGGTGTATCGAGACCGCAGCACCCGACAGCGTCCAGATACCACCGCCGCCTCTCCTCGGTGGTCGAGTGCCGAGCGAGGAACGAGCGAGGCGTATCGAGACCGCAGCACCCGACAGCATCCAGAACCACCGCCGCCTCTCCTCGGTGGTCGAGTGCCGAGCGAGGAACGAGCGAGGTGTATCGAGACCGCAGCACCCGACAGCATCCAGAACCACCGCCGCCTCTCCTCGGTGGTCGAGTGCCGAGCGAGGAACGAGCGAGGCGTATCGAGACCGCAGCACCCGACAGCGTCCAGATACCATCGCCGACGCCCGCTACCCGACCATCGAAGGCTGCCCGTGCCTCTCCCCCACCTCCCCGACGACATCGCCGCGGTGGTCCGCGAGACCAAGGGCTTCATGCCGGAGGAGGAGGGCCTGCTCCTGCACCGCGTGGCGTTGGCGCGGCTGCCACACGGCCCGGCGCTCGAGGTCGGCACCTACTGCGGCAAGTCGGCCCTGCTCCTCGGCGCCGCCGCCCGGGCCGTTGGTGGCACGGTCTTCACCGTCGACCACCATCGCGGCAGCGAGGAGAACCAGGCAGGCTGGGAGCACCACGACCCCGAGGTGGTCGACCCGGAGCTCGGCCTGATGGACACCCTGCCCTTCTTCCGCCGGGCGATCGCCCGTGCGGGTCTCGAGGACCACGTCGTCGGGGTGGTCGGCACCTCGACGACGGTCAGCCGGCACTGGCGAACGCCGCTCAGCCTGCTCTTCATCGACGGGGGGCACGCCGAGGTGCATGCCCACAACGACTACGCCGGCTGGGCGCCCTGGCTGATGCCCGGCGGCCTGCTGGTGATCCACGACGTGTTCCCCGACCCCGCCGACGGTGGGCGGCCGCCGTACGACGTGTTCGTGCGGGCGATCGACGGCGGCTGCTTCGAGGAGGTCGAGGCGCTCGGGTCGATGCGGGTGCTGGAGCGGACGTCAGGAGACGCGGGCGACCCGGTCGGCTGACGGGCAGCCGCACTCGAGCGCCAGCTCCACGAACGACGGCAGTGAGGCGCCGCGCATGATGTCGGAGCCGGCCGTGCCGTGCCCGAGGGCGTCGGCGGCCAGGATCACCGCGGCCGCGGTGTACGTCGTGTGCTCGCCGGGCCAGTTGACGTCGTCGGGGAAGACGTAGCCGGTCCAGTAGCTGCCGTCGCCCTCGCGCAGGTGCTGCATGTCGGCGAACAGCCGCCGGGCACGCTCGCGGTCGCCGGCCACGTCGAGCGCCAGCACCAGCTCGCACGTCTCGGCACCGGTGACCCACGGGTTGGTCGACACGCACCGGATGCCCAGCCCGGGCTCCACGAACTCGCCCCATCGGCTCTCGAGGCGGGCGCGGGCGGCGGCGCCGGTGATCGCACCGCCGAGCACGGGGTAGTACCAGTCCATGGAGAACTGGCGCTTGTCGAGGAACAGGTCCTCGTGGGCCGAGAGAGCATGGGCGACGCGGCCACCCGCGAGCTCCCACTCGGGCTGCGGGTCGTCGACCAGCTCGGCGAGGGCCACGCCCGCGCGCAGTGCCTGGTGGATGCTGGAGGAGCCGGCGACGAGCGCCTCGCCGTTGACAGCGCCCGGGCGGCCGTCGCGCCACTCCTGCGACCAGGCGATGCCGCCGAACGGCAGCTGCATCGATGCCACCCAGTCGAGGGCCCGGCGGACGGTCGGCCAGTAGCGATGGACGAAGCCGATGTCGCCGCGCACCAGCCAGTTGTGCCAGACGCCCGACGGCCAGGTACGCCGACATGTTGGTCTCGCCGGACGCGTCCTCGACCTCGCCGGCCACGATCTTCATCGGGAACGAGCCGTCGGGCCGCTGCATCGTCGGCACCCACGCGAACGCCCGGTCGGACGCCTCGTGCTGGCCGCCGACGAGCAGGGCCATCGCCGCCTCGACGTGGTTCCAGACGTCCGTGTGCTGCCCGACCGTCCAGGGCACGGCGCCGCTGGGCTCCTGCATGGCGGCGATCGACGCGGCCGTCGCGGAGACCTCGTCCGCGCCGAGGACCCCGTTGACAGCGGGGATGTCAGGACGCATCGACATCGAGGGGCTTGGTGAAGTAGAGGACCATGCTCTTGCCGATCAGCGGGTCGAGCACCTTGCCGGCCATCCGCAGCACCCGGGGCTGCTTCATGATCTCCCACACGAGCAGCCGGTGGTACGCCTTCGCGAGCGGGTGGTCGTCGTTGGTGACGCCGACGGCGCACTTGATCCACCAGTACGGCGAGTGGAGGCCGTGCGCGTAGCCGACGCCGTCGTACTGCATGCCGGCCTTGCTGACCTTGTCGACGAGCTCCTTGTCGGTGTAGATCCGGATGTGGCCGCCGGGGACGTTGTGGTAGTCGTCGGACAGCTTCCAGTTGACGATCTCGGGGAACCAGCGGGGCACGCTGACGGCGAGGGTGCCACCGGGGCGCAGCACGCGCACCAGCTCGTGGATGGCCGCGATGTCGGCCGGGATGTGCTCCAGCACCTCGGCGGCCACGACCCGGTCGAACTCCCCGTCGGCGAAGGGCAGCTGCAGGGCGTCGCCCTCCTTGACGTCGGCCTCGGCACCCTCGGGCACCTCGCCGGCGTCCTTCATGGCGGCGAAGAGCTCACGCACACCGGACAGCTCGTCGGCGTCCTGGTCGAACGCGATCACGTCGGCGCCGCGGCGGTACATCTCGAACGCGTGCCGCCCGGCGCCGCACCCCATGTCGAGCACCCGCTCGCCGGGCCGCAGGCCCAGCCGGTCGAAGTCAACGGTCAGCACGGCGGTCCTTCATCTCGTGGTGGTAGTCGGCGATCACTTCGTCGTACGCCGCGGCGGTGGCGGCCGCGACGGCCCGCCAGGTGAACAGCTCCTGCACCCGTCGGCGGCCGGCCAGGCCGAGTCGCTCGCGGCGCTCCGGGTCGTCGAGCAGTGCCTTGAGGGCGAGCTCGAGCTCGCCCACGTCGCCGGGCGTGACGAGCTCGGCGCACTCGCCGTCGGGGCCGACCACCTCGGGGATCGCCCCGGCCCGCGACACGACGAGCGGGGTGGCGCACGCCATCAGCTCGGCGGTCGGCAGCGAGAAGCCCTCGTAGAGTGACGGCACGCAGGCCAGCTCCGCGGATCCCATGATCTCGACGAGCTCGGCATCGGAGACGCCGTGCACGAACCGCACGGCGTCGGTGATGCCGAGAGTGTCGATGAGCCGCTCGGTGCGGCCGCCCGGCTCGGGCCGCGTCACGAGCACCAGCTCGACGTCGCGCTCGGTGCGGAGCTTGGCGAAGGCCTCGAGCAGTGTCGAGATGCCCTTCATCGGCGCATCGGCGCTGGCCATCGCGAGGATGCGCCCGGGCACCCGCGGCGTGGTGGGCGGCACGAAGACGTCGTCGACGCCGAGCAGGATGACCTGCATCCGTGCGGGGTCGACGCCGAAGTCGCGGGCGATGTCGCGACGCGACGACTCCGACGGCGTGAGGATCTTGCGGGCCGCTCGGGCGACCTTGCCCTGCATGCGCAGGAAGCCGTACCACCGGCGCAGGGCCAGCTTCTTGCGCCGCGTGGGCGCAGCTGCCAGGTCGATGCGGCGGTCGAACGTGATCGGGTGGTGCAGCGTGGTGATGAGCGGCAGCCCCATCTTCTCGATGTCGAGCATGCCGTAGCCCAGCACCTGGTTGTCGTGCACGATGTCGAAGTCGTCGACCCGGCCCTTCAGCAGCCGGGCGACGCGCGTCGAGAAGGTCTTGGGCTCCGGGAAGCCGGCCGTGCACATGGTGAGGAACTCCTCGACGTCCACGCGGTCGCGGAACTCCGCGCAGCCTCGGCACCCGGAACGGGTCGGGCTCGCGGTAGAGGTCGAGCGAGGGCACCTTGGTCAGCGCCACGCCGGCGTCGAGCTCTGGGTACGGCTGGCCGGAGAAGACCTCGACCTCGTGGCCGAGAGCCACCAGCTCGCGGCTGAGGTGCCGGACGTAGACGCCCTGGCCGCCGCAGTGCGGCTTGCTCCGGTACGACAGGAGTGCGACGCGCAAGGGAGGACTCTCTTTCACCGGACCGGGACTGCGGCAATGTTACCGACCGGTTGTCAGCCGCTGGTCGAGGAGGGCCGCCAGGCGGACCGGTTGTCAGCCGCTGGTCGAGGAGGGCCGCCAGGCGGACCGGTTGTCAGCCGCTGGTCGAGGAGGGCCGCCAGGCGGACCGGTTGTCAGCCGCTGGTTGAGGAGGGCCGCCAGGCCCGTCTCGAAACCAAGGCTCGCTCGTCCGCAGGTTTCGAGACAGGCGCCAGAGCGCCTTCCTCAACCAGCGGGAGTGCCTACCCCTCGCTCGAGTGGCCGGGGAAGACGTGGGCGCTGGGGTCGATGGCGACGGCGGCGTTGTTGACGGCGGTGGCCGCCTCCCCGAAGCCGACGGCGATCAGCCGCACCTTGCCGGCGTACTCCGTGATGTCGCCGGCCGCGAAGACCCTCGGCAGGCTGGTGCGCATCGCGGAGTCGACGACGACGTGCCGCTTCTCGACCTCCAGGCCCCACTGCTGGAGCGCACCGAGGTCGGCGATGAAGCCGAGGGCCGCCACCACGGCCTGGCACGGCCGCAGCACCGGCTCGGCGCCGTCGACGGAGATCTCGACCTCGCTGACGTGCCCGTCGCCGCACGAGCCGTGTCACCTGCGCGTTGGTGACGATCTCGACGCTGGAGGCGCGCACCTCGGCGACGGTCCGCCCGTGCGCGCGGAACGCCTCGCGCCGGTGCACGAGGGTGACCGAACGGGCGACCGGCTCGAGGTGCTGGGCCCAGTCGAAGGCGCTGTCGCCACCACCGACGATGACCACGTCCTTGTCGGCGTACGGCGCGAAGCTGGGCACGAAGAACTCCATGCCGCGACCCAGCCACCCGTCGCCGGCGGGCAGCGGCCGGGGGCTGAACTTGCCGATGCCGGCGGTGATCAGCACGGCGCCGGCGGTGATCCGCGAGCCGTCGTCGAGCCCGACGACCACGCCGTCGTCGCTCTGTTCGAGGGTGCTCGCCGTGCGGTCGAGGAAGTACGTCGGCTTGCCGGTCGCCGCCTGCGCCACCAGCCCCTCGACGAGGTCGCGGCCCTTGATGGTGGGGAACCCCGCCACGTCGAGGATCTGCTTCTCGGGGTACATCGCGGTGATCTGCCCACCGAGCTCCGGCAGCGAGTCGACGACCGCCACGCGCAGGCCACGGAACCCCGCGTAGTAGGCGGCGAACAGGCCGGTCGGGCCCGCTCCGATGATCAGGACGTCGGTGTCGTGCTCGGTGGCGGTCACGGCCGCGATCCTTGCGTGTCGGACGGGCCAGTCTCAAGGGCCCCGCCGAAATGGCCTTGTCAGACCGCTTCGTCGCCGGTCAGCCGCCAGGGACCCGAATCACGCGTCAGGGTGACGACGATCCGCTTCAGCGACTCCCGTTCGGCACCCTCCGCGGGGGTGTCGACGAAGAGGAGCACCTTCGCGTCGCTGTCGGTGACGCTGATGATGCCCGAGCCCACGACCTCGGCCGACTCGTCGGCGTACTGCACCTCCGCGGCGTCCAGCGCGGCCTGCTTGAGTGACTCGCTCGCGACCCGGGCACCGGCGACCGCCGGGGTGTTGCCGTCGACCACTCCCCCGGGCCCGCGGTCGGCCGCCATCAGTCGCACGAGCACGACGGCCGCGAGCACGACCAGGACGACGAGGAGGGCGGTGAGCAACCAGGCCCCGCGCCGGGCCGCGGTCGTCATCACTCGACCGTCCTGACGTCAGAGGCCAACCAGCGTCCCTCGACGAGGACCATCTCGAGGCGAAGCCGGTAGAAGCGCGACTGGTTGGTGCCGTTGGTCGAGACGTTGCGAGCCTTGCTGTTGGCGGCGACGAGCACCGTCGCCGAGTCGGCGTCGAGATCGGAGATCCCGAGCGCGTTGACGGTGCCGGTCGAGACCGAGCGCTGGGTGACGGCGCGCTCGACCAGGTTGCCGCGACGGCTCTCGTAGTCCCGGGCGAAGTCGCCGGTGGCGCCGGCCAGCACGCGGTCGACGAGCGCGTCCATGTTCCGGTGGTCGACGGTGAGCAGCGCCAGGGTCTCGGCCCGCGCCGCCAGGGCGACGTCGCGGTGCTGCCGGGTCAGGTCACCCGGCACCTCGTCGGCGCCGAGCCACGCCGCCCGTCGCAGCTCCTCAGTTCCGGCGTCGGCTCGCAGCGTGGCGACCATCAGGGCGGCGACCAGCGCCACGAGCACCGCGGCGAGCGCGAGGTTGAGGGCGCGGGGGGTCACCACGCCGCGGACGCTACCGGAGTACGCCGGTGCGCGCGCCCATACTCTGCCGTGTGAACCGACAGTTGACCTGGCTCAGGCGACACCCGTCAGCCGTGCTGCTCGGGGGCCAGCTGGTGGCGGTGCTGGCCTACCCGTTCCTCGACAACAACGAGGTGGGCAGGGCGGTCCTCGGCGTCTTCGGCATGGGTCTCGTCCTGATCGCCATCTGGGCGGTCCGGCTGACCCCGGTGCTGCGCTGGGTGTCGGTGCTCTTCGGCGCGCCGGCGATGGTGCTCACGGTCCTGGAGGCGCTGTGGCCGACGACCGACTGGATCGTGCTGACGTCGGCGCTGTGGCACGCGCCGTTCTACTTCTACGTGTCGTACGCGATGATCCAGTACCTCTTCCACGACGAGCGCGTGACCCGCGACGAGCTCTTCGCCACCGGTGCCGCCTTCACCGTCGTGGCGTGGGGGTTCGCCTACGTCTTCTCCGGCGTCCAGGTCGTCTGGCCCGGGTCGTTCACCGGTGCCGGCGAGGTCGGGTGGTACGAGCTGCTGTTCCTCAGCTTCTCCAACCTCACCAGCGTCGGGCTCTCCGACGTGCTGCCGGTGCTCGAGCACGCGCGCTCGGTCGTGATGATCGAGATGGTCGTCGGTGTCCTGTACGTCGCCCTCGTGGTCGCCCGGCTGGTCGGGCTCACGGTCGCCCGGGCCGGCGGTCACGACACGCAAGACTCCTAGACTGCCGATCATGGCCATCGCCGACCCGTGGGCACAGTTCGAGCACGACCCGCGTCGTGCCGAGAACTCCGCCCTGCGCGCCTCCGACCTCGATCGGGACGTGGTGCTCCGCGTGCTGGGTCAGGCGTACGCCGAGGGTCGGCTCGACCGCGACGAGTTCGACCAGCGGAGCGAGTCGGTCACGACCTCCCGCACCCTGGCGCAGCTGCCGGACCTGATGGCCGACCTGGTGCCCTCCCGGGCCGTCGTACCCGCGACCGCGAGGCACGAGACGGCGGTCGAGGAGTACCGGGCCGATCGGCGCAACGCCCTGTGGGGCTTCCTGTCGGCCTCCACCATCTGCTGGGTGATCTGGTTCGCGACGGGGATGTCCTTTCCGTGGCCGCTCTTCGTGATGCTCGGCACCGGGCTCAACCTCGGCCGCCTCACGTTCGAGCGCGAGACCCGCATCGCCGAGAACGTGCGCCGCGCCGAGAGGCGCGAGCGCAAGGAGCTCGCCAAGCAGGAGCGCAAGGAGCTCGAGCAGCCCGACGGGTGAACCTCTGGACCAGGTCTCGATGCGGGCCTGGCGGCCCTGCTCGACCAACGAGGCTCGGTGGTCGAGTGCCGAGCGAGGAACGAGCGAGGTGTCACGAGACCACACTCGACGGAAACTACCCCCGCTGGTCCCAGCCCGCCGGCCGCAGCTTCTTCGGCAGCTTCTCGACGACCAGCCGGTAGGACTCCTCGATCGCCTCGAACAGCTCGTCGTCTGGGATGGCGCCGTTCCAGGCCAAGTCGTTCCACCCCGAGCGGCCGATGTAGGCCATCACACCGGCGTCGTCGGGGTAGCGGTGCAGCCACTCGTCGGCGATCTCCCGGGTCACCCCGGCCTTGACGCCCACGCCCGACGAGCCGAGGAACACGAAGATCTTGCCGCGCTCACCCGGGCCGACCTTGAACACCGGGTGGTCGTGGTCCCACGGGTTGTCGGGCCAGGCGCCCGGCATCGACGCACAGTGAGCATGCATCGTCTCGACGTCCATGCCGCTCAGTCTGCCGCGCCCTGCGGGCCGGAGTCATCGGGAACCGCCTCGTGGTGGGCCGCACCGTGCGTACGACGCTCCTCCTTCATCTCGGCCTCGTAGAGGTGGCGGCGGCCACCGACCAGCTCGTCGCGCGCCGCCCGCTCCAGCTCGCGGAACGTCGACCAGTAGCCGTCGTCATAGTCCTCCACGATCTGGAAGCTCCACCGGCCGTGCAGCACGTTGCGCCCGACCAGCTCGCGCTCGATGCGGTCGGCCAGGTCGGCGTGTCCCGCCGCGCGCAGCTCATCGACCGCCTCACCCAGGGTCAGGTCGGCCGTGCCGCACCCGCGGTGGAAGGCGTACAGGTGGCCGCGCGCCACCTCGACCGCCTCGAGTGCTTCTGAGACCTTGCCCAGCGCCGAGACCGTCTGGTCGGAGACGCCGTCCGGTCGCCGGTGCCCGGGTGTCGGCCGTTCGGTGTCCGTGTCACTCACTCCTCGTCGTCCAGCAGGCCCTTGCGTCCGGCCTCGGCCACGATCTTGCGCACGTTCTCGACGTCGCCGCAGTTCTGGTCGATCTGCTCGTTGCGGACGCGGGCGAAGGCCGCGCCCAGGTCGTCGCGGACCTGCTGCGACACCTCGTCACGGGCCGGATTCAGGATCGTGAGCTCTTCCTCGGTGATGTGGTGGTTGAGCGCCTCGGCGAACTTCTCGATCGCGTCGTCGAACGCCTGCGTGTCGGTGCCCTTGAGCTCGAGCACGGCCAGCAGCGCCTCGTTGGACTCTGCGTGCTCCTCGACGCCGTGCTCCTGCTCGTCCTTGTCGATGGCCCGCTTGCGGCGGAGGTTGGGGTAGACCTCCTGTTCCTCGGACACCCCGTGGGCGACGTGCAGCGTGGACAAGGCATGGCGGACCGCATCACGGTCGGACGTGCTGTCACGCACGTCCCGCAGCAACGCCTCGAAGCGCCGGTGGTCCTCGAGGATCAGGTCCACCACGTCGCCGGAGACCGGCCTGCCCAGATCGATGGGAGTGCTCATGCCTCCACACTAGGGCGATCCGCGGCGGCGGTCCTACGCACGCGAGGATGAAACCCGGCGCCGGTCGAGAGCCTGCACGACTGACGCCACGGCGCCGAACAGGATCGAGATCCCGATGATGTTGACGATCAGCCGGCCGGTGCTGAGCTCGTCGGCGTCGATGAACGGGTAGGGCCACCACTCGGTGGTCGCGCCCCGCACCAGCGTGTAGACCGCCCACAGAGCCGGCCAGATGAGCGCTTGGGCGACCCGGATCCAGCGACCCAGCCCGTGGGGTCCGACGGCAAGCCAGACCACGACGGTCGCGAGCGGGACGACGACGTGCAGGAGCTTGTCCGCGACGTAGTCGCCGCCCGAGAGGTCGAGCAACGGGCGGAGCAGGACCCAGTGCACGACCCCGGTGACGATGATGCCGGTCAGGGTGCCGAGCCGGACGGCCTGCCAGGCGGGCTTCATGATGTCGACGCCGCGCGCGACCGCGGCGGACACGACGAGCACCAGGAGGTTGGCCTGGACGGTGAAGTAGGAGAAGAACCGCACCAGCCGGGTGCCGAGGTCGGGGCGGCTCTGCTCGTCGAGCACCCGCGCGCCCTGGACGACGAGCACGAGCTGAAGCACCAGCGCTGCAAGCGTCAGCAGGGCGAGAGCGACGTGGACACGCCTCGTCAGGTCGGGGCGCAGCGGCATGAGCGCAGCCTAGGGCTTGACGTACCCGGGGTGTCGACACGCGGGGTCGTGACTTCGCTCCTCAGTCACGCCGCTCGCTCGACCACCATCATCGAGTCCGCTGGCTCGTCCTCGATCAGTCGAGGCAGAACTCGTTGCCCTCGGGGTCGGCCATCACGATGAACCCGTGGCTCATCGGCGGCGCGGGCTCGTGGCGCTTGCCGCGGACCGCACCCAGGGCGACGAGCCGCTCGCACTCGGCCTCGAGGGCGGCCATCCGGTCGTCGCCCTCGAGCCCGGGAGCAGCCCGGACGTCGAGGTGGACACGGTTCTTGGCGGTCTTGCCCTCCGGAACCCGCTGGAAGAACACCCGCGGACCCGAACCGTCGGGGTCGTGACAGGCGGACGCGTCGTTTCGCCGCTCGGGCGGCACCCCGAACGACTCGAGCGCGGCGTCCCACGTTTCGAAGCCCGGCGGCGGGGCGTCGATCTCGTAGCCCAGCGCAGCGCACCAGAACTCGCACAGCGCGCCGGGGTCGCCCGCGTCATAGGTCACCTGCATCTCGCGGCTCACTTTGTGGCTTCCATCATCTGGCGGAGCTCCTTCTTGAGGTCGGAGATCTCGTCACGCAGCCGGGCCGCGACCTCGAACTGGAGCTCGGCGGCGGCGTTCTTCATCTGCTCGGTGAGCCCCTGGATCAGCTCGGCCAGGTCGCTGGTCGGGAGCCCGGCGGTGTCGGGCAGGTCGTTGTGCAGCTTCGACAGCGAGGGCGTGGGGCTCTTGGCCTTGACCCCGCCGGCACGGCCCTTCTCGCCGACGTCGGCCCAGGTCTGCAGCAGGGCCTGGGTGTTCTCGTCCTCGCGGGCCAGCATCTCGGTGATGTCGGCGATCTTCTTGCGCAGCGGCTGCGGGTCGACGCCCTTCTCGACGTTGTAGGCCACTTGCTTGGCGCGACGGCGGTTGGTCTCGTCGATCGCCTTCTCCATGGACGGGGTGATCTTGTCGGCGTACATGTGCACCTGACCCGACACGTTGCGCGCCGCGCGACCGATGGTCTGGATCAGCGACTTGTCGGAGCGCAGGAAGCCCTCCTTGTCGGCGTCCAGGATCGACACCAGCGAGACCTCTGGCAGGTCGAGGCCCTCGCGGAGCAGGTTGATGCCGACGAGGACGTCGTACTCGCCCATGCGCAGCTCGCGAAGCAGCTCGATGCGCCGCAGGGTGTCGACCTCGGAGTGGAGGTAGCGGGTGCGGATGCCGGCGTCGAGGAGGTAGTCGGTGAGGTCCTCGGACATCTTCTTCGTCAGCGTCGTCACCAGGACCCGCTCGTTCTTGTCGGCTCGCGTGCGGATCTCGTGGATGAGGTCGTCGATCTGGCCCTTGGTCGGCTTGATGACGACCTCGGGGTCGACCAGTCCGGTCGGCCGGATGAGCTGCTCGACCACGTCGGGCTCGTCGCCGTCGGCGCTGACCTTGTCGAGCTCGTAGTTGCCCGGGGTCGCGGACAGGTAGATCGTCTGCCCGATCCGGTCGAGGAACTCCTCGAACCGCAGCGGCCGGTTGTCCATGGCGCTCGGCAGCCGGAAGCCGTGGTCGACGAGGTTGCGCTTGCGCGACATGTCGCCTTCGTACATGCCGCCGATCTGCGGCACCGCCACGTGCGACTCGTCGACCACGAGCAGGAAGTCCTCGGGGAAGTAGTCGAGCAGGCAGTTGGGCGCGGATCCGCGGGTGCGGCCGTCGATGTGCATGGAGTAGTTCTCGATGCCGGAGCAGGAGCCGACCTGGCGCATCATCTCGACGTCGTACGTCGTGCGCATCCGCAGGCGCTGCGCCTCGAGCAGCTTGCCCTGGCGCTCGAACGTCGCCAGCTGATCGGCGAGCTCGAGCTCGATGCCGGTGATCGCGCGCTCCATGCGCTCGGGGCCGGCGACGTAGTGGGTGGCCGGGAAGACGTGCAGCTCGGTGTCGTCGGTGACGACCTCGCCGGTCACCGGGTGGAGGGTCATCAGTCGCTCGATCTCGTCGCCGAAGAACTCGACGCGCACCGCGAGCTCCTCGTAGACCGGGAAGATCTCGAGGGTGTCGCCGCGGACCCGGAACGTGCCGCGGGTGAACGCCATGTCGTTGCGGGTGTACTGGATCTCGACGAGCCGACGCAGGATCGAGTCGCGGTCGTGCTCCTCGCCGACCTTGAGCCGGATCATCCGGTCGATGTACTCCTGCGGGGTGCCCAGGCCGTAGATGCAGGACACGGTCGACACCACGATCACGTCGCGCCGCGTGAGCAGGGAGTTGGTGGTCGAGTGCCGCAGCCGCTCGACCTCCTCGTTGATGGAGGAGTCCTTCTCGATGTAGGTGTCGGTCTGGGGGACGTAGGCCTCGGGCTGGTAGTAGTCGTAGTAGGAGACGAAGTACTCGACCGCGTTGTCGGGGAAGAGCTGTCGCAGCTCGTTGGCGAACTGCGCGGCGAGCGTCTTGTTGGGCTGCATCACCAGCAGCGGTCGCTGCACCTGCTCGGCCACCCAGGCCACGGTCGCGGTCTTGCCGGTGCCGGTGGCGCCGAGGAGCACGATGTCCTGGACGCCGCCGTTGACGCGCTCGGTGATCTCCGCGATGGCGGCCGGCTGGTCGCCCGCCGGCTGGTAGTCGGAGACGACCTTGAACGGCGCCACCCGGCGCTCGAGATCGGTGACTGGTCGCATGCCTGCGAGCCTAGACGGGGCCACCGACAGTCCGCCCGGGCGTGACCCGCGCGTGACCTCGGGACGTCACACTGGCCCCATGCGCCTCCGCCCGTCGTTGCCGTCGCCCTCGTCGCGTGCCTGCTCGCCGCCTGCGGCAGTGAGCCCGCCGTCGACATCAAGGGCGCCTGGACAATGACCGCGGGCACGGTGGACGGCACCTCCCTGGACGTCGACGCGGGCCGGGACGTCACCCTCGCGTAGCAGGAGGACGACGAGGTCCTCCGCGGTCAGGGTCCGTGCAACGCGACGCGCGACGGCGAGGTCCTCACCCTCACCGGGGAGGACGTCGAGCCGGTGTTCGGCGCGAGTCGAGTCAGGCGCGCCCGCAGTTGCGGACCTCGCCCGTCGCGGCGACGAGGCCGACGACCTTCAGGTCGCGCAGCACGCGGGCCGGGGCCAGGTCTCGCCAGTAGGAGCACTCGCCGATCCCGCCGCCCTGGGACCCGATGACCCGGAAGCGGTGGGTGCCGGGCTTCCGCTTCAGCAGTACGCCGGAGAAGCCCTCGCCGACGACGTCGGCCCAGGCGAACCGGGTGTTGGGGGTGGACACCCGCGCCTCCAGGAACCGGCAGTCCGGTCGGCCGCAGGCCTTCAGGGCCTTGGCGCCGATCGAGCCGGCCTCCGCCAGAGTCGGCGAGCGGTCGGCGGCGACCGCGGGCACCGGCGCGAGGAGGGCGAGGACGAGGAGGACGAGGACCCGGAGACGCATCGACATGGCCACGACCCTAGCGGTGCCCGACGTCCCACTAGATTGGCCGCGTGAGCCGCCAGCCGACGTCGACCGAGCGCCTGCTGACCATCCTGCGCCGCACGCTCCTCTCGTTCCTCGGCGTCCAGCTCGCGCTGGCGATCGGGATGTCTCTGGTCGACTCCTACCGCCGGCGCGGCAAGAAGCCCAAGCCGTTCCCCACCACACCGCCGGCCACGGTCGCGATCGGCGACGGCGCGGTGACGACGTACACCTATGGGCAGGACCTGTACGACGACATGCTGGCCGCGATCGACGGAGCCCGGAAGCAGATGCTGTTCGAGACCTACATCTGGAAGGGCGACGAGATCGGGGAGGCGTTCAAGAAGGCGCTGGCGTCGGCCGCCGACCGCGGGGTCGAGGTCTACTGCATCTACGACGCGTTCGCGAACCTCGTCGTGTCGCCGCGGTTCAAGCACTTCCCGTCGTCGATCAAGGTGCTGCGCTACCCGGTCTACACCGCGGGCCTGCGGTTCTGGGAGCTGCGCCGCTACGGCCGCGACCACCGCAAGATCCTGGTGGTCGACGAGGAGGTCGGGTTCGTCGGCGGCTACAACGTCGGCACGCCGTACGCCACCGAGTGGCGCGACACGCACGTGCGCATCACGGGCCAGGGCGTGTGGGACCTGAAGCGCGCCTTCGCCGACATGTGGAACCTCAACCGGCGTCGGCGCATCGGCCACTCCGGGCGGCCGCTGCTGCTCGAGACGGCGTCGCAGTGGGAGCCGAGGATCCGCTTCGCGCGCAACGTGCCGCGGCTGTGGATGTTCCCGATCCGGTCGATGTACCTCGAGGCGATCAACCGCGCCACCGGCAACATCTGGATGACGCACGCCTACTTCCTGCCCGACCAGGACTTCGTCGACTCGCTCAAGGACGCCGCCCGCCGCGGGGTCGACGTACGCCTGCTGCTGCCGCTGAAGTCCAACCACATCGTGGCCGACTGGATCTCGCGCGGCTACTTCTCGCAGCTGCTCGAGGCGGGGGTGCGGATCTTCCGGTTCCGCGACGCGATGGTGCACGCGAAGACGTCGACCATCGACGGCAGCTGGTCGACGGTCGGCACCGCCAACATCGACCGGCTGAGCCTGCAGGGCAACTACGAGATCAACGTCGAGATCATCGACCCCGACATGGCCAGCACGCTCGAGCAGATCTTCCTGACCGACCAGGGCAACTGCCTGGAGCTCACCATCGGCGAGTGGGAGGCCCGCGACCTGCACCGCAAGTTCACCGAGAGCTTCCTCGCGCCGCTGCGGCCGCTGCTCTGAGCCGTCCCCCGTTTGCGGCATATCCGCTCGCACTGCCGGGCCGTGCGCCCGCGCGCTCCTAGCATCGGTGGATGCGGACGGCGTTGGGGGTGCCCCGGGTGGCAGGCGTGGCGGCATTCGTCCTGGTCCTCGCCGTCGGCTCCCTGCCGCACGGCGCCGACCAGTGGCCGTCGGGCACGGTGACCCTGCCCGAGCGGCTGGCCGGCTACTCCTACCTGACCGGGGAGGTCTCGTCCTCGCCGCCCGGACGCGCCGTGGCGCTCTTCCAGCACGGCTTCGGGGTGGAGTTCATGGACTTCCCGCAGGCGGTGGTGCTCGGAGCGGGCGGTGACGCATACCGACGGCTCGACGTCGCCGAGGATCGCGCCGGCGCCGAGACCCAGGGCGATCCCGCGCCGATGCTGCTGTCCCCCGACGGCACGGCCGTGGCCGTCGGCGACCACGACCTGGGCCGCGCCGACCTCGCCCTCGTCGATCTCGCCACCGGCCGGGAGACCGTGCTCCCGCTGCCGGCCGGGCGCAGCGTCGTACCCCTCGCGTGGTCGCCCGACAGCCGGCAGGTCGCCTACGTGCTGTCCGACGCGCCGACGAGCCCGCACCGGGGCGTGCCGATCGTCGGCGACGTCGGGCTGGTCGACGTGCGTTCCGGTCGTACGACGCTGCTCCCGGCCGCCGGGCAGGCACGTGCGGCTGCGTTCTCACCGGACGGCGGGGCGCTGGCGACGTCGGCCGGCGGGGAGCTCGCGGTGATCGACCTCGACAGCGGTGCGCGCCGGGTGGTCGCGTCGGCGGGCGGGGATCTCGCCGGGCCGGCGGCCTGGTCGCCCGACGGCCGACTGCTGGTCACGACGGCACTGACGGCCATGGGCGCGTCGACAGCGTGGTCGTTCGTCGACGCGACCGGCCGGGACGAGGCAGTTCCGGGGCCGCTGTCACCCGGCTTCGCGTCCGGCGGCGCGGTCCTCGGCTGGACCGACACCGGCGAGATGCTGGTCCTGCTCGAGCCACCGGGGTCCGACCCGATGAACGGACCCGACGTCCACGAACTCTCCGCCGTCCCGGTCGCCGGTGGCGAGCCCCGGAAGATCATGGAGATCCACGGCGTGCAGAACTACGGCGTCGCTCGCTTCCAGCTCGCGTCGGCGACCACGGGCGACCTCCGGGTGATCGCCCCGACCGACATCGACCGGGGCCCGCTGCCGATGGTGACGCGCATCGCGCTCTCGGTGCTCGTCGGCCTGGCCGTCTGGCTGGTGACGGGCCTCGTGCGCCGTCGCAGGCCTCGGTCCGTGCCGCCGGTCGGTGAGACGGTCCCGGCCCGCCCGACGGTGAGCGTCGGCTGAGGCCGCGGATAGGGTCGGGCCTCATGGCTCTACGACTCGTTCAGGTGAACTTCAAGGCCGCGGACGACCAGGCGCTAGGCCGGTTCTGGGCGGACGCGCTCGGCTGGGGCGTCTCCAGCGAGGGACCCGGTGTGGCCAATGTCGAACCCGTGGGCTTCGCGTGGCCGGACCCCTCCGCGGTGTGCATCGACGTCGTCCGGGTCCCGGACCCCGAGACGGTGAGGTACCGCGTGCACCTCGATCTCGCCACCACCTCCGAGGCCCACCAGGCGGAATGGGTGGACCGCCTGGAGGAGCTCGGTGCGACCCGCCTCGACGTGGGCCAGGGTGACGTGCCGTGGACGGTGATGGCCGACCCGGACGGCAACAGGTTCTGTGTGCTGGAGCCTCGCCCCATCTACGAGGACACCGGCCCGATCGCCCGGGTCGTGCTCGACTGCGAGGATCCGCGCGCGCAGGCCGAGTTCTGGGGCGAGGCGATGGACTGGACCGTGCTCGAGGTGACCGACGACCTCGCCCGGCTGCGCTCGGCCGCGGGCGTCGGGCCGTACCTCGAGCTGGTCCGCACACCTGGCGAGAAGACCGTGTGGACCCGGGTGCACCTCGACGTGGCGCCGTACGCCGGCGACGACCAGGCGGCGGAGACGGCCCGACTGCGTGCCCTGGGTGCCGCCGACGCGGACGTCGGCCAGGGAGCCGACGTGTCGTGGAGGTGCCTCTCCGACCCGGAGGGCAACGATTTCTGCGTCCTCAACGCGGGCTGACGCCGGGCGTACGCCCCGGCAGGTGCTCGCGCGGGGCCATCCGCGGCCCCCGGCGCGGGCGTCCCAGCCGCGCCATCGCGAGGAGCGCGGGCACTCGGCCGCGGTGGGGCCGCCAGGGCTCGAGGAACTCCTCGAGCTGCGCGTCGTCGAACGCCGTCCCCGTCAGCACGTGCCCCACGTCCGTCGCGACGTGGTAGTCGCCGAAGCTGACGGCGTCGGCGTCCCCGAACGCGTGCGCGCGCACCTCGGCGCTGGTCCACACGCCCACGCCGGGTAGCGACCTGAGACGCCGGTCGACCTCGTCGTTCGTCAGGCCGACGAGCCGCTCCAGCGATCCGGCCACCCGCGAGGCCTGCACGATCGTCCTCGAGCGGGCCGGGTCGATGTGCGCCTTCAGCCAGTCCCAGCTCGGGATGCCCCGCAACACCTCGGCGGGCGGCTGCACGCGCAGTCGCAGCTCGGCCACCGGTCCGGGAGCAGGCTCGCCGAAGCGCTGCACCAGCGACCGGAAGCCGGCGAACGCCTCCTGGCCGGTCACCTTCTGCTCGACGATCGTGGGCACCAGCGACTCCATGACCAGGCCGGTGCGGCCCAGCCGCCAGTGCGGGTGCCGTCGCCACGCCTCCGCGACGATCGGGTGCTGCGGGTCGAAGCCGGTGACGTCGTCGGCGGCGCCCAGCAGGTCGGGCAGCCCGTCGAGCACCCAGGCCGCGCCGGGGCCCCACGCCTCGGCGTACACGTCGGCAGAGGTGGGTCGCACCTCGATGCAGAGCGTGGCCGGACCCTCGGGGGTGCCGATGCCGCGCCAGTGCCGGCCGCCCGCGTCGATCCGGTACGTCGGGTCGCTGCCGCCGCGGCGCTGCTGCAGCAGGATCGCGCCGGCCGGACACGGCCACCCGGGGCGCCAGGTGCGCTGCGCCGGGCTGGTCGAGGTCATGAACGCACAGTATTCGCAGGCTCGTCACAGGGTCCTGACAGGTCGACCGCGCAGGTTGGCAGGACAGTTCACCGACACGAGGAGCACTCATGGACAAGACCACGATCGCGCGCACCGCCCTGGCCGGCGGAGTGGCTGGGCTGGGCCTGGCGGTGGGAGGCATCACGATCGCCCT
Organism: uncultured Actinomycetota bacterium; assembly: GCA_963825755.1. Taxonomy (GTDB): domain Bacteria; phylum Actinomycetota; class Actinomycetes; order Propionibacteriales; family Nocardioidaceae; genus Nocardioides. The sequence goes on along the minus strand of CAWGUS010000008.1, from coordinate 66,344 downwards.
GGCGGACGACGGCACGCCCGACACTGCGACGTACACCGCGGGGGTCGAGGGCCGTCCCGGCCTGCACGGCCCGTTCGGCGGACCGTTCGGCGGCCCCGACGGGGGCGCCGCCGAGAAGCTCGCCGAGAAGCTCGGCGTGAGCGAGGACGAGGTCACCGACGCGTTCGCCGCGATCCGCGAGGACCTCGCCCCGAATCTCGAGGAACGTGCCGAGGGCGAGCGTCCCGAGCCGCCGACCGACGAGGAGCGCGAGGCGAAGCAGGGCGAGCTGGCAGCCGCGCTGGCCGAGGAGCTCGGCGTCGAGGCCTCTGCGGTCGAGGATGCGCTCGCCGAGCTGCGAGACGACCTCGAGGCCGGCGTACGCGACTCCCTGGCCGACCGCCTCGACGACGCGGTCGGCGACGGCGACCTCACGGAGGCCGACAAGGCGTCGGTGCTCAAGGCCTTCGACGCGGGCGTGCTCGGATTCGGGCGCTTCGGGGGTCCCGGCCACTGACGCGATGCGGGCGGGGCGGCGGTAGGTTGCCGACCATGGGTGAGGAGAAGAGCAAGCGCGAGCTGGAGGACGGCATCCAGCGCGACTTCCGCCAGGACATGTCGTACGGCGACTACCTGAGGCTCGACACGCTGCTCTCGGCGCAGGTCCCGCAGTCGGACCCGCCGCAGCACGACGAGCTGCTGTTCATCATCCAGCACCAGACCTCGGAGCTGTGGCTCAAGCTGATGGTGCATGAGCTGCGGTCGGCCCGCGACCTGGTGCGCAGCGACGACCTGTCCCCCGCCCTCAAGCGCCTCGCCCGCGTCAAGCACATCCAGCACACGCTCACCGACCAGTGGTCGGTGCTGGCCACGCTGACGCCCAGCGAGTACGCCGAGATCAGGCCGTTCCTGGCCACGTCGTCGGGGTTCCAGTCGGCGCAGTACCGCGAGGTCGAGTTCCTGCTCGGCAACAAGAACGCCGACATGGTGAAGGTGTTCGGTCACGACCCGGGCGCCCAGGCCGAGCTGCAGACGCTGCTCCGCGAGCCGTCGCTCTACGACGAGTACCTCGCCTACCTCTCCCGTCGCGGGTACGCCGTCCCGCCCGAGCTGCTCGACCGCGACTGGTCGCAGCCCTACAGGTCCAACCCCGGCCTGGTCGACGTCTTCGCCGCGGTCTACGCCGAGCCGGCCGAGCACTGGGGCGTCTACGAGACGTGCGAGGAGCTCGTCGACCTCGAGGACAACTTCCAGCAGTGGCGCTTCCGCCACCTCCAGGTCGTGCAGCGCACCATCGGCCACAAGCTCGGCACCGGCGGCTCGTCGGGCGTCGACTTCCTGCGCCGGGCGCTCGACCTGACGTTCTTCCCCGAGCTCTTCGAGGTGCGCACGCGCGTCGGCGGCTGACGCGGTCAGCGTCCTTGTCGGCGGATCGCGGTTGAATGGCCCCATGCTGCTCCACGACATCGTCGAGACCTCGTTCGCCGTGGCGGCCACCCGGTCGCGCAAGGCCAAGGTGGAGGCGCTGGCCGGCACACTGGCGCGCGTCGACCACGACGATCCCGACGAGGTCGAGACCGTGGCGGCCTACCTCGCCGGCAGCCTGCGCCAGCGCCGCACCGGCCTGGGCTGGCGCGGCCTCCAGTCGCTGCCCGAGCCTGCGGGGCAACCGACACTGACGGTGGCCGAGGTGCACGACGCGTTCGAGGCCATCTCGGCGCTGGCGGGGCCGGGCTCGCAGGGTGCGCGTGCCGCTGCCGTCGCCGATCTCTTCGGACGGGCCACCGCCGACGAGCAGTCGTGGCTGCGCTCCCTGGTCACGGGTGAGGTGCGTCAGGGCGCCCTCGACGCGCTGCTCCAGGACGCGGTCGCGGCCGCCGCCGGCCTGCCCGTGGCGGTCGTACGCCGCGCGGCGATGATGGCGGGCGCGACCGTGCCCGTCGTGCGTGCCGCGCTGACGGGCGGCGCCGAGGCGCTCGACGAGTTCACGCTGACGGTCGGCCGGCCGGTGCTGCCGATGCTCGCGTCGAGCGCGCCCGACGTCGCCGCCGCGATGACGAAGGCCGCGACCGACCGGGCGGTCGCCATCGACACCAAGCTCGACGGCATCCGCATCCAGGTGCACCGTGACGGCGACGAGATCGTCGCCGTGACCCGGTCGCTCGACGACATCACCTCCCGGCTGCCCGAGGTCGTCGCCGTGGCCAGGTCGCTGCCGGCCGAGCGGTTCATCCTCGACGGCGAGGTGCTGCGCCTCGACGAGCACGGCCGCCCGCACGCGTTCCAGGACACCGCGTCGCGCACCGCCAGCGCTGAGGGCGAGGCGCTCACGCCGTACTTCTTCGACCTGCTCCACCTCGACGGCCGCGACCTCATCGACGAGCCGCTCGAGACCCGGCTCGCTCTCCTCGACGACCTCGTGCCCGGGCCGCACCGGATCCGCCGGCTGGTCACCGACGACGCCGAGGCGGCGGCAGTGTTCGTGGCGGGAGTCCTCGCCGACGGTCACGAGGGGGTCGTCGTCAAGGACCTCCACGCGCCCTACGACGCCGGCCGGCGCGGCTCCTCGTGGGTGAAGGTGAAGCCGGTGCACACGCTCGACCTGGTGGTGCTCGCCGTCGAGTGGGGCTCGGGGCGGCGCCGCGGCTGGCTGTCCAACATCCACCTGGGCGCCCGCGACCCCGACGGGGGCTTCGTCATGGTCGGCAAGACGTTCAAGGGCATGACCGACGAGATGCTCGCCTGGCAGACCGAGCGCTTCCAGGAGCTCGAGACCGAACGCGACGGACCACGTGGTCACGGTGCGGCCCGAGCAGGTCGTGGAGATCGCGCTCGACGGCGTGCAGCGCTCGACCCGCTACCCCGGCGGGGTCGCGCTGCGGTTCGCCCGCGTGGTGCGCTACCGCGACGACAAGGGAGCCGACGAGGCCGACACCATCGACACGGTGCGCGCTCTGGGGACCCTCGCTCCGGGTGGTGCCGACGCTTGACCGCCTCGGCAGACTGGCGAGCATGCCTCGGATCACCCTGACCGTCGACGGAGAAGAGGTCGGCGGTGAGGTCGACAACCGCACGACGGTCCTCGACGCGCTGCGCGAGCGCTTCGGCGTCACGGCCCCCAAGAAGGGCTGCGACCACGGCCAGTGCGGTGCCTGCACGGTCCTGCTCGACGGCCGGCGGCACCTGACCTGCCTGAGCCTCGCGGTCGCCCACGACGGCGCCGAGATCACCACCGCCGCCGGCCTCGGCGAGGGCGACGAGCTGCACCCGATGCAGCAGTGCGTTCGTCGACCACGACGGCCTGCAGTGCGGCTACTGCACCCCGGGCCAGGTCTGCTCGCGCGTCGGCATGCTCGCCGAGGCCGCCGACGGGCCACCCCAGCCACGTGACCGCCGACCTCGACGGCCGACGTCGACGTCGACCTGACCGACGACGAGATCCGCGAGCGGATGAGCGGCAACCTGTGCCGCTGCGGCGCCTACGTCAACATCGTCGCCGCCATCCGCGAGGTCGCCAGGCGAAGGCACGGTGAGGCCCTTCGACTACGTGCGCGCCCGACCTCGGCCGACGAGGCGGTCGGCCCTGGTCACCGGCGACCCGGAGGCGTCGTACGTCGCCGGCGGCACCAACCTCGTCGACCACCTCAAGCTCGGCATCGCCACACCCGCGCCGGCTGGTCGACGTCCGCGGTCTGCCGCTCGACGGGATCGAGGAGACCGACGCCGGGCTGCGGATCGGCGCCAACGTCCGCAACAGCGACCTCGCCGCCCATCCCGCCGTCCGGTCGCAGTACGCCGTCCTCAGCCGCGCGCTGCTCTCCGGCGCCTCCGCCCAGATCCGCCACCAGGCGACGACCGCCGGCAACCTGCTCCAGCGCACCCGCTGCGTCTACTTCCCCGACGCCACGACGCCCTGCAACAAGCGGGAGCCGGGCTCGGGCTGCTCGGCGATCGGCGGCTACCAGCGCTACAACGCGGTGCTCGGCGCGTCCGACGCCTGCGTGGCGGTGCACCCCTCCGACATGGCGGTCGCCCTCGCAGCGCTCGACGCCGTCGTCGAGGTGCTGGGCGCCGACGGCGTGCGCACCGATCCGCCTCGCCGACCTGCATCGCCTGCCCGGCGACGCCCCGCGAGCGCGACACGACGCTCGCACACGGCGAGCTGATCACCGCGGTGACGGTGCCCCGGCTCCCGGCCGGGGCCGCTCGACCTACTACAAGGCCCGCGACCGGGCGTCGTACGCCTTCGCGCTCGTCTCGGTCGCCGCCGTCGTCGCCGGGGACGAGGTGCGCGTCGCCTGGGGAGGCGTGGCGCACAAGCCGTGGCGGGCCACCGCGGCTGGAGGCCGCCCTCCGCGGCGGCCGCTCGACGAGGAAGCCGTCCGCGCAGCCTGCGCCGAGGAGCTGTCGGACGCCGCCACCAGCGACGGCAACGCCTACAAGCTGCCCATGGTCACCGGCGCCACCACCCTGGTGCTCACCGGCCTCGCCGGCGGTGGCCGATGACCGCGAAGGCGCCGCAGAGCCCCGACCTCCGCATCAAGGAGATCGGCACCGCCCGCTCACGCACCGACGGCGCCCTCAAGGTCACCGGCCGGGCGACGTACGCCGCCGAGTACGCCGCGGCGGACGGCGTGCACGAGCCGCTGCACCTGCTGGATCGTCGGCTCGACCATCGCGCGGGGCCGCGTGACGGCGGTGCGCGCCGACGAGGTGCGGGCCACCGACGGCGTCGTCGCCGTGCTCGACCACGCCAACGCACCCGGGCTCGCCGACACCAGCGACGAGGAGTACGCCGTCCTCCAGGACGACGAGGTCGCACTTCCGCGGCCAGATCGTCGCCCTCGTGCTCGCCGACGACGTCGGAGGTGGCCCGCGAGGGGCGCGCGCCGCGTGCAGGTGGACTACGCCGAGGAGTCGGCCGAGTTGACGTTCGACGCCGGCTCCGACGGCGACACCCCCGAGACGCTCAACTCCGGCATCCCGCCGAACAGCAACACCGGCCGCGCCGACCTCGCGCTCGAGGCGGCAGCCCGGACCGTCGACGCGACCTACGCGACCCCGCACCAGCACAACAACCCGATGGAGCCGCACGCCAGCACGGCCCGCTGGGAGGGCGTCGACGAGGGCGCCGAGCTGCTGATCTTCGACTCCACCCAGGCCGCCCACAGCGTCCGGTCGACACTCGCTCCCCTGTTCGGGCTGTCGCCCGGCCAGGTCCACGTCGTCGCGCCGTACGTCGGCGGCGGCTTCGGGTCCAAGGGCCTTCCCCACGCACACAACGTGGCCGTGGCGCTCGCCGCGAAGGCGCACCCCGGCAGGTGGGTGCGCCTGGCAGTCACCCGCCAGCAGATGTTCGCGCTCACCGGCTACCGCACCGCGACGTTCTCGCACTTCCAGCTCGGCGCCGACGCCGACGGCGCCCTCACCGCCATCGACCACGCCGTGCTCGAGCAGACCTCGCGGTGGAAGGAGTTCGCCGAGCAGACCGTCGCACCGACCCGGACCCTGTACGCCGCGCCCAACCGCCGCACGTCGACGCGACTGACCCGGCTCGACGTGGCCGTGCCGTCCTGGATGCGCGCCCCCGGCGAGATGCCCGGCGTGTTCGCCCACGAGGTCGCGATGGACGAGCTCGCCGACGCCTGCGGGCTCGACCCGATCGAGCTGCGCCGGCGCAACGAGCCCACCACCGACCCCGAGTCCGGCAAGTCGTTCGGCGACCGGCGGCTCCTCGACTGCTTCGACCGCGGCGCCGAGGAGTTCGGCTGGGACGAACGCCGGCGTGCGGGCTCCAGAGTCGATCAGGACTGGTACGTCGGCCTGGGCACCGCCTCCGTCGACGTACCCCGCCTACACGATGCCCGGCAACCAGGCGAGGATCCGAGCCGAGGACGCCGGCCGCTACTCCGTCGCGATCGGGGCCGCCGACATCGGCACCGGAGCCTGGACGGTGCTGGCCCAGATCGCCGCCGACGCGCTCGACGTCGACCTCGACGCCGTCGACCTGGCCATCGGCAGCACCGACCTGCCGACGGCGACGGTGGCGGGCGGCTCGTCGGGCACCAGCTCGTGGGGCTGGGCGATCGTCGCCGCCGCCGAGGCCTTCCGCGCCGAGCACGGCGGCTCCCCCGACCCCGGCGCCGAGACGACCGCGGGGCTGCCCGACAAGCCGACGCACGGCGGCTACTCCCTGCACTCCTTCGGCGCCCAGTTCGCCGAGGTCCGGGTCAACCGGTTCACCGGCGAGCTGCGGGTGCCGCGGATGCTCGGGGTCTTCTCGGTGGGCCGCGTCGTCAACCCGACACTGGCCCGCAGCCAGCTGATCGGCGGGATGACGATGGGCCTGTCGACGGCGCTGTTCGAGGAGTCGTGGCGCGACCCGCGCTTCGGGCACGTCGTGACCGCCGACCTCGCGAGCTACCACGTCGCCGCGCATGCCGACGTCCAGGACATCGACGCGGTCTGGCTCGACGAGGCCGACCTCCGCGCCAACCCGATGGGCGCCCGCGGCATCGGCGAGATCGGCATCGTCGGGCGCCGGCGCGGCCGTGGCCAACGCCGTGCACAACGCCACCGGCGTACGCCAGCGCGAGCTGCCGGTGACGGCCGACCGTGCCCTCGGCTGGAGCTGACCGGTTGTCGTCACACGTGTGCAAACCCGAGTTGCACGACACCTAGACTCGGCCCATGGCCACCACCGCAGCTCGGGAAGGCAGCACCGACGGGCGCCGTACCGCCGCCGCTGCACGCCGTCGGCGACGCGAGAGCGAGATCCTCGACGCCACCCGGACCCTGTTCGACGAGCGCGGCGTACGCGATGCACAGATAGAGGACATCGCCCGCGCCGTCGGCATCAACCGCGCCATCGTCTACCGGCACTTCACCGGCAAGGAGGAGCTCTTCGCGCTCACCCTGGTCGGCTACCTCGACGAGCTGCGGGCCGCGCTGACTCAGGCGGCCGAGGCGCCGGGCACAGCCGCCGAGCGGCTGGCGGCACTGGTCGACGCCTTCGTCGAGTACGGCGTCGCACACCCCGCCTTCGTCGACTGCGCGCAGGCGCTGATGCGGCGCACCGGACCCGAGCTCCTCGAGGAGATCAGCGAGAGCGCGATGTTCCGCCTCGGGCGCGGCATCTCGGGCTGCCTGGCCGTGCTGTCCTCCGAGCTCCGGGCCGGGGTCGACAACGGTGACTTCACCGTCGAGGACCCCGTCGTCCTCGCCAACATGCTGTACGCCAGCGGGCTGGGCGCCCTGCAGCTGGCCAGGGTCGGCATCCTCGTGATGGAGGCGGCACCGGGTGTGCCGACCATCGGCCCGATCTCACCCGAACAGGTCAAGGAGTACCTCGTGGCGTCGGCGCTGGGGCTCGCCACCCGCGGGAGCTGAGCAGAGCCCGCCTCCACGGGGCGGCACCGCGGCCGAGGTGGGCCGATGCGATAATGTCCTCGACGCATGGATGGCAGCAAACGAGGTGTGTCCTCTGAGCTGGGGGCCGACTAGAGGGACGTGTGTGATGACCTCGCATTCAGGATCGGGGCCGACGGGGACGACTCCGTCCGGCGGCCGCCCCGACTCCGGGTCCAACATCGACCATGCCCGTCACCTGAGCCGCATGCTCGCCGACCGCATCATCGCGATCGCGCACCCCGAGACCGTCCTGGTCGTCGGGTGTGGCCGCGGCCTGCTGGTGCAGGCGCTCGCCGACAAGGGCGTCGACGCCCGCGGCATCGACGAGTCCGACGCGAAGATCTCGCTGGCCGACGACGACGTGCGCACGCGCCTCGAGGTCGGCTCCCCCACCAAGCCGCTCGGCAGCCGCTACGACGTGGTGACCTGCCTCGACGTGCTCGCCGACCTCGAGCCTGCCGACGCCCAGGCCGCGCTCGACGCGATCTGCGCGGCCACCGGTCGCATCGTGTTCGCCAGCACTCCCGGCACCGGCGCCCCGCACGCGAGCATCCTCTCGGCCCCCGACTGGGCCGCCTCGTTCGCCGAGCGCGGGTTCTTCCGGCGTACCGACGTCACCCTCGACTTCTGGACCCCCTGGACCACCCTGTTCGACGTGGCCGAGCTCCAGCCGCGCGACGTGGTCCACCGCTACGAGGCCACCGTCACGGCGCTCGAGGCCGAGGTGCGCGAGAAGCGCGCGGCCCTGGCCGCTGCCGACGGCGACGCGAGCGCGCGCACCGCCGACCTGCACGACCAGCTCGTCGGGGCCCAGCACCAGCTCCTCACGACCCGTGACCACGTCATCGGCCTCGAGGCCGAGGCGGCCCAGCTGCACCTGCAGGTCGAGCGCCTCAACAAGCGCCTGGCCGCAGCGCACGAGCGCACCAAGAAGGTCCGGGCCCGGCTCGAGATCGCCCGGCGCCGCCAGGGTCGTGCCGAGCGCCAGCTCGCCGCGCTCAAGGGCTCCCGCGCGTGGCGCATCGGCGCGCTGCTGACCGGTTCGCGCCGCAGCAAGGCGTGACAGGCACGATGACTCTCTTCTCCATCGTCACGCCCGTCTACAACCCGCCCCTCGACGTCCTCACCGACACCATCGAGTCGGTCCTCGACCAGGAGTACGCCGACTGGGAGCTGATCCTGGTCGACGACTGCTCCCCCGACCCGGGCGTCCGCACGCTGCTGGCCGCCTACGCCGCCAAGGACTCCCGCATCCGGGTCATCGAGCGCGAGACCAACGGGCACATCGTCGCCGCCAGCAACGACGGCATCGCCGCCGCCCGCGGCGAGTTCATCGTGCTGCTCGACCACGACGACCTGCTGACCCCGATGGCGCTGGCGCGCAACGCGGAGCGCATCGCCGACCACGACGACGTCGACTACCTCTACTCCGACGAGGACAAGATCGACGACGAGGGCACGTTCTACGACACGTTCCTCAAGCCGGTGTGGTCGCCCGAGCGCCTCCGCGGGCAGAACTACACCTGCCACCTCTCCGTACTGCGCACCGACCTGGTGCGCGAGGTCGGCGGGTTCCACGAGGGCTACGACGGATCCCAGGACCACGACCTGGTGCTGCGGGTGACCGAGAGGGCGCGCCGCGTCGTACACATCCCGGAGATCCTCTACCACTGGCGGATCATCCCCGGCTCGGCCGCCGAGAGCGCCGACGCCAAGCCGTACGCCTGGATCGCCGGCAAGGAGGCGGTGCAGGGCCACCTCGACCGGCTCGGCCTGACTGCGACCGCAGACTTCGGCGAGCACCCCGGTCTCTACACCATCCACCGCACGCTCGACCCCGACCTCCGGGTCAGCCTGATCATCCCCACGATCGGCAAGAGCGGGATGATCTGGGGCTCGCAGCGGGTGTTCGTGCTCGAGGCGGTGCGCACCGTGGTGGAGAAGACCCGGCACCCCAACCTCGAGATCGTGGTCGTCTACGACCCGCCCACGCCCGACTCGGTGCTGCGCGAGCTCCGCGAGATCGCCGGCGACCGGCTGGTCCTCGTCCCCTTCGACGAGCCCTTCAACTACAGCCGCAAGATGAACCTCGGGGTGCTGACCGCGACCGGCGACCGGCTGGTGTTCCTCAACGACGACGTGTCGGTGCGGTCCGAGACCTGGCTCGAGGACCTGGTGGGGCCCCTCGAGGAGCCCGATGTCGGCATGACCGGCGCCAAGCTCTACTTCAGCAACACCACCATCCAGCACGCCGGCCACTCCTACAACGTCGGCCAGTACCTCCACCCGTTCATCGGGGAGCCCGGCACCTCCGCTGCGCGCTTCGGGGCCCTCAAGATCAACCGCGAGGCCAGCGGTGTGACGGCCGCCTGCTCGGCGATGCGCCGTGAGACGTTCCTCGAGGTCGGCGGCTTCACCGAGTCGCTGCCGCTGAACTTCAACGACGTCGACCTCTGCTACAAGACCCGCAGCCTCGACTACCGCATCGTCTGGGTGTCGACGTCCGAGCTCTTCCACTTCGAGTCGCGCACGCGCGAGCGCGTGGTCGAGGCGTGGGAGAAGGCGGTGACCGTCGGCCGCTGGGGCATCCCGGCCCACGACCCGTACCTGCCGCAGAGCCGGCCGGTCGTCAACGGCGCCCCGCCGGCGGCGACGGGACGCATCGGCCGTGCCGGCGTCGACGCGCGGGTGGGCGTGGTGGCCTCCGAGGCCGAGCACGCGCCGCGGCTCACCGGCAAGCAGGCCGGGCGCAAGCGCGCGTAGCTAGCTGGTTGGGCCGGGCTCGGAGTCGGCCTCGACCAGGCCGGGCTTGTTGCGCATCAGGTTGCCCAGGATGCCGTTGACGAACGCCGGCGACTCGTCGGTCGACAGGTCGCGCACCAGTGCCATCGCCTCGGAGACGGCGACCGCGTCGGGCACGTCGTCGGCGTACAACAGCTCGTAGAGGCCCAGGCGCAGCACGTTGCGGTCGACGGCGGGCATCCGGTCGAGGGTCCAGCCCTCGGAGTAGTCGCTCAGCAGCGCGTCGATGCGCGCCTGGTGCGCGACGACGCCGCGCACGAGCAGCGAGGTGTAGTCGTTGGTCGGTCCCTCACCGTCGGCGATCGCGCTGTCGAGCGACGTCACCGGGTCCTGCGAGCGCATCTCGGACGCGAAGAGGATGTCGAGGGCCCGCTTGCGGGCCTTGGAGCGGGCTGCCATCGATCAGGACTTGACGCGGCCGAGGTAGGAGGAGTCGCGAGTGTCGACCTTGACCTTCTCGCCACCCGTGATGAACAGCGGCACCGCGATGACGTGACCGGTCTCGAGGGTCGCGGGCTTGGTGCCACCGGTCGACCGGTCACCCTGGAGTCCAGGCTCGGTCTCGGCGATGAGCAGCTCCACGGCGGCGGGCAGCTCGATGTAGAGGACCCGGCCCTCGTTGGTCGCGACGATGGCGTCCTGGTTCTCGAGCATGAAGTTCTTCGCGTCGCCGACGATCTCCGGCGGCACCTCGAGCTGCTCGTAGGTCTGGGTGTCCATGAAGACGTACGACGTGCCGTCGTTGTAGAGGTACTGCATCGTGCGCTTGTCGACGCTGGCCGTCTCGACCTTGGTGCCGGCGTTGAACGTCTTGTCGACGGTCTTGCCGGACTCGACGTTCTTGAGCTTGGTGCGCACGAAGGCAGGACCCTTGCCCGGCTTGACGTGCTGGAACTCCACGACGGACCACAGCTGGCCGTCCAGGTTGAGCACCAGGCCGTTCTTCAGGTCGTTGGTCGATGCCATGCGCGCGAGTCAGCCTTCTGGTCGAGGTCGGGGACTGCCGGCCCGGATCGTGACGATCGACGGCCCGCAGGAAGCCGCGAGTCTATCGGTCGGGCGGGCGGCTGAGGAAATTGCCCGGAACTTCTCGAGGTCGCGTGACGGGGGCTCGGCACCGTGACATGTACGGGATGCAGTGCCCTGCTGACGGCACCGCCCCGCGACGCCGTCGGGGCACCCACCGAACGCGTGGCCCCCCGTCGACCCGGTGTCGTAGTCGATCCGTGGCTACCCGGCCCGGTCGGCGAGCACCTGGAGCGCGTCGCGGTAGCCCTGGACGCCCCGCCCCGCGATGGTGGCGACCGCATGCGGCTCGACCACCGACGTGTGCCGGAACTCCTCGGGCCGCTCCTTCGGGTCGGAGATGTGCACCTCGACCAGTGGGGCGTCGAGCTGGGCGCACGCGTCGTACAGCGCCAGGGAGTAGTGGGTCCACGCCCCGGCGTTGAGCACGACTGCGACGTGCTCGTCGGCGGCGGCGTTCAGCCAGTCGAGCAGCTCACCCTCGTGGTTGGTCTGCCGGACGTCGACGTCCAGGCCGAGCTCGGTGCCCCAGCCGCGGCAGGCCTCGGCGAGCTCGTCGTGCGTGGTGGTGCCGTAGATCTCCGGCTGACGCCGCCCCAGGCGGCCCAGGTTGGGTCCGTTCAGCACCAGTACCTTCATGGCCTTCCTCCAGTCATCGTGTCGTACGCCGCGCGAAGGGCGTCCTCGGGAGGCCCGGGCAGGATGCGCGGCCGGGCCAGGTCGTCGAGCACGACGAAGCGCAGCTGCGACCCGCGCGACTTCTTGTCCACGCGCATCGCGTCGTGCAGCTCTTCGAACGTCGCCCCCGACCACGTGGTCGGCAGGCCCACACGCGCGAACGCCGTACGGTGCCGGTCTGCCACGGCATCGGGCAGCGAGCCCGCCCGGCGCGCGAGCTCGGCGACGTAGACGCACCCGATCGCGACGGCCTCGCCGTGGCGTACGGCGTAGCCCGAGGCCCGCTCGATCGCGTGCGCCATCGTGTGGCCGTAGTTGAGCACCTCGCGACCGGGGTGCCCGTCGACTCCCCCGGCCTCGCGCAGGTCGTCGACGACGACGTCGATCTTCACCGCGATCGCGCGCTCGACGAGCTCGCGCAGCACCGGACTGTCGGCGGTGAGCGACGCCGGGTCGGCCGCCTCGACGAGGTCGAGGATCACCGGGTCGGCCACGAAGCCGCACTTGATCACCTCGCCGAGGCCGGCGACCAGCTCGTCATGCGGCAGGGTGCGCAGCAGCGCGAGGTCGCACAGCACCCCGGCCGGCTCGTGGAAGGAGCCGACCAGATTCTTGCCGGCGTCGGTGTTGATGCCGGTCTTGCCACCCACGGCCGCGTCGACCATGCCGAGCAGCGTCGTCGGCAGGTGGATGACGCGCACTCCGCGCAGCCAGGTCGCGGCGACGAAGCCGCCGAGGTCCGTGGTCGCGCCCCCGCCGAAGGTGACCACGACATCCGACCGGGTGAAGCCCGCCGCGCCCAAGGCCGCCCAGAGGTCGGCGACCACGGCGGCGTTCTTGCCACCCTCGCCCGGCGGGAGGCCGAGCGCGAGCACGTCGTAGCGGTCGACCAGGGAGTCCACGATCGGCTGGGCGAGCTCCCCCAGCGTGCCGTCGTACAGGAAGGCGACCCGCTGCACCGACTCGCCCAGCATGGCCGGCAGGTGGCCCGCCAGGTCGTGGCCGACCACGACGTCGTACGGCGCGGCTCCCCGCACCGGCAGGACGGTCTCGCTCACGACACCTGCTCCCCGACGAGCTCGGCGATCTCGCGAGCCACGTCGTCGGCCGTGCGGCCGTCGGTGTCGACGACGTGGGTGGCCACCGACTCGTAGACGGGCGTGCGCTCGTCGAGCAGCTGCTTGATGCGTCCGCGCATGTTGCCGAGCAGCAGCGGGCGGCCGCCGCCGAGGCCGACGCGGGCCACGGCGTCGGACAGGCCGACGCGCAGGAACACCACGGTGTGCCCGCCCAGCCGGTCGCGGGTGGCCGGGTCGAGCACCGCACCCCCGCCGAGTGCCAGCACGCCGTCGTGCGTCTCGAGGGCCTCAGCCACAGCCGCGACCTCCAGCTCCCGGAACTCGGCCTCACCCGAGTCGACGAAGATGTCGGAGATGCTGCGGCCCTGCGCGCGCTCGATGTCGTCGTCGGTGTCGCGCACCGGCACTCCCCAGCCGTGCGCGAGCAGGCCGGCGACCGTCGTCTTGCCGGCACCCATCGGCCCGACGAGCACGACCCTGGGACGGGTCACCGGAATCCCGCTCACCGAGATCCCCCTCACCGAAACCTCAGCGTGTCGAGGTAGCTCTGCACGTTGCGACGGGTCTCGCGCACGGAGTCGCCGCCGAACTTCTCCACGACCGCCTCCGCCAGCACCAGCGCCACCATCGCCTCGGCCACGATCCCGGCCGCCGGGACCGCGCACACGTCGCTGCGCTGGTGGTGCGCGACCGAGGCCTCCCCGGTGGAGACGTCCACGGTGCGGAGCGCGCGCGGCACCGTCGCGATCGGCTTCATGGCGGCGCGCACCCGGAGCACCTCGCCGGTGCTCATCGCCGCCTTCGGTGCCGCCCGAGCGTCCCGACGTACGACGCAGGCCGTCGTCGGTCGGCACGATCTCGTCGTGGGCGAGCGAGCCGGGCGTGCCCGCGAGGGCGAACCCGTCACCGACCTCGACGCCCTTGATCGCCTGGATGCCCATCAGGGCCCCGGCAAGGCGGGCGTCGAGCCGGCGGTCCCAGTGCACGTGCGAGCCGAGACCGGGCGGCAGCCCGTGCACCACGACCTCCACGACGCCCCCGAGGGTGTCGCCGTCCTTGTGGGCCTGGTCGATCTCCGCGACCATCGCTGCCGAGGTGTCCGGGTCGAGGCAGCGCACCGGGTCGGTGTCGAGGCGCTCGAGGTCGTCGGGCATCGGGATCAGGCCGTCCGGCGCGGTCACCGTGCCGAGGCGGACCACGTGGGAGACGATCTCGGCGTCGACCGACTGACGCAGGAAGTTGGCCGCGACGCGGCCGAGCGCGACCCGGGCAGCGGTCTCGCGGGCGGAGGCCCGCTCGAGGATCGGCCGGGCCTCGTCGAAGTCGTACTTCTGCATCCCGACGAGGTCGGCATGCCCGGGCCGGGGGCGGGTCAGGGCCGCGTTCCGGGCCAGCGCGTCGAGCTCGACCGGGTCGACCGGGTCGGCCGACATCACCTTGTCCCACTTCGGCCACTCGGTGTTGCCCACGGAGATCGCGACCGGGCCGCCCATCGTCTCCCCGTGCCGGACGCCGCCGGTGATGGTCACCTCGTCCTGCTCGAACTTCATCCGGGCGCCCCGGCCGTAGCCCAGACGACGGCGGGCCAGTGAGTCGGCGATGTCGGCGGTCGTCACCCGCACGTGGGCGGGCAGGCCTTCGAGGATCGCGACCAGGGACGGACCGTGGGACTCGCCCGCAGTGAGCCAACGCAGCATGGCGGCAGTCTTTCACGCACCGGATCACCGCCAGCGCCACGTCCGGGGCGCAGGCATGTGGCGGGGTCTCGATACGCTCGCTGGCGCTCGCTACTCGACCAACGAGCGAGCTCTCGATGGTCGAGCGCCTCGCGAGGGACGAGGGAGCTCTCGGTGGTCGAGCGCCTCGCGAGGGACGAGGGAGCTCTCGGTGGTCGAGTGCCTCGCGAGGGACGAGCGAGGTGTATCGAGACCCACCCCGAGCTCGACGCCGGTGACCAACCCTGCCACCGAGCCCGGTCTGATCACACGGTGAAGTACGCCGTCAGCGCCGGCCCGGCGACCAGCCCGACCACCGCGCCGACGAGCATGAAGGGTCCGAACGGGTAGCCCTTCCGCTCCACGATCCGGAGTCGACTGAGCAGCAGGCCACCGACGCCTCCGAGCAGGAACCCGGCGTACACGCCGACCAGGAGCTCGCCCCAGCCGACCTGGCCCAGGGCGATGCCCAGCACCCCCGACAGCCGGACGTCGCCGTAGCCGAGCCCCCGCGGATGCACGAACCACAGCAGGAAGAACAGGCCGCCGGAGACCAGCCAGCCCAGTCCCGCACGCTGGAGATCGCCGGTGTCGTCGGTCGCCGCCCAGGCGACCAGCACGCACACGATCACGAGGGCGTACGTCGGCACGATGATGCGCTTGGGCAGCAACCGGGTGCGCCAGTCCACCAGGGCGAGCGCCACCCCGATCGGCACCAGCGGCAGCAGCACCAGGAGGTGCCAGGACGCGCCGACGGTGGCGGCCACGACGCCGCCGGTGACCGCCGACGCGATCGCGGCCTTCCAGGTCAGGCCCGGCAGGGCTGCGATGTCGGCGTAGTGCTCCTTCGGGTCCTCCGGCTCCTCGGACTCGTCCGGATCGGGGTCGGGCTCCGGCACGGCCCGGATCAGGGCGGGCAGACCGAGTCCGGCAACACCGCAGGCCAGCACGGCCAGCACGACGGCGAGCAGGTCCTCGCTCACGAGACACCCCGCCCGGCGAGCGCCCGCTCCCCCGCCGCACGCATCGCATCGACAGGCGCGTCGATCCCGGTGAAGAGAGCGAACTGGAGAGCGGCCTGGTGCACGAGCAGGTCCAGCCCCGAGACGAGCACCCGCCCGGCGGCGGAGGCAGCGGCGGAGAGTGGTGTGGGCCACGGGTCGTAGAGCACCTCGAACACGACCGGCACGTCGCGGCAGCGATCGACCAGCAGGTCGTCCTGGACCCCGGCAGGGACGGTCGACACGACCACGTCACCGGAGACGACGGAGTCGAGGCCGAGCACGGCGACCACCGGCGGAGCCCGGATGGGATCGCAGCGCCGCGGCCGTCTCGGCGGCACGATCGGCCGAGCGCACCAGCACTCTCAGCTGACGCGCCCCCAGGTCGCACAGCGCCAGCCCGGTCGACGTCGCCGTGGCCCCGCCGCCGAGGATCGTCGCGGACGACACGGCGGTGACACCGCGCTCGGCCAGGGCAGCGCGCGCGCCCCCGATGTCGGTGTTGTCGGCGCGACCATGTGCCGTCGTCCTCGCGCACGAGCGTGTTCGCCGCGCCGGCCAGCCGGGCGGCGTCGGACACCCGCCCTGCCAGCCGAAGCGCCTCCCGCTTGAGCGGCATCGTGACCGACAGGCCCCGCCACTCGTCGCCGAGCGACAAGACCACCTCGGCGAGACCGCCCGCGGACACCCTGCGGGCGTCGTACTCCCAGTCCAGGCCCGTCGCGGCGTACCCGGCTCCGTGCAGCACGGGCGACAGCGAGTGCCCGATGGGGTCCCCGAGGACGCCGCACCGACGACGTGCCGGCATCAGCAGGCTTCGGACTCGGTGGCGCAGTACTCGGTGTACTCCGCCTTGTACTCCAGGAACTCGTCGTAGGTCTCGGCGAACTTGGTCTCGCCGGTCTCCAGGTTGACGGTGACGTAGTAGTACCAGTCGCCCTCGGCCGGCGCGGCCGCCGCGGCCAGCGCGTCGTCGCCCGGCGCCTCGATCGGTGTCGGCGGGAGACCCACGATGTCGTAGGTGTTGTACGGCGTCTCCACCGCCTTCTGTTCCTCGGTGAGGGTCACGCCCAGCTTCTGGTCGAGGCCGTAGTTGACCGACGCGTCGATCTGGAGCAG
This sequence comes from uncultured Actinomycetota bacterium, assembly GCA_963825755.1. Taxonomy (GTDB): domain Bacteria; phylum Actinomycetota; class Actinomycetes; order Propionibacteriales; family Nocardioidaceae; genus Nocardioides. The sequence continues at coordinate 49,535 of CAWGUS010000008.1, read as the reverse complement.
CCCGTTGGTGCCGGCCTTGTCACCGGGGCCGTCGAGGCGGTTGTAGATGACCCGCGAGATCTTCGGCATGTCCTCGCCGCGACCCTCGGCCTCGATGAGGGAGGCGATCGTCATCAGCTCTGCCGGCGTCTTGCCGAGCGCCTCCGCCGCGCCCTTCCAGGTCGACCTCGTTCGGCCGCCTGGCGCCAGCCGGTCGACCATCGACTTGAGGATCGACTTGGCGGTCGCGTTGGGCGGGATCTCGTACGTCGCCGGGAAGAGGTAGCCCTCGGGGTTCCCCTCGGCGTAGTCGGGCAGCCCGAGCCCGGCGGGGTCGTCGAGAGCCTTCTCGTACGCCGTCCGCTTGAAGTCCGTCTGCTCCTCGAGGATGTCGAGCACGTCGACCACCCGCAGCCCCTCGGGCACCGTGACGGTCGACTTCACCTGGTTGGCGGGGTCGATCAGGATCTCGACCACGTCGGCGGCGGCCATCTCCTTCTGCACCGTGTAGAAGCCGACCTGGATGCCGTTCGACTCGGGCTCCTCGGCTGCCGCGTCGATGAATGCCTGGACCGAGGCCACGACCCCGTCGGACTTCAGCGAGCGGCCCATCTCGGCGATGGTGTCGCCCTCGGCGACCTCGAAGGTCACCTCACCCGCTGCCCGGGCCGCTGAAGTCCTCGGCCGACGAGAACTGGTCGGAGAGGAAGTCGACGCCCTTCGTGATGCCCACGTAGAACCCGCCTGCCAGCACGGCGAGCGCGACGATGACGGCGAGGCAGCCGGAGAACCCGCGCCGCTTCTTGCGGGAGCCACCGAGGCGTGCGTACTCCTCGGCCGGTTCCTCCTCGGGGTCCACGAACGGCTCGGGACGGGCCTGGTCGTCACTCATCACGGGACCTCGACGATCTCTCCTGGCGCGGCGCCCGAGCTTCGCTCGGTGTCCAGCGCGTTCTGCAGGATCGACGACGGCTGCGGCCTGGTCGACCACGGCACGTCGCTTGCTGCCCTTGCGACCTCGTTCGCGGAGCATCGCCTCCGCGGACACCGTGGTCATCCGCTCATCACACAACCTCACGGGCACGGGAGCAACTTGGCGCGCCAGCGCAGCCGCGAACTCGCGCACCTTCACCGCGGCCGGACCCTCGGCCCCCGACAGCGATCGCGGCAGCCCGACGACCACCTCGACGGCCTCCTCCTCGGCCAGGATGGCCTTCAGCCGCCGCAGGTCGCCCCGGCCGCGGCGTACGGTCTCGACGGGCGTGGCGAGGAACCCCGACGGGTCGCTGCGCGCCACCCCGATCCGGGCATCACCGGGGTCGATGCCGAGCCGCACGCCGTGCCGCACCCTCAGGCACCCGCCGCGCGAGCGACCTCGGTGGGCACGCAGCGCCAGCGCCTCGTCGAGGCGGGAGGCGTCGCTGCCGCCGCCCTGCGCGACGTCGTCCTTGCCGCCGCCCTTGCCGCCGACGCAGCTGGCCGACCGACCCGGACGAGGTCGTTGGCCGCGATGCCGCGGGCCTGGCCCGCGTCGTTGACGGCGGCGACCACCGACACCTTGCCGTCGGCCACGCCGGCGATCAGACGGCACCCGGTCGCGCAGCGTCGAGGCGACCGCGCACGTCCAGCGCCAGGCGTGCGTACGTCGCCCGCCGCCAGCTCCGTCGAGACGCTGGGCCACCACCGCGACACCGGCCACGTCGACCGCCGCGGCAGCGAGCCCGGCGCCCGCCCGCGAGCAGCTGCGTACTGGCGGGCCTCTCGAGCTCCTTCTCCGCCGAGCGCAGCCGCTCGACGATGTCCTGCACACGACCGACGACGCCGTCGGGCTGCGCCTTCAGCAGGCCGGTCAGCTGCGCGACCAGGTCGCGCTCACGAGCCAGGTGGGCGAAGCCCTCGACCCCGGTCAGCGCCTCGATCCGGCGGTTGCCGGACCCGACCGACGCCTCCGAGGTCGACGACGACGGTGCCGATCTGCGAGGCGTGGTCGACGTGGGTGCCGCCACACAGCTCGCGCGACCACGGGCCGCCGATCTCGACGACGCGCACCTTGGAGTCGTCGTACGTCTCACCGAACAGGGCGATCGCGCCCCACTCCTTGGCCTCGGGCAGCGTCATGTACTGCCAGCCCACGGGCAGGTCGGCGCGCAGCGCCTGGTTGGACACCGCCTCGATGTCGCGCACCTGCTCGGAGCGCAACCCGGTGGTCCAGCCGAAGTCGAGCCGGAGGTAGCCGGGCCGGTTGTAGGAGCCGGACTGGAGCGCCGACGGGCCGAGCACCTCGCGCAGCGCGGCGTGCACGACGTGCGTGCCGGAGTGGGCCTGCCGGGCTCCGGTGCGCCACTCGGGATCGACGCGGCGCGAACATCTCGCCGCGCGGGTCGAACTCGCCCTCCACCACCCGCACCTGGTGGACGACGAGGCCACGGACCGGGCGCTGGACGTCGAGGACCTCGAGCACCCCGCCGGCGTAGGCGATGGTGCCGGCGTCGGCGACCTGACCGCCGGACTCGGCGTAGAAGGGCGTGCGGTCGAGCACGAGCTCGCCGATCTCGCCGGCCCCGAGCGCCGGCACGGGCTGACCGCCGCTTCAGCAGGGCGAGTGGCCGCGACTCGGTCTCGAGGGTCTCGTAGGCGAGCCACTCGGTCGGGCCGTGCTCGTCGAGGATCGCCGCGGTAGACGGACGTGTCGGCGTGCTGGCCCTTCTTGCTGCGCGCATCGTCCTTGGCCCGCTGCGCGCTGCTCGCTCATCAGCCCGCGGAAGCCCTCCTCGTCGACGGTGAGCCCCTGCTCGGAGGCCATCTCGAGGGTGAGGTCGATCGGGAACCCGTAGGTGTCGTGCAGGGCGAAGGCCTGGTCGCCGGACAGCCGCGAAGTCACCGCGTCCGACGACGTCGATCGCCGCCAGGTCGAAGATCTGCGTGCCGGCCTGCAGCGTCTTGCGGAACGTCTCCTCCTCGGAGAACGCCACGCGCGAGATGCGCTCCCAGTCGCGGACCAGGTCGACGTACGTCTCCCCCATCTTGTCGCGGCTGATCGGCATCAGCTCGGGCAGGGACGGGTCCTCGTAGCCCAGCAGCCGCATCGAGCGTACGGCGCGGCGCAGCAGCCGCCGGAGCACGTAGCCGCGCGCCTCGTTGCCGGGCGTGACGCCGTCGCCGATGAGCATCATCGAGCTGCGCACGTGGTCGGCGACGACCCGGAACCGCACGTCGTCCTCGTGGTTGGCGCCGTAGCGCTTGCCCGGTGAGCTCCTCGGCGCGCTGGATGACGGGGAACATCACGTCGATCTCGTACATGTTCTGCTTGCCCTGCAGCAGGTAGCGCGACCCGCTCCAGGCCCATGCCGGTGTCGATGTTCTTCTTGGGCAGCGAGCCCGAGATGTCGAAGTCCTCCTTCGACCGCACCGCGGAGAGCTCGTCCTGCATGAAGACGAGGTTCCAGATCTCCATGTAGCGGTCCTAGCTCGGTCGGCATCTCCGTGCGTCGAGGTCGTCTCGAGTCACCGTCCGTCCGGGCCGCGGTCGATGAGGATCTCCGAGCACGGCCCGCCGGGCCCGGGCACGCCCATGGACCAGTAGTTCTCGGACTTGCCCAGGCGCACGATCCGCTTCGTCCGGGCAGGCCGGTGACCTTCGTCCACAGCCCCACCGCCTCGGGGTCGTCCTGTAGACCGTGGGCCACAGCTTGTCCTCGGGGACCCGAAGCCGCCGTCCGCGACCGGCTTCGTGACCAGGTCCCAGGCCGAGCTCGATGGCGCGTTCCTTGAAGTAGTCGCCGAACGAGAAGTTGCCGCACATCTCGAAGAACGTGCCGTGCCGGGTGGTCTTGCCGACCTCCTCGATGTCGGGCGTGCGCACACACTTCTGCACGCTCACCGCGCGGTCGTACGGCGGCGTCTCCTGGCCGAGGAAGTACGGCTTGAAGGGCACCATCCCGGCGTTGACGAACAGCAGGTTCGGGTCCTCCGCCAGCAGCGACCGCGACGGGCACCGCGGTGTGACCGGCGGCCTCGAAGTGCTCGATGAATCGGCGGCGGATCTCAGCGGTGTCCACGGGTGATGCCTTCCGGTTCTGCGGTGATCTCGGTGGTCGAGTGCCTCGCGAGGGACGCGTCCCCCTCGGTGGTCGAGTGCCTCGCGAGGGACGAGCGAGGTGTATCGAGACCCTCGAGACCCTCGTCTCGCGGACTCGAGCTCGGGGATCCCATGAGGCACCAGCCCCAGCCGCTCCCGCAAGTCGGTTTCCGACTCGTGCCGCCCGGCGCGGACCTCGTCACGGAACATCCGCGCGCCCACGGCCAGCGCGCCGAGCCGGTCGCGCAGCCCCTCGCTGGTGAGCGCCTCGGCCACCCGGCGGGCGCGGGTCATGGCATAGATCCCAGCCCCCGCACCTGCCACGAACCAGATGCCTCGGCTCATGCAGCGTCCTCCGACTCGTTGGCCCGCGCGCGGGCCCGGTGTGCGCGCAGCGCCTCCTGCATCTCGACGCGGCGCGCCTTGCGCGAACGCTTCACCTCGCGACGCATCTCGAACCTGATCCGGTTGCGGTTCTCGGGCGACAGCGCGCGTCGTACGCCGTGGGCCCAGGAAGCCGCCTTGACGACCGACTCGCGCAGCACCAGGTCGGCGAACAGTCGACCCTCGATCGGCGCCGGCTCGAAGGTCACCGGGTCCTCGATGGGCGTCGGGACCATGACGCGCTCGGCGGGGAGCGTCGGCGCCTCGAAGTCGGCGCGGGAGCGCTCGAGCTCGTCGATGCGGCGGCGCAGGTCAGCGGCCTCGGCACGCGTCGAGGCCAGCTCGCGCCGCGAGGACGCGACCGCACCCGGAGCAGCGCGAGCGCCGTCGCCAGGGACCAGCGCACACGCGCCGACCACCAGCCAGGTGCTCACGTCCCACTCGTTCACAGTGCGGAACCCTACCTGCCACGGATGAGTCGCCGGATGCGCTCCCACCGCTCCTTGACCGCCGCCTCGGCACCGAGGGCCGTCGGCCGGTAGTACTCCGCGTCGAGGACGACGTCGGGCGCGTACTGCTGCTCGGCGATGCCGTAGGGCTCGTCGTGGCTGTAGGTGTAGCGTCTTGCCGTGCCCGAGCGCCTTCGCACCGGAGTAGTGGGCATCCCGCAGGTGCGGCGGCACGCTGCCGATCTTGCCAGCTCGTACGTCGGTGCTCGCGGCGTCGATCGCCTTGATGACCGCGTTGGACTTCGGCGCGACAGCCAGCGCGATGGTGGCCTGGGCGAGGTTCAGGCGGGCCTCCGGCATGCCGATCAGCTGCACCGCCTGGGCGGCGGCGACGGCGGTCGTGAGCGCGGTCGGGTCGGCCAGCCCGATGTCCTCGCTGGCCAGGATGATGAGCCGGCGGGCGATGAAGCGCGGGTCCTCCCCCGCCTCCATCATCCGGGCCAGGTAGTGCAGGGCGGCGTCGGCGTCGGACCCGCGCACGGACTTGATGAAGGCACTCGTGACGTCGTAGTGCTGGTCGCCCTGCCGGTCGTAGCGCACGGCGGCCTGGTCGACGGCCGTCTCGGCGGTCTCCAGGTCGATCACGGGCTTCTCGCCGGGTCAGCCGGTCGAGACGTCACGCGCGGCGCCGGCAGCGGCCTCGAGATAGGTCAGCGAGCGGCGGGCGTCTCCGCCGGCCAGCCGGACCAGGTGGTCGCAGGCGTCGTCGTCGAGCTCCACCTCACCCGCCGAGGCCCCGTTCGTCGGTCAGTGCCGAGGCGACGACGCTGCGGACGTCGTCGTCGGTCAGCGACTCGAGCCGCAGCAGCAGGCTGCGCGAGAGCAGCGGCGAGATCACCGAGAAGAACGGGTTCTCGGTCGTCGCCGCCACCAGCGTGACCCACCGGTTCTCGACGCCCGGCAGCAGCGCGTCCTGCTGGGCCTTGCTGAAGCGGTGCACCTCGTCGACGAACAGCACCGTCTCGGAGCCGCCCGCGGGCGAGCTCGCGCCGGGCCGCGTCGATCGCGGCCCGCACCTCCTTGACGCCGGCCGAGACCGCCGAGACCTCGACGAACCGCCGGTCTGTCTGCTGGCTCAGGATCGAGGCGATCGTGGTCTTGCCGGTGCCGGGCGGGCCCCAGAGCAGCAGCGACATCGGCTGGTCGCCCTCGACGAGCCGCCGCAGCGGCGACGCCGGGAGCGCGCAGCTGCGCCTGCCCGACCAGCTCGTCGAGCGTGCGCGGACGCATGCGTACGGCGAGTGGGCGCCGAGGCGTGCGTGACCCCGGTCAGCGAGCCTCCGCCGGACGGTCCTCCCCGTGGGGGACCGTCCGCCGGGGTGGTCTCGAACAGGGCGTCAGGCTCGTCCAAACGTCTTCTTGTCCAGGTCGAACCAGGTGTCGGCTGAAGCCGGGCGCGTTGCTCAGCTCGGGCGACGGGGTGGCGCCGGGGTCGGCGTTGCCCTGGTCGTCGGTGCCGAGCAGGCGTGCGGTGATCGGCGTGGTCGGGTGGTTGGTGATCTCGCCCGGGAAGTGGCAGGCCACCTTGTGGCGCGGGCCGATCTGCAGCAGCGGCGGCTCGTGCTTGGCGCAGATCTCCTGGGCCAGCGGGCACCGGGTGCGGAACCGGCACCCCGACGGCGGGTTGATCGGGCTGGGCACGTCGCCCTCGAGCATGATCCGCTCGCGACGCCCGCCGATGACCGCCTGCTTCACGTCGGGCACCGCCGACAGCAGCGCCTGGGTGTAGGGGTGGTGGGCGTTGGAGTAGATGCTGTCGCGGTCGCCGATCTCGACGATCTTGCCGAGGTACATCACCGCGACCTCGGGGCAGAAGTGGCGCACCACCGCGAGGTCGTGGGCGATGAAGAGGTAGGCGACGTTGAACTCGTTCTGGATGTCCTGGAGCAGGTTGATCACCTGCGCCTGGATCGACACGTCGAGCGCCGAGACCGGCTCGTCGGCCACGAGCAGCTTGGGGTTCAGTGTGAGTGCGCGGGCGATGCCGATGCGCTGCCGCTGGCCGCCGGAGAACTCGTTGGGGTAGCGGTTGTAGTGCTCGGGGTTGAGGCCCACCACCTCGAGCAGCTCCTGGACGCGGCGCGAGGATCTGGTTCTTCGGCACGATGTTGTGCACCGCCAGCGGGCGCACCGACGATCGCGCCGACCGTGTGCCGCGGGTTCAGCGACGTGTAGGGATCCTGGAAGATCATCTGGATGTCGCGGCGCAGCGGCTTCATCTGGCGCTGCGAGAGCTTGGCGATGTCCTGGCCCTCGAACTTGATCGAGCCGCCGGTCGGGTTGTAGAGCCGGGTGATCAGCCGGCCCGTGGTCGACTTGCCGCAGCCCGACTCGCCCACCAGGCCCGAGCGAGCCGCCCGTGGGCACCTCGAACGAGATGCCGTCGACGGCCTGGACGTGCCCGATGGTGCGGCGCACGAGCCCGGCGGACCGCACCGGGAAGTACATCTTCAGGTTCTCGACCTCGAGCACCGGCTTGGCGTCGGGGTCGAGCATCGAGGCGGTGTGGCCCTGCTGGGCCTGCTCCTCGAACGACGCGTACGCCGTCGTCAGCTCGTTGCCCTCGTCGCTCGTGTCGTCGGCGGCGACGGGTACTCGACTGGGCCGGCCTCGGAGGCGGGTTCGCGCTCGGCGTGGCGGCCGGTGGTCCGGGCGTCGGTGTCTTCGGGGAGGCCATCAGTTCTCCTCGACCAGGTCGGGTGCGATCTCGGGCAGCACTTCGGTCTGGTAGATCGCGTCGGGGTCGGCCAGGTGGCAGCGCTTGAGGTGCGCCGTGCCGTTGGACGCCGGCGTGAGCTGGGGCAGCTGCTGCGAGCACAGGCTGCCAGGCACCTTGTCGACGTGCGCGCAGCGGGGGTGGAACGCACACCCTGAAGGCGGGTTGAGCAGGCTCGGCGGGTTGCCCGGGATCGGGATGAGCCGCGCATCGAGGTGTCCGACTGCACGTCGGGAATGCTCGAGAGGAGTCCCCACGTGTAGGGCATCTCGGGGTGCGACAGGATCTGCTTGGTGGTGCCGTACTCGACCGCCCGGCCGGCGTACATCACCAGCACGTCGTCGGCCATCTCGGCCACGACGCCCAGGTCGTGGGTGATGATGATGACGGCGGAGTTGAACTCGCGCTGGAGGTCCTGGAGCAGGTCGAGAATCTGGGCCTGCACCGTCACGTCGAGCGCCGTGGTCGGCTCGTCGGCGATGAGCAGCGACGGGTCGTTGATCAGGCCCATGGCGATCATCGCCCGTTGCCGCATGCCGCCGGAGAACTGGTGCGGGAAGTCGTCGACCCGCTGGTCGGGCTGCGGGATGCCGACGCGGTCGAGCATCTCGATCGCCTTGCGGCGTGCGTCCCGCTTCGAGGCGTTGCGGTGGTGGACCTGGTAGGCCTCTGCCAGCTGGGACCCCGACCCGGTAGAACGGGTGCAGTGCGGCCAGGGCGTCCTGGAAGATCATCGACACCGCGTTGCCGCGGAGCTTGCGCATCCCGGACTCGCTGAGCCCGACGACCTCCTTGTCGCCGATCCGGATCGAGCCGGTGATCTTGGTCCGCTTCAGCGTCGTGCAGACCGAGGACCGCCATGCTCGAGACCGACTTGCCGGATCCGGACTCGCCGACGATGCCCAGGGTCTGGCCCATGCCGACGGTGTAGGACAGGTCGTTGACCGCCCGCAGCGGACCGTCGGGCGTGGGGAACTCGACCGTGAGGTTCTCGACCGTCGAGGTAGGCGCCCTCTTCGGACATGCCGTGATTGCGGGGCTCGGTCTGGCTCTCTGTCATGAAACCCTCACTCGGGGGTCGAGGACGCCGTAGACGACATCGACGACGATGTTGCTGACGATGATCACGACGGCACCGAACATGGCGGTCGCGGAGATCACCGGGAGGTCGAGGGCCGATCACCGCCCGCAGGCCCCAGAGGCCGATGCCCTGGATCTCGAAGATCCGCTCGGTGAAGATCGTGCCGGCCAGCAGCAGGCCGAGATCGATGCCGAAGATCGTCACCACCGGCACCAGCGCGCTGCGCAGGCCGTGCCGGTAGACGACGGTGCGTTCGGGCAGGCCCTTGGCCCTCGCGGTGCGGATGTAGTCCTCGCCCAGCGACTCGACCATCGCGCCGCGGGTGTAGCGGGTGTAGGCGTGCAGTTGAAGATGCCCAGGCACAGCCAGGGCAGCAACAGCCCCGCGAACCACTTGGCGGGGTTGTCGAAGAGTGGTGTGTAGCCGCTGTCGCCCAGCACCGGCAGGTCCCAGACCAGCGTGAAGTAGAGCCAGGCGACGAGGGCGAAGAGGTAGTAGGGGATGCTGCTGATCAGCAGGAAGCTGGACTGACCAGCAGCTTGTCGCCGAGGGTGCCGCGCCGTCTGGCCGCTGCGATCCCGATGGGGATGCCCATCAGCAGGTAGAGGGCCGCGCCGCCGATCGGCGACCGAGATGGTCGCGGGCAGGCGCTGCAGCAGTTCGTCCCAGACCAGGTTGCGGGTGCGGAAGGAGAACCCGAAGCACGGCGCATCGCAGTCGACGACCGCGTCGCTGCCCGAGGGTGATCTCCCGGCCGGCCACGATGCCCTTGGCGAACTTGCCGTACTCCTCGTAGATCGGGTTGTCGTACCCCATCGACTTCTCGAAGTTGGCAAGCCGCTCGGGCGTGCACCTGCCACTCGTCTCCTGGTTGCAGATCGGCCGCGCCGGGCTCTCCGGCCCGTACCACAGCAGGGCGAAGATGGCCATCGACACCAGGACGAGCACCACCACGCCGGTCAACAGCCTCTTGACGATGTAGGCGAACATGCTTGCCTTCCCTCCGGTACTTCCCACGGACACCCGATACGGTGCCGCAGATGCGCCCGGGACGGGCGCCGCTGACGGGCGGAGTGGGGGCCAGGCAACCGCCCGGCCCCCACCACACCTACTAGTTGAGCACTACTTGGTCAGTTCGTCACTGCTTGACGAACAGGTCCTTGTAGTTGATCGCGCTCATCGCCGCGTCACCGGTGAAGCCACCGATGTTGGCGCCCGCACCGAACAGGTCGTTGCGGTAGGCGGTGACGATGTTCGGCAGGTACTTCGTACCGACCTCCTCGTCGAGGTCACCCCAGGCAGCGGGCTGGTCCTCGATCGGCAGGGTCGCGATCTCGTCGATCCGCGTCGTCGACCTCCTCGCTTGGAGAAGAACGACGTGTTGTAGGCCTGGTCCGTGCCGATCAGCGGCGGGATCATGGTCGAGCCGGCCGGCCAGTCCGAGCACCAGTTGGTGGAACGCAGGTTCAGCTTCTTGTTGATCGGGTTGTCCGGGTCGTCGAACAGCGCGTAGGCGTCCTCCTGGTAGGGGATCATCTCGACGGTGAACCCAGCCTCCTCGTAGCCCTTCTTCTCGGCCTCGGCGGCACGCCTTGGTCTCAGCGTCCGAGTCGTCGTAGATGAACGTCAGCTTGTAGCCGGGCTCACCAGCCTCCTCGAGCAGAGCCTTGGCCTTGTCCGGGTCGAACTTGAACTGCTCGCCGGCCGGGAAGAACTCCTTGCGATCCCGCCATGCCGGGCGGCATGAGGCCCTGGGCCGGGATGCGCGTCACGCCCGGGATGTTGCCGGCAGCCAGCTGCACGTTGTCGAAGTCGTAAGCCCACCCGATCGCCTGGCGGATCTTGAGTCGGTGATCTTCGTGGCGTCCGGGGTGCGGGTGCTGATGCACTGACCGGTCTGCTGGATGTAGTTGCTGCCCAGCGCCGCCTTCAGCTCGTTGGCGTTGGTCGCGCCCAGCGAGTTGGCGACCGTGGTGCCCGCCTCGGCGTTGCCCGAGAGCAGGATCTGGTCGGTCTTCTCCTGGTCCTGGTCGAACTTGAAGATCCACTCGTCGGCGTACTGGTGACGAGCCGGGTCGGAAGCCGGGTCCCACTGGTCGTTCTTCACCAGCGTCAGCGACTCGTTGACCCGGAACTCCTTGATCTTGTACGGGCCGCTCGAGAGCGGCTTGCGGCCGTACGCCGGGAACGTGCGAGTTCTCCAGCGGGACCGGGCCGATCGCCATGAAGGTCGACCAGAAGTTGTAGTCCGGGAACGGCTTGCTCGTGCGGATCGTGACCTTCTGGCCGTCAGCCTGGACCGCGTCGCAGTCGCCGCTCTTGTCGGGGCCGGCGTAGTCCTCGGGGCAGTCGACCCAGCCCACCGTGTAGGCCTGGCCGGGACCCGAGGTGAACGTCTCGGTGTCGAACGAGCGAAGGATTCCGTTCTTGACCTCTTCGCCGGTGATCGGGTCACCGGTCTCCCACTTGGCGTTGTCCTTGATCGTGAACTCCCACTCGGTGAAGTCCTCGTTCGGCGTGCCGAGGTCGGTGGCGAGGTCGGGGACCAGCTCCATGTCACCGGACTCGGGGTTGCGGCGGTACTGCGTCAGCGACCGGTTGGTGAGGGCCTGCTGGATCGAGTTGCCCAGCACCGACCATCCGTTGGTCGGGTCGAGGTCCTCGGGACCCGGGTCACTGGGGATCAGCACGGTGATGGTGCCACCGGTGGCGGCACCCTCGACCTCGGGCGCCGGGCCCTCGGCCTCGACCTGTTCGAAGCCGGAGCCGGCTTCGATGAACTCGCCGTTATCCCCGCCTCCACTGGCGTTTCCGTCTCCACCGTCTCCACCACAGGCCGCAAGCGTGACCATGGCGAAGCCGGCGACAACGGCAAGCGACTTGGTGCGCTTCATGTTGTCCAGCCTTTCTTTCTTCCGTGCCACGAGACGGGCGCTCGCGACAACATCTGTGGGGCCCGCCGGACTCGGCGGGCCATCCCGGTCAGCGCCGGGTCTTGGGATCGACGGCGTCGCGGATGGCGTCGCCGAGCAGGTTGAGGGCCACCACCAGGATCACGATCCCCAGCAGGGGCTCCCAGAGGTAGAGGGGGTACTTCTCGAAGTAGGGGCTGGCCTGCAGGATCGTCTGGCCCCACGACGCGCCCTGGGTGACACCGACGCCGAGGAAGGCCAGGCCGGCCTCGGCGGCGATGAACGCCGGCAGCATCAGCGAGACAGCGACCACGATCGGGGCCACGAGGTTGGGCAGCAGCTCCTTGAACAGGATGCGGCGAGTCGGCATGCCGATCACGCGGGACGCCTGGATGAACTCGCGCTCGCGCAGGGACATCGTCTCGCCGCGGACCAGACGGCACACGCCCATCCAGCCGAACATCACCAAGATGGCGACCAGGCTCCACTTCTGGAGGGTGGGGTAGGCAGGGTCGTCGGCGAAGCGGGAGTTGATGATCGGGGCGATCACCAGGGCCATGAGCAGGAACGGCAGGGTCAGGAAGAGGTCGGTGACGAAGGAGATGACCTTGTCGACGACGCCGCCGGCGAACCCTGCGACCAGGCCCATCACGACACCGATCAGCGTTGCGAACAGGGTGGCCGTCGACGCGATGGTCAGCGACGTACGGCAGCCGTAGAGCCAGTAGGCGAGGTTGTCGACCGCCGTCTTCGGGGCCACGCCGAAGGGGTGCTCGGAGTCGAAGCCATAGTTGGGCGGGCCGCTGAGCGGCATGCCGTCACCGAGGAAGTCGAGCTGCTGGGCCGGGTTGCCAGGCCCCAGCTCGACGCCGAACAGATCGGCGAGCACGCCGGCGAAGATGGCGATCAGGACGAACACGGCGACGATCGCCAAGCAGATCATCGCCACGGTGTCCTGCCGGAGCCGGCCTATCGCGATCCGCAGTGGTGAGCGCCCGGACATCGGCTCCCGTGGGGCCGTGGCATCCTCGACAACGGAGTCCGCCGTGTTCGCCATGACGTCGCCACCGGGAAGAGACATGCTCACCTCGTTCGGACGGTCACTGCCGTCTTCAGAACGTGCCGGGGGATCCCGGTGGCGCCGGGCGGCGCCGAGACGGGACTCTATGTGACACAGACCGCACGGGCGATCACCCGCGCGTAACGATCTGGTCTCGACGCGTTCTCCTGCAGGTCAGCGCGATGTGTGCAGGGTCTGCGGCCACTCACCCAGCCGACGGGACGTCCTTCGCCGGGGGCGTGTCGACGCCGGCTTCCTTGCGCTGCTCCGGCGTGATCGGCGCCGGAGCGGCAGTCAGCGGGTCGTAGCCGCCCCCGGACTTGGGGAACGCGATGACCTCCCGGATCGACTCGGCGCCGGCGAGCAGGGCGACGATCCGGTCCCAGCCGAAGGCGATGCCGCCGTGCGGCGGGGCGCCGTACTTGAAGGCGTCGAGCAGGAAGCCGAACTTCTCCTGTGCCTCTTCGTCGGCGATGCCCATCACCGAGAAGACCCGGCGCTGGATGTCGTCGCGGTGAATACGGATCGATCCGCCGCCGATCTCGTTGCCGTTGCAGACGATGTCGTAGGCCCAGGCGAGCGCGTTGCCGGGGTCGGAGTCGAACGTGTCGAGGTCCTGGGGCGAGGTGAAGGCGTGGTGCACCGCGGTCCAGGCGCCGCTGCCCACGGCGACGTCGCCGGCTGCGGTCGCGTCGCCGGTCGGCTCGAACAGCGGCGCGTCGACGACCCAGAGGAAGCGCCACGCGCTCTCGTCGATCAGGCCGCCGCGGCGGCCGATCTCGAGGCGGGCAGCGCCGAGCAGCGCGCGACTGCTCTTGACCGCACCCGCTGCGAAGAAGATGCAGTCGCCCGGCTGGGCTCCGACGTGAGCGGCGAGGCCCGCCTTCTCGGCGTCGGTGATGTTCTTGGCGACGGGTCCGCCGAGCTCGCCGTCGTCCTGGACGAGCACGTAGGCCAGTCCCCTGGCCCCCCGCTGCTTCGCCCACTCCTGCCACGCGTCGAGCTGCTTGCGCGGCTGGCTCGCGCCGCCGGGCATCACCACCGCGCCGACGTAGTCGGCCTGGAACACCCGGAACGGCGTGTCCCTGAAGTAGTCGGTGCACTCGACGAGCTCCTGACCCATCCGCAGGTCGGGCTTGTCCGAGCCGAAGCGGGCCATCGCCTCGGCGTACGTCAGGCGCGGCAGCGGGGTGGGGACGTCGTGCCCGACGAGGCTCCACAAAGCGGTGAGCACCTCTTCCGCGATCGCGATGACGTCGTCCTGCTCGACGAAGCTCATCTCGATGTCGAGCTGGGTGAACTCGGGCTGCCGGTCGGCGCGGAAGTCCTCGTCGCGGTAGCAGCGGGCGATCTGGTAGTAGCGCTCCATGCCCGCGACCATCAGCAGCTGCTTGAACAGCTGCGGGCTCTGCGGCAGGGCGTACCAGCTCCCGGGCTGGAGACGCGCGGGCACCAGGAAGTCGCGGGCGCCCTCGGGCGTGCTGCGGGTCAGCGTCGGTGTCTCGATCTCGACGAAGTCGTGACCGTCGAGGACGTCGCGCGCGGCCTTGTTGACCTTGCTGCGCAGGCGCAGCGCGTTGTTGGGTCCGGTACGCCGCAGGTCGAGGTAGCGGTGCTTGAGCCGGGCCTCCTCCCCCACGTCCACGTGGTCGTCGATGGGGAACGGGAGTGCCGCGGCCGTGCTGAGCACCTCGACGTCGGCCGCAATGACCTCGATCTCACCAGACGGCAGGTTGGGGTTGGCGTTGCCCTCGGGGCGCAGGCCGACCTCGCCGGTCACCTTGAGGCAGAACTCGCTGCGCAGGCTGTGCGCTACGGCCTCGTCGCGGACGACGACCTGGACGATGCCGCTGGCCTCGCGGAGGTCGAGGAACGCCACCCCGCCGTGGTCGCGACGACGGGCCACCCAGCCGGCGAGGGTGACGGTCTGGCCGGCGTGCTCGGCGCGCAGGGCGCCGGCGTCGTGCGTGCGGATCACTTCTGGGTCTCGCTCTCTCGATGGTTGAGGAGGCGCGCCAGCGCCGTCTCGAAACCAGTCATGGGTTGCTCGTCACTCGGGGCCGCAGGTCTGTCTCCGGTGGTGTCCACGGCTGCGGGTCGGCGTCCACCTGGTCGCCCGACCGGATGTCCTTGACCTCGTGCCGCCCGTCGGCCTGGACGAACCAGACGAACGGGATGCCTCGGCGCTCCGCCGTGCGGATCTGCTTGCCGAACTTCTGCGGCGACGCGGCGACCTCGCAGGCGATGCCGCGTGCCCGCAGCTGCTGTGCCACGGCCAGGCTCTCACCGCGAGACTCCTCGTCGGCCAGCGCCACCAGGACGGCGCTCGGCACCGGCCGGCTCGCGTCGAGCAGCGCCGTCGGCCAGCAGCGGGATGAGGGTGCGGGAGACGCCGAACGACACACCGACGCCCGGGTACGTCGTCCGGCCGTCGCTCGCGAGGGCGTCGTACCGACCGCCGCCGCCGACCGACTTCAGCCGCTCGTAGCCGTCCATGAAGATCTCCAGCACGGTGCCGGTGTAGTAGTCGAGGCCCCGCGCGATGCGGAGGTTGGCCTCGACGCGCACGTGGTCGTTGACCGCGTCGGCGCAGCCGTCGATGACGGCCGCGAGCTCGGCCAGGCCCACCTCGAGCAGCTCGTCCTCGACGCCGAGCGCGCGCACGCGCTCGACGAACGACGTGTCGGCGACCCGGATGGTGGCCAGGTCGAGGCAGCGCTGCGCCTGCTCGTCGGTGGCCCCGGCCTGCTCGACGAGCAGCCTGGCCACCTCGTCCGCGGGCAGCTTGTCGAGCTTGTCGATCGCCTTGATCGCGGCGGTGACGTCGGGGATGCCGAGACCGCGGTAGAAGCCCTGGATCAGCTTGCGGTTGTTGACCTGGAACGACAGGGCCGGGCAGCGGAAGCGCGTCGAGAGCCTCGACCATCACCCGCACGACCTCGACGTCGTGGTGGAAGCCGAGCTCGTCGCGGCCGACGATGTCGATGTCGGCCTGGGTGAACTGGCGGTAGCGCCCCTCCTGCGGGCGTTCGCCGCGCCAGGCCGGCTGGATCTGGAAGCGGCGGAACGGGAACTCCAGCTTGCCGGCGTGCTCGAGCACGTAGCGGGCGAACGGCACGGTCAGGTCGAAGTGCAGGCCCAGCCCGGAGTCGCTCGCGGAGTCGTCGGCCTGGAGCCGGCGCAGGACGTAGATCTCCTTGTCGATCTCGCCGCCCTTGGCCAGCCGGTCGAGCGGCTCGACCACGCGGGTCTCGATGTTGGCGAACCCGTGCAGCTCGAACGTACGGGAGAGCGACGCGACGACCTCGCGCTCGACGTACCGCTGCGCAGGCAGCAGCTCGGGGAACCCGCTGAGCGGGCTGGGCTTGCTCATGATCACAGTCCTCGGGAGGTGCGTCCGGCGGTGCCGCGGTCGAGCAGCTCCTGCAGGAAGGGGTTGGTGGCGCGCTCGCGACCGATGGAGGTCTGCTCCCCGTGACCGGGCAGCACCACGATGTCGTCGGCGAGCGGCAGCACCTTGTCGGTCAGGCTGCGCAGCATCGTCGGATGGTCGCCGCCCGGGCAGGTCGGTGCGGCCGATCGAACCGGCGAAGAGCAGGTCGCCCGAGAACATCACCTCGGAGACCTCCTGCTCGTCGTAGGGAGTCCGGAAGGTCACGGAGCCCTGCGTGTGGCCGGGCGTGTGGTCGACGACGAAGCTCAGGCCCGCCAGCTCGAGGGTCTGCGCGTCGGACAGCTCGCGTACGTCGTCGGGCTCGGCCCACGTCGTAGTCGCCGCCGAGCAGCATCTGCGCGGTGTCGGCGGAGATGCCGGCCATCGGGTCGGTCAGCAGGTGCCGGTCGCTCGGGTGGATCAACGCGGTCGCGTCGTAGCGTGCCGGCGACCGGGGCGACGCACCACATGTGGTCGACGTGGCCGTGGGTGACGAGCACGGCGACCGGCTTGAGCCGGTGCTCGCGGACGACCTCGTCGACGCCAGCGGCGGCGTCCTTGCCGGGGTCGACGACGACGCACTCGGATCCCGGGCCGGTCGCGACGACGTAGCAGTTGGTCCCCCAGGGGCCGGCGGGGAAGCCTGCGATGAACACGGCGTGGGTCCTCAGCGCTCGCATGAAGGTGTCGTCGATCGGTGGGTCCGGAGCCTCGACCGAGCGCAGGGTCGGCGTCGGATCGGCATTGACTAGCATGGGCGCCCATGAGCGCGCAGAAGCAGTGCCCGACTGGGGCCGGGTGGCCGAGGACGGCACCGTTTTCGTGAAGACCGCCGAGGGCGAACGTGCCGTCGGCCAGTACCCCGAAGGCTCGCCCGAGGAGGCGCTGACGTTCTTCACCGAGCGCTACGACCGCGCTCGAGTTCGAGGTCGGCCTGCTCGACGCAGCGCATCGCCTCCGGAGTGCTCATCCCCGAGGA
Source organism: uncultured Actinomycetota bacterium (assembly GCA_963825755.1). Lineage (GTDB taxonomy): Bacteria > Actinomycetota > Actinomycetes > Propionibacteriales > Nocardioidaceae > Nocardioides. The sequence continues at coordinate 32,404 of CAWGUS010000008.1, read as the reverse complement.
GGCCGCCGCCTCGGTGAAGACCGTGCGCGAGCAGGTGACCGGTGCGCACGCTGTCGGCGACCTCGACGCGCTGCTCGCCAGGCTGGACTCCATGGGCCCGGTCATCGCCACCCAGCGCGAGGCCCGCAAGGTCGAGCGCGCGCAGAAGACCGCCGAGTCGAAGGACGAGAAGGAGAAGCTCGTCGCCGAGGCCGAGACGCTCGCCAACAGCAACGACTGGCGCAACGGCGCCAACCGGCTGCGCGAGCTGCTCGACCACTGGAAGGCGCTCCCCCGTCTCGACAAGGCCACCGACGACGCCCTGTGGCGGCGCTTCTCCACCGCGCGTACGGCGTACACCCGGCGCCGCAAGGCGCACTTCGCCGAGCAGCACGAGAAGCGCGACGGCGCCCGGGTCGATCAAGGAGCGGCTGGCCGTCGAGGCCGAGAAGCTCGCCGACTCGACCGACTGGGGTCCGACCGCCGGCCTGTTCCGCGACCTGATGCGCGACTGGAAGGCAGCAGGTCCCGCGCCCCGAGACGTCGACGAGAAGCTCTGGAAGCGGTTCCGGGGCGCGCAGGACAGCTTCTTCGGCGCCCGCGACGCGGCCAACGCCGAGCTCGACAAGGAGTTCGCCGCCAACGCCGAGGTCAAGGAGGCGATCCTGGTCGAGGCCGAGAAGCTGGTGCCCGTCACCGACCTCGAGGCCGCCAAGAGGACCTTCCGCGAGCTCTCCGACCGTTGGGACGCTGCCGGCAAGGTGCCCCGTGACCGGATGAAGGACCTCGAGGCCCGCATCCGCAAGGTCGAGCAGGCGATCCGCAGCGTCGAGGACGACCAGTGGAAGCGCACCGACCCCGAGAAGTCCGCCCGTGCCGACGACATGGTCTCCAAGCTCGAGGCCGCCATCGCCGACATCCAGGCCGACCTCGACAAGGCGAGGGCCGCCGGCAACGAGAAGAGGGTGAAGGAGATCGAGGAGAACCTCGCCTCCCGCCAGGCCTTCCTCGACATGGCGAAGCGGGCGTCGTCGGAGTTCGGCGGCTGACGTACGCCGCTGGTTGAGGTTCTCACGAGCGCTGCCGCTGGTTGAGGTGCGAGGAGCGCCAGCCACCCAGGCCGCTGGTTGAGGTGCGAGGAGCGCCAGCGACGAGCCTCGAAGCCAAGGCTCCGTGGACCGACGGGGAGTCCTTGGTTTCGAGGCTCGCTGCGCTCGCACCTCAACCAGCGGACGGCCTGGGCTTCCCACCCCGGCGCCTTGCCAGGGCGACCACCTCATCGAGATCACCGCGGATCAGCGCCTGCCGCTTGCGCTCGTCCCCAGCCCTGGACCCGCTTCTCGAAGGCGTAGGCCTCGTCGACCCGACCGAAGTCGGCGTGCCAGACCAGGCGCACGGGCCGGCGTCGACGCGTGTATGCCGCGCCTTCGTCTGCCGAGTTGTGCTGGGAGACACGACGCTCGAGGTCGACGGTGCTGCCGACGTAGTAGGAGCCGTCGGAGCACTCGAGGATGTATGCGTGAGCCATCGGCCGAGCATGTCCGCAGGCACCGACAGTTGCGTCCTTGGTTTCGAGGCTCGCTGCGCTCGCACCTCAACCAGCGGACGGCCGCTGGTTGAGGTGCGAGGAGCGCCAGCGACGAGCCTCGAAACCAAGGCTGGCGACTACTGCGTCACCCGGTAGGCGTCGAAGACCCCTGGGACCCCGCGGACCGCGCGGAGCACGTTGTCGAGGTGCTTGGCGTCGGCCATCTCGAAGGTGAAGCGGCTCTTGGCGACGCGGTCGCGCGTGGTCGACAGGGTGGCGCTGAGGATGTTCACGTGGGTGTCGGAGAGCGCCATGGTGATGTCGGAGAGCAGGCGCGAGCGGTCGAGGGCCTCCACCTGGATGTTGACCAGGAACGTCGACTGCGAGGTCGGCGCCCACTCGACCGGCAGGAGTCGCTCGGGCTGACGCTCGAGGCTGGAGGCGTTGGTGCAGTCGCGCCGGTGCACCGAGACGCCGCCACCCTTGGTGACGAAGCCGAGGATCGGGTCGGGCGGCACCGGGGTGCAGCACTTGGCGAGCTTGACCCAGACGTCGTCGACACCCTTGACGATGACGCCGCTGTCACCGCCGCTGGACGCCTTGGCCCGGCCGCGGGTGCCGGTGATCGTGACGCCCTCGGCGAGGTCCTCCGCGGCCCCGTCGTCACCACCGTGCAGGTCGATCACCCGGCGTACGACGGCCTGCGCGGAGAGGTTGCCCTCGCCGACCGCGGCGTACAGGGCGGAGACATCGGCGAGCTTGAAGTGCACCGCGGCCAGCATCAGCGACTCGTGGGACAGCAGTCGTTTGAGGGGCAGGCCCTCCTTGCGCATCAGCTTGGCGATCTGCTCCTTGCCGCGCTCGATCGCCTCCTCGCGCCGCTCCTTGGTGAACCACTGGCGGATCTTCGACCGGGCGCGGGGCGACTTGACGAACCCGAGCCAGTCGAGCGACGGACCGGCGGTCGAGGCCTTGCTGGTGAAGACCTCGACGACGTCGCCGTTGTCGAGCGTGGACTCCAATGGCACGAGCCGGCCGTTGACCCGGGCGCCGATGGTGTGGTGCCCGACCTCGGTGTGTACGGCGTACGCGAAGTCCACGGGACTCGCACCGAGCGGCAGGGCCATCACGTCGCCACGGGGCGTGAAGACATAGACCTCGGCACGGTTGATCTCGAACCGCAGGGACTCGAGGAACTCGCCCGGGTCCTCGACCTCGCTCTGCCAGTCCATGAGCTGGCGCAGCCAGGTCATGTCGTCCATGTCGCCGGCGCGGTCGGTGTCGACGCCGGCGCGCCCGTCCTCCTTGTACTTCCAGTGCGCGGCGACGCCGTACTCGGCGCGGCGGTGCATGGCGAAGGTCCGGATCTGCAGCTCGACGGGCTTGCCCTGCGGCCCCATCACCGTGGTGTGGAGCGACTGGTACATGTTGAACTTCGGCATCGCGACGTAGTCCTTGAACCGCCCCAGGACCGGGTTCCATCGCGAGTGCAGCACACCCAGCACGGAGTAGCAGTCGCGGTCCTCGTCGACGAGCACGCGGATGCCGACCAGGTCGTAGATGTCGGAGAAGTCGCGACCGCCGACGATCATCTTCTGGTAGATCGAGTAGTAGTGCTTGGGCCGACCGGTCACCTTCGCGTTGATCTTCGCGTCCTTGAGGTCGGCGTCGACCTTGGTGATCACCTCGGCCAGGAACTGGTCGCGCGACGGCGCCCGCTCCGCGACCAGCCGCACGATCTCGTCGTAGATCTTGGGGTGCAGCGTCGCGAACGCGAGGTCCTCGAGCTCCCACTTGAGGGTGTTCATGCCGAGCCGGTGGGCCAGCGGTGCGTAGATGTCGAGGGTCTCGCGGGCCGTGCGCTCCTGCGACGCCTGCGGCACGTAGCGCAGGGTGCGCATGTTGTGGAGGCGGTCGGCGAGCTTGATGACCAGGACGCGGATGTCACGCGACATCGCCACGATCATCTTGCGGATCGTCTCGGCCTGCGCGGTCTCGCCGTACTTCACCTTGTCGAGCTTGGTGACGCCGTCGACGAGATGGGCGACCTCGTCACCGAAGTCGGTGCGCAGCTCGTCGAGGGTGTACGGCGTGTCCTCGACCGTGTCGTGGAGCAGCGCCGCGACCAGCGTCGGCTCCGTCATGCCGATGTCGGCGAGGATCGTCGTGACCGCGAGCGGATGGGTGATGTAGGGGTCGCCGCTCTTGCGCATCTGGCTGGCGTGCATCTTCTCGGCCACCAGGTAGGCCCGCTCGAGCAGGGCGAGGTCGGCCTTCGGGTGGTTGGCCCGCACCGCCCGGAACAGCGGCTCGAGGACCGCGTTGCCGGGCTGGCTGCGGGTGCCGATGCGGGCCAGGCGCGCGCGCATGCCACGACCGGACTGCGCGAGCGGCTGGGCGACGGGCGCTACGGGTGCGACGTCGTCCTCGGTGCCTCGGGCGCACTCTCCCGCATGGGCGGAGTGGTGACGTCCTCGGGCATGTCGCCAAGTCTAATGACGTGCGCCAGTCGGTCCGAAGTCAGACGGACAGGAGCACGGTGAGCGGCAGCTCGCCGACCGCCGCGCGACCCGGCAGGAACGTCAGCTCCATCAGCATCGCCACCCCCACCACGACGCCTCCGCACGCCTCGACGAGCTCGCGGGTGGCGGCGACGGTGCCCCCGGTGGCGAGTACGTCGTCGACCAGCAGCACCCGCTCCCCCGGTGAGATCGCGTCGCGATGCACCTCCAGGGTCGCCGAGCCGTACTCCAGCTCGTAGGACACCGCGTGCGTCTCGCGGGGCAGCTTGCCGGCCTTGCGCACCGGCACGAAGCCGGCACCCAGGCTCAGGGCGACCGGGGCGCCGAGGATGAACCCCCGGGCTTCCATGCCGACCACCTTGTCGACGGCCGTGGCACCGTCGTCGCGCCCGGCGTCGGCCAGCGCCTCGACGACGGCTGTGAAGCCGGCGTGGTCGGCCAGGAGTGGAGTGATGTCCTTGAACATCACCCCGGGTTCGGGGAAGTCGGGTACGTCGCGGACCAGTCGTGCCATCGCCTCGTGGGCGTCGGTCACGTCTTGCCCCGCTTCGACCGCGGCTTGCGGCTGGGCTGGTTGCGTCCTCCGGCGCTGGCGCTCGGGCCGGATCGGGCCTCGAGCCTCGGGTGCCACGCGACCGCGGCCGCTGGCCTCGGGAGCCCGCGGGGGCGCCGTACGGGCGGGGGCGGTGCCTGCGGGCACGCCGTCGTCCTCGTCGAAGTCGTCCTCGGGACCGCGGTCGACGACCGGGGTGTCCTCGGCGTGCGTCGTGGGCACCGATGCGTACTTGTCGGCTGCGGCCCGGGCACGTGCCCTGGCCCGCTTCTCGGCGAGCACGACCTCGGTCTCGTTGGACTTCAGGTGCACGAGCACCCGGGGAGCCAGGAAGATCGAGGAGTAGACGCCCACCGCCATGCCCACGAACTGCGACAGCGCGAGGTCCTGCAGCGAGCTGGACCCGAGCTGGGTGGCGCTGACGTAGAGGATCGCCCCGATCGGGATCAGCGCCACGATGCCGGTGTTGATGGATCGCACGAGGGTCTGGTTGACCGCGAGGTTCGCCGCCTGCGCATAGGTCTGGCGCGTCTCCCGCATCTCGTGGGTGTTCTCCTTCACCTTGTCGAACACCACGACGGTGTCGTATAGGGAGAAGCCCAGGATCGCGAGCAGACCGGTGACCGCGGACGGCGTCACCTGGAAGCCCGAGAGCGCGTAGATGCCGATGGTGATCGCGATGTCGTGGAACAGCGCCACGAAGGCGGCCACCGACATCTTCCACTCGCGGAAGTAGACGCCGATGAACAGCATCACCAGCACGATGAAGATCGTGACTCCGAGTGCCGCCCGCTGGGCGACCTCCTGACCCCAGCTGGCACTGATCTCGTCCTGGGAGATGTCGCCTACGCCGTCGACCGAGCCCTCGATGGCGGCGGTGATCGTGTCGCTCTCCTCCTGGGAGATCTCCTCGATCTGCACCAGGATCGCCTCGCCGGCGGTCGTGACGATCGGCGCCTCGGCCTCGGCCACTCCCGCGCCGGCGACCGCCTCACGGATCGTGTCGGCGTTGGTCTGGTTGACCTGGCTCGTGGGCAGGGACACCTTGTACTGGGTGCCGCCGGTGAACTCGATGCCGAAGTTGAGTCCGCGCAGCATCACGATCGCGATGGCGCCGACGACCAGGACGAGCGAGATGGCGTACCAGATCGTCTTCTTGTGGACGAAGTCGTAGGACTTGCGACCGCCGTAGAGGTCGTTGCCCAGACGTGAGAACTTGCCCATCAGGCCTTACCTCCCGCAGCGACGACCCGCTCCATGCCGAGCGTCTCGGTGCTGAGTCCGGACAACCGGTGCCCGCTGTTGAAGAACGTGAACCGGGCCAGCCACGACACCATCGGCTTCGTGAACCAGAACAGGATCGCGAGGTCGACGATCGTCGAGAGCCCCAGGGCGAAGCCGAAGCCCTTCACCACGCCGGTGGCGAAGATGTAGAGCACGGCCGCGGAGAGCAGCGAGACGACCTGGGCGGCGAGTCGGGTGACCTTGGCGCGCTTCCAGCCGGTCTCGACGGCGACCCGCATCGACTTCCCTTCACGCATCTCGTCTCGGATGCGCTCGAAGAAGATGATGAACGAGTCGGCGGTGATCCCGACCGCGATGATCAGCCCCGCGATGCCGGGCAGCGTCAGCGTGAAGCCGGCCGTCTTGCTCAGCAGCAGGACCAGTGCGTACGTCGTGGCGGCGGCCGCCAGGAGCGACGCGACCACGACCAGGCCGAGCCCCCGGTAGTAGAACAGGCAGTAGAGCAGCACCAGGCCGAGCCCGAACGCGCCTGCGGTCAGGCCGGCGGTGAGCTGGTCACCGGCCAGCGAGGGCCCGATGGTCTCGGTCGACGGGTCCTCGAACGAGATCGGCAGGGCACCGAACTTCAGGCTGGTCGCGAGGCTCTCGGCCTCCGACTGCGTGAACTGGCCGCTGATCTCGGGCCGGCCGTCGGTGATCAGGCCGTTCATCGTCGGCGCGGAGATCACATTGCCGTCGAGCACGATCGCGAACTGCTTCTGGGTGTTGAGCAGCGTCTGGCTGATCTCGGTGAACGTCTCGGTGCCCGCGCCGCCGAACTGCAGCTGCACGCGCCACTCGGTGTTCTGCTGGTCCGGGGCCGCGGTGTTGGCTCCGCTGAGGGCGGTGCCCTCGATCATCGCGACGGACGTGAGGTACTTGAAGCCGTTCTCGTCGCACGTGATCAGCGGCTTCTTGGGGTCGTCGTCGACGACCGGGACAGTCCCGGGAGGCGGGCAGGTGAACTCGTTGAACTTCTTGGTCCACTCCTCGCCGGGGTTGTTCATCCACTGCAGCGGGTCGTCGATCGAGGCCTCGCCACCGGTGTTCCCGTCGGGGGGCAGGACGACCGTCGAGTCGTCGGAGGGAGTCGCGGGCGGCTCGGTGGCCGGCGCGTCCGTGGCCGGTGCCTCGGTCGGTGCCGGCGACTCGCCGTCGGCCCAGGTGTAGGGCGCGCGGTTCTTCGGCGTGGCCGTGGGCTCGCCGCTGGGCTGGTTGTTGCCCTGGCCCTTCTTCTCCTTGGGCGTGGCCGTCGGGGTCGGTGTCGGGGCGAGTACGCCGTCGCCCGGGGTGTCGGTGGCCGCCGGGTCGCTCGGCTGGGCGGCCCCGCTCTGGGCGCTCAGCGCCACGACCCGGAACCGCAACTGCGCCTGGCGCTCCACCGTGTCGACGAGGTCACGCCGGTTCTGGCCGGGGATCTCCACGACGATGATGCCGTTGCCCTCCTTGACGACCTCGGCCTCGCTCACACCCGAGCCGTTGACCCGCTGGTCGATGATCTTGCGGGCCTCCTCGAGGTTGGCGGCGTTGGGGTCGCCCTTGGCGATCAGGGTGATGCGGGTGCCGCCCTGGAGGTCGAGGCCGAGCTCGGGCTTCCAGGATCCGCCCAGCGCCACGAGGCCGAACAGGATCGCCAGCCCGACGAAGTACGCGACGAGGGTGCGCCCCGGCCGGTAGCGCTTGGTCCTGCCCGCCATGTCAGGCCTCGTCCTCGGTCGGCCGGGTGGTCGGCTCGTCGGCCGCGGGGGCCTCGTCGGCGACCGGCTCACGATCGACCGATGCGACGGCGCCGCGCGCGACCTCGATGACGACGCCGTCGGCGATCTGGACGTGCACGCGGTCGTCGGTCGTCGCGGTGATGACGCCGTAGATGCCCGCGCTGAGCATCACCTTGTCGCCGGTGTCGAGGCCGGACTGGAGCCGGGCGACCGCCTTCTGACGGCGCGACGCGGGCCGCACGATGAGCAACCAGAAGACGAGGGCGATGGCCACGAGGGGCAGCAGAGTGGCGAGCGACTCCGGCACAGAAGTTCCTAACGATTTGCGACATGGGTGGTGGCCACCAAGGGGCGGGGATTCCCCGCACGGGCCGACCAACGGAGGAGTGTACGCCGCGCCGCAACGCGGCCAGGACCCTAGTCCTCGAACAGCGTGGCGTCACCGATGGCCGTGCCCGGGGGTACGGCGAGACCGAGGTGTCGCCAGGCGGCCGGCGTGGCCACCCGACCCCGTGGAGTGCGGGCCAGGAGGCCGCAACGCACGAGGTAGGGCTCGGCCACCTCCTCGACGGTCTCGCGCTCCTCGCCGACGGCAACGGCCAGGGTGGAGACACCGACCGGGCCGCCGCCGAAGCGTCGGCACAGCACGTCGAGCACCGCCCGGTCGAGGCGGTCGAGACCGGACTCGTCGACCTCGTAGAGCTCGAGCGCCGCCCGGGCCACCTCGAGCGTCACGACGCCGTCGGCCCGCACCTGGGCGAAGTCACGCACACGCCGCAGCAGCCGGTTGGCGATGCGCGGCGTGCCACGGGACCGGGAGGCGATCTCGCTCGTGCCGTCAGGACGGGCGTCGACCTCGAGCAGCCCGGCGGAGCGGGTGACGATGCGGTCGAGCTCGTGCGGCTCGTAGAACTCCAGGTGCGCAGTGAAGCCGAAACGGTCGCGCAGCGGGCCGGGCAGGAGGCCGGCCCGGGTGGTGGCCCCGACGAGGGTGAACGGCGGGATGTCGAGCGGGATCGCCGTGGCGCCGGGACCCTTGCCGATGATCACGTCGACCCGGAAGTCCTCCATGGCCATGTAGAGCATCTCCTCGGCGGGCCGCGACATCCGGTGGATCTCGTCGACGAAGAGCACGTCGCCGTCGTTGAGGCCGGAGAGGATCGCGGCCAGGTCGCCCGCATGCGTGATGGCCGGCCCGCTGGTGAGCCGCAGCGGGGTCGCCATCTCGTGGGCGATGATCATCGCCAGCGTGGTCTTGCCGAGGCCGGGCGGCCCCGAGAGCAGCACGTGGTCGGGCGCGCGGCCGCGCTGGCGGGCAGCCTCGAGCACCAGACCGAGCTGGTCGCGCACCCGCGTCTGCCCGACGACCTCGTCGAGGCTGCGGGGGCGCAGGGCCGCCTCGACGGCCCGCTCGTCGCTGTCGGCCTCGGCGAGGGTGAGCGAGCGGAGGTGCTCGTCCTCGGCGGCGTCCAGGTGGTCGTCGTACATGCGTCTAGGCCTTGCTCAGGGTGCGGAGGGCGGCGCGGAGCAGGGCGCCGACGTCGGGCTGGTCGCCGGCGTCGTCGGAGACGGCGTCGACGGCCTTGTCGGCCTCCTTCACCGACCAGCCGAGGCCGACCAGTCCCTGCTGCACCTGGTCGCGCCAGGTCGGCGGGTCGACCCGGCCGCCGGCGCGGACGACGCTCGCGGGCGCACCGAGACGGTCACGGAGCTCGAGGATGATGCGCTGGGCGCCCTTCTGGCCGATGCCCGGCACCTTGGTGAGCGTGGCGACGTCCTCGGAGGCCACGGCGCGGCGCAGGTCGTCGGGCGGGAGCACGGCGATCATCGCCTGCGCGAGCTTGGGGCCCACGCCGGAGGCGGTCTGCACGAGCTCGAACGTGGACTTCTCGTCGTCGTCGAGGAAGCCGAACAGGGTCAGGGAGTCCTCGCGCACGACCATGCTGGTGGGCAGGGTGGCGCGCTGGCCGGTGCGGAGCGTGGCGAGGGTGCCGGGGGTGCACATCAGCTCGAGGCCGACTCCCCCGACCTCGACGACCGCCGAGCTCAGCGTGACGGCGGCGACCTCTCCACGGACGAACGCGATCATCGGCGACTGCTCCTCGAGTGTGCGGCGAGCGCGAGCTGTTGGCGCTCCAGGGCCGCGTCGATGCGGGCCTGGGCGCCACCGCGCCAGATGTGGGTGATGGCCAGCGCGAGCGCGTCGGCCGCGTCGGCGGGCCTGGGCGGCGTGTCGAGCCGGAGGATCCGGGTGACCATCGCACCCACCTGCGCCTTGTCGGCGCGGCCGGCGAGTGGGAGTCCCCGCTGCCGTACATCCGGCTCGTCCCGCAGCCCGCGGGCTAGCAGCTTCGCGGACGCTCGCCCTCCGTCGGTCCCGGCGTCAGCGCCGGGGGCGGAGGGGCGGGCGACGCCCCGAAGGCCGCGAAGGCCGAGGCCTGCGGCGAAGCGCTCGGCGCCGGGATGCCGAGGGCCGCGCGACGCCCCCGAAGGCCGAGGTCTGCGGCCGCGAGCTTGGCCGAGCGCTTCCCGTCCTGCGCGTCGCTGGTGAGCTACGCGCACCGCAGGGCGAAGCCGCTCAGCGTCGGGATGCGGCGGGCCGCGCGACGCCGCGCAGGTCGCGGCGGTCGTGGCGCCAGCGCTCGCTGCTGCGGGCGAGCGCGCTCACGTCCATGTGCGCGACCTCCACGGCCGCGCGCAGGTCGCTGCGCCAGCCCCACTTCGGCAGCGCGTTGAGGTCGCGCGCGGGCTCCGTGAGGTGCTCGCAGACGACGACGATCCCGAGCCGCGGCAGCTTCGCCGACAGCGCGGCGACGACACGGCCCACGGCCGGCTCGCAGCCGGTCGCGTCGAGCACGACGACGTCGGCGCGCTCGCGCTGCACCAGCGCGCTCACGTCCACCGGATCGGACGGCTCCGCGACCGCGAAGGCGACGCTTCCAAGCTCGCCGATCACCGATCGTGCGCGCTCGCGGTAGCGCGCGTCCGTGCCGACGACGAGCACCCGCACGGTGCCGGCACCATCGTTCGCAGTCATCGACTGCGGGCTCAGCCTCCCCCGACTCATATCGCGCATTGTGCATCGTTCGGCGGACGGATGCGGACCGGCGAAAAGTCCCTGCAATTGGGCCATTAGCGCAGCGGAACGAAGCGCACGGCATCCAGCCGCTGGCGCTCGAAGCCCCCTTCGTGGCGCCGGACGAGCACGAGCTGCTCGCCTTCGTCGTCGACGACCGGCGCCACCAGGCGGCCGCCGAGGGCGAGCTGCTGCTCGAGCGCGGGCGGCACCTCGCCGCGCGCCGTGGCGGCGACGTTGATCGCGTTGTACGGCGCGTGCTCGGGCAGCCCCGCGGTCCCGTCGCCGGCGAGGACGGTGACGTTGTGAAAGCCCCCCCGGTGCAGCGCGCGCGCGGCCCGTCGTGCGAGCTGCTCGTGCAGCTCGATCCCCCAGACGTGCTCGCACAGGCGCGACAGCACGGCCGCGTGGTAGCCCGAGCCGGTGCCCACGTCGAGCACGCGGTCCAGCGGGTGCAGCTCGAGCAGCTCGGCCATGCGCGCGACGACCGTCGGCTGGGAGATCGTCTGGCCGTGGCCGATGCGCTGCGGCGAGTCGTGGTAGGCGGCCGCGGCCATCTGCGGCGAGACGAACAGGTCGCGCGGGACGACCGCGAACGCCTCCAGCACGCGCTCGTCGGAGACGCGGGTGGCGAGGCTGCGCAGGAGCTCGTCGCGATTCATCGCCGCGTCAGGCGCGCGCTCGCGCGCGGTCGAGATCGCCCAGGCGGGAGAGCAGATCGCCCACGATCCGCGCGGTCGCGCCCCAGATGACGCGCTGCTCGCCGACGTCGTAGACATCGGTGCGGATCGCGATCCCGCGATGGCGCAGTCGCGTGCGCGTGCGCGACGCCGCGACGTCCGCGAGGCGCAGCTCGAGGATCTCGTCGACCTCGGTCGCGGACGGCGTCCAGCTCGCGCCGGGGTCGATCAGGCCGACGAACGGATAGACGGCGAAGTTCGTCACGAACGTCGCGACCGGCGCCAGCGCGCCGATCAGCTCGACGCCGCCGGGGTCCAGGCCGATCTCCTCCTCGGCCTCGCGCAGCGCGGTGCGGCTCAGCTCCTCGCCGTCGTCGCGGCGACCGCCGGGAAAGGAGATCTCGCCGGGATGGCTGCGCAGGTCGTCCCGGCGGCGCGTGAAGATCGCGTGCAGCTCGCCGTCTCGCAGGTACAACGGCGCCAGCACCGCGGCCTCGGTGCGGCCGTGGACGGGCAGCGTCGTCGCATGCGCGGGGTCCAGCAGGACGCCGCGCAGCGCGTCAGTGAGCGAGCTGGATGCGCTCGACACGCTCGTCGAACATGACCTCGCCGTCGAGCGTGCGGTGCACCGGGCATTTCGTCGCGATGACCTTCAGCTTCGCGACCTGCTCGTCGGTGAGATCGGAGGGCAGGCGCAGCGTCAGCGAGAACTTCGTCGGGCACCCGCGCTCGCCGGGGACGTAGTCGCACGCGACCTCGACGTCGTGCAGCTCCCAGCCCTTGCGCTGGGCGTACATCTCGATCGTCACGGCCGTGCACGAGGCCAGGCTCGCGGCGAGGAGCTCCTGTGGCGAGGGTGCGGCGTCCTGGCCGCCGGACTCGTGCGGCTCGTCGCAGTTCAGCCGGTGCTGTCGCACCTTGACGATGTGACGAAACCCGCTGATGCGCTGAGCCGATGCGTGCATGGATCAGATGCTACTCCGCCTCCGTGAGCGGATTGAACAGCAGGCCGGTCGGCACCTTCGGGAAGAAGAACGTCGACTTCGGCGGCATGTTGACGCCCGCCGCGGCGATGTCCTGGATCTGCGTGATGGGGATGCCGCGCAGGAAGAACCCGGCATCGAACGTGCCCGATTCGACGAGCTCACGCGCCTCCTCGAAGGACCGCGCGTAGTCCAGGCCGTCGAGGTGCGAGATGTCGTCCTCGGTCAGCCCGAGCGGGCCCGTGAGGACGAGCGCCTCGAGCACCGCGGTGTCCAGCCGGCGGTAGGGCTCGGGCATGTCGGGAAGCGCCTCGTCGGCGATCGCCTGGTCCTTCAGCGTGAGGCGGAAGGCGCGCTTGAAGTGGCTGTCCATGTACCCGAGCTGGATCGTGCCGTTGCCCTCGCCGGGCGGGATGAGGTCGTCGGCGGCGATCTCCTCGATGTCGAAGCAGGCGCGCAGCGTCGTCGCGAGCTTCTCCGGCTTGTCCGTGCCGGCGAGCCCGTCGACGAGGCGGTGGGTCGGGAAGACCGTGAGCCCCTCGTCCTGCAGCGCGACGAGGCACATGAGGACGTAGCGATGGGCGCCCTCGCCGCCGATCTCGTCGGCGTAGACGCGCGCGGTCTCGTAGCGGTGGTGGCCGTCGGCGATGAGCAGCTCGGCCTGGCTCGTCGCCTCTGTGACCGTGGCGATGACGTCGGGGTCGGTGACGCGCCAGAGGCGGTTGTAGGTGCCGTCGGCGTCGGTGACCTCGCCGAACGGCTCCTCGGTCGCGGTCGCTGCTTCGAGCGCGCGCCAGGCGGTCAGCTCGGGGTCGGAGTACAGCGAGAAGATCGGCGAGAGGTTCGCCTTCGTCGCGCGGGTGAGGCTTAGGCGGTCGGCCTTCGGGCCGGGGTGCGTGCGCTCGTGCGGGCGGATCGCACCGGGGCCGTAGTCCTCGATGCGCACGCGCGCGAAGAAGCCGTTGCGCGTGAGGCGGCGGCCGTCGGGGGCCGTGTACTCCTGGACGAGCGCCCAGATCGCGGGCTCGTCGTCGTGGACGACGGCGCCCTCGGCGCCCCACTGCTCGAGCAGCGCGGCGGCGTGGGCATAGCGGTCGCCGCCGTCGGGGTCCTCGGGGAGGTCGATCGCGACGACGTTGTGGGGCGAGCTTGCGGCGAGCCGCTCGCGCTGACCGGGGTCGATGACGTCGTAGGGCGGGGCCGCGAGATCCTGCAGCGGGCCGGCGACGGCAGGGTCGTAGTGGAGGGCTCGGAGCGGCTCGACGCGCGGCATCGGCGCGAGAGCCTAGTGGGTCTCGCGCCGGTGCCTCGTGCGGCGATGTGATCCGGGTTCTACTTGCGGCCCACCTTCTGGCCGAAGTCCGTCGTGTACGTCGCTGCCGGCATGCCGCCGGTGTCCTCGGGGGCACCGATCGCGATGCCGACGCCGATGTGGCGATAGCGGCGGTTGAGGATGTTGTCGCGGTGACCCTGCGACTCCATCCAGCCCTCGACGGTCTCCTTGGGCGTGGCGTAGTCGCCGCTTCCCCAGGCGATGTTCTCGCCGAGGGCGTAGCTGCGTGCGCCGCGCAGGTAGGCCGTGCCGCGACGGACGCGGCTCAGGAGCGTGCTGCCCCCGGGGCTTACGTGGTCGAAGAAGCTCTCGCGAACCATGGCCTGGCTGTAGCGCTGAGCCGCCTTGCCCAGCTGTGAGTTGGCGGTGAGTTGTGCCAGCCCGCGCTTCGCACGCTGCTCGTTGACCAGACAGAGGGTCGCGGAGCGCAGGGTGGCCGAGTTGTCGGGCGCCGGCATGAGGTCTGCTCCGGCACACGTGGCAGCCGACGCGGTCGTTGGCACAGCGAGCGCTAGTACGACGAGAACCGCCGCAAGGAACGCTCGACGAAGGGTCCGGGAGATCATGCTCAACTGATCGACCCCGTCCAGACCGAGCCGGACGTTCTCGAGCCGAGGTGGACGAACGGCCGACCCCCCGTTTTGGACGGATGATCGACCCCTCCAGCGGGCCTTGCCGACCGGCTTGGCGCGCGCTTCGCGTACCGTTCACGCGCACGGGATGTAGCTCAGCCTGGTAGAGCACCGCGTTTGGGACGCGGGGGTCGTCGGTTCGAATCCGGCCATCCCGACTATGTCGGCCGCGGGTCGCGCGGCGAGGAGCGTGGGCCCGGGGCCTCGGCCGCGCTCGCTACGACCGCCGGGGGGGCCTGCGCGATGAGTCGGCTAGGCGTGAGCGGGAAGGTGGCGCTCGAGGTCGCGGAGCTTCACTCAGCGACGGTGAGCGTCAGGAGCTCGTCGTCGGCCGAGTTCGAGCTGGCGGCAAACTGGTCATCGGGCGTAAGCACGGTCTGCAGCGCGTCGATGACGTTGGCGCGAGCCTCCGCCCGAGTGCGCCCCTGGCTGATCGCGCCGGGGACCTCCGGGATCGTCGCCAGTACCCAGCCATCCCCGGCATCCTCGTAATGGATGGTCAGGTTGATGGCTTCTCGCTCGACCATCGCCATGGAATCGACCATAGCGAGTCGCGTGGTCGTCGGCGAGAAGCTGCACTCGAATCGAGATGCCTCGCGGATCGTGGTCGTGCCCCTCGGATGATGGGATCATCCCGATCGCCGGCCACACCGTTGGTTCCTGCCCCGGTAGCTCAGTGGATAGAGCAGCGGACTTCTAATCCGCAGGTCGCTGGTTCGAATCCAGCCCGGGGTGCTGGTCTTGCTCCTAGACGGAGAACTGGACGACCGCCTGGTTGCCGCCGCGGCACGTCACGCTGTCGCCGGTTCGGACGCAGGCCATCGTGTAGGTCTTGCCGGTGACCGGGCTGTGGACGTCGATCTCGACCGAGTCGCCGGGGACGTCGAAGTACGCGGCGCGGACGTTCTGGGCGAACGGGCATGACGTGCTGGGTCCGGCGAGGATGCCGTCGTTGCAGTCCTTCATCGTGGACACCTGCCTTTGCGGTAGCGGTCGATCGGGCCATCGTCAGATAGACGACCGCGACGGCGGCGCTGATACGGCAACCGCGGAACGCCGGGATCCTCGCTCGCCGCGCTTGGCGCACGAACGGCCGTCTGTGGCGCGGCCCGTCCGGGTACGCAGGCGACCGTGAGGCTGAAGGCCCGAGCGACCGTGATCGCGCTCCTGCTGCTCGCCGGGCTCTTCGCCGGCGGCTGCGGCGGCGATGACCGGATCGACGACGGCGTGCGGGTCGGCTCCGTCGACGTCGGCGGGCTCGACGCCAAGGCGGCGCGCGAGCAGGTCTCGAGCCGGCTGAGCGCTGCCGTGCGCCGGCCCGTCACCGTGACCTACCGCTCGCAGCGCTTCGTCCTGCGGCCCGACCTCGCCGGCGTTCGCATCGACGCCGACGCGAGCGTGAAGGCCGCGCAGGACAGCGACGGCGACGCCGTCAGGCCACGCGTCTCATACGCCCGCGCCAAGGTCGACGGCTTTATCGCACGCGTCGCGCGGCGCGTCGAGCGGCCCGCGCGCGACGCCGACATCGACGTGCGCGACGGCAAGCTCAGCCGCACCCGCGCGCGCAACGGCGTCAAGGTCAAGCGCTCCGAGCTCGAAGCGCAGCTCGTGCGCGCCGCCGGCGAGCCGGCGGCAGCGCGCCGGAAGGTGAAGCTGCCGGTCACCGTCGTCGAGCGCGCCGACCGCACGCTCGTCGATCTCGCCAAGCGCTACCCGACCGTCATCGGGATCGACCGCGACGCGAAGACTCTGCGCCTGTACGAGAACCTCCGCCTCACGCGCCGCTACAAGATCGCCGTCGGCCAGCAGGGCCTTGAGTCCTCGGCGGGGCGCTACAAGATCGAGGAGAAGATCGTCAACCCGCCGTGGCACGCGCCCGACAAGGCCTGGGCGGGCGATCTCGCCGGGCAGACGATCCCCGCGGACGACCCGCGCAACCCGCTCGTCGCGCGCTGGATGGGCTATCACGACGGCGAGGGCATCCACGGCACGAAGGACATCGAGTCGCTGGGCTCGCAGGCCTCGCATGGCTGCATCCGGATGTCCCCCAAGGCCGTCAAGCAGCTGTTCCGGCGCGTGAAGGTCGGCACGCCGGTCTTCCTGCAGTAGTCCCGGGCGCGAGTTACAGGATCTCGACCGGGGTGCCGATCGGCATCAGCACGCGCAGCCTGTTGATGTTCACGTTGCGCATGCGCACGCAGCCGTGAGACGGGCGGCCGGGGATGAGGCCGGGCTGATTCGTGCCGTGGATCCCGACGACGCCGCCGTTGGGCCAGTCCGACAGGCTCGCGTACGCGCTCGTGCCGAACGCCCAGGTCCCGTAGAGCTTGCCGTCGCCCTTGAGCAGCTCGCGGACGTAGAACTTGCCGCGCGGGGTGGGCGTGCTCGCCTTGCCGACGCCCACCCGCGCCTGCCAGATGCGGCGCCCGGACTTGTACAGCGTCGCGCGCAGGGTCTTGCGGTTGATGACGAGCTGCGTGCGCACGACGTGCAGCTGGCTGAGCATGTCCACGGGCACCCAGCCCGTCTGGCCGTTCGGCCGCCGCGGGATGCGGACGCGCAGCCATATGTCGTTGTCGGCGTCGACGACGGCACTGAGGACGAGGTACACCTCGGTGCGCTTGTCCTCGGTGAAGAAGCGCAGGCGGGTGATGCTGCGCGCCGTCTTGCGCGGGGCGGTGCGAATCGGAAACAGCTCGTTCGCATGGGCCCAGCGCGTCACGAGCTTCTCGTCGGAGAGCCTCACGGTATCGCCGGGAGCGACGAGCGTCTCGAGCGGGTCCGAGACGGCGGGCACCGGGTACTGCGGGCTCGTCTGCGCCGTGGCGAGGGCCGGCAGCGCGGCCGCGACGACCGCGGCCAGCATGGCGACGCCGGCGCCGCGCGCCCACCGGGCGGCGACGGCCGTCAGCGTTCGCGCGAATCCGTGCACGGCGAGCAGTATGGCTCAGCCTGTTCGGGCCGGCGCCGCATGCCGCAGACATGCCCGCCGGCGTGCGAGTCGTGCCATCAGGCGTCGCCCGCGAGGTAGCGCGCAATCGCCGCGGCCATCGGCTGGCCGGTGTGCGCTTCGTAGTACGAGTAGACGGGGCTCGGGTTGACCTCGAAGCAGAACGCCTCGCCGGCCGGGGTGAGGCGCAAGTCGATGCCGGCGAGGTCCAGGCCGAGGCCGTCGGCGAGCTCGAGGCAGCGCGCGGCAAGCTCGGGCTCGAGCTCGCGTGGCGACATCGTCGCGGCTTCGCCGGTCTGCCGAAGCGCGTAGCGGTAGTCCGTCGCGTCGCTTGCGATCTCGGTCGCGAAGACCTGGCCGCCCACCGTGTGCACGCGCACGTCGGTGCCTTCGACGAACGCCTGGAACTGGACCGGGCACCAGCGGATCGCGTCCAGGTCCTCGTCGCCGAGCACTTGGACGATCGAGCGCTCGCTGGAGATCGACTTGTAGATCACGCGCCCGTGCTCGGCGGCGAATGCGCGCACGAGCCCGGGGTCGTTCGTGACGAGCGTCTCGGGCACCGCGAAGCCGTGCTCGGCGATGATCTGGGCCTGAAACGGCTTGGAGAAGTTCGAGCCCATCGCGGCGTAGCGGTTCACGACGCGCGCGTCGGTGACGTCGGCCCACTGCCCGACGATGTCGTGAAAGGCGCGGCTGGCGACGCGCGCGGGGGAGTCGTCGGGCTCGCCCGCGAGCTCGGGCAGCCGCCTGTCGTCCATGAACCGCAGGTACACGCCGGTGATGTCGGCGAGGTCGATGCTCCAGCCGTCGTGCGTGAGCACGCCCCCGACGGGCCTCCCGTCGCTCAGATCGAGCACGATAGACGACGAGCGCACACGGCGCTGGTTGACGAAGCGGTAGGGCAAGCCCTGCTCGTCGAGCGCCGCCGCGAGACGCACCTGCGAGGACTCGCTCGGGATACCGCAGAGCAGGATCACGACTCGAGCGCCGCCTCGATCGCGGCGACGCCGTACTCACCGGCGAACGTCAGGTCGGGGTAGGTCGTGGCGTCGAGGAACCGCCAACCGCAGCTGGCGGGATCGGCGCCGTCGAAGCGCAGGCCGAGGATGCGCGAGCCGGCGAGCGCCGCCAGTCGCGCGCAGGCGAGTTGCAGCCGGGTCGGCACGCCGTCGGCCAGCACCCGCCCGTCGATGGCGAGCACGGGGGTGCTCGGGGTCTCGCTCGGATACGCGGTGTCCGCCGGCTCGCTCGTGAGGCGCAGCGGCGCGCATGGCATCCCGGCGCGTCCGGCGAGCACGCGCCACTGCAGCGGCGTGCGCCAGCGGCCGCAGAGCCCGTGCGGGTCCGGGGTGTTGATCACGTTGGCCGATAGCGAGCGCAGCCAGCCGGCGGCGAACGCGCTGAGCTCGTTGCGCGCGTAGTCGCGATCGGCCGGGTCCGCCGCGGCGAGCATGCCGAGCGGCGGGCTTGCCATGCGATTGAGGACGGCTCCGAGCTGCGCGCTGCGAACGGCTCGCCCGTCGGCCGTCGTGAGCGTCAGCGACGACCCGGCGCTGCCGACGCGGTGCTCCCAGCGCACGGCGTCGCTTGCCAGCGCATCGACGAGCAGCAGGCCGACGGGCGCGCGCCCGCGCGCCCGCAGCCGCTCGTAGACCCACAGCGCCGACCGGTCGGCCGCCGAGCACAGGACGAGCCAGCCGCCCGGCGGCACGATCGCGGCGCTAGGCGTTGTCGTCCTCCGGCTCTTGCAGGTCTTCCTCGTTGCGCAGGGCGCCTTCGCTCAGGTCGGGGCGGGCGCTGCGGTCGATGAAGTGACGCAGCTGGCGCGCCGTCTCCTCGAGGTTCTCGGCGTGGGCGAGCAGCTCGTTCGGGTTGATGACCTCGCCGCCGGGGAAGCCGCCCTCCGCGATCTCCTTGCCGAGCTTCTCCGGGACCTGCTTCTCGGGCCGCTTCTCGATCTCCTTGACCTCGAGCTTGTGCTCCTTCTCGGGCTTGATCTTCTCGATCTGCTCCTTGTCGGGCTTGATCTTCTCGATCTGCTCCTTGTCGGGCTTGATCTTCTCGATCTCGAGCTTGCCCTCCTTCTCGGGCTTGAACTTCTCGGGCTGCTCCTTCTCCGGCTTGACCTTCTCGGGCTGCTCCTTCTCCGGCTTGGCCTTCTCGAACTCCTTGTCCGACTTGATCTTCTCGATCTCCTTGACCTTCTCGGGCTGCTCCTTCTCGGGCTTGGCCTTCTCGAACTCCTTGTCCGACTTGACCTTGTCGATCTCCGTGCGCTTGAGCTCCTCGTCCTCCTGCTTGTCCTTGGGCTTCGGCTTGGCGGCCTCGTCGGACGGGCGGCGTGGCGGCTGTGGGCTCATCTCACTGCGCTCCTCGTGGGATAGCTGGCGTCACCGCGTGAGCCGCTGCGGCGCGGGGTCTGTCGCGGTGGCGTGGACGGTTCGATGCTCCACACCGGCCATCGGCGAGTGTGTGAGGAAGCGCACACAGGCCCGCGGCTCTTGCACAACCCACACGTCTGCCTTAGCGCGGGTTGAGGTCCAGCACGCAGAATGCAGCGCAGGCTCTCAAGACGTCGGGTGGGCCATACCCCCTCCCACTCACCCGACTCCGCCCGCGCTCTGGTCTCCCCCTCCGGAGCATGTGAGCAGAGAGCCGACGGATCGCGTCCGGTGAATCGACGCGACCGTAGACCGCGAGGGCCGTGGGGCGGTGGCAACGATTGCCACCGCCTCGCGCCCCGCGTCCTTCTGCCCGCTCGCGGACGCGCTGCTCAGCCTCGGGCGTCTACTGCTTCCACTTGACCGTGCAGCCACGCAGGGCGCGCTGCTCGATGGCGGGCTTGCAGCCCGCCAGGACGGACTCGAGCGCCTCGCGCAGCCAGCCCGCGTTCTCCTCCTCGGACTCGTCGCCGGGGTCCTGGTCGGGCGCGCCGGTCCAGACGAGGTTCTGGTCGCGGTCGAGGACCCAGAGGTGCGGCGTGACCTGCGCGTCGAGCGCGCGGGCGACGGCCTGGCTCTCGTCGTGCAGGTAGGGCATCGGCCACTCCTGGTCGCGCGCGAACTGGACCATCCGGTCGTACGAGTCGGCCGGGAAGCGGCTCGCGTCGTTCGAGTTGATCGACAGGAAGCGCACGCCGCGCGGCGTGTACTCGTTGGCCACGGCCGCCACGCGCGGGTTCCAGGCCTGCACGAAGGGGCAGTGGTTGCACATCATGATCACGACGGTCGCGTCGGGCGCGTCGTCGACCGGGACCGAGTGCTCGACGCCCTCGGTGTCGGGCAGCGTGAAGGGGGGAACGGCATCGCCGATTTCGAAGCTCATGCCCCTATATCTAGCGGACGCGCGCCGCGGGCTTCCGGAAGCTGGCGCCGCCGGTGCCGATTCAGAGCGTCGCGGCGACGGGGCCCTGGGCGTGCACGACGAGGCGGCGGGCGCCGCGAAGCGACGCCCGAACTTGGCGTTCTTCCGCGTCCCCGCGAGAGTCGTCCCTGACGTCTGCGCGCATCGATCCCCTCTACCGGTTTCCCCGAGCTCGGCCTGCAGCGCCAGCGCCGCTCTCGCCCTCCGTACCGATCGCTCATACGCACCCGGCTCTCTCAGAACATGCACTACGACGGAGCGCGGGCCGTCAGCCTTACGCCGGCACGCTGCTAGATTCAGGGCCGCACGGTGGGCGTAGCTCAGCTGGTAGAGCTCCTGGTTGTGGTCCAGGCGGTCGGGGGTTCGAGTCCCCTCGCTCACCCTCGTTGAAGTCCCTGCAAACGAGCGGTTTGTCGCGATTTGCAGGAGGTTCGAACGGGCGCCAAGGTACCAAGGAGGTACCAAGCCTCGGGACTGGCGCCCCCGTCTCCGGCCGCAGGCCACGGCTCGTCAGGCCGCGCCGCGGCAGGTAGTTGTCCGGTTTACGGACGCGACTTCGATTAAGAAGTGTGGGACGTTCTCGACGACCGCGGTGCGACAGGCAAAGAGGCTCGGCATGAGCCGGCTCGACGAGCTGCTGACGGCCGACGAGGTCGCCGAGCTGCTGCACATCCCGAGCTCGACCGTCAGCGACTACGCCAGGCGCGGCGTGCTGCCGAGCATCAAGCTCGGCCGCCATCGGCGGTTCCTGCGCTCCGACGTCGCCGACGCGATCGAGAGTCTGCGAGTCGGGCGTACTCCCCAGCGGTCCGACGGCGCGAGGACCGTTCGGTGATCGTCGGGCGGCTGGTCATGGCGGTGGCGAGTGCCGTGCGCCCCGGACGAAACCCCAGACAGAACCCCGGAATGTCATTCCGGGGCCGGCCCCGGGTTGCCCCTGCAAATGCACGCCTTTGTCCCCGGCGGCCTGCATGACCACCCTCCCTCCACGTGTTCCGTGATGGTGGTCATGCAGTCCTTGGGGGTGGCTGAGCATCAGCAGGGGCAACCCGGGGCCGGAAGCAGTCGGCTTTGAGGACGCGGGCGCGTGTGCGGCGGGGATGGGGGAGGGATCGAAGCGGGATCGGCGGTCTTCTCTGCTGCCGGAACAACGGCAGATCAGAGAGCTGCGAGAGATGGGCGGATGGCGAGGCCGATGCAACGTGGTCGGTGCGGCGGTGGCGTTGGGCCGGGTGGGCGAGCGATGAGCCGCGCGTCGATCGCTCCGGGGCGCAGGTCGATCGAGGGACTCGCGTGGTTGGCGCGAGTGGGCGCGTCGCCCCTTGAGCCGTGGGGCCTCGTCATGGGCTGGGGCCGAGCGGTGGCGTATGACCACGCTCGCCGCCTCGCCGCCGCCGGCCTGGTCCGCACCGTGCCGATGACGAGAGGCGAGGGTTCGCTGATCGTGATCACGGCCAAGGGCGCGATCATGGCCGGCTGTCCGGCGAGCAGGGCGCGGCAAGCGGTCGCGCCGACGACATGGGCGCACCACTGCGCGTGCGCGTGGGTGAGCGCGTGGCTCGAGGTCCGCGGGCGCGCTTGGTGGAGCGAACGCGAGATCGCCGAGGATGAGTGGTGGCGATACGACGTCAACTACCAAGACCGTCGCGGCACGGCGCGCGTGACGCACCGCCCGGATCTCGGAGTCCAGACCGGATCGGGTCCGGTGGCGATCGAGGTCGAGCTCCAGCGCAAGGTCCGCGCCCGCCTGGTCGGCATCTTGAGGATGTACGAGGAGCAGACCCAAGACGACGGCACGCTGGCCGGCGTGATCTACGTCTGCGACCGCAACGACGTCGCCGACGCCGTCAGCCGCGCGGCCGACGACGCCTGGTTGCAGGCGCCGGCGCTGAGCTTCCGCACCTTGCACGACGTCGTCGAACAGACGCGGTCCGCGGCCCGAGCGCGCCCTAAGCCTGGATCTCAGTGAGACAGTGGTCGTGTCGGGCGGTGGCGTCCGACACGACCGGTAGGTCCTCGGTTCGGCGGCGGGCTGACTCCTGAGCCTGAATTGTCGACCTGGGTCTGACTGTCGGTGGTTGTGTCGCGCGCCGCCGTCCGAGGATCGCCGGCGTGACCTGATAGGCGCGTGGCATCGCCCCGACTGAGATGTGTCCACCGGTGATCTTGTTCGTTGATCCCAACACGAGGAGGGGACCGGTGCAGATGATCGTGATCGGAGCGGGCACACACAAGGACTCGCACACGGTCGGTGCGGTCGACGCGGCGACCGGGGGCGTGATCGCCGACCTGACGGTTCGTGCGAAGCGCCTCTCGTTTGACGATCTGCTGGTGTGGGCGCGCGGCGTTGGTGGCGAGCGGGTGTGGGCGATCGAGGACTGCCGGCACGTGTCCGGCGCCCTGGAACGCTTCCTGCTCGCGCGCGGCGAGCAGGTCGTGCGTGTGCCGCCGAGGCTGATGGCCGATGCGCGCCGATCGGCGCGTGAGCGCGGCAAGTCCGATGTCATCGATGCCGTTCAGATCGCCCGCGCAGCGCTGCGCGAGGGCCTGGAAACACTGCCGATCGCGCGGTTGGCGGGTCCGGAGCTCGACGTGCGGTTGCTTGTCGATCACCGCGAGCGCCTCGTCGGCAGCGAACCGCGCTGATCAACGACTTGCGCTGGCAGTGCCACGACCTGTGGCCCGAGTTTGACATCCCGACGAGGTCGTTGATCAGCGCCTGCTGGCAAGAGCGCGTCGCCGGGCGCCTCGCGCGCGCCGAGCAGACCGCCCGGGTGCGGGTCGCGCGTGACGAGGTGCGTCGCGTCCGCGAGCTCACGCGCTCAGTCAACGCGCTCGAGCGCGAACTCGCCGAGCTCGTCACCGGCCTCGCTCCGCAGCTGCTCGCCGAGCAAGGGTGCGGCGTGCTGACGGCCGCCAAGCTGCTCGGCGAGATCGCCGGCATCGGCCGCTTCGCGACCGACGCCAAGCTCGCGCGGATGGCCGGGTCCGCACCGATCCCCGCATCATCGGGGCGCACCCAGCGCCATCGCCTGGACCGCGGCGGCAACCGCCAGATCAACTGCGCGCTACACCGACTCGCCGTCTGCAAGGCCCGACGCGACCCCGACACAGCCGCTTACCTCGCGCGCAAACAAGCCGAAGGCAAGAGCCGCCGAGAAGCGCTGCGCTGCCTCAAGCGCCACCTCGCCCGACGCGTCTGGCGCCTGCTACAGCCGCCACGCGAGCCCCACGCGCCAGCCGCATCACCGCCACCGGCCAGCCCCACACGCACCGTCACGATCCACTGCAACACGCCCTCCAGCCGCTTCTCGTTGACATAGGAGCAACCACCACGAGACCCTCGTGTAGCCGTGGAGATCGCGAGTTCAGCGCGTGTTGGCGGGCTCGAGCGGCGGTTTGGAGTGAGTCGGGGTCGATGAACCGGCGCAGCAGGCGTGCTGGGGCTCGGATTCGGGGAGCGTTCAGGCAGGGGCGAGGCGCCGAGGTCGGCGTGGCGCGGCGGCTGGTCGTCGTGGTGGCCGGGGCGGTCAGGCCGCGGCGGGGAGCGCTCGGATGCGGGCGAGCGCGTCGACGAAGTCGTGTTGCCAGGGCCAGCGGGCGGGCAGGTGCAGCGTCCATCGGCGCGCGTTGCGCGTCAGCCGGCCGGGGAGCGTGAGCAGCCGACGTCGGAGGGTTCGGGCGGCGCGGATGGTGTGGCCGGGTAGCCCGAGCAGGCTTGTCCAGCGCAGCAGATTGTGCGTCATGCAGGCGATCACAGTCCAGGCGCTGTTGGCGCTGTAGTGCCCGGAGGGGAAGTGCGCGAGCGCCTGGTCTTTGAGGTCACGGATCGCGAGCTCGACGACGGCGTGCTGGCGATGCTCGGCCTCCACCAGCGCGATTGGCTCGCTGCGGTTTGTCAAGAACGCGAAGTGTCGCCAGTCGGGAAACAGCTCGGCTTGCGCGCCGATCAGACGGGTGCGACGCACGCCCAGGCGCTTGCCGTTGACGGTTGTCTCAGCGATCTGCGCTTCGCCGCCCTTGGGGTAGTCGCCGAGCGGCTGCCAGGCAGATTCCTCGATCGCGGCGATCGCGTTTTTGATCGAAGGTTGACGGCGCACGCTGATCGAGTACTGCCAGCCGGCTCGCTGAAGACGCGCCATGAGCTTGGTGTTCCAAAACGCCGAGTCGCCTCTGAAGAGCTTCTCGCCGCTCGCGCCCGCGCGATCGATGCGGGCGAGCAGCTCATCGACGAAGCGCAGCGCGCCGCGTGGGCTAGCGGCCGATCCCTTCCGCAGGCGCACGTGCAAGACCTCGCCGGTGTCCGCGCGCGTGGCGAGCATCGGGTGATAGCCGCGCCTTCCGGTGTAGCCGAACGCGGCGCCCTGCTTGCGGTAGCCGTGGACCTCACCGATGAAGCTGTCGATATCGACGACCAGACGCCCGCGGCCGGGCCCCGCGCCGGCGCTCCACGCGCGCGTCAACGCCACGCCCGACACGCGGTCAAGCTGGCGCACGTGCCCGAACGTAAACGCCCGCAGAAACGTGCCCAGCGTCGACGGCGCGGCGATCCAGCCGCCCAGCAGCCGACGCGTGCGGCCCGCGCGCAGCACGTTGCAGTCATCGATGCAGTCCGCGCCCAGCGCCATCGCGTAGATCAGCGCCATGACCTTGCGACCGGCGTTGCGCGCGCCCGGCCGATCGGGGCGCAAGCGCACGAAGCGCTGCGCGAGCGCCTCGATCCCCAGCCGCCCAGCGAGCGTTGCGACGAGCACGATCCCGGCGTCAGAGACCGCCCGCTCGTCATCGAAGCTGACCTGCACAGTGTCCAGTCCGACCGGCCCGTCATCGTGCACCACGAAGGTGACCTCCTGCGCGGGCCCCGGCTGCGGCTACAGCCTGGAAAAGCCCTGCTCAGGAGGTCATTCTTCCTTCAGCACCGGACGACACCGCCGAGATCCGCGGCGGATCGAGGCTAAGGGCCCGCGCCCTCGGGAGCATCGCGATGACTCGAATCAACCGACCGTTGTGGACGGCGGTTAGGCCCTAGCGTGGGCGCCGTGCCACAGCGGGACAGACCATTCCCGGACCGGGCCGCTGCGGTGGCCGGAACGCGGCCGGTGGTGCGGCAGCATTCGTGATCGCGCGCTCCTACGCCGTAGCCTTGGACGCGGTGGTCTACCGTAGAAGCGTGAAGGTAGCTGCGGTCATTCGCGCTCTTGAGACGGATGGATGGCAACTCGTGCATACGCGTGGCAGTCACCGTCAGTTCAAGCACCCCGCCAAGCCCGGTCGTGTCACGGTGGCGGGGAAGCCGAGCGCCGAGCTCCCCCCAAAGACGCTGGCAAGCATCCGCAAACAATCGCGGCTGGAGGATCTCCGATGAGCACACTGATCGTTGAGGACGGCACTGAGTTCCCGGTCTTGGATGAGGCGTCCCCGGTCTTGCGGCTTGGGTTTCTCGTTGTCATCGAGCGTGGGCAGTCGGGATGGGGCGCGTACGTGCCTGACCTCGACGGTGTCGTAGCGGCGGCCGAGACCGAGGCAGAAGTCTGCTCGCTGATCGCGGAGGCCGTCCACCTCCATCTGCAGGGCATGCAGGACGACCATGACGCCATCCCCGAGCCGACCTCACACGCATACTGGGTAACGGCATGACCCACGGGTCGGAATCGTCGGGACCGAAACCCAATGTCGAACGCACGCAGCTGGCATGCTCCGATCTCGCGGCCCTGTTTGGAGCTCACGCCTGTCCCCGCGTTGGCGTGATCGTTGACGCGGACGTTCGATGACCGAGCCACGAGTCGAGGGAATCACGATTGTGGACTCGGGCGACCGAGTGGTCATTGAAGTACCCGAGGGACGATGGGAGGGCAGCGCAGGGGAGGCCGAGCGCCTTCTGACGCGTCTGCATTACGTACTCGCCCGAGCCCGCCCCGGCACGAGCATCGCGAGCATGTTCGTCGATGGCACGCTCTGGGGCGGCAAGGTGGTTGAGGCAGACCGTCGCACCGCAGTCCATGAGATGCGCCTCTTGATTGAGCAACTCGCTCGGAAGATCGCGTCTATGGACGAGGATGCAGACAAGGACGGGTAAGCCACAGCCAGCGGAACGATCCAGCGTCGAGGGTTGCGCTGCAGGAGTGGTTCGGCCGCGAGGAAACCCCAAGTGCCCTCACGCCCCGGGAGCGTGAATCGCAGTCCCGGCGCGCTCTGCCTTCCTGGCCCGCTTCATGATGTACATGGCTTGATCGGCCCGCTCCTTGAGCTCGGTCGCAGAACGGCCATCGTCCGGGTACGCCGCCACCCCAAAGCTGAATGGCGCGACGCCCTCAGCGCCGGACAGTACTTTCATCGATTCCTTGGCCGCCGCCGACCCGACGCCAATAAAGACCACCGCGTATTCGTCTCCTCCGAATCTGTACGCCCTCGCTCCCTCCGGTATGTGCGAGCGCAGAGCGGCCGCGAACGCTTGGAGGTACTTGTTCCCTGCCTCGTGTCCGTCACGGTCATTGACGGCTTTGAGACCATCGAGGTCAATGACGCACAGCGACAGGAGTCCGTGGTCGCGGAGCGCAGCACCCAGTGCCTCGTCCCAAGCGAGGAGGTTCTCCAGGCCGGTCAGGTAGTCACGGCGGGCTACTAATGCTGCGGCGTCCACCATCTGCACGGTCAGCATCGTGCAAACGTCCCCCAACGTTGTGACGAGACTGCGCGTGACGGCGCCCGAACTAGTGTCCACCTCGTCTACGACGGTTTCGGCGAGCCGGGTGGTGATGCTGATCACCGCTGCCGCACCGAGATCCCCCGAAGCGAGCTCTTGACATCGAGCCGTCAACTCCTGGTCATCGTCACCGGTCAAAGCATCGTTGAAGGCGTCGCAGAGCGGGCGAAGGTCAGGCAAGGCTAGCCGGCCGGTAACCGGGTCACGACGGAGCGACCGACGCCACGCGTTGTGGACCCGGATGAGGGATTGTTCTCCGAGAAGTCCCGGCATAGGGATGTCGCGCTCTTACGGCCTCCGTGGCCAGATCTCGTTGGCCGACTTGGCCAGCGCGACTTGGCGTGCCGAAACCCGATTCGGCGACCACGGCTTCTTGAGCAGGGCGTCGGCCTCTGGCCGCCGCTCGCTTGACTGTCGATGTCGTACGGCCATGTTGCCGAGTCTCAGCGCCCATTGTCCGATCTCGTCGGCAGGGAACCGGGGCCAAGAAGCTGCATCTCCGTTGCGCGGAAGATTTGACACCAAAGCGAATTGAGAATCGGTGACGTCGCTTACGATCAGAGCGTCGCCAACCCCGCTCTCGTGTCTGGCGAGCGCGGTCAGCAGGTACTTGGCGACGTTGGTGCGGTTGATGCGCCGGGTTTCGAATACCTGGGTAAAGACCTCGTCGCCGGGGATCACGTTGGCTAGCTCTCCGAAGACCTCTTGAGCGGTGCCAGCGTCACCGTCGGTTACGGCAGCCGCAGCCTCGCCGTAGGCGCGTTCGGTCGTGCCGCCGCCAATCCCTCCGACGACTAGGCCGCGCACGGACCAGCTAATCAGGGCGCGGAGGAGCGCCTCCAACTCCCCATCGCGAAAGCGCCTCATCGCGGCCAATAGCAGTGGTCGGTATTGCTCCAGACCCAGCCTTAGCAGAGTCTCTAGGGCGGTCTTGGCGGCAGGCCGCTCATCCCAATAGGGATTCTCGGCATCAAGCAGCGCCGCGTACAGGGGTGCCGACTCGGCGAGATCCGCTACGAACTTGAGCGCAAGTGGTGTGGATGGGACGGCTGCCTTGATCCTGCCGTAGAGCTCGCGCTCCCGCGTCGCTCCGTACATGGAGCCCCAGAAGTGCCGCACGAACGTCGTGAAGACCTCCTCGTCTGCGCTTGCACCCAGCGCCTCGAGTGCCCTATCCCAGTTGGCTTGAATCTCGTCCATGGAATCGCGAGCGACCCCAAAGAGGTAGTTCTTGAGCAGATCCGCGACGGTGAGCTCGCGACCTCGATCATTGAGCGTTTCGAAAATGAGGAACGCGTCCGCCTCGTTAGCCACATGCACTGTGATCACGCGGGCACGCTTCTCCAAGAAGTCCACCCATTGGAACAGCGTTTCATCCCAATGCGGTCCGGCTTCCTTGGCCTCGCGCTCGAAATGCGTCTCGAAGAAGGAGAGCGCTCTTCCGATCCTAGACGTGGGGTCGAGATCGTCTGAGTCCTCATCCTCGCCGTAGGTGCTAAAGATGGCAGCTCTGAAGTTGGCGCGATCCTCGGGATTCAATCGCAGACGTGGCTCCAGCCGCGCCGTCCTGAGGTCGCTTGCGGTCACGTAGTCGCGCTGAATGATGTCGGCGCGGTTGGCGTCCCCGCGTTGCAGAAACGTGTTGCGGAGAGCCGCGAAGAGGAGGGAGGTGGTCGCCAGTCGCTGCTGCCCATCGATCACGGCCGTTCGTCCATCATCGTCGGTCAGAACCAGCGTCCCAAGGAAGTACTGCGCAGCCTTAGAACGAAACGCTGCCCTGAGGTCCCACCAGAACTCCGAGACCTGGTCGGTCTCCCAGGAGTACGCTCGTTGATACGGCGGCACCGCAAGCCGATAGTCACGCAGGACGTGACCGATGCCTTCGAGGCGGATGCCGATGGGTGCGAGATCCCTGGAGCTCATGTCGATTCGCAGGTTGTCATATGGGGGCGGCCGGGGACGGCAAGTTCCTGAGCGGTAGACCGTTGTGAGGAGGTCGGCTCGTTTGGCCTCGGCCTGGCACGCTCAGGGTGGCACCAGCGAGGCTCCGGCCACTTTGGCTCAGCGGTGCGCCGTCGGCAGCGGAGCACCGTGCCGCGTTGTCTCCTCGTACAGCGGCTCCGGCGCCATGTCCAGACCCCCGGGCCAGACGATGGTGCCCATCTGCTCGTCGACGCTGACCTCGGCGAACCGCGCCGGATCGCGCAGCGGCTCGAACACCCCGCGCCACTCGTGGTCGCCGAAGGCGATGTCTCCCATGGCGCCGTCTTCGAACGTCAGGCGCAGGCGATGATCGCCGATAACCTCGACGTCGGTGACGTGAACGAGAGGGGGGATCTCGGCCATGCGATTGATGTTAGGCGAGCGGGTCGATCGCGACCAGGGGTTCGAGGTTGCGCACGCGCTCCCAGTTGGCCAGCAACTCGTCCTCGTGCGCGAGCGCCCATTCCTTGACCAGCCGCAGCGCTCGCGGCGGTAGCGACCCCGCGAGGAGCGTGCCGTCGACGCCGATCGACGCGAGGTGTTCGGCGTACTGCGCATGGAAGTGCGGGACGGGATGGTTCTGCTCGCGCCAGTACATCGCGATGGTGATCCCGTAGAAGTAGCTGAGGCGAGGCATCAGGCTCCGCTCGCCGGGGGAACCGGGAGCCCGGAGGGGCCGAGCTCGGCCGGCGGCGCGAACGCTGCCTCGACCCACTCGGCCTCGTGCGCGCTGGGCGTGTAGTCGGCGTAGATGAGCGTCGTCTTGAAGTCGCGGTGGCCCATCATCTCCTGCAGCGCGCGCATCGGGATCCCCTGGGCCGCCATTCGCGTGCCGAACGTGTGGCGTAGGTCGTGGAAGCGGACCTCGCGCACCTCGGCCGCCCGCAGCGCTGCCTTGAAGCGCTTGAGCAGCTTCGAGCGGTCGATCGGCTTGCCGGTGTGCGGGTGGGCGAAGACGAGGCCTTCGTCGCCGCGCCACGGCGTCGCCTGGTGCAGGAGGTCGAGCTCGCCGGCGAGGCGATCGGCGAGCGGCACGCTGCGCGACGAGCGCTTGGACTTGGGCGTGCCGAACTCGCCGCGCACGAAGTTGCGGCGCACGCGGACACGCCGAGCCGTCCAGTCGATGTCGCGCCAGCGCAGCGCGAGCAGCTCGCCCTGGCGCATCCCGGTCATCGCGGCCGCGAGGTACATCGGGCGCTCGACGCGGCCGAGGTCGTCATCGGGAACCGCGCGCAGCAGCGCCTCGACCTCCTCGAGATCGAGGAAGTGGATGTCTGGGTCGGTCTCGGCCGAGCGCGGCTTGTCGACGAGCGAGCATGGGTTGACGAGCACCCACTCCTCGCGACGGGCCAGCTCGAAGATCCCGTGCAGGACGGCGAGCGCGTTGAACGTCGTCTTCGTCGACCGCCCCGTGCGGGTCATGTGACGCACGAAGGCCTGGATCTCGCGCCGGCCGATGCGGTCCAGGCGCTTCGCGGCGAAGAACGGCGCGAGGTGCACGCGGATGTGCGACTCGTAGGTCTGGATCGTCGCACGCTTGCGGCCCTTCGCCGTGATGCTCTCGATGAGCAGCGCGCCGCCCTCCGCCACGGTGATGCGCCCTCCGATCGTGCTCGTCTGCTGCAGCGTGCTCATCATGCGCCGCAGCTCCGCCTCGGCCTGCGTGCGCGTCAGTCCCTCGCGCGTCGAGGGGATCCGCTTCGGACCGATGCGCCGCTTGATCTGCTCGGAACCGACGCGCCACTTGCCGTAGTACGTCTCGCGGCCGGCGAGGTCGCGCGCGATGAACAGCGAGCCGGTGCCGGGCGACCGTCGCGGGCCCGACCGGGCCGGGGAGGAGGGGCGCTTGGACACCGATTCGTCGGGCAGCATGGCCCGAATGCTACCTCCCGAATCGGCGCTCAAGGTACCAAGAAAGTACCAAGGCGATCAGATTCAATCTGACGCTACCTGACGAAAGCCCTGCAAAACGTCGATAAACTAGATAAACAAATCTAAAGAATTCTAGTTGTGGTCCAGGCGGTCGGGGGTTCGAGTCCCCTCGCTCACCCTTCGCGAAGCGAGGTCCCGTGATTCGCAACAGCTTCGTCACGAAAGTGCGCAGTCGCGTCATGAACGGCGATCTCAGCGCTAGATTGCCCGGATGACGAAGACTCCGGCGTCGGTTGGGTCTCCAGCGCGAGTGGATGCACCGGTGCTGATGGCCATGCTTCCGTCGCACGAACGGCCGCGTGAACGCCTGCTGGCGCGAGGCGCCGGCGCACTGAGCGAGCGGGAGCTGATCGCGCTCGCGCTCCGCACAGGCACCCGGGCCGCCAGCGCGCTGGACGTCGCGGGAGCGCTGCTGGCCGAGTACGGCAGCCTGCGCGCCGTCGCGTCGGCGCGACCGGAGGAGCTGGCGGCTCGAAGCGGGGTTGGCGCCGCGAAAGCAGCCGCTCTCGTCGCTGCGTTCGAACTTGGCCGGCGAGCCACCGGGCGCGACGAAGCGGTCGTCATTCGGAGGCCGGAGGACGTGGCAGATGTGGCGCGCCGAGAGCTCGACGGACTCCGCCGTGAGCGCGTCCTCGTGCTCGTGTGTGACGCGGCGAACCGACTACGGCGGACCGTCGTCGTATCGGAGGGATCGATCGATCGCTCCCTGCTGCCGGTTCGCGAGATCCTCAACGCCGTCCTTCGCCACGACGGTCGTGCATTCGCTTTAGCGCACAACCACCCGAGCGGCGACCCTGAGCCCAGCGATGCGGACCGGCAGGCGACCGCCGAGGTGCAGGGTGCGGCAGGAACGGTCGGTGTGCGGTTCCTCGGCCATGTTGTTGTCACGAGTCACGGCTGGTCGGCGGTGAACCTTAGCGCCCACCAAACACCGCGTTGAGAGCGGAAGGTACGAGTGCATTCGCGGTACCGATCTGAGTCGTGCGCGCATGGGCTATGGCGACCACCCGATCTCGGATTTGGTCAAGCTGCTGAACGAGCTGTGTCGCGACATCGCTCGCTTCGATCACCGGGAGCTCGAGTTGTGCCAGCGGCCCTGATCGGAGCCTCGGAAGCTGCAAGCTATGAGTCAGTTCGATCGCGGTGTCGAGCACGATCCTGCCTCGCAGGATGTGGCCTAGC
>CAWGUS010000007.1:0-77442 GCA_963825755.1 uncultured Actinomycetota bacterium | reverse complement strand
ACCCCGGCCGCCATCACTGTCCGCGGCCACAACTTGGCCGAGGAGCTGATCGGCCAGATCGACTTCGTCGACATGATGATGCTCGTCACCCTGGGCCGGCGGTGCCAGGACAACGAGAAAGACATGATCAACGCCATCCTCGTGACGGTGACCGACCATGGCCTGACCCCGAGCGCGATCGCTGCGAGACTCACCTACACCGGAGCGCCCGAGGCGCTGCAGGCGGCGGTGGCGGCAGGCCTGCTGGGCGCCGGAAGCGTCTTCCTGGGCTCGATGGAGAACGCCGCCCTGATGCTGCTCGAGGGCGCGAAGGGACTGTCGCCAGACGCCTCCGACGAGGAAGTCCGCGCCGCCGCCGAGGCTCTGATTGACGCCCGTCGCGTGGCGAAGAGGCCGCTCGCCGGACTCGGCCACCATATCCACATCAATGGCGACCCACGGATCCCGACCCTCCGCGCGGTCTCCGAGCGCAACGGCTACTTCGGCCTGCACTGGCGGCTGCTGCTGGCCATTGATCAGGCGACCGAGGTCAAGCTGAAGAAGCGGCTACGCGCCAACACCGCCGGCGCCGTGGGCGCCATGATCTGCGACATGAGCCTTCCGCACCCACATGGCCCGTGGTCTGGCGTTGGTCGGCCGCTGTGCCGGCCTCGTGGGCCACCTGATCGAAGAGCAGGAGGCGCCGACGGGCATGGAGCTGTGGAACCTGGTGCTGCGTCAGGACCCGCGCAACGAATTACCGGCGGGGGCGCGCTGATGACGGTCCGGAACTCCGACCGACGCCGACGGCCATGTGCCACGAGGGGCTGAAATGTTGAAGCGAGAAGCCAACGAGACCCTGTCGCGGGTCGGCGCAGCCACGGCCATGGGCGAGCTGTTCCGACGCTTCTGGCTGCCCGCGATCCTCACCAGCGAGGTTGGCGAGCCCGACGGCGCGCCGGTGCGCTTGAAGATCCTGGGCGAGGAGCTGGTTGCCTTTCCGCGACACTAACGGCCGGGTCGGTATCATCCGCGCCTACTGCTCGCACCGGCTGGCGCCGCTGTTCTTCGGGCGCAACGAGGAATGTGGTCTGCGCTGCCCCTACCATGGCTGGAAGTTCGACGTTGACGGCAACTGCATGGAGACGCCCAACGTCCCCGCCGACGCCCCGGACATCCGGAAGAACGTCGGCATCCCCGCCTACGCCACCCACGAGACCGGCGGCGTGGTCTGGGTCTACATGGGTCCCAAGGAGCGCCAGCCCGACTTCCCGGCGATCGAGTACGCCCACGTCCCTCCTAGGCCACCAGTACGCGGCGCGCTGGCTGCAGCGGACCAACTGGTCCCAGGGCCTCGAGGGCGAGATCGACAGCTCGCATATCAGCTGGCTGCACAAGGACTTCGACCGGGCGGAATCGAGCATGAAGCCGACCGGCGCCCATCTGGCCGACGACGCGGCCCCGGTGATCGAGCTGCGCGAGACGCCCTACGGGTTCACCTATGGCGCGCGCCGGACGCAGCGGCGACGACTACTTCTGGCGCGTCACCCAATGGATGGCGCCGATGTTCAGCCTGATCCCGCACGCCCCGGGCGATTTCGTCTCCGGCGGTGGCCGCGCCTGGGTGCCGATCGACGACAACCACACCACGGTCTTCACCTTCGGCTACCGGGTGGACCGGCCGCTGAATGAGGACGAGCATCGGCTCTATGCCTCCGGCGCCCTGTTCCCGCCGCGGCTGCACAAGGGCCTCTTCGCCCTGCCCGGCGGCTATGTCATCGACACCTTTCTGCCAGTCGCCAGCAAGGAGAACGACTACGAGCTCGACCGCGAGATGCAGCGCTCGGTGAACTACAGTGGCATCTGGGGCGTGCACGACCAGGACCGAGCGCTGGCCGAATCCTCGATGACCATAGGGGACGAAGACCCAGGCATCGTCGACCGCACTCAGGAGCACCTGGTCAGCTCCGACCGGGCGGTGGTCACCGCGCGGCGACGCCTGTTGAAGATGGCCGAAGATCTGAAGAACGGCATCGAGCCGCCCATGCTCTCCAAGCCCGAGAGCTTCCGCGTCCGGGCGATCAGCAAGGTCTGCAAGATCGACAATTTCGACGCCTTTCTGCGCGAGTACGGCGAGGAGGCGGGCATCCCATCGGACGCGAGCGTGGTCGCGGCCGAATGAGCCAGGCCCGGCCGGACCCTTCGGCCTCGCCCGAGGCGGCCCCGATCAGGCTCGGTCTGGTCGGGCTCGGCATGGCGGGCGGCGTCATGGCGGCGGCGGCGGACACCCACCCGGCATTCGCGCTCGCTGGCGCGGCGGACCTCGACGAGGTGCTGCGCAGCCGGTTCGAGGCCGACCACCCGGTCGCGACCCATGCCGACGTCGCCGACCTCGTGCGCCGCGCCGACGTCGACGCTGTCTATGTCGCGACGCCCCACCAGTTCCACCGCGAGCACGCGGTGCTGGCCGCCGAGCACGGCAAGCACGTGGTGGTCGAGAAGCCCATGGCCCTTTCGCTCGTCGACTGCGACGCCATGATCGAGGCGGCCGAGCGCAACGGCGTCGCGCTCATCGTCGGCCACACCCACGGCTTCGACCCCTCGCTGCAGGTGATGCGCGAGCTGATCGCCGGCGACCTCGGCCGCCCGGCCATGATTGCGGCTTGGAACTATACCGATTTCCTATATCGGCCGCGCCGGCCCGAGGAACTCGACACCAGCCTCGGCGGCGGATCCTGTTCAACCAGCTCCCCCACCAGGTCGACATGGTGCGAACCCTCGTCGACGCACCGCGTGCGCAGCGTCCGCGCGGTCACCGCCCAGCTCGATCCCGAGCGCCCGACCGAAGGCGCCTGCACGGTCCTGCTCGAGTTCGAGGACGGCGCGGCCGCCTCACTGGTTTACAGCGGCTACGACGGTTTCGACAGCGACGAGTTGCACGGCTGGGTCAGCGAAGGCGGCTATCCCAAGCAGCCCGGACACGGCGGCGCCCGGCATGCTTTGCTCGGTCTCTGCCGAGCGAGCTCGAGATGCGCCGCTCGCGTTACGGCTATGGCTCCGGACTGAGCGCTACTCGACCGCCTCACCAGCCCCACTTCGGCCTGATGGTGGTCACTTGCGAGCGGGGCGAGATGCGGCCTTCGGCCGACGGCGTCACAGTCTATTGGCATGGCGGCGTGCGCGAGGTCCCCGCGCCCATGACGCCCTGGCGGCCAGGCCGCGGCGACGTGCTGGAAGCACTCCGCCGAGCCGTTGTCGATGGCAAGCCTGCGCTGCACGATGGCCGGTTCGGGCGCGCCACGGTCGAGGTCTGCCTCGCCGTACTTCAGTCCGCGCGCGAGCGCCGGGAGATCCGCCTCGGTGGGGGGGCCGGCCGTGACCATTCCAGAGAAAGTCCAGGTCCGCATCCGCTCGGTCACCTACGAGGCGCACGGGATCCTGTCCTTCGACCTGCGCTCATCTGGACGGGCTGGAGCTACCGCCGTTCACCGCCGGCTCGCACATCGACCTCTACCTGCCGAATGGCCTGGTCCGCAGCTACTCCCTGCTGAACGACCAGGGCGAACGGCACCGCTATGTGATCGGGGTCAACCGCGACCCCGCCAGCCGCGGCGGTTCGCGCCACGTCCACGAAGGACTGCGCCCAGGGGACACCCTGACCATCTCGGCGCCGCGCAACAACTTCCCGCTCGAGGAGGCGGCCGGCGAGTCGCTGTTCATCGCCGGCGGCATCGGCATCACCCCGATCCTGAGCATGATCCGGAGGCTATCCTCGCTGGGCAAGCCGTGGCGGCTCTACTACTGCGCTCGCACGCGCAAGAACGCCGCCTTCCTGCCGGAGCTTCGCGAGCTGTCGGCGGGCGACCCGGCGCGGGTCATCTACAACTACGACGGTGAGCGGGGCGGCAAGCTGCTCGACCTCGTCCGCCGTGGTCTCCCTCGCGCCCGAGGACGCCCACCTCTACTGCTGCGGCCCGCTGCCGATGCTGGAGGCCTACGAGCAGGCCACGGCGCTCACGACCGTCCGGACCGCGTCCACGTCGAATACTTCGCCGCCAAGGACGCGCCTGCGCTCGATGGCGGCTTCGTGGTCGAGCTGGCGCGGACCGGGACGGCGATCACCGTGCCGGCGGGCAAGAGCATCCTCGACGCCGTGCTCGATGCCGGGGTCCAGGTCCCCTACTCCTGCATGGAAGGCGTCTGCGGCACCTGCGAGACCACGGTGCTCGAGGGCCTGCCCGAGCACCGCGACCTCGATCCTCAGCAAGGACGAGAAGGAAGCCAACAAGACGATGATGATCTGCTGCTCGGGCTGCAAAGGGGACAAGCTTGTGCTCGACCTCTGAGGCGCCCGGACGGGAGGCCGCGCGATGAGCCGCATCGTCCTCGGGATCGGGACGTCGCACAGCCCCCTGCTCGGCGATCGACCCGGCGCTCTGGGAGGAGCGCGGGAAGGACGACCTCAAGCGCGAGAAGGTCTTCCTGGCCGACGGCCGGGTTGTCTCTTACCGCGAGCTCGAGGCCGAGGTCGGCGGCCGCCATGCGCCCGACGCCACGCCCGAACGCTTTGCCGAACAGGCCGCCGCCGCTCAGACCGCGCTCGACCGGCTGGCCGAGGAGATCCGGCGCGCCGCGCCCGATGTGGTGGTGGTCATCGGCGACGACCAGGAGGAGCTGTTCAGCCTGGCCCACATGCCGGCGTTCGCCATCTATGTCGGCGACGAGGTCGTCACCTATCCCAAGGGCGAAGTCTCGCCCAATCTGCCCGCCTGGTACCAGGCGGCGAACGTCGGCTACATGATGGACACCGTCCATCGCCACCGCGCCGCGCCCGAACTGGCCAATGCCGTCGTCGAGGGCATGATCGACGCCGGGGTCGACGTCGCGATCGCCAAGTCCGTGGACGATCCCAAGAAGCACGGCTTCGGCCACGCCTACGGCTTCGTCATCGATCGGCTGCTCAGCCGCGCCGACGTGCCCGTGCTGCCGCTTGCTGCTGAACACCTACTTCCCGCCCAATGTGCCCCGCCCTGGCCGCTGCTGGCAGATCGGGGAAGCCCTGGCCGAAGCGCTCGAAGCCGCGCCGGGCGACCTGAGGATCTGCGTCGTAGCGTCAGGCGGGCTGAGCCATTTCGCCACCGACGCCGACCTCGACGGCAGGGTTCTGAAAGCGCTTCAGGAGCGCGACGGCGCGGCGCTGGCAGGCATCCCACCCCACGCCCTGCGCTCGGGCAATTCCGAGATCCTGAACTGGGTCATGGCCGGCGGCGCGCTTGCAGGCGCTTTCGGCCGAAGCGCCCGAATACATCCCCGTTTACCGCACGCCTGGAGGCACCGGCATCGGCCTGGGCTTCATGGTCTGGCGGGCTTCCCCCCAGGACGCAGCATGATCATCGACGCCCACGCCCACCTGCTCACGCCGTCCTCGGTGTTCGCCATCCGCACCGTGCTGCACGCCTCCAACGGCCAGCACGCCAAGGAGTGGTACCGCAAGCGCTTCATGGCCCCGGGCGAGCTGGAAAAGTCAGCCGCCGAGTGCGTCGCCCTGATGGACAAGGTCGGCACCGACATCCAGCTGATCTCGCCCCGGCCCTTCACCCTCTGGCACTCCCACAACGTGCCGCGCGACGTCGACACCTGGGTCGGGCTGCAGAACGACCTGATCTACGAGACCGTGCAGATGTACCCGGACCGTTTCCGGGGCGTCGCCGGCCTGCCCCAGGTCGACGGCCATCCAATCGAGATCGTGTTCGACGAGCTCGACCGCTGCATCAACGAGCTCGGCTTCGTCGGCGTGCTGCTCAACCCCGATCCGGCCGAGGGGCGCGGAACCTCGCCTCGGCTCGGCGACAATTACTGGTATCCGTTGTGGGAGCGGGTGATCGAGCTGGACGTGCCGGTGCACATCCACAGCGCCGGCTGCTGCGGGCGTGAGACCTACGACGAGCACTTCGCCACCGAGGAGAGCCTGGCGATCACCTCGGTGATCCACTCCGACGTGTTCGAGGACTTCCCCAGGCTGAAGCTGATGATTAGCCACGGGGGAGGCTCGATCCCCTACCAGATCGGCCGCTGGCGCTCGCACTGGTTCCTCGACCAGGCGACCAAGAAGCCGCACATCGCCGCATACTTCCGCGAACTGGAGAATGCCGGCTGGGCCGGCGATCCTCTGCCCGAGCCGCCCGCGGACCTGACCACCTTCGACGACGCGCTGACGGCAGTTCTATTTCGATACCGACGTGCACGCGAAGGATGCGCTGGAGTTGCTGCTCAAGACCGTGGGGTCCGGACCGCTGCCTGTTCGGCACCGAGCGTCCAGGCAGCGGCAAGGCCATCGACCCCAAGACGGGCCGCTCGATGGAGGACTTCAAGTACACCATCGACAGGATCGAGAGCCTCACCGACGAGGATCGGGCGCGCATCTACGAGCAAAATGCGCGCGAGGTCTTCCCTCGCCTGAAGCTGTGACCCGAAGGCCTTAAAGATGAGCAAGATTTCCGACGAGGTCTGGTCGCGGGCGAAGAGCTTTCCACGGCCACCCTTGCACGAGGCGGCGGGCCGCATCGGCGCCCTGCCCTCGCAGATCAAACCGATCGCGCCCGACCAGAAGGTCTGCGGGCCGGCCTTCCCAGTGAAAAGCCCGCCAGGCGACAACCTCTGGCTCCACCGCGCGATCGCGTCGGCCGAGCCTGGCGAAGTGCTGGTCATCGACGTCGGCGACGGGACCGAGTTCGGCTACTGGGGCGAGGTCATGGCCGTCGCCGCCCAGGCGCGAAAGATCGCGGGCCTAGTCATTTCCGGCGGCGTGCGCGACGCCCGCCAGATGGCGGCGCTGGGCTTCCCGGTCTTTTCCGCCGCGGTCTGCATCCGCGGCACCGGCAAGGATCCCTACGGCCAGGGCGCGCTGCAGGACCCGGTGACCATTGGCGACGTCACCATCAATCCTGGCGACCTGGTGCTCGGCGACAGCGACGGCGTGGTGGTCATCCCCACAGCCAAGGCCGCCGCCGCGGTCGAGGAGTCCGAGACGCGCGACCGCAAGGAAATTGAGATCTTCCAGCAGTTGCGCGGCGGCGAGACCACCATCGCCATTTACGACCTGCCGGGAGGCGAGACATGGCGGGAATGAGCGCGGGAACGAACCGGCGCAGCATCGTCGTGCGGGGCCTTGAACACGGCGCAAATCCCATCCCGGCGGCGAGCCGCGTCGGACCCTTCGTCGCCACCGGCGGCGTCCGCGGGGTCGATCCGGCGACCGGCGAGATGCCTGCCGACCTCGGCGAACAGGTCTCCCGGATGTTTGAGAACCTCGAAACCATCCTAGCCGAGGCCGGCGCCCAGTTCGACGACGTGCTCAAGGTCACGGTTTGGGTCGCCACGCCTGAGGCGCGGCCGCTGATCAACGCCGCCTGGGTCGAGCGCTTCCCCAATCCCGCCTCGCGCCCGGCGCGCCACCTGATGAACTACGCCCTGGGCCACGGCATGTTGGTCCAGTGTGACGCGCTTGCTATCGTTCCCGACAGTCCGGAGGTATCCAATGAGCGATGACCTAGTCGCCCGCCTTTCCAGGCTCGACGCCTGCGCGGTTTCCGACGCCATGGACCGCGCCGGCCGAACCGGAGCTGCGCTCGGCCTGGGCGCGCTCTCGACCGGCCGGCGGATCGCGGGCCGGGCCGTCACCGTCCAGCTCGGGCCCGACGACGGCCGCGCCTCGAAGCGCCACCTCTGCACCGCCGCCGTAGAGGCCTCCGGTCCGGGCTCCGTCATCGTAGTCGCCAATAACGCGAGAACCGACGCGGCCGGCTGGGGCGGCATCCTGTCGCTCGCCGCCAAGACGCGCGGCGTCGAGGGCGTGATCATTGACGGGGCCTGTCGCGATGTCGACGAGAGCCGCGAGTTCGAGCTCCCCGTCTACGCCCGGGTCGCCGTGCCGGTGACGGCCCGCAGCCGCGTTATCGAGTACGACTGGGACACGCCGGTCATCATCTCCGGCGTCGTGGTGTCACCGGGCGACTATGTGATCGCCGACGCCAGCGGTGTGGTCTTCGTGCCGCAGGACAGGGCCGAGGAGATCGTCTGCCTCGGCCGAGAAGATCGCCGAGCGCGAGCGGCTGATGGCCGCCGACGTGCGCGCCGGCAAGCCTGTGTCCGAGGTCATGGGCGCCTCCTACGAAACCATGCTGACGGAGCGCTGATGTCCGCCGAAATCCTCGCCCGCATTCAGGCGCTGAGCTGCACCGACCTCAGCGACGCCATGGATCGGCTCGCCATCCCCTGCCAGTGCTTCGGCATCATGCCGCTCGACCGCAGCTTCCGTCTGGCCGGACAGGCCTGGACGCTGCGCTACGGCCCTGTCGGCCAGGACGCCGGCACGGTCGGCGACTACATCGATGACCTGGACGAGGGCCAGGTCGTGGTGCTCGACAACCAGGGCCGGCTCGACGCCACCGTATGGGGCGACCTGCTCACCTCCACCGCCTCGCGGCGGAAGATCGGCGGCACGGTGATCGACGGCGTCTGCCGCGACGTCGACCGCTCCATCGAGCTCCACTACCCGATCTTCTCGCGCGGCAACTGGATGCGCACCGGCAAGGACCGGGTGCGGGTCGAGGCGACCCAGGTGCCGGTCTCGATCGGCGGCGTCCGGGTCGAACCGGGCGACTGGCTGCGCGGCGACGGCGACGGCCTCGTCGCGGCCCCGGCCGCCCGCATCGCGGAGATCCTCGAGGCGGCAGAGGATATCCACGCGGCCGAGGAGCACATCCGCGCCGCCATCGACGCCGGCCAGTCCCTGCGCCAGGCGCGCAAGCACTGGGGTTACCACTCGCTGCAGACCCGACGCTGAGACCGAGCATGCACAAGATCCAACCACTCCCCGACTGGGCCGCCGGCCGCGCGAAGATGATGAACAGCTTCGCTGCCGTCGATCCCGCTGGCACGGCCCTAATCGTGGTCGACCTTCAGAACGCCTTCCTCAGCTCGGGCAAGATGGCGGCCACGACCTACGGCTTGGCCATCATCCCCAACGTCAATCGCCTGATCGCCGCCGCACGCCGGGCCGGTTCGCCAGTCGTTTTCCTGCGGCAGACCTTCGGCGACGGGCCCGGCGTCGACTCGCGCCCTGGCAAAAGCAGGTCGCACCCCAGATCGCGGCGCTGCGGAAGGTCCTCGCACCAGGCAATCCGGCGCATGAGGTCTACGCCGAGGTGGACGTTCTGCCCGACGATCTGGTCATCAATAAATACCGGCACAGCGCCTTCGCCGCCAACTCGTCGCCGCTCGACGAGGAACTGCGCAAGCGCGGCATCGACACGGTGATCATCACCGGGGCCATGACCAACGCCTGCTGCGAGTTCACCGCACGGGATGGCTATGCCCTGGGCTACCGGGTCTTCTTCATGTCCGACGCGACGGCGGCGCTGAGCGACGAGGAGCACAACGCCTCCCTGCTCAACCTCTCCATCTGCTTTGCCGACGTGCGCGACACCGAGAGCATGCTCGGGCTCATCGACGAGGCCACGGCGTCCGGCCGGGCCCCGGCTTGACCAGCGCCGCGCCCGCGCCCGGCGTGCTGTCGCTGCGAGACATCCGCATCATCGTCATCGGCGTGCTACTGGCCATGCTGGTCGGCACGCTCAGCCAAACCATCGTCGCCCCCGCGCTTCCGACCATGGCCCGCGATCTCGGCCATCCGCTCCAAGGCCACTGGATCGTCACCGCGTATCTCATCGCCGGCACCGCCTCGACCCCAGTGTTTGGCAAGCTTTGCGACACCTGGGGCCGCCGGCGCACCCTGGAGCTCGCGCTGG
This sequence comes from uncultured Actinomycetota bacterium, assembly GCA_963825755.1. Classification (GTDB taxonomy): domain Bacteria; phylum Actinomycetota; class Actinomycetes; order Propionibacteriales; family Nocardioidaceae; genus Nocardioides. The sequence goes on along the minus strand of CAWGUS010000007.1, from coordinate 67,654 downwards.
GAATCTTCATTGCCGGATCGGTCGGCTGCGCCCTGTCGGGCAGCATGTGGACCATGGTCGCCTCCAGGGCCCTCCAGGGCGTTGGCGGCGGTGCCCTGATCGCCATCGCACTGATCATCGTGGCCGACGTGATCGCGCCGCGCGAGCGCGGCCGCTACCAGGTCTACATGACCACCAACTTCGTGGTGGGCGCGCTGGCCGGGCCGACGCTCGGTGGCCTGATTACCGAGTATCTGCACTGGACCAGCCTGTTCTGGCTAAGTGCGGCGCTGGGCCTGCTGGCCCTCGGGATCGGCGAGCTCGCGCTCAAGCGGCTGCCGCGACACCAGCGGCCGCGCCCGATCGACGTCCTGGGCGCGACCCTGCTGGTGGGCGCCACTGTCAGCTTGCTGGGCGCCGCGGGCCCCGACGCGGGGCGGGCGCGCCACGACGATGCTGCTTCTATCCGGCGCGCTCTGGGTGCTGTTCGCCTGGCGGCTGTTGCGCGCGCGAGAACCCCTAATCCCGGTGCACATCCTGAGATCGCCACTGGTGCTGAACGGCACCCTCGCCGCGACCTTCACCCAGGGTGTCATGCTAATCCTCATGACGTTCCTGCCGGCCTACTTCCAAGACACGCTCGGCCTGTCGGTGAGCGCGGCGGGGCTGGCGCTGGTCCCGATGCTGGCGGCCGGCGCCGTGGGCTCGGTCATGGCCGGCCAGACCATGGTCAGGTCGCTGCGCTATCGCAGGGTGGCGGAAATCGGTCTCGCCATCGCCGTCCTGGCCGCCGCAACCGCCGCTCTGATGGCTGGCCGCTCGCCCTCGCTCTGGGTGGTGGAGGCGTTGCTGGTCGTCCTCTGCGTCGGCACGGGGACGCTGATGCCGATCACCACCTTCTCGATCCAGAACTCGGTCGAGTTCCATGAGCTCGGCGTCGCAACCTCGACCAACAATTTCGTCCGGCAGCTCGGCAGCGCCCTTGATGGTGGCGGGGATGGGCGCTCTGCTGATCGGCGCGGGCGGAACCTCGGCCCGGACCGGCGACGCCGCGGACGTTGCTGCTCTCTTCTGGTCAGTCGCCGGCGCCTGCCTGCTGTCCCTGATTTTCCTCCTGCGGATGGAAGAGCGGGTGCTGCGGAGCGACCGCGAACCCGCCTAGAACAGCAGCACCGGCTTGATGGTCGCACCCGGACGCGGCATCCTCTACGGCCGTGTTGATCTCGTCGAAGGCATAGGTGCTTGCGAGATCCGGTCGATCGGGAAGCGGCCGGCCATGAACTCGTCGACCAGATACGGGATGAAGGCCTGGGGATCGGCGTCGCCCTCGACCACGCCGCGGATCACCTTGCCACGGATCAAGGCCATCATATCGATGGTCATCATCCGTTCGGCGCCCCCTCCGAGCAGCGTGCAGACCCCACAGCCCTTCAGCGCGGCGATCGCGGCCTGGGCCACCACCGGCGCGCCAGTGGTCTCCACAACGTAGTCGAGCCCGCCCAGCGCAGAGAAGGCTTCAGCCAGGTCGGTTGTCGAGGTGTCGATGACGTGGGTGGCGCCGAGCTCGCGCGCCAGCTCGAGACGCGAGGCGACTCGGTCCACCGCCACGATCCGCTGCACGCCGGCCGCCTTGCCGCGAACAGGGCGGCGAAGCCCAACGCGCCGGCGCCGAGTATGGCCAAGGTCGCGTCCTGCCGCGGCCTGAGCACATTGATCACCGTGCCGGCGCCGGTCTGGAATCCGCAGCCGAAGCCGCCCAGGAGCTCCAGCGGCGCATCCTTGCGCACCTTCACCGCGCTGCGGCGCTGGACGAGAGCGTGGGTGGCGAAGGACGACTGGCCGTGGAAGACGCCGCCGATCGCAGCGCCGTCGGCTGTCGGTCAGGGTCGGCGATCCGTCCTTGCGCCGGCCGGCGAAGTTGCGCCCGGCGTAGTCGGCGCAATAGGCAGGATGGTCGGCGCGGCAGCTCTCGCAGGCGCCGCAGGTCCCGAAGGTCAGCACCACGTGGTCGCCGGGGACGAGGTCATCGACTCCCGGCGCCGACCTTCACCACCCGGCCCGCGCCCTCGTGGCCGAGCACGATCGGCATCGGGATCGGCAGGTGCTGATGCACCACCGCGAGGTCGGTGTGGCAGATGCCGGCGCCCGATCACCTCGACCAGCACCTCGTCGGGCCGGGGTTCGTCGAGCCTGAGGCGCTCGATCGACAGGGGCTGATTCGGCTCGCGCGCGACGGCGGCTCGGATGTCCATGATGTGCCGGAACCTAGAGGGCTGCGATGACGGACTTGGTCTGGAGGAAGGCGTCGAGGCCCTCAGCGCCGCTCTCGCGGCCCCAGCCGGACTGCTTGTAGCCGCCGAACGGCATCATCCGATCGGTGACCAGCTGGCAGTTGAGCCAGACGGTGCCGGCCTTGAGCTGCTTGGCGGTGCGGTGGGCCGCCTTGATGTCGCGCGTCCAGACAGCGGCGGCGAGGCCGTATTCGGTGTCGTTGGCGGCCGCGATCGCCTCCTCCGGCGCGTCGAAGCCGATCACGGTCACCACCGGGCCGAAGATCTCCTCGCGCAGGATCTCGGCGCCGGGCGCCGGGTCGGTCAGCACGGTCGGGGCCATGAAGTAGCCGGGCCGGTCGAGCGGCCGGCCGCCGGTCACCAGGCCCGCCCGCTCCTGTGTCCCGCGCTCGACCAGGCCGCAGACCCGGTCGAGCTGCCGCTGCGGAGATCAGCGGGCCGAGGTCGACGCCTGTGCTCGAAGCCGTCGCCGAGCTGCAGCGCCTCGGCATGCCGCTTCAGCCGCTCCACGAAGGCGTCGAACACGCCGCGCTGAACGAACACCCGCGAGCCCGCGATGCAGGCCTGGCCCGAATTGGTGAAGACGCCCCGCGCGGCGCCCGCCGCCGCCGCGTCGAGGTCGGCGTCGGCGAAGACGATCACCGGCGACTTGCCGCCAAGCTCCAGCGTCAGCGCTTTAGGTTGCCGGCGGCGGCCTGGACCAGCTTCTTGCCGACCTCGGTCGAGCCGGTGAAGGCGACCTTGTCGACGTCGGCGTGGGCCGGCGAGCGCGGCGCCGGCGGTCTCGCCGAAACCCGTGACGATGTTGGCGACGCCGGCTGGCACGCCCGCCTTGACCAGCATCTCGCCCAGCCGCAGCGCGGTGAACGGCGTCTCCTCGGCCGGCTTCAGCACGAAGCTGCAGCCGGCGGCCAGCGCGACCGCCACCTTGTGGCAGGCGGCGCTGAAGGGGACGTTCCAGGGCACGATGAGGCCGGCCACGCCGATCGGCTCGCGCAGGGTGTAGGCATGGAACTCAGCGCCCGGCCTGGAGAGCTCGGCGGTCTGGCCGTGGATCTTGGTGCACCAGCCGGCGTAGTAGCGGAAAGTCTCGGCGCTCAGGCCCGACCATGAACAGCGCCATGGTCAGCGGCATGCCGTTGTCGCGCACCTCCAGCGCGGCGATGGCCTCGCGGTCGGCGTCGATCAGGTCTCCCACCCGCCAGAGGATCTTGGCGCGCTCGCTGGCCGCGAAACCTGTCCACGCCCCGTTATTGAAACTCCGCCGCGCCGCGGCCACTGCCGCGTCGATGTCGGCCTCAGCCGCCGGCGGGGGCCCAGCCGAGCAGAGCCCCGGAGGACGGGTTGAAGACCTCCAGCCGGTCTTTCGCATCGGCCGTACGCCAGACGCCGTCGATAAGGAGACGGCCGTCGAGCCGCTCACCCTCGACGAAGCGCAAGGCTGATCCGTCGTCCATGCCGCCTCCTCACTTCGACAACAACCTATAGCGAGTTGCGGTATATCGTGATCATATGCGATATAGCGTGACCCGCGCGATCGTCGGTGTCGGGCCGCTGCCGCCGGCCGCCAAGGCCGCGGACAAGCAGCTGGCCGAGCAGAAGGGCGACGTCGACCGCGCGATCCACGAGGTCATCGAGAACCACGTCCGGCTCGCCGGCGCCCAGGGCTTCGTGACCAATCTCGGCGGCCTGGTGACCGCGGCCTTCACGATCCCCGCCAACATCACCGGCCTCGCGCTCATCCAGTGCCGGATGATCGCCGGTATCGCCCACCTCCGCGGCTACGACCTCGACGACCCGAAGGTGCGCAACGCGATCCTCGCCTGCCTGCTCGGCGACGACGCGGTGAAGGCGCTGGTCAAGAAGAAGAAGCTCCCCGCGCCGCCGATGGCGATCGCGACGGCACCCGCTCACGACGAGCAGCTCGACACCCTGATCGCGGCCGTGGTGGCCTCCGACCTGATCACCAAGGTGGCGGGCAAGCGGCTCGCCACCACCGTCGGCAGGCGGGTTCCGGTCATCGGCGGGCTGGTCGGGCTGAGCGCGGACGCCTTCGCGACCTGGCGCATCGGCCGCTACGCCGACCGCGAGCTCCTGCCGCGCACCCGGCGGTAGGCCGCCAGCCCGAGCCGCCCCGACGCGGCCGGACTCGAGACGGCGTACGACCTTCTCGCGCATCTTGTACGTCGGGCGCAGGTAGGCCCGCTCAAGCTGCGACCGGGTGTCGGCGAGCTCGCGATTGAGGTCGTCCTCGACCCGGCGGAGGCGTGTGGTCTCCACGAGCAGCGCCTTGATCGAGTCGAGCGCCGCCGACGCGACCTCGCCCTCGTCGGGGCGGTCGGGGTCGGCGTAGGTGGTGGGCGGCGGCGGACCGATCAGGTCGGCGAGGTCGCCGATGACGTCGTACCCCTGCTTCTCGATGTCGTCGACCCAGGTCTGCGAGACCTCCTGCGCCCAGGTGTGCAGGTGCGGCGGCAGCGCCAGCCGGGACGACCGGCCTCGCGCCGACAGCGTCTGGTGGGCGAGCAGCTCGCGCACCAGCGGGCGGTAGTCGCCCGGGTCGACGACCTTGACGACCTTGCGGTTGATCGCGCCGGAGGAGCGCGGTCTCGGGCACGCCGAGGGAAGGGTTCGCGCGCTCGGGGGTCAGGTCGAGGTCGAGCCCTTCGAGGCCGAACGCGAGGCTGAACCGGCGCCACAGCTCGTCTCGCGGCGCGCCCGGCGCCGGCACGGTCACGAGATGGATGCGCTCGGGCGGGATGGTCGCGCCCCAGCGGTTGACGATGTCGGGGATCTCCTGCACACCCCAGAACCAGGTGCCGATGCGGCTGTCGCGCTCGGGGTCGGTGATCACCTCGAGGAAGCGCTCGTAGGTGATGACGCTGCGGTGCTTGACGTTCTCCTGCCACTCGGCCGGGATCTGCCGCACGAGGTCGCGCACCGACAGGATCAGGTGGATCTGCGCCCCGTCGTCCGCTCCGAGCGAGGTGAGCGCGCGGTCGACCTGCGTGCGTGACGCGGTGGCCAGGATCTCGTGGCTGACGACGGAGGTGCCCGGCCACGCGCGCACGTCGGCGGCGAGCCGGTCCCAGGCGCCGACGGCCTGCAGCTCGAGCCCACCCCAGGTGAGCTTCATCAGGTCCAGCGCGGCCAGGAAGTGCTCGTCGAACCGCTCGGCCGGGTACAGCAGGCCGTGCGTGGCGAGGCGCTCGCGGTTGCGGTGCAGCACGTCTTGGAGGTGGGAGGTGCCGGTCTTGGGAGTGCCGACGTGCACCAGCACCCGCTTGCTCACCGCGCCACCTCCTTCATCTCTGCACCAGCACTCAGCAGCGTCCGGACCGCCAGCTCGAGCGCGCCACCGGTGGTCGGCAGCGTCGGCTCCTGCTCCGGCGGGGGCACCAGGGTCGCGAGCTCGCCGTGCACAGCGTAGCCAGCGAGACGGAGCTCCGTGGCCATCGCGGTGGCCCGCGAGGCCAGCCACCCGTGGTGCTCAGCGGGTACGCCGGCGGGCTGCCCGGGCGCGTCGGCCAACCGCGGCCAGAACCCGCGCATCATCAGCTCGCCACGCACCGGCGGGGTCACCATCAGGCCCAGCATCGCCGCCACCCGCCGGGCCAGCTCGGCGGCGTCGGCCGGCCGGCTCTCTGGCCTCGCGAGGCGGCGTACGCCGACGCGGCCCGGCAGTGCCGCCGGGTCGAGCACGACGTGCACACGCTCCGCGCCGCGGCGCTCGGCCCAGGTCTCGGCGATGCGCGGCAGATCGATGCGCGGGGGCAGGCGGCGACGCTGCCGCCACCGCGTCCACGAAGGCCGGCCACGGGACGGCGCCCTGGCCGAAGCAGCGGACCGTCCAGGCGTCGGACAGCATCCGCCCGAGGTCGGTGCCGACCACGACGATCTCGCCCCGTGACCGGGGACCGTGACCGCGGGCGATCAGGTCGCGGCGCAAGGGGTCGCTCAGCAACGGGTCGCCGACCAGCCGGTAGCGCTCGCGCCACGGCCGGACCATGGCCGGCTCGCGGGCCGGAGGCACGCCGGCCGCAGCGACGTCCTCCGCGATCAGGTGGGTGGCGACGCGCAGCAGCTCGTGGTCGCCGAGGTCGCCGGGGTCGACGGGGCGCGCTCCGAAGGGCGACTCCTCGGCCGCGCCGACCAGCTCGAGGTCGGGTCGCCCGCGGCCGGGAGCGCTGGCGGCGAGGATGCGCTCGGCCAGGGCCGGCGCCGGTCGCGCGACCGCATTGACCCGGCGGAGGAGCTCGAGCTGCTGGGCACCGGGTACGACGCGGCCGTGGCCAGGACCCGACGCACTCGTCGTACCACTGAAGTCGCGCCAGCCGGTCGTGCCGCCGGCTCGCAGGTGCTCGACCCAGCCCCAGGCCCGGTCGGCTCCGAGAGTCCCCGGCTGGCTCATCGGCGCCGCAAGCGCTTGGTGTTCTCGCGGATCCGGTGACCCAGGGCGCGTTCGGGGTCGGGTCGCGCGGCGGCCTCCCGAGTCATCACGCTGAGGGCGTCGAGCGCGGCGTCGAGCTGCAGCTTGGCGCCGACGCGGTCGGGGTCGTGCCACTCGGTGCCCTCGGGCGGCCGGCGCGGCCGGAGGTCGTCGGCGTCGCCGATGACGTGCACCCCGCTGCCCTTGAGCCAGTCCAGCCACAGGTCGGCCTGCTGGTCGGCCCACTCGTAGCGCGCCGGCGGCAGCCGCACCGGGAGCGACTCGCGGCTCACCAGCTCGCGCTGCGCCAGCAGCTCGCGGATCAGCGCGTCGTAGGTCTGCTCTCGCCGGACCGTCAGCTCGAGCCGGCGGTTCAGCCGGCGGATCAGCTGGGTCTCGGCGATGCCGAGCGAGCGGTTGGCGCGCTCGCTGTCCTTGGGTGCCCACGCCGGGTCGATCGAGAAGGCCTCCGCGAACCGCTGCCAGAGGTGGTCCTGGGCGCGGTCGTGCGGCACGGTCACCACGTGCACGCGCTCGGGCGGCAGCTTCACGCTCCAGTTGTTGAGCACCGTCGGCAGGTCGAGGGCCTTCTGGAACCACGTCTCACCGCGCTCGACCTTGTTGAGGAACCGGCGGAACGTCCACTTGCGACCCTGCTTGATCGACTCCTGCCAGGCGGCCGGCAGCTGACGGCCGAGGTCGCGTGCGGAGTAGACGACGTGCACCTCCAGCCCGGCGAGGTCGTTCATCGCCTTCGCGATCTTGTCGGCCTTCGCAGCCGCGAGGATCTCGTGGCTGATGATCGAGGAGCCCGGCGCGCGTCGTACCCGCCGGACCAGGGAGTCCCAGCTGCCGTCGGCGTGCCCGGGATCGCCGCCCCAGTCCTGCCCCAGCAGGTCGAGCGCGGCCCGGAAGTGGAACAGGTCGGCGTCGATGAAGCGGTGCTTGGTCGGGATCGTCACGCCGTGCTCGGCCAGCGACTCGGCGTTGCGCATCAGCCGGTCCTGGAGGTACGTCGTGCCCGTCTTCGGCGCTCCGACGTGCAGGTAGACGGCCCGGCTCATGGCCGTGAGTCTAGGAGGTCGGGTGGTCGTCGGTGCTGCTGGTTGCTTCATCAAGGTATGTCGACGAACCGTTGCTTCCCATGGCTTGCATGCCGTGGGAAGTCGCGTCTCACCCACATACCTTGATGAAGCAGTGGCCCCTGAGACGATCGCGCGCGCTCATACCTGCGCCGGTGTGAGCGCGCGTACGACGGCCGACGGGCTGGGCCGGCCGAGGTGGCCGGCCATCCATGCGCTGGTGGCCACCACGGCGGCGAGGTCGACGCCGTGCTCGATGCCCAGGCCGGTGAGCATCCAGACCAGGTCCTCGGTGGCGAGGTTGCCGGTGGCGCTCTCGGCGTAGGGGCAGCCGCCGAGGCCGCCGGCGCTGGCGTCGAACGTGGTGATGCCCTCCTGCAGTGCGGAGAAGGCGTTGGCCAGCGCCTGGCCGTAGGTGTCGTGGAAGTGCATCGCGAGGTGCTCGGTGCCCATGCCGGCCTCACCGAAGGCGCCGATGAGCTGCTTGACGTGGCCGGCGGTGCCGACGCCGATGGTGTCGCCGAGACTGAGCTGGCTCGCGCCGAGGTCGAAGAGCCGCTTGCCGACGGAGACGACCTGCTCCACGGGTACGGCGCCCTCCCACGGGTCGCCGAAGCACATGGAGACGTAGGCGCGCACGTCGAGGCCGGCCTCGCGGGCACGGCGTACGGTCGGCTCGAACATCGCGAACTGCTCGTCGAGACTGCGGTTGAGGTTCTTCTGCGCGAAGGTCTCGGTGGCCGAGCCGAAGATCGCGACGTGCTTGAGGCCGAGCTCGAGGGCGCGGTCGAGGCCGCGCTCGTTGGGCACGAGCACCGGCAGCTCGCGGCCGTCGTCGCCCAGGGCCGTCATCACCTCGGCGGCGTCGGCGAGCTGGGGCACCCAGGTCGGGTGCACGAAGCTGGTGGCCTCGACGATCGGGAGCCCGGCAGCGACGAGGCGCCGGATGAACTCGACCTTCACCTCGGCGGGCACGACGGTCTTCTCGTTCTGCAGCCCGTCTCGCGGGCCGACCTCGTAGATGGTTACCTCGGTGGGGAGGGTCATCCGTCTGCCGCCTGGACCGCGAAGAGCGTCGCCCCGAGTGCCACCTGCTGGCCGACGACCGCGTCGACCTCGGTGACGGTGCCGGCGAACGGCGCCTTCAGGCTCAGCTCCATCTTCATCGCCTCCATCGCGCCGAGCACGTCACCTTCGGCAACCTCCTGGCCGACCGTGACCCGGACGTCCAGCACCGTGCCGGGCATCGGGGCGGTGATGGATCCGTCGCCGACGTCGGCGGTGTCGGCGAGCCGGTCGGGTCGCACGAAGACGTGCCGCTGGCCCTGCCAGGCGACCTCCATGACGTGCGGCTGGACGTTGACGACCGCGCGTACCCGCTGGCCGTCGACGACGGCGTCGAGCACGTGGTCGTCGGCGGAGAGCTGTCGCACCGGCACGCCCGTCGACGGTGCCGGCGGCCCCATCGACGTCTCGGCGACGACCACCGGTCGGTCGAGCTCGACCAGGGTCGGCGCCGGCGGGCCGCCGAGCCGGAAGCCGTCGGCCCGGAACGCCCCACCCGTGTCGGTGCCGGTGTCCATCGCGGTGATCATCGCCGAGACCCAGGAGACGCAGCAGCCGGGGCAGCTCGTCGTCGGGCGCCGGCACGTCCGTGCCGATCTCGACCCGGTCGAGCCAGGCCGTGTCGATCGTCGCGTCGCGGAACTCGTCGCTGGCCACCAGCGCCCGCAGGAACCCGGCATTCGTGGTGAGGCCGAGGATCGAGGTGTCGTCGAGAGCGGCCACCAGCGCCAGCCGGGCGCTCTCGCGGTCCGGTCCGTGCGCGATGACCTTGCCCAGCATCGGGTCGTACGCCGTGCTGACGACCTGGTTGGGCTCGAGCGCGTGGTCGACGCGGATCTCCGTCACCGGCGGGCCACCTCACGATGCGACGTCGCCCCGGCCTGGGGCAGGAAGCCGCCGAAGGAGTCCTCGGCGTACACCCGCGCCTCGATGGCGTGCCCGTCGAGCCGGATGTCGACCTGGCCGATGGGCAGCGGTTCGCCGTCGGCCACGATGAGCTGGAGCTCGACGAGGTCCACGCCAGTCACCATCTCGGTGACCGGGTGCTCGACCTGGAGGCGGGTGTTCATCTCCAGGAAGTACGTCTCCCCCGTGTCGCTGTCGAGCAGGAACTCCACGGTGCCGGCGTTCTCGTAGCCGACCTCCCGGGCCAGCGCGACCGCCGATCCGGTGACCGAGGCGCGCTGCTCGGCGGTGATCGTCGGTGCCGGCGCCTCCTCCAGCACCTTCTGGTGCCGGCGCTGCGTGGAGCAGTCGCGCTCGAAGAGGTGGACGACGTTGCCGTGTGCGTCGGCCATCACCTGCACCTCGATGTGGCGGCCGCTCTCGACGTACTTCTCGACCAGGATCGTGTCGTCGCCGAACGCCGAGCTCGCCTCGCGCTTGGCCGACGCCATCGCGTCGGCGAAGTCGGCGGCCGCGCGCACGATGCGCATGCCCTTGCCGCCACCACCGGCCGCGGCCTTCACCAGCACCGGATAGGCGAACGACGCGGGATCGTCCTCGAGGGAGTACGCCGGCACGACCGGCACGCCGGCGGCCAGCGCGATCTCGCGCGCGGCGTCCTTGCGGCCCATCTTGTCCATCACCTCGGCCGAAGGACCGACGAGCACGATGCCGGCCGCCTCGAGGGCACGTGCGAAGGCGGCCCGCTCGGAGAGGAACCCGTAGCCCGGGTGCACGGCGTCGGCCCCGGTCTCGTGGGCAGCGGCGACGACCGCGTCGATGTCGAGGTAGCTCTCGACCCGCACCGCGACGTCGGCCGCCACCACGTGCGGAGCCCCTGCGTCGAGGTCGGTGTGGATCGCGACGGTCCGGATGCCCAGGCGGTGGGCGGTGCGGAAGACGCGAAGCGCGATCTCTCCGCGGTTGGCGACGAGCAGTGTCTTCATCATCAGAACCTGAACACCCCGTAGGAGGGCGCGGGGATCGGGGCCTTGGCGGCGACCGCCAGACCCATGCCGACGACGCGGCGGGTGTCGGCCGGGTCGATGATGCCGTCGTCCCAGAGGCGGGCGGTCGAGTAGTAGGGAGAGCCCTGGTGCTCGTAGGTGTCGCGGATCGGGGCCTTGAAGGCCTCCTCCTCGTCAGCGGGCCACTCGCCGCCCTGGCCCTCGATGCCGTCGCGCTTGACGGTCGCGAGCACCGACGCGGCCTGCTCGCCGCCCATCACGGAGATGCGCGCGTTGGGCCACATCCACAGGAAGCGCGGGTCGTAGGCGCGGCCGCACATGCCGTAGTTGCCGGCGCCGAACGAGCCGCCGATGACGACGGTGAACTTCGGCACCACGCTGCACGCGACCGCGGTGACGAGCTTGGCGCCGTCGCGGGCGATGCCGCGGTTCTCGTACTCGCGGCCGACCATGAAGCCGGTGATGTTCTGCAGGAACAACAGCGGGATGCCGCGCTGGTTGCACAGCTCGATGAAGTGCGCGCCCTTGAGGGCGGACTCGCTGAACAGGATGCCGTTGTTGGCGATGATGCCGACCTGGTGGCCGTGGATGCGTGCGAAGCCGCACACCAGCGTCTCGCCGTACAGCTTCTTGAACTCGTGCAGGCTGCTGCCGTCGACGATGCGGCGGATCACCTCGCGCACGTCGTACGGCGTGCGGGTGTCGGCGGGGATGACGTCGTAGAGCGTCGCGGGGTCCTCGTGCGGCTCCTCGACGTCGGCGACCGCCGCTGGTTGAGGAAGGCGCGCTGCACCTGTCTCGAAGCCCGGCGCGTAGGGCAGCGTGTCGACGATGCCGCGCACGATGTCGAGCGCGTGCGCGTCGTCGTCGGCGAGGTGGTCGACGACGCCGGAGGTGCGGGCGTGCACGTCGCCGCCGCCGAGCTCCTCGGCGGTGACGACCTCACCGGTCGCGGCCTTCACCAGCGGCGGGCCGCCGAGGAAGATCGTGCCCTGGTTCCTGACGATGACGGTCTCGTCGGACATCGCCGGCACGTAGGCGCCACCGGCGGTGCAGGACCCCATCACGCTGGCGATCTGCGGGATGCCGCGCGCCGACAGGTTGGCCTGGTTGTAGAAGATCCGGCCGAAGTGCTCGCGGTCGGGGAACACGTCGTCCTGCATCGGCAGGAACGCGCCGCCCGAGTCGACCAGCGCGATGCACGGCAGGTGGTTGTCGGCCGCCACGGTCTGCGCGCGCAGGTGCTTCTTGACCGTGATCGGGTAGTAGGTGCCGCCCTTCACCGTCGCGTCGTTAGCGATGATCATGCACTCGCGACCGTTCACGCGGCCGATGCCGGTGACGATGCTGGCGCTCGGGACGGCGTTCACGTCGCTGTCGTCGCGGCCGTACATGCCGTACGCCGCCAGCGGGCTCAGCTCCAGGAACGGGCTGCCCGGGTCGAGCAGCCGGTCGACGCGGTCGCGGACGAGCAGCTTGCCGCGGTCGGTGTGCTTGGTGCGCGCCCTCTCGGAGCCACCCTGGCGGGCCACCGCCAGCTTCTCGCGCAGGTCGTCGACGAGGTCCCTGAGATGGCTCACGCGTTCGCTCACCCACTCAGGTTAATGATCGTTAACCTCGGCTGTCCACCCCGCGGCGCGCGCGCCGAGACCGGTTAACACCCACTAACCTCTCAGCCATGAGTCGCCGCGAGCAGATCCTCGCCACCGCGGCGGAGCTCTTCGCCTCCCGCGGGTTCCACGGCGTCTCCGTCGCCGACCTCGGCGCCGCGTGCGGCATCAGCGGGCCGGCGCTCTACAAGCACTTCGTGTCGAAGGACGCGATGCTCGCCGAGATGCTGGTGTCGATCAGCGAGGAGCTGCTCCGAGTCGGCAGTGCCCGGGTGAAGGAGGCCGGCGAGCCGGCGGCCGCGCTCGCGTCGCTCGTCGACTGGCACGTCTCGTTCGCGCTGTCGCACCAGGAGCTCATCATCGTGCAGGACCGAGACTGGGCCTCGCTGCCCGACGACGCGCGTGAGCAGGTGCGACAGCTCCAGCGCGAGTACGTCGCCCTCTGGGCCGCCCAGGTGCGCGCCCTCGAGCCCGACGTGGACGAGCTGGCCGCAGCGGCCCGCGTGCACGCGGTGTTCGGACTGCTGAACTCCACACCGCACAGCGCCTTCCTGCCCCGGGAGGCGATGAGCGACCTCCTGGCCGGGATGGCCCTGCGAGCCCTGAGGAGCGCCTGACCACTCAGACCAGGTGGTCGATCTCCCGGTCCGGGTCACCCGCGATCTCCAGGATCCGGGCGGCGCGCAGGGCTGCGTCGAGGCCGGTGTCGAGGTCGTCGACGGCCACGCCGGGCTGGTCGGCAGCGGCTGCCGAGCCGAGGCTCTGGAGCCGCGCGAGCAGCTCGTCGCGCGCGAGCCCGCGGAGCAGCAGCAGCACGAAGGGGTCGGCCGCGACCAGCCAGCCGAGCTGGGTGCCGACCGCGAGGGAGTGCCGGCACGGGTCCATCCAGGCCGAGCACGAGCACGACCACGACAGCTCGCCGGAGTAGGGCAGCAGCTCGACTCCGGACTCCTCGACGGCCTCGACGAACGGGTGGGGCAGGTCACCGGCCAGCAGGCTCGCGATGCGGCCGGCACCGGCCGCCACGACGTCGACGAGCATCGCGATGCCCTGGTCGTCGAGCCGCTCGACCGCTCCCTCGACGGTGAACGTGTCGTCGCCCTCGTCGACCGGCGCGACGAACCGGCCCTCGGAGACCACGATGTGGCCGACCGCCGCCCGCCTCGCCAGCGCCTTGCCTGCGCGGAGGTCCTCGACGGCGTAGGCCGACTCCTCGATCGTGCGCGCCCAGGCCTTGCTCCACCACGTCGAGCCGCGCCCGCCCGACCTGGGTCGGAAGCGGGGGTGGGTGACCGCACTCATGGGTCGACCTGTGTCGAACCGCTCTGGGGCCGCAGCTCCACCAGGTCGCGCAGCTCGGAGTCGGACAGCTCGGTCAGGCCGGCCTCGCCCCGCGCCAGCACCGAGTCGGCGAGCGCCCGCTTGCGGGTCAGCAGCTCGGCGATCTTCTCCTCGATCGTGCCCTGGGTGACGAGCCGGTGCACCTGCACGGGCTTGGTCTGGCCGATCCGGTAGGCGCGGTCGGTGGCCTGGTCCTCGACGGCGGGGTTCCACCAGCGGTCGATGTGGACGACGTGGTCGGCGCGCGTCAGGTTGAGGCCGGTGCCGCCGGCCTTGAGCGACAGCAGGAACACCGGCACGTCGCCCGCCTGGAACCGCGCCACCATCCTCTCCCGCTCGCGGATCGGGGTGCCGCCGTGCAGGAACTGGTGGGGTACGCCGGCGGTGACGAGGTGGCGCTCGAGCAGCCTCGCCATGGCGACGTACTGGGTGAACACGAGCACGGCGCCGTCCTCGGCCAGCACGGTGCCGAGCACCTCGTCGAGCAGGTCGAGCTTCTCGGAGCGCCCGGCCAGCCGCGGGTTGGCCTGCTTGAGGAAGTGCGCCGGGTGGTTGCAGATCTGCTTGAGGCCGGTGAGCAGCTTGAGCACCAGCCCGCGGCGGACGTCCTCGTCCGCGCGCTCGATGCGCTCCATGCAGTCGCGCACGAACGACTCGTACAGCACCACCTGCTCGCGGGTCAGCCCGAGCAGGTGGTCGGTCTCGGTCTTGGCCGGAAGCTCGGGGGCGATGCCGGGGTCGGACTTGCGGCGGCGCAGCAGGAACGGGCCGATCAGGTCGGCGAACTGACGCGCCTTGTCGGGATCGACTCCGCCCTCGATCGGGGCGGCCCAGACCTTGCGGAAGGCGTTGCGGCTGCCGAGCAGGCCGGGCGTCGCCCAGTCGAGGATCGCCCAGAGCTCGGTGAGGTTGTTCTCGACCGGGGTGCCGGTCAGCGCCACCCGCGCGCGGCTGCGGATGGTGCGCAGTGCCCGCGCGGTCGTCGACTGCGGGTTCTTGACGTGCTGCGCCTCGTCGGCGACGACCAGGTCGAAGCCGACCTCGTCGAGGTGGGCCGCGTCGTTGCGCATCGTGCCGTAGGTGGTGAGCACGAAGCCGTCGGTCACGCCGTCGAGGTCGCGGCCGGCGCCGTGGTGACGGCGTACGACGACACCCGGGGCGAACCGCCGGATCTCGGCCTCCCAGTTGCCGAGCAGGGACGCCGGGCAGACGACGAGTGTGGGGCCGGACCCGCGGTGCAGGTGCAGCGCGATCAGGGTGACGGTCTTGCCGAGTCCCATGTCGTCGGCCAGGCACGCGCCGAGGCCGAGCGACGTCAGGTCGGCCAGCCAGGTCAGCCCGTGCTTCTGGTAGTCGCGCAGCTCGGCCCGCAGCGCCGGCGGGATCTCGACCGGCTCACGGGTCGCGGCGTTGACCAGCTGCTCGCGCACCTTGAGCAACGAGGCACCGACGATGACCTGCTCGGGCATGTCCTCGATCTCGGCGACGCCGGTCAGCGCCGCGGCGAGCGCCTGCACCGGCTTGACCGAACGGACCAGCCGCTTCTTCGCCTTGCGCGCGATGCGCGGGTCGACGATCACCCAGTTGTCGCGCAGCTTCAGCATCGGGCCGGCGGCGTGCGCGAGCTGCGCCATCTCGTCCTCGCTGAGCGGCTCGCCGTGCAGAGCAATCTGCCAGTCGAAGGAGAACAGCGCGTCGGGCCCGAACACCCCCGTCTGCAAGGGTTCCTCGCGCTTTCCGGACGCCCGCTTGTGGTCGAGTACGGCGGTCGCGGTGAGGTCGCGACCGAGGCTGCGTGGCCAGAGCACACTGACCCCGCGCTGCTCGAGCGCCTCGACCCCCTCGTCGAGGAGGCTGACCAGCTCGTCGGTGTCGAGGGTGAGCTGGTCGGGCACGCGCAGCTCGAGGAAGCGCTCGAGCACCGGCCACGCGTCGGCGGCAGCGCGCAGCGCCACGCTGGCGTGGGTGCGGGCCCGGTCGCCGAACCCGTGACTGGCGTCGGGCCCGGACTCCGTGAACAGCACCCCGGCGTCGGCGACGTGCAGCGGGTTGCGCTCGTCGTGCACCTGGAGCACCAGCCGCACGGTGCCGGCGGTCAACTCCTCGTCGGCCGCCTCGACGCGCAGCGACAGGCTGACCAGCTGGGGCCGGTTGTCCGGCACGGCGGTCCGGTGCTTCGCCAGCCGGGCCTGGAGGCGGTTGGCGTAGTCGCCGAGCGGCTCGTCGCGCTGGACCAGCCGGGGCCGCTCGGCCGAGCGGGCGTGCGGTGCGCTGCGCGGCATCGCGTCGACGACCGCGTCGATCATCCGGCGGGCGATGCCCTCGGCCCCGGCCGCGTCGAGCTCGCCGTACGCGAGGGAGAGGCCGAGTCGGGAGATGCGCTCCTCGTCGTCGGGCCCGAGGCCGGCGGGCCGCCATCGGCCGGCCTCCGGGTCGGGCTGGAACTTGCCGGCGGCCACCAGCCGCATGCCCAGCAGCGCTGCTCCAGCGAGCAGCCGGACGCTGGCGTGCGTGTCGTCGGCGGCCTGCGCCTTCGTGAGCACCGGGAGCGCTGCCCGGACCGGCAGGCTGACCGTGCGTCGCCCCGTCACCGAGTCGCGGAACTCCACGACCCCGTCACGAGGTGGCTCGCCGGAGGCGAACGTGGCGGCGCCGGTGACGGGGACAAAGCTCACGCAGGAGACCTCTCGGTAGTGCGGCGGACCTGACGCTAACGCCCCGCGCCGACAGATCGTTCCCGTGGGCGACCTCACGCAATAACCATTGGCTGGTTGTTCGAGGCAACCAATACGCTGGGCCTGTGAGCATCAAGCCTTCCACCGAGCCCGACAACACCCCGTCGGCACCCAACGACCGCCTCGACAAGGGCGTTCTCATGGTGGCTGGTGTCGTCGTACTCGGCGCCATCATGTCCATCCTCGACATCACCGTCGTCTCCGTCGCCCTCGAGACCTTCCAGCGCGACTTCGACGCCACGGCGGCCCAGGTCGCCTGGACCATGACCGGCTACACCCTGGCCCTGGCCACCGTCATCCCGATGACCGGCTGGGCGGCCGACCGCTTCGGCACCAAGCGCCTCTACCTGCTGGCAGTGGCGCTGTTCACCGCCGGGTCGGTGCTGTGCGCGACCGCCGGCAGCCTCGAGCAGCTCGTCGCCTACCGCGTCCTCCAGGGCCTCGGAGGCGGCATGCTGATGCCTCTCGGCATGACGATCCTGACCCGCGCCGCCGGCCCCGAGCGCATCGGCCGCGTCATGGCCGTGCTCGGCATCCCGATGCTGCTCGGCCCGATCTTCGGCCCGATCATCGGCGGCTACCTCATCGACGTCGCCTCCTGGCACTGGATCTTCCTGATCAACCTGCCGATCGGCATCGTGGCGCTCGTCTACGCCTGGAGGGTGCTGCCCGCGGACTCGGTCGAGCCCTCCGAGAGCTTCGACTTCCTCGGCATGCTCCTGCTCTCGCCCGGCCTCGCGCTCTTCCTGTACGGCGTCTCCTCGATCCCCGAGCACGGCACGGTCCTGGCCACCGAGGTGCTGGTCACCGCGATCCTGGGCCTCGCCCTCATCGTCGCGTTCGTCCCGTGGGCACTGGCTCGGCGCAACATCCACCCGCTGATCGAGCTGCGCCTGTTCGCCAACAGGAACCTCACGGTGGCCGTGCTCGCGATGATGCTGTTCGCCGTCGCGTTCTTCGGTGCCTCGCTGCTCTTCCCGCTCTACTTCATCCAGGTGCGGGGCGAGGACGCCCTCGGCGCCGGCCTGCTGCTGGCCCCGCAGGGCATCGGCGCGATGGTCACCATGCCGATCGCCGGGATCCTGGCCGACAAGATCGGCCCCGGCAAGATCGTGCTCACCGGCATCGCCGTCATCACCGTCGGCATGGCGATGTTCACCCAGATCGGCGCCGACACGTCGTACCCCTACATCCTCGGTGCGCTGTTCGTGATGGGCCTGGGCATGGGCGGCACGATGATGCCGATCATGACCGCCGCGCTCGCGACGCTGACCGAGCACAACGTGGCCCGGGGCTCGACGCTGCTCAACATCACCCAGCAGGTCGCCGCCTCCATGGGCACCGCGCTGTTCTCGGTGATCCTCACCAACGAGCTCAAGGGCAAGGACTCGGTGCAGGTGGCCGGGGCCGTCGCCGATGCCGGCAACGACCCCGGTGCCGTCGCCGGCGTCCTGGCGAAGTTCGGCCTCGCACCCGACCAGCTCGAGTCCGTGCTGGCCAAGGTGCCCGGCGACATGGCCGACTCCTTCGCCACCGTCTTCATCGTGGCCACGATCCTGGTGGCCTGCTGCCTCATCCCCGCGTGGTTCCTGCCGCGCAAGCCGGTGAAGCAGCCGGACCCGGCCGCGATGATGGGTCACTGACTCCAGCCCAGTGACGCAGGCCGGCACGGCCGCCCTCCGGATTCCGGGGGCGGCCGTGCCGCATTTCGGACCTCTGATCGCGTGCAGGCGGGCAGTGACTCGGAACACGCGGCCCTCGGCTTGATTCCGGCACCCGGTTCTCGGCACGGTGGACGTTCGCCCCGCCGGAGGCATCCGATCCGGCCCCGCGCCTCACGCAGTGCGCACGCCCACCCCGCGATCCACGGATCCACAGGTCCGTGCCCGAGAGGTCCGACGTGTCCCTGATTCCCCTGTCCCGAAGTGTCCTGTCCAGAAGCTCCCTGTCCGCCGCACCAGCCAGACCTGTCAGCCAGCCGGGTCGGCTCCCACGACGACGTGCTGCGGCCCCGGCGCCGGCGCCCGATGCGGCGCGAGATCGTCGCGGTCATCGTGCCCGCCTGGGCCGCCGACGGCGAGGGCAGCAGCACCACGACGTGACCGCCTACGCGCGCGCTCCCGAGTCGGTCACCGCCGAGGCGGCGCACCGACTGGCGGCGTACCTCCAGCAGGGCGAGGTCGTCACCGCCACCGACGACGGCCGGCTCGTGCTCCGGCTGCGCCACGCCGACCGCGGTGCGCGCCCGGTGCGCCTGCAGGAGATGGCCTACCACGCGATCGAGGTCTTCGACCGGCTCGGGTTCCACGCCGGCGTCGTCGACCTCGGCGTCGGCTGGGCGCCGATCACCCGCAAGCAGGGTCCGGACGACGCCCGCGCACAGGCCGCCCGGGCCGCCGACGAGTCCGTGGCACAGCGCGACCTCCAGCCGCGGCAGCGCGGCGCCCACGTGCGCGACCGCCAGCCGCGGGTCGGCTGCTGGTCGGCGAGCCACCAGTTCGTCGCCGCCACCGTCGGCAGCGTGCTGCTGCCGTTCCTGGCCCTCGTGACGGCGTACCGATTCGGCGCTCGACGTCTCCGGCGGCCTCTACTGGGCCCTGGTCGCGGCGCTGCTCGTCACCGCCACCACCATCTGGGCCGAGAGTGCGCACGCCCTCGACCCGCCACGCGTCCCCGACGCGCCGACCCGGCCCCGCGCCGCGAGCGAGCGCCGTGATCGCGGCGTACCTCCCCAACGAGGCGGACACGATCGTCGAGACGCTGCGGCACTTCCTCGCGCCAGGAGTACGCCGGCGGGCTCCAGGTCGTGCTCGCCTACAACACCCCGAGCCCGATGCCCGTCGAGGCCGAGCTCGAGGCGATGGCCGCGGACGTACGACGACCTGTCGCTCGTCAAGGTGCACGACAGCACCTCGAAGGCGCAGAACGTCAACGCCGCGCTGCGCGTGGCGGACGGCGAGTTCGTCGGCATCTTCGACGCCGACCACCACCCGATGCCGGGCGCCTTCGACCGCGCGTGGCGCTGGATCGCCGACGGCGCCGACGTCGTCCAGGGCCACTGCGTGATCCGCAACGCCGACGACTCCTGGCTGACCAGGCTGGTCGCCGTCGAGTTCGAGCAGATCTACGCCGTCTCGCACCCGGGCCGCGCGGCCCTGCACGGGTTCGGTGTCTTCGGCGGGTCCAACGGCTACTGGCGCGCCTCCGCGCTGGAGCGGATCCGGCTGCGGGCGTCGTACCTCACCGAGGACATCGAGGCGTCGATGCGCGTGCTCGAGGCCGGCGGCCGGCTGGTCAACGACCCGGGCCTGATCAGCCGCGAGCTGGCGCCCGACACGGTCTCCGCGCTGTGGAGCCAGCGGATGCGCTGGGCCCAGGGCTGGTTCCAGGTGTCCTGCCGGCACCTGTGGCCGATCCTGCGCTCGCCCCGGCTGAGCCTGCGGCAGAAGCTCGGCGTGAGCTACCTGCTCGGCTGGCGCGAGGTCTACCCGTGGATCGTGATGACCGCGTGGCCGCTGCTCGGCTTCCTGGCCTGGCGTGACGGCGGGCTCGACTTCAGCTCGCCGATGTTCCTGCTGGCCACCCTGTTCGTGTCGGTGTCCGGGCCGCTGCAGACCGCCGCCGCCTGGCGGCTGGCGACCCCGGAGCTGAAGGCGCAGCCGCGCTGGTTCGTCTTCGCCGCGTTCGCCAACCTGCTGGCCTACACCGAGTTCAAGAACCTGATCGCCCGCGTCGCGCACCTCAAGCAGCTGCGCGGCGAGCACCAGTGGGTGGTCACCCCGCGGACCGCCCCGAGCACCGCGAGCAGCACCGACCCGACACCACCACGACCCTCGAGGAGGCCGCATGAGTGCCACCGATCTCACCGCCCGCCGGCCGGACTCCGTGCCAGTGCCGTCGCCGGGCTCGCGCACGACGTACCCCCTCGCCTGGCTGCGCGGCCTCGCCGCGCTGGCCGTCCTGTTCTTCCACGCCTACCAGCACAACCGCACCGGCGCCGACGGCGTCTGGCCGTGGTCCGGCGGCGCCCACCGGGCGATGCTCGGCACCGAGCTGTTCGTCGAGATGTTCTTCGTGCTGTCGGGCTTCGTGCTCTGGCTGCCCGTCGCCCGGGCGGCCCTCGGCGACGGGTCCCGACAGGCCGGGCTGGGTGCTGCTGTTCCGGCGGATGGCGCGGCTGCTGCCGCTCTACTACGTCGTCGTGCTCGTCGTCTGGACGACGACCAACCCGTCGCTGCCCGGGCACTGGCAGGACCTGCTGCTGCACCTGACGTTCACCCACGTCTACAGCGACGACTACATCTTCTGGACCGTCGGCCCGGCGTGGTCGCTCGGCGTGGAGTTCCACTTCTACGTGCTGATGGCGCTGTCCGTGCCGCTCGTCGCGTGCAGGAGTACGCCGCGCCGACAGCCGGGCGGGCGCGGCCGCGCCGTGGCCGCGGCCCTGCCGGTGGCCTGACCGTCGTCGGGCTGGCCTACCTCGCCTGGCAGACCCTGGTCCGCCCAGCCGCCGCATCGAGGACTGGTCGACGTGGTTCTCGCCGCTCTCCCGCGCCGCCGACTTCGGGCTCGGCACCGCCCTGGCGGTCGCCGTCGCGGCAGGAGTCCGGCTCGGACGGTCGTGTCCGCGGCGTGCTCGCCGTCGTCGGCGTGGCCGCCCTGGTCGCCCTGGTCGCGACCCGGCCGCTGACCATCGCGGGCGAGTGGTGGCACCCGGCGTACGCGCTGGCGATCACCGTCGCGATGGCCGCCGTCGTGCTGCACGACGGCCCGTGGCCGCGCGCGCTCGAGTGGAAGCCGCTCGCCTGGGTCGGCGGCGCTGGGCTACGGCATCTACCTGATCCACGAGCCGGTGATGCGGTTCCTCGGCAGCCTCGGCGCGCTGCCCGAGGCGCGGCCCGGCGCGTTCTTCCTGGTCACCGCCGTGCTGGTCGCCGTCCCGACCGATCGCGCTGGCCTGGCTGAGCTCGCGCACCGTCGAGGTCGGCGGCCTGAAGCTGCTGTCGCTGATCGAACGCGACGGCACGCCGCGCGACTACTACCCGCACGTCAGGAGCGGTAGCCCCGGTCAGTCTGGGTGCCGAGCGCGAGCGGGAGCACGGCGGTCGCCCCGGCCGCCCTGATCGCCCGGGCGGCCAGGGTCAGCGTCCAGCCGGTGACCACCAGGTCGTCGACGAGCAGCACCGGAGCCCGCCAGGACTGCTCGGCGGCCGAGGTCGAACCGCCGGCCGACGGCGGCGACCCGCTGGGCGGAGTTCATCGCACCCTGGCCGGGCTGCACGTCGGGATCGACGATGGCGTAACCGGCCCACCACCGGGATCTGCATGTCGCGGGACGAGGCCCTCGGCCAGGTCGGCGGTCAGCGTCGGCCGGGTCGCGGACTCGACGTGCACGATCGCCTCGGGTCGCGCCGCCACTCGGTCGACCACTCCTTCATCACCTCGAGGAGCGGCGCGGGCCAGCCGGGGGGCACCGGCCGTCGGAGCGTCACCTGGCCGGAACAGGCCGCGCAGCGACTGGCCGTGGCCGAGGTCGGTGAGCCGGGCGACCGCGCGCCCCTCGCTCGCCGCCGCCGGAGATCTTGCCCTTGAGGTCGATGCCCAGGTGGCCAGCGCCGGTCGGCCACATCTTGCGCGGCTCGACGGCCACGCCCGGCCGGGCCAGCCGCTCGTGCGCCTCGGACACCGCGGCCTCGGAGACGGCGGCCGACAGGGTCATGCCGCCGCAGTTGTCGCAGCGTCCGCAGGTTCGGCGGCCCGGGGTCGTCGAGCTGGTCGCGGAGGTACTGCATGCGGCACCGGTCGGTGTCGAGGTAGGCGAGCATCGCCTGCTGCTCGCGCTCCCGGGCCTCGGCGACCCGGGCGTAGCGGTCCGCGTCGTAGACCCAGGGCTGGCCGGTGGCCTCCACCCGCCCTGCACCCGGCGTACGGCGCCGTCGACGTCGAGCACCTTGAGCATCGTCTCGAGCCGGTTGCGGTTGAGCTCGACGTACGTCTCGAGGGCGGCGGTGCTCAGCGGCTTGTCGGAGCCGGCGAGCACCTCGAGGGTCTGGCGCACGAGCTCCTCGCGCGGGAAGGCGAGCGAGCCGAAGTAGGCCCAGATGTCGCGGTCCTCGATGGCGGGCAGCAGCACCACGGTGGCGTCGTCGGTGCCGCGGCCGGCGCGCCCGACCTGCTGGTAGTAGGCCACCGGCGACGCAGGAGCGCCGAGGTTGACGACGAAGCCCGAGGCTGGCGTCGAAGCCCATGCCGAGCGCGCTGGTGGCGATCAGCGCCTTGACCCGGCCGTCGACGAGCTCCTGCTCGAGCGCCTGCCGCTCGGTCGTCTCGGTCTGGCCGGAGTAGGCCGCGACCTCGTGGCCGCGGAGCGCAGGTAGTCGGCGACCTCCTGCGTCTGCGCGACGGTCAGGCAGTAGACGATGCCCGACCCCGGCTGCTCGGCGAGGTGGTCGGCCAGCCAGGCGAGCCGTTGCTCGGCGGTCTTGAGCCGGACGACGCCCAGCCGCAGCGACTCGCGGTCGAGCGAGCCGCGCAGCACCAGGACGTCGACGACCGAGCTGCTCGGCGACGTCCTCGGTCACCCGGGCGTTGGCCGTGGCGGTCGTGGCCAGCACCGGGATGCCGTCGGGAAGGTCGGCCAGCAGGGTGCGGATGCGGCGGTAGTCGGGCCGGAAGTCGTGACCCCAGTCGGAGATGCAGTGCGCCTCGTCGATCACGAGCAGCCCGGCCGTCGCCGCCAGCCGGGGCAGCACCTCGTCGCGGAAGCCCGGGTTGTTGAGCCGCTCGGGGCTCACCAGCAGCACGTCGACCTCGCCGGCATTGATGGCGTCGTTGATCGGCTGCCACTGCTCGATGTTGGTGGAGTTGATCGTGACCGCCCGGATGCCGGCCCGCTCGGCCGCCGCGATCTGGTTGCGCATCAGGGCCAGCAGCGGCGACACGATGATCGTCGGCCCCGCGCCCTGTGCGCGCAGCAGCAGCGTCGCCACGAAGTAGACCGCCGACTTGCCCCAGCCGGTGCGCTGCACCACCAGCGACCGGCGGCGGTCGACCGCCAGCGCCTCGATCGCCGACCACTGGTCGTCGCGCAGCCGGGCGTCGTCGCTCCCGACGAGGGCGCGCAGGTGCCCCTCGGCGGCGGTGCGGACGTCCGTCGTCTCGGCGGCTGTCACGGTCTCTGTGTCGGGCATGCGCCCTGTCTACCAAGCCCTGCCGACAACGCGGTGGTCCTCGTCCACAGGGGCCCGGGTCGTCAGTCGTCCCAGGGCAGCGCGACACCCGGGGCGGCCACGCTCCGCAGCCGCTCGCGGATCGACAGGTCGGCCCGGTCGTAGACCGTCTCGTCGTCGAGCAGCGAGCCCAGGTTGGCGCCGTCGAGCACGGCCCCCAGCTCGAAGGCCAGCTGGGTCGGGTCGACCTCGGCGACCAGCTCTCCCGCGGCCTGCGCCGCCGCGACGGCCTCCGCCAGCAGGCCGAGCCACTCCCGGTTGGTCGCCACGACGGCGTCGTGGACCGCACCGGTGCGCGCGCCGTAGTCGTGCGCTGCCTTCGAGAAGAAGCAGCCTCCCGGGAACACCCGGCTCCGCGAGTAGTCGATCCAGCGCTGGCTCAGCGACCACAGCCGGCCCAGCCCCGGGGGCATCTCCAGAGCCGGCAGCACCACCGCGTGGGCGTAGATGCGCCGCGCGGCCCGGATCGTGGCGAGCTGCAGCTCCTCCTTGGCGCCGAAGTGCGCGAAGAGACCGCTCTTGCTGATCGAGAGCTCGGTCGCGAGCTGTCCGATCGAGAGTCCGTCGAGCCCGACGACCGAGGCGACGTCGACCGCCTTCTGGAGTACGGCGGCGCGGGTGAGGTCGCCGCGGACCTGCCGGCCGTCGACCTTCGGGCCGGCCTCCGTCGTCGCATCCATGGCTCGCATCGTAGCTCCGCAATTCCTCTTGCCAGACGGTCAGAACAAATCGTACGATCGTTCGTATTGTTTGAAGGAGAGCATCTCATGACCGTCGTGAACACGCCACCGGCTGCCCGCGGGCGGCTGACCGTCCGGCCCGCCTCGCCCTTCGACGAGGAGACGGTCCGGGCCCTCCTCGTCGGCCTGTCGGAGCGATCGCTCTTCCAGCGCTTCCTCACCGGCATGAGCACCCCGCCGCCGACGCTGGTGCGCTACCTGACGACCGTCGGCGGCCGCGGCGCGGCCCTGCTCGCGGAGGTCGACGGTCTCGTGGTCGGCCACGGGCTGTGGGCCCCGGCGACCCTCGACGCCGCCGAGAGCCGGGCCGAGATCGCCATCGTGGTGGCCGACGGTCACCAGCGCCGCGGCATCGGAACCACGCTCGCGCAGGCGCTGATGGCCGACCTCGGCCGCCGCGGGTTCCAGCGGGCGCAGGTGGTCACCGCCGCGGACAACCGGGCGGTGCTGCGCATGGTCGCCCGCCAGGACCCGGCCGCGCGTCCCGAGCGGGACGGGTCGCTCTACTCCTACGACCTACCGCTGGACCGGCCCGAAGGCGTCGCCGTCGAGCACCGGGACGACCTCGCTCGCGGCGTACTCCCCCGCGATGCGTACGTCGTCGCCGAAGCCGCCGCTCGCCAGCTCGACGCCACCCGCGCAACCGGCCAGCTCGGCCGCGAGTGCCGGCTCCACCGCCCGGAACGCGCTCGCCGCGACCCGCGCCTCCGGGCTGAGGAGTTGAGTGCGCTGCCCCGTGTCGGCTGCATCAACCGCAGCACTCGACCCGAGCAGGTGGGCGATGACGGCACCGGCGCCCCACAGGTCCTCGACCGCGGGGCGCAGTGAGCCGTCGGGCCAGCGCTCGCCGGCGGGGATGACGGCCACCCGCGCGCCGTCGCGACGTACGGCCGCAGCCAGGCCGCCACCGCGGGTGCGTTGCGCAGGCCGGCACCCACGACGCGCGCTCCCGACTCGGCGAGCAGGAACGCGATCGTGGAGCCGTTGGGCGAGGGCAGCACGATCCGCTCGACGCCGGACACCTGCTCCAGCGACGCCGGCGACAGGGTGACCCGGCCTGTGTCGCCACGCGCCTCGAACCGGCCGACCGCCAGCACGGCGTCGCGCGCCGCGGCGTACTCGGCGGCGCCGTCGTCCTTCCAGCGGTAGGGGAAGACCGTCATGCCGCGCTCGACCGCCACCGACAGCGTGGTGGTGAACGACAGCACGTCGACGACGACCGCGATGTCGGCGTCGCCGGCGACGGCCCGGGCGCCGGTCGGCCCCCACTCCATCCGGACCTGCGCGCCACCCTGACGGTGGGCGGGGTCGAAGGTCACTTGTGGGAGGTGGGTACGACGATCACCGGGCACGGCGCGTTGCGCATGACCTGGTCGGCGGTCGACCCGAAGCCGAGACCGCGGAAGCCACCGGCCCCGCGCTGGCCGACCACCAGCATCTCGGCGCCGGCGGCGGCCTCGAGCAGCCGGGCCGACGACTGACCGTGAGCGACGTGCAGCTCGACCTCGCAGCCAGCGGGCAGGTCGAGCTTGGCGAGGTCGGCCTCGAGGGCGTCGTGGACGGCCTTCTCGAAGTCGGCGCGCGGCGGGACGTAGCCGGGCTCCATCGTCGCGGGCCGTGGCGCGTTGGTCAGGCTCCAGGCGCGCAGCACGTGCAGCGGCACGTGCAGCCGAGCGGCCAGTCCGGCGCCCCAGACCAGCGCCTCGCCGGCCGCCTTCGACCCGTCGTGGCCCACCAGCAGCCCGCCCTCGACCCGGATCCGTCGGGCCCTCGTCGTGGTCGTTCATCGCCGCCTCCTCGAAGCTCACCAGATGCGGACTCGCTGGTCGGGCTCGAGCCAGAGCCCGTCGCCCGGCCCGGTCTCGAACACCTCGTGGAACTCGTCGAGGTTGCGCACGATGTTCGCACGGAACTCCGGCGGCGAGTGCGGGTCGATGGTGAGGTACTGCTGCTCCTGCTCGAGGCGCCGCTTGGTGCGCCAGCAGTAGGCCCAGTTCAGGAAGACGGTGCGGCGGTCCTCGACGGAGGCGTCGCCACCGGCGGCGATGAGGTACGCCGTGTGCCCGATGGTCAGGCCGCCGAGGTCGCCGATGTTCTCGCCGACGGTGAGTGAGCCGTTGACCTTCTCGTCGGGCAGGGAGCGCGGCGAGAACGCGTCGTACTGCTCGATGAGCGCCTTCGACTTCACCTCGAACGCCGCCTTGTCGTCGGCGGTCCACCAGTCGTTGAGGTTGCCCTCGCCGTCGTACTGCGCGCCCTGGTCGTCGAAGCCGTGGCCGATCTCGTGGCCGATGACCGCGCCGATGCCGCCGTAGTTCTCGGCCGGGTGGGCGTCGGGGCTGAAGAACGGCTTCTGCAGGATGCCCGCCGGGAAGCAGATCTCGTTGGTGCCCGGGTTGTAGTAGGCGTTGACGGTCTGCGGCAGCATGAACCACTCGTCGCGGTCGACCGGCGAGCCGATCTTGGCCAGCTCGCGGTCGGTCTCGAACGCCGCGGCCGCGGCCACGTTGCCCATCAGGTCGCCGGGCGTGATGTGCAGCGCGGAGTAGTCGCGGAACTTGACCGGGTAGCCGATCTTGGGCCGGAACGTGTCGAGCTTCTGGTAGGCCCGCTGCTTGGTCTCGTCGCTCATCCAGTCGAGCTTGGCGATCGACTGGCGGTAGGCCTCGAGCAGGTTCGCGACCAGCTCGTCCATCAGCTCCTTGGACGCGCGGCGGGAAGTGCCGGGCGACGTACTCCTTGCCGACCGCCTCGCCGAGCGCGCCCTCGACCAGCGACACCCCGCGCTTCCAGCGCTCGCGCAGCTCGGGCGTGCCGGAGAGGGTGCGGCCGTAGAAGTCGAAGTTGGTCTCGACGAGGTCGTCGGTGAGGTACGGCGCGGCCGAGCGCAGCACGCGGACCATCAGCCACGAGCTGCCAGGCCTCGATCGGCGTCTCGTCGAGGACGGTGTCGAGGTGCTGCGAGGTACGACGGCTGGCGGACGCACGCTCTCGGCGATCGTCTCGGCGGTCGCCGCCGAGGTTGGTGATGTAGGCGTCCCAGTCGAAGGCCGGCGCCAGCGCCTTGAGCTCGTCGAGGGTGGTGAGGTTGTAGGTCTTCTGGCACGTCGCGGGTGTCGGCGCGCTCCCAGTGGCCCTTGCGCCAGCTGCGTCTCGAGCTCGAGCACCTGCCGCGCGGTCTGCTCGGCGTCGGGGCGGTCGCCGAGGTCGAGCAGGCGGGCGAGGTAGGCGACGTACTTCTCGCGGATCTCGGCGAACTTGTCGTCGCGGTAGTAGCTCTCGTCGGGCAGGCCGAGCCCGCCCTGGGTGAGGTTGAAGAGGTAGCGGTCGGACTTGCGGGCGTCGGTGTCGATGTACGAGCCGAAGAGGCCGTTGCCGCCGACGCGCTCGAACTCGCCCAGGAACGCCGCCAGGTCGCGGATGTCGCGCAGCCCGGCGACGGCGTTGACCAGTGGCCGGATCGGCCGGGTGCCGAGCTTGTCGACGGTGGCGGTGTCCATGAAGGAGGCGTAGAGGTCGCCGATCTTGCGCGCCTCGTCGGTCGCGCCCTCGCCGGCGGCCAGCTCCTCGATGATGACGCGGACCTGCTCCTCGGCGGTGTCGGCCAGCGACACGAACGGCCCCCAGCTGGACTTGTCGCTCGGGATCTCGTCGTCCTCCAGCCAGGTGCCGTTGACGTGGCCGAACAGGTCGTCCTGCGGACGGATGTCGTTGTCCATGCCCGGGCGGGCGTCGTCGAGAGTGCTCACGCCAGCCACCCTAACGAGCGACGTGGATGACGCGCGCGTCGCGTGTCAGCCGGACGCGGACGACCGTCTTGCCGAGGGCGCGCCGCTCGTCGATGTCGGCGAGCGCCTGCGCGTACTCCTCGAGGGGGTACGTCGCGCCGATCGGCGGCTTGATCGTGCCGTCGGCCAGCATCGGCGCGAGCGCGTGCCCACTGCTCGTGCATGTAGCCGGGCCGCACCATCGCGTAGGCGCCCCAGCCGACCCCGCGCACGTCGACGTTGTTGAGCAGCAACCGGTTGACCTTGACCTCGGGGATGCCCTGGCCGGCGGCGAACCCGACGACCATCAGCCGGCCCTGCGGGGCGAGCGAGCGCAGGGCGTCCGTGAACACGTCGCCGCCCACCGGGTCGACCACGACGTCGACGCCCCGGCCACCGGTCAGCTCGCGCGCGGCGTCCTTGAAGCCGTCGAGCAGCACCACCTCGTCGGCGCCCGCGTCCCTGGCCACCTCGGCCTTCTCGTCGGTGCGAGACCACCGCGATGGTGCGGGCGCCGAGGCCCTTCGGCGACCTGGAGCGACGCCGTACCCACACCGCCGGAGGCGCCGTAGCACCAGCACCGTCTCGCCCGGCGCAGCCCCGCGCGCTCGGCGAGGGTGAAGTGGGCGGTCAGGTAGTTCATCGGCAGCGCCGCGCCCTCGTCGAAGCTGAGGTGGTCGGGCAGGTGGAACGTCGAGATCGGCGGGGTTGGCGACCAGCTCCGCTGCCCCGCCGTACGGCGCGACGCCGGCCACCCGGTCGCCCGGCTCGATACCCGTCGGGACCCGACACCACGACGCCCGCGAAGTCGGCGCCGAGCGTGAACGGCGGGTCGGGCTTGATCTGGTACTGCCCGCGGCTGAGCAGCAGGTCGGGGAACGCGACCCCGACGCTGTGCACCTCGACGAGCACGTCGTCGGGCCCGGGCGTCGGCTCGGGGACGTCGCGGATCTCGAGGTCGGCCGGGCCGGTGGTCGTGATCACCTGGGCTGCGCGCATGGCCGCGAGCCTAGGGGAGGGTCTCGATACGCTCGCTGGCGCTCGCTACTCGACCAACGAACATCTGCTCGGTGGTCGAGCCCGGGCGAGCGCCGGCGAGTAGCGTCACCGGGCGACGAGCCGCCAGATCACCAGGATGACGGCCAGCGCCCCGAGGGCCTGCTTCCAGTAGGCCTTCGCGAGGACCGGGAGCACCGCCGCGCCCAAGTCGAGAGCCTCCGGCTGGCCGGTGGTTGCCTCTCGACCCGCGGGGGTGGCGCGACGGTGGGCTCCGGTGGCCGGGGCGGAGTCCGCCACGGGGGCGGACTCCTCCTCGGACCTGGTCGTCGCCCGGACCTTGCAGCCGCTCCTCGAGGCAGGCGACGAACTGCCCGAGGAGCTTGTCGGAGACGTCCTGCATGACTCCCGCGGCCGAACTGCGCGGGCTTGCCCGTGATCGCGAGGTCGGTGTCGACGGCGACGTCGGTCGACCCGCCGGCATCGGTCATCGAGACCGTGACGTGGGCGCCCGCCGTACCGTTGCCGCGCTTGTCCTTGCCCTTCGCGTCGACGACGAACCGGTGCGCGGCCTCGTCCTTCTCGACGAACGTGCCCGTGCCGTTGTAGACGAGGGCGATCGGGCCGAGCTTCACCTTCACCGATCCGGCGAAGCTCTGCTCGTCGGCGGACGTCACCTGGGCACCCGGGAAGCACTCGGCGACGGACGCGATGTCCTGGAAGTGCGCCCAGGTCTCGTCGACTCCGGTCGGGACGGTGAACGTGTGGCTCAGCTGCATCGTCTGGGCTCCATCAGGCCCCCGCAGCGGCGAGCACCGCGCGACGCGTCAGGACACCCGCGAGGTGCTTGCGGTAGTCGGCCTGCGCCGTTGAGGTCGGACGGCGGGTAGGTGCCGTCGGCGGCCTTCGCCGCAGCGGTGCGTACGGCGTCCTCGGTGGCCGGCTGGCCCGCGAGCGCCTCCTCGACGGCTGTCGCCCGGAGCGGCGTGGAGCCCATGTTGGTGAGCCCGACGCGGGCCTCGGCGATGGTGCCGCCCTCGGACCTCACCGCGGCCGCGACGGCGACGATCGGCCACTGGTGGGCGACCCGCACGAACTTCTCGTAGTGCGCTCCCCAGCCGGTGTGCTTGGGGATGCGCACCTCGACGAGCAGCTCGCCCTCGGCGATCGCCGTCTCGAAGAGGTCGACGAAGAAGTCGCTCGCCGCCACCGTGCGGGTGCCGCCGGAGCCGGCGATCACGAACTCCGCCCCCAGCGCCAGGGCCGGCGCGCCGAGGTCGCCGGCCGGGTCGGCGTGCGCCAGGGCGCCGCCGAACGTGCCGCGGTGCCGGATCTGGGCGTCGGCGAGGTGCTCCTCCGCCTTCACGATCAGCGCGGCGTGCTCGGCGACCAGCGGGTCGTGGAGCACGTCGTGGTGGGTGGTCATCGCGCCGATGACGATGGCGTCGCCGTCGTCGCGGACGCCCTTCAGCGCGTCGATGCCCGCCGAGGTCGATGACGACCTCCGGGGCGTTGAGGCGCATCCGCAGCACCGGCAGCAGGCTCTGCCCGCCGGCGATCACCTTGGCGTCGTCACCGTGCTCGGCGAGGACCGCGAGCGCCTCGTCGACGCTGGTCGGCGCGACGTACTCGAACTGGGTGGGGATCACTGGTTTGCTCCGTCCGTGCGGTCTGTCTGGCCTTCCATGCCTGTCGACTCGTCGAAGTGCGGCATCGCCGCGCCTTCCGTCTCGGCATGGCCACCACCCGCCTCGTTGATCGCCCGCCAGACGCGTTCGGGGGTGCACGGCATCTGGATGTCGTTGATGCCGAGGTGCCGGATCGCGTCGACGACGGCGTTGACGACGGCCGGCGTCGAGGCGATCGTGCCGGCCTCGCCGACGCCCTTGGTGCCGAGCGTGTTGGTGGTCGAGGCGGTCGTGTTGTGCGAGACGTCGAAGCTGATCGTGTCGGCCGCCGTCGGCAGCAGGTAGTCGACGAACGAGCCCGACACGAGCGTCCCGGAGTCGTCGTACACCGCCTCCTCCCACAGCGCCTGCGCGATGCCCTGCGCGAGCCCGCCGTGCACCTGACCCTCGACGATCATCGGGTTGATGATGTTGCCGATGTCGTCGACGCAGGTGTACTTGCGCATCAGCACGCCGCCGGTCTCGGTGTCGACCTCCATGGCGCACAGGTGCGTGCCGTGGGGGTAGTTGAAGTTCACCGGGTCGTACGTCGCCTCGCTGTCGAGGCTGGCCTCCACGCCGTCGGGCAGGTTGTGCGCGGCGAACACGGCGGTCGAGAGCTCGCCGATCGCCATGCCCTGGTCGGTGCCCCGGACCTGGAAGCGGCCACCGGTGAACTCCAGGTCGTCGGCCGACGCCTCGAGCAGGTGCGCCGCGATCGGCCGAGCCTTCTCGATCACCTTGTCGACGGCCTTGACGAGCGCCTCGCCACCGACGACGAGGGAGCGCGAGCCGTAGGTGTCGTAACCCTTGGGCGCGACCTGCGTGTCGCCGTGCAGCACCTCGACGTCCTCGAACGCGACGCCGAGCCGGTCGGCGACGATCTGGCTGAAGGCCGTCTCGTGGCCCTGGCCGTGCGCCGACGCACCGGTGACGATCTCGACCTTGCCGGTGGGCAGCATCCGCACGCTCGCGTGCTCCCAGCCGCCGGCGCCGTAGTTGAGTGACCCGAGAACCCGGCTCGGAGCCAGGCCGCACATCTCGGTGAACGTCGAGATGCCGATGCCGAGCTGGATCCGGTCGCCCGCGTCACGGCGCTGCTTCTGCTCGGCCCGCAGCTCGTCGTACCCGAAGTTGGCCTTGGCCTTCTCGGTGGCGGCCTCGTAGTTGCCGCTGTCGTACTCGAGCCCGGCGATCGTCGTGAACGGGAACTCCTCGTGCTTGATCCAGTTCTTCTCGCGGATCGCGAGCGGGTCGACGCCCACCTCGACGGCGAGCTCGTCCATCAGCCGTTCGATGGCGTACGTCGCCTCCGGCCGGCCGGCGCCGCGGTAGGCGTCGGTCCAGGCCTTGTTGGTGAGCACCGTCTGGCAGTTGAACTGGTAGGCCGGGAACTTGTAGATCGCGTTGAACATGAACGCGCCGAGCACCGGCACGCCGCCGCCGACGATGGCGATGTAGGCCCCGAGGTCGGCGGTCAGCTCGACCTTGAGGCCGGTGACGGTGCCGTCCTTCTCGGCGGACAGCGTCAGCTTCTGCCACTGGTCGCGCCCGTGGTGGGCGGTCATCAGCGACTCCGAGCGGGTCTCGGTGTACTTCACCGGCTTGCCGAGCCGGCGGGCCACCGCGAACGTGATCATCTCCTCCGGCGTCTGCTGGAGCTTGCCGCCGAAGCCGCCGCCGACGTCGGGCGCGACAACCCGGATCTTCGACTCGGGCACCCCGGTGGTCGCCGCCATCGCGAACCTCAGGATGTGCGGGATCTGGGTGGCCGACCAGACCGTGATCTGCTCGCCCGTGGGGTCGACGACCGTCGAGCGCGGCTCCATGAACGCCGGGATCAACCGCTGTTGACGGTACTCCCGCTCGATCACGATGCCGTCGCCACGAGCCTTCTCGATGGCCTCGTCGACGTTGCCGCCGGTGCCGGCCTCGGCGGAGTCGAACCTCCAGAACGCCGACTTGTTGGTGCCGAGATCGGGGTGCGCCAGCACCTCGTCGGTCAGCGACTTCTTCAGGTCCAGTGCCGCCGGCAGCTCGTCGTACTCCACGTCCACGAGCTCGGCCGCGTCCCGTGCGGCGGCTGCGGAGCGGGCCACGACCACGGCAACCGTCTCCCCGGCGAAGGCGACCCGGTCGGACGGCATCGGCACGTGCGGCGGGGTGACCTGGTCGGTCGTGATGGCCCACGCGTTGATGCAGGCGCCCTGTGACTCCCCGAGGTCGGCGCCGGTGAGCACGTCGACGACGTTGGGCGACTCCTTGGCGGCCGCGGTGTCGATGCTGACGATCTTGGCGTGCGCGAACGGGCTGCGCACCATCGCCAGGTGCAGCATCCCGGGCAGGGTGAGGTTGTCGGTCCAGCGGGTGCGGCCGGTGATCAGCCGCTGGTCCTCCTTGCGGCGGCGGCCCTGGCCGATCTCCTTCGCGACGTCGGGGCGCTCCTGCGTGGCGGTCACTTCGCACCTCCCGCTGCGTGCAGGACGCTCTTCACGATGTTGTGGTAGCCGGTGCACCGGCAGAGGTTGCCCTCCATGCCGAGCCGGACCTCTTCCTCGGTGGGACTCGGGTTCTCCTCGAGCAGGTCGACGGCCTGCATGATCATCCCCGGCGTGCAGAACCCGCACTGCAGGCCGTGGCACTCGCGGAACGACTCCTGCACCGGGTGCAGGTCGCCCTCGGCCGTGGCCGCGAGCCCCTCGATCGTGGTGACCTCGTGCCCGTTCGCCTGTACGGCGAGCACGTTGCACGACTTCACGCTGCGCCCGTCGAGATGCACCGTGCAGGCCCCACAGTTGCTGGTGTCGCAGCCGATGACGGTGCCGGTCTTGCCGAGCGTCTCGCGCAGGTACTGCACCAGCAGCATGCGGGGCTCGACGTCGTCGGTGACCCTCGAACCGTCGACGGTGAGTTCGATCCTGGTCATGTACGGCCTCCTGGGCTGCGTGACGGCACTGGGGTGACGGCTCTGTGGTGCACGTCACGCTAGGCCGGCCTGGTTGGCGAATGGTTGGAGCCGGCCGGGATAGTCCGGTGCAGATCAGGTCTCCGACGGCCCTGCGAGCCACATTTTGCACCGGACTATCCCGCGTCTGGACGCAGATGATGTCTTGATGACGGCGCAATGATGTCGTTATGGTGTCGATATGACATCACCTGTGACGCCGGGTCGGGGGGCCGTGCTCCGGGTGCTGAGCGCCCGGCGCGACCTGCGCCTCCTGCTCGGTGCCAACGTCGTGTCGCTGAGCGGCGACTGGATCCTCGGCATCGGCATCGCGTACGCCGTCTACGACCTCACCGGGTCGACGCTCGCGTCGGCGGGCACATTGCTGGCGGCATACCTGCCGCAGGTGGTGGCCGGTCCGCTCGCGGGCGTCCTCGTCGACCGCTGGGACCGGCGCCGGACGATGATCGGCACCAACCTCGCGATGGCGGTGGCCGTGCTGCCGCTGATGCTGGTGACGGACGCCGACCTGGTCTGGCTGCTCTACCTGCTGCTGGTGGTGCAGTCGACGATCGAGGTGTTCTTCGCCCCCGCGGAGCAGGCGTTCATCCCGCGCCTGGTGCCCGACGACGAGCTGGTCACCGCCAACGCCCTCAACGGTCAGATGGGCCAGGTCGGCCGGCTCGTGGGCGCAGGCCTCGGTGGCGTCGCCGCGGCGGTCGGCGGGATCCCTGCCGTGGCGCTTCTCGACGCGCTGACCTTCGTCGTGTCGGCCGCCCTGATCTCGCGCATCCGCACCAGCGGCCGTGTCGAGCGCGAGCCCGTCGAGGGACAGGCGCACGAGCTCGGTCGCCGCTGGCACCGCTTCCGCGACGACCTCGTGGGCGGCGTACGCGTCGTCCGGTCGTCCCGGGTGCTGATGGTGTTCGCCGTCTTCGGGATCCTGACCAGCCTCGGTGAGGGCATCATGGGCACCCTCTTCGCGCCGTTCGTCAGCGACGTGCTCGACGGCAGCGGGCGGGTGTACGGCGCGATCTCGGCGGCCCAGGCCGTCGGCGGCATCGCCGGCGGTGTCATCGCGGCGACGATCGGCCACCGCCTCTCACCCGTGCTGCTGCTCGGCGCCGGGGCGCTCGCCTTCGGCGCCGTCGACCTGGCGATCTTCCTCTACCCGCTGGCGCTCCACGCGGTCTGGCCGGCGGTGGCCGGGATGGTGCTCGTCGGCTTCCCGGCCGCGGCGATGAGCGCCGGCTACGCCACGCTCTTCCAGAACAGCACGCACGACGCCGCGCGCGGCCGGGCCTACAGCCTCATCGCGGTGGTCCGCACCCTGGCCGTCGTCGCCGGCACCAGCATCGCGGGCGTCCTCGGTGAGCGGGTCGGCATCATCCCGGTGCTCGCCTACCAAGGCGTCGGCTACGTCCTCGCGGGCACCGTCGTGCTGCTCGTGCTCGGCCTCAGCGGCGCCGCGGGAAGCGGTGGGCGAGACTCGACACCGCCACGTCGTCGATGATCCAGCGGGTGTAGGCGCAGACGTTGACCTTGCGCGTCGAGCCCGACCTGTTGCGGAACGTCCTGGAGAGGTTGCCGCCCGTCCGAGTCAGGCGCATGGGCATCGGCTAGCACGGTTGCGTGGCAGCGTCCAGCAGGTCGAGCACGTGGCGGTAGGTGTGGCCGGTCGCCCGGGTCAGGCCGATCTCGCAGGTCCGGTTGGACGAGACGTACGCCGCGTAGTCGCGCCGGTTGACCTCGTCGGCCTCCGGCGCGGTGGCCGACGCGGTCAGCTCGGGTCGGAGCAGTCCGCGGTCGCCGGCGAAGGCACAGCACCCCCAGACAGTCGGCACGACGACCTGCTCGCGGTCGCTGCAGGCCAGCCGGGCCAGGGCGACCAGGGCCTCGGTGGTGCCGAGGGCGGTCGTCGAGCAGGTCGGATGCACGGCCACCGACGCGACCGGATGGGTCACGGTCAGCTTCGGGGCGACACGCTCCGCGACGTACGTCGTGGCGTCGAGCACCGTGAAGCCCTCGACCAGGATCCCCAGCCCCTCGGCGCACGAGCTGGCGTCGACGACGACGGGCAGCCGGCCACCGTCGGTGGCCACGTCGAGCGCGGCGCGCACCCGGTCGCGCATCACCGCGTGGCCGCGCAGGTGGCCCTTCGACTTCCACGGCGTGCCGCAGCAGAGGCCGTCGAGACCGGCGGGCGTGCGCACCCGCACGCCGGCCCGCTCGCACAGCCGCAGGAACGCGCCGGCGGCATCGCCTTCACCGAACATCGAGCCGATGCAGGCCGCGAACAGCACCACGTCGGCCTGCGCGTCGTCGACGTCAGGGCGAGGCGGGCCGCCGCGCGGCAGACCCCCGTCGTACGACGGCAGGCCGGGCAGGACGCGCCGCGCGAGTCTGGACGCACCCTCGGTGAGCGACGCGGGCAGCCGGTCCGCGAGCGTGAGCCCCGCCGATCCGGCCCGGGTGAACGCCGACCAGTGGTTCGCGGCCCGTGACCACGTCGCGTCGGACGTGCGCGAGGTGGACTCCGCGCGCAGCCTGCGGACGAGCGCGCCGGTGTCGATGCCGACCGGGCAGGCGGTGGCGCACATGCCGTCGGCGGCGCAGGTGTCGAGGCCGTCGTAGTCGTAGTCGTCGAGGATCTCGGCGGCCAGCGCCTCGTCGCCGCGAGCCCGGGCGGCGACGACCTCGCGGCGCGCGACGATGCGCTGCCGCGGTGTCAGGGTGAGGGTGCGCGACGGGCAGACCGGCTCGCAGAAGCCGCACTCGACGCAGCGGTCGACCTCTTCCTCGACGGGCGGCGCGGTCTTCAGGTCGCGCAGCCACAGGCCGGGGTCGTCGGTGATCACGGAGCCGGGGTTGAGCATCCCGGTCGGGTCGAAGAGCCGCTTCACCTCACGCATCACGCCGGTCAGCTCCGCGCCGTACTGCCGCTCGACGAACGGCGCCATGATGCGGCCCGTGCCGTGCTCGGCCTTGAGGGTGCCGTCGAGCCCCAGCACCAGGTCGACCAGGTCGGTCGTGAAGTCCTCGTAGCGGCGCATCGAGCCGGCGTCGTCGAAGCGCTCGTTGAGCAGGAAGTGCAGGTTGCCGTCGCGGGCGTGACCGAAGACCACCGAGCCCTCGTAGCCGTGCTGGTCGAACGCGGCGGCCAGCGACCGGGTGAGCTCACCCAGGCGCGGGACCGGTACGGCGACGTCCTCGAGCAGCGCGTTGGTGCCCGACGGCCGGGCCTCGGCGACGGCGGAGTAGAGGCCCTTGCGGGTGGTCCAGAGAGAGGCTCGCTCGGCGGCGTCGCTGGTCAGCTCGGCCTCCTGCGCCAGGTGCAGGTCGCCGAGATCGACGGCCGCTGCGTCCTGCATCGACGCGAGTTCCTCCGCACTGCCGGCCTGCAGCTCGACGAGCAGGGCGGCGTGCCCCTCGACCGTCAGCCGGGCGATCTGGGCGGGGCAGCCGGGCAGCGCCTGCGCCACCCGCAGCGACGCCGCGTCGAGCAGCTCGGCCGTGGCGACACCGGTGGCCGACACGGCGGGTACGGCGTCGGTCGCGGCCCCGATCTCGTCGAAGACCAACAGCCCGGTGGCGGCGAACGGCCGCACCTCGACGGTACGGAACACCGCCGACGCCACGAACCCGAGCGTGCCCTCGCTGCCGACCATCAGGCCGGCCAGGACGTCGATCGGGTCGTCGTGGTCGAGCATCGCGTTGAGGCCGTACCCCATGGTGTTCTTGATCGCGAACAGCCGCTCCAGCGTGGCCACCGACCCCGGGTCGTCGCGCACCCGGCGCTGCAGCGTCGCGAGGCCGTCGTACAGGTCGGGCTCCTGCTCGCGCAGCAGCGCGTCAGCGCCGGGAGCGGCGGTGTCGACGACGGTGCCGGAGGGCAGCACGACGACCATCGACTCGATCGTGCGGTACGCCGTGAGCTCGGTGCCGCACTGCATGCCCGAGGAGTTGTTGGCGATCACGCCGCCGATGGTGCACGCCGCCTCGCTCGCCGGGTCGGGGCCGAGGCGCCGGCCGTGCGGCGCCAGGTGCGCGTTGACGGTGCGCAGCGTGACGCCCGGCTGGACCCGCACCCGCGCGCCGGCGTCGAGCACCTCCACGCCCTGGAAGCCGGTGCGGGTGTCGACGAGCACGGAGTCCGACAGCGCCTGTCCCGAGAGTGACGTGCCACCGCTACGGAACGTGAGCGGCACCCCGATCCGGCCGCACGCGCGCATCACCTCGGCGACGCCCGCGACGTCGGCCGGCGTCGCGACCGCCTGCGGCACGAGCAGGTAGTGCGACGCGTCATGTGCCATCGCATGCCGGTCGAGCGCGCGTCCGCTGACCGGCGTACGACGCAGCTCCCGAGCGAGCCTGGTGGAGAGGTCGGTGCTCAGAACGCTCCCTTCACGGACTGTCCGGCAATGTACTCCGCCGCCGGTGTCCTGAGACTCGACAGGTCGTCAGTGCAGCCAGGACGTATGGCACCGGACCCATCACACTGGGGATCATGACGGACCTGTGGGAGACGGTGCCGCGCCTGCTGGCGGCCAACAAGTACATGGTGCTCGCGACGGCCGACGCCGACGGTGTGCCCTGGGCGACGCCGGCCTACTTCGCGCCGCGCGACGAGAGCCGGCTCTACTGGGTGTCGTCGCCCGAGAGCCGGCACTCCCGCAACATCGCGGTGCGCCCGACGGTCGCGATCACGGTCTTCGACTCGTCGGTGCCGATCGGGGGCGCGGAGGCGATCTACCTCGAGGCGACCGCGCGTCAGGTCGACGTCGCGGAGCACGACGCGCTCCTGGAGGTCCTGAACAGCCGGCTGCCGCCCGAGAAGGCGCTCACGCTCGACGACGTACGGCCGGACGGCCCGATGCCGATGTACGGCGCAACCGTGTCGCGTCACCACGTGCTGATCCGCGGCGGCGACGCCAGGTTCGACAACGTCGTCGACGCGCGGCTCGAGGTCTTCCCGCCGTCGTCCTCGGTGGCCGGGTAGGGACCTGGTTCGTTCGGGCGGTCTCGATACACCTCGCTCGGCACTCGACCACCGATCCTCCGGTGGTCGAGTAGGGCCCCACGCCCGTGTCGAGACCCACACCCGACAACGACACCGGCGCCGGGCGGCAGACCAGGGCCGCCCGGTGCCGGGTCAGCCCTTGACCCCGCCCTCGGTGCCGCCCCGGACGAGGTACTTCTGGAAGATGAAGAACATGATGGCCACCGGGATCGTCATCAGCAGGGCGCCGGCCATGGTGATGGGATACTGCGAGCCCGAGCCCAACTGGCCCGTCGTCAGAGTCGCGACGCCCTTGGTCAACGTGAAGAGCTGCGGGTCCTGGGAGGCGACGAGGAAGTGCGGCAGCTCGTTCCACGACCCCTGGAACGACAAGATGGTGATGGTGATCAGCGCCGGCTTCGACATCGGCAGCACCACCGACCAGAAGATCCGGAACGTGCTGGCGCCGTCGATGCGCGCCGCCTCCTCGATCGAGACGGGGATGTTCTCGAAGAACTGCTTCATGATGAAGACGCCCGCCGCGTCGACGAGCAGCGGCAGGATCAGCGCCGGGTAGGTGTTGTAGATCCCGATGTAGTTGAGCACCAGGAACTTGGGGATCAGCAGGATCACCCCCGGCACCGCCATCACGGCGAGGATGGCCGTGAAGATCGCGCCGCGGCCGCGGAACTTGATCCGGGCCAGGGCGTAGCCGGCCAGCGAGTCCAGGAAGACCCGGCCGGCGGTCACGAACACCGTGACGACGACGGAGTTCAGGAACCACAGCGGGAACTCGGTCTTGAAGAGCTCGTCGAACGCCGCGGGTGTGAAGGGGTCTGCGATCAGCGAGAGCGGGTTCTGGACCGCGTCGGCGTTGGTCTTGAAGGACGTCGTCAGCTGGATGAGGAACGGGTACAGGTAGACGAACGAGAAGACCAGGAGCACGGCGTACCCCAGGAACAGGGCGAGTGCGGTGCGGTTGCCGACCATCGGGCGGGTGTCGCTCATCGGGCCCCTCCTGCCGCGGCCCGCGCGCGCACCTTCTTCGCGCGTCGTTCCTGCCTCTTGAGCGCTCGCGCGTCCTTGTCTCGGAAGACCCAGCGCTGGATGGACGTCATCAGGAAGATGATCAGGAACAGGGCGAACGCCATCGCTGCGGCCACACCCCACTGCTGATTCTCGAAGGCATAGAAGTACGACAGGAACGCCGGGGTGAGTGTCGTCTTGCCCGGCCCGCCCTGGGTCATCACGTAGACCTGGTCGAAGACCTGCCAGGTGCCGATCAGTCCGAGGGTCGTCACGAGGAGCAGCGTCGGCCGCAGGTGCGGGACGGTCACGTTGCGGAAGACCTGCCAGCGGTTGGCGCCGTCCATGATCGCGGCCTCCTCGACCTCGACCGGCAGGTCCTGCAGGGCCGCGAGGAACATCAGCATGAACGTGCCGGTCGTGGTCCACACGACGAGCAGGATGATCACCGAAAGCGCCACGCTCGGCCCCGAGATCCACTGCCACCAGCTCAGCCCGAGCAGCGACCCGTCGGTGAGCCCGCCCGGCGGGTCGGCGACGTCCCAGATCCCGACCGTGTCGCCCAGGATGTGCAGCAGCCCGCGGGAGTCGTTGAACCACGTCGGCCCGTCGACGCCGATCACGTCGAGCATCGAGTTGACCACCCCGCCGCCGGTGAAGAGGAACAGGAACACCAGGCTGATCGCCACCGAGCTGACCACGGACGGGAAGTAGAACGCCGTACGGAAGAAGCCGACGGCCTTCAGCATCCGCTGGTTGAGCACCAGCGCGAGGAACAGCGCGAGCGCGGTCTGCAGCGGCACGACGAGGATGACGTAGAAGAAGGTGTTGCGCAGCGAGGTCATGAAGTCCGACCTCGTCAGCCCGCCCGACGACGCGACGAGCTTCTCGTAGTTGTCGGTGCCGACGAAGCCGACGCCAGAGGCGAACGGGCTGCCCCGACCGTTCCAGTCGGTGAACGAGACCCACAGCGCCATCAGGACGGGCACCGCGAGGAACAGCCCGAGGATCACCAGGGTCGGCGACACGAAGAGCCAGCCGGCACCGGTCTGGTCGGTCGTGGAGGTACGCCGCCCGCGCAGCCCCGCCCGACCGCCGGCGTCCCGGCGGGTCGGGGGAGGGGCTTCGGGGCGGGCCGTCGTCACTGAAGCGCGGCGTCGGCGTTGGTCTGGAAGGACTCCAGGATCTTGGTGACGTCGGCACTGGCGAGCTGCTCGAGCTGCGAGTCGAGGTCGGCGACGACCGGCCCGAGGCCGGGCAGGTTCACCGGGCCCTGGCCGTACTCCGCGCCGGCGATGAAGGGTGCGTCCTGCGGGAACGCCTCGACGTAGTCGGCCTGCGCCGATGCACGGCTCGGCATCACGCCGAAGGCCTCCGCGTTCTCGAGCTGCTGCTCGGGGGTGGTGAGGGCCTCCACCAGGGAGATCGCGGCCTCCTGGTCCGTCGAGTCGGCGGAGATGCCCCAGCACTGGGTGAACAGCAGCGTGCCCTTGCCGGCAGGGCCTTCGGGCAGCTCGGCGACCGTGTAGTCGACGTCGGGGAAGTCGGCGCTCATCGCGCCGCGGATCCAGTTGCCCTCGATCGTCATCGCCGCGCCCTCGGTGCCGAAGCCCTCGCCGCCCCAGCCGGCGTCGATGTCCGGCGGGAGGACAGCGACACCGCTCTCGAGCAGGCCCTGCACGTACTCCAGCGCCTCGATGTTGGTCTCCTCGGTCGCCGTGGCCTCGCCCGTCTCACCGTCGACCCAGAAGCCGCCGTTCTGCACGAGGAACGCGCCGACCCGGTCACGGCCGACACCGATCACGAGACCGGCCTGCTCGGGGGTGGTCAGCTTCGTGGCGACGGTCTCGAGCTCGTCCCAGGTGGTGGGGATGTCGGCGTCGGTCAGCCCGGCCTTCTTCCACGCGGCGGTGTTGATCTGCAGGGCCAGGGTCGAGACGTCCTTGGGAGCGCAGTAGGCCTCGCCGTCGAGCGTGAAGGAGTCGACGAGGTTGGGGTAGAAGTCGTCGGCGTCCTCGAGCTGGTCGAAGTACGGGTAGAGGTTGCCGGCGGCCGCGTAGTCACCGAAGACACCGGCGTCGGTGTAGAACACGTCGGGCGGGTTGCCACCGGCGAAGCCCTGCGACAGCTGCTGCGCGATGTCGTTGGCGACGACCACCTCCGCCTCGTTGCCGGACTCGTCCGCCCAGGCGGCGACGGCCTCCTCGACCGCCGCGGTCTCGGCATCGCCGCTGGAGGCGATGAGGACCTGCAGCTCGGCCGAGCCCTCGCCGGCTGCTGGAGCGTCGCCGTCGCCGTCGGACTCCTCGAAGCCGCCACCGCACGCCGCCAGCGCGACGCCGGTGCCGATCGCGAGGGCGGCGAGGCCGAGGCGTCGGGATCGCTTGACTTGCTTCATCGTGCACTCCTTGGGGTGGTGGGGGACGTGCGGCTCCGGGGTGAGCCGGGGACGTGCAGGGTGGGGGCGAGCAGCAGGCCGCGGGGCGCGCGCTCGGGCTCGGCGAACCGGGCCCGGAGCAGCTCGATGCACTGGTGCGCGACCTGGTCGATGGGCTGTACGACGCTGGCCAGGCCGAGCGCCTCGGCGACCGGCGTCGCGTCGAAGCCCACGACCGTGACCGGCGTTCCGCCCTCGGCCAGGGTCGCGCGATGGGCGCCGAGGGCGAGGGTGTCGCTGGCGCAGACGATGGCGTCGGGCGGCTCGGCGCTGCGCACCAGCTCGAGGGCGACCGCCTCGGCGGCGGCGGACTCGTTGACGCTGCTCGTCTCGAGCCGGGCGCCGTCGACGCCGGCCCGGTCGAGCTCGTCGGCCCAGCCGCGGCGCCGGTCGGTGCCGGTGCCGGGCGCAGCTCCGTCGTCCGGCCAACCCAGGTAGGCGATCCGCCGGTGCCCGGTGTCGAGCAGGTGGCGTACGGCGAGCGCCGTACCGGCAGCGCCGTCGACGTCGACCCAGTCGTGCGGGTCGTCCTCGTGGGCCCACGGGCGGCCGAACGCGCAGAACGTGAGGCCCGCTCGCCGAGCCGGTGCGGGCGGTCGTCCTCGGCGCTGGTGGCGGTGAGCACGACCGCGTCGGCGGCGCCGGTGTGGAGCAGGTCCTCGATGACGGCGAGCTCGGTCTCCTCGTCGACGGGTTGGGCGTAGAGGACCACGCGCAGCCCATTGTCCTGACCCGCCTCCGCGAGCCCGTGGTAGAACGCGTCGAGCACCAGCCCGGAGATGCCGTCCTGCTGGCGTTCGGCGCGTACGGCGATCGCGTGCGCGCGCCGGGTGGCCAGCTGGCGCGCCGGCAGCGACGGCCGGTAGCCGGTGTCACGGATCGCCGCCAGCACCTTGTCGCGGGTCTCGCCGGCGACGCGGGTGGGGTGGCGCAGCACGTTGGACACCGTCTGCCGCGAGACGCCGGCGCGCTCGGCGACCGAGTCGAGGGTGGCCGGACCGGTCTTCACGGACTCTCCTCACCACGGGCGTCGAGGTCGGTGGCGGGCTGCTCCCGCAGCCACTACCCTGTTTGAGCGCTCAAATCATTTGAGCGCTCAAACCGTAACGCAGGTCACACTCCTTGTCACGGGTCAGTTTCTCGATGAGAGGTCTCCGATGGATCCCGACTCCGCACCGCGCCAGCCGTGGCTGCACGACCTGGAGCTCACCCTCTCCGCGCCGACGCAGGTCTGGTCGGAGCGCGACGGCCAGGTGCGGGCGCGGCGGGCTCACCGGCATCTTCCACGGCCACCACCGGCTGCTCTCGCTGCTCGCTGCTCGAGGTCGACGGCGCGGAGCCCAGCCCGATCAGCCGGCACGCGCCAGCCGGCGACGCGCACACGTTCGTGGCGGTGCCGCGGCACCTGGGCGACCGAGGCGCCGACCCCACGGTGCGCGTCGTACGCCGTCGGGATGTGGAGCCCGGCCTGGTGCGCGAGACGTACCTCGTCTCCAGCACCGCGGCCGAGCCCGTCTCGTGCGTCCTCGGCCTGCGGATGGCGGCCGACCTCGCGCCGATGGACGCGGTGAAGGAGGGCTTCCCGGTGCCCGACGTGCCGCCGACCGGGGTCGGCGGGCACGTGCTGACCTGGAGCGGGCACGGGGTCCGGGGCGTGCTGCGGCTGCCCGGTGCCCGGACCCGCGAGCAGGACGGTGAGGTCCGCGCGGAGTGGGCGGTCACCGTCGAGCCCGGGGCCACGGTCGCCCACGAGCTGATCATGGTGCTCGACGAGGAGGGCGGAGCCGTGACGGCGCCGGTGCGCGACGCCGGCTGGGCGCGCCGTCGACGTCAGCTGCGCCGACCGGCGGCTCGGGCCCGTGGTCGCCCGGTGCCTCGACGACCTGCGCCTGCTCCGCCTCGCGGCCGCCGGAGCCGACGGCGCCGAGGAGTTCGTCGCCGCCGGCGCCCCCTGGTTCCTCACCCTCTTCGGCCGCGACAGCCTCTGGACCGCCCGGATGCTGCTGCCGGTGTCGACCGCCCTCGCCGGCTCGACCCTGCGGCTGCTGGCCCACCACCAGGGCGTGCGCTCCGACGACGTCACCGCCGAGGAGCCGGGCAAGATCCTGCACGAGGTCCGCTCGGCCGGGCTCTCGCTCAGCGAGGACGACGGCGTCGAGCGCTACCTGCCACCGGTCTACTACGGCACCATCGACGCCACCCCGCTGTGGGCGCTGACCCTGCACGACGCCTGGCGCTGGGGGCTCCCGGCCGACGAGGTCGAGCCCCTTCTCCCGGCGCTGGAGCGGGCGCTGACCTGGCAGGTCGAGCACGGCGACGCCGACGGCGACCACCTGCTCGAGTACGTCGACCGGTCCGGCCACGGCCTGGCCAACCAGGGCTGGAAGGACTCGGGCGACGCCGTACGCCGCAACGACGGGTCGCGGGCCTCCTCGCCCCTCGCACTGGCCGAGGTGCAGGGCTACGCGTACGCCGCGGCGACGCGGGGAGCCGACCTGCTCGAGGCGTTCGGCCGACCCGGCACCGACCGCTGGCGCGAGTGGGCGGCGCGGCTGCGCGCGGAGTTCGACATGCGGTTCTGGGTCGAGGACGCCGTCGGCGGCTTCCCGGCGATCGCGCTCGACCGTGACAAGCGTCCGGTCGTCTCGCTGACCAGCAACATCGGACACCTGCTCGGCACCGGGATCCTCGACCCGGCCGGAGTCGACCTCGTGGC
Organism: uncultured Actinomycetota bacterium; assembly: GCA_963825755.1. GTDB lineage: Bacteria > Actinomycetota > Actinomycetes > Propionibacteriales > Nocardioidaceae > Nocardioides. The sequence goes on along the minus strand of CAWGUS010000007.1, from coordinate 22,688 downwards.
TCGTCGGCTCGCGGGCGCCGACATGATGTCGGGCTTCGGCATCCGGACCCTCTCGCAGAACGCCGCGGGCTACTCCCCGACCGGCTACCACGTGGGCTCCGTCTGGCCGCACGACACCGCGATCTGCCTGGCCGGCCTCGCGGCCGAGGGCCGCGAGGAGGCCGGCCCGGTCGCCGAGGCGCTGCTCGCCGCGCTCGACGCGTTCGACGGCCGGCCGCCCGAGCTCTTCGCCGGGGACGCCCGGTCGAGCCAGCCGGTCCCGCTGCCCTACCCGGCCGCCTGCCGGCCCCAGGCCTGGTCGGCCGCGTCGGCCGTCTCCCTGGTGACCTCGATCCTGGGCCTCCGTCCCGTCCGACGGATCCGTCACCGCGGACCCGGTGCAGCCGTGGTCGTTCGGGGCCACCCGCGTCAGTGGACTGGGGGCCGGCGACCGACGGGTCGTCGTCGAGGTCGACGACGCCGGCACGGCGACCGTCCTGGGCGAGTGAGGTCTCGATGCACCCGGGTCTCGATACACCTCGCTCGTTCCTCGCTCGGCACTCGACCACCGAAGGAATCTCGTTGGTCGAGTAGGGCCGCCAGGCCCGTATCGAGACCGCGCGCGTCTCTCGTTGGTCGAGTAGGGCCGCCAGGCCCGTATCGAGACCGCGCCTCCAGGCGGTCCCGAGACACCTTCGACCACCGGGGCTAGGCGTCGACGTACAGCCGCACGGACACCAGGTCGCCGAGCTCGACGCCCTCTGCGGCGCGGATCTTGTCCTTCAGCGGCACGACGTAGCCGCCGTCCTTGGGCCACAGCGAGGTGGTCCACTCGGTCTCGCCGATCGTCACGGTGACCGGGATCATCCCCCAGCCGTAGGTGACGAACGCGGCGGCCTCCTGCAGCTCGGCGCACTCGTCGTCGGGCACGCTGACGAAGTGGTACGGCGCGGGGCCGCGCCACTCCCAGACCACCCCGTCGAAGTCGAGCGTCACGGGTTCGCGCCGCTTCGGGTCGAGCTCGACCTGAACGCTGGAGGACTCGCCGAAGTCGTTGGTCGCGATGGCCACGATCGTCCCCTTGGCCGAGGACACCCGCGGCCGCACCACGACGTACCAGGTGGTCGGGTCGTCGACCTGGCGCCTCGCCTTCGTCACCATCCGTCGCAGCAGTCCGCCGTCGAGGTCGTCGAGTGAGAAGCGGTCGGCGGAGCTCGTGCCCTTGCCGCCGAACTCCTGCCACTCGCCGTTCCACAGGTAGGAGACCTGGCGCCGGGACCGGTCGTCGACGGGTACGGCGACGGACGCGCGGTCGGGGTAGATCACCAGGTCGAACGCCTCCCGGCGACCGGTCCTCTGCTCGACGGCGTCGACCAGGTCGGCGTACCCCCGGCGGGTCAGCAGATCGGCGACGTCCTGGCTCTCGACGACCTCGAGGCCCCCGGTCGAGATCTCGGTCTCCGGGGTGCCGTCGGCCAGGAACGCGGTGAGGGTCCCGGCGACGCCGAGCACCAGCGCCGCGGCGACGGCCGCGACGACGAGGATCCCGCCCGTCCCACGCCGCCGGCGTACCGGGACCTGTGGGGCAACGGGGTGGTGCGCGGCCGCGGGGTGGCGCGGCGCGACGGGGGGCGGGGCCGGCAGGTCGCTGACCAGGGCCTGCACCTCACCGCGCAGGCTGGCCGCCCGGATCTGCTGGATGCGGAACTCCCGGTCGTGGTCGACGATGCGGCCGGAGGCGTACGCCGCCTCCACCGCGGCGATCGCGCGGTCGCGGTCGGCCGGTCGCGCACGCTCGAGGTCATCGGTCACGGATGAACGCTAGCGCCGATCCCCGCCCCGATGGGCCGGATGCAAGCATGAGCCGCCCGCACCCCGCTCCCGAGAGGAACGCCCGTGATCTTCATCTGCGTCAAGTGGAAGGTGAAGCCCGAGCACGCCGACGACTGGGTCGAGCTCACTCGTGAGTTCACCGAGGCGACCCGCGCCGAGGAGGGCAACCTGTTCTTCCAGTGGTCGCGCAGCGTCGACGACTCCGACGAGTACGTGCTGATCGAGGCGTTCGAGGACACCGCCGCCGAGGCGCACGTGACCTCCGACCACTTCAGGAAGGCGCAGGCCGACCTGCCGCGGTACGTGCAGGAGACGCCGCTGATCCGCAACGTGCGGGTGGACGGCGACCCCGGTGACGATCTCTGGGACAAGCTCGGCGAGTTCGAGGTCAGCTGACGCCGACCTGGTCGCGGTCGGGGGTGCTCGTCACCCGCGCGAACGCCGGCCCGGCGAGGAGCCAGATGCCGGTGATGCCGGCCAGGCGCAGGATCATCCCCCAGTAGGGGTGCGTCGACGCCGCCTCCCAGGTGTCCGGCACACCGCCGCCCTCGAACGCGATCATCACGAGCAGCACGGCGCTGGAGACCACCAGTGCGACCACCACTCGGAACCACTCGCGCCACAGGCCGGCGACGTACTCGCGGGAGCCCTTCGGCGGCTTGACCGGGGGCGGGCCGCCCGCGAAGCGGTGCCGGAAGCGCACGTCGGCCCACTGGATCACCGAGTGGCCGAAGGCGACGGTGAAGCCGAGGTACGCCGCGGCGAGGGCATGCGCGGCGCCCGGCTCGGCACCGCGGCCCAGGTCGATCGCGACCAGGACGAGCAGGGCCACGTCGACGAGTGGCACGCAGAGCAGCAGCACGGTGCTGAGGCGCTGCGCGCGCAGTACGTAGCGGGCGACGAGGCCCGCGCCGAGCAGGATCCAGAAGGCCGCTTCGGCGCCGAGGATGGCCGAGATCATCGAGTGCTCCTTCCGGTGGTGGCCGGCGCGGCCAGGTGGCTGCGCAGCAGGGCGACCGCCTTCTTCCTCGTCATCAGGTGGGGGGCCAGCAGCAGCTGGAGGGTGAGGCCGTCGACGAGCACGCCGAGCTCGACGGCCGCGGCCCGGACGTCGGTGTCGGCGGGGACCAGGCCGAGCCGACACCGTTCGTCGACGATGGCGACGAACAGCTCACGCATCCGGTCGAAGCCGTCCTTCGCGATCGGCGCCAGCTGCGGGTCGAGCGCCGCGCGGCTCGCGAACTGGAGCCACGCGAAGAACTCGCCGTGCGTCTGCTCCGTCACCGGGAGCAGCTCGGACAGCATCGCCACCGCCCGCTCCTGCGGGTCCTCCACGTGGGAGGCGGCCTGGATGCGGTCGGCGACCGAGCCGGTGAGCTCGCTCATCGCGAAGGCGTGCAGCCCGGCCTGGGTGTCGAAGAAGTGCCGCACCGATCCCGTCGACAGACCAGCCTCGGCGGCCACGCCACGCACGGACGCGGCGGCCAGGCCGTCCCTCCGGATGACCCGCCACACCGCCTCGGCCAGCTCGCGTCGCCGCTGCTCGCCGTCGATCGCCCGCACCATGCGAACCAAAGTAGCACAGGTGTACTAGTTTGGCGGGTCAGCGGTCGGCGACCGCCAGCCGGCCCCGCAGCAGCGCCTTCGCCGGATGGTCGCGGGTGCCGAGGGCGGCCAGGCAGACCTCGACGACCTGGGTGTCGTACGGCGCCAGCTCGCTGTAGCGCAGCACGGCCGCGGGATCGGGGTCGGCCAGCAGCGCCTCGCGCATGCTGACCGCGAGGTAGTCGCCCATCTCGACGAGGGCCGGTGCGTCGGTGCCGGGCAGCAGGTCGCCGCCGTACGCCGCGACGGCCGCCCGCACCTCGCCGCGGCGCAGGAGGTACTGCACCTCGTCGATGTCGGTGGTCACGGGCAGGGTGAGGCGGTAGGGGCGGGAGGAGAGCTGACCGCCGAGAGCCGAACGGAGGTGGGAGACCTCGGCCTTGAGCGTCGACGTGGTGACGGCCGCGTCGCCGTAGACGAGGGCGTGGAGGTGCTCGAGAGACAGACCGTTGGGGTGCATCGCGAGCAGGGCCAGGATCTCGGTCTGCCGGCGGTTGAGCAGCAGCCGCTGGCCGTCGAGCCAGGCCTCGGCGGTGCCGAGCAGCGACAGGGTCAGGCCTGGCTCGGACGGCGCGATCGCGGTCGGGCCGGAGCGACGACCGGTCGGCATCGCGGTCTCGATCAGGCGCGCCATGACCCGCGCGGTGGCCAGCCCGATGGGGTGGGTGCGGTCCCACGTGGTCGACAGGTCGATCACGCCCAGCTGCTCGCCGCTGACCGGGTCGTGCACGGGCGCGGCCCAGCAGACCCAGTTGTGCACGATCGAGGCGTAGTGCTCGGCGCTGAACACCATCGACGGGTCGCCGGTGCGGCTCGCGATGGCCAGGGCGTTGGTGCCGACACTGGCCTCGTCCCACCGCCCCCCGGGCACGAAGTTGACGGTCTCGGCCTTCCGGCGCATGACGCGGCCGCCGTACGTCCACAGGATGCGGGTCTCGGCATCGGTGACCGCGATGACGAGGTCACCGTCCTCGGCCGTACGCCGCAGCTCCGACTCGACGCGCTCGACCGCCGTCTGCAGCGGCGACTGCCGCCAGTAGGCGGCCGTGTCGGACTCGTCGGCCAGCGGAGCCTGCGTCAGGTCGGGCGTCACCGCACCCGTCGAGAGCTGCCAGCTGTCGAGGATCTCGGGGCGCACGCGAGCCTCGAGGCCGTCTCCGTGCTCGACGAAGGCGGTCCAGGCCTGGACGGCCTCGAGCCGTCTGTCGCGCAGGTCGCGGTGAGCGCTCATGGGTCCCTCGACGATCGTCTGTGACTCTCGTCACCGTAGCGCGAGGACCCGCATTTCCGGCTACCGGATGTGGATGACCTTTCCGTTGGGCTTGCCCTTCTCGGGGGGCAGCGCGTTGCTGGTGGCGTAGATGCCCTTCGACGTCCACTCGACGGCGGCCGGCATCTTCGTCATGACGTACGGCGTGGCGACCGAGGAGCCGTTGCGGATCCGGGAGATCTGGCCGGTGAACAGCTGGGACACGTAGACGTCGCCGTTCTTGGCGACGCCCAGGCCGACCGCGCTCACGAGGCCCTCGGCCATCAGGCTGACCGCACCCGTCTTCGGGTTGACCTTGTAGACCTTCGACTGGGCTCCGGTGCTGCCGTCCTCAGGGCCACCCGTCAGGGTGCTGACGTAGAGCTGGCCGCCCTTGCCGAACTCGACGTCGGTCGGCACCGGCTCGAAGTTGTAGGTCTTGCCGATGGTGCAGGCCGGCAGTCCGCTGCCCGCGGCGATCTCGGCGGTGACGACCACCGGCACCTTGGGCAGCACGGCCAGCGACCGCACCTTTCCCTTCCGGGAGACGGTGAGGATGTTGTTGCCGGCGGCGTCGGCGACGTAGGTCGTGCCCTTCTTCATGGTGGTGGCGTAGGGGTGCGACTCGACGATGCCCGTGTAGCCGGCGGGCACCTCCGGCGGAATGCCCGCGGCGCAGGCCGGGTCGAGGCCCTCGAACCCGTAGGCGACATCTGCGTCGGGGTTCGCCTTCCTCTCGAATGCGCCGAGGTTGGCCAGCTTGACCGGTCGGCCGTCCCTGCCCATGGCCCACAGCAGGTTCTTGGTGCCCTTGGTGGTCGAGAAGCGCAGGTTGCCCCGGTGCTCCGAGACCGAACCGACCTCGGTGCCCTTCTTCTTCGCGGCCCAGATGACCTCGGGCCTGCCGCCCGGCGCCACCTTGGTGAGCAGGCCGGCGAAGTTCTGGGCGACGTAGACGGTGCCGTCCTTCGCGACGGCCATGCTCAGCGGCCCGACGAGCCCCTTCGCCAGGGTCTCGACCTTGGGCTTGGCCGCCTGGTCGGCGACCGCGGGTGGGATGGCGGCAGCGCCTGCCGCGATCGTGGCGAGTACGAACGATGACGCAAGGATCTTTCGACGAGACATGTTCCCTCCGCAGAACGTCTGGCTCGGGCCCTCCCAGACCCGACTTCGCCGACTCACCATTCTCCCGTCGGGCGCGCTTGGCATCCCCAAATTGCGTGAGGGCTCTTGACGCTGGTTGAGGAAGGCGCGGCGGCGCCTGCGTCTCCTGAGGAGGCGCGCTCATGCCGTCTCGGAGGGGTCTCGAGACCTGTCCCCGCCTTGCGCCTTGGTTTCGAGACGGGCCTGGCGGCCCTCCTCAACCAGCCGCGGGGGCCCGGCGGCCCTCCTCAACCAGCGGCGGGGGTCTGGCGGCCCTCCTCAACCAGCGGCGGGGGTCTGGCGGCCCTCCTCAACCAGCGGCGGGGGCCCGGCGGCCCTCCTCAACCAGTGGCGGGGCCGTGCTGGTGGATGCGGCCGGTGGCACTGGCCAGCCGGTTGCCGGTGCCGCCCCACTGACGGGCCACGATCTCAGCGGCGATCGAGACCGCCGTCTCCTCAGGAGTCCGCGCACCGAGGTCGAGGCCGATCGGGCTGCTGAGCCGGGCGATCTCCTCGTCGGTGAGGCCGGCCTCGCGGAGGCGCTCCATCCGGTCGTCGTGGGTACGCCGCGAGCCCATCGCCCCGACGTACCCGACCTCGGGCAGGCGGAGGGCGACCTCGAGCAGGGGTACGTCGAACTTGGGGTCGTGGGTCAGCACGCACAGCACGGTGCGCTGGTCGATGCGGCCGGCCTCGGCCTCGGCGGCGAGGTAGCGGTGCGGCCACGCGACGACGACCTCGTCGGCGCCCGGGAAGCGGGTGTTGGTGGCGAACACGGGACGGGCGTCGCAGACGGTGACGTGGTAGCCGAGGAAGGCGCCCATCCGTGCGACCGCCGCCGCGAAGTCGATCGCCCCGAACACCAGCATCCGCGGCGGCGGCGCGAAGGCCCAGACGAAGACCCGCATGCCCTCGCCGCGGCGCTCGCCGTCGGGACCGTAGGTCAGCGTGCCGTTGTGGCCCGACGCCAGCAGCCCGAGCGCGTCGTCGGAGACGGCGTCGTCGGCGCGCCCGCTGCCGAGGGATCCCGTGCGCTGCACGTCGGCGTCCGGCCGGATGATGAGCCGACGGCCCAGCCACGTGGCGTCGGGGTGCTCGATGACGGTGGCCAGCGCGATCGGCCGGCCGGCCTCGATGTCCGCCGCGATCTCGGCGAGGTCGGGGAAGGTCTGGCGGTTCACCTTCTCGACGAACACGTCGAGGATGCCGCCGCAGGTCAGGCCGACGGCGAAGGCGTCGTCGTCGGAGACGCCGTACCTCTCGAGCACGGGCTCGCCCGACTCGACGACCGACTGGCCCAGCTCGTAGACCGCGCCCTCGACGCAGCCGCCCGACACCGAGCCGACCGCCTCGCCCTCGGGTCCGACCAGCATCGATGCGCCCGGCGGGCGGGGCGCCGACTGGAACGTCGCCACGACGGTGCCGACGCCGACCGTCTCGCCGGCCTCCCACCAGGCCAGCAGCTCGGGCATCACCTCACGCATGCGACACCACCGTGCAGAGCTCGTCGAACGTGGCCAGCGAGTGGCCGGCGACGAAGTCGTCGATGTGCGGCAGCGCGGCCGCGATGCCCTGCTGGACGGGCGCGTAGCCCTCCTTGCCCCGGTGCGGGTTGACCCACACGACGCGGTGGGCGACGCGATGCAGGCGCTGCATCTGCTCGGCGAGCAGGGCCGCGTCGCCGCGCTCCCAGCCGTCGCTGAACACCACGACCACGGCGCCACGCGCCATGCCACGCGCGCCCCAGCGGTCGAGGAACACCTTCACCGTCTCGCCGAGCCGGGTGCCGCCCGACCAGTCCGGCACGGTGTCGCCGGCGGCCACGATCGCCCGCTCGGGGTCTCGGTGCCGCATCGCCCGGGTGAGGTGCGTGAGCCGGGTGCCGACGGTGAACACCTCGACCCGGTCACCGGTGGTCACGAACCGGTGGGCCAGCCGCAGCAACGCGTCGGCGTACCCGCTCATGGAGCCGGAGACGTCGACGAGGAGTACGACGCGGCGCGGCCGCTGGCGCCGCCTTCGCCAGACGATCTCGGCCGGCTCGCCGAAGCGGCGCATGCTCAACCGCATGGTGCGCGAGGCGTCGAGGGTGCCGCGGTGCCAGCGCTGGTGCCGCGCCGTACGACGCAGCGGGGCGACCGGCTGCAGCAGCCCGAACAGGGCGGCCAGCCTCGCCTTCTCGGCCGGGTCGAGGGAGGCGACGTCGCGGTGCCGGAGGACCTCGGTGGCGTTCGCGGCGGCGCGGATGACGTCGTCGTCGGTCTCGCCGCCGTCGCCCGACGACTCGGTCTCGGGGAACGCGGTCACCGACTGGTCGGGCGAGGACGCCGGGCGGGTCCGGGGCAGGCCGTCGCGGGCGTTGAACCAGGCGTGGAAGACCTGGTCGTAGCGGGCCAGGTCGTCGGGGCCGGCGCACAGCGTGGCGCGGCCGGCCCAGTAGGTCGCGCTCTGGTCGTCGAGCCCGAGCAGCGCGGTGGCCTCGAGGAACCCGTACGAGCGGTCGGGGGTCACCGGCACGCCGGCGGCCCGCAAAGCGCGAGTGAAGCCGAGCAGGATCTCGTCGGGCTGCCTGCGCACCTCGGTCATGTCGTCAGCATCCGGTCGAGGGCCTGGCGGACGCGATCGGCGTCCTCGCGGTACTTCACCAGCGCGCCCAGTGACGCCGCCGCGGCAGCGAGATCGAGGTCGGCCGTGCCGAGGTGGGTCAGCGCCCGCGCCCAGTCGATCGTCTCGGCGACGCCGGGCGGCTTCAGCAGGTCGTCGCGGTCGCGCAGCTGCTGCACCACGGTGACCACCTGGCGGGCCAGTGCCTCGGACACCTCGGGCGCCCGGGAGCGGACGATCTGCACCTCGCGCTCGAGGCCGGGGTGGTCGATCCAGTGGTAGAGGCAACGCCGCTTGAGCGCGTCGTGCAGCTCGCGGGTGCGGTTGGAGGTGAGCACGACGAGCGGCGGTTCGCTGGCCGCCACGGTGCCGAGCTCGGGCACCGTCACCTGCCAGGTCGACAGCACCTCGAGCAGGAACGCCTCGAACTCGTCGTCGGCGCGGTCGACCTCGTCGACGAGCAGCACCGCGGGGCTCTGCTGGAGCGCCTGGAGCACGGGGCGAGCGAGCAGGAACCGGGCGTCGTACAGGCTCTTCTCGGCCTCCTCGACGGAGCCCTCGGCACTGCCGCCGGCGACGGCCTCGAGCGCGCGCAGATGGAGGATCTGGCGGGGGAAGTCCCAGTCGTAGAGGGCCTGCGTGGCGTCGATGCCCTCGTAGCACTGGAGCCGGATCAGCGGCAGGTCGAGGGACTGGGCGAGGGCCTCGGCCAGCGCGGTCTTGCCGGTGCCGGGCTCGCCCTCGAGGAGCAGCGGCCGCTGCATGCGGGTGGCGAGGAAGACGACGGTGGCCAGCTCCGGGTCGGCCAGGTATCCGGCCGTGCCGAGGCGGGAGGCGACGTCGGACGCGGACTCCATCCCGTCAGGTTACGTGCGGGGACGTTGGTCGGACGTTGGCCGGTCGACGTCTCGCCCACTGGCCAGGTCGCCGCACTCGACGAGGGCGATGTCGCGGGTGGCGAGGTAGTCGCGGGCGCCGGCGTCGCCGTGTGCCGTGCCGACCACCTGCTCCCAGTGGTCGCGGCCGATCAGGACCGGGTGCCCCGGCCTGCCGTCGTACGTCGCCCGTGCCAGGACATCGGCCGCCGACCCGGTCTCCAGCACCCTGGCCACGACGGCCGCCGAGACGTCCGGGAGGTCGACGAGGCTGACCAGAGCGGACTGCTCGCCGGTGACGGCGGCCAGGCCGGCACGTAGGGAGGCACTCATGCCGTCGGCCCAGTCGTCGGCGACGACGACCTCGGCGTCCAGCCCGTCGAGCAGCGCGCGGGCCTCGTCGGCGGCCGCGCCGAGGACGACGTACACGGGGGCACAGCCGCCGGTGGCCAGCACCTGCACCGCGCGCTGGAGCCAGCTCGTGTCGTCGGCGTCGCGCACCAGGGCCTTGGGGCTGCCCATCCGGCGGCCGGCGCCCGCGGCGAGGAGGAGTCCGGCGGTCATGGGTGCCATCGTGGCACCATCTGGCCATCCGCAGGTTGAGGTGCGAAGGCGTCCTGGCGCCTGAGCTCCGAGACCAAGGCGACTGTGCCCTCGGTTTCGAGGCTACGTCGCTGGCGCTCCTCGCACCCCAACCAGCGGTTGGCGCTTGACGTCAAGCGCACTTGAACAGTGAGGCTGGACCGCATGACCACGGAACTGCAGGAGCCCGAGCGCAAGCTCCCGCGGGCGCTGACGCCGTTCCGCACCCCGGCCTACCGCCGGCTCGCCGTTGCTCTGGTGCTCTCCACGTTCGCCACCGGCGTGTGGGTGGTCGCGCTGGTGTGGGAGGTCATCCGGATGGGTGGCGGCCCGGCGCAGCTGTCGGTGGTGTCGACGTCCGGCGCGATCGGCGTGCTAGTCCCGGCGCTGCTGGCCGGGGTGGTCGCCGACCGGGTGCCGCAGAAGCTGATCCTCCTCGCGGTGGCCGCCGTCGAGGTCGCCGGCATGACGACCGTGTGGCTGCTGTCGGCCAGCGACCTCACCCAGGTGTGGCACCTGGCGGCGGTCTCGCTGGTCACCGGCATGGGGATGGCGTTCTACTACCCGGCCTACTCGGCGATGCTGCCGGCACTGGTGCCGGAGTCGGACCTGATGGCCGTCAACGGCTTCGAGGGCATGGTCCGCCCGACGATCGGCAGTGCCGTCGGCCCGGGCGTCGCCGGCGCCGCGGTCGGTACCGCCTCACCCGCGGCGGCCTTCTCGATCGCAGCGGCGGCCTGCCTGCTCGGCCTGGTCGCGCTCACCTTCGTGCCGCTCACCGCCGTACGCCGCGAGCCCGGGGAGGCGCGCGTCGGTCACCCGGTGCACACTGCGCTGGCGGACATGAAGGAGGGCTTCGTCTACATGGTCCGCACGCCGTGGCTGCTGGCGTCGCTGATCTTCGCGTCCCTCATGATCCTGGCGATGATGGGACCGCTCGAGGTGCTGATCCCGTTCCTGATCAAGGACTCCCTCGGCGGGGGTCCGGGCGACCACGCGCTGGTGCTGGCCGCCTTCGGCATCGGCGGTGCGGTCGGCTCGCTGGCGATGGCGTCGGTGCGGATGCCGCGCCGCTACCTCACCCTGATGGTGCTCGGCTGGGGACTCGGGGCGCTGCCGTTCCTGGTGATCGCGTGGGCCGACGCCGTCTGGCAGGTCGTCGTGGCCGGCTTCTTCATGGGTGCGCTGTTCTCGGCGCCGATGGTCATCTGGGGCACGCTGCTGCAGCGCCGGGTGCCGCCGGCCCTGCTCGGCCGGGTGGCCTCGCTCGACTTCTTCGTCTCGGTGTCGCTGATGCCGGTGTCGATGGCGCTGGCCGGCCCGGTGTCGGAGGTCATCGGCCTGCGCAACACCTTCTACATCGCCGCGCTCGCGCCGGTCGTCACCGCCGTCGTCGCGGTCCTGTGGGCGAAGCTGCCTGCCGACGAGATCGCGCACCCGCTCGACTGAGGACTTGTTGCTGCTCGTTTCTCACGCGCCTCTGCTTCATCAAGGTATGTCGGTCAGTGGTGACTTCCCATGGTCTGCAAGCCATGGGAACTCACGCTTCGCCTACATACCTTGATGAAGCAACGACGACCCAACCGCCTCAGCGGACCTCGACGAGCCGGTTCATCTCGAAGTGCATCGGGTCGGTGTAGCCCCAGTCGCCACCCCAGGCGAAGCCCCACTTCTCGAAGATGGCCACCACGTCGCGGTCCATCTCTCCGACGGTGCCGCGCTGGTTGCCGGGCACGTTCATGTCGAGGGCGATGCCGAACGAGTGCAGGGAGAGCTGGGTGGTGTTGGCGATGAAGCGCGGGTAGAAGCAGCCGGCGTACTCCCCCGGGTGGATCTTGTCGGCGAGCCCGTCCCGCTGCACCTCCAGCAGGGCGGCACGCAGCTGCGGGATCATCACCTTGTGGCAGGTGACGCTGCCGAGGATCGGGACCGGCTCGGTACGGATGTTGGCCGACACCCACGACGACTCGGGCGAGATCCGGCCGCCGCCGATGACGCGGTAGGAGAACGTGCCGACCGCCTCGGCCACCGAGCCGCCGGTCAGGAACGCGGTCTGCACGGCGTCCACGTCGAGGTCGGGCCCGAGGATCTGCACCGACAGGTCCTTGCCGACGATCTTCTGGATCTTGTCCTGGACGACCTGCGGCGAGGTGATGTCGGTCGAGACCAGCAGCGCGTTGCCCATCCGCATGCCCAGCGTCTCGGCCCACTTCTCGTTGACCACCGCGTCGACCTGCGGCACCTGCAGCGCGTAGGCACCGATGTGCACACGCGCGGCGTCCTGGTCGTTGCCGAGCTTGAGGAAGCCGGCGTCGTCCTGCAGCTTCCGGCCCAGCGGCTTGTCGATCGCCAGCTCGCCGCCGGCGACCCGCTCCCACACCTCCTGGAGCTGCGCGGTGCCGGAGAGGGTGAAGCGCCGGTACGACGCGGGGTCGACCGCACCGATGGTGATGACCTGGTTCTCGACGGCCACCTGGGCGAGCGAGAGCGGCTCGGTCGCGTCGATGCCCTTGACCTTGCCGATCTCCTCGGTCATGGCGTCGGTCAGGGGTTGCTGGCTGTAGACGAGGATGTCGGCGCCCTGGCAGCAGTCCTTGATCCTGCCGGGCGGCGGCACGGAGTGGGCGGGGTCCGCGACGGTCGGCTCCCCGGACGCCGGCGACGCGGACGGAGTGGCCGAGGGCGACCGGGACGACTCCACACCGGGCTCGTTCGGCTCATTGCCGCACGCCGCCAGCGCGAGCGCAAGCAGCGCGGCACCCGCCACGAGCGCGCGCCCTCGACGGAGCCCCCATGCCTGCATGCCCTCATCCTCCCGATGACAGGGTAGGCGGGCGCCACCAGCCCCGCTGGCTATCATCGCGGCGACCGGGACCGACGAGCAGGAGGCACGGTGACCAGCGACAGCCCGCCCGTGACGATCCTGTTGCCCTTCGACGACCCGACGGCACCGGAGTGGGCGGCGCTCGGTGCCCTCGACGAGCCCGAGGTGCTGGCCGGGCTGCCCGCGGACGCACTCGTCGTGCGGCCGCTGCCGGGCGTGCTGCCGGGACGCGACGTCGTCGCGCGGCTGCTGGCGGCGCACACGGCGGCGGGGCCGGTCTCCGCCCGCACGGTACCGATCGGGACCTCGGGAGACTGCGTGCTCGGATCGGCAGCGCAGCTGAGGGGGGATGGCGATCCGGTGCTCGCGCCGACTGCCGTCGTACACCGTGACGTCCGCGCGGAGCCCGACGGCACCGGAGTCACGACGCGTCCCGTCCCGCGAGTCCTCCACGAGGGCGACGACTGCTTCCTCTCCGTCGTCATGCGCACCCAGGGCACCCGCCCGCAGTGCCTCGAGGAGGCGCTGCTCTGCCTGGCCGGGCAGACGGTTCGCTCGTTCGAGGTCGTGCTGGCCGCACACCGGCTGACGACCGAGGCGCGTGCCACGGTCGACGATGTCGTCGCCGCCCAGCCGGAGTGGCTGCGCGAGCGGATCCGGGTGCTCCCGGTCGACCGCGCCGGCCGCAGCGCACCCCTCAACGACGGGTTCGCCGACGCACGCGGCCGCTACGTCGCGATGCTCGACGACGACGACCTGGTGCTGGCGCACTGGGTCGAGACGTTCCGCGATCTCGCCGAGCCCTCTCCCGGTACGACGCTCCGCGCGGCCGCCATGCAGCAGCAGGTCGAGGCGGCCGACGACCAGGGCCGCATGTGGCCGAGAGCGGTGGCACCGCTGCTGATGCCGTGGGCGCTCCGCTTCCACCTCGTCGACCACCTCGCCGCCAACCAGACGCCCAACATGGCGGTGGCCTTCCCCCGGTCGGTGGTCATCGACGGGCTGCGGTTCGACGAGGAGCTGAGCACGACCGAGGACTGGGACTTCCTGGTGCGGGCGGCTGTCCGGACCGGCGTCGCCGACTCGCCGGAGCCGACGTCGATCTACCGCTGGTGGGTCGACGGCGGATCCTCGCGTCACGAGCACGCCGACGACGACTGGGACCGCAACCACGACGCGGTCGTGGCCGGGTTCGACGCGCTCGGCATCACCCTGCCGCCGGGCAGCGTGCCTCGCCTGCACGAGCAGCAGGTGGCGCACCGACGCGAGGTGGAGGACGCCCGGGCCGAGGAGCACGAGCAGGTGGAGCGGCTGACGGAGTACTCCACCGGACTCGAGGAGCACGCGGCCAGGCTGCAGGAGATGGTGGCGGCCGCGGCCGGTCGCGAGGAGACGCTGCGCAAGCGCATCCGGAAGCTGCGCGCGCGCCTCGGCGAACCCGACTGAGCTCGTGCGCGTGGCACCCTGTGTACATGTTCGGGCGCAGGTCGACCCCACGGCTCGTGGCCGCCCTGGTGCTGGGCGTGCTGGCGGCTGTCGGCTGCCAGACCGCCAGCGACGACGAGCCTGCTGCTGACGCGGCGCCGGCCGACGTCCGCCCCGCTCGCGCCGCGTCGACCGAGGCCGGTGGCCCGGGGTGCAGGGCCAAGCGCAAGATCGAGGTCTGCTTCTCCTCGCCCGGCACCCACGGCGGCACCCATCCGGTCGTGATCAACCGGGTGCGCCGGCTCTTCAAGAGGGCGCGGGCCGGTGATTCGCTCCGCATCGCGATGTTCCGGTGGGACATCCCCGGAGCCGCGGACAACCTCGTCGAGGCACAGCGACGCGGTGTGCACGTCGAGCTGGTCGTCGACCGCGACGTGGTCGCCAACCCCGTCGGCGCCAGCCTGGTCCAGCGCATCGAGGCCGGCGATCCCGGCAGCACCGTGGTGTGCGACGGGGCGTGCCTGCCGTGGACGGGCACCGGCCCGGCGCCGTACGCGCAGGACATCAACCACCTCAAGCTGATCGTCGCCGACGTCCGTGGCGAACGGTCGGTCGTGACGAGCTCCAGCAACCTGGCGGGGCTGCAGTACCAGCAGTACAACTCGCTGCTGCGCATCGTCGGGTCGAGGTACTACGACTTCGCCGACGCGTGGTTCGACTCCCTCAAGGCGCAGCGCGTCGGCGGCATCCGGATGACCCTGGCCAGCCCTCCGGCGATGCTCTACCCGCGCCGCGGCGACATCCTGGCCGACACCCTGCGGCAGGTGCGCTGCACGCCCAAGCTGGACCAGGTCGACGTACACCTCGCGGTCATCCAGCGCGCCGACATCCGCAGCCGGCTCGTGCAGCTGGACAGGAGCGGGTGCCGGGTGCGCGTGGTCGTCGACCGGCCGGCCGTCGAGAAGTGGCTCGAGCAGGAGGTCGGCGGGCACCGGCTCCCGCCGTCGCTGGTGCGGCAGGTGAGCACCCACGACAAGGGCGTCATGATCCACGCGCTGGTGCGCGGCAAGCCGCAGTACGTCGTGGTGACGGGCACCAGCAACGCGACGTGCGGCGGTCTCTACTACAACGACGAGATCATGCTGCGGCTGAAGGGCAAGTGGATCCACACTCGCTACGGCAAGCACTTCAACGACGCGTTCAAGCACTCACGCAACAGCACGCGGGGCATCCCGACCCCCGACTTCGACCCCTGCCGCTAGGCCTGCCGCTGGTGGAGGAGGTTGCGCAGCGACCGCCTCCCTCGACCAGGGGGCAGATCAGGCCAGCGGTTTGTCGGCGAGGTCGGGCCTCGGGTTGCGGATGGTCAGCCAGGAGACCACGCCGCCGAGGGCCAGCAGCACGGCGCAGATGACCGTGGCCCGGGCGTACGCCGTGTCGAAGGCCGAGGCGACGGCGTACTCCTCGCCGGAGAGGCCGACCGCCACCGGCAGGGCGGCAACGGCGAGCAGCGAGCCGGCGCGGGCGACCGCGTTGTTGACGCCGCTGGCGATGCCGGCGTTCTCGTCGGGAGCGGCGGCGAGCACCGTGCCGGTGAGCGGCGCGACCATCAGCGAGAGGCCGAGCCCGAAGACGGTCAGCCCGGGCAGCACGTCGACCCAGTAGTTGGTGTCGGCGTCCACCGCGAGCAGCAGCAGCGAGCCGGCGGCCATCACGATCGGCCCGACGGTCATCGGGATGCGCGGTCCGATGCGGGTGCCGAGAGCTCCCGCGCGGGAGGCGAGGAAGAGCATGCAGACGGTGATCGGCAGGGTGGCGATGCCGGCCTGGAGGGCGCCGTAGCCGGCCACGGTCTGGAGCTGGATGACCAGGAAGAACAGCACCGCGCCGAGGGCCGCGTAGACCAGGAACGTCATCGCGTTGGCGGCGCTGAACGTGCGGTCGGTGAAGAGACCCAGTGGCATCATCGGCTCGCGGCCGCGTGCCTCGACGACGATGAACGCGGCACCGCAGAGCAGGCCGGCCGCCGCGGCGTACGGCGCGGAGGGCTTGCCCCACTCGATGAGCGCCCAGGTCACGCCGCCCAGCGCGACGCACGCGAGCGCGGCGCCCGGGATGTCGAAGCGGCCGGTCGCACGCGGGTCGCGGGTCTCGGGCACGCGGCGCTGGGCGATGAGCACGGTGATGACGGCGAGCGGCAGGTTGATGAGGAAGATCCAGCGCCAGGAGACGTACTGGACCAACGCGCCACCGACGAAGGGCCCGATCGCCGCGGCGATGCCGCCGAGGCCCGACCAGGCACCGATGGCCCTGCCACGGTCGGCGGGCACGAACACCGACTGGATGATCGCCAGGCTGCCCGGCGTGAGCAGCGCGGCGCCGATGCCCTGGAGCACGCGCGCGACGATCAGCACCAGCGGCGTCGGCGCGATGCCGCACAGCAACGACGCCAGCGCGAACCACACGGTGCCGATGACGAAGATCCGGCGCCGGCCGAACCGGTCGCCCAGCGCGCCGCCGAGCAGGATCAGCGACGCCATCGAGAGCAGGTAGCCGTTGGTGATCCACTGCAGGTCGGCCAGCGACGCGTCGAGGTCCTCGCCGATCGTCTTGAGCGCGACGTTGACGACGGTGCCGTGACCGAATCCGATCCGGTGACGACGATGTGCAGCGCGTCGGGCGAGGCGTCGACCACCGCCTTGACCACGGCCAGCCGGTGCTGCGGCGAGGTCGGGTCGAAGCCCGGCAGGCCCGGATCGATGATCACCAGGTCGAAGCTGTGCTCGCGCAGCAGGCCGGAGGCGATCTCCCAGGTCGCGGCGCCCTGGACGATGCAGTCCCGCAGCGCGGCCTTCAGCTCGCTGATCAGGGCGAGGCGCATCAGGTCCTGGTCCTCGATCACCAGGGCGCGGGACGTCTGTTCACCAACCGTCATGGCAGCGTCTTCCAGGATGGAGCGACCGGGAATCCTAGTCCCGCTGCCCGGTTCGCACCAGGATCAGGTTTCGGCTGAAATGCCGCGCTGAAAAAGGGGGGCGGTCCCCCCTTTCTTCGGGGTCGGAATTAGGACTGAAGTGATGACTTGGTCACGGTCGTGATTCCGACGGTGTATCGTTTGTGGAAGTGTCGGGCGGATGGAAAATTTACTAAAAAACGTCAGATCTTTTGTCAACTGGAACCTTGATGCGTTGGCAGAGTTCCTTGATGGAGTTTAGGTCAGTCGCGGCGCGGCGGGCATCGGGCGCTAGTCACTGCCAGGGCGGTCGTCCGGACCGGCCGGGCGCGCGGCTCTGTCACTGGGAACCAGCAATGACCACGATCGGCATCGGCACGCTCTACCGCAACCGCGACGTCATCGAAGGGCCGGTCAAGACGCTGCTGTTCCAGGATCGGATCCGGCTGGTTCCGAACCCGCAGGCCGCGGGCAGCCCGAAGGCGCCCGACTTCCTGATCTATTCGGGCGAGAACGAGATCGGCGGCGCCTGGGCCTGCCGGCGGGAGGAGCAGCCGGTCGCCTACAACGTGCAGATCCGCGATCCGCACATCTCCCGGCCGATCCATGCGACGCTGTGCCAGTCGGACCAGGACGACGACCGCTTCGACCTCTTCTGGTCGCACTGACGGGAGCCGGCGGACCGCCGGCCCCGACGTCCGACGGGACTATTGCCCGCCCAGCGCGTGATACATCTTGAGCCCGGCCCGGCCGGTCGGCGGCATGCCGAGCGCTGTCTCGGCTGCCGGCGATCGCGGCGCGGGTGGCCGGGCCGATCTTGCCGTCCGCCTCGCCGATGTCGTAGCCCTGCGCCAGCAGCAGCTGCTGCAGCTGCAGGCGCTCGGCGCGCGACAGGCCGGGATCGTCGGTCGGCCACGGCGTGCGCAGCGCCGGCTAGCCGGCCAGCCGGTCGGCGAGGTGCGAGATGGCCAGCGCGTAGGATTCCGCCTGGTTGTAGGAATAGATCGCGTCGAAGTTGCGGAAGACCAGGAAGCCCGGCCCCTGCGGCCCGGCCGGCAGCAGCAGGCCGGCCTGCGCGCTGCCGGACAGCGGCGCCCCGTCGGCGCGCACGATGCCGCGCCGCGCCCAGGCCGACAGCGCGCCTTGTTCTTGCGCCCGGTCGGCCCGTTATAGCCGGCCGGCACCTTGACCTCGATCATCCAGGGCTCGCCTTCCTGCCAGCCGGAGCGCTTCAGGTAATTGGCGGTCGAGCCGA
Organism: uncultured Actinomycetota bacterium; assembly: GCA_963825755.1. Taxonomy (GTDB): domain Bacteria; phylum Actinomycetota; class Actinomycetes; order Propionibacteriales; family Nocardioidaceae; genus Nocardioides. The sequence continues at coordinate 4,361 of CAWGUS010000007.1, read as the reverse complement.
GCGCGTCGGCGACCGAATTGACCAGGTCGCGCCGGCCGTCGCCGTCGAAATCGACCGCCAGGCGCTGATAGGTCGAGGGGATGAACTGCGTCTGCCCGAAGGCGCCGGCCCAGGAGCCGTAGAGCTCGTCCAGCCGCAGGTCGCCGCGCTCGACCAGCTTCAGCGCCGCGATCAGCTCGCCGCGCCAGAAATCCGTGCGCCGCCCGCCGCGCAGACGAGCGTGGCGAGCGCGTGCGGCAGGAAGTTGTCGCCCGCGCTCCTGCCCGTAATCGCTCTCGACGCCCCAGACCGCGACGATGACGTGGCGGTCGACGCCGAAGCGCTGCTCCGCCGGCCGCAGCACGCGGTCGTATTGGCGCATCATGGCGCGGCCGTCGGCGACGCGCTGCTCGTCGACCAGGAAGCCGAGATAGTCCCAGATCGGCGTCTTGAACTCCGGCTGCGCCTCCGGACAGCGCAGCACCTTCTCGTCCGGCTGGGCAGCCCGTCGAGCGCGCGGGCGGCGACGGCGCGGTCGACGCCGGCCTTGACCGCGCGCTCGGCCAGCCGGCGACGCAGGACCCGAAATCGGCCAGGGCCGGGCCGGCGGCCAGCAGCGGCAGGAGCAGCGCCGCCCCGAAGGTCCAGCCGGATCTGAACAGGCGAGACGTCATACTCTTCCTCCGCGATCGAATCCTGCACCTCAGCGCGGCGCGATCCTGTCCATCCGGGCGGTGGGCACAACCCGCGGCGCCTGGATCAGGCTGCCGCCTCGGGCCAGACGCGGCCGGGGCGGTCGGTGTCGATCAGGTAGTCCGAGGCGTAGCGGTCGAACAAGCCGCGCCCGAGCCGGCGGGCCTCGGCCAGCGGGTCCAGCGGGTCGCGCCGCACCTCGCCCCGGGCATTGCCGTAGCCGTGCACCACCCCGACGAATCGCGACCGGGTGTAGCGGCTGTATTCCTGGAGTTGGTGCACGATCGCGCCAGCGACCGCGGGATAGGCCTCCTCGGAGCTGAGCACGAGGCCGATCCGCTTGCCGGTCATCCGCGCCTTCACCGTCTCGGAGTTGGGGTAGGAGGCGGCGACGTAGCAGAACATCCGGTCGAAGAACGCCTTGAGCTGGGCCGACATGCCGTACCAGTAGATCGGCGTGGCCACGACCAGCCCGTCGGCGGCGAGGAACCGGTCGAGGAACAGCGGCCGGTACCCGTCGTCGATGGCGCAGCTGCCGTCCGGCCGCCGGCACTGCCGGCAATCGCGCAGGAAGCCTCCGATGGCGTCGGCCAGATGGACCGTCTCGGCGGCATGGCCGGCTTCGGCCAGCCCGGCCGCGACCGCTCCGGCCAGGGCGGCGGAGTTCCCCTCGCGCCGGGGGCTGGAGCTGAGGATCAGGGCCTTCATCACGTCTCCTCGAGGGCTTGCAATCCGCGATACGAGTCCATGTATCGGGAATGGGCCCGCGGCCCGCAATTACGCACCTCGAGGTAACCATGGCGCCCCGGCCCGAACCCGCCCTTGCTTCCGCGCCGCCCGCCGCACCGGACATCTTCGACGAGACCTGCTCGGCCCGCCACGCGCTGGAGCTGGTCGCGTCGAAATGGTCGGTGCTGATCCTGTCCGCCTTGGCCGACGGGCCGACGCGCAACGCCACGCTGCTGTGCCGGATCGGCGGCATCTCGCAGAAGATGCTGGCCCAGACCCTGCGCGACCTGGAGCGCAACGGCCTCGTGCCTGCGCCAGGACTTCCACACCGCCAGGCCCTGCGTCGAATACCGGCTCAGCCGCTCGGCGAATCCTGAGCGAGACCCTGACGGCCCTGGACCTCTGGGCCGAGCGCCACTTCCCGCGCTGGACGCCGCGCGCGAGGCGTTCGACGCGCGGGAGGAGGACTGACCTTTGAGGTCGACGCCCGATTCTTTCCTCGTCATGGCGAGGAGGCGAAGCCGCCCCTCTTGAGTTTGGAAGGGGCCATCCAGAGGGCGGTGCCGCTGGATGGCCACGCCCCTTCGGGGCTCGCCATGACGGATCTAAAGTTTGGACCCCGGTGTGAACCTCAGATCTGGACCGACGTCATTCCCGCAGCGGGATAGCGCGTGCCGGCGGCGGCGCCGGGCGGGATGGCGGCGGCCAGCCGGGCACGTCCTCGGCCGTCAGCACCACCTGCAGGGCACCGAGATTCTCCTCCAGCCGCGCGATCGACCGGGTGCCGGGGATCGCCACGACGTCGTCGCCCTGCGCCAGCAGCCAGGCGAGCGCGAGCTGCGCCGGCGTGCAGCCCTTCTCCGCCGCCATGCGCCTCGATCTGGCCGACCAGCTCGCGGTTGTGGGCGAAGTTCTCGGCCTGGAAGCGCGGATGCGCCGCCCGGCGGCCGTCGACCTCGGCGAGATGTCCTGGATCGCGCCGGTCAGGAAGCCGCGGCCGAGCGGCGAATAGGCGACGAAGCCGATGCCGAGCGCGCGGGTGGTCTCGCGCGTCTCCTCCGCCTCGGCGCGATACAGCAGCGAGTATTCGGTCTGCACCGCCGCGATCGGATGCACGGCGTGGGCCCGGCGGATGGTCTCGGGCCCGGCCTCGGACAGGCCGAGCTAGCGCACCTTGCCCTGCTCGACCAGCCGGGCCATGGCGCCGACCGTCTCCTCGATCGGCACCGCCGGGTCGACGCGGTGCTGGTAGTACAGGTCGATGACGTCGACGCCCAGCCGCTTGCAGGCTCGCCTCGCAGGCCTGCGCCACATACTCCGGCCGGCCGTCGACGCCGTTCGGTCCGCCCTCGCGCCGGGTCTGGCCGAATTTCGTGACCAGCACGACGCGGTCGCGCCGGCCCTTGATGGCGCGGCCGAGCAGCTCCTCGTTGTGGCCCCAGCCATACATGTCGGCGGTGTCGAGATGGTCGACGCCGAGATCGATGGCGCGGCGGATCAGGTCTTCCGAGGCCGCGTCGTCGGCGGCGCCGTAGACGCCCGACAGCGACATGCAGCCCGAGCCCGATGGCGGAGACCGACAAGGCCTCCGAGCTGGCGATGCGCGATGCTGGAGTGACGTTGTCATGCGTCCGTCCTTCCGATCAGGCCGTTCTGCGTCGTGGGAGCGGCCGCGGCGAGGAGGGCAGGGGAGACCATGCCGCGCGGGCAGGGCCGTTCGCGGCCAGTGTGACTCGCGGGGACAGTCGCGCCAAGCCCTCCGGAACTGCGGCGGTTTGTCTTGACCGAATCGTTCCTGTTATGTCTTATGGCGGAATGGCTGATGCAGATCCCAGGACAGAGAGTGCACCTGCCGCCCCTCCGGCACCGGACGAGGCCGAGCTCCTATCCGGCTTGGCGAAGCTCAGCCTCGGGCTGGCCCGGGCCTTCCAGGCCGAGGCCCTCGCCGCCCTCCAGGCCGGCGACCTCGACCGTGCCGGCAAGGCCGAGACCCGGTTCAGCCACGTCGCGCTGTGCATCCGTCGTGCCGTCGGGCTCAAAGCCCGGCTGCGCGAGCATGCGCCTGCCGCGCCGCCCGGTTCGGACGAAGCGCTGCTGCTGTCCGGCCTGGCGGAGCTCAGCTTCGCGCTGGCCCAGGCCTTCCAGGTCGAGGCTCTCGCCGCCCTCGGGGCCGGCGACCTCGACCGGGCCGGCAAGGCCGAGACCCGGTTCAGCCGCTTGGCGCTCGGCATCCGTCGCGCCATCGCACTCAAGGCCCGGCTGCGCGAGCAGCGCGAAGCGGCCCGGCGTGTCGACGCGCAGGGCCGGGAAGCACGGCAGGCGGAGATCGACGACCGGCGCCGCCAGGTCGCCCAGGGCGTGACCCGCGCCATCGCCGCCGCCACGCCCCAGGCCGAGACGCCCGATACCGCCGACGCCGAGGCGCGCGAAAAGCTGACCGCCGCCCTCTGGGCCCGGCTGGCCGGGGATCACCCCGACCGCATCGACGCCGATCTGGCCGACACCCTCGTGCCGGTCGACGCCCTGATCCGCAGCATGTGCCGCGCCCTCGGCATCGCGCCCGACCGGGCCGCGATCACCGCCGCCATTGCCGGAGCGGAGGCGGACCGGGCCGCCGGCCGAGACTGGGTCCCGAGGCGGGCAAGCCGATCCGGGGGCCGCCGGCGCAGCGCCGACGCCAAGATTGTCCGGCACCGCCGGGTTGGCCGGACGGACCGCCCGATCCCGGCGGCACCGGTCCGCCCGGATCCGCATAGCCTGACGCCACCGCTCCGCCGCTCGATCCGGGGCTGTCATCTGGGCGGCGAGGCCCTCGCCGCCGAAATCCATCGCCGCAAAGCCGTGGCCTGGAGCCCGCTGCGCTTGGCCGCGCGCGTTCGCCGCCAAGGCTGAGGCGACACGAGGGCCTCTACCGCATAGGTGCCTCGCCGCTTCAGGCCTTGGGCGCAGCTCCCCCGCGA
>CAWGUS010000006.1:0-95818 GCA_963825755.1 uncultured Actinomycetota bacterium | reverse complement strand
TGTGCGGCGCGTTGGCGATCAGGTTGCCGTCGGCGGTCGAACAGCGCGCAGGAGAAGTCGAGCCGCTCCTTGATGTTCACCGACTGCGCCGTCGACTCCAGGCGCGGCGCCCATCTGCTCGGCGATCGACATGAACAGGTTGTTGAAGATCTCCAGCAGCACCGGGTCGGCCGCGGTGCCGGCGGTCGTCGTCGCCCTGCCGGCGGCGCCGACCCGTTCCAGCAGCAGGTGCCCGTACGGCGGTGACCGTGGCCGCCCAGCCCTCGTCGACCACGGTGGTGGCGTTCGCCTCGGCGATGATCGCCGGGCCGGTGACCGTGTCTGCCGGCCGGCAGCTGCTCGCGCGCGGTAGCAGCGGGACCTCGGGCCAGCGCTCGCCGTCGACGTCGTACGTCGACACCTTGCCGGGCGCGGCGGCTGCCCGTCCTGCCGGTCGCTTCGCGCGAGGTCAGGCTGGCGTCGGTCAGGCCGACCGCCTCGACCGAGACCGCCTCGACGATCAGCGGGCCGGTCCATCAGGAAGGAGAACGGCCGCCGGTAGCCCGCCTCGAACTCCGTCCACCATAGTCGTCCATCACGTGCCGAGCTCGACGGCGAGCGACGGTGTCGGTTCCCCTGGTCACGCAGGTGAGCGCGAGCGGACGAGCCGCCAGCCGGTCCGGTCGTAACGCCCTCCCTCCAGGAGCTCGTCACTCGCGGCGAGCAGGGCAAGGCTAGTCGGCGACCTCGAACGAGGTGTGGGGAGCACAGCAGGTTCGAGCCGGGACTCGACCGACTGTTCCCGCATCGTCGTAGGTGTCGGCGAGGCCGATCCCCAACGCGGACAGGACTCCCGCCATCGGAGGGACGAGCAGCGTGCGGACGGGGCGGATCGATCCGCGACCGCGCCGCGCATGTTGTGCACAGGCGCCACCGAACGTGGTCAGGACGTACTCCGTGACGTCGTGGCCCTTCTGGACCGAGATCTTTCTTGACCGCGTTGAGCCATGTTGGCCGACCGCCGAATCCGGAGGTAGCCGTCGGCGACCTGTTCTGGGGTGCGGTCGTCGCCGGTCTGGGGCCGAGATCTCCTTGGCGAGGTCGGCGAACGCCTGCTGGACAACGGAAACGTCGATCGGCTGGTCGCCGTCCGGACCGAAGACCCTGCGGGAAGTACGCCCCCGGCTGGATCCGGCCGAGCATGACGTTGGCGTCGGTGACTGTAGAGCGGCCCACCAGCGCGGTAACACGCCGGACCGGGATCGGCGCCGGCGGAGTCGGGGCCCCACCCGGTAACGAGCAGCCGTCGAAAGCCAGGATCGACCCACCGCCGGCTGCGACGGTGTGGATGTCGAGCATCGGCGCACGCAGCCGGACACCGGCGATCATCGTGGTGGAAGACGCGTTCGTAGGCACCGGCGTAGTGCGAGACATCGGTGGACGTGCCGCCCATGTCGAAGGCGATCGCCTTGTCGTGTCCGGCCGCGCCCCGTCATGCGGGCCATGCCCACGATGCCGCCGGCCGGTCCGGACAGGATCGCGTCCTTGCCGCGGAATGACCGCGCCTCGGCGAGCCCGCCGTTGGACTTCATGAACTCAGCCGTACGTCCGCGAGCTGGCCGCCAGCTCTCGACGTAGGCCGCAGCCCCGGCGACAGGTAGGCGTCCACGACGGTGGTGTCGCCGCGCGGCGACCAACCTCATCAACGGGCTCACCCGGCCGAGAGCGAAACCTGAGCGAAGCCGCCCGCTCGGCCAGCTCGCCGATCTCCTGCTCGTGCGCCGGGGGGGTGGCTGTGCAGCAGACGATGGCGAGCGCCATGCCGTCGCGTACGCAGGCGCAAGCGCCCTCGAGAGCGGTCGGTCGAGCGGCGCAGCACGTGCCTCCCGCGATGCGCTCTTCGACCTCGATCACCTCGTTCGTACAACAGTCCGGCAGCACGATTTGCGGTCGAACAGCGCGGCCGGTTCTGGTAGCCGATCCGCAGCGCGTCGGCGAAGCCCCTGGTGATGACGAGCACCGTCGCGCTCGCCGCTGCGTTCGAGCAGGGCGTTGGTCGCGACCGTCGTGCCGATTTCCGTACCGCCTCGATCCACTCGGCGGGAACTGGTTTTTCGGCCGCAATCGAGCAGGCGGCGTACTCCCTCGATCGCGGCGTCGGGGTAGCGCGCGCGGGATGTCCGAGAGCAGTTTGTGTGTGCGGAGCGAGCCCTCCGGACCTAGAGCGACGACGTCGGTGAATGTACCCCCCGGTCGATCCAGAATTGCCACGCGCGGCTAGTCACCTTCATCGCTCCTTCGTCGGGCTGGTGTCGGCAGTCGCGTAGGCGTCGACCAGTTGTTTCTCGGCGTCGTCCAGATAGGTCACAGGTCTCGGCGGCCGGCCCGTGCCGGCCTCAGCAGCGTGAGCATCGCGGTTGCGGACGAGATAGGGCTCGTGGAACCGGCGGGGGTCCGCCATCACGTGGAAGACCAGCCGGAGCTCGGCGAGCACCCCGCATCACTCGTCGACCCGGGGGCTGCGGCGAGCGAGGCGATGGCCTGGTGGAAAGGATGTTCGCCGTGCCCAGCCCGCGCCACTCCTCGCTGCCGGCGGCGGCCCGCTCCGCCCTCCTCGCAGCCGCCGACCCGGCAGGGACGGCGTCGAGGTCACGTACCGCGGCGCATTCGACATCCGGCGGACCCGGTAGAGGTCGATCACGTCGTCGACGTCAGCACGCGGACGAACACGCCACGGTTGAGCTCGTGCGGCAGCAGGCCTTTCATGGGTGAGCAGCCGGAACGCCTCGCGCAGCGTGTTGCGGGAAACGCCGAGCGCGCTGCCGATGTCGTTCTCGGAGAGCCGGTCGCCGGGCGGGAAATAACCCTCGATCCGGGTACGCAGGATGTCGGCGACCCGCTCGGCGGTGCTCGTACGGCCGAGCAGCGCCCGATCGGCGGCCAGCCCCGTGCGCCTCACAGTCGCATCGTAGACCTTTGTAGGATCGTTCAACGATCCTTTAATCTTGAACGACAGATCGCACCACGCATCCGCTCTCTACACTGCGAGGTGCGCCATGAGGCGACAGCCCCGGAGGACAGCCGGTTCGCGTGGTTCCGAACCCTCGGTCCACGTGGACGGCGGGCGTTCGGGGGCGCGTTCGGCGGCTACGGCCTGGACCCTACGACTTCCAGGTCCTGCCGCTCGGCATCGCCGCCATCGCCGCGTTCCACGCCCACCGGCCAGGCCGGCCTGCTCACCACCGTCACCCTGGTGGTGTCCGCCCTCGGCGGCGCGATCGCCGGCATGCTGGCCGACCGGATCGGCCGGGTACGCACGCTGGTCATCACCGCCGTCACTACACGGTCTTCACCGTGCTGTGCGGCTTCGCACCGAACTACGAGACCCTGCTGGTCTTCCGGCACTGCAGGGCCTCGGCTTCGGCGGTGAGTGGGCGGCCGGCGCGATCCTGGTCGCCGAGTACGCCAGACCCGCTACCGCGGCCGGGCGGTGGCGTTCATCCAGAGCGCGTGGGCGGTCGGCTGGGGCCTCTCGGTGGTCGTCTACACGGTCGTGTTCTCCTTCGGCGACCCGGACCTGCCTGGCGGATCCTGTTCTGGACCGGCGCGTTGCCCGCGCTGCTGATCCTGTACATCCGGCGCAACGTAACGAGCGACGGAGGCCACCGAACGCCGGCAGCGGCCACCGAGGCTCGTTCAAGGCGATCTTCCGCGGCGACCGCTCGACGACCTTGTTCGCCGCGCTGCTGGCGACCGGCGTACAGGGCGGCTACTACACGCTGGCCACCTGGCTGCCGACATACCTGAAGACCGAACGGAAACTGACGGTCGTCGGCACCGGCGGCTATCTGGCCTTCCTGATCTCCGGCGCGTTCCTCGGCTACCTGACGGCGGGTACATCACCGACCGGATCGGCCGGAAGAAGACGTTCACGCTGTTCGCGATCCTGTCCGCCGGGCTGATCATGGGCTACATCAAGATCCCGGCCGGCGCGAACACGCTGGTGCTGATGCTCGGCTTCCCGCTGGGCTTCGCGCCTCGGCGATCTTCAGCGGGTTCGGCTCGTTCCTGGCCGAGCTCTATCCGACCGCGCTGCGCGGCACCGGCCAGGGCTTCACGTACAACTTCGGCCGCGGGGTCGGCGCGTTCTTCCCCACCCTGGTCGGTTTCCTGGCCGACGAGCGGGTGTCGGCGGTGCGATGATCTTCGGCGCGGTCGGCTACGGCATCGCGGTCATCGCGCTGCTGGGGCTGCCGGAAACGCGCGGGCGGGAGCTGACATGACACACCCGGATCTGGCCCCGGCGCAGGCTCGTGAGATGTTCCGGGCCGGAGGGTGACGCCGACCGCCGGCTGGGCGCCCGGCTTCGCGCAGGCCAACCTGATCGCGGTCCCGGCGGACTGGGCGTACGACCTTCTGCTTTTCGCCACCGCAACCCGAAGCCGTGCCGATGCTGGACGTGACGGACCAGGCGGTCGACCTGGTTGGCGCCGGGCGCCGACCTGGCACCGACCTGCCGGCATACCGGATCTGGCGGGACGGCGAGCTGGCCGCCGAGCCGAGCGACGCGACGCTGGCGGGACGATCTGGTGCCGTTCCTGATCGGCTGCAGCTTCACGTTCGAGGCCGGGCTGGTGGCGGCCGGGATCCCGCTGCGGCACGTCGAGCAGGGCCGCAACGTGGCGATGTTCCGTACCGACCGGGACTGCCGCCCGGCCGGCCGCCTGAGCGGGCCGCTGGTGGTGTCGATGCGGCCGATCCCGGCCCCTGGTCGGCTGGCCTCGGAGATGAGCGGCCGGATGCCGGCCGTACACGGCGCGCCGGTGCACGTCGGCGACCCGGTGGCCTCGGCATCACGGACCTCGGCCAGCCCGACTTCGGCGACGCCGTCCGGCTCGAACCGGTGACGTGCCGGTGTTCTGGGCCTGCGGGGTGACCCCGCAGGCCGCGCTGACGCGTCCAGCCGCCGTTCGCGATCACGCATGCTCCCGGGCACATGTTCATCACCGACGTGCCGGACGCCGCCTACCTGACCTGAGGCCCGGCTGAAGGATCCTGAAGGGTATGGAGGCGGCGGGCATGCCGGGATAACCTGCGGCGCATGCGGCGGAGGGGCGGCTTCGGGGACGGGCAACGGCTCGCCGTGGCGGGGACGGTGGGGCTGGCGGTCGTGACGTTGCTGCTGGTCGTGCTCGCGGCCGGATCGGGCAGCGTGCGGCCGGTGTCGGAGAGCACCGCGCCGCCCCGGAACGGGCCGTTCACGCCGTACACACCGCCCGACGAGGCGGACCGGCCGACCGGAGTGCAGCAGGGGCACGGGGAGGGGTCGTCGCTGCCCGGGTGGCTCGGCGACTCGCTCGAGGTGCTGGCACTGCTGGTCGCGGTCGGGCTCGCGTTCCTGCTGCTCCGCTGGCTGATCCGGGCCGTGCTTCGGGTGGTCCGGGACATCCGGCTGCCGACGATCGAGAGCACCGACGCCGCGCACTGGCAGACGGTCACCCGCGAGGACCTGGACGAGGCGGTGGCGGAAGGTTTCGCGCGGCTCGACGAGGGCCGGCCGGGGGACGCGATCGTGGCCTGCTGGCTGGCGTTCGAGCGGACCGCCGCCGCGGCCGGGGTGGCGCGGCGGCCGTCGGAGACGCCGGCCGAGCTGGCCGTCCGGGTGCTGGCGGCGCACTGGGTGTCGCGGCAGGCGCTGGACCGGCTGGCCGACCTGTACCGGGAGGCGCGGTTCTCCGGGCACGGCCTGCCGGAGTCCGCCCGGGCCGAGGCGCGGGCCGCGCTGGACCTGCTGCGCGGCGAGCTGGCGACGGCCCGGGTGCCGGACGACGAGCCCGGACCGGAGGCGTCGTGAGCGCGCTGCAGCGGCCGGTCGTCGTCCACCTCGGGGTCGCGGTCGGGTCCGCGCTGGCGATGGTCGCGCTGCTGTCGGCTACAACTGGGCACCGGTTGCGGCCGGCCTGGTTCGTCGCCGTCGCGCTGGCGGCCGCGGCGATCTCGCTGGCCTGGCGCGAGCTGGGCAACCGGGTGATCGAGACCCGATGGCAGCAGCGTGATCCTGAGGTGCCGCACTGGCGTGCCAGTGAGAGCCGGGTGCAGTTCATGTCCACCTGGGTACAGGAGGCGACCCGCAACCCGGAGGTGTACCAGCGCCGGATCCGGCCGACGCTGGCGACGATCGTGGCGTCGAGACTGCGGCACGCGCACGGGATCGACGTGGACTTCCAGCCGGACGCCGCCCGCGCGGTCACCGGCGAGTGGCTGTGGGGAATGGTGATGGGATTGCAGGACAGAGTGCTCGATGTACGGCGAGCTGACCCGGCTGGTCGACGAGGTCGAAGGGCTGTGAATCGATGACGGAGCAGGTGCGGGAGCTCGAGCTGCGCGAGGTGGCGGGCTCGTGCCGGCAGGTGCTCGACCGGGTCGGCCAGGCGGTGGTCGGCAAGCGCGAGCCGCTCACCCTGGTGCTGGCCGGGATTCTCGCCGGCGGGCACGTGCTGCTGGAGGACTATCCGGGCCTGGGCAAGACCCTCGCCGCCCGGTCCTTCGCGCAGACCCTCGGGCTGGCGTTCCGGCGGGTGCAGTTCACCCCGGACCTGCTGCCTTCGGATGTGACCGGATCGTTCATCTACGACCAGAGCGAGCGATCCTTCGTCTTCCGCAGCGGGCCCCTCTTCGCCGGGCTGCTACTGGCCGACGAGATCAACCGGACGCCGCCGAAGACCCAGGCCGCCCTGCTGGAGGCGATGCAGGAAGGCCAGGCGACAGTCGAGGGCGCACCTTCGCGCTGCCCAGCCGTTCCACGTCATCGCGACCGCGAACCCGATCGAGTACGAAGGCACCTACCCGCTGCCGGAGGCCCAGCTGGACCGGTTCCTGCTGCGGATCTCCTTCGGCTACCCGGACCGGACGAGGAATGGTCCGGTGCTGCAGCGCCGGATGGAACGCCGCCAGGAGGCCATACCCTCGACTCGGTCACCGACACGAACGGCCTGCGGCGATGCAGCGCGCGGTCGAGGCGGTGACGGTGGAGGAGAGCGTCGGCCGGTACTGCGTCGAGCTGGCCAGCACCACCCGCAAGCAGTCCAGCAGGTCCTCGTCGGTGCCTCGCCCCGTGGCGCTCGGCGCTGATCCTGGTCGCACGGGCGCACGCGGTCCTGCACCACCGCGACTTCGTCACCCCCGAGGACGTCAAGGCCGTCGCCGTTCCGGCCCTGTCGCACCGGATCACGTTGAAGCCGGAGATGTGGATGCACGAGGTGACCGGCGAATCGGTGGTCCGGACGGTGCTGGCCTCGGTGCCGGCGCCACCCACGGTGGGTCGATGACGGCGAGGGCCGTCCGATACCCTCCCGCGGCCGACGCATGCGCAGTTGCGGGCGATCGTGCCTCGCGGCGGTGCTGGTGCTGGTCGCGGTGCTGTTCCGCCGGCCCGAGGCGGTGGTGCTGGCCGCGCCGTTCGGGGTGTTCGCGGTCTGGGCGGCGGTCAACCGGCCGGCCGGACAGCCGCAGGTGTCGATCACCCCGGGCGCCCCGTCGCTGCTGGAGGGCCAGGCCACCTCCCTGCGGATCGCGGTCACCGACCTGGATCCGCGGGTCGACCTGCTGACCGCGGTGGTGCCGCGGAACCGGTGGTTCGAGCTCGACCCGCCTGCCGGCGGCAGGTCGTGCCGGCCGGCCCGGCCGAGGTGCGGATCGAGCTGGCCACCCCGCACGCTGCGCTGGGGCCGGCGCAAGATCGACGCGACGTCCGTGGTGGCCTCGTCGATGCTCGGCGGATACCGGACCGAGCCGATCCGGACCACCGACTATCTTCACGACACTGCCGCTGCCGGAGCTCGTTCGCGGCGGTCGACGCGGTGCCGAGACCGGCCGGCCTGGTCGGGCTGCACCCCTCGCGGCGGCCGGGCGAGGGCACCGAGATCGCCGGCGTGCGGCCGTACCGGCCGGGCGACCGGCTGAAGCGGATCAACTGGTCGGTGTCGGCCCGGACCCGTGTCGCTGCACGTCACCTCGACCTGGACCGACCGTGACACCGAGGTGGTGCTGCTGCTCGACACCGACGAGGACATCGGCCTCAGCCACCGGCGTCGACGGCACCGCGAGCAGCCTGGACATCGCGGTCCGGGCTGCCGGGCGGTCGCCGAGCACTACCTGCGCAACGGCGACCGGTTCGGCTGGCCGACACCGCGTCGATCATCCGCGCCGTGCGCAGCGGCAGCGGCCGGGGCCATCTGCGCCGGATCCTCGACGCGCTGGTCGACGCCGATCCCCGGGCGGCGGCCAGCGGCGGGCCGCCCCGGATCCGGCGGCCGATCCTGGTCCGGCCGGGCAGCCTGGTGATCGTGCTCAGCCCGCTGCTGCGCGACGACGTCCTCGGCCGGATCGTCACCCAGGTGCACTCCGGCAGCACCGTGATCTGCGTCGACACCCTGCCGTCCGACGTCTGGCGGCCGCACCGGTCCACCGACTTGTCCGCCGCCCAGGCCGCGGCCGGTGCGCTGGCCTGGCGGCTCCGGCTGCTCGAACGCACCGCCGATCTCGACCGGCTCAGCCTGCTCGGCGTACCGACGGTCGCCTGGCGTGGCGCCGGCACCCTGGACGAGGTGCTGCGCGATGTCAGCCGGCTCGGCGCCGCCCCGAGGCTGCGATAGCCATGCTCGCGATCCGGATCAACCGCTGGCTGGTGCAGTTGCGCACCGCCGGGCTGCCGGCCGTGCTGGTCCGGCTGGTCATCCTGACCGCCGGCGTGGTCGCGCTGGTGCTGATGACCAGCCAGTCCTGGGACGCGCCGAACGGCGCGATCTGGATCGCGGTAGCCGCGCTGCCGATCGCCGCGGCGGTGCCGGATTCGTTCGCGCCGCTGGTCTTCATCAGCGTGATGGCGGCCGGCTGGCTGGTGCGCGGACCGGTCGCGGTGACCTGGCCGGTGCTGGCCTTCGCGCTGCTGCTCGCCGTCGTCCACCTCGGCTGCGCGTTCGGCGCCCAGTTCCCGGCGTACGCCGTGCTGCAGGGCCGGGTCCTCGCCCGCTGGTGGCCGGCAGCGCTCGTCGCCGGGGCCGTCACGGTGCTGGTCGCCGGCGCCGGCGGCGTGATCCGCGGCACCGACGTCGAGGGCTCCCTCACCGTCACGGTGGCCGCGCTGGGCGGCACCGCGCTGCTGGTCTGGCTGCTCAGTCGGGAATGACCGCGAGCGCCTCGATCTCCAGCTTGAGCTCCGGCCGGAACAGGGCACCGATCTGTACGGCGGTGCTGGCCGGCGGGTTGCCGGAGTCGATGAACTGGTCGCGGACCGGCCGGATCGCGGGCAGGTCGGTGATGTCGGTGACGAAGAAGCCGAGCTTCACCACGTCGGCGAAGCTGGTGCCGGCGGCGGCCAGGCAGCGGCCGAGGTTCTCGAACACCTGCCGGGCCTGGGCGGTGATGTCATCGGCACCGACGATCTCGCCGTGCTCGTCCAGGGCGACCTGGCCGGCGATCACCACCAGCCGGCCGGTGCCGGTGACGACATGGCTGTAGCCGTTGCCCGGGGCAACACCGTCGGGCGTGGGCAGGTGGGTCAGATGGGTCATACGGTCCATCCTGCCAGCGGTTATACGCTCGGCGGCATGACTGCTTCCCGCCTGGTCCGGGCCCGAACCGCTGCCGCGGCTGCCGGCGCCGATGCACTGCTGATCGCGCCGGGAGCCGACCTGCGCTACCTGATCGGTGCCGCCGGCGGATCGCTCGAACGGCTGACGACGCTGGTGGTGCCGGCCGAGGGGACGCCCGCGCTGGTGGTGCCGAAGCTGGAGGCGCCGGGGTTCGCCGGGCTGCCGGCCGGGTCGAGGTGCTGACCTGGGTCGACGGTGAGGATCCGTACAAGCTGGTGAGCGAGCGGCTCGGCAGCCCGGCGATGGTGGCGGTCAGCGACACGATGGTCGCGCTGCACGTGCTGGGCCTGCGGGCGGCGCTGGGCTCGACCGAGCAGGTGCTGGCCGGTCCGGTGCTGCGCGAGCTGCGGATGCGCAAGGACCCGGCCGAGGTCGACGCACTACGCGAGGCCGGCGCCGCGATCGACCGGGTGCACGCGCGGATGGCCGAGTGGCTCCGGCCGGGCCGCACCGAGCACGAGGTGGCCGCGGACATCGCCGCCGGGATCGTCGCCGAGGGGCACCAGCGGGCCGACTTCGTCATCGTCGGATCCGGTCCGAACGGTGCCAGCCCGCACCACGACGCCTCCGACCGGGTGATCGAGCCGGGCGACGTCGTCGTGGTCGACATCGGCGGCCAGCTGGCGTCCGGGTACTTCTCCGACTCGACCCGGACCTATGCCGTCGGCGCACCTCGGGAAGCGGGGGTGGCCGAGGAGTACGCCGTTCTGCAGGAGGCGCAGGCCGCCGCGGTGCGCGCGGTCCGGCCCGGCGTCACCGCGGAGCAGGTCGACGCCGCGGCGCGGGAGATCATCGCCGCCGCCGGGCTCGGCGAACGCTTCATCCACCGCACCGGCCACGGGATCGGCCTCGACGTCCACGAGGACCCGTACATCGTCGCCGGCAACCACCTGGTGCTGGAGCCCGGGATGGCCTTCAGCGTCGAGCCCGGCATCTACCTGTCCGGCCGGTGGGGCGCCCGGATCGAGGACATCGTGGTGGTGACGGACGACGGCGTCGAGCCCCTCAACACCCGCCCGCACGACCTCCAGATCCTCTGAGGAACCCGTGTGGGGAGAAGTTCCTGTTGTGTGGTCAGTAGACGGTTCAGAGAGTGACCAAGAGGGCCAGCCACGCGCCGATCGAGGGCGAGTTGGGGCGAATGACCGGCGACACGCCGGGCAACCTGGGGCAAATGACGGGTCAGGTTTGGAAGGCCAGGAGGGGGAAGTGGGGGGCGGCGCCGGCGCGGGCTTGGCCGGGGAAGGACGTTGCGGCGCGCAGGTGGAGGCCGTGGGTGGCGGCTTGGGCGACGAGGTGGGGGGGGCGTCCTGGGGGCGGGTCTTGGCGGGGGCGCGGCCGTCGGCTACGCGGTGGGCGTCGGACTTGTCGGCGGTGGTGAGGAAGAGGCCGCCGGGGCGGAGGACGCGGGCGACCTCGGCCAGGACGGGGTCGCTGTCGGGGAGCAGGTGGAGCAGCCAGATCGCGGTGACGGCGTCCAGGCGGCGGTCGGCGATGGGGAGACGGGTCGCGTCGGCCTGGGCGAGGTGGCCGGGTAGGCGGATCGCGCCGCGCTTCAGCATTGCCGGGGAGAGGCCGCCGCCGTGGACCAGGTGGCCGAGGGCGGCGAGTTCGGCGGCGACGATGCCGGTGCCGACGGCCAGGTCGAGGACCCGCTTGCGGTCGGGCAGTAGGGAGTGGATCGCCTCGGCGGCCGCCTGGGCACGGGCCTGGCCGCCGCGGGAGTCGTCGTACCGCTCGGCCTCGGTCTCGTCGTACTCGTGGCGCTGCCACAGCTGCGGCCAGTCGATGCCGACGTCGGCGAGCATCCGGCGGAGCAGCGGGAGGGAGAGGCCGACGACGTTGTGGTGGTCGCCCTCGATCCGTTCGACGAAGGGGCCGCCGAGGCCGTCGACGGAGAACGCGCCGGCGAGGTCGAGCGGTTCGCCGGTGGCGACGTACGCGTCGATCTCGGCGTCGGACAGGTCGGCGAAGTGCACCACCGTGGAGGCGACCTCGCGCACTCGGTCCGGCTGTGAGTGTCGAACAGGCAGTGCCCGGTGTGCAGCACCCCGGTCTTGCCGCGGAGCGCCCGCCAGCGGTCCCGGGCGGCGTCCGCGGTGCCGGGCTTGCCGTGCGCGACGCCGTCGAACTCGAGCACCGAGTCGCAGCCGAGCACGGTCGCGTGGTCGTCCAGCGTCGCGACCACGGCCCGGGCCTTCAGTACGGCGAGGATCCGGGCCAGCTCGGCCGGCGACTCCGCGGTCACGCCGTCCTCGTCGACGCCGGAGACGATCACCTCCGGCTCGACGCCGGCGTTGCGCAACGTCTGCAGCCGCGCCGGCGACTGCGAGGCCAGGATGAATTCACAACCGGTCCAGTGCCTTCCGCAGCGGGTCCAGGCCGATCGACCCGAGGTTGAGCGCCTCGCGGTGGAAGGTCTGGAGGTCGAAGTCCGCGCCGCCGCGCCGCTTGGCGTCCTCGCGCGCCTGCAGCCAGATCCGCTCACCGACCTTGTACGACGGTGCCTGCCCGGGCCAGCCGATACACCGGTTCAGCTCGGCCCGGAGGAACCCGGTCTCCATCCGGGAGTGGCGCGAGGAACTCGGACCCCAGCTCGGCGGTCCACACCTCGCCCGGGTGAAACTTGAACGGGTTGTCCCGCGGCACCTTGAGCTCCAGGTGCATGCCGATGTCGACGATCACCCGGGCCGCCCGGAACGCCTGTGCGTCGAGCATCCCGAGCCGCGCCGGCGGGTCGTCCAGATAGCCGAGCTCGTCCATCAGCCGCCGGCGTACAGCGCCCAGCCCTCGCCGTGGCCGGACACCCAGCAGGCCAGCCGCTGCCAGCGGTTCAGCAGGTCGGTGCGCAGCATCGTCTTCGCCACCTGCAGGTGATGACCGGGCACCCCTTCGTGGTAGACCGTCGTCACCTCACGCCAGGGGGAGAAGTCCTCCACGCCGGCCGGCACGCCCACCACATCCGGCCGGCCGGCTGGTCAGGTCCTCGCTCGGGCCGGTGTAGTAGATCGAGCCGTCCGAGGTCGGCGCGATCATGCACTCCAGCTCGCGGATCTCGGCCGGGATGTCGAAGTGGGTGCCGGCCAGCTCGTTCACCGCGGTGTCGGACAGTTGCTGCATCCAGTCGCGGAACTTCTCCTTGCCGTGCAGCTTGCGGGTCGGGTCGTTGTCGAGCAGGTCGGCGACCGCCTGGATGTTGTGGTTGCCCGGTTCAGCTGGGCGGCGATCGCCTCCATCTCGCGCTCGATCCGGGCCAGCTCCTGCCAGCCCCACGCGTAGGTCTCCTCCAGGTCGATCTCCGCGCCGAGGAATCCCGCGACGCCAGCTGGTAATATTCCGGCCGCAGGCGTCCCGGCTCGGGGCCTTCGGCGCGAGCTCGGTCTCCAGCCAGGCGCCGAACTGGTCGAACGCTTGCGGCCTCGGTCGCGGCGGACTGACGGCGGACCGCTGGCTGCCCTCGGGCGCTTGCGCCGCCAGGCCGGCGAAGAAGTCGTCGCCGTCGCGCCGGTCCAGCTGGCGATCCGCTCGGCGAGGGCGTCCACCTGCCGGATCGCCGCCACCCGGCCCTGCCCGGCCTGGTCGAGCAGCGTCGCCTTGTACCCCTCCAGCGTCTCGCCGACCTTGGTCAGCCGGGTGGCGATGCTGGCCCAGTGCTCGTCGGTCTCGGTCGGCATCAGGTCGTACACCTGCCGGATCTCCGGCGCGATCGAGGCGATCGGGTTCAACTGGTACTGCGGGATCTGTGCCTCGTGCAGCTCCGCTGCAGTCCGAGCCGCTCCAGCAACGCGTCCTTGGCGACCTGCTCGCGCTCGCTACCGGTCTCCGCCTGCTCCGCGGCCGCGACCGTACGCCGGGCCGCCCGGCCTGCGCGTCGAACCCGTCCGGCGAGTAGTCCGGGTACTCGTCGTCGTGGCCGGGGATGCCGAGGAACGTCGCCGAGGTCGGGCTGAGGGTCAGCAGTTCGTCGAGATACGACTCGGCGATCCGGTCGATCGCGCTGTCCGGGCAGGGTGGGCTCGCGTCAGTCACGTCGCCGACACTACCTGGCTCCGGGAGTCGGTTTGGTCCGTTTCCTGACAGCCGCGGTGACCGTCTCCTGTGTCATCCTCGCGGTGAGAACGCCGCCTGAGAATGGTCAGGATTGACCCGTTGATGGAGGTCTCGCCGCAGGAGGTCCGGGCCCGCACGACGCCTTCGTCGATCAGTTGCACAGCCTCACCGGCCACGATCGCGACGAGCTGGGCCGGCTGCTCGATCCGAGCGGCCCGGCGCCGGTGGACCTCCGGGCCACCCGGGTCGTCGACCTGACCGTTGACCGCGCCGGGCTTGCGGAGCTGCTGCCGGACGAGTCGTCCCCGGGGGCGCTGCGCTGGCGTCAGGACCTGCAGGGTTCCCGCCACGGCTGATCGGCCGGATCACGCCCGGTCTGACCGCCGCCGCGCAGCCGGAGGCACCCGCGCTCGCTGCACACGCTGTCCGATCGAGATCGAGGCCGGGCCCTGGCCGACGAACTGGTTCGCACCATCGAGACCAAGGGGACCGATACAGCGACCGGGCGAACGCGGTGACTGGTCCGTCGAGTTGTCGGCGCACGACGCGCGGGTACTCGGTGACCTGGAGCAGCAGCCGCCGCAGGTCGGCAGGCCGGCCGACATCGAGACCGGCCGGCAAGAAGGTGACCGCGCTGGTCCAGCAGGTCGCCGACGTGGTCAATCAGCAGACCGGAGCGAACAGCCCGGTTCGTTTGATCTTGCTCTGCAGCGAGATCTCGCCCAGGTCGAACGCCATGATCGCCTCGGCGGACGACGAGAACGCGCGGCCCTCGCCCTGCTCGCCCTCACGGTCGGTCGTGAGGAAGAACAGGCCGATGATCATGTCCTGGGTGGGCATGGTGACCGGACGGCCGTCGGAGGGCTTGAGGATGTTGTTGGTCGAGAGCATCAGGATCCGCGCCTCGGCCTGGGCCTCGGCCGACAGCGGCAGGTGCACCGCCATCTGGTCACCGTCGAAGTCGGCGTTGAACGCCGTGCAGACGAGCGGGTGGATCTGGATGGCCTTGCCCTCGATCAGCTGCGGCTCGAACGCCTGGATGCCCAGCCGGTGCAGCGTGGGCGCACGGTTGAGCAGCACGGGGTGCTCGGTGATGACCTCTTCGAGGACGTCCCACACGACCGGGCGGGCGCGCTCGACCATCCGCTTGGCGGACTTGATGTTCTGCGCGTGCGACAGGTCGACCAGGCGCTTCATCACGAAGGGCTTGAACAGCTCGAGCGCCATCTGCTTGGGCAGACCGCACTGGTGCAGCTTGAGCTGCGGGCCCGACACGATGACCGAACGGCCGGAGTAGTCGACGCGCTTGCCGAGCAGGTTCTGACGGAAACGACCCTGCTTGCCCTTGAGCATGTCGGACAGCGACTTCAGCGGCCGGTTGCCCGGGCCGGTGACGGGACGGCCACGGCGACCGTTGTCGAACAGCGAGTCGACGGCCTCCTGGAGCATCCGCTTCTCGTTGTTGACGATGATCTCGGGCGCGCCCAGGTCGAGCAGCCGCTTGAGGCGGTTGTTCCGGTTGATGACCCGGCGGTACAGGTCGTTGAGGTCGGAGGTCGCGAAGCGGCCACCGTCGAGCTGCACCATGGGGCGCAGGTCCGGCGGGATGACGGGTACGGCGTCGAGGACCATGCCGATCGGCTGGTTGCCGGTCTTGCGGAACGCGTCGACGACCTTGAGACGCTTGAGGGCGCGCACCTTGCGCTGGCCCTTGCCGTTCTCGATGGTGTCGCGCAGCGACTCCACCTCGCCGTCGATGTCGAAGTCCTGGAGGCGCTTCTGGATCGCCGTGGCGCCCATGAAGCCCTCGAAGTACTTGCCGAACCAGTTCTTCATCTCGCGGTAGAGGAGCTCGTCGCCGAGCAGGTCCTGCACCTTGAGCGCCTTGAACGTGCTCCACACCTCGTCGAGGCGGGCGATCTCGCTCTCCGAGCGCTTGCGGATGGCGGCCATCTCGCGCTCGGCGCCGTCCTTGGTCTTGCGACGCTGGTCGGCCTTGGCACCCTCGGCCTCCAGGGCCGCGAGGTCCTCCTCGAGCTTCTTGGCGCGCTCGTCGACCATCGAGTCGCGACGCTTCTCCAGGCGCTCGCGCTCCAGGCCGACCTTGTTCTCGAGGGTCGACATGTCCTTGTGGCGGGCGTCCTCGTCGACCGAGGTGATCATGTACGCCGCGAAGTAGATGACCTTCTCGAGGTCCTTCGGGGCGAGGTCGAGCAGGTAGCCCAGACGCGAGGGAACACCCTTGAAGTACCAGATGTGGGTGACGGGCGCGGCGAGCTCGATGTGGCCCATCCGCTCGCGACGGACCTTGGAGCGGGTCACCTCGACGCCGCAGCGCTCGCAGATGATGCCCTTGAAGCGCACGCGCTTGTACTTGCCGCAGTAGCACTCCCAGTCCCGGGTGGGACCGAAGATCTTCTCGCAGAAGAGCCCGTCACGCTCGGGCTTGAGCGTGCGGTAGTTGATGGTCTCCGGCTTCTTGACCTCGCCGTGGCTCCACCCGCGGATGTCCTCCGCGGTGGCCAGGCCGATCTGAATCTGCTCGAAGAAGTTCACGTCCAGCAAGGTTTGTTCCTTTGGTTGCTGTTTGAGTCAGTGGCTATGGACTGAGGTCCCCGCCTGGCGCTGGTTGAGGAGGTTGCGCTGGCAACCGTCTCGAAACCACCGCCCGGCGAGGGAACCATCAGACTTCTTCGACGCTGCTCGGCTCGCGCCGCGACAGGTCGATGCCGAGCTCCTCGGCCGCCCGGAAGACGTCTTCCTCGGCGTCCTTCAGCTGGATGGGGCTGCCGTCCTGGGACAGCACCTCCACGTTGAGGCAGAGCGACTGCATCTCCTTGACGAGCACCTTGAACGACTCGGGGATGCCCGAGTCGGGGATGTTCTCGCCCTTCACGATGGCCTCGTAGACCTTCACGCGGCCCGGGACGTCGTCCGACTTGATCGTCAGCAGCTCCTGGAGGGCGTAGGCGGCGCCGTACGCCTCCATCGCCCAGACCTCCATCTCACCGAAGCGCTGGCCACCGAACTGGGCCTTACCGCCGAGCGGCTGCTGGGTGATCATGGAGTAGGGGCCGGTGCTGCGGGCGTGGATCTTGTCGTCCACCAGGTGGTGCAGCTTGAGGATGTACATGTAGCCGACCGACACCGGGTCCGGGAACGGCTCGCCGGAGCGGCCGTCGAACAGGTCGGCCTTTCCGGTCGCGTCGATCATCCGCACGCCGTCACGGGTGGGGTACGTCGCACCGAGCAGGCCGGTGATCTCGTCCTCGCGCGCACCGTCGAAGACGGGGGTCGCCAGCTTGGTGCCGGGCTCCGACTTGTCTGCGTGGATCGAGACGAGGCGGTCCTTCCACTCGGCCGAGCCCTGGTCGTCGTGCAGGTTGAGGTCCCAGCCCTGCTTGGCCAGCCAGCCCAGGTGCAGCTCGAGGATCTGGCCGATGTTCATCCGTCGCGGCACACCCAGAGGGTTCAGCACGACGTCGACCGGGGTGCCGTCCTCCATGAACGGCATGTCCTCGATCGGCAGGATCTTCGCGATGACGCCCTTGTTGCCGTGGCGACCGGCGAGCTTGTCGCCCACCGAGATCTTCCGCTTCTGCGCGACGTAGACGCGCACCAGCTGGTTGACGCCCGGGGGCAGCTCGTCGCCGTCCTCGCGGTCGAAGACCCGGACCCCGATGACCGTGCCGG
The DNA here is from genome assembly GCA_963825755.1 of uncultured Actinomycetota bacterium. Taxonomy (GTDB): domain Bacteria; phylum Actinomycetota; class Actinomycetes; order Propionibacteriales; family Nocardioidaceae; genus Nocardioides. The sequence goes on along the minus strand of CAWGUS010000006.1, from coordinate 78,443 downwards.
ACTCGCCGTGCGGCACCTTCATCGACGTGTCGCGGACCTCGCGGGCCTTCTCGCCGAAGATGGCGCGCAGCAGGCGCTCCTCCGGGGTGAGCTCGGTCTCGCCCTTGGGCGTGACCTTGCCGACCAGGATGTCACCGGTGGTGACCTCGGCGCCGATGCGGATGATGCCGCGCTCGTCGAGGTCGGCCAGGCCCTCCTCGGAGACGTTCGGGATGTCCCGGGTGATCTCCTCGGGGCCGAGCTTGGTGTCGCGGGCGTCGACCTCGTGCTCCTCGATGTGGATCGAGGTGAGGACGTCCTCCTGGACCAGGCGCTGGCTCAGGATGATCGCGTCCTCGTAGTTGTGGCCCTGCCACGGCATGAACGCGACGAGCAGGTTGGTGCCCAGCGCGATCTCGGCCTTGTCGGTGCACGGACCGTCGGCGATCGGAGTGCCGATCTCGAGGCGTGCGCCCTCCGTGACCAGGGGACGCTGGTTGATGCAGGTGCCCTGGTTGGAGCGCTTGAACTTGGCCAGCTTGTAGGTCTCGTAGGTGCCGTCGTCGTTCATCGTCTCGATGGAGTCGGCCGACACCTGCTTGACCACACCCGCCTTGGTCGCCACGACCACGTCACCGGCGTCGACGGCGGCGCGGTACTCCATGCCGGTGCCGACGAGGGGCGAGTCGCTGACGATCAGCGGCACGGCCTGACGCTGCATGTTGGCGCCCATGAGCGCGCGGTTGGCGTCGTCGTGCTCGAGGAACGGGATCAGGGCGGTGGCGACCGAGACCATCTGGCGCGGGGAGACGTCCATGTAGTCGACGTCGCCGGCCAGGATCTCGGAGACCTCGCCGCGCTTCTGGCGGACCAGCACGCGCTCCTGGGTGAACTTGCTGTTCTTGTCGAGCGGCGCGTTCGCCTGGGCGATGACGTAGCGGTCCTCGTCGTCGGCGGTGAGGTAGTGGATCTCCTCGGTGACCTTGCCCTTGACGACCTTGCGGTACGGCGTCTCGACGAAGCCGAACGGGTTGATCCGTCCGTACGACGCGAGCGAGCCGATCAGGCCGATGTTCGGGCCTTCCGGGGTCTCGATGGGGCACATCCGGCCGTAGTGCGACGGGTGGACGTCACGGACCTCCATGCCGGCGCGGTCACGGGACAGACCACCCGGGCCGAGGGCGTTGAGACGACGCTTGTGCGTCAGGCCCGCGATCGGGTTGGTCTGGTCCATGAACTGGCTCAGCTGCGAGGTGCCGAAGAACTCCTTCAGCGCAGCGACGACCGGGCGGATGTTGATCAGCGACTGAGGCGTGATGGCCTCGACGTCCTGGGTGGTCATCCGCTCGCGGACCACACGCTCCATGCGTGCCAGACCGGTGCGGAGCTGGTTCTGGATCAGCTCGCCCACGGTGCGCATGCGGCGGTTGCCGAAGTGGTCGATGTCGTCGGCAGAGACCTTGATCGGCTTGTTGTCGGCGCCGTTCACGACCTTGCCGGACGGGTCGACCATGTCGACCGGCTCGGCGGGCGCGCCGCTGGCGTGCAGCTGCACGATGAAGCGGATGGCGGCGACGACGTCGTTGATCGTCAGGGTCTGCTTGTCGAAGGCCTCGGAGACGCCGAGCTTCTTGTTGATCTTGTAGCGACCGACCTTGGCCAGGTCGTAGCGCTTGGGGTTGAAGTAGTAGTTCTTCAACAGCGTCAGCGCGGCCTCGCGCGTGGGCGGTTCGCCCGGGCGCAGCTTGCGGTAGATGTCGAGGAGGGCGTCGTCGGGACCCTGGGTGTTGTCCTTCTCCTCGGTCAGCTGGATCGACTCGTACTGACGCAGCTCGGCCATGGTGGCCTCGTAGTCGTACGGGTCGCCCTCGTAGCCCTCTTCGTCGGCCAGCGCCTGGAGAGCCTTGAGCAGCACGGTGACGTTCTGCTTGCGCTTGCGGTCGAGGCGTACGCCGACCAGGTCGCGCTTGTCGATCTCGAACTCGAGCCAGGCACCGCGCGACGGGATCATCTTCGCGGTGTAGATGTCCTTGTCGGACGTCTTGTCGGGAGAGCGCTCGAAGTAGGAGCCCGGCGAGCGGACCAGCTGCGAGACGACGACACGCTCGGTGCCGTTGATGATGAAGGTGCCCTTGCGGGTCATCATCGGGAACTCGCCCATGAAGACGGTCTGGGCCTTGATCTCACCGGTGGTGTTGTTGGTGAACTCGGCCGAGACGTAGAGGGGGCGGGAGAAGGTGAAGTCCTTCTCCTTGCACTCCTCCTCGGTGTACTTGGGGTCCACGAAGACGGGGTTCTCGAAGGACAGCGACATCGAGTCGTTGAAGTCCTCGATCGGGGAGATCTCCTCGAAGATCTCCTGGAGACCGGACTTCGACGAGACGTCCTCGCCGTTCGCCTTGCGGCTGGCGACGGTCTCCTCCCACTGCTCGTCACCGATCAGCCAGTGGAAGCTGTCGGTCTGGAGAGCCAGGAGAGACGGAACCTCGAGGGATTCCTTGATCTTCGCGAAAGACTTGCGGTTCGTCGAGAAAGGGGTACCAGCGGAGCTGCGCGCGGCCAAGAGAGACGTCCTTCAAACAAGCTGGAAGGGTGAATGGCGCCTACGAACCACAACAACACCCCTCCGGACAGGGTGAAGCGCATTTGAGAGCAGGCGCAACCATGGAGGATAGCGCAACCGCGCGCACTCCACAATCCCCGGGCCCGGCCGGAAGTGGACACCGTCGGTCTCGCGTTGCCGACGATGATGAACCGCGGAAGCGGTCAGGTCAAGCACATCGGCGAAACCCGCCCGGTCAGCCCTGCGTGTCGAGCTGGTCGACGAGCCACTCGCCGTCGACCTCCTGCATGGTCACGGTCACGTAGTTCTGGTAGACGACCGGCTCGGTGGTCTCCTTGTTCGTGGTCTCCTGGTCGACGAACAGGACCACCTTCACCCGGTCGGCGCCCGACCGCTCCAGCCCGCTGCTGACCAGCTTGGCCACCACCACCGGCTGCACGGACTGGGCGTTCTCCTGGATCAGCGCGAAGGTCTTGTCGTACTCCTTCTTGTAGTCCGACGTCAGGTAGGACTGCGCCGCCGCCCGGTCCTGGTCGAGGTGCCGGTAGTCGTAGGACAGGATCGGCACGATCGCCTGCTCTGCCGCGGTCTGCGCCGCGGCGCCGGAGTCCTCGGCGGCGCCGTCGCCACCGCGCACGAACACGGCCGCGGTCGCGCCACCGACGATCAGCACCGCCACCGCGAGCGCGGCGAGCAGCCAGCACCGGCACCGCCGGAGCGCACCGCCGCAGCCGCTCGCGGCTGCGACCGCTGCGCCGTCGAGGAGGGCGCGCTCGCCGCACCGCCGGTTGAGGAAGGCGCACTCGCCGCACCGCTGGTTGAGGTGCGAAGGCGCCCTGGCGCCTGAGCCTCGAAACCAAGGTCCGCTTCAAGCTCCGGCTCCGGCTCACCGAGCTCCGCGTCGTACGCCGCCCGACGGGCGGGGTCGAGCAGCACCTCGGCCGCCTTGTTCAGGGACGGGAAACGTCGATCGCCGGGCTCGAGGCCCTCGATGGACGACCTCCAGGCCGCGCGGACCTCGTCGCCGGAGGCGTCGCGGTCGACTCCGAGCAGGTCGTACCAGGTCGGGGTGTCGCTCACGGCGTGGCTCCCGTCGACGGCGCCGTCGGCAGGCTCGCACCGGGCTGGTCGCCCTCAGCGGCGCGGGTCGCGGTGTCCCAGTCGTCGACGAGCCACTCGCCGTCGATGCGCACCAGGTCGACGACGTAGCGGAACGGCACCGGCTCGGACTCGACCCGCTCGTCGCCCTGGCCGGCCAGCGACTGGTTGATGCGGCCGGCGACCAGGGCCTGCGCGGAGTCGGAGTCGATGTCGGAGACCCCGGTGGCGAACACCTCGCCCTTGCGCGTCGATGCCGGCCTGTACGACGGTCTGCTCGGCGATCGGTCGACGTTCTCGTCGAAGTCGGCGGCGAACTTCGGGGTGAGCAGCTCGCTGACGCCGCGTGCGGTACTCGGGCATCTGCTCCTGGTCGTCGAGCAGGTCGCGGCCCGTAGGTGTTGATGCGGAGCGCGAACTGCTGCGCGGTCGACATCACCTGCTCGCGCTCGGCCTGCGTGCCCGTCGGCTCGTCGCCGAGGAGCAGCCGCACGACCAGCAGCCAGACGAGCGACGCCGACGCTCACGACCAGCAGCACTCCGAGGACGCCGGCCAGCACCCAGCCGGAACGCTGGATGGCGGTGGGGCGGTCGTCGGAAGCGTGCGCTCGTCAGTCCCGGGCCAGCAGGGGCTGGAGGAACAACCACTTCCACGACTCCTCTCCGAATGACTGGGGAGCCACGTTACCGGTGGACTCCAGCCGGGCGATCTCGCTCTTGTCCCACGTGACCTCGCCCGTCGCCGGGTCGTACGCCGCCATCGGCAGGTGCGCGGTAGGCGGCGCCGGCGCGCGGGGCGTTCTGCGCGCCGCGGGCGTTGGACTGGGTGGCCGGCTCGGCGCAGCGGGCGTACATGTTCATCGGCCGGTTCTCGCCGTCCTGGGGCGGCCGGCGGTCGGTGCTCTCGTAGCCCTTGTGGCACACGGGCGGGTTGCTGGTGAGCACCATGCCGAAGTGGGCGTCGTAGTTGCCGGTCTTCGGCGTCCTTGGACACGACGGTGAAGCCGCCCTCGACGACGTACGGGTAGATCACCAGCAGCTGCTCGATGCCGTCGAGGTGCTTGACCACGACCTCGCCGGTGGTGACCAGGTTGTTGATCAGCTCGGCCAGGTCGACGCGGTTCTCCTCGAGGAACGTGCGCAGCTGGATGGCGGTGGCGCTGCCGTTGTCGATGACGGCGCGCAGGTCCTTGTCGGAGCCGGCCAGCGCGCCGGTGAACAGCTACAGGTCCTTGGCGAACGACCGGATCGCGCTCTCGGAGGCGATCTGGCCCTTGAGGACGGTGTTGCCGTCGCGGATCAGCGCGGTGGTGACGTCGAAGTTCTCGTTGGCCGCCTCGATGAAGGCGCCGCCGGAGTCGATGATCGTCTGGAGGTCCTGGCCGGCCCCGCCGAAGGCCGTGCCGAACTCGGTGACGACGGTCTGCAGCGACTCCTTGTCGACGCTCTCGACCGTGTTGGTGATGTCGGTGAGCAGCGTGTCGGTCGCGATCGGGATGTCGGTGTCGTCCTCGCGCGATCTCGGAGTCGTCGGACGAGGAACGGCTTGCCGTCGACCTTCGGCTGGAGCTCGACGTACTGCTCGCCCACGGCCGACCGGTTGCCGACCAGTGCCTTGGTGTCGGCCGGGATGCGGTCGTAGTCGTTGTCGATGGAGAGGTGGATGTCGACGCCGTCGTCGGTCAGCTCCATCTTGGAGACCTGGCCGACGCGACGCCGCGGTAGGACACCTCGGCGCCGGCGAACGCGCCGCCGGAGTCGGGGAAGTGCGCGACCACGGTGTAGGTGTCGTCGTAGAAGAACCGGTCGAGCCGGGCGTAGCGGGCGCCGACGAAGGTCACGCCCGACGAGCGTGATGACGACGAAGACGAGCGAGCTGGATCTTGGTACGGCGCGAGATCATCGCTTCACCGCCTTCCGGTCGACCATCCCCGGCACGAGCAGCCGCACCAGCGACGGGTCGTAGATGCTCCATCAGCTCACCGAACGTCGGCCCGCGCGCCCGCCGGTCGCTGCTCGCCGGCCGGCGCGCGCCCGAGGCCGGGCAGGCCGGGCACGCTGGGCAGGCCCGGGGGCAGCAGCGTCGGCGGGTTCGTCGGGCAGGTCGGTCGGGACGGGCCGTCGGCTGGGCAGCCCGGGGATGGCGTTGAGCTGCTTGCAGACGTCCTTGTCCCGTTCTCCGGCTTCTGGCACTCCTCGCGCAGCTTGAGCAGGTCCGCAGGTTGTTCAGCACCTTCTGGCACGCCGGGCTGGTCAGGCTGCCGCTCTGGAGGCACGTCCAGCACGTTGTCGACGATGATCGTCGGGTCGATGATCGTCGGCAGGTTGGTCGGCAGCGTCGGCGCGGTGGCCGCCGAGCTTCACCAGGTCGAGGTCGAGCTGGATCGACAGGTTGGTGTAGTCGCCCATGTGGAGGTTGCGGGCGACCTGCGGGTCGCGGCCGACGACCTCGTCGACGAACGGGTAGGTCAGGAAGACGTTGAACGCGTTGGCGAAGTCGTCGCCCGACGCGGCGAACTGCGACAGCACCGGGGTGAGCTGCTCGAGGGCGTTGATCGTCGACGCCTTCGACTTCGAGATGACGTCGACGCCGACCGTGCTGAGCTCGCTGAGCGCCTCGAGCATCTTGACCAGGTCGGCCCGCTGCTTGTCGATCGAGTCGAGCGCCGACGGCAGCTCCTCGAGGGCGGCGTCGATGGTCGGCTGCTCCTTGCTGCACCGAGAGCGCCAGCCGGTTGAGGCTCTCGATCGCGTTGACGATGTCGACCTTGTTGTCGTCGAGCTGGGTGACCAGGGTGCGGACCTGGGTCAGCACCGACTTGGCCGAGCCCTCGCGACCCTCGAGCGCGAGGTTGAGCTCCTCGGTGATGGTCTTGCGCTGGGCGATGCCACCGCCGTTGAGGATCAGGCTCAGCGCACCGAGCACCTCCTCGACCTCCGGATTGCGGCCGGTGCGGTCGAGCGGGATGGTGTCGCCGTCCCGGAGGGTGCCCGTGCCGGCGCCCTCCGCGGGCGGCTCGAGGCTGACGAACTTCTCGCCCAGCAGGCTGGTCTGGCGGATCTGGGCCGTGGCGTTGTCGGGCAGCTTCACGTCCTTGCGCACCTGCAGCGTCACCTTCGCCGACGAAGCCGTCGAGCTCGACGTCGGTGACCTTGCCGACGCTGAGGTCGTCGACCTTCACCGTCGACTGCGGCACGAGGTCGAGCACGTCGGCGAACTTCACGGTGATGGTGATCGGGTCGTCGCCCACGTCGGGACCGCCGGGCAGCGGCACCTTGTAGATGTCGAAGTCGCACGCCGTGGTGGTGAGCACCAGGGCCAGCAGCAGGCAGCAGGGCCTCCGACGCGGTCGCATCACCGGCGCTCCACCTCCACGAGGCCGCCGAGCGTGGGGTCGGTCAGCGTCTGCGGGCCGGCCGCGCCGCCACCGCCGACCCAGCGCACCGGGGCGGGGCAGCGGCGTCCTTGATCAGGTCGCACACCCGGCCGCTCTTGTCGGCCTGGCCGGTGAGCCCGCACAGCAGGGTCGCGGGGTCGGACTCGATCTGGTGGATGAGCTCGCCGATGTTGGCGCGGGTGTCGAGGGTGCCGGCCTGCGGGTTGTAGGTGAGGCCGAGGTTGTTGAGGGCGAGCGGCGCGGTGTTGAGCACCTCGTCGAGGGCGTCGCGCTGCTTGACGAGCACCTTGGACACCCGGTTGAGGCCCTTGATGTTGCGGCCCAGGATCTCGCGGTTCTCCTGCACGAACGACGACACCTCGGTGAGCGCGCCCGAGAGGTTGCGCAGTGACGCCTGCAGCTCCTGCCGCTCGCCGGCCAGCATGGTCGGAGACCTGCGAGAGGGAGGTGTTGAAGTCGCGCACCGTCTGGTCGTTGTCGGCCAGCGTCTTGATGAAGGCCTCGAGCTGGGCGGCGCTGCCGAACAGCTCCTCCTTGTTGTTGTCGAGCGTCTTGCTGAGCTTGCCGAAGTTCTGGATCGTCGTGTTGAACGCCGCGCCCTGGCCGCCGAAGTTCTCGGCGGCGGTGTCGAGCAGGTCGGAGAGCGCGCCCTGGCGGTTGGCGCCGCTCGGGCCCGAGCGCGACGGTCAGGTCGTCGATGCTGCTGTAGATCTCGTCGAGCTCGAGCGGGACGGCGGTGCGGTCGGTGTCGAGCTCGACGTTGTCGGCCAGCACCTCGCCGCCGGTGTACGCCGGGGTGATCTGCACGAAGCGGTCGCCCACGATGCTCGGGCGAGATGACGACCGCCTTGGCGTCGGCCGGCAGCAACGTGTCGGCGTCGTACTCCATCGTGACGACGACGTCGGTGCCGCGCGGCTTCACCTCGATCGACCTTGCCGATCGAGACGCCGAGGACGCGCACGTCGCTGCCCTCGTAGACCGAGATGACGCGCGGGAAGTGCGCGACGAGCGTCTTCTGCTTCTCGCCGCCGAACATCGTGACGGCGGCCGCGATGACGAGCAGCGACGATGACCGCGGGGACGAGGAACCTCTTCAGACCGTCCATGTCAGCCCACCTGCGGAACGGGAGGGAGGTTCTGGATGTAGGTGTCGAACCACGGGCCGGTGCCGAGCGTGTTGGCGAACACGCGGTAGAACGGCGCCATCAGCCGGAGGCTGTTGTCGAGGTTGTCCTCGTTCTTGTTCAGCACCGCGACGACGCTCTCCAGGTGGGTCAGGGCCGGCTTCAGGTCCTCGCGGCTCTGCTGGACCAGCAGCGTCAGCTCCTTGGAGAGCGTCGAGGTCGAGGCCAGCAGGTTGTGCACCGACTCGCGGCGGGCCACCAGCGCCTGGAAGAGCACGTCGGCGTCCCGCATCAGCGCGATGATGTCCTGGTCGCGCTCGTCGAGCACGGTCGCGACCCGGTCGAGGTTGGTGAGCAGGCTGTTGAGCTGGGTGTCCTTGGCGGCGATGTTGCTCGAGAGCCGGGAGACACCGTCGAGCGCGGCCTTGAACTCCTCGGGCGTGTTGCGCGTCAGGTCGGCCAGCGTGGTGAGCGACTCGGCCAGCTGGTCGGTGTCGATCTCCTCGGCGGTGTCGGCGAGGCCCGGAGAAGGCGTCGACCACGTCGTACGGCGAGGTGGTGCGCTCGACCGGGATCTCGGACTCCTCCTTCAGCTGGCCGGCGCCGGCGGGCTCGATCGCGAGGAACATCGCGCCGAGCAGGGTCTTGACCTTGATCGCGGCGCGGGACGTGTTGCCGAACTCGGCGTCGCTCGTCGACCTTGAACGTGACCTGGACGTGGTCGCCGTCGAGCTCGACGCTCTTGACCTTGCCGACGCGGACTCCGGCGATGCGGACCTCGTCGTTGGCCTTGAGGCCGCCGGACTCGGCGAACGCGGCGTAGTAGGTGTCGCCGCCGCCGATGACCGGGAGGTCGTCGGCGCGGAAGGCGGCCACGATCATGCGCGGCGATCACGGCCAGGCTGGCCGCGCCGATGATCACGGGGTTGCGCTCACGGAAGGGGATCATCCGCAGCGAGCACCTGTCCGATCCCGTGCTGTAGTCGACGGGCAGCTGTTGGCCCAGCGGCAGCTTGACCGCGCCCTTGAACTCGCAGAGGTAGAAGTTGAACCACGAGCCGTAGATCGCGGTGCGGCCGACCTTCTCGAGCTTGATCGGCAGCACCTGGAGGGCCCGGTCGAGCTCGCCCTTGTTCTTGTCGAGGTTGCCGGCGAAGGACGCGCAGCTGCTTGATGTCCTCGACGAGCGGCGGCCGGATGCCCTTGACCAGCCCGGCGGTCTCGACCGAGAGGGCGGAGATCGAGTCGAGCGAGCCGAGGATGGCCTGGCGGTCGTCCTTGAGGCCGCCGACGAGCTGACGGAACGAGCCGATCAGCTGCGAGAGCTGCTGGTCGCGGTCGCCGAGGTGGTCGAGCACCTGGTTGAGGTTGTCGATGAGCGCGCAGATGACCTCGTCGCGGTCGGCCAGCGTCGACGTGACCGACGCGGTGTGCTGGAGCAGGCTCTCGAGGGTGCCGCCCTCGCCCTGGAAGACCTGCACGACCTCGTACGACAGCTTGTTGAGGTCGGAGGGCGACAGCGCCTGGAAGAGCGGCTTGAAGCCGTTGAACAGCACCGTCAGGTCGAGGGCCGGGCGAGGTCCGCGACACCGGGATCGTCGCTCCCTGGCGTGCAGCCGGGTGGTCTCGCCGACCTCCTGGCGCAGCGAGATGTAGCGCTGGCCGACCAGGTTGCGGTAACGGATCGCGGCGTTGGTGGCCTCGCGTGATCGACGTGTCCTTCTCGACGTGAAGGTGACCAAGGCGCGCGTGCGGTCGACGATCTCGACGTCCTTCACGACGCCGACCTTGACGCCGGCGATCCGTACGTCGTCGCCCTTCACCACGCCGGTCGCGTCGGTGAACTCGGCCCTGTACTCCTTGGAGCGCGCCGAACGAGACGTTGCCGATGACGACCACGAGGACGCCGGTGGCCACGGTGGTGACGAGGATGAAGATCAGCAGCTTGGTGAGGTCACCAGCGGTGCGCTTGTCGAGGAGAGCCATCACCGACCACCCCCCGCCGGGTCTGCCTCGGCGAGACCGACCGGCGCCGCGGGCCATCGGGCCCAGCAGCAGCACCCCGATGTCGGGCACGTCGGCGGCGGACGACCCGAGGGCGGGACCCATCAGCTCCTTGAGCACGGCGGACTCCTCGGGGCTGCCGGCGTAGCCGGCGTGGCCGCCCGTCCAGCCCGGTGCGACCCGGGACGTGCCCTTGCCGGTCGGCTCGTCGACGCCGTCGGCGAAGTCGGGCTGGGCGCGGAACGGGTTGCTCTGGCTGTACGGCGGCGCGGGCAGCTCACCGCAGTGGGGGCCGCGCTTGTCGCCGAACGTGGGCTTGTCGGCGGCGGTGTAGCCGCGCGGCTGGTGGGGCAGCAGCTCCAGGTTGATGTGGAGGGTGAAGTCGCGGAATGCCTGGGCCTGCAGGGCGCCGGCGGTCACGATGCCCTCGAGCAGGCAGGGGTACTCCGGGGCGTACTTCGCCAGCACGGCCAGCTGCTGCTCGCTGAGCTGCCCGAGCCGGATGATGTTGTCGCCGTTCTCGTCGAGGAACGTGCGGGTGGTGTCGGAGAAGGCACCGATGTCCTTGAAGAGCGCGTTGAGCTTGACCTCGCGGCCCTCGAGCGTGCCGGTCGGTCTTGATGGTGTCGCGCAGGATCGAGGCGACCTGCGGGAGCACGTCGCTGTAGATGTCGGCGACGTCGACGGTGAGCCGGAGGTCCTCGACCAGCGCCGGGATCTGCGGGTTCATCCGCTTGAGGTAGAGGTCGACGCGTCTCGAGGTTCTCGCCGAGTTGGTCGCCGCGGCCCTCGAGCGCGGTCGCGAGCGCGTTGAGGGTGTTGTTGATCTCGGCCGGCTGCACCGCACGCAGCAGAGGGAAGAGGTCGGAGAGGACCTCCTCGACCTCGGTGGAGACGCGGGTCCGTTGGATCGTCTGGGCCGACCTGGATCGCGCCGTCGGGCCGGTCGGGAACGACGAGCGAGACGTACTTCTCGCCGAACAGCGTCTTGGGCACGATCGAGCCGGTCACGTTGGCGGGGATCGTGTCGCGCTGGTCGGGGTAGATGCCGAGGGTGAGCCGGGCGCCGTCGTCGGTGCTGTCGAAGGCCAGCACCTCCCCCACCTGGACGCCGCGGATCTTGACGTCGGCGCGCGTGGGCATCTGCAGGCCGATCTTGGAGGTCTGGAGGTAGACCTCGTCGTAGTCGGTGAACTTCTTGTTGAAGATGGCGGTGGTCAGCCAGACGCCGGCCAGCAGCAGGCACAGGAAGACGATGCCGAGCACCTTGTGGTTGCGCAGCGGGTTCACGCGCTCACCCCGCCAGTCGACGGTCGTGGTGGTGCCCCAGATGGCCATCGACAGGAACAGGTCGATCACGTTGATGGCGACGATGCTGGTGCGGACCGCGCGGCCCACGGCCACGCCCACGCCGGCGGGCCCGCCCGAGGCGGTGTAGCCGTGGTAGCAGTGGATCAGGATGACCGTCACCGCGAACACCAGCACCTTGCCGAACGACCACAGCACGTCACCGGGTGGCAGGAACTGGTTGAAGTAGTGGTCGTAGGTGCCGGCGCTCTGCCCGAAGAACTGGGTGAGCGTCAGCCGCGTCGCGAAGTACGACGACAGCAGGCCGACGACGTACAGCGGGATGATCGCGATCAGGCCGCCGATGATGCGCGTGGTCACCAGGAACGGCAGCGAGGGGATGGCCATCACCTCGAGGGCGTCGACCTCCTCGGAGATGCGCATGGCGCCGAGCTGGGCGGTGAAGCCGCAGCCCACCGTGGCCGCCAGCGCGATGCCGGCGACCAGTGGCGCGATCTCGCGGGTGTTGAAGTAGGCGGACAGGAAGCCGGAGAACGCCGCCGTGCCGATCTGGTTGAGGGCGGCGTAGCCCTGCAGCCCGACCTCGGTGCCGGTGAAGAAGCACATCGCGGTGATGACGCCGACGGTGCCGCCGATGACCGCCAGCGAGCCCGAGCCGAGGGTGACCTCGGCGAGGATCCGCAGGATCTCCTTCTTGTAGCGCTTGATCGTGCGCGGCGTCCACGCCAGGGCGCGGATGTAGAACGCCAGCTGGCTCGCCCAGGTCGTCGACCATCTGGGCGGGGCGCTCGTAGACGGACTTGATCGAGGCCATCGCGTCAACCCGTCTTCGGCGGCACGAGCTGGAGGTAGATCGCGCTCATCACGAAGTTGACGACGAACAACAACATGAAGGTGATGACCACGGACTCGTTGACCGCGTCACCCACGCCCTTCGGGCCGCCGGCGGCGTTCATGCCCTTGTACGACGCGACGATGGCGGCGATCAGGCCGAAGACCAGTGCCTTCGCCATGCCCTGCCAGAGGTCGGGCAGCTGCGCGAGCGCGGTGAAGCTCGCCAGATAGGCCCCTGGCGTGCCGTCCTGCAGCACGACGTTGAAGACGTAGCCGCCGGCGACGCCGACGACGCTGACGAGGCCGTTGAGGAACACCGCGACGAGCATGCACGCCAGCACGCGCGGCACGACGAGGCGCTGGATGGGGTCGATGCCGAGCACCATCATCGCGTCGAGCTCCTCGCGGATCTTGCGGGCGCCGAGGTCGGCCGCGATCGCCGAGCCGCCGGCGCCGGCGATGAGCAGCGAGGTGGCGATCGGCCCTGCCTCGCGCACGACGGCCAGCACCGCCGCCGAGCCCGTGAACGACTGCGCGCCGAACTGCTTGATCAGACCGCCGACCTGGAGTGCGATCACCGCGCCGAACGGGATGGCCACCAGGGCGGTCGGGATGATCGTCACCGAGGCGATGAACCACGCCTGCTGGAGGAACTCCCGCAGCTGGAACGGCCGCCGGAAGAGGCCGCGGCCCGACGTCGAGGCCGAAGGCGAACAGGTTGCCTGCGGTCCCGATGGGCGCGAGGACCCGGGAGGAGGTGATCGAGGACATGTGTGGCTCAGGCTCCCGGCGCCAGGCTGACGTTGGCCTCGAAGGAACCGGGCGGCGGCGTGACGCCGTTGTCGCGGCACCAGCCGCCGGGCTCGCGCTGGCTGCGGCGCGGGATGCCGTTGGAGGGCTCGAGCTGCATCGGGATCGGTGGCAGCGGAGGCATCTCGAGGCCCTTCTCGGCCTCGAGCTCGTCGGCGTCCTTCTCCTCGGACATGCCGATCGGGCCGACTGTCTGCGCGTTGAGGAACTGGCGCACGACCGGCTCCTCCGACGACAGCAGCATCTCGCGCGGGCCGAACATGGCCAGGTGCCGGTGGTAGAGCAGGCCGATGTTGTCGGGCACCGTGCGCGCGGTGTTGATGTCGTGGGTGACGATCAGGAACGTCGCGTCGATCTGGGCGTTCAGGTCGATGAAGAGCTGGTTGATGAACGACGTGCGCACCGGGTCTAGGCCGGAGTCGGGCTCGTCGATCAGCAGGATCTCGGGGTCGAGCACGAGCGCCCGCGCGAGGCCGGCGCGCTTGCGCATGCCGCCCGAGATCTCGCCGGGCAGCTTGTCCTCGGCGCCGAGGAGGCCGACGAGGTCCATCTTCTCCATGACGACGTCGCGGACCTCGGACTCGCGTCTTGCGGGTGTGCTCGCGGAGCGGGAACGCGACGTTGTCGTAGAGGTTCATCGAGCCGAACATGGCGCCGTCCTGGAACAGCACGCCGAACAGCTTGCGGATCTCGTAGAGGTCCTTCTCGGAGCAGGTCGCGATGTCGGTGCCCTCGATGAGGATGGAGCCCCGGTCGGGCTTGAGCAGGCCGATGAGCGCCTTGAGGAAGACCGACTTGCCGGTGCCTGACGGGCCGAGCATGACCGAGACCTCGCCGGCCGGGATGTCGAGAGTCACGTCGCCCCAGATGAGCTGCTTGCCGAACGACTTGGTGAGGCCGTCGACCTTGATCTCAACGCCCATGGCGGCGAACTCCCTCTCGACTCGAGCGTCGGCGCGCGACGCTGGGTGGCACAGCGCACCCACGCCGATTCCCTTGCCCGGCTCAACGCGGATGCCGCCGTGAGGTTACGCGCGATTCACGTCCGCGTCATCGGTGCGACACGGAGTGTCACTCCCGTTGACAGAATCGTCTACCCGGAAGTAACTTTCCGCCCCGCCGACTCGTCGAGTGCCCGGTTTCGAGACGGTTGCTGCGCAACCTCCTCGACCAGCGGCTGACCTGCGCTGGTTGAGGAAGGCGCGCTGGCGCCCGTCTCGAACCATCGTCAGCCCGCTCGACGCCTTCTGATCTCCGCGTTCACCGCCGGCACGACCTCGTGCAGGTCGCCGATCACGGCGTACGTCGCCTTCGTGACCATCGGTGCGTCCGGGTCGGAGTTGATCGCCAGGATGCTCTTCGCGCTGCTGCAGCCTGCCCAGTGCTGGATGGCGCCACTGATGCCGCACGGGATGTAGAGATCCGGCGAGATGCGGCTGCCGGTCTGGCCCACCTGCTCGTGGTGCGGCCGCCAGCCGAGCGACGTCACGACCCGCGAGACGCCGAGGGACGCGTCGAGCAGGTCGGCCAGCTCGAGCAGGTCGTCGAAGCCGCCGGCGCTGCCCGCGCCCCGGCCGGCGCCGACCACCACGCGAGCCGACTTCAGGCTGCCGGACAGGTCCGGCTCGGGCTCCTCGAACGACACCACCCGCGCCACCAGGTCGGCCTCGGCCACGTCGGGCGTGTGCTCGACCACGGCCGCCGCTCCCGGCGCCCGGGCGGGTGCCGCCTCCACAGCATGACCGGCGATCGTGAACACGGTCGGGCGCTCGGAGAGCTGCATCTCCTCCAGGACCTGGCCGCCGACGACCTGCCGGGTCACCACGAACGGTGCCAGACCGCCGAACGACAGCACGTTCGCGGCCATCGCGACCCCGGCGCGAGCAGCCAGGTGGGCGAGCACCTCTCCGCCGCGCGGGGTGCCGGCCGCCGTCACCACGACCGAGCGGGTGGTCGCGAGCACGGTCTCGATGCCGGACGCCCACGCCGCACCGGAGAACGTCGCGAAGGCGTCACCATCGAGCCGGTGCACCTCACGGACGCCGTACGACGCGAGCTGTGCCTGCAGGTCGGGCGACAGCTCGCCGACGACGACCGTGTCGACCGGCACGCCGCCGCCGGCGTCGGAGAGCGACCGGGCGAAGGTGAGCGCCTCCAGGGAGACCTCCACCGCGGCGCCGGCGAGGTCCTTCTCGACGAGCACGAGGATCATCGCGACAGCACCCCCAGCCGCTCGAGCAGGTCGACCACGCCGGGCGCTGCCTCCGGGCCCTTGCCGAGGATCTGTACGTCGCTCGGTGCCGGCGGTGGAAGCGAGAGCCGGACACGTCGCGGCCCGGTCGGCTCGGCCGAGGGCTCGCGCTCCTCGACCGGGATCTTCTTCGCCTTCATCCGTCCGGGGACGGTGGGGTAGCGCGGCTCCACACCACCCTCGAGCACGGTGACCACCGCGGGCAGGGGCACCCGGTAGGTCTCGTGACCGTCGGGGCCGTCGCCGCTGGCCGTCACGAGCCCCTCGGAGACGGACACCGTGGTGACGCCGTTGACGACGGGGCGGCCCAGCTCGTAGGCGAGCCGGATGCCGACCTGGAAGTCGCCACTGTCGGCGGCGTCGTTGCCGAGCAGGACGAGGTCGTGCCGCCGGCCGGCAGCCTCGTGGTCGCGCACGACCGCTGCGATCTCGCGCGCCACGTCGGCGGGACCGAAGCGCTGGGAGTCGGCCACCACATGCGTCGCCGCGACGCAGCCGACGGCCAGCGCGGAGCGCAGCTGCTCGGTCGCGTCGGTGTCGCCGAGGGTGAGCGCCGTGGCCTCGCCACCCCCCGCCGTGGCGATCTGCACGGCGAGCTCGACCGCGCACTGCTCGTGTGCGCTCATGGTGAAGCCGGCGAACCGGCCGTCGACGGACTGCCCGTCCTCGGTCAGCACGACCTCGGTGGACGAGTCGGGGACCCGCTTCACGCAGACCAGCACATTCAGACTCATCGGGACCTCTCTCCAGGCAGAACGGGGCCCCCGCGGCGTTGTTCGACGGAGGAGCGAAGCGGGGGAGCCGAAGAACGTCGTGGGGTGTTCATCGGATCCGCTCGTTGGTCGGGTCGAGGAGGGGCGTCGCGTCGATCGAGCCGACCGTCACCGGGTACAGCTCCTCCATGTAGGAGACCGCGAGCTCGTTGCCCAGCACCGCCTGGTCGGCGGGCAGGTAGGCCAGCAGCACGTGCTTGCCGAGCGACGGCGCCGAGCCGGCCGAGGTGACGTAGGGGTGGTGGCCGTGCCCGTCGGTCAGCACGCCGCCGTCGCGGGTCAGGATCGGCTCGCCCCCGAGCATGTAGCGCTTCCTCCCGTCGGCCGAGGTGTGGTCGTCGACGGTGAGGGTGCAGAGCACGGTCGCCGGGTCTGCTTCACGCTGGGCGAGGTAGGCCTCCTTGCCGACGAACTCGGCCTGCTTCACCTTCGGCCGCTGCATGCCCGCCTCGACGATCGACCGCTCGGCGTCGAGCTCGGCGCCATAGGCGCGGTAGCCCTTCTCGATGCGGCCGGTGGTGCCGTAGACACCGATGCCGGCGGGTACGGCGCCGTGCGGCGCACCGGCCTCGAGGAGCACCTCCCACACGTCGGCGGCCGACTCCATGGGCACGTAGAGCTCCCAGCCCAGCTCGCCGACGTACGAGATGCGCGAGGCCAGCACGGTCGTGCCCTTGATCTGGATCTCGCGGCAGGACAGGAAGCCGAAGCCGGTGTCTGACACGTCGTCGGGCGTGAGCGACGACAGGATGTCGCGCGCTCGCGGACCCCAGATGCCGATCGTCGAGACGTCGTTGGTCACGTCCGTCAAGGTCGTGGCCCCGTCGTCGGGCAGCTGGTCGGAGAACGTCTTGCGGTCGGCCATCCCGTGAGCACCGCCGGTGACGACGCGGAAGTGGTCGTCGCCGAGCCGCATCACGGTGAGGTCGGACAGGAACCCTCCCTTCGCGTCGAGCACCGGCGTGTAGATGACCTTGCCGACCGCCACGTCGCACTGGGCGACGCAGGTGCGCTGCACGGTGTCGAGGGCACCCGGGCCGGTGATGTCGAGGATCTGGAAGGCGCTCAGGTCGATCACGGCCGCGGCCTCGCGCATCCGCAGGTGCTCGGCGTTGATGATCGGGCTCCACCAGCGCGAGTCCCACTCGTGCTCGCGCGGCATGACGGCGTCGCCGTACACCTCGAGGAGGTCGGCGTTCGACTCGTACCAGTGCGGGCGCTCCCAGCCGGCGGTCTCGAAGAACACCGCGCCGAGCTTCTGCTGCGACGCGTGCATCGGAGACAGCCGCTGGTCGCGGTCGGACTCGTACTGCTCAGCGGGGTGGACGATGCCGTAGGTCTTGATGAACGACTCGGTCGTGCGCAGCCGGGTGTGCTCGCGCCGCATCTGGTGGGGGTGGAAGCGGGCGATGTCGCTGTGGTGCACGTCGATCTCGGAGTGGCCGTGCGTCATCCACTCCGCGACGGCCCGGCCGACACCCGGGCCCTCCTTGATCCAGACCGCGGCGGCGGTCCACAGCCCCTTCACCTCGCTCTCGCCGAGGATCGGGTTGCCGTCGCAGGTCAGCGACAGCAGCCCGTTGATGGCGTAGCGCATCTCGGCGCCCTCGGCTCCGAGCAGCTCGGGCATCAGCTCGTAGGCCTGCTCGAGCTGCGGGTCGAAGTCGTCCTCGGTGAAGGGCATCTCGGTCGGCGAGAGCTTCGCCTGCTCGATCGAGGGGATGTCCTCGGGCTCGTGCAGGATCGCGCGGTGGGCGTAGGACCCGACCTCCATGTCGGCGCCGTGCTGGCGCTCGTAGCAGAACGTGTCCATGTCGCGGACGATCGGGAAGCTGATCTCGCCCTCGCGCTCGGCCAGCTGCGGGCACGGGCCGACGCTGATCATCTGGTGCACCGCGGGGGTCAGCGGGATGCTGATGCCGGCCATGTCGCCGAGCTTGGGGCTCCAGACACCGGCCGCGATGACGACCGTGCCGGCCTCGATGTCGCCGCCCGTCGTACGCACCGTGGTGATGCGGCGCTGTCCGTGCGGACCGTCGGCGGTGTCGAGGCCGAGGACCTCGACGGTGGGTACGACGGTCAGCTCGCCGGTCGCGAGCGCCCGCTCGCGCATGATCGTGCCGGCGCGCAGGGAGTCGACCACGCCGACGCCGGGGGTCCAGAAGGCGCCGATGAACTGGTCGGCCTCGATGAACGGGACCTTCTCCTTCACGAACTCCGGCGTCACCAGCTCGGACTCGATGCCCCACGCCTTCGCGCTGGACATCCGCCGCCGCAGCTCCTCCATCCGCTCCTCGGTCCGGGCGATCTCGAAGCCGCCCGACTGCGTGAACACGCCCATCTCCTGGTACTGCCGCACGGAGTCGAGGGTCAGGTCGGTGATCTCGCGGGAGTGGTCGACGGTGAAGATGAAGTTCGACGCGTGCCCGGTCGAGCCACCCGGGTTGGGCAGCGGCCCCTTGTCGATCTGGACGACGTTGCGCCAGCCCAGCCGGGTGAGGTGGTGGACGAGGCTGTTGCCGACGATGCCGGCGCCGATGACGACGACGTCGGCGGTCGCGGGGACTTGCGCCATGACTGACTCCTGTTGCTTAATGCGCAACGTGTTGCGCTATGTGCGTCCACCCGAAATGTACGCCGTCGTCCCCGGCCAGTGTCAAGACGGCCGGGGACGACGGTGGATGCCGGATCAGGCCCGGGGTTCGGGCGGGGGCGTCTCGTCCTCGGCGGCAGGCTCGGCGCCCAGGCTGGCCAGCGCGACCGTCTGGTGCTCGACGAGGTCGTACTTCTGCGCGTGCAGCACCGCCTTGCGCACCCGCGTGGGCAGCGTCGACTCGTACGGCTCCGCCCGCAGCGACTTCATCAGGGAGACGCACATCGCGACGATGACGAGCATGAACGGCCCGGCCACGATGATCACCAGCGTCTGCAGGGCGCCGAGACCTCCGGACCAGAGCAGGATCGAGGCGACCGCGCCCTGGGCCACGCCCCAGAAGACGACCAGCCAGCGCATCGGCTCCTCCTCACCGTGCTGGCTGAGCATCCCCATCACTATCGAGGCCGAGTCGGCACCGGTGATGAAGAAGATCGCGATCAGGAACACCGCGAGGACCACGGTGACCGAGGCGAGCGGATACTCCCGCAGCATGGTGAACAGGGCGCTCTCGGTGCCCTCCTCGGCGAGCACCCCTCCGAGGTCGCTGACCCCGCTGAGCTGCACGTCGAACGCCGAGCCGGCCATGATCGAGAACCACACGAACGACACGAGGCTCGGCACCGCGATCACGTAGACCACGAACTGGCGGATCGTGCGGCCCTTGGAGATGCGGGCGATGAACATGCCGACGAACGGCGTCCAGGACACCCACCAGGCCCAGTAGAAGATCGTCCACCCGCTGATGAAGGCGTCGCCGCCGAACGCCCCGGTGCGGAACGACATGGCCGGCAGGTGCGTGAGGTAGCCGCCCAGCGACTCGGTGAAGGTGCTCATGATGAACACCGTCGGCCCGACGACGAACAGGAAGAAGACCAGCACCACGGCGGCGACGGCGTTGGCGTTGGAGAGGAACTGCACGCCCTTCTCGACGCCCGTCACGGCGGAGGCCACGAAGCACGAGGTCAGGACCGCGATCACCGCGACGGTGACCCACTTGGAGTTGCCCGACCCGAAGACGTCGTCCAGCCCGCCGGTGATCTGCAGGGCACCCAGGCCGAGCGAGGTGGCCGAGCCGAAGAGCGTGGCGAAGATCGCGATGATGTCGATCGCCTTGCCCGGTCCCTCGGTGGCGCGTCGGCCCAGCAGCGGTCCGAACGCGCCGGAGACCAGGTTGCCGGCGCCCTTGCGGTAGGCGAAGTAGCCGATGGCCAGGCCGATGACGGCGTACATCGACCAGGGATGCAGGCCCCAGTGGAAGAAGGCGTACTCCATCGCCGTGCGGGCAGCCTCGGGCGTGCCGGCCTCGGCACGGCCGGGCGGGATGCTGCCCTCGTCGGTGGCGGTGAGGTAGGTGAGCGGCTCGGCGACGCCCCAGAACATCAGCCCGATGCCCATCCCGGTCGCGAACATCATCGACACCCAGGAGAACGTCGAGAACTCCGGCGTCGAGTCGTCGGGACCGAGCTTGATGTTGCCGTAGCGGGTCATCGCCAGGTAGCCCGAGAAGAGCAGGAACGCCGCGCTGACGAGGACGAACATCCAGCCGAAGCTGTCGGTGAGCCAGGCGAGCACCTCACCCGTGCCGGAGGTCATGGCGTCGGAGTCGATGGCTCCCCAGACCAGGAACGCCAGCACCAGGACGGCCGCGACGCCGAACGTGACCTTGTCCAGCGGAACGTGTCCGCTGCGTGCCGGGTGCTCCTCGCCGCCGCGTCCCGATGGAGCCTCATGCGTCGTCTGGGCCATGGTGCTACTCCTTCTCGAAGCGGAGTGGTTGCGTCCTCCGCAACATGAGGCGGAGGACGCAACCACTCTGGTCTGTGACGCGGATCCCGTCAAGCGGTCACGCCAGCCAGGCGTCTACCTTGTCCTGGTTGTCGCTGACCCACTTCTCGGCGGCGTCAGCCGGAGACATCTTGTCCTCGGAGATGTACTTCGCCACGAGGTTCTGGTCCTCGTTGGTCCACTGGAAGTTCTGGACCAGCCCGACGGCCGGGCTTCCGGACTCCGCCCATTCGGTGGAGACGATCTTCTTCAGCTCGGTCTCCGGGTAGTCACACGCGACCTTGGCCGGGTCGTCCTGGCAGCCCTCCTCGTACGGCGGCAGAGCCACCTTGGCCAGCGGGATGTCGGCGAAGAGCCACTGCGGCTCGTAGAAGTAGCCGATCAGGAACTCCTTGTTCTTCTCGGCCTGCTGGAACGCCGTGATGCTGGCGGCCTCGCTGCCGGAGAAGATGACCTGGAAGTCGAGGTCGAGGTTGCTCACGATCGACTCGTCGAACTGGACGTACGACGGGTCGGCGCCGAGGAACTGGCCCTTGTCGCCGGTCTCGGACGTCGCGAAGTCGGCGGCGTACTTGTTGAGGTTCTCGTACTCCAGGATGTCGGGGTGCTCCTCGGCCAGCCACGGCGGGACGTACCAGCCGATGATGCCGGTGTTGCCGGTCGGTCCCATGTCCATGGCGCTGCCGTCACCCGTGTCGGCGAAGAACTTCTTCTCGAGGTCCGGGTGGCCCCAGTCCTCGATCACCACGTCGACCTCGCCGGTGCCGAAGCCCTGCCAGGAGACGTCCTCCTTGAGCTCCTTGTAGTTGACCTTGCAGCCGAACTCCTCTTGGGCGACGTGGCCGACGACGTAGGCGTCGGCCTCGTAGCCGACCCACGGGTTGACGGCCATGTTGAGGTCGCCGCAGTCGCCCGACTCGGCGGCCTGATCCTCGTTGGCCTGGGTCTCCTCCGCGATGTCACCGCCGCCGCACCCGGCAAGAAGCAAGGACGCCACTACTGTGCCGATCATCGGCCCGGCGAAGAGGCGGATGCCTCGTCTGCTGTTGATCCTCATTGCTGTCCTCCGGTTGCGTTGTGTTGCGGTTGTCGAGAGTGCGGGGTGGTCGTCAGCCGATGCCGCCGGCGCTGGCGGGGGGACGCTGCCGGTTGAACACCAGCTGACGTCTCGAGGTGGTGCTCGGCAGGTAGTCGGCGGCGGCCCGGGTGATCCGGTCGACCATGATCCCGAGAAGCACGATGGTGATGCCCGCAGCCGCGCCGCGGCCCCACTCCTCGGAGCGGGCGAAGCCGAGCACGACGTCGTAGCCCAGTGCCTGGGCGCCGACCAGGCCGCCGATGACGACCATGGCGAGGACGTAGAGCAGGCCCTGGTTGGCTGCCAGCACGATCGACCCGCGGGCCATCGGCAGCTGCACCTTGGTGATCTCCTGCCAGGTCGTCGCACCGCTGGCCCGGGAGGCCTCGAGCGTCGTGGGCGAGACGCCCTTGACCCCGTCGGCGACCAGCTTGATCGCCGCGGGTGCGGCGTACACGATGGCGGCGGTGATGGCGGTGAAGCGGCTGGGGCCGAAGAGCGCCAGCACCGGGATGAGGTAGACGAACGGCGGGATCGTCTGGCCGGCGTCGAGCAGCGGGCGTACGACGCTGTCGACCCGGCGGTCACGGGCCATCCAGACCCCGAAGACGATGGCGAGGACCATCACCATCAGGGTCGCGACGAGTGTCATGCTCAGCGTGATCATCGCGTCGTGCCACAGGTCGAAGAACCGGATCCCGGCCAGGCACACGATCGTCGGCACCAACGCCTTGATCCGCCCGAAGGCGAAGGCCAGCGCCACGATCCCCAGTGCGGCGAGCCACCACGGCGACTCGGCCAGCAGGTCCTGCAGGGGATTGAGAAGCCAGTCGGTGATCCTGTCCTTGAACTCCTCCGTCACGCCACCGAACGTGTCGACGAAGAAGTCGGCGAAGGAGTTGACGCGGTCGGCGAGCCAGCGACCCGCACCGTTCTCGGGGAACTCCGCAGCCCAGGAGTAGTAGCGGGACATCCAGATCGCCACCAGGGCCGCCGCCGCTGCCGCGGCGAGCACGATCCGACGGCGGCCGGGGTTGCCGCCCCCGCCGCGGGCGACCTTCTCGGCGCGCTGGCTGGCCGCCGTGGTGGTGCGGTCGAGCATGATCGCCATCACCACGATCAGCATGCCGGGCACGAAGGCGCCGCCGATGTCGACCCGGATCAGGGACGACAGCACCGGCTGCCCGAGGCCAGGCCCGTCGACGAACGCCGCCAGCGTGGCCATGGACAGGGCGGCCATGATCGTCTGGTTCAGCCCGACCACGATCGTCGCCCGCGCCATCGGCAGCTGCACCTTGAAGAGGCGTTGGCCGAAGGTCTGGCCGGCCGAGTCGGTGGCCTCGATGGTCGTGGCCGAGACCGTGCGGATGCCGTAGCCGGCGATGCGGATGAGGGGCGGCAGCGAGTAGATCAGGGTGCACACGACCGCAGCGGACGCACCGATCCCGAAGAAGAGCACGATCGGCAGCAGGTAGACGAACGTCGGCATCGTCTGCATGAGGTCGAGCACGACCGTGACCGCTCGCTCGGCCCTCTTGCTGCTGGCGATCCACACCGCGAGCGGCATGCCGATCACGACGGTGATGGCCACCGCGACGAACGTGACGATGAGCAGGTCGATGGAGTCGGACCAGTAGCCGAAGAAGGCGAATGCGGCGAACGACGCCGCCACCAGCACCGCGATCCGCCAGCCGGCCAGGGCCAGCGCGATCGCCACGGCGACCGCGAGCACGCCGAGCCAGCCGATCTCGGGCACCGGGCGCGGGAAGTTGGGGATCGAGATCATCCGCTGGATCCAGTCGACGGCACTCACGAACGCGTCGCCGATGTTGTAGGTCAGCCTGATCACCGGGTTGGTGTCGCGGCTGGCGATGACGTCGTCGCGGAAGCCGGACAGGTCGTCCATCAAGCCGGTGCGCTCGCGGACCGGGCGGGCGAGCGTGTCCTGCCCCTTGGTGAAGGACCACACCGCGATCCACGCCACGACGACACCGAGGGCGAGCCACCAGCGGGAGAGGGCCTGACGCGGCGTACGCGCCGGGATCTCCCCAGGATGGGGAGCCCCGGCCTGGGACGGCCGCTCCAGGGTGTCGGTCATGACACCGGCTCCGCCGGTTGGAGCGGCCCGCCGGCCGGGGCCTCCTCGGCGACCACGACGCGCAGGATCGCGTCGTCGTCGACGATGCCGACCAGCCGGTCGCCGTCCATCACGCGCACCGGGTGGTCGGACGCCAGGGCTGCCCGGGCCGCCTCGCGCACGATCGTGTCGGAGGACATGACCGGGCCCTCCATGGAGTCGTCGGGGTGCGGCTCGCGCATCACCCACTTCAAGGTCAGCACGTGGGAGCGGGGCACGTCGGACACGAAGTCGCGCACGTAGTCGTCGGCAGGAGCACCGACGACCTCGGCGGGCGCGCCGATCTGGACGATCTCGCCGTCCCGCATGATCAGGATCCGGTCGCCGAGCTTCAGCGCCTCCTGCAGGTCGTGGGTGACGAAGACCATGGTCTTGCCGAGCTCGCGGTGCAGGCGGATGACCTCGTTCTGCATGTCGCGGCGGATGAGCGGGTCCAGCGCCGAGAACGGCTCGTCGAACAGCAGCATGTCGGGATCGCCGGCGAGGGCGCGCGCGAGGCCGACCCGCTGCTGCATGCCGCCGGAGAGCTGGTCGGGGTAGGAGTGCTCGTAGCCCTCGAGGCCGACCAGGTCGACGACCTGCGCGGCCTTCTCGCGCCGCTCCCTCTTGCCCATCCCCCGGATCTCCAGGCCGTAGGCGACGTTGTCGATGACCTGCTTGTGCGGCAGCAGGCCGAAGTGCTGGAAGACCATCGAGACCTGGGTGCGCCGCAGGTCGCGGAGCTCTCCCTCCGACGCCTTGGTGACGTCGACGCCGCCGATCGAGACCGTGCCGGCCGTCGGCTCGATGAGCCGGGTCAGGCAGCGGACCAGGGTGGACTTCCCCGACCCGGACAGGCCCATCACGACGAACACCTCGCCGGGCGCGACGGAGAACGAGACGTCCTTGACGCCGATGACGCAGTCGGTCTTGCGCTTGAGGTCGGCCCGCGAGAGGTCGGCGTCGGGGGTGCCGATGAGCTTGTCGGCCCGTGGTCCGAAGATCTTCCAGAGGCCGTCGACTGACAGGGCTGCCGTCATGGCGTCTCCCCTACGTGGTGGGCGTCGCCGTTGCGGCGGTCGCCGGGCGGATGGAGCGGAGTGCCGTCTCGGAAGCGGTAGTAGGGAACTTCCGCCCGCGGGAGCGGGGTGTTGCCGGCGATCAGGTCGGCGGCCTTCTCGGCCACCATCATCACCGGCGCGTAGATGTTGCCGTTCGGAACGTACGGGAACACCGACGCGTCGACCACCCGCAGCGCCTCGGTCCCGTGCACCGCCATCGTGGCCGGGTCGACCACCGCCAGCTCGTCGATGCCCATCTTGGCGGTGCATGACGGGTGCAGCGCCGTCTCGGCGTCGGCCCGGACCCAGTCGAGGATCTCCTCGTCGGTCTCGACCGACGGGCCCGGCGACAGCTCGCCGTCGTTGTACGGCGCGAAGGCCGGCTGGTTGAGGATGTCGCGGGCCACCCGGACCGCCTCGACCCACTCCTTCTGGTCGGTCGCCGTCGAGAGGTAGTTGAACTGCATCGACGGGTGCACCTTCGGATCCGGCGACTTGATGCGGACCCAGCCCCTGGTGTCGGCGTACATCGGGCCGATGTGCACCTGGTAGCCGTGGCCCTTCGTCGGCGCGGAGCCGTCGTACCGGATGGCGACCGGGAGGAAGTGGAACATCAGGTTGGGGTAGTCGACCTGGTCGTTGCTGCGCGCGAAGCCGCCGCCCTCGAAGTGGTTGGTGGCGCCGAGCCCGCGGCGGTGGAACAGCCACTGGTAGGCGATGCCGGGGCGGGACCGCCAGCGCAGGCCGGGCGCGATCGAGACCGGCTGCTTCGAGGCGTACTGGATGTAGACCTCGAGGTGGTCCTGGAGGTTCTCGCCGACGCCGGGCAGGTGGTGCACGAGGTCGATGTCGTGTTGCCGCAGCAGGGACTCGTCGCCGACGCCCGAGAGTTGCAGGAGCTGGGGGGTGTTGATCGCTCCCCCGCACAGGATCACCTCACCGGCGTCGACGGTGCGGTGCAGCCGGCCCCCGCGGAGGTAGTCGACGCCGACCGCCCGGGTGCCGTCGAAGCGCACCTTCGTGGCGAAGGCCATCGTCTCGACGTGGAGGTTCTCGCGGTCGCGGACGGGGTGCAGGTAGGCGCGGGCGGCGGAGAGCCGGCGGCCGCGGTGGACGTTGCGGTCGAACCTCGCGAAGCCCTCCTGCCGGTAGCCGTTGACGTCGTCGCTGAGCGGGTAGCCGGCCTCCTGCGCCGCTTCGAAGAACGCCGAGAACAGCGGGTTGGTGGCCGGGCCGCGCTCGAGCTTGAGCGGCCCGTCGCCGCCGCGCCAGTCGTCTGCGCCAGCGAGGCACGTCTCCATCCGCTTGAAGTACGGCAGGCAGTGGAAGTAGTCCCACTCCTTCATGCCGGGCTCCGCGCCCCACCGGTCGTAGTCGAGCGGGTTGCCGCGCTGGAAGATCATCCCGTTGATGCTCGACGAGCCGCCGAGGATCTTGCCGCGGGCGTGCGACACCCGGCGTCCGTTCATGTGCGGCTCGGGCTCGGTCTCGTACTTCCAGTCGTAGAGCCGGTTGCCGATCGGGATCGGCAGCGCCGCGGGCATGTGGATGAACGGATCGATGCGGTAGTCGGAGCGTCCGGCCTCCAGCACCAGCACGCTGGTGCCGGCGTCGGCGGAGAGCCGGTTGGCCAGCGCACACCCGGCCGAGCCCCCGCCGACGATGACGATGTCGTACCGGTCTGCGCTCATCGCGCACCGCCGCCGGTTGAGGAAGGCGCGCTAGCGCCAGCGCCGTCTCGAAGGGTCTCGGAACCATCGTCCTCGACGCCTTGTTTTCGAGACGGTTGCTGCGCAACCTCCTCAACCAGCGGCGCGTCCTCGAACCAGCCCTGGACGGCCGGGTTGATGTTGTGCCAGACGTGCTTGGTCTCGCGGTACTCGTCGAGACCGGCCGCGCCGAGCTCGCGGCCGATGCCGGACTGCTTGTAGCCGCCCCACTCGGCCTGCGGCACGTACGGGTGGTAGTCGTTGATCCAGACCGTGCCCATCCGCAGCCGGCCGCGCCACCCGCTGGCCGCGGCCGGCGTCCTGGGTCCAGACCGCCCCTGCCAGGCCGTAGATGCTGTCGTTGGCGATGACCACCGCGTCGTCCTCGTCGCGGAAGGTCTCGACGGTGAGCACCGGGCCGAACGACTCGTCCTGGGCCACCGACATCGAGCTAGTGCAGCGGTCGAGGATGGTCGGCAGGTAGTAGAACCCGTCGGCAAGGGCCGGGTCGTCGGGGCGCGTGCCACCGCATCGGAGTACGGCGCCCTCGGCCAGGCCGCGCGCGACGTACGCCTCGACCTTGTCGCGGTGCGCCGCGCTGGTGAGCGGGCCGGTCTCGGCCTTCTCGTCGAAGGGCCCGCCGAGACGGATGCGCTCGGCGCGGGCGACGAGTGCGTCGACGAAATCGTCGTGGACGGACTCCTCCACGAGCAGCCGGGCGCCGGCCGAGCACACCTGGCCGGAGTGCAGGAAGACGGCGGTCAGCGCGAAGTCGAGCGCGACCTCGAGATCGGCGTCGGCGAAGACGATGTTGGGGTTCTTGCCGCCGAGCTCCAGCGCCACCTTCTTCACCGTGCGCAGCGGCGGCCGCCATGATCCGTCGCCCCGTATCGAGGCCGCCGGTGAACGACACCAGGTCGACGCGCGGATCGGTCGACAGCGGCGCACCGGCCGTGGCACCGGCGCCGAGCACCAGGTTGCCGACGCCGGGCGGCAGGCCGGCCTCCTCGAGCAGCCTCATCAGGTGGATCGCCGAGTGCGGCGTCATCTCGCTCGGCTTGAGCACGAAGGTGTTGCCGGCGGCCAGGCACGGCGCGACCTTCCAGGAGACCTGGAGGAGCGGGTAGTTCCACGGCGTGATGAGGCCGCAGACGCCGACCGGCTCGTGCACGACCCGGCTGACGACGTCGGCGTTGCCGGTGTCGACGACCCGCCCGGACTCCTCGGCGGCCACCCGGCCGTAGTGCCGGAAGACCGAGACCACGTCGGCGACGTCGTACTCGCTCTCGACGAGTCGCTTGCCGGTGTCGAGCGACTCCATCCGGGCGACCTGGTCGGTGTCGCGTTCGAGCAGGTCGGCGACCTTCAGCAGCAGGTCGCCGCGCTCACGGCTCGAGGTGGTCGGCCAACCGCCCTCGTGGAACGCCCGGTGTGCCGCGGCGATCGCCGTCTCGGTGTCCTCTGCTCCGGCCTCGTCGACCTCGGCGACGAGGGTGCCGTCGGCGGGACAGCGGATCTCGCGGCGCGCTCCGGCGCGTGCGCTCGTCCACGCTCCGTCGATGTAGAGCTCAGCCACTGGCGCCCCACTTCCGGCACTTGGCTGTTGCGTATGTCGCAACCGATTGCCCCCAACGCAACCGGCCGGACCCTCCGATATTGCTGTCAGAGCACCATCGCGTCAAGAGGATACGGACGGGCGTGACCTAACGTTGACCCCAGCCCAGCCGGTGCGAGACCTCTGCCGCGGCCTCCTTGAGCAGCTCGACGACCTCGTCGACGCGCTCCTCGGGCAGCCGGAACGACGGTCCCGAGACGCTGATCGACGCGATCACGTCGCCGTGCGCGTTGCGGATCGGGGCGGCCATCGCGGTGAGCCCGATCTCGAGCTCGTCGACGGCGATGGCGTAGCCGCGCTCGCGGACCTGCTCGAGCTCGTCGCGCAGCCGGGGCCGGCGGGTGATGGTGTGCTGGGTGTACGTCGGCAGCTTGCCGAGCACGGCATCCAGCCCCTCGTCGTCGAGCCCGCTGAGCAGCACCTTGCCGTTGCTGGTGGCGTGCAGCGGAATGTGCTGCCCGACCCAGTTGTGCGGCTGGAGGGCAGAGGAGCCGGCGATCTGGTCGAGGTAGAGCGCGGAGCTCTCGGAGAGCACGGCCACGTTGACCGTCTCGCCGGTGTCGGCCGCGAGCTTGCGGCAGATCGGCCGGGCCTCCTGCACCAGATCGAGCCGGGCCGTCGTCGCCCCGGCGAGCCGCAGGATCCCCACGCCCAGCCGGTAGCGGCCGCGGTCGCTCGTCTGCTCGACGAGTCGGTGCGCCTCGAGCGTGGCCATCAGCCGGAAGGCCGTGCTCTTGTGGACGCCGAGCTCGGCGGCGATCTCGGTGACGCCGGCCTCACCGAACCTGGCGAGGACCTCGAGGATGGCGAGGGCGCGGTCGACCGACTGGACTCCGGCGCCGGTGACGGCGCTCGACTCGGCACGGACCGGGTCGACCTCGGCCGTCTTGCTCATGGCGCGACACTAGCGCACGGGCTGTTGCGTATCGCAGACTGCGTTCCGCTGGACGCAACCGGTCCGGCGTCATACTCGGCACTCGACCCCACCGCACAGGAGCGCCCATGGTGCAGGCACCGATCGGAGCAGGGCCGGCGAGCGCGCCGGCGGGCGACTTCGTCCTCATCCTCTCGTGTCCCGACCGGCCAGGCATCGTGCACGCCGTGTCCGGCTTCCTCGTGAGCACGGCGGCAACATCGTCGAGAGCCAGCAGTACGGCGACCGGCTCACCGCGCCGCTTCTTCATGCGGATCGACTTCGAGATCGAGGGCGAGGCGTCGGCCGAGGACCTGCGCGCCCAGTTCGCCGACGTGGCCGCTCGTTTCGAGATGGAGTTCGAGCTGTGGGCGCGCCCGGGCGCCGTCCAAGACACTGATCATGGTCTCCAAGCAGCTGCACTGCCTCAACGACCTGCTGTTCCGTGCGCAGACCGGGCGCTGCAGATCGACGCCACGGCGATCGTGTCGAACCACCCCGACGCGGGCCGCTCGCCGCGTCGTACGGCATCGACGTTCCACCACGTGCCCGGTCACCCCCGACACCAAGGCCGACGCGGAGAAGCGAGCTGATGCGGCTCGTCGACGAGCACGGCGTGCACCTGGTCGTGCTGGCCCGCTACATGCAGGTGCTGTCCGACGCCCTGTGCCGGCAGCTGTCCGGCCGGGCGATCAACATCCACCACTCGTTCCTGCCGAGCTTCAAGGGCGCGCGGCCCTACCACCAGGCCTTCGACCGGGGCGTGAAGCTCGTGGGCGCGACCGCCCACTACGTCACCGGCGACCTCGACGAGGGCCCGATCATCGAGCAGGACGTGCTGCGCGTCGACCACAACTACGGCCAGGACCAGCTGGTCTCGGCCGGCCGCGACGTGGAGGCGCAGGTGCTCTCGCGCGCCGTGCGCTGGCACTCCGAGTCGCGGGTCCTGCTCAACGGCCACCGCACGATCGTCTTCCGCTGACGCGACGGCGAACACACACCGAGGGAGGACCACGACATGCTGTCGGACATCGAGATCGCCAACGCGGCCGTCCTGCAACCGATCAGGGACGTGGCCGCCGAGACGCTCGGCATCCCCGAGGAGCACCTGGTGCCCTACGGCCACTACAAGGCGAAGGTCGACCCGACCTACCTGGCGACCCTCGCCGACCGGCCGCTCGGCCGGCTGGTCCTGGTCACCGCCATGTCCCCCACGCCGCCCGGCGAGGGCAAGACCACGACGACGGTCGGCCTGACCGATGCCCTGCACGGGCTCGGCCACCGGACCGTCGCGTGCCTGCGCGAGCCGTCGATGGGGCCGGTGTTCGGCATGAAGGGCGGCGCGGCCGGCGGCGGCTACAGCCAGGTCGTGCCGATGACCGAGATCAACCTGCACTTCACCGGCGACTTCGCGGCGATCGCCGCCGCCAACAACCTGCTGGCGGCCCTGATCGACAACCACGTGCACCACGGCAACGAGCTCGACATCGACGTCCGGAGCGTCACCTGGAAGCGGGTGCTCGACACCAACGACCGCGCGCTGCGCGAGGTCGTCGTCGGCATGGGCGGCCACGTCAACGGCTTCCCCCGCGAGGACGGCTTCGACATCGTCGTCGCCTCCGAGCTGATGGCGATCTTCTGCCTCACCGAGTCGTGGGGCGACCTGAAGCGGCGCATCGGCGACATCGTCATCGGCTACACGCGCGCGATGAAGCCGGTGACGGCGCGCGAGCTCGGCGCCGACGGCGCGATGGCGGCGCTGCTGCGCGACGCCCTTGCGCCCAACCTGGTGCAGACCCTCGAGGGCGCGCCGGCCTTCGTGCACGGCGGGCCGTTCGCCAACATCGCGCACGGGTGCAGCTCGGTCATGGCCACCCGCGCCGGGCTGCGGCTGGCCGACATCGTCGTCACCGAGGCCGGGTTCGGCGCCGACCTCGGCGCCGAGAAGTTCGTCGACATCAAGTGCCGCAAGTCCGGCCTGCGCCCCGACGTCGCCGTGGTCGTGGCGACCGTGCGGGCACTGAAGTACCACGGCGGCGTGGCCCTCGCCGACCTCGGCGCGGAGGACATCGGCGCGGTCGAGACCGGCATGGTGAACCTGCGCCGGCACCTCGACAACATCCGCGACGTCTACGGCATCCCGTGCGTCGTCGCGGTCAACCGCTTCCCCACCGACACCGACGCGGAGGTGTCGCAGGTGGTCGAGCTGGTCGCGGCCGAGGGCGTCCAGGCGTTCCCGGCCACGCACTTCGCCGACGGCGGCGCCGGTGCCCAGGAGCTGGCGAAGGGGGTGCTCGAGGCGTTCGACGAGCCGTCGCCGTACACGTTCTCGTTCACCTACGACGACGACCTCTCCCTCACCGCGAAGGTCGAGGCGATCGCGACCAGGCTGTACGGCGCGTCGCTGGTGACCTGGGACGCGAAGGCCCGTCGACGGCTGCTGCGCATCGAGCGGGACGGCTACGGCACCCTGCCGGTGTGCGTCGCGAAGACGCAGTACTCCTTCTCGACCGACCCCACCTCACTGGGAGCTCCCTCGGGTCACGAGCTGCACGTGCGCGAGGTCCGGCTGTCGGCGGGCGCCGGGTTCGTGGTCGTCGTGTGCGGCGACATGATGACGATGCCCGGGCTGCCGAGCGACCCCTCCGCCTCCCGCATCGACCTGGCCGACGACGGGACGATCCTGGGTCTCTCCTGACACAGCCCGGGCTTCGGGTCAGCGGACCACCCGGTAGCGGATGTGTGTCGCGTCCGGGGTGTCGATCACGCGCACGATCTCCAGCTCGATCTCGTCGGGCAGCTCGTCGAAGAGCCGACGCCCGCCCCCGAGCAGGACTGGGACGAGGTGGATCTGGATCTCGTCCAGCACACCCGCCTCGAGTGCTCGCTGCGGGGTATAGCCACCTTGGACGTAGACGTTCCTGTCACCGGCGGCGGCCTTCGCCCGGCGCATGGCGTTGACGATGCCGTCGGTCACGTAGGTCACCTTCGGGTAGCCCCACCGGGCCGCCGGGCCCGGCGGCCGATGACTCGGCACGATGATCTCGGCGCCGTGGAGGTCTCCGCCCCAGTGGTCCATGAGCTCCGCCGTACGCCGCCCGGTCACAACGGCGCCCGCGGACGCCGCCTCCTCGACCAGCTCCTTGGCGGCGCCGTGTGGCTCGCCGCCGCCTGGCGAATACCACTTGTGCAGCCGCTCGCCGTCTTCGCCGCCGAGGAAGTCGTCCGGATCGGCGATGTAGCCGTCGAGTGACACCGACATGTAGAGGACTGAGGTGCCCATCGCTCTGCCCCCTGCCCTCAGTCGGCCAGCCGGCGCGCGAGCGCCGGGATCACGATCGCGGCGGCGACCAGGTGGAGCACCACCAGGGCCCCGCTGGTGGCGACGGTCGCTTCCTGGAACCACGGCGGCACCAGGGACAGCGCGGTCAGGGCGACGGTGACGCGGATGAAGGTCGACGAGGGCCGACGTGCCCAACGGCGCAGCGCGCCGGCGAGCACGAGTCCGACGAGGGAGAAGCCGAACGTGACGACGGCGAATCCCGCCAGCGGGACGGCCTCCCCGCCGTCGGGCAGCTCGAAGTCGACGCCTGCCGCTCCGGCCAGGGCGGCGACGACGGTGACTGCCAGGCCGGCGACGACAGCGGCGGTCAGCCCGCCGACGACGAGGCCGCTGCCGCGTCCGGACTCGGAGGTGAGCTGGAGCTGGGTCTGCGTGGTGGTCATGACGATCCCTTCGATGTGATTTAGTGTCTTGCCGACACTGTTTCCTCAAGATACTGTAACCGGCATCCACAGTTGTCAAGCCGTTTACGACGAGGAGTGCCTACATGGCCGAGCAGGTGCACCAGGACCAGCAGCGGCAGACGCTCGAGCTGCTCTGGGGGTTGCGGACCGCGTCCAGCCGAGGCCCGAAGGCGACGCTGACGGTCGAGAGCATCGCTGCGGCAGCCGTCGCCGTCGCCGACACGGACGGCATCGACGCCGTCTCCATGCAGCGGGTCGCCGAGAGCCTCGACTTCACCAAGATGTCGCTCTACCGGCACGTGTCCGGGAAGGCCGACCTGGTGGCCGTCATGATCGAGCACGCCGTCGGCGACGCCCCGGACCTGGGCGGCGTGAAGGGTGGCTGGCGGCCCCGTCTCGAGCGGTGGGCGCGGTCCCTGTCCACCACCTGGGACGACCACCCCTGGCTGCCCGGCGTCACCGTGGGAGGCCGGGTCATGGGTCCTCGAGAGATGGCGTGGGTCGAGGCCGCGGTGGCCGCGCTGGGCGAGACCCCGCTCTCGTCGGCCGAGCGGATGGACGTCGTCACCCTGATCAGCGGCCACATCCGCAACACCCAGGCTCCCGACGTCGCCGGCACGCAGCCCTGGCACGACCACTCCCACGTCGACCAGATCCGGGACCGGCCCGAGGAGTTCCCCACCCTCCTCGAGCTCGGCACGCGCCGTACCCGGAGCCCGCGCCAAACCAGGGCCTTCGGCCTCCGGTGCGTCCTCGACGGTGTGGAGCGGGCGATCGGCCAGGCGGGGTAGAAACCGGTCTCCGGCCCGCGTGACCGCGTAGTACGCCGCGAGCTCCAGCTCCTCAGGCAGTCGCTGTTCCACGAGGGTCTCGATCGTGACCGGGACGGCAGAGCCGGGCAAGTCCCTTGAGCGCTGGCCGAAGTCCGCCCTCCGCCACAATCACGGGGTGGATGCCACGCGCAATCTCGCGCAACCCCTCGAGCACCTCATCGAGCTCGGTGGCGATCCCTCCAGGGAGCGACGAGATGCTCGAAACCCGGAGACACGACGTCTCGCACCGAGCCCCGCAGTCGCAGCGTGGTCGAGAACAGGCGTTGTTGTGCTCCGTCATGGAGGTCGCGCTCGATGCGGCGACGGGTGGTGTCAGCGGCCGAGACCAAGCGGGCTCGTGACGACTGGAGCGCGGCCTGGGACTCGGCATCGGAGATCGCCGTCGCGACGAGCCTCATGCACCCGGGCTCCCGAGCGACTCGTCCGCCTCCCGCATCGACCTGGCCGACGACGGGACGATCCTGGGGTTGTCGTATGAGCTGCCACGGCGAGACGGCACCTGGCGTACGGGTCACGAACTCTCCCATACTGGCGGCCAGCCTCTCGGGTTGCGTTCCACGTCCGGAGGTCTCTGTGCAGGTGTAACCCCGCTTTCGTCACGCTGTTCGTCGTCCCGCTCGCGGCCGTCGCGCTGATGTTGGCCGGCACCCCGTCGTTCGCGGTGGCGGCGTCGTTCGCGGTGGCGGCCCACGACCGACCAGCCCTGCCCGAGGCGCAGCGGGCCAAGCCGACGAAGGTGCACGTCACGGTGAAGGCACCCAAGAACGTCCTGTCGGGAAGTCTCATCAAGATCACCGGTCGGGTGACCGAGGTCCCGGGCGGAGCCGGGGTCGCGACGAAGGTGGTGATCGAATCGATGCGCTACCCGGGCGGCTCGACCAGCTGGCAGCGGGTCGGCACCACCAAGAGCAAGCCGAACGGCATGTACAAGCTCAAGCGGCGGCTGGTCTCGTCGCTCTACCTGCGGGCTCGCGCGCTACCGACGCAGCATCACGCCGGGGCTGCCACCGGCCGGGTGGTGTCGTACGCACGTGAGCAGATCACGGTCCTCGCCGCCACTCCTCGCACGGTCGAGCCCGGCGCGGCGATCTCGGTGCGGGGCACGACGACTCCCAACCTGAACGGCGCCTTCCTCACCCTCCAGGAGTACGACGCCGACCGTGACGAGTGGCTGATCGTCAGCATCGCGCAGGTCAGCAAGCAGGGTCGCTACCTGCTCGAGGGCGTGCCCCAGGTGTCCGGCGCCGCCGTACAGATGCGGATCAAGTACGGCTGGCAGCTGCGCACCCAGGCCTTCGTCGACCGCTACGTCACCGCGGGCGACTTCCAGGTCTACGGCTGGCACCACCTCGACGATCTCGACGTCGCGGCCAGCTCCAACAGCCAGTACGGCGATGGCGGCGAGCCCGGGTGGAGGATCGGCGGCGTCGACTACCCCCACACCGTCAGCCTCCTCGACCTGAGCCTCCCCTACCGACCGAGCTGGCTCGAGTGGCGCCTCGACCAGCGGTGCACCGAGTTCGACGGGTTCGCCGGCGTGGCCGACACCTCGTCCGTCGCGTCGACGCTGAGCGTGGGCTCGGGCACCTCCGGGATCTGGAGCGGCCCCGCCACCCCCGGAGCGCCCGCGACCCGCGTCACCGTCCCTCTCTCCGGAGTGCAGACGCTCCGCCTCGGTGAGACCTCCTCCCCGGCCAACGCGGACGCGCTCTTCGGGGCAGCCCGGGTGAAGTGCGCCTTCCCCCGCTCCGGTCGCCCCGACGCGATGCTGGGCTCGGTGTTCCGGGTGGTGCCGTAGCTGCGGGCCTTTCGGTCTCGGCGATGGAGGCGCTGGTGATCTGCGGCGCCGAGGCCCGACGACGGATGCTGCGCATCGAGCGCGACGGGTACGGCACCCCGGGCGCTGCATTCCGCCCACTATGACGCGACCGTTTCGGTGGCACGTGAATCAGCCGCTTGATCGATGCGCAGACTCCATGCCCGCTACCGTCGCCCGGTGACGATGCCATTCAGAATCGAGAGCCTGACCTTCAACAACGGCAGCACTGTCTCGACCGCCGACGCCGACGTCATCGTGCTCCTTGGACCAAACAACGCCGTAAAGTCACGCACTCTCCAAGAGATCCAAGGTCACTTGAGCATGCAGCCTGGGCAACAGACCGATCCGGGGACTTACGTCGTCCTCCCCGAGATATCGATTCAAAAGGATCTAGATGCGGAACGGCTTCGAACTTGGATTCGAGAGAATCGTTATACGTGGACTGAGCCTTCCAACCTCATGGACCTCTTTCGGACTCATGAGACGGCAAACGCTTTCCCAGATGTGGACCACCATTGGCAGTACCCCGACCGGCTCGGGTTCTTGGCCAGCCATCTTGTTCGCACACTGTGGTGTGGTGAGCGGCTCGGACATATGGCGTCGCCTGCCAAGCTAAATCCGGGCATGCATCCTGAACACGCGGTGCAGTGGCTCGTTGCTAACCCGGAACGGCTCGAAGCCTTCCGGAGGTCGTTTCGCGAAGCCTTCAGCATGAACGTGATCGTCGATGGCTGGGCCAATAGCATATTCCTCAGAGTCAGTGAGACCGAGAATCAGCAAGACTTCGCTACCAAGACGACCACTGGCTTCGCCGACGCCGAACTTTGGGAACGCTTGACTCGACTTCAGACGATCGACGCTCAGAGTGATGGCGTCCGGAGCTTCTCCGGGATAGTTCTGACCCTGCTCGCATCCCAGTACCCCCTCGTCCTGTTAGATGAGCCCGAAGTGTTCTTGCACCCTCCTCAAGCCCGACTTCTCGGCCGCTCTCTCGGCACTCTTCAACGCGGTGGACAAACTCTTTGTCGCAACCCACAGCCTTGACGTCCTGTTGGGTTTGGTGAGCGCGGCCCCGAGCCGCGTGAAGATCGTCCGACTCACTCGAACCGGAAGGTCCGAACAAGCCCTAAGGTGCTCGAATCTGACCAGGTTTCCGCGCTTTGGAAGGATCCGCTTCTTCGGTTCTTCGGCGCAGCGCTGGACGGACTGTTCCACGACGGGGTCCGGTTGCTCGGTGAGGGTGACACGGATTCACAGTTCTATTCGGCCGTCGCTGATGAACATCAGCTTGGACGCGGCCGGCATGTGATGTACGCATACGCGGGCGGCAAGCAACGCATTCCTCTTGTGGCTACTGCGTTACATGCCGTCGGCGTTCCCGTCAGAGCCGTGGTTGACTTCGACATCCTCAGAGAGGAAGCGCGTCTCGAGGCCCTGGTAACCGCGGTTGGCGGAGTTCTCTCGGCCCAGATGAAGTCAGACCGGAACGTGGTCAAGCACATTGCGGGGCAACGAGGCGCCGCTGTCAGTGGGTACTGCGCGAGCTCGGTTGAGTGACGCTTTGGGGACTGACGACGACGGGCCTGTCAGTACCACTATGCGATCGGCTGTACGCGCTGCATTCGAGCAAGATGCCGGGTGGCCCCTCGCAAAGAAGATCGGTCAGGCCGCGGTGCCAAACGGCGAGGCGACTGCAGCCGTTCAAGACTTCTGGCCGACCTGCGATCTCAGCAGGTCTTCGTCGTTCCGAGCGGCGCGGTCGAGTCGTTCGTGAAGGACGTCGGCGGACATGGGCCGCGGTGGGTAGGCGAGGTAATCGAAAAGTCCAAGATCTCGTCCGCCTCCGAAGCGCGCGACTTCGTCCACGACGTTCTCGAATCACTGCCAGGTGGCCGAGTCGAGGCTGCGCGCGATCTGCCTGGGGAGGTAGCCGGCTAAGCGAATTGCCCTCGGTTGGTCCACCCGGACCGGCGTGGGGCGCGCTTGGCAAGCAGACTGGATCCTCACCCTCGGCATCCTGGTTGAGGTCTCGGGCACGCCGAACGGTCCGGCATGCGCATCGAAGATGCCGAGCAGGGCAACTTGCCCAGCGCCAACGGTCCGGCTCGTCGAGCCCTGCGGTAGCGGGACGACGTGGACGTGTCCGCGCGCGACCATCACCGGGCCGACCCCGCTGCTCGCCACGTGCAACAGAAGGCCGAGCGGGACACTGCTCGCGACGCCCCGGGCATAGGACGCCGGGAATCAGCGCGTTGAACTCCGACAACGTCAGAGAGGCCCGGGATACCGAGCGTCCAAGTGATGGGGCTTGGACGTGCGCGCACCGTCTGTCGCTGCGGCAGAGGTCGATGGCGTCACGGGCGACCTGGTTCGGGCGAACACCGTCTAGCCCTCGTCGCGCTGCTGCCCCGCCCTGAAGGCAGGCTTTTTCAAGAAGCTCGCTACTCAGGAAGCACAGCGTCTACCAGTGTGCGTCCGGCAATGAGATGGCCGACGAAGACTTCCAGTTGGGCGGCAGTTCTGCCCACGTCGTCGCGTGCTGGACGAGTCGCTGCGCCGTGAACTAGAGCACTTCGTATCGCGTAGCAGCGTGCGAAGAACTGTGTGGGGGTGAGCCCGCCGTACGTGCGCCCATTCATCGTGGACGCCAGTCGGCCTCCCGCGGACCTGATGGACTCACGTTTCAGCCCCCTGAGTGCATTGGTGATGCTGCCTGCGTCAATTGCATCCAAGTCGGCCTTCTCCGTGACCTCGAGAAGTCGGTCAATATGCGCACGAGAGGCCCCATCTCGCTCCCCGACGTCGATCATGGCTTCGAGCGCCATCATCAGCATTACCATGCGGGCCGCCGGCGACTCGGACACGAATCCAGCTGCGCTGTAGATGTCGAAGGCAAGACGGGTCCGGTCGTCGATGTCTGGGCATTGGGTGGCTTCGGAGAACGCACGTAGGAACGTCTCCTCAGGTGTGCCCGCGCGTCCCTTCGCGCTGGCGGAGAAGACCAAGGTGTCGACGTCATCTGGCACGACCATGAGGCCGTGGATCTCGTTGGCTACCAGATGGCCAGTCGTCTCCCGCACTTCCTCTAGGAGCGCCTGCGTGAATCCTCCGCCCTTCGGGGCATAGTCGCCGAAGTCCGCCGCGATGCTGAGCACGGCGAACGTTTGCTCGAGGACGCCTCGCCAGCGAACTCCGGCTGCAACCGCCTCGCTCTCGGAGGTGTAGGCGGAGCCCAACAGCAGCCAGGTGTCGGCATCCTGCAGAGGTTGACCGCCGCCCAAAGCACGGAGCCAGACGACGCTCGATTGGTCGTCGTGAAGGAGGATTTCCGCTTCGTCTATGTTGATGCGTCGCCCCTCTGAGACATCGAATCTGAGGCGAAACCTGTACCGACCTCCAGCCACGGAATCGAACTCTACGACCTCTTGCTGTCGTGACGACACGGCCCGGCGCATCGCCCTCGGTGCGGTCTGTCTCGTTCGTCCGGTGCACGCGTTCTGGCCCTCCAAGGGGCTTGGGATCGCAGGACTGCACCTCGCCCCCGCGACTGGTGTCAAGCCCAGTGCAAGTGAGGCATCAGTTGGCGGAGCGGCCACGAGTGGGAGTCATCCAACTGATTCGGTCAAAGCACCCACTGCCTGAGAGATGCAGTGCTTACCGTGGTGGCGTGTCATGTGGAAAGCTAACGAAGGCGCAGCTAGCTGCGCTACAGCCCGGCCAGCGCGTGATCGCGGAGATTCATGACGCACAAGGGCGGCGAGTCTCTGCTCGAACAGTAATCGTCACGGTCCCCCTCCCTCCAGAGCATCCCCTCGTCTGTCGCACAGGTTCAGGCAGTCCGTATTTCGAGGTGGCTGGAGAAGACCTAGCGAAGCCAGCGCTCGTTGACCCCCACGACATCAAGCGAGTGCTTGAAGGCCCATATCCGATAGCGCAGGAACGCATTTCCGACTGGCTGGCGAGACGACGTCCAGCGGCTCTGCGGAAGCATCGGGCGAGTTTGGCGACGCGACCTCGCGAGGCACTGGGAAGAGCACCGGGTCCCCCACGACGATGAAAAGATCCCGAGGTGGTGCCCTACACGACGCACAACGGACCAGCGTTCAAGATTATCGGCAACAAGGGCAGGCGGCTCGGCGACTACACACCTTCGCAAACTCCACTGCGGATGCGAGTAGAAGCGCTGCGTGGAGATGCCAAAGCCGCTCTGGCCCGCCAAGGCATTGCCACCCCGGACGTGCCGCTACGACGAGAGCCTTCGCCGACGCTGGCTACATCGCGCGACAAGACGGTCGGTGGACCCTTCACCCGATCATCGAGGGCGAGCTTGCTGCTGAGTTTGAACTCGGCTTCTACCTTCCACACACAGGCACGCTGACCACCCGGTATGACCCCCTTTCTAGTCTACTCAAGGAATACATTGCCCGACATGGGCTCCCAGTCGACAGCGTCACCAGGTCGACCGAACGCACAGTGAACCCAATCCACGAAACGATCACCGGCTTGGCACGACAACGTGCCGAGGCCGACGCGGACATCCTCGCGCTGAGCGCAATCCTCAGGCTGAACATTCCTATCGATGACTGGCCGCTCGCACGAGCGACGTTCGAGCAGTCTCCTTCGCGCGCATTGACTGATGCAGCCCGCGCGCTTTTGCCGCCGCACGCGGCCGAAAGCATCGAAGGCAATTGGCAGACGACTGGATGGTGGTGGGGTCTATGAGCGACAATGCCGAATGGGAATGCCACTTTACTCTCGACAGGTACGGGATCGGAGGGTGGTCAGCTGGCTTGCAGGCCTTGGCCTCCATGGTCCCTGCGCATCTGCCGTCCATACCTGAGGATGCGCACACACGACTAGCGGCCTGGAGGGACCTGTCCCCGATCCACGCCCCAATGACGACAATCTTATGAGCTGCGCGCCCTGCACCCGACATGGTGGGACGCCCTATGTCGCGACGAGGTCATCAAAGACGCTGCCGTTGCGTCGGGCGAGGAGCATCCGCGCCCCACTGGCGGAGCTCTCCCGGGAAGAGACCCTTTATGCGCCACGATCGGAGGTCTTTCGGCACACAGGCTCTGGAGGACTACATCGCCGCTCACCTCGTCCAGACCAACGGATATTCGACGGCCGCTGAGGTTGTCCAAGAACGATGTGACCTCCTGTCGCATTTGTGGAACTCCCTTTCGCCTGCGTGCTCTAGCAGCACACGACCTCTACACAAGTGGAAGCACGCAGTTCTGCCCTCTGTGCTGTGCAGATGCGCGGGGCGGCCTGCTGACTGACCGCGGGACGCACGACTCGTGGAATGAGGCCGCCGTGTGGGCGATCAAGACCGTTTCCGAAGGAGAGTTCTTCGGCCCCCCATCGCAGGCTCAGGTCCAAGCACCGTTGCGAGGATCCCAGGACGCCAGGACCCTGCAACTCCTGACCAGAATGCTGATTCCCCACAAGTCCTGGAGCGCCCACCAAGCAAGCCGTAAGCAGTACTCGTGGACCGAGTGGCTCTCCCTCTCCGGAGTGCTCGGGGAAGGGCAACGACGGGGCCGAGGAACATCTACCGTCGCCACCGATGGCCACCTCTGCCGCTCGCTATTCGAACGACACATTGACGACTTTATGCATCTCCACAACATCGCACACGAACCGGAGCCTTACTATCCGTTCGACGCGGACTTGAACACCACTGGACTGCGCGCAGACTGGCGGCTGGCCGACGGCACATTGGTTGAGGCGTTCGGCATGCTCGGGACGGCGCACTACGACAAAAGAGTCGAACGCAAGACAGCGCTTGCCGAGCGGTATGCACTTCAAATGGTTGTCCTCACGCCTGAGGATCTTGGCCACCTGCCTCAACTTCTACAGGCATGGATGAACGCCGCAAGCGCGTGACGATGACGGCGTGCCACGGACGATCCATCATCGAGCATGGACCCACCGCCGGGACTGCAGCACGAGTACGTGATGGGCGCGTCTTTCCGCCGCCTGTCGGCGCCTGCAGCTTGCCGGATCTGGCGAGATGAGGGCGTTTCGTGTTTGTCGTTGGTTGGGGATCGTCAGAGGCGGCCATCGTGTCCATGATTGTCTGTCCTCTTCCGTCAACCCCCGTCAACCGGGGGTCGGTCGGCCGAACTCTGGAGATCAACAACCGCCGGCATCCGCCGCGGCCCCACCAGGGGAGAGCGCCATGAACAGCACAGCATTCCGTCGCATCGGCGCCATTGCCGGAGCCGCGGCATTCGCGACCACCTTCGCCATCAGCGGCACCACGGCCTCCGCCAACAATGAGCAGCGGGACGTCGCCACGGACCGCCGTGCTTCATGATTCGGTCGCACTGGAACAACGCCGAA
Organism: uncultured Actinomycetota bacterium; assembly: GCA_963825755.1. GTDB lineage: Bacteria > Actinomycetota > Actinomycetes > Propionibacteriales > Nocardioidaceae > Nocardioides. Next base: position 36,617 of record CAWGUS010000006.1, on the reverse strand, counting down.
GGTCCGCGGCCGACGTGCCCCAAGGGGCGCTACAGAAGGCCGCCCCCGACGAGTCGGGCGCATCGCGGGCCAACCCGTCCCAACGGATCGCGGGCTTCATGCCGTGAGGGAACAGTTCCCCTGGCCAGGCGGTCAGAGGGCACCCGCAGCGGTGGCCGCGATCGCCTGGCGTAGGGGGACATGCTCGCCTGCACCGGCGGCGGCGCGCTTGAGCAGCCGGGCGGCCACCGTGCCCTGACCGTCGCGGAGCGCCACCTGCGCCCCGCGCCAGCGGCAGTACGCCGCCTCGTGGGGTCGAGTGATCCGATCCCACTCGACCGCGGCCCGGACCCATACGTCGGGCGTCTCCTCTCCACTCAGTCGGGCGAGCTCGGCGTCCCACACGGCCCGCCAGCCGTGATTGTCACCGCACACACCGGAGAACGGATCCAGGCTGGCTCGGGCACGAAGGTCCTGGAGACTGGCGAAGGCGTCAGGGTCGCGATCGTCGCCCCGGCAGTCGGCAGCGGCGCGAGCGGCCAGCGCGAACACCGGGGCGAGATCCTCGGTCTGGCGGGTGACAAGAAGTTCTTCGAGGGCCGCGCGCAGGCGACGCGAGGCCGAACCCGGCTGGCCGCTCCAGAGCTCCAGCTGCGAGGCGACCTCAGCACGCACGGCCACGGCCTGCAGCAGGTTGACGCTTACGCCGTCGAGTTCGGCGATGACGCGCCGTGCCTCATCGAGGCGACCTCGACACAGCTCCGCCCGGCTCCAGGTCATGAGCAGGAAGTTCGTCAGAAGAGTCCCAGCCTCCTCTGGCACTGGGAGAAGCGACGCGGCCCGGGAAACCTGCCCAGCTCTGATCATCGCCTCGGCGATGTTGATCTTGACGATCACCCCCGAGCCGGCCAGCCCCGGAGTGCGCGACAGGTCGACCGATGCGCGTCCTGCTTCCTCTACATCTGCCAGGGGACGGCAGCAGGTGAGCAAGATGTCGGTGTGGAACATGCCGAGTCGCATCTCCAGCGGCCACGAGGGCGCTGGTCCGCCGGCGCGCAGAGCGTCGATCCTTGCTATCGCGCTGCCCAGGTCACCGCTGAGCGCCTCACGTGCGGCAACCGCCAACGTGGTTTCGAAGATCACGGCAGGGTCGCCAACAACCTGGGCTACGTCCAGCGCCTCGCGCACAAACGAAAGCCCCTCCTGCTGCCTGCCGTCCTCTCCGAGGTGGAACCCGTAGGTCTGCAGTGCTTTGGCAAGCACCGGGCCGACGGGCAGCTGCCGGGACAGCTCGACCGATTGCCGCGCCAGTTCGAGCCCCACAGCGCGATCCTCGTGCATGGTGTGGACGCCGGCCATCAACTCATGGAGACGTACGGAACTGTTCGTCGCCACGCCGCACAGCTCGCTCAGCCTGATGTCGGCGAGTCCCAGCACCCGAGACCATTCGTCGCCCTCCTCGCAGGCCTGGAGGGCCTTGATGAGCGCATCGTCGCGATCTGCGCACCCGTCGAGGTCCTGGGGCGGGCCGTCCGCCGGCCAGAGCTTCGACCACCCGCGTCCAGTGCTCGACCTCCTGAACGGGGTCGAGTCGCTCGCGGGCGTGTTGGGCAGCACGCACCCGCCACTCCAGCTCGCGCGCCTGATCATCGGCCTCATGCCAGTGCATTGCGATCTCAGCGGGGTCCGCAGACCCGACGGCCGAAAGAGCGGACGCCAGCCGGCGGTGACCGGCCACCTTCTCGCCCGCCACCAGCCGACTGCGCACGGCCTCGGCGAGGAGCGGGTGTCGGAGCTGGGCACGCGAGCTGCCGCCGGACGCGGACAGGAGCCGTTTGTCGTGGAGCTCGTGAAGCGCCCGCGTCTGCTCGCGGGGCGTGATCTCGGCCGCTTCGGCGAGGATCGAGTCCGGCAACGGTCGATCCGCGATGCCGAGGATCCTGGCTATGTGCCAGGCTTCCTCGCTGATCCCGGACAGCCGCTGCGCCAGCAGGTTCTCCAGCACGGACGGCAGATCGCCTCCGTGGCCTGCGTGGGCCGCCAACTGTTCGGTGAACAGCGGCAGCCCCAGGCTGCGCTCGTGGATGGTCTCAATCATGTCCGCCTCGGGTGCGTGACCGTCGAGCAGCGCGAGCTGCTCGGCGGTCTCCTCACGAGTGAGTGGCTCGAGCTCGACCTCGGTCACGGTGGGGAGCCGGCGAACCCTGGACAGCCACTCGACGGCTGCGGTCGATGTCGTCGGGTCCTCGGTGCGCCATGTCCCAACCAGCGGTACTTCGGGACCACGAGCCACCATGTGCTCGAGCAGGTCGAGTGTCGCGGGATCCGCCCAGTGCAGGTCCTCGATGAGCAGCGCCAGGGGCCGTAAGGATCGCAGACTCTTCAGCGTGCTTCCGATCGCTGAGAGCAGCAGATGGGAGGTGTCGGGCGAGTGCTCCGTCTGCGTCGTCGCGACTTCGGGGAGGAGTCGCGCGACCAACGCCAGCACATGCTCGGGACATACCGCCAACGCCCGATCAACCCACTTCCCGCCGTCGTGGCCGTACACCTCCTGCAGGATGTCGGCCAGCGGCAACAAGGACACTTCGATCGACAAAGGCAGGCAGTGGCCGGTGGCCACGAAGACGTCCACGGCCGTGGGATCCGATGCCGAGGACACCAACGTGGTCTTGCCCATGCCCGCCTCACCCAGAACGAGCATCAGGCCGGTGCCGGTCTCGAGGTGGCGGCGTACTGCGGCAAGCTCGGTCTTGCGTCCGGCGATGTGAGGCATGGCCGTGTCAGCGGAACCAGGGGCGGGACCAGTCGCAACGAGCCAGAGGTCGTGGAACTGGCCGGTGTCGCCGTCCATGGCTTCGACAAGGAGCTCGAGGGTTCCCCAGGTCGGCAAGGCCGAGGACGAGAAGGTCTTGGAGACAGTGGTGTGGGAGCAGCCGGCGTCGGCAGCGAGCCGTCGCAGACTGGGCCACCCTGCCCGGTGGTGGAGCTCGTGGAGGGCAGCCGTCAGGTCGCGGTGTGGGCCAGATGGCAGGTCGGGACGGGGAAGAGTGCTCATTCCACCTCCGATCACCGAGGACCGAGACACCGTCATGTCAGGATCCGCCCGACGCCCACGCGTTGTCTACAGGTTCCAACGGGCCGCCTTCTCCCGCGACGGGATGTTCCTTTTGAAGAACAGCTCGGCGTGGACCGTATGGATCAGCTGCGTTGAGGGCATTCAGTCGCCCGGATGTGCCGTGAGCCGCGCGGCCGACAAGGTGCGACATTCCGCCGCCTATGCGCTCCGCAAGTCCGCACTGGCGGATGCGCGCCTTTGTCGCCTGCACGTGCCCTCGGCACGCGTAGGTCGATCGTCGTTCGTCTGACCGACAACGCACGGCACGCTGCGAGTCACCTACACGTCGGTGATCATCGTGGATCCGGGAATGGGCTGACACAATCAGCCAGTCGTGACCACCATTGACCTAAGCCCGCAGGCGACACCAGACACTTCGAAGTTGCCGCGCTCGGATTGATCGGATTGACAAGTCGTTCGCCGCTCGACTGGGCGGCCACCTACTCAAGGGGAGACCAATGCCGCTCGACCCACCGCCGCTCGACGGCCTTTGGGATGCGCTCGACCAGATGCGGATTCATGAGAACCGCCTGAAGCTAGCTATTCAAATCGTTCAACTGGAGATGCCAGAAGTGACGCGGATCGTCTGCGTCGACTATCGCAACAGACCACACGAGGACGACGTCACCTTCGACTGCGATGTGGAAGACACCTTCGACGTCCACGACAACCATCTGGGTGCCGTGGGTGGCGACTTCGATACTCCGGCCGGTCACATCGACCTGCGAACCAGAGAGCACTGGACCGACTGGGACATCTTCAACACCGCGGGCGACCCCATCCCCGACTACCAACCCTGGGTCATCGACGTCGAGAAGGTCTACGACTGGGTCAAGAGTGCAGGGTGGACCCGAATGGGATCCCTGACCTTCGGCCGAGTCACCCAAGATTCTGAGCTGCTTCTTCGCTCCGAGCACGGCCCGACGTGTTCCTTGCCGCTCTAGTACCTCCAGCCGGCTCGGTCTGCCGGAGCCTGACGGGAGGCCACACGGAGGCAGTGCGATCCGAGGTGCGCAGAGCGCGAGTCACTCCGCCGCCTATGTGCTGCCCGCGTTCCCGGAAAGCGTCAGTCGCCGAGCTCCGCACGCCGCCGGATGACGTACTCCTGCAGCTCCTGGCGTACGGCGTCGTCGAGGGGCGGCTGCTCGTACTCCGTCGAGCTTCTTCTGGTAGATCTCCGCGGCCCGGTCGTTGGCGTCCTTGCCGCCGTTGCGCATCCAGCGCTCGTAGTTCTCCGACGACGAGAGCATCGGCCGGTAGAAGCAGTCGCGGAAGCGCTCCATGGTGTGCGCCGCACCGAGGAAGTGGCCGCCGTGGCCGACCTCCTCGTGCGCGCCGAAGGCCATCGAGTCCTCGTCGATCTCGAGCGGGGTGAACTCGGCCTGCATCATCTGCACCAGCTCGACGTCGACGATGAACTTCTCGTAGCCCGCGACCAGGCCGCCCTCGAGCCAGCCGGCCGAGTGCATGACCCAGTTCGCGCCGGCGAGGAACGTCGGCATCATCGTCATCAATGCCTCGTAGCCGGCCTGGGCATCGGCGACCTGGGACGACGTCAGGCCGCCGCCGGTGCGGAACGGCAGCCCGAAGTGGCGCGCGATCTGGCCGGTGCAGAGCAGGCCGATGCCGGACTCCGGCGTGCCGAACGTCGGCGATCCCGACTGCATGTCGATGTTGGAGAGGAACGACCCGAAGATCACCGGCGTGCCCGGGCGGATCAGCTGCGAGAGCGCGATGCCCGACAGCGCCTCGACGATCTGCTGCACCAGCGCGGCCGGGATCGTCACCGGCGACATCGCGCCCATCAGGATGAACGGCGTGAGCACGACGGGCTGGCCGGCGCCGGAGTACTCGAACTGCGCCTCCAGCATCCGGTCGTCCCAGCGCAGCGGCGAGTTGCAGTTGATCAGCGAGATCGAGACCGGTGTCTCCTCGATCGCCTCGCGCGAGCCGAAGAGGATCTCGCCCATCCGGATGGTGTCGGCGGCGTTGACGCCCGACACGACGTTGCCCATGTAGATCTTGTCGGTCAGCGTCTGCAGCGCGTAGGTCATGTCGAGGTGGCGGCTGTCGAGCGGGGTGTCGTTGGGCTCGCAGATCACGCCGCCCGCGGAGTCGAGCACCGCGAAGCTCTGGGCCAGCTTCGTGAAGTTCCGGAAGTCGTCCATCGTCGCGTCGCGGCGTACCTCGCCCTGCCGGACGAACGGCGGCCCGTAGACCGCGCCGAAGGCCATCGAGTCGCCGCCGATGTGGACGTAGTTGTCGGGGTTGCGCGCCTGGACGTCGAACTCGCGGGGCGCCTTCGCCACCTGCTCGAGCACGAAGTCGGGGTCGAGGAAGACCGTCTGGTCCTCCACCCGCTGGCCGGCCTTGCGGAACAGCTCGAGCGCGCGGTCGTCCATGAACTCGACGCCGATCTCGGTCATCAGCCTGCGCCAGCCCCTGTCCAGGGTCGCCATCGCGTCCTCGGACAGCACCTCGTAGCGCGGCATCGTGTTGCGGAACACGGCTCCTCCTGATCTATCCGGGTGCTTGACCGCCGGGCCCGACGGCTCTTAACCTCATGATGTGGGACCACGGTTCCACATCATGGAACCCGAGGGAAGACCCTGTGAAGGAGTCGTCGTGAGCGAGCCGGCCGCCAACGGTGGTGCCAGCGGCACACGCGCGGTCGACCGCGCCGCCGACCTGGTCTCCACGGTCGTCCGCGCCGACGAGCCGATGACCTTCGCCGACCTCCAGGACGCCAGCGGCCTCGCGAAGTCCACGACGTCGCGGATGCTCACCGCCCTCGAGCGCTCGGGCCTGCTCGAGCGCGACGTCGCCGGGTCCTACGTCGCCGGCCGGCTGTTCTGGCTGTACGCCGCCCGGCACGACCCGTGGGAGGAGCTCGTCCGGCTCGCCCGGCCGGTCATGGAGCAGATCGGCGACGACACCGGCGAGACCGTGCACCTGAGCGTCACCCGCGGCGACCGGGTCGTGCAGGTCGCGCAGGTCGACTCGCGCTACCTGCTCGGCACCCGCGACTGGACCGAGGTCGACGTGCCGGCGCACTGCTCGGCGCTCGGCAAGGTGCTCTTCGCCTGGGGCGCGCTGCCGATCCCGAAGGGCCCCTTCGAGACACCGACCGAGGCGACCATCGCGACCGCCGCGCAGCTGCGGCGCGACGCCGTACGCATCCGGGAGCGCGGCTGGGCGCTCACCGAGGACGAGCTCGAGATCGGCCTCACCGGAATCGCCGTACCCCTGTTCGGCATCCACGGCGACGCCGTCGCCGCGCTCGGCATCTCCGGGCCAACTCCCCGACTGGAAGGGCGGCTCGACGACGTCGGCCGCCACCTGCTGGACCACGCGGCCCAGCTCTCGACCCTGCTACGAGGCACGAACAAGGAGGAGGTGGTCGCATGACTCCGGAGGAGATCCTGCAAGGCCTGTACGACGAGACGCTGGTCGGCAACGCCCCCCGCGTGCTCGAGCTGACCAACGAGGGACTCGGCATCGACATGGAGCCGCAGACCCTGCTGTTCGATGCGCTCATCCCCTCGCTGGAGGAGGTCGGCGCGCGCTTCGAGCGCGGTGACTTCTTCGTGCCCGAGATGCTGATCGCGGGCCGGGCGATGGCCGGCGCGATGGAGCGGCTGCGGCCGCTGCTCGCCGAGACGGGTGTGCAGACCATCGGCAAGTTCCTGATGGGCACCGTCAAGGGCGACGTCCACGACATCGGCAAGAACCTCGTCAACATCATGCTCGAGGGCGCCGGCTTCGAGGTGATCGACCTCGGCGTGCAGGTCGCGCCCGAGAAGTTCGTGGCCGCCATCGAGGAGCACCAGCCCGACATCGTGGGCTTCTCCGCGTTCCTCACCACCACCATGCCGATGTTCAAGGCCAACATGAACGCCCTCGAGAAGGCCGGCATCCGCGGCGAGGTGATCGTGATGGTCGGCGGCGCCCCCGTCACCCAGGAGTACGCCGACGCGGTCGGTGCCGACGGCTACGCCGCCGACGCCTCGCAGACGGTCCGGCGCGCGAAGTCGCTCCTCCAGGAGAAGCGCGCCAAGGTGCCTGCATGAGCGCTCCCCGCCTCGAGACCGTCCTGCGCTCGGCCACCCAGCAGGTCGTCATCGGCCACGACACCCGCTTCTGCCTGATCGGGGAGCGCATCAACCCGACCGGCCGGCGGATCTTCCAGGAGCAGCTGCGCGCAGGCGACCTGTCGGCGATCGAGCGCGACGTGAAGGCCCAGGTCGAGGGCGGCGCCGACGTGCTCGACATCAACATGGGCGTCCCGCTGACCGACGAGGCCGACCTGCTGGCCCGCGCGATCACGATGGTCCAGGAGCTCACCGACAAGCCGATCTGCATCGACTCCTCGGTCGTCGAGGCCCTCGAGGCCGGGCTCGCGGTCTACCAGGGCCGGGCGCTGGTCAACTCCATCACCGCCGAGGACGAGCGGATGGAGCAGATCCTCCCGCTGGTCAAGAAGTACGACGCAGCGATCATCGCGCTGCCCAACGACGCCGACGAGATCCCGATGGAGGTCGAGAAGCGCATCGTGCTGACCCGCAAGATCATCGAGGTCGCCACCAAGGAGTACGGCATCGCGGCGGCCGACATCGTGATCGACCCGCTGGCCATGCCGATCGGCGCCGACCAGGAGGTCGTCAACACCACCCTCGAGACGATGCGGCGGATCCGCGAGGAGTTCGGCGTCAACATGACCTGCGGCGCCTCCAACGTGTCGTTCGGCATGCCGGCGCGGCACGCGCTCGGCGCCGCTTTCCTGCCGATGGCGATGACCGCGGGGCTCACCAGCGCGATCATGGACACCCGCACCCCCGACATCGTCGAGGCGGTCAAGGCCGCAGACCTGCTGCTCGGCCACGACGAGTGGGGCGGGTCCTGGATCGCCGCCCACCGGGCGCGGCAGGCGAAGGAAGCCGCAGCGGCCCAGTGACCGACGGTCCCGACTTCTCCCTCGCGGACGTCGCCCGCGAGGGCCTCATCGAGCCACGGGGAGTCGAGCAGGCCACCCACGACGGCACCGGCCGCGTCGACCTCGCGTTCACGATCCACAGCAAGGCCGAGGGCGGCGCCGAGGTGCCACCGACTCAGCGCGGCGTGCGGGTGCCTCCCGGAGTCACCGTCTTCGACGCCGCGTCGTGGAACGGCATCGCCATCGACTCGACCTGCGGCGGCCACGGCACCTGCCACAAGTGCAAGGTCCGCGTCGAGGGCGGGCAGGTGCCGATCTCGCGCCACGACGTACGCACGTTCTCGAGCGAGCAGATCGCCGACGGCTGGCGGCTCGGCTGCCTCGTCCACGCCACCCGCGACCTCGCCGTCGAGGTGCCACCGCTCACGACCCGACCCAAGGCGGCGACGGTCGGCATCGGCCGGCAGGTGATCCTGCGGCCGGCACTCCAGAAGCGGTACGTCGAGCTCGAGGAGGCCACGCTCGCCGATCAGCGCACCGACCTGGTCCGGCTGACCGACGCGATCGACGACCTCGAGCTGACCGCCGACCTGCACGTGCTCCGCCGGCTGTCGACGGTGCTGCGCGAGGCCGACTTCAAGGTGACCGCCGTGATCGTCGACGAGGACCTCATCGACGTCGAGCCGGGCGACACGACCGCCGCCCGCTACGCCATCGCCTTCGACCTCGGCACCACCACGGTGGTCGGCACGCTCCTCGACGTCGGCACCGGCACGCCCGTGGCGGTCACGTCGATGCTCAACAAGCAGCAGCCGTTCGGCGGCGACGTGATCACCCGCATCAGCGCGACGATGATGGACAAGGACACCCTCGGCCGGCTCCAGGAAGCGGCGGGGGCGACCCTGTCCGAGCTGGCCGGCCAGATCTGCCGCGAGGGTGGCGTCGACCCGGCGCAGGTCTACGAGATCGCGATCGCCGGCAACGCCACCATGACCGCCCTGGCTCTCGGCATCGACCCCGAGCCGCTCGGCGTCGCGCCGTTCGTCATGTCGACCGCGCAGCCGCCGTCCGTGCTCGCCTCCGACCTGGGTCTGACCCTGCACCCGCGGGCGCGCGCCTTCTTCTTCCCGGCGCTCGGCGCGTACGTCGGCGGCGACATCGTGGCCGGCATGCTCGCCACCGGCATGGACCGCGACAAGCGCACGCGGCTGTTCATCGACGTCGGCACCAACTGCGAGATCGTGCTCAGCGACGGCGACACGATCCTCTCCACTGCTGCCCCCGCCGGTCCGGCGTTCGAGGGCGGCGCGATCCGCTGCGGAATGCGCGCCGCCGACGGTGCCATCGAGGTGATCAAGGTCGACCCGCACGCTCTCGGAGACGATCCCGCCGTCACCCTCGGCGTCATCGGCGACGTCGAGCCCCGCGGACTGTGCGGCTCCGGGCTGGTCGACGCCGTGGCCGAGCTGGTCAGGGTCGGCCTGCTCGACCGCTCCGGCCGGTTGGTGCCCGACGAGACGGCCAAGGAGATCGCGCCGGCGCTCGCCGACCGGATGGCGAAGATCGGCGAGGAACGCGTCTTCCTGCTCCACCGGCCGACGCCCGAGACCGAGCCGGCGGAGTGCGTGTACCTCTCGCAGCGCGACGTGCGCGAGCTCCAGTTCGCCAAGGCCGCGATCTCCACCGGCTGGACGCTGCTCCTCGAGCAGCTCGGCCTCGAACACCGCGACGTCCAGCAGGTGCTGCTCGCCGGCTCCTTCGGCAGCTACCTCTCCCCCGCCTCCGCCGTCCGCATCGGCCTGGTGCCCAAGCTCCCCGTCCTCCGGATCGTGGCCGCGGGCAACGTCGCCGGCGAGGGCGCGAAGATGGCCCTGCTCTCGATCCGCGAACGCGCGGGAGCCCGGGCACTGCTGGAGGAGGTGGCCTATGTCGAGCTCTCCGACCGCCCCGACTTCAACGACAAGTTCGTCGAGCAGCTCGCCTTCGGTGACTGACCGGGTCGCCGTCATCGCATGCGGCGCGATCGCCCAGCCCGTAGCCGCGGTCGTGGCCCGGCGCGCCTGGCCGGTCGACGTACACCCGCTGCCGCCGCTGCTGCACAACCAGCCCGACAAGATCGCCGGCGAGGTACGCCGGCTCGCGGGCGAGCTGTCGGCGTCGTACTCCCAGGTCGTCATCGGCTATGCCGACTGCGGCACGTACGGCGCCCTCGACGAGGTCTGCCGCGAGCTCGGCCTGCGGCGGCTGCCGGGCCTGCACTGCTACGACGTGTACGCCGGCGAGTCGCGGCTCGAGCAGTTCTTCGAGGACCAGCCGGGCACCTACCTGCTGACCGACTTCCTGGTGCGGTCGTTCGCCCGCACCGTCCTGCAGGAGCTGGGCCTGGACCGCTACCCCGAGCTGCGTGACACCTACTTCGGCCACTACACGCGGGTCGTGTGGCTGGCCCAGGAGCCCGACGACGAGCTTCGTGATCTGGCCGAACAGGCCGCGGCGAGGATCGGTCTCCCCCTGACCGTCGTCGAGACCGGCGACCGGGGCCTGGAGACCGCGCTGGCGTCGCTCCTGGCGAGGTAGTCCAGAACAAGACGGCTGTGGCTGCGCCGGCGCAGCAGCCGTCTTGTTCTGGACTACCGCCCAGACGTCAGCCGAGCCACCAGATCAGTGCGCCAGGCCTCGGTCTCCGCGATCTGGTTGAACGTGAAGACGTGCAGGCCCTCGACCAGCGCGCCGGGCTCGCCGAGGGCGGGCGCGCACTTCTCCAGGAACCGTTCGCCGGTGAACCCGCCGGGCGCGGCGAGCCGGGCGAACATGCCCTTGTTCTTGGCGAGGAACCTGGTCGACTCGCCGACGCCGATCTTCGTCGCCATGCCCAGGAGCTTGGTGCGGTCGACGGGGCCGGGGATGCCCAGCAGCAGCGGCATCGTGACGCCCCGAGCCCGCAGCCGGTGCAGCCAGTCGCGGACCACGCCCGGGTCGAACGTCAGGTTGCTCACGATGTGGGTGGCGTAGCGGCGCTTGTCCCACATCGACTGCACGGTCAGGTCGTCGGCGATCGTCGGGTGCGACTCCGGGTAGCCGGTGATCCCGACCTGGGCGAACGGCTTGCCGAGCACCGTGAGGTCCTCGAGCACGCCGAGGGCGTCGAGGTAGTCGCCGGCGGGCTCGGCATCGCCGCCGGGCACGAACACCCGGGTGATGCCCTTGCCGGTGAGGCGGTCGGCGATCTCGCCGAGCTCCGACCGGCCGCTGATCATCCGGGCCGCGAGGTGGGGTACGGCGACGTAGCCGTGCCCGGTCAGCCGCTCGGCCAGGTCGAGCGTCGCCTCCAGCCCCTTGCTGGGCGACGCCGTGACGGTGACCGTCCGGTCCCGGGGCAGGTGCTCGAGCACCTTGTCCTCCGTGGAGGCGGTGGGCAGCACTTCGTAGCGGGCGTTCTCGAGGAGCCGGGTCAAGGTCTCCGTGGATCGTTTGTTGCGCATGGAGCAACTCGTTTCGTGATGCGCATCAGGCGGGATCAGCCTAATCGCTCGGCGCCCGTGGGTACAGGGGTACCCGCGCATGCAACAGGGCGGCCACCCCGGAGGGTGACCGCCCTGGTGGCAGCGTCCGTGAGGACCGGTGTCAGATCGTCACTTGACGGTGACGGAGGCGCCGGCCGCCTCGAGGGCGTCCTTCGCCTTCTCCGCGGTGGCCTTGTCGACCTTCTCGAGGATCTCCTTGGGCGCCGACTCAACGAGGTCCTTGGCCTCCTTCAGACCGAGCGAAGTGAGGGCGCGCACCTCCTTGATGACGTTGATCTTCTTGTCGCCGGCGGCGTCGAGGATCACGTCGAACTCGTCCTGCTCGGCGGCGGCCTCGCCACCGGCAGCGCCACCGGCGGCCGGGGCGGCGGCGACGGCGACGGGAGCAGCGGCGGTCACGCCGAAGGTCTCCTCGAACTGCTTCACGAACTCGGAGAGCTCGATGAGGGTCATCTCCTTGAACGCGTCGAGGAGCTCGTCAGTGCTGAGCTTCGCCATGATGGCGGTTCCTTCCATTCGGTGGCCGGTCCGCGGTTGCGGGCCGACCGGGTTTCAGGTGGTGGGTACGACGTACGACCGGTTGTGGTCAGGCGTCGGTGGTCTCGGCAGCCTCGTCGGTCGCCTCAGCGGCGGGGGCAGCATCCTCGGTGGGAGCGGCCTCCTCTGCGGGGGCGGCCTCGTCGGCGGCCGGGGCCTCCTCGGCAGCGGCCGGCGTACCGGCACCACCTGCGAGGATCGAGGGGTCCTCAGTGGCCTTCGCCTCCAGGGCGCCGGCGAGCCGGGCAGCCTGGGCGAGCGGGGCGTTGAGGAGGTAGACGGCCTGGGAGAGCGACGCGAGCATGGCGCCCGCGAGCTTGCCCATCAGCACCTCACGCGACTCGAGGTCGGCCAGCTTGGCCACCTCTGCCGCGTCGAGAGCGTTGCCGTCCAGGACGCCACCCTTGATGACAAGGGCGGGGTTTGCCTTGGCGAAGTCACGCAGACCCTTGGCAGCCTCGACGACGTCGCCATTGATGAAGGCGATGGCGGTGGGGCCGTTGAGCAGGTCGTCGAAGCCGGAGATCCCCGCGTCCTTGGCGGCGATCTTGGCAAGCGTGTTCTTGACCACGGCGTAGCTGGCGTTCTCGCCGAGGGAGCGCCGCAGTTCCTGCAGCTGCTTCACGGTGAGACCGCGGTACTCGGTCAGCACAGCACCGGCGGCACCGTTGAACGACTCAACGATGTCCGCGACGGCAGCAGTCTTGTCTGGCCGCGCCATGGGTCTCCTTCCGGACGGAGAGACCACCGCGACGGGCCCGCGAACGACGAACGCCCCGAGCACAGGCTCGAGGCGTGGACTCCGCAGCGGACTGCGGGTCTTGCTCTCACCTGCGCAGGTCGTCCGCATCCGCGGAACCTTCGGTCGGGCTGCATGCACAGCCTGACTACCGGCGGTCTCTGGTTTCGTCGAGAAGAGTACGACGCGGCGCCGGGCACCGCCAAATCCACGCGTTCGGCCTCGCGCGAACCCGGTGCCGTGCTGAAATCTCACGGTGGACCCGAAGCTGACCGCCCTGAGCGACGTACTCGAGAGAGTGGACCGTCGCCTGCTCGATCCCGAGTCCGCCGCGCCCCTGTGGGCGACCGGCTTCCCGCTGCTCGACGAGGAGCTCGGCGGCGGGCTGCGCGCCGGGACGCTCAACCTGCTGGCCGGCGCCCAGGGCGAGGGCAAGACGACGTTCGCGCTCCAGATGGCGCGCAGCTGCGCCCGCTCGGGTCGGCCCGTGATCTTCCTGTCGTTCGAGCTCGAGGCCGAGGCCCTGTTGCAGAAGGTCATCTCGGCCGAGGCGGCCGAGGCCTCGACCAGCTCGATGCCGCTCAACGTGCGGCAGGTGCGCGCCGCCTTCGAGGCGTCCGACGACACCGCCGGTGGCCTGCCCGAGCGGCTCGGCGAGCACATCGGCGGCATCGAGGCGCTGACCGCGGTGAGCGACTACGCCGCCCGGCTGCACATCCACCGCTCGACGACCACGCAGACGACGCTCGACGTCATCGCCGCGGCCGTCAAGGACGTCGTCGCCGAGCACGGCGAGCCCCCGCTGGTCATCGTCGACTATCTGCAGAAGGTCTGCACCCCCGACCACCTCGCCGAGGAGGAGCAGGTCACCCTGGTGACCGAGCGGCTCAAGGACCTCAGCATCGAGTTCGAGTGCCCCGTCCTCGCGATCTCCGCCTCCGACCGGGCCGGGCTCGAGCCGGGCACCCGCATGCGGGCCCGCAACATGCGCGGCTCCACGTCGCTGGCCTACGAGGCCGATGTCGTGCTGATCCTCAGCAACAAGGCGAACGTCGTCGCCCGCCACCACCTCGTGTACGGCGCCAACAACGGCGAGCACTACAAGGGCTGGTCCGTCGTGACCGTGGAGAAGAACCGCTCCGGGCGCACCGGCGGCGAGGTGGAGTTCCGCAAGCACTTCGAGTGTGGCCGGTTCGTCCCCGACGGCCAGGTCGTCAGCGAGAAGCTCGTCGACGAGCGGGTCTTCACCGAGTAGGCGCGCGTCGTACGCCAGACTGCGGGTGAATCCACCCAGCGACGTAACGCGGGGGCACCGGGCGTCATGTACCTCTGATGAGCACTACTCGGGCGCAGGAGCGCCGTCTCGTGGAGCGCGCGCGCTCGGGTGACCCCGATGCGTGGGAAGCGGTCTATCGCGGGGTCTACCCGCGGTTGTTCGCCTACGCCCGGCGGCGGCTGGCGTCCGAGGAGCAGGCAGACGAGGCGGTGAGCGAGACGATGACCAGGGCGATGCAGAAGATCGACGGCTACACCTCCACCGGCGTCGGGCTCGACGGCTGGCTGTTCGGCATCGCCCGCAACGTCGTCCTCGAGACCTACCGAGCCTCGAGCCGACAGACCCCGGCCGACCCTGCCGCGCTCAACGCCCTCCAGCACGACGAGGCGCCCGACCCGGTGCAAGCCGTGCTCACCGCCGAGGAGCACACGCAGCTGGCGTCCGCCTTCGCACGGCTCTCGGCCGCCGACCAGGAGGTGCTCGAGCTGCGCGTGGTCGCAGGCCTCGACGCCGAGCAGGTGGCCGTGCTCACCGACCGCAACGCCGGCGCCGTACGCACCGCACAGTCGCGGGCGCTCGCGCGCCTGCGCACCGAGTTCGAAGGGCTGATGGCATGACCGACGACACCGGCCCCGGACCCGACTGGGACGACGAGGACGCAGTCCTCGCGGCCCTGGAGAAGCCATGGGACACGATCCGAGCCGCACCCCGCCCCCCGACCGCATCGCCGCGGTGCGCGCCGCCGCCGAGCGGATGCGCGACGCGGGCGACACTCCGGCGGTGGTCCCCATCCGTCGGCCGGGCCGACGCCTGCTGATCACCGGTGGCCTTGCCGCGGGCATCGGCGGCATCGCGGGCTACTCCGGCCGCAGCCTGGTCGACGACGACCCTCCCGGGGCGCCGGTCGAGGCCATCTCGTTCACCGGCGCGCCGGCGGGCACGAAGGCAGGCCTGATCAACCACACCTGGGGCACCGAGCTCCTGCTCGACATCGAAGGGCTCCGGGCCGGCAGCGAGTACGACGTGGTCTACCTGACCGGTGACGGCACCGAGGTGCTCGCCGGCTCCCTGCTGGCCGTCGACGGCGTGCTGATGAAGTGCCGGTTCAACGCCGCGACCCTGCGCCGCGACGTACGCACGATCGTCGTACGCCGAGGGGCCGAGGAGGCCCTGCGCGCCGACCTGCCGGCCGTCGAGGCCTGAGAAGGCCCCGCCGCACGAAGCCGAAGGCCCGGCCACCGTGAGGTGTCCGGGCCTCGGGGTTTCGAGACGGCGCTAGCGCGCCTCCTCGACCAACGACGAGACGGTTGCTGGGCAACCTCCTCGACCAGCGAAGTGTCAGGCCTGCGGAGCGTCGTCCTCGCCCGCAACGTTCTTGGTGCGGTTGGGGTCGACCTGGACGCCGGGGCCCATCGTCGTGGAGACGGTGACCTTCTTGATGTAGCGGCCCTTGGAGCTGGCCGGCTTCAGGCGGAGCACCTCTTCGAGGGCCGCGGCGTAGTTCTCGGCGAGCTGGACCTCGGAGAACGAGGCCTTGCCGATGATGAAGTGCAGGTTGGCGTGCCGGTCGACGCGGAACTCGATCTTGCCGCCCTTGATGTCGGAGACGGCCTTGGCGACGTCGGGCGTCACGGTGCCGGTCTTCGGGTTCGGCATCAGGCTGCGCGGACCGAGCACGCGGCCGAGGCGGCCGACCTTGCCCATCATGTCGGGGGTCGCGACGACGGCGTCGAAGTCGAGCCAGCCGCCGTTCACCTTCTCGATCAGCTCGTCGCCACCGACGAAGTCGGCGCCGGCCTCACGGGCGGCCTCGGCCTTGTCGGCGTTCGCGAACACGAGGACCCGGGCGGTCTTGCCGGTGCCGTGCGGGAGGAGCACGGTGCCGCGGACCATCTGGTCGGCCTTGCGGGGGTCGACCCCGAGGCGCATGACGACGTCGACGGTCTCGTCGAACTTCTTCTTGCTTCCGCCCTTGGCGTACTTGATCGCGGACAGCGGGGAGTAGAGCTCGTCCTGGTCGAACTGCTCTGCCGCTGCGCGGTAGGTCTTGCTGCGCTGCATGGTGTTCTTCTCTCTACGAAGGTGTGGTCAGGTGAGCCAGCGCGGCTCTGCCACAGGTGTGTCGGACGAAGGTCGGTCGGTGGTGTTGACGCCGCACCCGGGCGGGTGCGGGAGCGTCATTCGGTGGTGACCCCCATGGAGCGGGCGGTCCCCTCGACGATCTTCATCGCGGCATCGAGGTCGTTGGCGTTGAGGTCGGGCAGCTTGGTGGTGGCGATCTCGCGCACCTGGTCCTTGGTCAGCTTGCCGACCTTCTCCTTGTGCGGGACACCCGAGCCCTTCTTCAGACCGGCGGCCTTCTTGATGAGCTCCGCGGCCGGCGGGGTCTTGGTGATGAACGTGAACGAACGGTCCTCGTAGATGGTGATCTCGACGGGGATGACGTTGCCACGCATCGACTCGGTCTGCGCGTTGTAGGCCTTGCAGAAGTCCATGATGTTCACGCCGTGGGGACCGAGGGCGGTACCCACCGGCGGAGCCGGAGTTGCTGCGCCAGCCTGCAGCTGCACCTTGACGAGCGCAGCGATCTTCTTCTTGGGAGGCATTGCCTTCTTCTCTTTCTATCTCGTGGTCATGACGGGGGGTTCCCCCTGCCACTTGGTGTCACGTGTTGGTATTGCTTCTTCTCTTGCTGGGTTTCGAGACGTGTCCCGCATCCCCTCGCAGGCTCGGGTACGCGGCGACACTCCTCAACCTCGAAAGGCCGGCTGACCGGCCGGAGCAAGCTCCGTCCGCTCAGACCTTTTGAATCTGGTTGAAGCTCAGCTCGACCGGGGTCTCCCGGCCGAAGATCTCGACGAGGGCCTTGACCCTCTGGGACTCCGCGTTGATCTCGGTGATCGTGGCGTGCAGCGTGGCGAACGGCCCGTCGACGACCATCACCGAGTCGGAGACGTCGAAGTCGGCCACCTCGACCGGCTTGCGGGACGCGGCGGTGGATCCGGCGGGGCTGCCCGACGCGGCCTCGGCCTCGGCTTCGGCGACCGCGACGGCGGCCGGGGCGAGCATGTCCTCGACCTCGGACATCGACAGCGGCACCGGGTGGTGGCTGTGGCCGACGAAGCCGGTGACGGACGGCGTGTGCCGGACCGCCGACCAGGACTCGTCGGTGAGGTCCATGCGGACCAGCACGTAGCCGGGCAGGACGGTGCGGGTGACCATCTTGCGCTGGCCGTTCTTGATCTCGGCGACCTCTTCGGTGGGTACGACGATCTCGTGGATGTAGTCGACCATGTCGAGGGCCTGGATGCGGTTCTCGAGGTTCTGCTTGACCCGCTTCTCCATGCCGGAGTAGGTGTGCACGACGAACCACTCGCCCGGCTTGGCCCACAGCTCGCGGCGGAACGCCTCGAGCGGGTCGTCGTCGTCGGCCTCGTCGGCCTCGTCGGCCTCGTCGGCCTCGTCGGCGCTCGTCGGTCGGCTCAGCCTCGTCGGCGACGTCCTCCTCGGCCGCCTCAGACTCGGTCGACTCGGCCTCGGTGGTCTCGTCGCTCGACTCGGCCTCGTCGGTCGGCTCAGCGACCGTCGGCTCCTCGGCCTGCTCGGTGGCCTCCGCAGGCTCGGCGCCTGCGTCGACGATCTCGTCGACCGGCTCGTTCTGCTCCGACACGTGTTGCTCCGTCATTGGTTGACTCTTGCCCTGACTGGTTGCTGGTGGTTTGCCCGTGCTCGCCGGGCCGGGACTCGCTATCCGGTGAAGATCGCGAAGATGAGCTTGCCGAAGCCCAGGTCGAGCGCCGAGACGAGCGCCATCATGACGATCACGAACACCATGACCACGATGAAGTACGTGATCAGCTGTTCCTGCGTCGGCCAGACGACCTTGCGGAGCTCGGCGACCACCTGACGGTAGAACGTGGTCGGGCTCGTGCGCTTGGCGTCCTTGCCACCACGTGGCTCGCGGACGGCGCTGCTCTCCGACACGATTTCGACCTTTCAGGTTGACCTTCGACCAATGAGTCCGTTGCAGGGCACGAGGGACTTGAACCCCCAACCTTCGGTTTTGGAGACCGATGCTCTGCCAGTTGAGCTAGTGCCCTCCGATGACCCTCCGGGCCTCGAGTGCCCCGGATCCGGTTCGTGATCAGGGCAGCGCGAAGCATGGGGGAAAACCACCGAGCAGAACTCTACCGGGGGGCTGGAGGAGAGTCGAACCGGCGTGGTCACGCCCGGCGCCCCCGTCGCGCCCCGCCCTAGGATGGTCGTCATGAGCCAGACGCCCTCCAGCCCCGCCAACCCCCGCGACCGTCGCGTCTCCCAGCGCATCGGCGTCGATCGCCGAGTCCGCGACGCTCAAGGTGGATGCGAAGGCCAAGTCGCTCAAGGCCGAGGGCCGGCCCGTCATCGGGTTCGGTGCGGGCGAGCCCGACTTCCCGACCCCGGGCTACGTCGTCGAGGCGGCGGTCGAGGCGTGTCGCGACCCCAAGAACCACCGCTACACCCCCGCCGGCGGCCTGCCCGAGCTGAAGAAGGCGATCGCCGAGAAGACGCTGCGCGACAGCGGCTACGCCGTCGAGCCCGCGCAGGTGCTGGTCACCAACGGCGGCAAGCAGGCGATCTACGCCGCGTTCGCAGCCATGATCGACCCCGGCGACGAGGTCATCGTCCCGGCGCCCTACTGGACGACGTACCCCGAGGCGATCCAGCTCGCCGGCGGCGTGCCGGTCGACGTGCTCGCCGACGAGACGCAGGACTACAAGGTCACGCCCCAACAGCTCGAGGCGGCGCGCACCGACAAGACCAAGGTGCTGCTGTTCGTCTCGCCGTCCAACCCGACCGGCGCCGTCTACACCGCCGACGAGATCCGCGCGATCGGCCGGTGGGTCGAGGACAACAACCTGTGGGTCCTCACCGACGAGATCTACGAGCACCTGGTCTACGACGGCATCGACACCGGCTCACTGCCCGTGCTCTGCCCGTACCTCGCCGACAACTGCGTGGTCGTCAACGGCGTCGCGAAGACCTACGCCATGACCGGCTGGCGGGTCGGCTGGATGATCGGGCCCCAGGACCTCGTCAAGGCCGCCACCAACCTCCAGTCGCACGCCACGTCCAACGTCTCCAACGTCTCCCAGCGTGCTGCCCTCGCCGCGGTGTCGGGCGACCTCTCGGCGGTCGACGAGATGAAGGAGGCGTTCGACCGGCGCCGGCACACGATCGTGTCGATGCTCAACGAGATCGACGGCGTCGTCTGCCCGACGCCCGGCGGCGCGTTCTACGCCTACCCGTCCGTGAAGGGGCTGCTCGGCAGGGAGTACGCCGGCAAGCGGGTCGAGACGTCGGCCGAGCTGGCCGAATACATCCTCGACGAGGCCGAGGTGGCCATCGTGCCGGGCGAGGCGTTCGGCTCGCCGGGCTACCTCCGGCTGTCCTACGCGCTCGGCGACGACGACCTGGTCGAAGGCGTGAGCCGGCTCCAGAAGCTGTTCGCCTGACTCGGTGACCGCGCGCGACGTACGCAAGCTGCCGAAGGCTCACATCCACCTGCACTTCACCGGGTCCATGCGGCACGGCACCCTGCTCGAGCTGGCCGAGCGCGACGGCATCCACCTGCCCGAGTCGCTGGTCGAGGACTGGCCGCCGCAGCTGTCGGCAGCAGACGAGAAGGGCTGGTTCCGGTTCCAGCGTCTCTACGACGTGGCCCGGTCGGTGCTGCGCACGGAGGCCGACGTACGCCGGCTGGTCCGTGAGGCTGCCGAGGACGACGTGCTCGACGGCGGCCGGTGGCTGGAGATCCAGGTCGACCCGAGCGGGTACGCCGCCCGGTTCGGCGGCATCACCGCGTTCACCGACCTCGTGCTCGACGCCGTCGACGACGCGTCACGGTCGACGGGTCTCGGCATCGCGGTCGTCATCGCCGCGAACCGCACCCGGCACCCGCTCGACGCGCGCACCCTCGCCCGGCTGGCGGGGCAGTACGCCGGCCGGGGCGTGGTGGGCTTCGGCCTCTCCAACGACGAGCGCCGAGGCCGGACCTCCGAGTTCGCCGGCGCCTTCCGCATCGCCGAGCGCGCTGGCTTGCTGCTGACACCACACGGGGAGAGCTGCTCGGCCCCGACCACATCGTGACCTGCCTCGACGAGCTGCACGCCGGCCGGCTGGGCCACGGTGTCCGCGCCGCCGAGGACCCCGACCTGCTGATGCGCATCGTCGACGGCGGCATCGCCCTCGAGGTGTGCCCGGTGTCGAACGTCGCCCTCGGCGTCTACTCCGACCTGACGTCGGTGCCGCTGCCCGAGCTGCTCGCCGCCGGCGCCACCGTCGCCCTGGGCGCCGACGACCCGCTGCTCTTCGGGTCCCGGCTGGCCGGTCAGTACGCCACGATGCGCGCCGCCCACGACCTGAGCGACGAGCAGCTGGCCGAGCTCGCCCGGATGTCGTTGCGGGCCTCCTGCGCACCCGACGACGTCGTACGCCAGGCGTTGACCGACATCGGGACATGGCTCGACTCTCCTGAGAGGATGGGCGGGTGACGCCACCCGACGAGCCGCGCAACCTGCCCGAGGACTTCTTCCGGGACAACGAGGACGCCAACCAGCCGCCGCAGCCGGCTCCGCAGCAGAACCCGCACCACAACCCCTACGACCCGACGTCGCCGTACCCGCAGCCGGGCCACCCCCAGCAGGGTTACGGGCCGCAGGGCTACCAGGGCCCGGGCTACGGGCAGCCGCCCGCGGGACCGCCCGGATATGCGTACGGCGCCCCGGTCGCCGGCCAGCAGCACCCCTCCGCGACGACCGCCATGGTGCTCGGCATCATCGGCCTCGCCGGCATCATGTTCTGCGGCGGCATCACGCTCGTGCTCTCGCCGTTCGCGTGGGCCATCGGCCGCAAGGCGGTGCGCGAGATCGACGCCACTCCCGGTCAGTACGCCGGCCGCGACCAGGCCAGGGGCGGCCAGATCATGGGCATCATCGGCACCGTGCTGCTGGTGCTCGGCATCATCGCGATCACCGTGGTGATCATCGGCCTCGTGGCGTGGAGCGACTCGTCGTTCGACCAGGGCCCGGTCTCGCCGAGCCCGTCGGTCTTCACCGAGAACTCGTAGTTCGGCATGACCGCGACGCACCCTGCGCCGCCATGACCGGTCGCCACAGCGCGTGACGCGGCGGGGTGCGACACAAACGCGCCCCCACCCCGCGGTGGCGACGCGCCGTGCGCCGGGCGACCTACAGCGTCAGGCCCACCAGCACCGGCTCGATGACGAGTCGGACCCCGAACCGCGCCTCCACGCCCTCGCGCACCTCGCGCGCGAGCGCGACCAGTTCGGCGGCGCTGGCGCCTCCGCGGTTGGTCAGCGCCAGCGTGTGCTTGGTCGAGAGGCTCACCCGGCCGGTGCCGTGGCCCCTGCCGAAGCCGGACCGCTCGATCAACCAGGCGGCACTCGTCTTGACGGTGCCGTCGGGCTGCGGCCAGCGCGGTGCATCGCCGGGCAGCGCGGAGGACTGCGACGGGGTGAGGAACGGGTTGGTGAAGAACGAGCCGGCGCTCCAGGTGTCGTGGTCGGCCGGGTCGAGCACCATGCCCTTGCCGCGGCGCAGCGCGAGGACGGTGTCTCGGACCTCACCGAGCGGTGCGCGCTGCCCCTGCTCGATGCCCAGCCGCGCGGCCAGCTCGGCGTACCGCACCGGGAGCGCCGAGCGAGCCCTGCCGGAGCTGGAACGTCACGTCGAGCACGACGTGACGCCGGGGGTCGTCCTTGAACCGGCTGTGCCGGTAGGAGAAGCCGCAGTCGGCGTTGGCGAAGGTCCGCACCCCGCGCAGGGTGCGGTCCCAGACCCGCACCCGGGCGATGGTCTGGGAGACCTCCTGGCCGTAGGCGCCGACGTTCTGGATGGGCGTGGCCCCCACGGAGCCGGGGATGCCGGAGAGCGCCTCGATGCCGACCCAGCCACTCCCTGCGGCGCGGGCGACCACGGAGTCCCAGTCCTCGCCCGCCGCGACGGTCAGCGTCACACCCGCAGCAGGACGGATCGTCCCCGGCCTCGACGTCGCTGACGACGCCGCGTGTGGACGACCTTGACGACGGCGCCCGGAAACCCGTCGTCGGCGACCACGAGGTTGCTGCCGCCGGCCAGGACCAGCACGGGCTGCCCGGCGGCGTCGGCCTCGGACGACCGCGGCCACCAGCTGGTCCTCGGTCGTCGCCTCGATCCACGTGCCTGCGGGACCGCCGAGCCGCAGGGTCGTGTGATCCCGCAGGAGCTCAGGCACGCACGACCGCCCGCGGCATGCCGAGCACCTTCTCGCCCCCGCACGTCACGGTCAGGGTCACCGAGGTGAGCCCGTCGGCCTCGCCGCTGACGACGCCGGCGACCTCGATCTCGACGCCGTCACCCTCGGGTACGACGACCGGCTGGGTGAACTTGCACCCGAAGCTGACGACCTCGGCACCCGGGAACCACTGGTCGACGGCGCGGGCGGCCAGCGCCATGGTGTACATGCCGTGGGCGATGACGCCCGGGCAGGCCGACACTGCGGGCGACCGCCTCGTCCTGGTGGATCGGGTTCTGGTCGCCGCTCGCAGCGGCGTAGCGCGACCAGGTCGGCACGGGTGACGGTGAAGGTCTGGGAGGCCAGCTCGCTCATGCGTCCGCTCCTCGGTGGACCAGCGTGGCGCTGGTGGTGCAGACGAGCGCGCCGGCCGCGTCGGTGACCTCGGACGCTGTGCCGATGATGTCGGCGCCGGCGATCTGCCGCAACGAGCTGACGGTGAGGGTCGCGGTGAGGACGTCACCGGACCGGATCGGCCGCTCGTAGGCGAATCTCTGCTCGCCGTGGATGATCCGGTGCAGCTCGATCTGCTCGGCCTCGAGGAAGGCGTTCATCGCGCCGAAAGCCAGCACGATCGGGTACGTCGCGGGCGCGGGGCCGCCGGAGTGCTCACCGCCGGTCGATGCGACGAAGGCGGCGATGCCTTCGTCGGTCACCGTGAAGGCGGGCGTGGGCGGGAAGCTGCGTCCGACGAGGGACTGGTCGACCGACATGACGCCAACCTACCGGCCGGGCCGGGGACCCAGAACGCAACGACCCGCCGCGGTGCTCGCGGCGGGTCGATGGTGCTGATGGGCGCTGAGGTCAGCGCGTCTCGCGGTGCGCGGTGTGCGTGCGGCAGCGCGGGCAGAACTTCTTCATCTCCATGCGGTCGGGGTCGTTCCGACGGTTCTTCTTGGTGATGTAGTTGCGCTCCTTGCAGTCCACGCACGCGAGCGTGATCTTGGGGCGAACGTCAGAGCTCTTGCTGGCCACGGGCTGTCCTTCGTCGAATACGGGTGGAGCTGTGCGCCGGGGATCCGGCTGGTGCTGCGTCAGTCTGAGTAGCGGGGGCGGGACTCGAACCCGCGACACCACGATTATGAGCCGTGTGCTCTAACCACCTGAGCTACCCCGCCACCGGTTCGGGGCGCCTCACCGAGTATGTCACCCGGTGAGACCCCAACCCAGAGCCCCTTTACGGAATCGAACCGTAGACCTTCTCCTTACCATGGAGACGCTCTACCGACTGAGCTAAAGGGGCAACGACCGAGAAGAATACACAGGCTCAACGGAGAGAAGAAATCGCCTGATGGGGTCCCTGGTTCAGCCTTGGATGCGGGCGAACGGGCGGGCTTCCTCCAGCTCGTAGGCGAGTCCCAGGAGCAGTGCCTCGCGGCCCCTTCCGGCGCCGAACATCATGCCCTGCGGCAGACCCGCGGCGGTCGTCTCGAGGGGCAGGGAGATGGCCGGCTCCCCGGTCGCGTTCTGCAGTGGCGTGAAGGCGACCCAGTCCATCAGCGCGTCCATCACGTCGTCGTACAGGCCCATCGGGTCGATCTCGCCGACGGCGGGTGTCTGGGTCGCGAGCGTCGGCGTCAGGGTGACGTCGTACGTCGCGTGGTGGCGGGCCGTTCGTCGCCCGGATGCGGCGATGGCGGCGATGGCCGCCGGCAGCCGGTGGAGGCGACGGCGGCAGTAGCGGGCCAGGCCGAGGGTCAGGTTGTCGAGCTTCGTGGGGTCCCAGGTGGGGCCGTACGCGCGCTTGCCCCCGGCCACGATGCCCATCGCCAGCATCGACCAGTAGAGGACGAAGTGGTCGGCGAACGAGTCGGGCAGCGGCGGCTCCACCTGCTCGACCTCGTGGCCGAGGTCGGCGAGCAGCCCGGCGGTGCGCATCGTCAGGTCGCGCACCTCTGGGACTGGCGTGCCGGCCGAGGCCGTCGGTCGTGACGGCGATGCGCAGCCGCTTGCGGCCGGGCCGGGTGATGTCGCCGATCGGGGCGAGCCGGTGGTCGCGGTAGACCTTCTCGGCCTCGCGGAAGAACGCCGCGGTGTCGCGGACCGACCGGGTCACCACGCCGTCGGAGACGATGCGCACCGGCATGTCCCTCATCAGCTTGTCCTGGGCCAGCCGGTTGCGGGTCGGCTTGAGGCCGACGAGGCCGTTGACCGACGCCGGGATGCGGATCGAGCCGCCGCCGTCGTTGGCGTGCGCGATGGGTACGGCGCCCGCGGCGACCAGCGCCGCCGACCCGGCCGAGGAGGCGCCGGCGTAGTGGTCGCGGTGCCACGGCCCGCGCACCGGCCCCTGGCGCGGGTGGTTGACGATGCCGTTGAACCCGAACTCCGAGAGCCGCGTCTTGCCGAGCGGCAGCAGGCCGGTGGCGAGGTACATCCGTGCGAAGTCGCCGTCGGCCACCGCAGGCTTCGCGACGAACGCGTCGGTGCCGTGCTGGGTCGGCATGCCGGCGACGTCGACGTTGTCCTTGACGAACGTCGGGATGCCGGCGAAGAAGCCGCCGTGCGGGGCCCGTGCCTCGGCGCGGGCCCGGTCGAACGCCTCGTGGGCGACCGCCCCCACCTCGGGGTCGACCGCCGTCGTACGCGCGATGGCGGCCTCGACCAGCTCGGGTACGCCGACCGCTCGGGCCGCGATGGCCGCGGCCAGGCCCACGGCGTCGAGATCGGCCAGGGCGTCGTCTGCGAACGCGTGCAGCGGGAGCATGGGCTGAGCCTAGGGCGCGCTCTTCTCTCCGCTCGCGTGGCAGGGCAGGGTGGGCGGCATGGAGACCAAGCCCACGACCGTGGTCCTGTTCGGTGCGACCGGCGACCTGGCCCGCCGCAAGCTGCTGCCCGGCCTGCTCCACCTGATGCAGACCCGGCTGCTGCCCGACCTCCGGATCGTCGGGACGTCCCTGGACGACCACGACCGTGACTCCTTCGTCGAGCTCGCGCACCAGGCGGTCATGGAGTTCGCCGGCGACGACGGCGACGTGGAGGGGTGGCCGGAGTTCGCGGCGCTCCTGCACTGGGCGCCGGCCGGCGGAGGCGCCGCGGGACTGCGCGAGGCGGTGGAGGCCGCCGAGAAGGAAGCAGGCTGGAGCGAGCCGGCCATCCGGCTGCACTACCTCAGCGTCCCGCCGAAGGCAGCGCTCGCCGTGGTGCACCAGCTCGACGAGGCCGACCTGGCCCGCGGCAGCCGGATCGTGATGGAGAAGCCGTTCGGCGTCGACCTCGCGTCGGCGCGGAAGCTCAACCACGAGATGCACGAGGTCTTCGACGAGGACCAGATCTTCCGCATCGACCACTTCCTCGGCAAGGAGGCCGCGCAGAACATCCTGGCCTTCCGCTTCGCCAACGGACTGTTCGAGCCGATCTGGCACCGCAACCACATCGACCACATCCAGATCGACGTCCCCGAGTCGTTGGGGCTCGACCAGCGCGCGTCGTTCTACGAGAGCACCGGCGCCTACCGCGACATGGTCGTCACCCACCTGTTCCAGGTGATGGCGTTCACCGCCATGGAGCCGCCGACCGCCCTCGAGCCGGCGGCGATCAGCGAGGAGAAGAACAAGGTCTTCCGGTCGATGACCGTGATCGAGCCGCACGACGTCGTCCGCGGGCAGTACGTCGGCTACCGCGACATCGAGGGCGTCGCCGCCGACTCGCAGACCGAGACGTTCATCGCCCTCAAGTGCCACATCGACAACTGGCGGTGGGCGGGGGTGCCGTTCTACCTGCGCACCGGCAAGCGGATGGCCGAGGGCGCGCGGATCATCTCGATCGCGTTCAAGGAGCCGCCTCGCTCGATGTTCCCGGCCGGATCGGGCATCGGCGACCACGGGCCCGACCACCTGACGTTCGACCTCGCCGACCAGGCCAAGATGTCGCTGTCGTTCTACGGCAAGCGGCCCGGCCCCGGGATGCGGCTCGACAAGCTGTCGATGCAGTTCGCGATGCACGACACCGACTGGGCCGGCGCGGTGCTGGAGGCGTACGAGCGGCTGATCTACGACGCGGCGCGCGGCGACCGCACCCTCTTCACGTCGGCCGAGGGCATCGAGCGGCTGTGGGAGGTCTCGACGCCGCTGCTGGAGAACCCGCCCGTCGTCCGGCCCTACGACCCCGGCTCGTGGGGACCCAACCAGGTGCACCAGCTGGTCGCGCCGTTCGCCTGGCGACTGCCGTTCGAGCGCCAGTGGCGCGACCCCAACGCCACCGGCGGCTGATGCATCAGGCCGCTGCTCCGCGGCGGTGGCAGCCCACCAGGTGGTGGTCGATGATGCCGACCGCCTCCATCAACGCGAACATCGTGGTCGGCCCGACGAACACGAACCCCTGCTTCTTCAGGCCCTTCGACAGCGCGACCGACTCGGGCGACGTGGTCGTCATCTCCTCGGTGGTGGTCGGCGCCGGCAGCACGTCGGGGGCGAACGACTCGACGTACGCCGCGAGCCCGCCGCTGTCGCGCAGCGCCACCGTGGCCCGGGCATTGGTGACCGCGGCGGCCACCTTGAGGCGGTTGCGCACGATGCGCGGGTCGGCCATCAGGCGTGCCTGGTCGGCGTCGTCGTACGTCGAGATCGCGTCGGCGTCGAACCCGGCGAACACCTCGCGGAAGGCTTCGCGCTTGCGCAGGATCGTCAGCCACGAGAGCCCGGACTGGAACGCCTCGAGAGTGAGCCGCTCCAGGTAGGCCGCCTCGCCGGAGATGCGCAGCCCCCACTCCGTGTCGTGGTAGTCGCGACTCAGGTCGTCACCGGTGGCCCACGGGCAGCGGGCAAGCCCGTCCTCCCCCACGATCGGTCCACTCATGCCGGCAACCTATCCGTTGAGTTGCGCCTCCCGCACCCTTGAGTTGCGCCTCCCGCACCCTTGAGTCGCGCCTCCCGCACCCTTGAGTCGCGCCTCCCGCACGACCCGACACGCGGGCGCGATTCAACGGGTACGCAGGCGCGATTCAACGGGAACGCGGGCGCAACTCAACGGGAACGGAGGCGGGCGTTGGGCAGCGACGGGGCGGGGATGGGTGGCATGTCGCTGACGACGCCGAAGCGGCCGTCGACGATGCCGGCGTCGGTGATCTGGGCCTGCCACTCGTCGCGGTAGCCGACGACCTCCTCGTGGGTGCGGCCGACGAAGTTCCACCACATGACGATCGACTCCCCGAACGGCGGCCCGCCGAGCAGCACCACCCGGGCGTCGTCGTGGGCGGTCAGCGTCAGGGAGGTGCGGCCCGGCGCGACGTGGGCGAGCTCGCCGGGCTTCGCGTCCTTCTCCCCCACCCCGACGACACCGTGGTCGACGAGCACGCCGTGCTCGAAGGTCGTGTCGACGTCGAGGTCGACGCGGGTGCCGGCGGCAAGGCCGATCTCTGCTCCCAGCAACGGCGTGTACGTCGTCACCGGCGAGGTGTGCCCGAGCAGCGAGCCGAGGAAGACGCGGGCCGTCCAGCCGGCGCCGCTGAGCTCCGGCGGGGCATGGTGGGCGAATCCCGGCGCGACGTCACGGGCGTCGTCGGGCAGCGCCACCCAGAGCTGGACGCCGTGCAGCTCGGTGGTCCCGGGCGTCGAGATCTCGGAGTGGCTGATGCCGCGACCGGCGGTCATCAGGTTGACCTCGCCGGGCCGGACCATCGCCTGGTTGCCGGCGCTGTCGCGGTGCTCGATCTCTCCGCTGAACAGCCAGCTCACGGTCTGCAGCCCGGTGTGCGGGTGCGGGGCGACGCTCATGCCGCCGCTCTCGGTGACGGGGTCGGGCCCGTAGTGGTCGGCGAAGCACCAGGCACCGATCAGGGAGCGCTCGCGCGACGGGAGGGTACGGCGCACGGTCATGGCGCGCGGCCCGCCGAGCGGGACCTCGCGCGGGACGAGCACCTCTACGCCGCCCGCAGCACTGCCGGGCCCGGCGACGATCTCCGCCGGGTCGCGCTCGGGGTTCGTCATGCCGGCACCGCCTGGTCGTCGTACGCCTGCTGCGCGACGGACACCTCCGGCATGTGCGCCTCGGCCCAGTCCTTCATGTGGCGGATGGGCCCGAGGAGCGACTCGCCGAGGTCGGAGAGCGCGTAGTCGACGCGCACCGGCACAGACGCGGTGACCGTGCGCGTGACGAGACCGTCGCGCTCGAGCCGGCGAAGGGTCTGGGTCAGCATCTTCTGGCTCACTCCGGCGAGCTGCCTGGCGAGTGCGGAGAAGCGGAGCGGCCCGTCCTCGAGCGCACAGATCACGAGCGTCACCCACTTGTCGGAGATCCGGTCGAGCAGCTTGCGGCTCGGACACTCGGCCAGGTAGGCGTCGAACGCCTCCCGCTGCTGCTGCCGGCGTTGTGCGGCTGTCCTGGTGGGCATCGCCCACCTCCCTTGCTCTCCTGTGGGTGCCTACCCCACTCCAAAGTGTCTACTTCCGAAAAGAGAGTAACTCCCCGAGGGTGGTCGTGTCATCAACCACGACGATCAACCAGGAGAAGATCATGCGAACCCTCATCGCCCACCACGACGCCTCGTCCCCGTCCCTGACCGACATCGCACCGCTGGATCCCGGACCCGACGAGGTCCTGCTCGACGTGATCGCGGCCGCGGTGAACCCGATCGACGTCTTCGTCGGCTCCGGCGGTGCCCACCCGGTGTTCGGGCTCCCGCCCCAGGTCGGGCTCGGCTGGGACGCCTCCGGCCGGGTGGCCGCCGTCGGCGCCAACGTCACCGACCTGCGCGTCGGCGACCTGGTCGCGGGGCTGCACGACGACCTCATGGCCTCATCACGCACCCACGCCGACCAGGTCCTGCTCCCCGCAGGGGCTGTCGCGGTCGTCCCGGCCGGACTCGACGAGGTCACCGCTGCAGCCGTGCCGCTCAACGCGCTGACCGCCCGACAGGCGCTGGCGCTGCTGGGTGACCCGGACGGCCGCACCCTGCTCGTCACCGGAGCCGCGGGCGCAGTCGGCGGGTACGCCGTGACCCTCGCCGCGAGCGCGGGCTGGCGCGTGACCGGTCTCGCCCGCGCCCACGACGAGGCCTGGGTCCGCGGTGCCGGCGCCCACGGCTTCGTCACCGCCGTCGAGCCCGCGGCGTACGACGCCGTCCTCGACGCCGCGGTGCTCGGCCCGGAAGCCGTGGCGGCCGTGCGCGACGGTGGCCACTACATCGGCGTGATGCCGGCTGCGCCGCCCGCGTCCGAACGCGACGTGACGA
This sequence comes from uncultured Actinomycetota bacterium, assembly GCA_963825755.1. Taxonomy (GTDB): domain Bacteria; phylum Actinomycetota; class Actinomycetes; order Propionibacteriales; family Nocardioidaceae; genus Nocardioides. The sequence goes on along the minus strand of CAWGUS010000006.1, from coordinate 7,009 downwards.
TCACCGCCGTGCTCGTCCACCCCGACGGGTCACAGCTGGCCGACCTGCTCGCCCTCACCGCGAAGGGCGAGCTGGAGGCCCGGGTCGCGGGCACGTTCCCGCTCGACCAGGGCGGCTCGGCGTACGAGAAGGTGGCCGCCGGCGGCCAGCGCGGGAGGTGGCTGCTCGTCCCGTGAGAGGGCTACAGCTAGCTCAGGTGGTGCGGCTCGTCCGTGCGTGACGACCCGGTGCCCTGGTCGGCCGAGCCGTGGCTGCCGGCGTCCGCCGGCGAGCCGGGCCGTTCGAGCCGCACGACCACGGACTTGGACGCCGGCTGGTTGCTGCCCTCGGCGGTCGAGTCGAGAGGCACCAGCGGGTTGGTCTCGGGGTAGTAGGCCGCCGCGCAGCCCCGGGGCTGGTCGTAGGACACGATGCGGAACGCCTTCGCCACCCGCTCGGTGCCGTCGCGCCACTCGCTGACGAGGTCGACCGTGTCGCCGTCCTCGAAGCCGAGCGACCGGATGTCCTCGGGGTGCACGAAGACCACGCGACGGCCGTTCTTCACCCCGCGATAGCGGTCGTCGAGGCCGTAGATCGTGGTGTTGAACTGGTCGTGCGAGCGCAGCGTCTGCAGCAGCAGCCGGCCCTGCGGGACCTCCAGCACCTCGATGGGCGTCGACGTGATCATCGCCTTGCCCAGCTTCGTCTCGAAGACGCGGTTGTCGCGGGGCGGGTGCGGCAGCACGAACCCACCCGGGCGGTCGACCTTCTCGTCGTACGCCGCGCAGCCGGGCACGACGTGGGCGATGTGCCGGCGGATCTCGGTGTAGTCGTCGCGCAGGTCGGCCCAGCGCACCGGGGAGTCGCCGAGCGTCGCCAGCGCCATCGAGCAGACGATGTCGACCTCCGACTTCAGGTGCTTCGAGGCCGGCTCGAGCGGGCCGTGGGAGGCGTGCACCGCCGACATCGAGTCCTCGACGGTGACCCGCTGCGGCCTGCCGCCGGTGAGGTCCTTCTCGGACCGGCCGAGCGCGGGCAGGATCAGCGCCTCGCCGCCGGTGACGACGTGCGAGCGGTTGAGCTTCGTCGACACGTGCACGGTGAGGGCCGCGCTGCGCATCGCCGACTCGGTGACCTCGGTGTCGGGGGCCGCCCCGACGAAGTTGCCACCCATGCCGAAGAAGACCCGGACCTTGCCGTCGCGCAGCGCCCGGATGGCGTCGACGGTGTCGTAGCCGTGCTCGCGCGGCGGCTCGAACCCGAACTCGTCGCGGATGGCGTCGAGGAAGTGGTCGGGCACCCGCTCCCAGACGCCCATCGTCCGGTCGCCCTGCACGTTGGAGTGGCCGCGCACCGGGCACAGACCGGCGCCGGGCTTGCCGACGTTGCCCTGGAGGAGCGCGACGTTGACGATCTCCTTGATGGTGGCGACGGCGTTGTGGTGCTGGGTGATGCCCATCGCCCAGCAGGTGACGGTGGCGTCGGAGTCGCGGAAGAGCTCCGCGCCGCCTCGGTGATCTGGGCGCGGTCAGGCCGGTGGACGCGCTCCACCTTGTCCCAGTCGAGGGCCTTGAGGTGGGCGACGTACTCCTCGAAGCCGGCGGTGTGGGTGGCGAGGAAGTCGCGGTCGAGGGCGTCCCACTCGACGAGCAGCGAGCCGATCGCCTGGAAGAGCGCGAGGTCGCCGTTGAGCCGGACCGGCAGGTGCAGGTCGGAGAGCGCGGTGCCGAGCGCCATGCCCCTTGGCGTGCTGCGGGTTCTTGAAGCGGACCAGCCCGGCCTCCTCCAGCGGGTTGACCGAGATGATCTTCGCCCCGTTGTGCTTGGCCTCCTCGAGCGCGGAGAGCATCCGCGGGTGGTTGGTGCCGGGGTTCTGCCCGACGACCACGATCAGCTTCGCGCGGTGGATGTCGTCGAGGCTGACCGAGCCCTTGCCGATCCCGATGGTCTCGCTGAGCGCGGCGCCGGACGACTCGTGGCACATGTTGGAGCAGTCGGGGAGGTTGTTGGTGCCGAAGGAGCGCACGAACAGCTGGTAGACGAACGCCGCCTCGTTGGAGGTCTTGCCCGACGTGTAGAACACGGCCTCGTCGGGGTGGTCGAGCCGGTCAGGTGGCCGGCGATCATCGAGAAGGCGTCGTCCCAGCCGATCGGCTCGTAGTGCGTGCCGCCCGCGCGACGCACCATCGGCTCGGTCAGCCGGCCCTGCTTGCCGAGCCAGTACTCCGTCCTGTCCTCGAGGTCGGCCAGCGAGTGGGTCGCGAAGAACTCCGCGGTCCAGCATCGTGCGGGTCGCCTCCTCGGCCACCGCCTTGGCGCCGTTCTCGCAGAACTCGGCCGTGTGCCGGTGCCCCGGCTCGGGGTCCGGCCAGGCGCACCCCTGGCAGTCGAACCCGTCGGTCTGGTTGAGCTTGAGCAACGTCTTCGCGGTCCGCCGCACGCCCATCGCGTCGACGGCTCGCTTCATCGCGACGCCGACGGCGGTGATGCCCGCCGCGGCATGCGCCTCGCCCCCGACTTCCAGCTCCGACTCGTCGATGTCGTGGACGGGACCTTTGCGACTCATGCACCCATCTTCACCCGGAACCGGTGGCACGTCACACACCCGCATCGAGGAATACCTCGTCACGGGGTTCGTCGGGACGTCACGCGCCCTCACTCTTCGAACTCCTGACCCTCGGCGCCTGACGATAATGCGTCGCCCGACGTCGGTGCGGCCACCTAGTCTGGACGTCCAATGCAGGACTTCCCTCCGCGGATCGCGACGTTCTTCACCGGCACGGACGACGCACCCACTCCCGATCCCGACACCCGGTCACCTGCGGCGTTCCTGAGGTGGCTGCTGCGGCAGCAGTGGCAGGTCATCACGCTGTCGTCGCTGGCGTGCCTGATGTGGCTACTGCCGCTGACGTTCGGCCCCTACATCTTCGGCAAGGCCGTCGACGACGGCATCCTCGCCGGGTCGACGAGCGACCTGCTGAAGTGGTCCGGCGTCATGCTCGCCGTGGTCTGCGTCGGCGGCGTCTTCGGCGTCGTGTTCCACACGCTGATCGTGCGCAGCTGGCTGATCGCCTGTACGGCACGACTCAGATGGTGACCCGCAAGGTCGCCCAGATGGGCCACGTGCTGCCGCGGCGCTCGCCGACCGGTGAGGTGCTCAGCGTCGCGTCGAGCGACTCCGACGAGTTCGGTGCGCTGACCGAGATCCTGGCGCGGTCCGCCGCACAGCTCGTCTCCTACCTCACCGTCGCCGCCATCGTGCTGTCGATGTCGCTGGCAGCTCGGACGTGCTGGTGCTGGCCGCCGCGCCGGTCCTGCGTCGGCGTGGCGCTGCCGCTGCTGCGGCCCCTGCACCGCCGCCAGCAGGTCGAGCGCAGCCGCAACTCCGAGCTGACCTCGCTGGCCACCGACATCGTCGCCGGCCTGCGGATCCTGCGCGGCATCGGCGGCGAGGACACGTTCGGCCGCAACTACGCCAGCCAGTCGCAGCTCGACCCGGCGGGCCGGCGTCTCGGCCGGGCATCTGGCAGGCCGCCGATCGAGGCGGTCGGCGTGCTGATCTCCGGCGTCTTCCTGGTGCAGCCTGATCTGGCCGGCACCCGCGCAGGTCGACTCCGGCGAGCTCACGTGTCGGCCAGCTGGTCAGCTTCCTCGGCTACGGGCTCTTCATGGTCGGGCCGATCCGCACGTTCTTCGAGCTCGCCCAGAAGCTCACCCGCGCGCTGGTCTGCGCGCGCAAGGCGATCGCGATCTTCGAGCAGCGCCCGCCGTGGCGCGACCCGGCCGTCCCCGCAGCCGCTCGCCGGCGACCGGCGACCTCGTCGACGACGCTCAGCGGCTTCACCGCCCGTCCCGGCCAGCTGACCGTCGTGGTGAGCGCGGTGCCCGAGAGAGCTCGGCGCTGGCCGACCGGCTCGGCCGCTACCTCCACGCCCGACGACCGACCGCCGCGGCTGAGGACGACGGCGACGGGCTCAAGGGCCGGGCCGCGCGCCGAGCCCGGGCCGATCGCGAGCGCCGTCGCGCGCGCATCGCCGCGCGCGACGAGGACGCCGCCAGCTCGCGAGTGGGGCGTGCGGCTACGGCGGCGTCGACCTGTCGCGCGGCCCGCCTCGACGACGTACGACGCAGGTCGCTGGTCAGCGACACCGGCAGCCAGCTCTTCGCCGGCACCCTGCAGGACGCCATCGACCCGCACGGCCGGCTGACCCGCGAGCAGGCCGAGGAGGCACTGCGCGCGGCCAACGCCGAGGACGTCTACGACGCGCTGCCCGAGGGCTGGCAGGGCGAGCTCGACGAGCGCGGCCGTGGCCTCTCCGGCGGCCAGCGCCAGCGCGTCGTGCTGGCTCGCGCGCTCGCCGTCGACGCGCCGATCCTGGTGCTGGTCGAGCCGACCTCGGCGGTCGACGCCCACACCGAGGCCCGCATCGCCGAGCGGGTCGCGGAGCTGCCGCCGCGGCCGGACGACCGTGGTCTGCACCGTGTCACCGCTGTGGCTCCACCACGCCGACCGCGTCGTGCTGCTCAGCGACGGCCAGGTCGTCGCCGAGGGCGAGCACGCCGACCTGCTCGCGCAACGACGCCGCCTACCGCGCGTCGTGGTCAGGGCGCTCGACGACGACGTCGAGGGGTCTCGCCGATGACCGACCTCCTCGCCACCTCTCCCGACACCTGGCGCGACCGCACCCTCGACCCGCCGGTGATCCCGCCGGAGCTCGTTCCGCCCGTCGACGCGACGCCTCTGGAGCGCGGACCGGGCGCTGCGGGACGCGCCACCGGCCTGCGCCGGCAGCGGGCCGAGCGCCGTCTACGCCGCCGTCCCGCAGCCCCAGCGCGGCTGGCCGGTCGCCGGGCAAGCGCGCGGTGCTGCGCTTCTTCCGCGACGCTGATCCGCAGCCGGCGCTGGTCGTTCGTCGCGCTGGTGGTGCTCAACGCGCTGGCAGCGGTCGCCGCGCTCGCCGTGCCGCGCCTGCTCGGCGAGCTCGTCGACCGACTCACGGTCGACGGCGGTCGGCCGCCGCTCGACGACGCTCGCGCTGGTGATCGTGGCGGTGGTCGCTGGGGCAGGCGGCGTTCACCTTCGTCGGCGCAGCGCACCTCGACGCTGTTCGGCCAGGACCTGCTGGCCTCGATGCGCGTGAGTACATCGTCGACACGATCCTGCGGCTGCCGCTGGGCGCGGTCGAGAGGCGAGCACGGGCGACCTCGTCACCCGGGTCACCCGCGACGTCGGCACGATGAGCCGCTCGGTCCAGTACGGCGTGCCGATGGCGGTCATCTCCCTGCTCACCGTCGTGCTCTCGGTCGGCGCGATGCTGCTGAACTCCGTGGTGCTGGCGGTGCCTGCGCTGCTCATCGTTCGCCACGTCGGCCTGGTCCAGGTGCGCGGCTACCTGCGCCGGGCCCCGATGGCTACATCGCCGAGGGCGCGACGTACTCCCGGATCAACACCACGCTGACCGAGACCGTCGAGGGCGCCCGCACGGTCGAGGCGCTGGGGCTCGCCGAGCGCCGCGTACGCGCCGGCGAGGACGACATCGCGGTGTCGGCGCAGGCCGAGCGCTACGGCATGACGCTGCGCAACCTGCTCTTCGCGGTCATCAACTTCGCCTTCAACGACGCCGCGCGTGATCACCCTGCTGGTCGGCGCCTAGGGCTACTGCCGCGGCTAGGTCGACCTCGGCCAGATCACCGCCGCCGTGCTGTACGTCGAGGCGCTGGCCGGACCCCTCGACCGGCTGGTCGGCGAGATCGACCGGCTCCAGGTCGGCGCCGCGTCGACCGCCGGCTGCTCGGCATCGCCGAGGTGCCGCCCGACCGCGACGCCGGGCGACCGGCTTCCCGACGGCCCCGAGCTGGTCGGCGAGGACCTCCGCTTCGCCTACCGCGAGGGCCACGACGTGCTCCACGGCGTCGACCTCCGGCTCGCGCGTCGGCGAGCGGCTCGCCATCGTGGGCCCGAGCGGGTCCGGCAAGTCGACGCTCGGGCCGCCTGCTGCCGGGCATCAACGGTCCGCGCACCGGCTCGGCCCGCATCGGCGGCGTCGAGCTGGTCGACCTGCCGCTGGAGCTGCTGCGCGACGAGGTCGCGCTCGTCACCCAGGAGCACCACGTCTTCGTCGGCTCGGTCCGCGACAACATCGTGCTGGCTCGCGAGGCCGCCGACGACGACGCCGTGTGGGAGGCACTCGGCGCGGTCGGGTCGCTGCGGACTGGGTGCGCCGGCTCCCCGAGGGCCTCGACACCCTGGTCGGGTCGGGCAACGCTGCGCGCTCACCCCCGCGCAGGCCCAGCAGGTCGCGATGGCGCGGCTGGTCATCGCCGACCCGCACACGCTGGTGCTCGACGAGGCGACGTCGCTGATCGACCCGCGCACCGCGCGCACACTCGAGGGCTCGGTGAACGCCCTGCTCGAGGGCCGCACCGTCATCGCGATCGCGCACCGGCTGCACACCGCCCACGACGCCGACCGGATCGCGGTCGTCATCGACGGCCGGATCGTGGAGCTCGGCACCCACGACGAGCTGGTCGCCCGCGACGGCGAGTACGCCGCGCTCTGGCGCGCCTGGACCTCGTAGCCCTGGCGCTCGGTGCCTGGGTTTCAGACGGCGCCGGAGCGCCTTCCTCAACTGCGGATGGAGCCGCTGGTTGAGGAGGTTGCGCAGCAGCCGTCTCGAAACCAAGGCATCCCCTGCCGAGCGGTACTAGCACCTACGGACACTCGCAACCTGAACGCCGCCACGCCTAGCGTCGTACGCGTGAGAACGACCCAGCCAGGGCCGGTCTCCACCGATGAGAGGAAGGTCGTCATGGGAATCCGTCCCTACACGCTGAGCAGTGGACGAGGCCGCGGCGGCCGCGGGCGCGGCACCAGCACTCGCACACGCAGTCGCAGCAGGAGCGCAGCCGTACGGGCACGCGCACCCGCACCCGTACGGGGCACTGACACCGCTGCCCCGGGCGGTCGGGCGGGAGCGGGCCGCTGGCTCGCTCCCGCCCAACCGTCTCTCGTGACCTTGGAGACCGTGTG